>NZ_CP146606.1:1182500-2397730 GCF_032842945.2 Roseovarius sp. W115
GAAAACCAGTGGCCTGACTTGCCAACCTTTGACGAGCATCACGTAGTGCACCGCCCCCAAAATGGCCGCTGGGTATATCAACTTATGCAACTTGCCCCAGGCCGCCGCTCCCATTTTGCGCACAGACACATTGTTTGAGGTCATTGCCAACGGAAGCAGCAGAACAAACGCCGCCATGCCCACAGTGATATAGGGCCGCTTCACAATATCGGCCCAAACCCGATCGAGACGCTGCACATCCAACACAGCCCAAACCAAAAGATGA
The DNA here is from genome assembly GCF_032842945.2 of Roseovarius sp. W115. Classification (NCBI taxonomy): domain Bacteria; kingdom Pseudomonadati; phylum Pseudomonadota; class Alphaproteobacteria; order Rhodobacterales; family Roseobacteraceae; genus Roseovarius; species Roseovarius rhodophyticola. The sequence goes on from NZ_CP146606.1 coordinate 1,182,766, forward strand.
CAGGCCACAAAGAAGAAACATGCCAGCCCGATGGCTCGTCGGAATTTCAGAAGGTTTATCCCGAGAGTCCGCCGCAAGGGCGATACGGCCAGACCTAAGACCAGAAGATAAAGCGCCACCTCACCAAGCTGGTGTTCCAGAGCCTTAACCGGATCAGCCCCAACGCGATTGTCGATCCCCAGCCACAACAGCCACCCCGCATACGCAAAACTTGCCAGGTAGATTGTCCACGGCGGAATGCGCCGCAGCCCGGTGTTGATGAGATCGCTCAGCGTCATTAGTAGAACTTGGTCAGGTCCATGCCTTCATAGAGTGATGCCACCTCTTCGGCATAGCCATTGAACATCAAAGTATCCTGACGGCGTGCAAACAAACCGGTGCCAAGCACGCGCTCGCTTGCCTGACTCCAGCGTGGATGATCCACCTCGGGATTCACATTGCTGTAGAATCCGTATTCGCGGGGGCCAGCCTTGTTCCAGCTTGTCGGCGGTTGGGTGTCGGTCAGCGTAATACGCACAATCGACTTGATCGACTTGAACCCGTATTTCCACGGTACGACCAGCCGCAGCGGCGCGCCATTCTGATTAGGTATGTCTTTTCCATAGATACCGGTTGCCATGATCGTGAGTGGATGCATCGCCTCGTCCATGCGCAAGCCTTCAACATAGGGCCAATCTAACACCGGGTAGCGCATCCCGGGCATTTCCTCGGGGCGGTTGACCGTCTCAAACGCCGCATACTTGGCGTCAGATTGAACACCTGCCAATTCCAGAAGATCTGCAAGTTCAAATCCGTTCCAAGGAACAACCATCGACCAAGCTTCGACGCAGCGGAAGCGGTAGATGCGTTCTTCGACCGTCATTTTGGACATGATGTCCTCGAACGCATAGTCGCCCGGCTTGTCCACCATCCCGTCGATCTTCACCGACCATGGCTCGGTTGTCAGCATATGCGCATATTTCGATGGATCATCCTTGCGCGTGCCGAACTCATAATAGTTGCAATAGCTGGTGATATCATCCCAAGACGTTGGTTCCAGGTCTTCAGCGCTTGCGCTTTGACCAATACCCGACAGCCCTAACCCCGCCGCCGCGCCTGCAATGATGTGGCGGCGATTGAGATAAACGCCGTCGTCCGTCACATCACGGTCTGTCAGAGTGTTCTTCCAACGATTGGCCATACATGAGCCTCCGGCAAATTCGGTTACGGTATGTCTGCTGTAACAGGTCGGTCTTTGTCAGCACAAAACAAGCTCACTCACAATGAGTTCGGTTCCTGTAACAATCGGCTCAGAGGCCCAGATACGCCCCGACGTCTGTCATATCCCTGACCACCACATCGCAAATCGGAGTGAGCTTCGCAGGATCAGCCACCAGTGCAAATCCGACACACCGCATACCCGCCGCTTTGGCCGCGCGGGCGCCCGATGCGCTGTCCTCCACCACAACACAGTCTTGCGGTGCGACACCAAGCTGTGCAGCCGCATGACGATATATATCCGGCGCGGGTTTGGGATTGGCCAAATCGCGGGCGGAATAGATATGAGGCTGAAGCAAATCCTTCAGCCCAACCTTGCCCAGCGTGATTTCCATCTTGGCCACAGGGCCATTAGATCCAACCGCAATCTTGATACCAGCAGTCGCAAGTGCCTCTACCAAAGCCTTGACCCCAGACACCTCCTCAGTTTGCGTCTTCAGCGCGGCAAACATTGTTTGATAAAACCGTTGTACCCAATCCGCTGGAAGGTCAGCCCCGCGTTTGATTGCGCCTTCTGCCACCAACTCCATCGGACCAGCGCCATATATCTCGGCCGCCTCTTCCTTTGAGATATCTAATCCACGTGCCCGCATATCCTGCCAAAAGAGCCGCGCACAGACGCGTTCGCTTTCCACAAGAACACCATCGCAGTCAAAGAGAACTGCCTTGCAAATGACATTAGTCATGGATGATGCGCAGCATCGAAACTCGGCCGGAATTTGTTCATCGGTACGGACGTACCATCCGCCTGAACGATCCGCACATGCCGCCGTCGCATCAGACGTGGTTCAGCCACACCGACGGAATGGGCAATGGTCTCGACCTCTTTGATGACTTGCTTCGCATAGTTGGCGACTTTCTTGTACTTATCTTCGACAACCAGTCCCGCCTGCAAATGCGGGTCGTGCGTGGTTATACCCGTCGGGCATGTATTGCGATTGCACTTCAGTGCCTGAATGCAGCCGAGGCTAAACATAAAGCCCCGCGCGGAGGTTACGAAATCCGCACCAGCGCAAATCGCCCAAGCTACATCGCCGGGATTTACCAGCTTGCCTGCCGCGATAATACGAATGCGGTCTTTCAGCCCATGCCTGTCACGCAAGTCCACCATTCGAGGCAGCGCCTCTCGAATGGGCAGTCCGACCAGATCCATCAACGGCATTGGCGCCGCCCCGGTGCCACCCTCACCGCCATCAATGGTGATGAAATCCGGCGCGCTTTCCTCGCCGCGTTCGGCGATCAGCTGAAAAAGTCCATCCCAAGCTTCGCTTGACCCGACCACCGTTTTGAAACCCACAGGTCGCCCCGTGACGTCACGGATGTGACTCAGGAAATCAAGCAGCTCGCCAAAGTCATTCACTTCACGGTGGCGGTTTGGCGAAATACTATCCTGTCCTTCGGCTATCCCTCGAATTTTGGCGATCTCGGAATTGACCTTCTCGCCTGGCAGAATACCGCCCTTGCCGGGTTTGGCGCCCTGCGCAAGCTTCAATTCGAACATTTTGACCTGAGGATGCGCAGCGACCTCACGCAGTTTCTCATCGCTCAGCGCCCCATCCTCGGTGCGCACGCCATATTTTGCTGTACCGATCTGATAGACAATATCGCAACTGCCCTCCAGGTGAAACGGGCTGAGCCCACCCTCCCCTGTGTTCAGCCACACACCAGCCTCAGCAGCACCCCTACTGAGCGCCTCAACGGCGGGACGCGAAATTGCGCCAAAGCTCATGCCTGAGATGTTGAAGATCGACTTGGCCTTAAAGGGAAGTGCCGCATGCGGTCCGATCTCCATCGGTTCAGTCGTCGCGAATTGATCGTCCAAAGGCGGGAAAGACGCAGGGACAAAAATAGGCGTCCCTGCCACATTCAGATTGCGGGTGGAGCCAAATGCAACTGTATTTCCCTTACCCTGCGCCGAATGCGCCACCCAATCCCGCTGCGCGCGGTTGAACGGCATCTCTTCACGATCCATGGCGAAAAAGTACTGACGAAAAAATTCACCCAACGAGGTGAACAATCCCCGAAATCGTCCAATCACCGGATAGTTCCGCCGAATGGCATCTCCGGTTTGGGTCTTATCAATTATGTAGAAAAGTACGGCCGTCGCCAGAACAGCTCCGATAACCAGCACAAAAACGATAGCCAGCATCGCCAGCGCATTGAATGCGTATGTCATTAGACCTTCCGACGTTTAAGGGCATGCACAATTCCGTTATGCCACAGATGTCGGGCGTCACAAGACGAAAGACAGTTGGGAAATAGCCTCTGACAAGCTGCGTGCGGTTTCCAAGACTATGGGTGCAGGTTCTAACGGGGCGGAACGCACTGGTTGAACGAAACTTGTGGGCACTATTTCTTATGGATCACAACCACCTGATCCTTACGCTTCTTCTGATACCGGACCGGCTCGACGATGCATCCTGAAATGTCTTCTGACAGCGCGTTGAACTCGGCCGCGATAGCAGAGTCTGAATGCTTAAACTCTCGTTCATCCAACCAGCTCCGGAACAGTGCGGCTGTTTTTGTGATCCCTGGCTTCTCGTAGGTCTCTGGTTGCCAGCGCAAATCTTCAATCACATAGAGGCCACCGGACGACAGCCGTGGAAAAATTTCCAGAAATGCATTTTGCTGGTGATGGCTCGCATGACTGGCATCATCAATAACAATCGTCGGGGCCGGTGTAATCTCTTCAATCGCATCAGCAATCTGCTGGCGTTCATCCATATCGCAGCGATGAAACTCAAAACGCTCATGCTCGAACCACGAAAAGTCAGAGACATCTAAGCCGTGGATGTCTGCTTTGGGGAAATACTCCAACCACATGCGGATCGAGGGCAAATCCGTTGTCACCCGATCCGCGCTTTTGCCATGCTCCGGCCCACCGATCAGCAATCCCATTTCAAGAAAGACAATCTCGCGGTCGCGATAAGGGTGGAACAGCATATGATACAACTCGGTGTAGCGATGCTTAGTTGAGCCCTTGTCTGATCCATACCGGTCTGCCAGATCGGTGAGGTTTTCACCACCTTTACCTGTGGGGACGCGCGCGGCGGACATGGATTTGCCTGCAGCATCGGCAGCCTTCAAAGCTTCTTTTTCTTCTCGTGACATGACTGGGGCGGCCTCGCAATCAATCTTGTGTTTGATGAGTGTTTCCGCAAGCCAACTGCCTGGTTCCGGCATCCCGCCTATGGCCGCCAGTTTCTCACGCACACGTCTTCCATAGAAGTGAACCGAAAAAGTCTCTGGCTTAATCAAGTCACTCACGTTTTCACGGGCGCGCGTGCGCAACAATGCGCGCCGATCGCGAAAGCTTACAGGATAAAGAGCTGAAATTGGAAAGGCGTATTTGGCTTCACCTGTCTTTTTCAAATAATGCGTCACGGCCTGAGGCCCCCACACACCCCAAGGCAGTTCACTTACATGCACTGGCGCACCATTTTCCTTAAGACTCTGTAGTTCTTGTTTCTTCTCTTTGGAGTACCACTCAGGGATATCATATTCATCCTCGGTCATCTCCAACAGCTGCCCCAAGGCATTGCTGTCGTTTGGCAATCCCAAAACACCACCATTTATAAGGTGTTCAGACTCCCACCCAAAGAAATGCCCGGTTTCACTTTCGAAAGGTTTCACACAGTAGGCATCAAGATCAGCCCAGATCATTCGGTCATTCTGACGCAGCAGATGATAACGGAACACGTCCGAAAAAAGGGCGAGACTACCCGTCCGACCATGCTCTAGGAAATTGTCAATTTTCAGAACAGAGTTCCCATGCACCAATTCGATGCCATCGGGCACATTCTGAATGTCCTTGTAGTGATAAAGTTTAACGTGGTGGCCTGCGTCTAAAAACGATTGCGCACAAAGAACCTCAACGTAGCTGAGTGCGCCTTCTACCCACAACATACCGATTTCGTATTCGCGGCTCATTTACTGTTCCGTCTTCTTGGTCAACTCAGCGGCTCATGCATGTTCGACCTCAACAAGGCTGAAGTCCGGGTTTGTTCTAATTTCCGCAATATCTCTGTCATACATTCGTGACAAATGTGCCCGCTCAGAAGCCGTCCATGGATCATATCCACCAAACTCTGCTCCCCGAGGATATTTTTCCTGCAAAGCGACCCGGTTCGCTAAGGCCGACTCGGCCCCGTCCCGGTAAATCATGGCAATCAACTCTTCGACCGCGCGGCCACTTGCGGTTGGGCGCTTATTCTTGTTTTTGGGTTGCTTAAATTTCCCAATATCTACCTCAGGGCCGCACAAATTGGCTAATATCCGACTGTCGATGCCCTGAAAATCCTCGAACCGCCAAACATGAATCTGCGCCTCAGGAAAACACTTCTTGATGACTCTGAGCACTTTCATCCAGTTTGGCATGTGTTCCATTACACGGGTGCGCATGACGGTTTCATTTATGAAGTTTGCACTTGTGACAGACCGCAGATACTCCACATAAGCAGACGCAAAAAAATCCGCATAGTTGCGCACCCCTAGGTGCACCTCGCGCACGGGCCACGGAAATTGAGACGCGAATGTTGCGATCAATTGGTCTCGCCACAGGTAAAGCAGCCCACGTTTCACACAATGTCCGCAATGTCCGGCCAAATTCTCGTCTGAAAAAACAATCCGTTTGATCTTGTGCTTCTTCGTCAAAAGACCGCCGAAAAAAGCAGCTGTCTTTTCGGCCAATTCCTTTTCGCTGTACTTGGTACGGTAGTTCAGACCCTGTTTTTCGTACACGTAGAGCTGACACGGCACAGTCAGCTCTTTTCGCGTGTCACGATGATGAACGTACAGGACACCATTGCGTTCAAGGTATCCCGCATTCCGGCCCAGTGTCGATTGAATGTGACTGGTCGCTGTCTTGTGGAACCCACCATGCAAAATGACATAAGGCACCGTCATCCGGTCAACTGCTCTTTGACTAAGTCTACGCTATCTTCTGGATTCTGCCCGGGTGGATTGATTTTCTGCAGCAGCTTATGAAAATCAGCCCAATCTCTATTGGATTTCAACGCGGCAATCTTGGCGCGATGCCACGCACATGCTTCAGCATGCAGCCGCAACAGTTGAGGGTCTTTCAACAGTTTCTCGAACTCTTCTCGTGTGCGATCCACCGTCGGCAATAGCGACCGATCTTCTTCCATATTGAGGTTCATATCCGCCCAATATGCAACGCCTTGATCCCGATCAACATGGTTGGTCCGCCCACGGTCGCGCTTTACCAAGAAACTGTCGATCGACCGGACCGAGTAATGATGCAATCTGGCAAAGTCGTGTCGAAACCCACCCCAAGCCGACCAACCTGTTTGGAAATAAGCCTCCGGCATCAATTGCCCACCGGCGTCTTTCCAAACGAAACCTTCAGGGCGCCCTTTATCGAACTTCGGACGGTGTACTCCGAAACGGTTGGCACCTCGACCGGGCCGAAACATGGATTTTAACCCCAACGCCCGGTACTTGTCGCGATAGTCTTCCGGTGCGCTCCAGATGAACTGCTCGGTGACCAGGTTTTCCTCGTAGCTGACTTTGTCGCCACAACCGAAAATCTTCCAGCAAAAGGAAATCGCGTCTGCCGTCCCTGTTGCCTCGAACAGATCCGGCAAGCGCCGATCACCGACGCGAATGTTCAGAAACTCATCGCAATCTGCGCACATCACCCAGTCGCACTCGGTGTAAAAATCTTCCTTCAAGGTGCGGCGCAATGCAGACCGCTGTGGGCTGGAACCCTTCTTGAATTTGTTGTCGATGTGCTTTGCCAAACCGAGCTCTTCCAGACGCATGCCGATCCTGTCAGTGCCATCATCGCAATCGTTTGTGAAAACAAGAAAATCCGTGAATCCCAGAGCCCTATGATAGGCAACCCATTCGAGCATAAAAGGGCCTTCATTCTTCATCGTCGTTACGATGCCACAGCGCTCATTCTTGCGCGGTGCGAGCTTTTTTGCGACAGAAACGATTTTGAAGTCTGGATTTGGCGCTGGCTGGGGTGTGTCTTCTTTGACCTCCAGCCCATCCTGCGCCGCTCTCGCAGCCCGCTCTTCACGACGCGCCAAGGCGCGCAGACGCTTGCGAAATACTTTCGTAAATTGATCCGCCGTCTCGTCGCGACCCTTTTCACTGAAATACCCAGCGACAGCCCCACGATACCATTTTAGATCTCTTCGCCCCCTGTACAGTCGATAAAACTCTACGTCATTAAGCTCATCAAAAATCACAGCGTTCATCACCGGTTTCAGTGCGTTGATCTTGCGCAGGAACACTGCTGTCTTGTGGTTTGAATGACGGCAATTAAAGACACGAATATTGTCACCTTCAAACCGGCTCACGTGCTGTTTGTCCAACTCATGATACGGGTCATAAAAGATGTTAACCCGCTCCAGCTTGGCGGTAAGTTTCGACGCGTCCGACAAAGGCAGCGTCCAGTCCTGCCGCCGGCCACCCTCATACCGCGTTTCCCATGGAACAAGATCAGTATCGAGCGTGCTCTGCGGGTTGACCGAAATCACATGCGCACCGGGCACCAGTGAGCCAAACGCGATAGCGGCGTATCCGCCCATGGACACACCTGCAAAAATGACCCGGTCATAACCCTCGAAAAATCCCTCATCGGCCAGTTTCTGGAAACGTTCGATCAAATCCGAGTCGCGATACCAATCTGCGACATGCGCCATCACGCCCAGATGCGAAATGTTGATGTCCTTGGCAAATTTAAAGGCCCAGGGCTCGCGGCCTGGCGAGCGATCGCTCACATTCGAAAGGTTATCGAATGTCACCAGCAAACGCTTCACTGGCCTTTGTACGAACAACAGCGAATGGCGCAGACGCCGTTCAAGGAAGCCTTCCGCGTCGCCGCCTGGACGGATTTCATCGAACCAGAGCGGCAACTCTGGTGCGTCTGATGTCTCGGTGTCCTGCTCTGCCATGACCCGGTCTTATAGAAGCTACGTTCAAATGCCCGGTAAATTCCCAGGCCCAACTGCCTTTTGAGCACTATAGGCTTGCGCAGCAAACCGGTGCAACACTCGTGTTGAATCACAAAAACTGTCGCTGATCCAGAAACAATATCATCCTATTGTTTCCAAACCCCAAGCTTCTCTCTTGTCGCAAATACCCCACGCGTCGCTGGCGCGAACGAAACCCCCGCCAATGTCGAAGGCGGGGGTCTATGTGTCAGTGTACGACAGCGTCGTCAGGCCGTTCGCGGTTGGTCGACCCAACCCTGTCGCCAATGATCAACCCTTCGGGGCCTGCGCTCACCGGCACGGTGCTGCCATCAAGTATATCTCCCGCCAGAAGCGCCTCGGCCAGCGGATTCTGTAGCGCCTTTTGTATGACGCGCTTCAAGGGTCTTGCGCCATAGACAGGATCATAACCTTCATCGGCCAACCATGTCTTGGCCTCCGCATCAAGCTCTAGCGTGATCTTCCGGCTGGCCAGCCGTTTCAACAACCGGCTCAGCTGAATGTCCACGATGCCATCCATCTGGTCGCGGTTGAGCCGGTCAAAGACTACTATTTCATCCAGCCGATTGAGGAATTCCGGCCTGAAATGCGACCGCACCGCATCCATCACATCACGCCGCGCGTCGGAGGCATCCGCCCCTTCGGGCAACTGGCTGAGCGCCTGAGACCCAAGGTTCGATGTCAGAATAATCAGCGTCTGCTTGAAGTCGACTGTCCGGCCCTGTCCATCGGTCAGCACCCCGTCATCAAGCACCTGCAACAGCACGTTGAAGACTTCCGGATGCGCCTTTTCAACCTCATCGAATAACACCACCTGATAGGGTCTGCGCCGCACAGCTTCGGTCAGAACACCGCCTTCGTCATAGCCGACATAGCCCGGAGGTGCCCCAATCAACCGAGCGACCGAATGCTTCTCCATGAACTCACTCATGTCGATCCGCACCATGGCGCTGTCATCGTCAAAGAGAAACTCCGCGACGGCTTTGGTCAACTCAGTCTTACCTACGCCGGTTGGCCCGAGAAACAGGAACGATCCAAGCGGCCGGTTCTCGTCATTGAGGCCCGCTCTTGCACGGCGAACGGCATTCGCCACCGCCTTCACAGCAGTATCCTGACCAATCACACGGCCATGCAGCTTGTCTTCCATGCCAAGAAGCTTCTCACGCTCGCCTTCCAGCATCTTGGCCGTCGGAATTCCCGTCCAACGCTCGACCACCTGCGCAATCTGCTCCGGGCGCACCGCCTCTTCGACCATCACACCAGTTTCCTCGGCTTGCTCGGCCTCGGACAGCTGCTTTTCCAGCCCCGGAATGACGCCATAGGACAGCTCCCCAGCCTTGGCGAGATCCCCCTCACGCTTGGCGTGCTCCAGCTCGATCCGCGCGCGATCCAACTGTTCTTTGATATCTCGCGCACTAGCAAGCTTGTCACGCTCTGCCTGCCATTGTGCAGTCATTTGCGAGGAGCGCTCCTGCATATCCGCCAGCTCTTTTTCCAGCTTTTCCAAACGATCTTTGCTGGCGGCATCGTCTTCTTTCTTCAGCGCTTCCGCCTCGATCTGCTTTTGCAAAATCTCGCGGTCCAGCGCATCAAGCTCTTCAGGCTTGGAATCCACTTCCATTCGAAGCCGCGATGCCGCCTCATCCACAAGGTCAATCGCCTTGTCCGGCAGGAACCGGTCCGTGATGTAGCGATGGCTGAGCGTCGCTGCAGACACCAGCGCACTGTCCGAGATCCGCACACCATGGTGAAGCTCGTACTTTTCCTTGATGCCCCTTAGGATGGAAATCGTATCTTCGACGGTCGGCTCCTCAACCACCAAAGGCTGGAACCGCCGCGCAAGCGCTGCGTCTTTCTCCACATGCTTACGATATTCATCAAGCGTCGTTGCCCCGATACAGTGCAATTCACCTCGCGCCAGCGCAGGTTTGATCAGGTTGGCGGCGTCCATAGCCCCTTCGGACTTGCCAGCACCGACAAGCGTATGCATCTCATCAATGAAAAGAACAATCTCACCCGCCGCCGCCGTAACCTCGTTGAGCACGGCCTTCAGACGCTCTTCAAACTCGCCACGGTATTTCGCACCAGCAATCAGCGCGCCCATATCCAGCGCCAGGAGCTTCTTGTTCTGCAAACTTTCCGGCACGTCACCATTGACGATCCGCAGCGCGAGCCCCTCCGCAATCGCGGTCTTACCCACACCCGGTTCCCCAATCAGAACAGGATTGTTCTTGGTCCGGCGGCTGAGCACCTGCATAGCGCGGCGAATTTCGTCGTCGCGGCCAATGATCGGGTCAATCTTGCCATCCGCCGCGGACTTGGTCAGGTCAGTGGCGTATTTTTCCAGCGCCTCATATGTATCTTCAGCGCTGGCCGTATCTGCCGTGCGCCCCTTGCGCACATCATTAATGGCCGCGTTCAGTTCTTGTGCACTGACACCGCCCTGCTCCAACGCGTCTCGCGCCGGGCTTTTGACCACGGCCAGCGCTGTCAGAAGCCGTTCAACGGGAACAAAACTATCACCCGCCTTTTTGGCCACCTTGTCGGCCTCATCCAGAACCTTGGCTGTCTGCCCATCCATATAGACTTGGCCGGCGTCGCCTGTAACTTTCGGGATTTTGCCCAGTGAAAGGTCAAGCGCCTCGACAACGCGCTGCGGCTGACCACCGGCGCGACGGATCAAATTGCTCGCCAACCCCTCGGGGTCATCCATCAATGCTTTCAGAATATGTTCGGGCGCCAGTTTCTGGTGGCTCTCCCGCATCGCGATCATCTGCGCGGCCTGAATGAACCCGCGTGACCGCTCGGTGAACTTGTTTAAGTCCATCTCAGGTCTCCTTCTCATAAGCGTTCCACCTCTGGCGCACCCAGCAATAGGCATACACCGGTCCGGAACCTCATTAGCAAAGATGGGTAACGCGTCTGTTATCTTCAAGACCACGCCGCCACATCACGACAAAATCGCGCTGATTCAAGTCTCTAGCACGAAACCGTGAGTCATATTGCAATAGAGCCGAAGCGGACCCAATTACTCACATAGTTATCCACAGGTATTCAGACCTGAAAGACAAGGAGCAGTCCCATGATCATCGAAGCCCTGGCATTCGACACAATCCGCTACAACCCAGAAATAGAAGGCTTTGAGGCCTCTGTCCGCATTCGCGACGCGTTGTGGGTGTACAACTACCCGGTGCATGTCAAAGCCCCGTTACACGCGGATTATGCACTGGTTGCGCGCAGCCTCGTTCAAAAGGCCCGCGACCAACACGAATCGCAAACCAAGACGCTGCACTCGCAGGTCCTGCGTGCAGTGCAAACCCCAGCTTTGGCCGCGTAAAATTCTGAAGGTGGGTTGACCGCGAGGGTCATGGCCGCAAAAAGAGCGAAAGTTCATGCAAGCCGGAGCCTACGCCATGTCGCCCTCATTACCCTCTGACGACCGTTTGATTGTGGCCATAGACTTGCCCAATGCGTTGGCGGGTTTGCAGCTGACGGAGCAGCTTGGCGATGCTGTATCGTTCTACAAGATTGGGCTCGGTATGCTCACCGGCGGCGGGCTTGCCCTGGCCAATGAGCTGAAACAGGATCATGGAAAACGTATTTTCATGGACCTCAAACTCTTCGACATCGGCGCCACGGTCGAAAATGCCGTGCGCGGCCTTGCTCATTTCGACCTTGATTTTCTAACTGTCCATGGCGATCCACATGTGGTGCGCGCCGCGCGCGAAGGAGTCGGTGGCAAGGAGATGAAAATTCTTGCCGTGACCATCCTGACGTCGCTTGACCGCACCGATCTCGACGCCGCACTGATCTCTTCAGGCGACATAACCGATCTGGTCATCAGCCGCGCTGCGCGGGCGTTTGAGGCTGGTGCAGACGGTGTCATCTCCTCGCCACAGGAAGCCGCGCTCATCCGCGCACTTCCAGAAGCGCAGGGCAAGCTCATCGTCACACCCGGCGTTCGCCCCATCGGTACCGCACTGGGCGACCAGAAACGCGTCGCCACCCCGGCCCAGGCCCTTTCGGACGGCGCTGATCATATCGTCGTAGGCCGCCCGATCTGGGCCGCCGAGAGCCCACGAGAGGCCGCGCAAAACATCCTGAGGGACATCTCGGGCTAATCCGTCTTTCACTGTTCTCCAAATACTCAAACTCCAGCATCAACCCCAAGCACTTTCGCTCGGGCAGGGTCCGTCGTACATTACACTGCATCGCCAAACCGATAGGTCCCATGCCTGCCTTCTGCCGAGATTGCCTGCATCCTTTTGAAACTGGCACGCGCTGCCCCGCTTGCCGGAGCCCTCGCGTGCTCTCGCATCCGGAACTCTTTGATCTCTCCATAGCGCACATGGACTGCGACGCCTTCTATGCCAGTGTCGAGAAACGCGACAACCCCGAGTTGGAGTCCAAACCCCTCATCATTGGTGGTGGGCGGCGCGGCGTGGTTTCAACCGCTTGTTATGTTGCCCGTATTCGCGGTGTACGCTCGGCCATGCCAATGTTTCAGGCGCTGAAGCTTTGCCCGGATGCCGTGGTTCTCAAACCACGCATGTCCGTCTATGCGGACGTTTCAAAGCAAATCCGCGAGATGATGAAAGAGCTCACACCTGATATCGAGCCGTTGTCGCTTGATGAAGCCTTTCTCGATCTCACCGGAACGGCCCGCCTGCATGGCGCCCCGCCCGCCATTATGCTGGCCCGGCTGGTTCAGCGCATGAAGAGTGACCTGGGCCTCACCGGCTCTATTGGCCTCAGCCACAATAAATTCCTGGCCAAGATTGCCTCAGACCTCGACAAGCCGCGCGGGTTTTCCGTCATTGGTCAGGCCGAAACGGCTGCATTTCTGCATGACCAACCTGTTACCTTGATCTGGGGAGTGGGCCAGGCCACCCGCGCATCACTTGAAAAGGCCGGCATCCGCCACTTCAGCGATCTTTTACGTTGGGAACAGATGGATCTGACCGCTCGTTTTGGCGCGATGGGAGACAGGCTCTGGCATCTGGCCCGTGGGCAAGACCACCGCCGCGTATCGGCCAATGCCCCTGTCAAATCAATCTCGAATGAGACCACTTTTTCTGAAGATACAACGGACACCGACATCCTTGATGGCCATATCTGGCGGCTGGCCGAGAATGTGGCTGACCGCGCTAAGGCCCGTGCTCTGGCCGGTCGCGTTGTGACACTGAAGCTCAAACGTGCCGATCACTCACTCCTGACCCGGAGACTGGCGCTTCGCGATCCCACGCAGCTGGCCGATGCGATTTATCGGACCGCACGCGCACTCTACGATCAGGTCGAGCCAGATCAGCCCTACCGCCTTATCGGCGTCGGTATTTCAGAGCTTTGGCCAGAAAGCGCCGCGGACACCTCGGGCGACCTGCTCGATCCCCAGGCCCGCCAGCGTGGAGAAGCAGAACGCGCGACAGACGAAATTCGCGCCCGGTTTGGACCAGACGCGATTCTCAAGGGGCGGTCGTTACGCTAGATTTACTCGGCTGCCAGCGGCTGTGCCTCGGGTCGACCGATCCGAGCAATATCCGCGATAATTGCCTGCAGGCGGCGTTTAAAGGTCGCAAACTCCGCATTCGGGCGAATTGTTTTTTCGTTCATGTAAAGCGCGCGATCGATTTCAATTTGTATTGCATGCCTATCATTTGCCGGTTTTCCGTAGTTCTGAGTGATAAACGCCCCGGCAAAAGGCGTGTTTCGCGTGACCGCGAACCCGGCGTGAACAAAGGCCGCTTCAATACGATCTACAATGGCTTCACTGGCCGCGGCACCAAACCTGTCACCCAATACAATCTCTGGCCGTTTGATCCCTGTGCGCACAACAGAATCCATCGCCTCATGCGGCATGGAGTGGCAATCAATCAAAATGGCCTCGCCAAATGCTTCGTGCGCCTGGTCCAGTTCTGTCCGAAGCGCGGCGTGATAAGGTGCCCAGTAGCGTTCAAGCCTCTGCTGTGCCTCGGCCAGGGTGATCTTCCCGCTGTAAATCGCCTGCCCGTTGGCTACGACGCGCGGGATAACTCCCAAACCTGACGACACCCTCGGATTGTGCCCGCCCTTGCGCACGCCATCAATGAGCGCAGGGTCAAGCTCTTCAATACTGCGGTTCAAATCAACATAGGCACGCGGCACAGTCGCAGTAATCAGGGATGCCCCAAACTGCGGAGCGACCTCAAAGAGCTGATCGACAAACGCATCCTCCGAGCTTCGGATCGCTTTTTCGTTCAACATCGAGCGGCGCAGGAAATGCGACGAATATCCCCGGCCGCTATGCGGCGAGGCAAAGACCACCGATGTGGTCCGACGATTTGGACGTGTCAGCGAAAACGCAGTGTTGGTCATCATTTCTCCTACACGCCATAATAGAGCGAAATTGGCAATCTAAAAGCCCTTGATCCAGTCCTCGACTCCTTTTATAGACACGGCTCACCGGCGCGGTTTCCCGCGCCCCTCTTTATTTGGGGCATGTGAAGCGGTGACGTGAACGGGCGATTAGCTCAGCGGTAGAGCACTTCGTTGACATCGAAGGGGTCACAAGTTCGATCCTTGTATCGCCCACCATATTTGTTGTGTCGCCTTAGGCGACACACCCGTTAACCCCGGCGCAAGCCCGCGCCACGACAAAGGAGACGACCGATGAAGGTCAAGAATTCGCTGCGGTCCCTGAAGAACCGTCACCGCGATTGCCGCGTCGTGCGCCGCAAAGGCCGCGTCTATGTAATCAACAAAACCCAGCGCCGGTTCAAAGCCCGCCAAGGCTAAGCCAACCTGCGTTGTAGACTGAAGCCCCGCCGTTCGGCGGGGTTTTTCGTTTTGGGTGATCCCAGTTTCCACAACGGATATCAGATGGGGAATTTTGAAAGCTTCCGCCTCGCGCTTTTCACTCCTTTGTAGACAGACACGTTTCGCCCTGTCAGGATTTGATCAAATCCCGTTCTGCTCTCGGAGGCTGTTATGAAAGATGACAATTTTTTGCGCGAGATGAATGCGCGCCACATCTGGCACCCCATGGGTCATCCCGGCGAGCAACAATCAAACGCACCCAAGATCATCAAAGGAGCTGAGGGCGTTGAGATCGTCGATATCGACGGGCATCGGACCGTGGATGCCGTGGGCGGCCTCTGGTGCACCAATCTGGGCTACTCCAATGACGCGATCAAACAGGCGATTTCCGATCAGCTTTGGGAACTGCCGTATTACTCTGCCTTCGCTGGCACCTCAAACCCTCCAGCGATTGAGGCCTCTTATGCGGTGCAGGAGTTCTTTGCTGAAGACGGTATGACGCGGGTGTTCTTCACCTCGGGCGGGTCCGACGCCGTAGACACCGCTTTGCGCATGGCGCGACAGTATCATCGCCTGCGGGGCGAGCATACGCGCACAAAGTTCATAAGCCTGAAGAAAGGCTATCACGGCACCCATTGGGGCGGCGCGTCTGTGAACGGCAACAACAGATTCCGGATCACCTACGAGCCGCTTCTCCCCGGCTGCTATCACTTACCCAGCCCTTACACGTATCGGAACCCCTTTGATGAAACTGACCCGGTCAAACTGGCCGAGAAGATCGCGGCGGCCTTTGTGGATGAGGTGGAGTTTCAGGACCCCAGCACCATCGCCGCATTCATCATGGAGCCGATTCAGGGAGCGGGTGGGGTGATCGTGCCGGACGCGTCCTTTATGAAGCATATGCGTGAGATCTGTGACCGCTATGGTATCTTGCTGATCTCAGATGAGGTAATCTGCGGGTTTGGGCGCACAGGCGACTGGACTGGCGCTCGGCATTGGGGCGTTAAACCGGATATGATGACCGTTGCCAAAGGCATCACGAGCGCCTACTTTCCGGTCGGAGGCGTGCTCGTCGGAGACAAGGTGGCTGATGTGTTTGAGAGCGCCGGGTCAGATGGTGCGATTTGGACTGGCTATACTTACTCCGCCCACCCCGTAGGCGCAGCAGCCGTCGTCGCGTGCCTGTCGGAAACACTGCGACTGGATACCAAAACAAACGCTGCGTCGAGAGGTGCGCAACTCTTTGAGGGCGTGCAAAAACTGATGGAAAAATACGACATCATCGGCGATGTGCGCGGCGGGCATGGGTTGATGACAGGAATTGAACTGGTCAGCGATCAGTCTAGCAAAACGCCTATGGACATGGATACGATCAAACGCGTGCATCAAGCGACCTACGAAGCCGGTGCTATGGTACGGATCGGGGGAAACAACCTGTTGATGTCTCCTCCATTGATCATCACAGAGGCGGAAATTGACAGGGTGCTGACCGCACTCGACACAGGTTTCGCTGCGGCCTAAAGCTTTCAGCACGCGGCGTTGGGGTTTTGGAGGATGTTCAAGATCCCACTGACGCGCCAAAACGCCGCGCTGGCAAATGTTTCGCGCGCGAAACGCTTTAATTTCTTGTTAAAACTTGCGTCTGCTTGATCAGAGCCCCGTGCGCCCGGTGGTCGCAGGGAGCAGATACTTTGCGACACAGGGCTAAATGTCTTTCGAAGGCCAAGCATTTAGGCTGGCGGAAAAGGCAAAGGTCATGGACACGTTACTTCTGTCCCGTATTCAATTCGGAGCGAATATTTCGTTCCACATCCTGTTCCCAACGATCACCATCGCTTTAGGATGGGTGCTGTTCTATTTCAAACTCCGCTACGGCCGGTCCGGCGAAGAAAGCTGGATCAAGGCCTATCGGTTCTGGGTCAAGGTTTTTGCGCTCAGTTTTGCGCTGGGCGTCGTGAGCGGCATCACCATGTCTTTTCAGTTCGGCACCAACTGGCCAGGTTTTATGGAAACAGTTGGAAATATCGCAGGGCCTTTGCTGGCCTACGAGGTGATGACAGCCTTCTTTCTGGAGGCCGTATTCCTGGGGATCATGCTGTTTGGCTTTAGCCGTGTGCCAAGCTGGTTGCACACGACGGCAACCTTCCTCGTGGCCTTTGGTACGACTATGTCTGCCTTCTGGATTTTGGTCCTTTCAAGCTGGATGCACACGCCCATAGGGTTTGAGATGCGCGAAGGCGTGGCACATGCCACGGACTGGTTTGCGATTATCTTCAATCCGTCGATGCCCTATCGGCTGGCCCATATGTTGCTGGCGTCTGGTTTGACTGTGGCGTTCCTTTTGGCCGGCATAGGGGCCTATCGCTGGCTGCGGAACGACAAGGCGGATGATGTGCGTGTATCGCTTGTCACGGGTCTTGGTTTGGGGGCGCTTTTGATACCAGTGCAAATCCTGATGGGGGATTTTCACGGGCTCAATACGCTGGAACATCAACCCGCCAAGGTTGCCGCCATGGAGGGCAATTGGGAAACGCGCGGCAATGTGCCCCTGCTGCTCTTTGCGGTGCCGGATGAAGCTGCGCGGGAAAACAACTTTGAGATCAGCATTCCCAACGGCGCCTCGCTGATCCTGACGCACAAAGCAGATGGCGTGGTGCCTGGGCTGAATGATTTTGTGGCTGAAGATGGCACGATCTTGCATCCGCCCGTGGCACCCGTGTTCTACAGCTTCCGCGTCATGGTGGGCACAGGCATGGCCATGCTGTTTCTGAGCTGGGCGGCCGTGGCGATGATGGCCTACAAAAGACGCGGGCCTGAGGGTCTGCCCAAACCCATGCTCTGGGCGATGGTGCCCATGGCATTCAGCGGCTGGGTAGCGACGCTTGCAGGCTGGTACACCACCGAAATCGGGCGGCAACCCTGGCTGGTGACGGGTGTGATGACAACCGAGCAAGCTGTGGCCGACGTGCCCGCGCCAATGGTGGCGTCAACGCTCTTTGTCTATCTCACCGTCTATGCCGCATTGCTGATCGCTTATATCGGTGTGCTGTTCTACATCGCACGCAATGCTGGTGCAGGCAGCGATCACGTGGGACCCGAACGACCCGGCATGGCGCCGGTTCCGGCGGAGTAGCGGCGATGGACATGTTTGGAGACCCGGCACAATGGCTGCCCCTGGTGTTTGCCGCCCTGATGGGGCTGTCGATCCTGATCTATGTGTGTCTTGACGGATATGACCTTGGGGTCGGGGTTCTCTTCCCCTTTGCCGATGATGCCGAGAAAGACCGTATGATTGCGTCAATCGGTCCCTTCTGGGACGCCAATGAAACATGGCTGGTTCTGGCCATCGGTATTCTTTTGGTGGCCTTTCCGGCAGCACACGGCATGATCCTGACCGCTCTTTACCTGCCGGTCGCGATTATGCTGGTCGGGCTCATCCTGCGCGGTGTTGCGTTTGAGTTTCGCGCCAAGGCCCCCGCCCACCGCAAGCCGATGTGGAATATGGCATTTTATGCTGGCAGTTTGATGTCTTCCTTGTCGCAGGGCTTCATGCTGGGCGTCTATATCATGGGCCTTGAGATCACGCTCTTCACGCTGGTTTTCGCCACAATCACGGCAGTCTTCCTGACAGTAGCCTACTCGTTTATCGGCGCCACCTGGATTATTTTAAAGACCGATGGTGAATTGCAGAAAAAGGCCGTCAGTTGGGCACGGGGCGGTATTTGGGGCGTTGTCCTTGGACTTGGTGCCGTATCGCTCGCGTCGCCTTTCGTCAGCCCCCGAATTTTCGATAAATGGTTTTCGGTGCCCGAGATTTTCCTTCTGGCTCCTTTGCCGATCATGGCGGCGGGATTGGTGCTGGCGCTTTGGGTGACATTGCGGCATCTGCCGGACAGTCAGGATCGTCTGTCCTGGCTGCCCTTCACGTTGACAACCGTGCTCTTCACGCTTGGCTTCTTTGGGATGGCGTATTCGTTCTACCCCTATGTCGTGCCCGAGCAGTTGACACTGTACGAATCCGCCAGCGCGCCCGAGAGCCTGTTTATCATTCTTGTGGGGACAGTATTCGTCCTTCCGATGATCGCGGGATACACGGTGCTGTCTTACGTGATCTTCCGCGGCAAGGCGACAGAGCTGCGCTACGACTGATCCTGCTTTAGCAGCGCTGCCAAAAGTGGATGCGGGAAACTGCGAGGGATGGTGACAGCAAAGAAGGCTTCATTGATCCGCAGATCATATGGCGCGGTTTGAAGCAGACCTGAGGCGATTTCGTCGGCCAACACCACGGCGGGCGCAATAGCCAGTCCGACGCCCTCGCGCGCCAAAAGCCGTACCATGGCCATGTCATCCACATCGGCCACAACCCGCGGCTCAACACCCAGACGCACAACAAGGCTATCAAAGCCGGAGCGGATGACAGGGTCACTGGGCACGATGAGCGGCTCGTTCTTGAGCAGTGATTTGAGGCTGCCATGTTGCAAGCGCTCTGGCACCCCATGCAAGCCGACGGGCTGTTCGGAGATACGGTGCGCAATAAATTCAGTGTGGGCGTCGCGGGCTGGCACCTGTGTGGTGAGAACCACATCAAGTGCAAGAGACTTCAACATGTCCAAGAGCCGTTCGGCGTTGCCGGAGGTCAGCTTGATGTCCACCTCGTCCAGACCGAGCACGGGCCTGAGAAAGGCGAGTTGAAAGTTGCGGGACAGTGTTGATAGAGCGCCGACGCGCAAGGGTGGGCGCGTTTCTCTGCTCTGGTTCAAGGTCGCCAAAAGTTCGGCCCCTGTGCCAAAAATCCGGTCGGCGTGGTCAAGCGCGATACGGCCAACCTCGGTCAATTCCAGCCTGCGGCCGACGCGGTCAAAAAGCTTTTGTCCAAACCGCTCTTCCAGTGCTTTGATCTGAGAAGACAAGGCAGATTGTGAGAGGTTCAGCCGCTCAGCTGTACGGGTCAGATTTCCATCATGGGCCACAGCATGAAAATATCTCAGATGGTGATAATTCAGATCGCTCATAGTTCTAATAAATAGAACGAAATTGTATAAAAGATATATTTTTTATTCTTCTTGAACTGTCCTATCTGCCAATCAGCGCGCATTGGAGGCGGATCATGGAAATCATTATGGACATCGGCACAACTGTGCTCAGCCAGCTGCAGAAACCAACATTGTCCTTTCTTATAGGTGGCATGATGCTGGCCGCTTTGGGCAGCAAATTTGAAATACCTCCACCAGTTTACAAATTCATTGTGATCCTGCTTTTGCTCAAGGTCGGTCTTGGGGCGGGCATGTCAGTTCGTGACGCCGACCTCATCGCACTCGCCGTTCCGGCGGTTGCCGCAGCGGTTGCTGGCGTCGCGATTGTAGCTCTTGGAACCAGGACACTGGCGCGGCTAAACGGGGTTTCGAAAATGGACGGCATGGCAACCGCCGGGCTGTTCGGCGCGGTTTCGGCATCCACCCTTGCGGCAGCGATGGCGATGCTGGATGCGGATGGCATTGCGTATGAAGGCTTTATCGGGGCGCTCTATCCCTTCATGGACATCGCCGCGCTGGTCACGGCGGTGGTGCTTGGTCGGATGAGTGCTGAGCGTGCAACGGCACAGGGCACCAATGCAAGTGGGACGGTCACAATGGGCGGCGGCGCGGGCGGCCCTGGTTTGAACATGAACAGCGAATTGGTACGCGGTATTCTGGTAGATACGCTGCGCAGCCCAGCGATCTCGGCGCTTCTGCTAGGTCTCGCCCTTGGTATCTTTGCCAAGCCAGACTCCGTCTACGAAAGTTTCTATGACCCTCTGTTCCGGGGCCTTCTGTCGATCCTCATGCTGATCATGGGCATGGAAGCGTGGTCGCGGCTATCAGAACTGCGCAAGGTGGCGCACGCCTACGTGCTTTATGGTCTGACCGCTCCGCTGATACATGGGTTGATCGGTTTCGGGCTGGGTCTTGTCGCGCATCATCTGACCGGGTTCTCCGCTGGCGGGGTGATCCTTTTGGCAGTGATGGCTGCATCCAGCTCTGACATTTCTGGCCCGCCAACCATGCGCGCCGCCCTGCCCGAGGCAAACCCGTCGGCCTATGTCGGGTCGTCCACGGGGCTTGGCACGCCGGTGGCGATCCTGAGCATCCCGCTTTGGGTTTGGCTGGCAAACTTGGTGATTGGCATCTAGTCCAGACCTGTACGACGCAACAAAGACTGGTCAATGTCACCTGGTCGGTCTGCTGCAACGGTCGGAGTCAGTTCGCGCAACAGCTTACGGCGCATCGCATCCTCGTAGTTCTCAAACCCAAAAATAAGCTCGGCGAACGCGGCGGGTCCAGTGATCACACGGTCGCGGTAATAGGGACCGAGCGGCGGCGAGGCAGACGGCTCGGGATCGTTGAAGTTGTTCTCAATCACCAATGCATTGACAATGAAACCAGCAAGATTCATTTCGTCTCGGATCAATTCAGGTGCAGGGCCCTGATTGCTTGGACCATCCCCGGAAATGTCCAGGGTGTGGCGGGCACAACCACCCCGCTGTTTCATCAATTCGATCGCGAAAAGCATCGCTGCGCCGATGGCCGTCCGACCCGTGCGATCCATGGCTGGACGGTCACGCAGGGCTTGTGCAATGTCCAGAAGCGTTGCGAGACTGTCGACAACAGTCCAGTTGACCAGGATGACCTGATCAAATTCCCCGCTCCACTCGAACACCGCAACTTCAACATGACCTCCGGGCATATGAAGCATCGCATCCGAGACCGCCGGATCCAGAAGGGCATTCGCCAGCCCCTGGCGTTGCAGTGCGAAATCCTGCGCGTCCACCGAAAGCGAGACATCCAGGCCCAGGACAAGCGCATGGGCGCAGGATTGCGCCTTGGCCTTGTGTGGCCACAGGCAGATCAGTATCAGAACAACGCCGGCACGAAGATGCATAGACCCACAGTATCGGCCGCACGCGTCCAGGCAAATCACGAATCCGGTGTCAGGCTTTGCCCCACCCACCGCCACCAGGGGTTTCCATACCAAAGACCGATCCTGCGGGCAGATCTATCTCATCATTGCCCGCCATATCGCGGACCGTGCCATCGGGGAGTTCGGCCCAGTTGCGGCCAACCTTCCCTGGATCACCGCCGTCACCACCAAAAGGCGGGATAATGCGGTGGTTAGAAAGCGTGGTTATGGTCACAGGTTCCAGAAACCGCAATGTGCGGATCACGCCATGCCCGCCGCGCCACTTGCCCGCACCACCTGAACCGTTGCGAATGGTGAAAGTCTCCAGTCGCACGGGGAAGCGTTTTTCCAGTATTTCGGGATCGGTCATGCGAGTGTTGGTCATATGGCCCTGGATCGCATCGCAGCCTTGAAAACCTGGTCCCGCGCCGGTGCCGCCGCAGATGGTTTCATAGTTCTGAAAATCGTCATTCCCCCAGACAAAGTTGTTCATCGTGGCCTGGCTTCCGGCAATGACACGCAGCGCGCCGTAAAGCGCGTTGCAGGTGGCTTGGCTGACTTCTGTGTTGCCCGAGATCACTGCCGCAGGGCGCTCGGGATTGAGCATGGAGCCATCAGGGATGATGATGTTCAGAGGTTTCAGACACCCTTCGTTCAGTGGGATGTCGGCACCAACCATGGTGCGGAAGACATACAAGACAACCGCACGGCAGATGGATTTGGGCGCGTTGTAATTGCCAGAATGTTGTGGCGATGTTCCGGTGAAATCAATCGTGGCCTCTCGGGCATCACGGTTGACACTGACCTTGACCTCAATCACAGCCCCATGGTCCATCGGATAGGTGAATTGCCCGTCCTTGAGCCGGTCAACCACGCGCCGCACGCTTTCTTCGGCGTTATCCTGCACGTGGCCCATATACGCGGTCACAACGTCGATACCAAAGTTATCCACCACTTTTAGCAGCTCTTGCCGACCGGTTTCGTTGGCGGCAACCTGCGCCTTGAGATCGGCCATGTTCTGCATCACGTTGCGACAGGGGTACGTACCAGATGCGAGGATCTCTTCGGCCATAGTGTCGAGGAATGTGCCTTCATCAACCAGCTTAACGTTATCGATCAAAACACCTTCTTCTTCGATATGGCTGCTGTCGGGCGGGGCGCTTCCGGGTGTGCGTCCCCCAATATCGGCGTGATGCCCTCGCGAGCCGAGCCAGAAGACCGGTTTGTCGCCCACAAAGACGGGTGTGACCACTGTGACATCAGGCAAATGCGTGCCGCCATTGTAGGGCGAGTTCAGCATGTAAGCATCGCCAGGTTTCACATCCGGGTTGAGGCGCATGACAGTTTTTATCGAGTCCGACATAGAGCCAAGGTGCACCGGCACATGTGGTGCGTTGGCCACGAGATCGCCCAACTCATCGAAGATCGCACAGGAGAAATCCAGGCGCTCCTTGATATTGACCGACCAGGATGTATTGGCCAGCGTCGCACCCATCTGATCGGCCACGGACATAAAGAGGTTGTTGAACACCTCCAGCAAGACCGGGTCGGCTTTGGTGCCTGCGGCCTCTGTGCGTTTCGCACTCTCTGAGCGCTCCAGAATGAGGTTGCCCAAATCGTCCAAACGCGCAGACCAGCCCGGCTCGACCATGTTGGTGCCGGTGGGTTCGGTGATAATGGCGGGACCTTTGATACCCGTTTCAGGCGTGAGTGTTTCACGATCGTAAAGCGGCACGTCCTGCCAGCCGCCTTCTGTGAAAACGGGCACTTTAGCTTTGATCGCCCCGGTCCCGGTGATCACTGGCGCGCGCGCCTCGACACCGCTTGCTCCGGCAGCTTCGACACTGATCATGTCAATAACAATGCCACGTGTCGGCGAGATGAACCCGTAGCGTTGCTTATGCAGGGTTTCGAACTCGGCGCGGGCGGCGTTCTCGGTAAGGCCGGCGACCGGGATGGTCTGGTGTGAGCCGTCATAGCGAAGATGCAGGCGGGTTTCTGTCTCGATGTTCTGTCCGCCCTGTGCGGCGACATCAGCGACAGTCTCATCACCAAGCGTTTGACCTCGTGAGAGCGCGGTGTCGATTTGATCCAAAGGCAGGTCAAGCTGAGTTTCCTTCATAGAAGAAATTTGCGCCAGTCCCATACCGAAGGCCGACAACACGCCAGCGTATGGATGTATGAGCACGCGACGCATGCCCAGTGCATCAGCGACAAGGCAGGCATGCTGCCCGCCTGCACCGCCAAAGCATTGCAAGGTGTACCCGGTCACATCATGACCACGCTGCACACTGATCTTCTTGATGGCGTTCGCCATGTTGTCGACGGCAATACGCAGGAAACCTTCGGCCATGTCCTCGGGGCTGCGTAGGGCCTCACCGGTTTGTTCAGCGACAGATTGAGCCAGTTCACCGAACTTGGCGCGCACAGTTTCAGGGTCCAGTCTTTCATCGCCCTCAGGACCAAAGACCGCCGGAAAGTGATCTGGGTTCAGCTTACCCAGCATGACATTGCAGTCGGTCACAGCCAAAGGTCCACCCCGGCGATAGCACGCCGGACCAGGATCCGCCCCGGCGCTTTCCGGGCCAACCTGGAAACGGCCATCCTCAAACTTGCAGATACTGCCTCCACCGGCCGCTACCGTATGGATATCCATCATCGGCGCGCGCATGCGCACGCCGGCAACATCCGTTTCAAAGCTGCGTTCGAACTCACCGGCGTAGTGACTGACATCGGTGGAGGTGCCGCCCATGTCAAACCCGATGAGCTTGTCAAAGCCTGCGGCCTCTCCGGTCTGAGTCATGCCGACAATGCCGCCTGCGGGGCCCGACAGGATCGCATCACGCCCCTGAAAGCGACGCGCCTCTGTCAGCCCACCATTAGATTGCATGAAAAGAAGCTGATGACAGGCCCGCCCCAGATCAAGCGCGCCAGCCACCTGGTCCACATAGCGTCGCAGGATGGGCGAGAGATACGCGTCGACCACAGTGGTGTCCCCACGACCGACGAGTTTCGCCAGACGAGAAACCTCGGCGCTGGTAGAGACCTGCGCAAAGCCGATCTCGCGCGCAATGTCGGCGACGCGATTCTCATGAGTGGGATTACAATAGGCGTGCAGCCCGGCAATGGCTATGGCGCGAATACCCTGATCAAAAGCCTCCTGCATGGCGGCACGCACTGGAGCATCGTCAAGCGGACGAACAACTTCGCCTTCAGCTCCGAGTCGCTCGACCATCTCAATGACATCTTCGTAGAGAAGATCAGGACGCTTTATTTCAAGGTCAAAGAGACGTGGGCGCGTCTGATACCCGATGCGCAGAAGATCGCGGTAGCCTTTGGTGATGACCAAGAGCACCCGTTCGCCTTTGCGCTCCAAGAGAGCGTTGGTGGCCACTGTCGTGCCCATCTTCACGGCTTGAATGGCGTCGTCGGGGAAGGCGCCTGTCACACCCATCACATCGCGAATGCCCTGAACAGCGGCGTCGGCATAGCGTTCGGGGTTCTCGGACAAAAGCTTGTGCGTGTGCACTTCACCATTGGGATCAAGAGCAACAATATCGGTGAAGGTTCCACCGCGATCAATCCAGAATTCCCAAGCGCCTTGCATGTTGTATGCCCCACCAATTAAATCCTGTGCAGCCTTGGCGGGCGATTGCCGAATGTCAACGGGATTGGCATTGAATTTCAAACCTCAATCGCGACATATAGAGAGCACCGCGCAGTGGGAGCCCAAGATGGACATACGTCAGCTAACCGATGATTTTGCCGTGTCGCCACAGATTGATGTAGCGCATATGAAGGAAATCGCCGGGGCTGGGTTTCGGTCACTTCTGTGCAATCGGCCCGATGGCGAAGAGATGGGGCAAACGGATTTTGCCGCCATTGAGGACGCGGCGGCGCAGGAAGGGCTGGAAATCCGCTGGATCCCAATCGTGTCGGGCATGGTGACACAAGGGGCGATGTCCGAGTTCACCGCAGCACTTGATGAGATGCCCAAGCCGATCCTGGCCTATTGCCGGTCCGGCACACGCTGCACCATGCTTTGGAGCATTGCGCAATATGGCCGTTTGGATGACCAGGAGATTGTCAGTCGTGCCGCCAAGGCAGGCTATGACATGGGGCCTTTGATCCAGCAATTGTCAAACCGGTGAGTGTCTGGACACTTCTAGGTCGCACGCCAAGTGGCGTGCGCGGGTTCCGCATGGACGGAGCACAACTGCTCGAGGAAGTGGCGGCCTCTGAGAGTGGGGCTTCACTTGCGCTGTTGGCCAAGGATGGTCCAGTGGTGCGAATTGGGGATGGAGGCGCTGAGGCGTTGCCAGTCGCGGTTTTGCCCGGCGATGGAACTAGCCTGTCCAATCTCGAACAGGAAAGCCCGCCGGATGTCATTAGCGGTTGGGTCCGGCTTTGGGTTGCAGGTGCGTTAGCGTCGAAACCGAACTGGGCTGGTGTTATCGTTGTGACTCATGGCGACGTCACCCATTGGCTTCAGATCAGTGCAGATGAAGTGGTCAGCGTGCAATCGGTCATCACTCAACGTTTGTTAACAGCGTTAGGTGGGGCAGACAGGTTGGATGCCTCGGCCCTCGCCGACAGCATGAGCCAGCCCGAAAGATTGGCGGCGCATCTGCGCAAGGCTGATGTGACAGGTGACGCCGCTGCCGCGACAGGGCATCTTATGGGTGTCGAATTGGCGGCCACACGGCCCTATTGGTTGGGGCAAGAGGTCATCGTGATCTCGGAGGTTCCAGGGCTTCATATGCAGGCGTTGGAACATCAGGCTGTACCCTGCACTGCCTATCATCCGCAGGATTTGCTGGCAGCGGGTCTGGCGGCTCTGGCACAAAGCCTTGGGTATGTGGACTAGACCTCAACCGGAGCACCACTGCGGGTACGGCACGGGCCAAAAGCAGCGGCGAGGGCCAAGATGCCGCCCGAAACTGTAGCGATCATCCCTGCCGCGCTGACGGCGTTCTCAAATCCCAACCAAAGCGGGCCATACCCGGCCAGTACATATCCCAGCACCGCTGAAACTGTGGCAAAGACGACGGACCACAAAACCTGTGCTTCTAGACTGTTGGTCATCATGCGGGCCGCAGCGGGCGGGCAGATAAACATGGCGATAACAATGATAGATCCCACCGCATCAAAGGCGGCAACAGCAGCGATGGCGGCGGTTACAACAAGGCCAAGACCAATGAGATTCACTGGTAACCCAATGGTTTGTGCAAACCCTTCGTCGAAGGTGGAAAGCTTGAGCGGCCGCCAGAAGAGGACGCACATCACAAGCACAACAAGCGTGGTGATCGCCATGCGCCACAGCTCAGGCGGCATTCCGGCCAGCGCCTCAAGATCAAAGAGCGAAGACCACCCAGTGGCGTCGAGCCAAATCAGGCTTTCCAGATTGCCATAAAGCGCGTGTTCCACATCGAGATGTACAGACGACGTGTCCGATTGCTCAAGCAGCAGCACACCGCCTGCAAACATCGCCGTGAACACCACCCCCATAGCCGCGCCCGGCTCAATCCGACCGAGACGCCGCACCGCCTCTATGAGACCCACAGCGACAAGAGCTGCAATGCCGGCACCGATCATCATCGGCCACGCGCTGAGCGTGCCGGTCACCAGAAAGGCGAGTACAATGCCGGGCAGAACCACGTGGCTGATGGCATCCCCGATGAGGGCCTGTTTGCGTAAAAGCAGGAAATTTCCCGGAACAGCGCAGGCGATGGCGGCGCAGATCCCGATGACCAACGGCGGCAGGGAAAGAGGAACAAACTCGGCGCCGGTCATGTGGTGGCCCTCGGTCCAAGTCCCTGATCCAGCGCTTTGAGCTGATCTGGGGTCAAAACGGTGTCGAGTGGCGTCAGCCCGTCGTAATGCGCCGCAGCCTCGGCATGCGCAGGATCAGAGCGCAGCACCTGCCAGCGGCGCTCGTCCAGCAGGGCGCGGGCGGCCTGGGCCTGACCGGTTTCCGTGGCCACGCCATCGGCGCGCACCAAACCACGGCGTTTCATTAGACGCAGTGTGAGGCGTTCATAAATTGGCTGATCTGTGGCCAGCGCCAGCAGACCTTGGCGCACATGCACCTGCGCCTGAAAGCGGCGATGGCGCAGCATGGCGGCGAGAACGCCGCGCGCGGGCGCTATGAGCAATGACATCAAGAAGATGGCAAAGGCCACAAGCACGATGATCGGACCGGTGGGCAACGCGGGGGCGGTGGCGGATATGGCCGCGCCGACATAGCCTGCGACACCGCCAAACGTCCCGGCCAGCAGAACCACATGGCCAACACGGTGGCTCCAAAACCGCGCGGCCACAGCCGGGATGATGAGAAGCGCCACGATCAGGATGAGGCCCACGATCTTGAGGCCGACAACTGTGATCGCCATCGCCAGACCCATCATGGCAAGCTCAATCCGGCGCACGTTCATACCCGCTCCGGCAGCGAATTCGGGATCAAATGCTACGGTGGTCATAGGGCGTCGCAGGATGAGAACAGCCAACAAAACGAGTGTTCCACCCAAAGCGATCACCACGGCATCGTTCCAGAGCATTCCAGCGGTAGAGCCAAGAAGGAAGCTTTCCAGTCCGGCTTGCCGCCCGGCGTTCATCGACTGGATCACAGTCAGAAGCACGATGCCAAATCCGAAGAACACCGAAAGCACCGCGCCTATGGCGGCATCTTCGGACAGGCGCGTTCGGTGGGTGAGCGCGCTGACGCAGAGCAGTCCTATGGCTGAGGTGACGGCAGACCCCAGCAATAATCCGGGGAGAGATCGACCCTCCCCGCCGAACGCCACCATGAGCATGAAGGCCAGCGCCACACCGGGAAGCGTTGCATGGCTAATGGCGTCACTGACCAAAGCGCGTTTGCCAAGAAACAGGAAGGTGCCCGTCGCCCCGGCGGCGATGCCCAAGAGCATGGCACCGACCGTCACCAACGTGGCGTTGTAGCCAAGCTGCAGGGTGAGCGCCTCCAAAAGCATGGGATCAGATGGCCGCGCCCATTTGCGCGGTGGCCAGACGTCCGCCATAGGCGGCTTGCAGATTGGGCTGCGTAAAGGCCTCGGCCACGGTGCCTTCTGCGATGCGCGTGGTGTTGATCAAGAACACCCGGTCAAAATACTCCGGCACGGTGGCCAAATCATGATGCACGGCAACCACGGTTTTGCCGGCAGCGCGAAGTTCTTGCAGAACTGAGATGATGGCTTTTTCCGTGGCCGCATCGACCCCGGCAAAGGGTTCATCAAGCAGGTAAAGATCGGCCTCTTGCGCCAGGGCGCGCGCGAGGAAGACGCGCTGTTGCTGACCCCCAGACAATTGCCCGATCTGGCGGTTGGCAAAACTCTCCATTCCAACCCGTGCAAGACTGTCGAGTGCGATCTGGCGATGTGCGCCGCTGACCCGGCGCAGCAAACCCAGGCTGCGGTATTGTCCCATCATCACCACGTCCAGAACCCGCGTCGGGAAATCCCAATCGACACTGGCACGTTGCGGCACATAAGCAATACGGGCGCGCTCAGAGGCCAAGGGTTGACCCCATGCAGAGATTAGACCCGAGAGCGGTTTGACAATCCCAAGGGCAGCTTTGAGTAAGGTGGATTTACCAGCACCATTCGGGCCGATGATGGCGGTCATTTCACCGGGGTGGAACGTCGCGTCCACAGAAAATACCGCCGGTTTTTCACCGTAGGACACGGTCAGGCCGCGAATGGCAAGAGGCGCATCGAACTCGGTTGAGCTGGTGACGCGATGGCCTTCTGTTGTGATGAGATCAAGGGACATGGCCTAGCTTCCTGCCGACAGTTTGGCATTCATACCGCGCGCAGGCACGTCGCCTCCCAGCGCCGCCGTGATGGTTGTCACGTTGTGGTCGATCATGCCGATATAGGTGCCTTCATACGTGTCCGACTGACCCATAGCGTCCGAGAAAAGCTCTCCGCCGATCTTGACTTCGTGGCCTTGGGCCGCGGCGCCTTCGATCAGGGCGCGGACATTGCGGTCACTGACTGAGCTTTCCACGAAGACCGCTCCGATGCCACGCTCGACCAGCATGTCAGCCAGTGTGCTGATGCGGTTGAGCCCAGCCTCAGACTCAGTCGAGATGCCTTGAATACCGATCACTTCAAAGCCGTAGCTCTTACCGAAATACCCAAAGGCATCATGCGCAGACAGCAGAACGCGCGCAGGTTCAGGCACGGTGGTGAGGGATGTGCGGGCATAGGTGGCAAGACGTTCGATCTGTTCCAGATGCGCCTCGGCATTCGCGGCAAACGCATCTTTGTGCACTGGTGCAACGTCGCTCAACGCGTCGCGCACCGCAGCCACCACATGCGCCCAAAGCTCAGGCACCATCCAGACATGTGGGTCAAACCGCCCGTCGTAATCCTCATGAGCGATCAGCAGATCCTCTGGCACTGCTTCTGCCACAGCAACGACTTTCCGTCGCTTGCCAAGCTTAAGCAGGAACTCCTCCATCTGTGCCTCCAGATAGAGCCCATTCCAAAGCACCAGATCGGCCTGTGTCGCGGCCACAAGATCCGTGCGGGTTTGCCGATAGGCGTGCGGGTCAACACCCGGTCCCATCAACGCTTTGACATTGACAAGATCACCGCCCACCTGACGCGCTGCATCGGCGATCATGCCGGTGGTCGCCACGACGGACAGTTTTGTTTCCGCAAACGCAAAGGCGGGCGCCGCGGCCAATGAAGCCGACACCAATGTGCTTTTCAGAAAGTCTCTGCGCTTGAGGCGCATGGAATACTCCTCAGGGTCTGCGTTGTTCTGTATTGAATATGAGAGTCATTCGCAAAAAGTCAATGCAATTGCGAATTATTCGCAAGAAACCGCTATGATTTCCAATTTAATGATCGACGCTGGGTAACGAGCCTTCGGGATAGGATAGGCCAAGCCTAATAGACATGGCATGTTCAGAAACCCCAAATAGTTGGGCCATAGAGGCAACTGTTGTTCCTGGCTTCTTTTTTTCAAGATTTACCAGTTCGCGTGGCATCAACAAATTAGCGGCAAACTTGTTAGCCTCGGTTTCCTCAGACGGGCCAATCATTGTATTGTGATACTTACCTGACTCAGTACTACGATACGCTCGATCATCATCGATGCCATCACCTACTAAATGCCGGTGTAACATGTAATGACCCAGTTCGTGTGCTAATGTAAATCTCTGACGAGTGTAAGGATCTTTGGCAGAAACAGTAATCAAGAACGAATCTCCAATACGCTCAAGCATGCCCGAAATTCCTTGCGTCAAAAATGCAGCCTGAAGCCCAATACCTAATTTTTCTGGCAAAACATGCACACCGACAGGCGCAGACTTACGAGCTGCTGTCAAAACATCCCACTGATCAGAGATATTCATTTTTCACCATTTTCTGCGTCTTCTTGTGCTTCTGCAAACCTATTTGCGTCCTCGTCAGTAGTGCCATCGGAATCCATCATTTCCCGGTATGCCTTAACGACATCGGGCAATTCTTTTTGCAGATACTCGTTAGCAACCCGTTCAGCGACTTCCTCAGCAACTTTCGTTGCTTCCAATGTGGCTTGAGCTTTTGCAATACCTCGAAAGTTTAGAAAAGCGAACAATCCACCTAGTACTAAAATAAGGCCGATTGCAGCCAAAAGCAATGACATAAGGTCAAGGCGCCCTAGCTGCGCAGCGATCGAAATCGCATCAGCTGTGTCTATTATCTCTTCCATAATATCAATCTTTACAACTTATGCGAGAAAGTACAAATCTTTTGAAATTCATTTATGGTAAGTACAAGGATAACGTCTACACTTTACCCAAACCCAATCTCAAACCGTGTGCCGCTGAACGTATCCGCGAGCACAATCTCTCCGCCCGCAACTTCGATCATCGTCTTTACAATGGCCAAGCCCATGCCTGTGCCGCCTTCCGCGCGGCGCGTGGTGAAGAAGGGCTCAAAGATATGCGCGCGATTGCCGGGGGCGATGCCGGGGCCGTCGTCGGAGACGCTGAACCCTTCGGGCGTGGCCGAGAGCGTGACCGTTTTGGCACCGTGAGCCGCGGCGTTCTGTGCCAGATGGGCAAGAACCGCACGCAAAGCGTCGAGGTCAAGCGGCACGGAGGTGTCTTGTTCCACGCGTATTGTGAGATCAGCGTCCAATCCCTCACTGGCTTCTGACAGGCTCGATGGCCCCTCGCCCACAGGATCGCGCGCCGAGGCGAGGCGGCGCAGGGCGTGAAGCTGATCCTGCATTTTGTAGGCCGAAGTGCGGATCGTGTTGGTCAGCGCCGCGCGGTCCTCAGCTGAGCTGTCAGATTGAAGAAGCTCGGCGGCCCCAATCAGGCTGGTGAGAGGCGATTTAAGCTCATGCGTGACGTGGTTGGTGTAGGCGCGCAGGCCTGCTTCGCGGTCCTGAAGCGTGGTGCTCATATCAACAACCGCACGCGCCAGATCTGAGAGCTCCGGCGTGCCGAACTGTGTCGGCAAGGGCGCATCGTCGCGCCCTTCTTTTACCGCCAAAGCGTGCGCTGTGAGCGCATAGACGGGTCGGAGCACAAGACGCCAAAGCAAAAACGCCAGTAGCGACGTCACCACAATGGCGAGGGTGAAAAACAAAAGGGTGGTTTCCCCCCAGCCGAGGATGAACCCGGCGACTTTGAAGTACCCGATGGAGATAGCGGGAAGGATCAGGACTGCTGCCAACGTGCCGCCAATCACAAGCGCCAAGGGCGGTCGCCATTTGCGCCGAATGCGCGGTTTTACCCGCCCTGACATGCGCCCATCCGGATGCCCACGCCATGCACAGTTTCAATCGCCGTGTCGCACCCTGCCTCAGCCAGTTTGGCGCGCAAATTCCGCAAATGGCTATCAAGTGTCCGGTCCGAGACATGAAGAGACGGGCCGTAGACGGCATCCGTCAACTGCGCCTTGGTTGCAACGTGATCGGGCCGTGTCATCAGATGCGCCAGCATGTCCATCTCGCGTTTGGTCAGGGCGACAGGCTGGTTTTCAAACGTGCACAGGTGACGTCCGGGATCGAGTTGCAGCGCGCCGCGCGTCAGCATGCCTTGCGAGATACCTGGTGCCACACCGGACGTGCGTTTGAGGATGGCGCGTATGCGCGCCAGTAGTTCCCTCGGCGAGAACGGTTTCGTCACATAGTCATCACCGCCAAGTTCAAATCCCAGAACGCGGTCGATTTCATCATCTCTTGCGGTCAGAAACAGAACCGGCGTGCTGTACTCTGCGCGCAAGCGGCGGCACACCTCCAGCCCATCCATTTCCGGCATGCCAATATCCAGCACAATGAGATCAGCCTTGCCATTACGTGCCTTGGCCAACCCTTCTGCGCCATCACCTGCCTCAGAGACGTCATACCCGTCCTGCCGCAATGCGATGCGCAGCACCTCGCGGATTTGCGGGTCGTCATCAACGATCAGGATGTGGCTCATCACGCGGTCCATCAACACGAGGTTATGTCCGTGAAACTATGCCAGCCCAGCGGCTCGGAAAACCCCTGATCTTGCGCTGGACTCTCCACACCCTTCACCGCAAGGCCCGTCAGGATGGCCAACCCCAGAACAAGGATCAGCATACGCGCGCGTTGGCGCTTGTTGCTTGTCTGGTTATGGCCGCCCTGACGGGACTGCGGGGAGAACAAGGTTATGCGTCTTTGATGCACTGCCGATACCATCGTCTCTTGCCTTTATTGCTTTGACACAGGTTTACCGCGCTGGGGTGCAGCCAGCGCGGAGTGTTTTCGCATTTTTTGTGCAGATCAGACGTGGATTACACGGATGGACCCTTGGGCGTTTCGCGCAGGTGGTCTCGTTTGATCCAGACGCGGGCACCATTAGCGCCGACTCTGGCGGAGGATGTCATCCCCTTCGGCAGGCGCAGCCAGCTATACGTCTTGAAGCTATCGCCACCTTCCTCAAAGCCGCCATCCAGAACCAGAAGCTCAAGTCCGTTTGGCGCATCAAGCGTGACTTCGGCCTCTGGTGCCCAACGCTCCAGAACGACATCCTCTGATCCATCCGAAAAGAGCGGCATGACCTCAACACCTGAGCGGCCCGGCAAAAAACGCATCTTGTTGGTGTCGACGCGGATATGGGTGCGGTCATCCAGATCAAACTGCCAAAGCTTCACGAAAATGGTACAGCCAGGCTCGGATCCCGGTGTGTGTGAGGAATGCGGCGGATTGCGGATGTAGCTTCCGGCAGGGAAATCGCCGTGCTCATCCTGAAACACGCCGTCGATTACCAGAAACTCTTCACCGCCTGTGTGCACATGAGACGAAAATTTGCTGCCCGGCGCATAGCGCACAATGGTTGTGGCCCGCGCCACTTCATCGCCGATCCGGTCGAGCATGCGGCGATCTACACCGGCCATGGGTGAGGCAACCCATGGCTCATCGGCGCTGTGGACGACGGCGCGTTGAGAAAAATCATCATTGCGTTGCATGGGTTGCATCCTTTCTCTTAGGCCGCGATTGAGGGGCGCGCGGCGACACGGGCGTGCCATGCCTGCAGATTGGCACAGTCTTCTGGCACGTCAATATTGGCAAAGCCAGCAAAAGCCAGACCGGCAAAGGCGGTGATGTCAGCTATGCTGAACTCGTCGCCTGCAAGATAGAGTTTTTCGGCGAGAATATTGTCGAGATAACGCATACCTTTCAGCGCTGTCTCTTTCTGATGCTCACCCCATTCAGCACATTGGTAGCCTTCGATCTCTTTGCCAAGACCGGGCGTGGCATGGTGGAAATAGGTGGCCACAGCGTCAAGCAACCCGGATTCCGCGCGCCGCTGCATCATGTGAATCACGGCACGGTCTTTCGCCGTCTGTCCGGTGAGCGCGGGGCTGCCGTCGAGGTGATCGAGATATTCGGTGATGGCGGTGCATTCAGAGATACAAGTGCCATCCTCAAGTTCAAGCACGGGCACGGCGGCAGACGGGTTCTTGGCACGGAATGCCTCGGATTGGTGTTCTCCTTCTGGAACGTTGACGGACACAAACTCAACCTGTTCGGTGAGTCCTTTTTCGGCGAGGGCGATACGGATACGCGTAGGATTTGGGAAACCTTCGAATTCATAAATTTTCATTTTGATTCTCCTATCTAGTAGTAGGTAGATTACTAGAATTGATTTTTCTCACCGTCAAGCCTATCTACTGGCAGATAAATAATCCGTGAGAACCATGCCTGAGACCCGCGACCAAATCCTTGATCTTGCTGAACGCGCCATACGCTTGCGCGGTTACCATGCCGTGAGCTTTCGCGACATCGCAGACGAGCTAGGCATCAAATCGGCCAGCATTCACTATCACTTCCGTCACAAGGAGGACCTTGGGGTTGCAATGGTGGAACGCTATGCCAAGCGGGTGCATACCTATGTCGGCGACGCTGGTATTTTGGATTGGCCAGCCGCCGTTGGGCAGTTTGGCGCGGTCTACAAACGCGCGCTGCATGACGAAGACTTACAATGCCTGTGCGGGATGCTGGCCGCTGAAAGTGCCGGATTGCCTGATCCCGTCGCTGCGAAAGTCGCGGAGTTTTTCAAGACTAACCTGGCCTGGTTGAAAGCCTCAATGCCGGAGGGCGTGGAAAATCAGACCCTTTTGGCCCAACGCGTGCAGGCGGAAATCCAAGGGGCCATGACCCTTTCGGTCAGCCTTGGACGGCCTGAAATCCTGAATGACACAGTCGAGCGGTTGATGGCTGCGGCGCATTCAGAATTTGCATGAATTCTGAAATAGAAAACACGTGTTTTCTAACCCATTTTCCGCATGAAAAAATGACTACTGCCCAAAAAAAGCCCTCGCCACTAGGGCGAGGGGTTGAGTTAAGTGCCATGTGTCAGGCCACAGGCACCGGCGGTGTTCGTGTATTTCAGTATGTTCAGTTCGGACGTTCGGCCATTTCCGCGCGGATTTGCTGGCGGAAGACGTCGATGGAAATCGGTTTGCCGTCACGTTTGATGCACCAGTAGGTCCAGCCGTTGCAGCTCGGCGCGCCTTCCAGAGCGGCACCAACTTGGTGAATTGAGCCGCGATGGTCGCCGCCCACAAGTGTGCCATCAGCACGGACTTTGGCCTTAAACCGTTTGTTCATCGAGAAAAGCTCTTCGCCCGGGCGCAGCATGCCGCGTTCGATCAACTGCCCGAACGGCACGCGCGGCTCGGCGCGTTTGCTGGCTGTGACCTGAAGCGCCTCGCGGTCAAACTTGCGTACTTTTGCCAGCCGTTTCTCAGCCACTTTGCGATAGGCCACCTCGCGTTCGATGCCGATAAAGTCACGTCCCAGCATCTTGGCCACGGCACCGGTTGTACCCGTGCCAAAGAAAGGATCCAGAACCACATCGCCCGGATTGGTTGTGCCCAAAAGCACGCGGTGCAAGAGGCTCTCGGGTTTTTGCGTCGGATGGGCCTTGTCGCCCTTGTCGTCCTTCAACCGCTCATGCCCGGTGCAGATCGGCAGGACCCAGTCGCTGCGCATCTGCACGCCTTCATTGAGCGCTTTCAGGGCCTCATAGTTGAAGGTGTATTTGGCGCCCTCGCCCTTGCTGGCCCAGATCAAGGTCTCGTGCGCATTAGTCAACCGCTTGCCTCGAAAATTGGGCATCGGGTTGGACTTTCTCCATACCACATCGTTGAGAATCCAGAACCCCGCATCCTGCATCGCCGCGCCAACGCGGAAGACGTTATGATATGATCCGATGACCCAAATCGCGCCGTTGGGTTTGAGCAGGCGTTGTGCGGCTTTGAGCCAGTCGCGGGTAAAAAGGTCATAGGCATCAAAGGATGCAAACTGGTCCCAGGCATCATCCACAGCATCGACCTGACTGTTGTCGGGGCGGTGCAAATCGCCACGCAGTTGCAGGTTATAAGGGGGATCGGCAAAAATCAGGTCGACAGACTCCGCCGGGAGCGCGTTCATCGCGTCCACGCAATCCCCATTCAGAATCGTGTTCAAAGGAAGCGCAGTCGCGCCCTTTTTGGTCTTGGTCTTCGTCATGTCTGCCTCTGTCCCGGCGCATCGTTGGCGCTCTGGTTGTTGAGGCTGAGCATGAGTCAAAGCTGATTCGCGGTCAAATTCTTTTTGAATCAGTCGTTTATGTTTTTTGCTTGATACAATATATTGTGCACCGGCTTGAACGAACGCCTATGATGTGGGGTTGGGCCGAGTTTTTGGAGCGCAGACATGTGGCTTTTTGATCCATAGCCTGCATTTGTCTCCCAGCCGTAGCCGGGAAACTGTTGCGCCAAATCCCACATGATCGCGTCGCGGGTGGTTTTGGCCACGATAGATGCTGCTGCGATGGAAAGTGATTTGCCGTCGCCCTTGATGATGGGCTGCCCTGGGCAACTTAGATCTTTTGGGATCATGTTACCATCGACCAAAGCAAGGCAGGGGTGCCGACCAAGCCCGACAACGGCCCGCTCCATCGCAAGATGTGCGGCGCGCAGAATGTTGATCTCGTCAATTTCTTCAACACTGGCATGGGCCACGCACACTTCGGCGACCCGGAAAATCTCTTTGCTCAAGGTATCCCGACGTTTGGCCGTAAGCTTTTTCGAGTCATTGAGACCTTCGGGAATGTGCTTTGGGTCCAATATAACGGCTGCGGCTGTCACTGGCCCGGCCAACGGCCCACGTCCCACCTCATCGACACCGGCGATGGTGATATGACCGTCCAACATGGCTTGGGTTTCAAATGAAAAATCGGGAGCAGACATGCACTCTACAAAGCACGACTGGCGCGGACAAAAAAGAGAGAGACCCGAATTTCTTCGGGCCCCTCGTTTCTGCTCGATGTTTATACCGCCTGCGTATCAGCCAGGTGTGACGTAGCCATGCTTTCTGAGGCAGCGCCCACTGTAAATTACGCGCTGACCGCCGTTGTATCCCTGAGCACGGACCGCGCAGTTGTGTGGCAAGGCGTTGAATTGCGAATAGTTGTTCAGCAGGCAGCGGCGACCGTAGCCATAGACGTCACCCCGACGCGTATACCCGTCGCGACGGCAGCGCACTGGCAAAGCGCGGCGTTTGGACTGGTTTTGGTACCGGTAGCGATGCCCGTCATCCTTATAGCGCCTGTTGTGGTTGTACTGGTGCTTTGAAACGTGATTGCGTGCGGCGGCTTTGCGACGGCGGTCTTTGCGGTCTTCGGCAATCACTGCGCCAATGATCGCAAGAGCGGCAACGCCCGCGATGACTTTTGCCGCGTCGTTGTCTGCACGTGCCGGTGCAGCGGTCATACCAGTGACGGCAATCGCCGCCGCCAGAATGATGGAGATGAAAATGCGGTGCGTCATGTTTTGTCCTTCCCGACAGTAGAGGTCGTTATCTGTGCTCTGCGCTGATGAACACGAAATTGGATGGCAGCAGCGGAAGCGTGTCATGGCACAAAACTGAGCTTGCCTCCCTCAGACAGGCAATAACGGCAGGGTGTTATCGGATAACACGCCGCACTCAGCCGGATTTCGCGATTGAGTTATTGAATAGCGGCAGGCTCTCGCGCATTTTGAGCGCATGAAACAAAAACTCTTCTCCTGCCTTCTGGGCACTTTTCTTGTCATTGCGACCGCAAGTGTTGCTCAGGCCGCCTGTGTGGCCGAGTACAAAGCCAAGAGTGACAAACCATTAAAACTCTTCTTTAGTACCGCTCAGATCAGCGGACCCTGCACGGTTGGCAATGCCACCAAGCAGTTGCGATCACAGCTGGCGGCACAGGGCCTGACCTTGCTCAAGGTCGTTTCCGTGCGCGAAGGATAAGTCAGGAAGGAGAGCGCTCTTGCATGAGCTAACCGATTCCGCCTCAGACGCCCGGCGCTCGGGCAACCGAGTTGTTTTGTTCGGGGTCGCCGCGATCGTCGGGATCCTGGTGGTCGCGGCCATTCTGCTATTTGTCTCTTTGCCTGACGCAAACGCGTTCAACGCCAAGGTAGAACGCATCTTTGTGGAAAATGATGAGCTCAGCTCGGACGCCGAAATCAAGCTGCTGGAAATCCTGGCGCTATCCGGCACAGCCTTTTCCGAGACGCTGACCAGCTATCGCATGGTGATCTTCGTGCTGCTGGTCTTTGCCACGGCACTTCTGATAGCGGCCTTGGTGTTTCTTATTATGCTGATCACACTTAACCGCCGCATGGCCCAGATCGAGAGGTCTGGCATTCAGGTCAGTTCCCTGCTGATCAGCCGCGAAGAGAAAACGGTTTATCTCAATAATATGGGGTTCAAGCTCACCGACGCGGCGATGGAAACGCTCGCCGTTCTGGCCGAAGCGCGCATGGACGATGACGTGATGACAGGGGCAGAGATAGAAGCGGTGATTTCGGGCCGTGCCAGCGCGGATTGCGAAGAGGCCGCGGGGGCCACGCGGATCAAGCGGCTGCGTGACACGCTGGGCAATCAGATGATTAGCGAACTTCTGGTCAAGAACATCGCACGGCGCGGCTATATGCTTGCCATTGATAAGGATGTGATCAAGGTCATCTGATTGGCATCACTTGAGATACAACAGCAGTGACGAGGCCCCGTGTTTGCACACATGACCCCGTCACGCACCCAATGGACTCGTTACTAACTCACACACCGCCAAAACTCGGCGTTACCCATTTAAGAAACATCCAGGGCTTGTTCCCGCCCTGATGAGTTAAAGATGGGGCATTTGGGTGCTGGATATAAGGGGGAAAGGGGGAAGGGGTTTCCCTCCGAGTTTGGAAACGGCCTCGCGCGATGCTCTTTGACGCAGCAGTTGCAGACCATGTCGCAATTCGGGCCAGATCAGTCCACTTCATTATCGTTCGGCGCCTCATTTCATGAATCATGTTCGTCATCGGATGCTGAAATTCGGGTCAAAGAGAAGGGTAAAAAAAATGACAACGCGCGGCCATTGCCTTTGCAAGAGGACAGGATGGGTTTACGACGGAGAGCCCACCTGGGCGTGCTATTGCCATTGCGACGATTGCCGCCGGAACTGCTCGGCACCTGTTGTTGCGTGGCTTGGAGTTCCGCTCAAGACTTTCGCATGGACGGGTCACACACCCAAAACACTGGAAAGCTCAAAAGGGGTATTCCGTCATTTTTGTGCATCCTGTGGCACGCCCATGGCGTTCAAGGCAGCACACTACGAAGGCGGCATGAACCTCTACGCCGCATCAATGGAGAACCCCGAAGAGTTTGAGCCGACATTTCACGTGAACTATCAGAGTAGGCTGAGCTGGTTGCAGATGGATGATGACCTTCCGAAATACGAAGGCACATTGTTTCAAGCCGACAAAGACCTGAGCGACGACACCGCCTAGCGTGAACGCGCCAGAGCCATGGGTTGGCGACCCCGGCAGGATTCGAACCTGCAACCTGCCCCTTAGGAGGGGGCTGCTCTATCCAGTTGAGCCACGGGGCCGCTTACGTGTTTGAATATCGGCTTGGATTGGCCTTGTCAGCCACAAAGGGTTGGTATTCGCGCATGGTTGCGCTGGTTGTGGTGATTGCGGTAACATTTTTCCCAGCTATCCCTCGAACCATCGGGACATCCCTATTGTGACCAAACATGACAACCGCCCGCTGACCCTCCGCGATGTGTCTGAGGCGTCGGGCGTGTCGGAAATGACTGTAAGCCGCGTGTTGCGCAATCGCGGGGATGTCTCGGACGCCACCCGCGAACGGGTACTCGAGGCGGCCAAGACGCTGGGTTATGTGCCCAACAAGATCGCCGGGGCGCTGGCCAGTCAACGAGTGAACCTTGTGGCGGTCATCATTCCGTCCATGTCGAATATGGTCTTTCCCGAGGTGATGACCGGGATCAGTCAGATCTTGGACGAAACCGGGCTTCAACCTGTGGTGGGGGTAACCGGATATATGCCTGAAAAGGAAGAGCAGGTTCTTTATGAAATGCTCTCCTGGCGCCCCTCTGGTGTGATCATCGCAGGGCTGGAACATTCCGATGCGAGCCGAGCGATGCTGCGCGCGGCGGGCATACCAGTGGTTGAGATCATGGATGTGGACGGCACGCCGGTAGACTCGGTTGTGGGCATCTCGCATCGCCGGGCAGGCCAACAGATGGCGCAGGCGATCCTGAAGGCGGGGTATGAGCATATCGCCTTTCTGGGGACCAAGATGCTGCTCGATCATCGGGCGCGTAAACGGTTCGAGGGGTTCACCGAGACCTTGGCCAAGGCCGGGGTCGAAATTGAAGACAGTGATTTTTATTCCGGTGGATCGGCCTTGGCCAAAGGCCGCGAGATGACGCGCGATGTGCTGAACCGAAGCCCTGATCTCGATTTTATCTATTACTCCAACGATCTCATCGGTGCAGGCGGTCTCCTTTACCTGATGGAACAGGGTGTCGATATTCCCAATGCCATGGGGCTTGCCGGGTTCAACGGCGTGAACCTCTTGCGAGGTTTGCCACAGGAACTGGCCACGATGGATTCCTGTCGTTTGGAAATTGGCCGCCGCGCTGCCGAGATCATTGTCGAGCGATCAGGGTCTGAAACCCCGCAAGACCCCAAACGGATCGTACTTGAGCCAAAGATCACCTACGGCGATACGCTGCGCGTTCGATAGGCTTTTCCCGGTATTGACGACCTGAGGATGTCGCAGACAGGCAAGACCTGTGGCTGCGCATGATCACGATGTGGCGAAGCGCGTAGATGATCCAAAGGAGACGATCATGAAAGTAGGGTTCATTGGCCTCGGCAATGTAGGGGGTAAGCTGAGCGGATCGCTGTTGAGAAACGGCGTGGACCTTGTGGTGCATGATCTGAATGCCGATCTTGTCGATGCGGCGGTTGCCAAGGGCGCGCAACGTGGGGAAAGCCCGGCGCAGATGATGCGCAACTGCGACGCGGTGATCACCTGTTTGCCCAGCCCTGCGGCCTCCGACGCCGTCATGCAAGAGATGCTGCCCGAAGTGGGCCCCGGCAAAATCTGGATGGAGATGTCCACCACGGATGAGGCCGAGGCCAAACGGCTTGGCGCGTTGGTGATCGAAAAAGGTGGCGCTGCGGTGGATTGCCCGGTTTCAGGCGGCTGTCACCGGGCGGATACCGGCAATATCTCGATTTTTGCGGGATGTGACCGCGAGACGTTTGAGCGCATCCTGCCCTTCCTGACCAAGATGGGCCGCCGCATCCTGCATACTGGTGATCTAGGCAGTGCCTCTGTGCTCAAGGTGATCACCAATTATCTGGCCACGGCCAACCTGATCACCTGCTGCGAGGCGCTGGTCACGGCCAAAGCGGCGGGGATGGACCTCAACACCACTTATGAGGCGCTCAAGATCAGCTCGGGTACGTCCTTCGTGCATGAAACCGAAAGTCAGGTAATCCTGAATGGCAGCCGGGATATTTCTTTCACCATGGATCTGGTGAAGAAGGATATTGGCCTGTTCCAAGAGGTGGCCGACCGCGCTGGTGTGCCGCTTGAGATGAACCCGTTGATGATGAAAATCTTTGATGATGGCATCGAACGTTACGGGCCAAGAGAGCTTTCTCCCAACATTATCCGCCGATTGGAAGATTCCACCGGTCTCGATATTCGCGCGCCCGGCTTTCCGCCCGAGATGGTCGATGATGAACCCGAAGAGCCAGGATATGAAGTGATCCCGCAGGGGCGTTAAAGGGGTAAGTTTAGGCTTCCCTTCCTCTTGAGAATCTCCTATACGCCCGCATCCGCCTCCGATATGGCGGTGTTCTCCATAGGACCTTGCTGGACGACATCCCGGCTTGCGCCCTCAACCCTTTGACACAAAGGAGATCCCGATGTCGATCACGGCCGAAGAAAAAGCCAAGGTGATGAAAGAGTTCGCAACCAAGGAAGGCGACACAGGTTCGCCCGAAGTACAGGTTGCCATTCTGACTTCACGCATCACCACGCTGACAGAGCATTTCAAGACCCATAAGAAGGACAACCACGGCCGCCGTGGCCTTCTGAAAATGGTCGCACAGCGCCGCAAGCTTCTGGACTATCTCAAGGCGAAAGAAGAGGCGCGCTACACCGACCTCATCAAGCGCCTCGGCATCCGCCGCTAAACACCGCGCATACGTCAGATCAATCGCACCCATTCGGGTGCGATTTTTCGTTTGGCCTGGCATGAGTGATGACCGGTGGTTTGGCGTTACTTGACTCTTTCGTCTGTTTGTCTATTATTTCTGTTATGACAGAAATTACCGATATAACCGATTCTTCTGCAAAATCGAAGTTCATCCTCTACTGGGGCGATATGGGCAGTCAGTGGGGCGTGAACCGTTCGGTCGCGCAAATCCATGCGCTGCTCTTTCTGAGCGAAGCCCCAATGAATGCAGAACAGATATCAGAAGAGCTGGGAATCGCCCGGTCAAACGTCTCCAATTCGTTGAAAGAGCTCGTTGGCTGGCGCTTGATCCGCCGCGTGCCGGTTGCCGGAGACCGCCGCGAACATTTTGTGGCGGAGGTCGACGTCTGGGAAATGGCCATGCTGATCGCCAAAGGCCGCAAAGAACGTGAAATCGATCCAGCTATGCGTGCGATAGACATTTGTGTGAAGCAGGCCATCGATGAACCCGGGTTGCATCCTGTTGCCCTAAGCCGAATGCAGGAAATGCACGATTTTTTGGTGACGGCTGATCGTTGGTCTGACCAGATGTTGAACGTCCCAAAATCCAAACTCTCAATGCTCATGAAAATGGGCGACAAGGTTCTCGCCTTACTCAAAATCGGAAGCAAGAAGACCGAATAGCCGGGCAAAAAATTTGGATATTAATTTCTCTTTATACAGAAATAACCGACAAGTCAGTACAAGGTGCAAAATGGAACATACTACCCTCTGCAGTCACCCACAGATCCATCCCGATCACCGTTTTAGGAGTCTGGTTGGCAAGCAAAATTGGAACGCGTTGCCGTGCAAGGTGCGCGCGCGATTTGGCAAACGGCTGTCCGGTGGGGAAAGCGTTGTCTACCAGGGAAAGGTTGTTTCCATGCGGATGAATCTGGCGGGGCGGTTATTGGCTCAGATTGCCAGACTGGTTGGCGGCCCTCTGCCTTATGACATGTCTTCGGTGAACCAACCTGCCGTGGTTTCAGTGACCGAAGATCAAGCCGGAAGCGGCCAGTTTTGGATACGGCAATATGGGCGCGCCTCTGGCTTCCCGCAGGTCATTCATAGCTCCAAGCGCTTTGCCGGTCCCACCGGGATTGAGGAATATGTCGGCGCAGGCATCGGAATGGCGCTTCGTGTCTGCACTGGTCAGGACCGCCTCTGTTTCGAAAGCGACCACTACTTCCTGCAACTCGGCACCAGAAAACTA
This sequence comes from Roseovarius sp. W115, assembly GCF_032842945.2. NCBI lineage: Bacteria > Pseudomonadati > Pseudomonadota > Alphaproteobacteria > Rhodobacterales > Roseobacteraceae > Roseovarius > Roseovarius rhodophyticola. The sequence continues at coordinate 1,226,996 of NZ_CP146606.1, forward strand.
CGACTCCCTGCATGGCTTCGCCCCGGTGCGCTGACCATCACACATCAAGACCTTGGTGATGGCCGGTTTCTCTTTTCCCTCAGTCTTCAGAGCAAGCTGTTTGGCGAGCTGATCCATCAGGACGCAATATTTTCAGATATGGAGGACTAATTATGGACAACCCCATCCTTTGGACACTGATTTCAATTCAGGTTGTCATGGGCGCGTTCGACACGCTCCTGCACCACGAAGGCAGCGAGCGCCTTGCCTGGCGCGCGTCTCAGAAAACCGAACTGCGCCTGCACGGGGTCCGCAACTTCTTTTATGCGGTGATCTTCCTGTGCTTTGCCTGGTTGGAGCCCCACGGCGCATTCGCCATAGCGCTGACTTTGATCCTTGCCGTTGAAGTCATGATCACCCTTTGGGATTTTGTCGAAGAGGACATGACCCGCAAACTGCCCGGCAGTGAACGGATCAATCACACGCTTCTGGCGTTGAACTACGGGGCCATTCTGGCATTGGCCGCGCCTTACCTTTTGGCTTGGTCCTCTCTGCCAACCGGCTTTGTCGTGGTGAACTACGGCTGGTGGAGTGTGATGGCGACGTTGTCTGCGATCGGTGTCGGCCTCTTTAGCGCACGTGATTTGCTTGCCGCGTCCCGAAGTGACCGTCTGGACCGAGGAAACCCAGCCGATCTGGTTTCCACCCTCCCCCGCGCCAACATATCCTGATCACGGGCGGAACCGGATTCATCGGTCAGCGCCTGGTCGCGGCATTGGTCGCAGCAGGTCATTTCGTAACCGTTGTCACACGCAATCCTAAAAAGGCGGACATGCTGCCTCATCCCGTGCGCGTCATCGCCGACCTTGATCAGGTTCACAACGCGGATCATTTTGATGCCATCGTAAACCTTGCAGGCGAACCCATCGCAAATGGTCTTTGGACCAGGAAGAAACGTGCCAAAATCATCCAGTCCCGAGTTGATATGACCGTAGGACTGAACAAATTGATCCAAAGGCTGGAAAGCAAACCCAAATGCTTGGTCAATGGGTCGGCCATTGGTTGGTATGGGTTGCGCGGCGACGAAGAGCTGTCAGAGGAGGCAGGCTTTGCACCGGCGTTTGTTCATGACGTCTGCGAGGCATGGGAACGCGCCACAGCTCAGGCCGCCCAATACGGCGTGCGGGCGGTCCGGCTCCGCATCGGACTTGTTCTTGGCGTCGACGGCGGCATCTTGGCCAAACTGCTCACCCCATTCGAATTCGGCGGCGGCTGCGTCATGGGCGAAGGTCAACAATGGATGTCGTGGATTGAACAGGACGACCTTGTCCGCGTGATTGCATTTGCGATTGCGAACGAAGCTCTCGAAGGTCCCGTAAACGCAACTGCGCCGCATCCGGTCCGCAATGTGGAGTTTTCGCGCGCTTTGGCGCGTGCCTTGAAACGCCCGGCTTTCTTGAAAGCGCCACATTGGATACTTGCCACCCTTCTTGGAGATATGGCGCGTGAGACAATGCTAGGCGGTCAACGCGTCATCCCATCACGATTGCAGCACTATGGTTTTGTCTTCAGGCACCCCCGGCTGGCCCCAATGCTGCGCAAGATTACCGGTGCAAAACCACAGCAGGCCGGAATTGATACTCACCAGCAACGGGTTGCGGCCAAATAAAATGAAGTCATGAAATGGGGTCGTGGTGGACGTTCGATCATCAAAAGATCGAACGTCTTACCTATGCCGACGCCCCTAGCCCTCGTTATTCAACAAGGCCTGCAAGCCCGTGCGATAGTCCGGAAAGATCAGTTCCACGCCCAGTTCCTCCTTGATCCGCGTGTTGTCTACGCGTTTGGATTCCGCATAAAACGACCGCGCCATAGGCGTCATATCTGCCGTTTCAAAATCAACTTCAGGCGGCAAAGGCAGACCAAGCAACTCAGCGGCATACCCAATGACATCCTGCGGCGGGGCCGGATCGTTGTCACAGACATTATACACCGTGCCCGGGTTAGGTTTTTTTATAGAGGCGTCCAGAACCTGCGCGATGTCTTCAACGTGAATGCGGCTGAACACCTGACCTTTTTTCACGATCCGCCGCGCTGTGCCTTGCCGCACTTTGGCAAACGGGCCGCGACCCGGGCCATAAATCCCAGCCAATCGAAAGATGTGCAGCGGCAGGCCCTCGATGGCTTGCCATGCGGCCTCGGCCTCCACTCGCAACTGCCCGCGTCGGGTTGACGGGGTCAACGGTGTGTGTTCATCGACCCAACCGCCCTGATGGTCGCCATAAACGCCTGTTGTCGAGAGGTACCCTGCCCAATCGAGCCGAGAAGCAAGCGCCGTGATCTCGTTGCGACAGGCCTTCAACACCGGATCGCCATCTTGCCCCGGTCCTGCGGAGATCAGCAGATGCGTGGCGGTGTCAAAAGCCTTGCTCAAATCTCCGCCGGGCCACACCACAGGATGCACGCCTTCCTCACGCAGAACATCAGCTTTATCCGCCGACCGCGTTGTGCCGTAGATCGTCCAACCCTGAGGCACCAGACGCCGCGCCAATGCGCGCGCGGAATACCCATGCCCAAAGGACAGCAGCGTTTTTCTCATGCCTGATTACTCCAATTCCAGCGGCCGTGAAGGAACCCAAGCATAGCCGTTTTCACACACGATGTATGCCTCGCGCAGCCCATGCGGCTTGTCCGTCGGTTCCTGCAAAATATACGCCCCACACGCCTTGGCCCGTACTACTGCCTCATCGGGGTCCGTTTGATAGAAACGAAACTCGGCACCAGCGCCCCGCGCACCTGCTTCAGGCAATAGCCCCAACAAAGGATTGGCACTGTAAGTGTGATCAGCATGAAGCTGCATGACCTCTCCGAAATAGGTCAGAATGGCAAAATCCTGACTCACGCGATGCGCTTTCAGCTGAAAGATATCCTCAAGAAACGCCACCTGCGCGGTCACATCCCGCACCAGAATATTCAGTCCAATACCTCTGAGCGATGCACCAAAGGCTTCGGCAGATACCGTTTCATAGTCCATCTTGCACATCCCCCAAGATCACGTCGCCCCGGCAACTTGATCACCGCCCGCGCCCGTGTCAACGTACGCCTGCATCCGCATCACATCAGGTCCCTTTATGGTTCATGCCCCCTCCGACACAGCGCGGACACCGCCCGCCTCTGTACCCAAGACATTTTCCGATGCCAAAGCCGCTGTTGCCCATCTCATCACGCTTTATGATGAGGCGACGCAGTTTCTCTGTGAAGAGTTCAAATCCGCCATGTCTCCGCATGGCCCGTCGGGTCGTGTGCGTGCCTATTATCCCGAGATCCGCCTTAGCACGACCAGCTTTGCCAAGATCGACAGCCGTCTCAGTTTTGGCCATCTGGCCGAGCCCGGCACCTACGCCACGACGATCACGCGGCCGCGTCTGTTCCGGCATTACCTGGAACAACAAATTGACCTCTTGATGTGCAATCACGACGTGCCGGTCACCATTCAGATTTCGCAAACGCCCATGCCTGTGCATTTCGCTGTTGCCAATGACACTGGCCTTAGTGTTCCGCAACAAGGGGCTGCTGATTTCACCTTGCGTGACTATTTCGATGTGCCGGAGCTGTCGAGCACCAATGATGACATCGTCAACGGAACCTTTGTTCCAAGCGATGACCAGCCTGGGGCGCTTGCGCCGTTTACGGCACAGCGGGTGGACTATTCTCTGGCGCGGCTGACGCATTATACCGCAACAGATCCCGGCCATTTTCAGAACCATGTGCTGTTCACCAACTATCAGTTCTACGTGGCCGAGTTTGAGGCCTATGCCCGCCACATGCTGGCCGATCCGAACAGTGGCTATGAGAGCTTTGTCGGCCCGGGCAATGCAATGATCACCGACCCAGATGCACCGCTGGCACCCACATCAAAATTGCCGCAGATGCCAAGCTATCACCTGACCCGATCCGATGGCAGCGGAATTACTTTGGTTAATATCGGCGTCGGTCCGTCGAATGCCAAAACCGCCACCGATCATATCGCGGTGCTGCGTCCACATGCGTGGATCATGGTCGGCCACTGTGCAGGCTTACGCAATTCGCAATCGCTCGGGGATTTCGTCCTCGCCCACGCATATCTGCGGGAAGACGGCGTGCTGGATGACGACTTGCCTGCCTGGGTGCCGATCCCAGCTCTGGCCGAAATCCAGATTGCTCTGGAACAGGCCGTGGCATCGGAGACCGAACTAGAAGGGTACGATCTCAAGCGCTTCATGCGCACCGGCACTGTGGCCAGCTTTGACAACCGGAATTGGGAACTCCGCGATCAATCCGGCCCGGTGCAACGGCTCAGTCAATCACGCGCCATCGCACTGGACATGGAAAGTGCAACCATCGCCGCCAACGGCTTTCGCTTTCGGGTGCCGTATGGCACGCTCCTGTGCGTGTCTGACAAACCCTTGCACGGAGAGCTGAAACTCCCCGGCATGGCGTCAGATTTCTACAAGACACAGGTCTCCCGCCATCTCATGATCGGCATCCGAGCCATGGAGCATATCCGCAACATGCCGCTGGAACGGATTCACTCACGCAAACTGCGCAGCTTCGATGAAACGGCGTTTTTGTGAATTCGATTCAGGCTTGCGGCCCAATCATCTCCTTATTCTCAAGCAGACGAATTCCGCGCGTCATGGCTTCGACAAGTGCGTCAACCTCTTCTGCAAGACGCTCAGGTGGCGCGCCGACATACAATCCTTGAATGGACAGTTGAATGACCCCGTGCACAGACGCAAAAAGTGTTTGTGACCGCTGGCGCAGCTGTTCGGGGTCAAGGTCCGGCCGCAAGACCGACAGCGGCGCAATAATCTCTTGAATCAGAACGGCGTATTCGGCCTGGTGCCACTCTGGTGCTTCATCCCCCTCTGGCAGGCGGTGGTTGAAGATCGCGGACCACAGGTTTGTATGATTGACAGCAAACTGCACATACGCCTGCGCCAGGGCATGCATCGTTTGTTCCGGTGTCGCGCCTTTCGGAACCGCAGAGCGCAACACCTGCCCCAAATGAGACAAAGTTCGGGAATTAACGAGGACCACTAAATGACTAAGGTCTTCCACAGCCGTATAAAGCGCACCCAAGGCACATTCTGCACGGGTGGTGATATCGCGCGCCTTTAGACCACTCAAACCCCGTTCTTTGATTAAACCTTCGGCGGCCTTGATCAATCTTTCTCGCAACGCGTCGCGTTTGGTCTCTCTTTTGTTTTCCATATCTGCACAAATTGTTTCTGAACGTTGTTCATGTTCAATCTTGAACAACGTTCATGAGCTTCTTATCTGACCGCTGTGAACATCGTTCAAAAATTAAGGTAAGTCAAAATGTTTGGAAAATTACTTGTTCTGGCGCGGGGTCGATCTGAGGATGCAGCTGAGGCATTTATGGACGCAAATGCCTTGCCCATTCTTCGGCAACAACTGCGCGATGCGGCTAACGGCGTTGAAAAAACACGCAAGGCACTGGCCGTTGTGATGGCCTATGCCGACCGCGAAAAGGCAGCGCTTGCCAAACTTGAAGAGCAGATCTCATCCCTTGAAGTACGAGCTCTCGACGCGATCGAAAATGATCGTGAACACCTTGCAATGGAAGCATCCGAAGCAATTGCCGATCTGGAAGCCGAAGCCGCTGCAACCCGGCAAGCAATTAGCACCTATTCAAACGAACTGCTTCAGTTGCGGCAATGCCTGAAGGAAAGTGAGGCGCAGCTCACCGAGCTGAAGCGCGGTCAGCGTCTTGCAGAAGTCAATGAAAAGGCAATTAAGCTTCGCGGCGCCCTGCCCGCCATGTCCAAAACGGATCTGGAGGACGCAGCCGACACACTCAGAAAGTTGCAGACCAGACAGGAGCACGCCGCGGCCACCGCCAAAGCCATGACGGAACTGTCTACGCAAATGCGCGCGGAAAACATAGATGACCGCCTGGCCATTGCTGGATGTGGTGCACCCAAACGGAGCAACGCGGAAAGCGTGCTGGCACGCCTCAAAGCCAAGCAGCAGCCAAAACCAGACCAATCGAAATCCAAATAAACTTGAAAGGAAAGATCCATGGACAGTTATACCCTCAAGAACTCCAACGCCTGGACCCTCTTCACCTATCTGCAATTTGCGGTGGCCGCTTCTATGATGGCCGGCGGCATCTTCTTCCTGGAGGCCTCATTTGCTGCGAAAGGATTCTACGCAATGTCTGCAATCATGCTTGTGAGTACGACCGCCGGAATTACAAAGTCCATTCGTGACACCGAAGAAAGCCACCGCCTGCACAACAAACTTGAGGAGGCACGCACTGAGCGCATCCTCGCAGAGGTGAGCGACCCCAAGGCAGCGTAACCAAGACTGTCAAAATTGGCAGAACTCGGGGTGGGCCGTCATGCCCACCCCTTCAGTATTCCGGCATCGAATACACTCGGATAACATGCCAAATTCCCCCGCCACCGTTATCGAAACGCTTCAAATCAAGGGTTTTCGCCTTGATTCGGCCTTGCGCAAGAAGATGCATTTCTCCGGAAAATCGAACCCAAGAGCTGAAAACTGTAGGGTATCTTTTCGACTCCTCGGACAAAACACCCCCAAAACCCGCCGAAAAACCTTATTTTCTTACACTATTTGTTGTGTTCACTCACAAGATGCAGTTAAATCTGCGGCAGGAGGCCCAAGAAACGGGCAGTTGAAGGAGACCAGAAAATGGCAAAACCTATGACCAAAACACAGCTCGTCACGGCCTTGGCCGAGGAAATGGGCAGCGACAAGAAATCCGCGAGCGGCGCGCTGGACTCGCTTATCTCGATCATCACCCGCGAAGTATCCGGCGGTGGTGCTGTGACACTTCCAGGTGTCGGCAAAATCTATTGCCGCGAGCGTCCAGCACGCATGGTGCGCAACCCTGCCACCGGCGAGCAGATTCACAAGGACGCTGACAAGGTCGTCAAGATGACCATCGCCAAAGCGCTGAAAGACAGCGTGAACGGCTGATCTTGTCATTCCAGACAGTTTGAGAAAGGGTCGCCTCATTGGCGGCCCTTTTGAGTTTGGACAACAGTTATGGACGTGCGCGCAATTCTGATGGGCCTGGCCTTTGCGGTCATGTGGTCGAGCGCATTTACCTCCGCCCGAATTATCGTGTCCGCAGCCCCTCCAGTCAGCGCACTCGCATTGCGGTTCCTGATATCTGGTTTGCTCGGCGTCCTGATCGCCCGGGCCCTGGGTCAAACTTGGCACCTGACACCGGCACAGTGGCGCGCAACCATCATCTTCGGCATCTGCCAGAACGCGCTCTATCTCGGCCTCAACTTCGTGGCCATGCAAACAGTTGAGGCGTCACTCGCGGCCATCATAGCATCCACCATGCCACTTCTCGTCGGGCTGGCCAGTTGGATCGTCTTCAAGGAACGCATTGGCGCGCTCGGGTTTGCCGGACTCGCGGCCGGGGTGATCGGGGTCGGCATTATTATGGGGTCGCGCCTGCAAGGCGGCGCCGACCTTTATGGCATCGCACTCTGTGTCATCGGCGTTATCGCGCTGACATTTGCAACCCTGTCTGTGCGTGGGGCGACCTCTGGCGGCAATTTCCTTATGATCGTTGGTCTTCAGATGCTGGTCGGCAGTGTGGTGCTCGGTGTTGTAGGTGCGACCACCGAGACCATCCGGATCGACTGGTCCTGGCAACTCATTGCGGCCTTTGCCTACACCACGCTGATCCCTGGCCTTGCTGCAACACTGACCTGGTTCTGGCTGGTCAACCGCATCGGCGCCATCAAAGCTGCCACATTCCACTTTCTCAACCCGTTTCTTGGCGTCACCATCGCCGCGCTGATCCTAGGCGAGGCGCTCCGCATATGGGACATCATCGGCGTGATCATCGTGACCCTTGGCATCCTCGCGGTTCAAATATCACGACAGACCAAGCCGGACTGAACACCGGCTTCTTTCTTGTCATAAATACCCCCGCCGGAGGCGTCGGAATTTTCCCAAAATTCCGCGACCTACCCGATCACACCACGCGGACCATCGCCAACCTGACCGCGATGCAAGAGCAAATGATCCAGGATCACACAGGCCATCATCGCCTCACCGACCGGCACGGCGCGGATACCCACACAGGGATCGTGCCGTCCCTTGGTTACGACTTCCGTGGCACTGCCATCCATGCGGATGGATTTGCGCGGGGTCAGGATCGAGGAGGTCGGTTTCACCGCAAACCGAACCACGATATCCTGCCCGGTAGAAATCCCCCCAAGGATCCCACCTGCATGGTTCGAGCTATACTCCGGCCCATCTGCCCCCATGAAGATCTCATCGGCGTTGTCGGTCCCCTTGAGACGCGCAGCCGCCATGCCTTCGCCAATCTCAACCCCTTTTACCGCGTTGATCGACATCATGGCCGAGGCCAGATCGGTATCCAACTTGCCATAGACGGGCGCGCCCAACCCGGCAGGGGCGCCGCGACAGACAACCTCAATCTCGGCACCCACGGAATTCTGCGCCTTGCGAATGTCCTGAAGATAGGCTTCCCAGTCCGGCACCGCCTTTGCATCGGGCAAGAAGAAATCATTGCGATCAATTTCCGCCCAGTCGATCCGCTCCCTATCAATCGCGACTTCACCCATACGGGTCATATACCCTTTGATCTCAAGCCCCGGCGCCAGATGCCGCAAAGCCGCACGCGCCAACCCGCCAGCCGCCACACGCGCCGCCGTTTCACGCGCCGAGCTGCGCCCGCCTCCACGATAGTCCCGAATGCCGTATTTCTGGTGATAGGTGATATCGGCATGGCCTGGGCGGAACGTCTGGGCAATGTCGCCATAATCCTTGCTGCGCTGATCGGTGTTCTCGATCATCAACTGCACCGGCGTGCCGGTCGTTTGCCCCTCAAACACACCCGACAGGATTTTCACCGCATCCGCTTCCTTGCGCTGCGTGGTGAACTTGCTCTGACCCGGACGGCGCTTGTCGAGAAAGGTCTGGAGAAACGCCTCATCCACCGCCACACCGGGCGGGCAGCCATCCACCGTCGCACCCAAAGCAGGCCCGTGGCTTTCGCCCCATGTGGTGACGCGAAAGAGATGTCCGAATGTGTTGAGGCTCATGCCCGATCTCCTTTGACGGATGGACTTAGCCGCGCACAGCACCCGCCTCAAGCAATTTCGCCGAACGCGCCGGAATGCCGCGCGCAGCGATGCAAGCGTGCAGACCTCGCACGGCCTAGCAGAACGATGAAAAACCTGTGTCGAATACCGAATTCACACTTCGCGAATCGGTTTCTATTGACCGCTTCGAATCACTTCGCCTATACAAAATGAACGTGGGAGGATCATATGACCGCGCTGGAGCTTTCAAAGCCTTGCGACTGTGTCACTCATCTTCCCGGCATATGCAGGTGATGATCTTTATGGCTTTGTTCTTATTTGTATTTTGTATCGCGCTTGCATATTCCACCGCATCATTGACCCATCCAAATTGCATAGCAGACACCCGTCTTTCTCAGGCGCGCCTCTGCAAGAAAAACTGACAATCACGCACACACGGCAGGACTGACTGAGGGGCCGAACCAACGGCCCCCTTTCATTTGTTCATCTCGCCATCAGTCTGCTGAGCACCATGGCCAACAGTTCTCAGCGCCCTATATAAATTAAAGGCCGACTGCTTTGGCGGACAGTTTTTTGAAAAAGTTGATTTGTATTTGATGTTTGGAGTTTGCGTATGGGTTTTGGTGTTTGGACCACTGTTGCCGATCAATCTGAGGGGCGCGACAATAATTTCAACCTGTTGCGCATGCTGGCCGCATTAGGTGTCTTGGTCTCCCATTCCATTCCTGTCACCGGGGGGCCTGATGCCCCGCAGATTTTAGAAGGCACACTCAAAGGAGTGACACTAGGGGATGCCTGCGTACTCATCTTTTTTGCCGTATCTGGATTTTTCATCACCCAAAGTTTCGACCGAAGCCGAAGCCCGGTCTCGTTTGTCACAAACCGTGTACTGCGCATTTTTCCTGCACTTTTGGTGATGCTGACACTTACAGTTCTGGCGGCCGGACTTTGGGTCACTATGACCCGTGATCTTACTTTCTGGTCAGAGGGCCTGTCTTACCTGCTGCGCAATCTGCTGCTCTTCTTTTCTGCGCCTAACTTGCCTGGTGTGTTTGAGAGCCACCCGTTCAGCCCAATTGTCAACAGCTCACTCTGGACCTTGTCATACGAGGTAATTTGCTATGGGTTTGTTCTGATATGCGGTGTGATGGGTCTTTTTTCAGGCCCACGCATATTCCTCATCGTGCTGAGCCTCTTCGCAGTAGCGCTTGGCATCAAGGCAAGCATGGATTTAGGCAAACGTTTTGAAACCACCTTGTACCTCGGCCTGCCCTTTGTAATCGGCATGACGGTCTATGTCTGGCGCGCATATGTACCACTCACGTTTTGGTTGGTTGCAGCCCTGGCTGTCCTCACAACCCTCCTTCGCAATACTGAGCTCTTTTTGCCTATGCTAATCGTCGCGCTTAGCTATGGCAGCATCCTGTTAGGCTTTGCCTCCCTGCCAAAGCTGAAGGCTTACAATCGTCTGGGGGATTATTCTTACGGGACTTATATTTACGCATTCCCACTTCAACAGACCGGCTTTGCCTTGGGCTTCTCCGATCCACTTTCGAATGTGATCTTTGCACTGCCTTTGGCGGTTTTCTGCGCCGTGTTGTCCTGGCATGCTGTGGAACATCCTGCACTTGGCCTAAAACGCTGGATTGCCGCGCCTCGCCTTGCATGATCTTGGCCGTCTTTACGTTGCAGCCGACCGAAACGCCGCATCCAGCCCTTCAGCCACCTTGTCCACATCCTGCAACGACAAACACATCGGCGGCACCATGCGCAGGCAGGACCGGTGCGGCCCGGATTTTGACAGGATCAGCCCGGCGTCGCGGGTCTTTTCAAACACCGCCGCTGTGACATCCTCATCGGGTTCCTTGGTCTTGCGGTCCTTCACCATCTCAATGGCCAGCATCAAGCCCCTGCCGCGCACGTCCCCGATGGCGGCATGTTTGTCTTTCAACTCGTGAAGCCGTTCCAGAAGCGCTGCGCCCACCTCCCGCGCATTCTCCTGCACCTTGTCACGCCGGATCACCTCAAGCACAGCCCGGCCCGCGGCGCAGCTTGTGGGATTGGCCCCGTAGGTGTGGAACATGAACTTGTCGGCCATAGGGGCCGCCACAGCTTTGCGCGCCACTACGGCCCCAAGAGGGAAGCCATTGCCGATACCCTTGGCCATGACAACAATATCCGGCACCACGCCGTCGGCCTTAAACCCCCACATGTGGTCGCCCGTGCGACCAAAGCCCGACTGGACCTCGTCCGCAATGTAGAGCCCACCCGCCGCGCGCACACGTTCGGCGGCCCCTGACATATATCCTTTGGGCATCTCAATGATCCCGCCATAGCCCTGCACGCTTTCCACAAGCATGCCTGCCACGCAGCCGGTTGTGGCGGTGGCAATGGCGCGCTCAATCTCATCGAGATAAGGCGCAGCCCCTGCGTTCTCACCAAAAATCCCGCGGTACTGGTTGGGCTCGGGCACAAACGCCACATGCCCTGGCATGCCCGGATGCCGCCAGCCCGCAATGCCCGTGACCGACTGCGCCGCCGCAGTCGGCCCATGGTAGGACGTGCGCAACGCCAGAAGGTCAAGGTTGCCCGTGTATGTCCGCGCCATGGTCATCGCCAGATCAATGGCCTCGGCGCCGGAATTGGTGAAATGCACAACCCACTCTTCCTCCTTGGGCATGGTCGCGGCCAGCTCTTCGGCCAGATGGGCGGGCGTGGGGTGATAGAACATCGTGGTGCAATGGGTCAGCGTCTGCGCCTGCTCGGTTGCCGCTTTGACCACATCAGGGTGCGAATGGCCCACCGAGATGCACACATTCATACCCAGCAGGTCGATATATTTGCGATCCTCTGCATCCCAGAGGTACTGCATCGACCCGCGCTTAAAGACCATCGGCTCTTTGAAGGGGACGAATTTTGACTGCGAAGCAGCATAATATTGCGCCCTCCGCGCGGCGGTGGCCTCAATCGACCAATCGGTTTTGATCATTGCTTCATCCTTTCATTGCCAGGGTCATAGGGCGCACAGTCCAGAATACGCGCCGCGCGCCTTTGCCCAAGAATTTCCACGCTCAAACCATCTCGCGCCGCGGCATCGCGCAGATAAGCCAGCGCCAGAACCTTGCCGGTGCGGTGCCCATACGCGCCCGAGGTCACGACGCCCACACTGCGCGTGCCCTGCCACAGGCCATGGGCATAAAACGGGTCCACGTCGCCTCCCTCAATCTCAAGCAGGACCATGTCCCAGGGCGCGTTATCCTGCCGTGCCAGCATCGCATCACGGCCCACAAAGTCGCGCCCCGCAGGGCGCACCAGATATCCCAGCCCCGCCTCCAGCGGGCTGCGCTCAGTGGTAAGGTCACTGCCCCAGGCGCGATAACCCTTCTCAAGCCGCATCGCATTGGCGGCATAGGCCCCGTAGAGGCCAATGTCATAGGGCTGACCCGCTGTTTCCAAAGTTTCGAAAACCGCCACCGCTTCATCGCGTGCTACATGCAATTCCCAGCCAAGCTCACCAACATAGGAGACGCGCAGCAGCCGTACAGGCACACCCGCCAAGGCAATCTCCTGCACGGTTAACCACGGCCCAAGGCTCGCGTCCGTCAGCGCTGCTAGAATGTCCCGTGCCCTGGGCCCCATCAGACCAATGACCGCCATTTCTTCGGTGAGGTTGGTGATCTCAACATCCCACCCATCAGAACGCGCGCGGAGCAGATCGAAATCCATCTCTTCTGCCGCCGCCGCCGAGGTCAGATAGGCGCTTGTCTCACTGAGCATGGCCACGGAATACTCAGCCGCAACGCCCCCACCGGGGTCAGGACATGGGTCAGTCCAACGCGTCCGGGTTTGGGCGCGCGGTTGGCCCCAAGCTGATCCACAAAAGCCACCGCATCCGGCCCGGTGACCTCAAACTTGGAAAATACCGACAGGTCGGCCAATGCCACGCGTTCTGCGACGGCCTTGCACTCTTGTCCTACAGGGTCAAACCAGTTGGCCCGGCGGAATGTTTCCTCCGCCACAGCCCCCGGCGCATCCGCAAACCAGTTGGGCCGCTCCCAACCGTAGGCGGCCCCCATTACGGCCCTGCGCTCAACCATCAAACCATGCAGCGGAGATTTGCGAAGATCCCGCCCCGCAGGGCGTTCTTCATGCGGATAGTGCACCCCAAACTGAAGTCCGAAGCACTCCACCGCCTTGGCGATGCGGTAGTCTCGGTTCGCCCATTGCCCAAACCGACGCGGATCCACGGCCAGAGCATCCATCGGCGGCGCACCATGGGTCATCCAATGGGACAGAAACTTGCCCGCGCCGCCGCCTTCCATCACCCCCATGGAGGATCCCGTCAGCAGCCAGGCATTCTCGACCCCATGTGCGGGACCAATCAGAGGATTGGCATCCGGGCTAAAGGTGATCGGCCCGTTGATCACGGTTTTCACACCACCCTCACCCAGCGCAGGGATCCGCGCCATCGCGGCCTCGATGATATGTTCCACCCGGTCCAGATCAGGCGGCATCAGATCGGCGCCGAACTCTTCAGGCACGCCATCGGGCGACCAGACCTGCGCCTCGCGTTCATAGGGCCCCAGGATCAACCCATCCCGTTCCTGCCGCACATACCAGCTTTCTTCAGGGTCGCGGATGATCGGCAACTCTGGCAATCCTTGCGATTGTCGCTCAGCCACAGCCCCCACCGTATCGGTCACCAGATACTGGTGCAGCACCGGTACCGAGGGCACATTGACCCCCATCATCTGGCCAATCTCAAAGCCCCAGGTCCCTGCCGCGTTGACAAGATGTTCAGCTCGAAACTTGCCATTCTCGGTTTCTACAACCCAAAGCCCATCCTCCCGCCGGATCGCGCGCACCGGGCAGAAGCGCTTGATCGTGGCACCACTCTTTGTCGCCACCTGCGCCATTGCATTCGTGGCAAGACTTGGGTCCACATGCCCGTCATCAGGTTCGTAAATCCCACCAATCAGCCCATCAAGCTGTGCCAAAGGGTTAAGCTCAGCAATCCGGTCCGGCGTCAGAATTTCCAACGGATACCCCGTGAAGGCCGACAGACCAGCCACATGACGAAATTCATCCATCCGGTCGGGATTGCGTGTGATGCGCATTGCTCCAGAGGAATGAAAGCCACAGGACTGCCCGGTCTCTTCGGGCAGGATGTCACGGTACAGCCGCACAGACGTGGCGCGTAGCTCCTGAATAGTCGGATTATGGGCGAAATGCGTGCAAAGCCCTGCCGCATGCCATGTCGAGCCATGGGTAAGGTCGTTTTTCTCTAACAAGAGAACATCCCGCCAGCCGTCCTTAACCAGATGGTAGAGGAGCGAACATCCCATAACCCCGCCGCCAATGATGATCACTTGCACGTCACTCATGCCCGCATCCTTGTACCGTCTGGATCAAACGGTGAGCGTTTAAGGCGCTTAGCTGGATAGCGTTGCCCGGCCACCTCAATTTCAACCGGGCCATCGACGGCGGCCTCAATCAAGCCAAAGCAGAGGTCCAGCCCCGTGCGCGGCCCTCTCGCACCTGAACTGGTTAACCCCACAACACGCCCCTCACACCAGATGGGCTCGTCATGCAGTAAAAGCGGCTTTCCCTCGACCTGAAAGAGACACAGACGGCGTTTCACACCTTCGGCCTTTTGCATCTCCAGCGCCGCCTTGCCGATGAAGTCCTTCGACCAATCAATGGTAAACCCAAGCCCCGCCTCAAGCGGCGTAACATCGGGCCCGATATCATGCCCCCAATGTTTGAAGCCTTTTTCAATGCGACAGCCATCCAGCGCGTAGTGCCCCATGGGTTTGGCCCCAGCAACGATGAGGGCGTCGAATACCTGACCTGCTTTGCCGCTTGGGATCGAGAGTTCCCATCCCAACTCGCCCACAAAGCTGAGACGTGTGGCGAGACAGGGCGCGCCCGAGACCAAAACCTCCCGCGCGGTGCCAAACCCAAACCCCTGCCAATCAGCATCTGACACATGGGTAAGCAAGCTCCGAGACCCAGCGCCCATCACGCCAATGACAACTTCGGTTTCGGTTTGATCCGCAATCTGCACTTCCCAGCCCACCGCGCGCGCCCGCAAAAGTGCCATGTCCCGCCACCGCGTCGCAGCACCTGACACCAGCCAGAACCGATCCGCAGCACGCCGCGTGATGGTCACATCCGCCTCTATGCCACCCCCGTCGTTCAGGATGGGCGTATAGACCGCTTTGCCAACGGGCACATCCATCTGCGCCGCGGCGTGCATATTGAGAAAGCCCAAGACGTCGGGGCCTGTGATCTCAACCTTGGTGAAGGGCGACAAATCGAGCAACACCGCGCCCTCTGCCATCTCAGCCGCTTCTCGCGCTGCAATCTCCCACCATGGCTGCGCTCCGACCGAATAGGGTAAGTCACGCTCCGCCTCGGTCTGAGCGTACCAAAGCCCGCGCTCCCATCCGGCGGTCTGACCGAACACAGCGCCCTGCGCAGCCCAACGGTCATGCAACCCCGAACACCGCAGCCCTCGCCCCGCCTCGGGTTGTTTGTAGGGCCAATGAAGCGCAAAGAGATCAGCCACCGCTTCTTCCATCCGTGCCGCCATATGCGCCGCATCCGCCGCCTGTGGATCGACACGCGCCACATCAACCTCCCACGCATCCCACTCCGGCGCGCCTTCTGTCATCCACCCTGCCAAAAGCCGCCCGATGCCAGCCGATGACATCACGCCCACCGAATTCATCCCCGCCGCCACAAAGAGCCCCGCGACCTCTGGCGCAGGCCCGATTAGAGGGCGCGTGTCATGCGTAAAACTCTCGGGCCCATTCATGAAATGCTGAATACCCACCTGTTCCAGTCTCGGCATCAGGTCCAGAGCGGCCTGCATGAATGGCCCAAACTGATCCCAATCCTCTGCCAGTTCCAGAAACGGCCGGTCCCCCTCTGGCCCAAAGGCATCCCAACATTTCGCTTGGGGCTCAAACCCTCCGATCACCAGCTTGCCTGCGTCGCCCTTGACATAAATTCCGGTATCCAGATCCCGCAGCACCGGAAAGGGATCAGGCAGATTGGGCATCGGCTCAGTCACCACATACATATGCTCTACGGCCTGCAGAGGCAGCGCCAGACCAGCATGCGACGCCAACGGCTTGGACCACGCCCCGGCACAGAGCGCCACCTGGGGCGCGGCAATCACAGATCCATCGGCAAGGCGCACGCCTGTGACGCGCCTGGCCTGCGTTTCAATGCGCGTGACATGCGCGCCTTCACGGATGTCCACACCCCGTGCCTTGGCTGCGCGCGCATAGGCCATGCACAAATCCACTGGATTAACATTTCCATCCTCGGGCACAGCCAGCGCACCCACATGATCCCGCAGATCAAGACCAGGCACATCTACCGCCGCAGGGTCGGCAATCTCCGGCGAGAGCCCAACGGTTTGCCCCAGAGCGGCAATCCGGCAAAGCTCATCCATCCGCGCCGGCGCCCGCGCCAACCAATAGCCGCCCGTCCGGCGATAGCCCGTGGCCATCCCCGTCTCATCTTCCAGCGCAGGAAAGAGCGTCAGAGCCTCCATCGCCAGCCGCGTCATGTTGGGCGTTGCCCTGAGTGGGCCAACAATCCCCGCCGCATGCCAGCTGGTCCCCGAAGTGAGGCTGTTGCGCTCCAACAGCACAACATCGCGCATGCCACCCCGAGCCAGATGATAGGCCAAGCTCAGCCCATTGGCCCCACCGCCGACGATCACCACCTCAGCCAATTCACCCGCCTCCCGGCGCTAGAAAATTCAAATTTTCTAGGCAAATTTCTTGCAAGAAATTTCCCCCACCCAAACCCATCAGAAATACGCAGCCTCGCCGATCTCTTCCTTGGTCTTGGCCATATAGGCCTGCAGCTCTTCGTCTACGGACGGGTCAAGCCCGGGGTCGTCATAGGCTTCCAGATGCGCTTTCCAAAGCGCATTTGCCCTTTGGCTGGCATCCAGCTGCCCGGCGTCAGTCCATTGTTCATAAGATGTGTTGTCCGGCGTTTCCGGCCGGAAGAGCGCTGTGAGAAAGTTGGCCTGCGTGTGATCGGAGCCCAGAAAATGCTGCCCCGGCCCAGTCGCGGCAATGGCGCTCATCGCTTGGGCATTTTCGCTCAGGTCAATGCCTTCAAAAAACCGCATCAGCTTGCCACACAGGTCTGCATCCAGCATGGTTTTCTCGAAGCTGGTCACCAGCCCCCCTCCAGCCAGCCCGTGGCGTGGTTAATGAGGTTGGCCCCCGCAAACATCGACATCATCAGGCCCCAGGTCGCCTCTTGCTGGCTTTGTGCATCGGGCAGCTTGGACGCCGAAAGCGTACCCACAGTGTGAAGCGGCACACCCAACCGCCGCGCCAACTGCCCCGCCGCCAGAACCATCTGCCCCGCCTCTGGTGTGCCGAAAGTGGGCGCGCCTGATTGCATGGACATGGTCGCAGCAAACGATCCCATCAGGCAGGGTGCACCAGGGTTAATGAGTTGCACGAGCGCCAGGCCTGCCATCGCCTCGGCCAAAACCTGCGCCAAGGTTCCCGCCACGGTGCAGGGGCTCATCGCGCCGGTCAGCACCCAGGGCGTGCAGGCCACGGGTTGCCCTGCGCGGGCGTATGTCTTCAAAGCGCCCGACATATTGGCATCCATGACCAGCGGCGCGTTGGTGTTGGAGACGCAATAGAGCACAGGCTCTGCCATCATCCGATCCCCAAATACAATCCGTGCCATATCAATTGCATGGCCCGAGCGTTCCGCACCTATGAAGGCCCCCATAAAGGGCCGGTCAGACCAGCGGATATGAGCGTACAGCATATCCAGATGCCGCGTGCTGGCGGGCAGGTCGACCGGTTCACACACCACTCCACCCGAATGATGCAGCCAGGGGATTGTCTGGTGTAGCTTCACCAGCGTGACAAAATCGTCGTAACTCGCATAGCGCCGCCCCAGATCCAGATCATGCACAAAGGGCGGTCCCCAGGACGGGCAAAGCACCGTGGCACGCCCTCCCATCTGCACAGAGTTATCCGGCTTCCTAGCCTGCTGTTGAAAAGTAGCAGGTGCTGTGGCCTGAATGGTTTTGCGACAAAAGCCCGGCGCGAACCGTACACAGGTGCCAACTACATCACAGCCCGCTTCGCGAAAGATCTTGAGGACCTCAGGATCGTCATGAAACTCCATACCAGTCTCAGCCAGAATGCGTTCCGCATTCGTTTCGATCAGCGCAAGCCCCTCTTCGCTCAGCACCGGCAATGGCCCGATCGCGCGCGTCACATAGGGTGCACGCGGTTGAACCGGGCGTTCCGGCCTACGACGTTTCCGCGATGCATTGGACGATCTTGTCACATCACATCCTCCCTCACACAGCCTGCGCTCCGCGGCTCGGATCGGTCAATTGACAGATTACATCATTAGTATTTCTAATACTTTTACCAAGATGGAGCGCATCAATGTCCAAACGCATGTCCACCGACACCAACCTTCTGAAAGCCATGGAGGTTTATGTCGCCCTGGTCGAAACCGGTCAGATGACCGCCGCTGCCCATCTTGTCGGGATGACTCAATCGGCGGCATCACAGCATATCGCCAATCTCGAACGCGCCTATGGTACTACGTTGGTGGACCGCACCACGCGCCCGTTGAAGCCGACGCAAACCGGTGAACTTATGTTCCGCCATGCAGCCCGGGTGCTGAATGCTGTCGCCGATCTTTCCTCAGAAATGCGCCATCAAGGGCCACATCCGATCAGCCGGCTGCGTGTGGGCATGCTGGCCTCCATCGCGACCACTCTGACCGTGCCACTGGTCAAGCTTGCCAAGGACACGTTCGGGGTCGAAGACATGACATTGCGTGCCGGTCAAAGCGGCGACCATGAAACGCTTTTGCGCACCAAACAGGCCGATATCGTGATAAGCTCCAATCCCTTTTACGACATGGACGGGCTGGAACGACACTCTGTGCTACAAGAGGCCTTCCTACTTGTACTGCCCGGAGAATATGCCGGGCCACAGGATCGCCTGGACGACATTCTGAACACGCTTCCTCTTGTGCGCTTTGCAGATACGACAAGCGTCGGGCGCCAGACCGAACAACATCTACGGCGGCTGAAACTGAACATTCCACGCGTTATTCAGGCGGACAGATCCAGCATGGTTACCTCATGTGTAGCCCGGGGGCTTGGCTTTACGCTTCTGACACCGAGCCTCTTGATGGATGGGTTTGTCGAACAAATGCCGCTGCAGGTGCGTCCCCTTCCTGTCGCAGGTCTATCGCGGCGCATCACTGTTGTGGCGCGAGACAAAGAGCTGGGGTCGCTGCCATCCCATTTTGCCAAAACCGCACGGCGCAGCATGGTCGATGTGATCAAGGCGCATATGGGACAGGTCGGTCTTGATGCCGTGACCGCACCTGAACCAGCATGAAAAAGCCCGGGCAAATAGCCCGGGCCCTACATTTTCAGAGTAAAAGGATTTCCCTGCAAGTACTCAGTGCAGCTTGGCCTCGACCTCGGCAATCGCATCATCGATCAGCGATTTTCCTGCGGTGGCGGTCATATTCTTGGCCACGACGTCCTTGGCAACAGATACCGCAACGGAAACAGCCTGGTCACGCACGTCTTTCACAGCGCTGGCCTCAGCCGAGGCAATCTGATCCTCGGCCGCTTTCACACGGCGTACAATAGAGACTTCAAGGTCTTTCTTCGCCTGTTCCGCAGCTTCCGCGGCTTCCGCCTTGGCTTGCGTCACGATCCGGTCAGCCTGTTCCTGCACTTCTTTCTGTTTGCGCTCATAACTCGCCAAAAGGCTCTGCGCCTCTTCGCGCAGGGCGCGGGCTTCATCCAGCTCGGCCTTGATCCCCTCGGCGCGCTTGTCCAGCATACCACCGAGCAGGGATGGCACCTTGAGATAGAGCAGCACTGCGATGAACAACAGGAAGGAAATCAGCACCACGAAATTCGTGTTGCTCAGCGAAAAGAACGGGCCTTTGGCGGCCAACGCAGGGCTGGCGGCGCTCACGGCAATGAGTGTGGCAATCAGCTGTTTCATGGTGATTACCCTTTCAATTTCGCTGTCACAGAGGACGTGATCGACCGCGCATCGGCTTTCACGCCCATGGCAGAAATCAGTTCCTTGGCCGTATCCTTGGCCACGTCCTTAACACTTTCCAGCGCATTGGCGCGGATTTCGGCAATCGCCTTTTCACCTTCGGCTGCCTTTGCGGCAATCTCGGCATCCGCCTTGGCGGTGGCCACGTCGAGCTCGGCTTTGATATCGGCCTTGGTTTCGGCCACGATGTTCTGCGCCTCGGCACGGGCATCCGCCAGCGCCTTGTTATAGGCCTCTTCGGCTTCCTGCGCCTTGACCTTCAGATCTTCGGCTGCGGCCAGGTCATTCGTAATGGTCCCCTGACGCTCGGACAGAACCGCCGCAATCCGCGGCAGCGCAATGCGCGACAGGATGAAAAAGATCACGATGAGCGTAATCACCAGCCAGAAGACCTGATTGCCCATCCATTCGCCGCAGAGCTGCGGCATGCCAATGGCCCCACCACCTGCGTCTACACAGGCGCTGGCTGTACCGGCTGCATCATGCGTTTCGCTCGCCATTGTCGCGTCCTCCTTGGGAACTTCCGATTACTGAGGGTGAAAGGCCCCGCCTTTCACCCCTGCGTAAGGATTAGGTTCCGCTTGGTTTAGACAGCGAACATCAGCAGAAGGGCAACGAGGAACGAGAAGATCCCCAGCGCTTCCGAGAACGCGATACCGATGAACATGGTTGCGGTCTGGCCACCGGCTGCTGACGGGTTACGCAAAGCGCCCGACAGGAAGTTCCCAACAACGTGGCCCACACCCACAGCAGCACCGCCCATGCCTGTACAGGCCAGACCAGCACCGATGTATGCACCCATTTGTACGACGTCACCTTCCATTTGATTTCTCCTTACGATGGAATGTCAGTTGTCTCTTCATGCGGGCGAACCCGCGGTTGTTTCGGTAGGGTGGGCAATCCTGCCCACCATCAATGATGCGGATGAAGCGCGTCCTTCAGATAGACGCAGGTCAGGATCGTAAAGACGTAAGCCTGAATAAAGCTCACCAGCACCTCAAGCGCGTAAATCGCTGTGATTGCGATGATCGACAAGGGCGTGACCACAACACCGATCCAGCCAATCAGGATCATTGGCGCAAAGGCCGCGAACACTTTGATCACCGCGTGACCCGCCATCATGTTGCCCGCCAAACGAATGGAGTGGCTGACGGGGCGCACGAAGTAGGAAATCACCTCAATCAGCGCCAGAACGGGGCGCAACACCAATGGCGCCGAACTGATCCAGAAAACGCCCAGGAACCCGGCTCCGTTCTTGACAAAGCCCAGGATTGTCACCGCCAGGAACACCGCCATCGCCATCACAGCTGTGACCGCGATATGGCTTGTTGTGGTGAAAGACCCTGGAATAAGCCCAAGGAAGTTCGAGAAGACGATGAACATGAACAGCGTCATGATGTAAGGAAAGTATGGCAGAGCATCCTTGCCCGCCACGTCCTCAACCATCTTGCGAATGAACCCATACGCCAGCTCGGCAATCGACTGGATCCGCGTCGGGATCGTGGACCGCCCGGATGTGCCCAGAACCAGAAGCGCAAAGATCGCCAGAACCGTCAGCGCCATCCAGAATGTCACGTTTGTCACTGTGAACAGCCCGACAGGCCCATCCCCAAAAAGAGGTTTTACAATGAACTGATCCATCGGGTGGAATACCAGTTCTGCGCCGCCTTCTTTTGTGTCTTCCGCCATCTTGCGTCCTCTTACTCGTCGCCCTTGCGGGCCGCGTTCGTCTTTGGCGTCTCCGCCTCTTGTGCCTGCTGGATTTCCTGTGCGCTGCGCATCATCGTCTTGATGCCTGCCGCCAAACCCAGCAACGTAAACAGAATGAGAAAGATCGGCAGCGTCCCAAAGAGGTAATCCAGCCCGTATCCCATTCCAAAGCCGATCCCCAGACCAGCCACCAATTCGATCACCATCCGCCAGGCCTGCTGCGCCTGAGAGTAGTGGTTGTCCATGTGGGGCGCGGGCGCGTCTTTTTCCTTCAGCGCCTCGATCCGTCGTTCAAGCTGCTCTAGCTGCTCGCGTCGGTCTGGATCGCTCACTTTATCCCCTCCGGAACCTTGTGCATGTGCTATGCGGCAAGGGGGCATGAGTCAACCCGACCCAGTAGAAGGCTAACTACCTGATTCAAAATTATTATTTTAGTGTGCGTGACTGCGCCGCAGGGGCAACTTCCGGCGATTTCAAGCCAAAGCAATATTCAACCAACTGGTTGATATTCAAAACCACACCGGCTTCTTTCTTGTCTCAAATACCCAGATAAAACCAAACCAAACGCCTAGCGGACAATCTGGTTCACATATCCAGCCAAGTCACCTCAGCCCCCCAATTCTTCAGCAATTTCAACAGATCATCAGGCCGGATCGCCACCGTCCGATCATTGACCAGCGGATGCACATGAACCCATTCAGCGGTCTTTATCGTGGTGTCCATGAAAAGCGTCACACCTTTGTCTGCCCCAGTGACCATCGCCAAGGGGCTGACTGCGCCAGGCCGTACACCCAAATGCTCCATCAAACGATCTGCTGACCCGAACGACAAGCCAGCCGTGCCCATAGCCGCACCCAGCGTCTTGAGGTCCACCGCACGATCCTGCTCCAACACGACAAGATGATTCCGCTTCTTTCGATCCCGCAGATAGAAATTCTTGATGTTCGTACGCCCTGCGCCACCAGGTACAATATGCCCCTGCACTGTCTTGGCATCCTCCACCGTGCGCAGCGGGATGTGTTCATAGAACTCAAAGTCGATCCCTGCCGCCCGCAACTGATCGAGCAAAGCGTCCGAGGTGACAGGCAACGTGTCCTGATAGGCAGAAGAAGCGTCCATGATAAACCCCTGACAGTCCGATGATTGTCTTGCCTCACGATTACGCGGACCACAAGCAAAGGCTCTAGAGGGAATAACAGTCCTGCAAACGCAAACCACGAAGTCAACGAGCGGAACAGAGCAGCTTGGCTTCCGAATGAAACTGGACGATAGAGAAACCTCCGGTTCACGACCCGCCCTCATGCCCAAGGCTTGCCCACAATGCTGCGCATTTTCCTCCTCATCTTCGCTGCGATGAGCCTCATCGTCTTGGGCGACACGGCGGGTAAAACACTCATTGCGATGGGCGTGACCCCGATCACAGTGGCATGGACACGGTTCGGGATCGCGGCGCTTTTGCTCTGGCCGCTCTGTGCACTCACCAAGGATGACCTTCCGGCAATCCGTGACTGGCGGCTTTGGCTGCGCGCCGGGTTCATTGCCGGAGGCATCATCTGCATCCTGACTGCCTTGCGCACTGAGCCCATCGCCGATGTCTTCGGCGTCTTCTTTGTCGGGCCGATGGTTTCCTACCTGCTCTCGGCGGTGTTCCTGAAAGAAGAGATCACGGCCACGCGGACCGCCCTTTTGGGTCTGGGATTTTGCGGTGTTCTGCTGGTGGTCAAGCCGGGCTTCGGCGTCTCTCCTGGCTTACTTTGGGCGCTCTTGGCTGGTGTGTTTTACGGGGCTTATCTGACGGCGACGCGGTGGCTCGCCACGGAGATCCGACCGCGCCTTTTGCTCTTTTCGCAACTTATCATTGGCGCGATCCTTCTCGCACCGATTGGTCTGGCCCAGAGCCTGCCCGCGCTGACACTGCCCCTCTCCGTCCTGATCCTGGCCAGCGCGATGGCGTCGGCGGCGGGCAACTTCATCCTTGTGTCGGTCAACCGCACGACACCGGCCAGTGTGGTGTCGCCGCTTATCTACACCCAGCTCATCGCCGCGACGATTGCGGGTTTCATATTCTTTGATGACCTGCCCGATGCGGTGGCGCTCAGCGGGTTGGGACTGATCCTTTTCTCGGGATTGTTCTCGCTGCGCCTTGCCAAAACCTGAACGCACCGAGCGCAGGGTTCACCTGCCCGTTCTGCCCCACGCGCACCGACGCAATACCGACGCAACACCGATGCTCAAAAGCCCTTGATTTCTTGGCATTAACCATGATTCGCCCACAGTGTTGCGTTCTGCGCTTCCCAAACGCGATAAAACCCTGTAAGCCGCGCGCATCTGAAACGTGACGCTTTAGACCCCGGCGCATGAAATGATGAAAGGGGTCGGTGGCAATGGGGCCACCAATGCAACGGAGGACCCGAGAGGGCTCGGGAGTGCCTCCAGATAGGATGCTTTGATGTTCAACGAAGTGAAAAAATCAATCCAGTGGGGCGAGGAAACGCTGACACTGGAAACGGGCAAGGTTGCCCGCCAGGCCGATGGGTCTGTTATTGCAACGCTGGGTGAAACCTCGGTCATGGCCAACGTGACCTTTGCCAAGCAACCCCGTGAAGGGCAGGATTTCTTTCCTCTGACCGTTCACTACCAAGAGAAATATTATGCCGCCGGTAAAGTGCCCGGTGGCTTCTTCAAACGCGAGGCCCGCCCGACAGAGAAAGAAACTCTGACCGCGCGCCTCATTGACCGCCCGATCCGTCCGCTCTTTGTCAGCGGGTTCAAAAACGAAGTTCTGGTGATGTGCACCGTGCTCAGCCATGATCTCGTCAACGATCCTGACATTGTAGCGATGATCGCGGCCTCTGCGGCTCTGACTATTTCGGGCGCGCCATTCATGGGCCCAATCGCAGGCTGCCGTGTGGGCTATGAGGGTGGCGACTATATCCTGAACCCCGAGGTCGACGATATGCACGACCTGCGTAACAACCCCGAGCAGCGTCTCGATCTGGTTGTGGCGGGCACCAAGAACGCCGTGATGATGGTTGAGTCCGAGGCCTATGAGCTGACCGAAGAGGAAATGCTCGGCGCGGTCACATTCGCGCATGCGCAGATTCAGCCGGTGATCGACCTGATCATTTCGCTAGCCGAAGAAGCCGCGAAGGAACCATTTGACTATCAGGCGCCAGACATCTCAGAGCTTTATGCAGCCGTGAAAGCTGCTGGTGAGGCCAAGCTTGTTGAGGCCTATAAAATTCAGGACAAACAGGATCGCACAACCGCCCAGAACGAGGCGCGCGCGCATATTCTTGAAAGCCTGACGGAAGAGCAGCGCGAGGACATCAACGTTGTCCAGGCGATCAAAAAGCTCGAAGCGTCGATCCTGCGCGGCGACATTGTGAAATCCGGCAAGCGGATTGATGGCCGTGCTCTGGATCAGGTTCGCCCCATCGTGTGCGAAACCGGCCTTCTGCCGCGCACACATGGCTCAGCGCTCTTTACGCGCGGTGAGACACAAGGCCTTGTCGTGACCACGCTTGGTACGGGCGATGATGAGCAATTCATTGACGCGCTGCATGGCAACTTCAAATCCAACTTCCTGCTGCACTACAACTTCCCACCCTATTCGGTTGGCGAAGCGGGCCGTGTGGGCCCTCCAGGACGTCGTGAAATCGGTCACGGCAAGCTGGCATGGCGTGCGCTGCAGGCTGTTTTGCCTGCGGCAACGGACTTCCCTTACACCGTGCGTGTGGTTTCTGAGATCACTGAGTCCAACGGCTCCAGCTCCATGGCATCGGTCTGTGGTGGTTCGCTCAGCATGATGGACGCGGGTGTGCCGCTCAAAGCTCCAGTGGCCGGTGTGGCCATGGGCCTGGTTCTGGAAGAGGATGGTTCCTATGGCATCCTGACCGACATCCTTGGCGACGAGGATCACCTCGGCGACATGGACTTCAAGGTCGCGGGTACAGAGAACGGCATCACGTCTTTGCAGATGGACATCAAGGTCGCGGGCATCACGCCTGAGATCATGGAGAAAGCCCTGGCGCAGGCCAAAGCGGGCCGTCTGCACATCCTGGGCGAGATGGCCAAGGCTCTTACAGAGGCCGGTGACTTCTCAGTCCATGCACCGCGCATCGAGACCATGCAGATCCCAACCGACAAGATCCGTGAAGTGATCGGGTCGGGCGGCAAGGTGATCCGTGAAATCGTTGAAGTGTCCGGCGCCAAGGTCGACATCAATGACGAAGGCACAATCAAGATCGCATCGCCCAATGGCGAGGCCATTCAGAAAGCGTATGACATGATCCATGCGATCGTGGCTGAGCCAGAAGAAGGTGCCATCTACACCGGCACCGTCGTGAAGATCGTCGACTTCGGCGCCTTCGTGAACTTCTTCGGCAAGCGCGACGGCCTTGTGCATGTCAGCCAGATCGAAAACCGCCGCCTGAACCATCCTTCGGACGTTCTGAAGGAAGGTCAGGAAGTCAAAGTCAAACTTCTTGGCTTTGATGATCGCGGCAAGGTGCGCCTGTCGATGAAAGTTGTCGATCAGGAAACCGGCGAAGAAGTCAAACAAGAGAAGAAAGAAAAAGACGACGCTTGAGTGAAGCGATCTTTTTGAACAGAAAACCCCGGCCTCAGAGCCGGGGTTTTTTCTTTGTGACGTAACGTCTCTTTGAAATGTTACTCGCCGAATCTGAACTGAACTGTGTAGGGTAATAAAGTTGATGGTTTGGGGGAGGAATCATGAAGATAATTACTTTGGCCTTGGGCTTGGGATTGACGCTGTCCACATCCGCGTTCGCCACGCCCATTACAGATCCGTTCACAAGCTTTTTCAGTTTTGGCGATAGCCTGACCGATGACGGCAAACTTGGATTGCTTGCGCCGCCAAGCCTTGGCGGACGTTTTAGCAACGGCCCGACCTATGCCGAGATCATCGCCGATGACTTTGAAGCCAATGGACATGATACGGGGAATTTGGCACTTGGTGGTGCGACTGCGGGCGATACCAACCTTAGCCCGATTCCGGGCGCACCGCTCAATACGTTCGGCAGCCAGATTGGCGTTTTTGCAGACGCGCTGGGTCTTGCGGGACCCGGAGACACACCAAATCCGTTGATCACTGGTCTTGCTCCAGCGCCGACTTTCGATACGGCACCGCCAAATACTGGAAGCAATCCGCTATTGTCGGTCTTTTTCGGGGCCAATGATCTGTTTCAAGCGTTCGAGGTCGCTGGCAGTGGCGCAATCGAACCTGCAGATATCCCTTCCTTCCTCACCAATGCCGCCTTCGCTGCGGCGGACGCAGTCGAGACCGGAATTCGGACCCTCAACTCTCTGGATTCGTCATTGTTCGATGACTTTCTTGTTGTCGGATTGCCTGATCTTGGTGTGACACCTGCTTTCCTTGGCAACGCAAGCGCCACGGACGTCACCAATGCTTTCAACTTCCGCCTGACGCAAAACCTAATGTCGCTGAGCGATGATGACATCAAAGTCATCGGCTACGACCCCAATGTTGCGCTAAATGCGATTATTGACGATGCCAACTTCAACAATGGGGATGTTTTTGGCATCACAAACGTGAGCACACCATGCACAGCCAGTTTCTCTGCGGCCTTGCTCGTGCCACCTTCACAGGTTTCCCAAATTCCAAGCTGTCTTGACGATGGCATTGACCCAAACACATTGCTCTTTGGAGATAGCGTGCATCCCAACGCCGTCGCTCAGGCTCTTTTGGCGTCCGAGCTTCGTGGTCAGATCGACATTGCTCCGGTTCCGCTGCCTGCGTCTTTGCCGCTTCTTCTATTTGGAATTGCCGGCATCGGATTCGTTGCTCGCCGTCGGCGCGCCTAAGAAACTCCTCTAATTCGAAAGAAAACCCCGGCCCGACTCGCCGGGGTTTTTGCTGCAAAGGAAGTAACGCTACGTCACAAACGCAATACAGGGCCAAAAGGTAAGGTTTTCCTTACGGGACAAAACACGCGGTTTTTCCCATGTACGCGCAACACGGTGATTTCTTATAAAACGCACACCCAGATCGAAATCCAGCTTCGCTGTCACTCACGGACTATGGCGAGCAGGGTGGGAGGCCCCGGGCACACACACCGGGGTCTCTCGTTTTTCCAATCACCCGCATCAGTTCAAACCGGCAATGCCGTGGTCTGCAGAACCGTGCGCAGTGCAAAGCTTGACTGCATTTTGGCGACACCAGGCAGACGTGTGAGATACTGTCGGTGGATGCGTGCGAAATCTTCGGTGTCTTCTGTCACAAGCTTGAGGATGTAATCCGCCGTCCCCGCCGTTAGATGACATTCAAGCACATCGGGTATCCGCGCCACAGCCTGTTCAAAAGCCTCCAGGATTTCTTCGGCTTGTGTGGTCAGCGTGATCTCAACAAAGACGGTTGTCGGCACACCCATCTTGCGCCGGTTCAACAGTGCCACGTAGCCTTTAATGTACCCATCCGTCTCAAGTCGCTGGACGCGCCTGTGACAGGCAGAGGCCGAAAGGCTAACAGCTTCGGCAAGCTCGGCATTAGAGATTCGACCTTGTTTCTGTAGCACCGACAGAAGACGACGATCCATCGCATCTAGAGACATTTTGGAAAGAACCTTTCAATATATGAATTAATTATCGAAGGATGTTCGGAAAAGATGACATAGGGCGCGTATAATTTCAATCACCTTGCGCATAAAACGCGCGATTGTGGGGCCAATGGAGAAGGAGACCCCGCAATGAAAATCGGATGCCCAACCGAGATTAAACCTCAGGAATTCCGCGTCGGAATGACACCGAACGCGGCACAAGAAGCTGTCGCACACGGACATGACGTCGTGATCCAGGCTGGTGCCGGTAAGGGCGCTGGCTTTGAGGATGCCGACTACACGGCGGCCGGTGCCGAGATCGTCGACACCGCCGAGGAAATTTTTGCCACCGCCGACATGATCGTGAAGGTCAAAGAGCCGCAAGCCGTAGAGCGCAAGATGCTGCGCGAAGGTCAGCTTCTGTTCACTTACCTGCATCTCGCACCCGATCCGGATCAAACACATGATCTGCTGGAAAGTGGCTGTACGGCTATTGCCTATGAAACCGTAACAGATGATCGCGGCGGCCTTCCGCTTCTGGCGCCGATGTCCGAAGTCGCCGGGCGTCTGGCCCCGCAAGTCGGCGCCTGGACCCTGCAAAAGGCCAATGGCGGACGCGGTGTTCTGATGGGTGGTGTGCCCGGTGTGGGACCTGCCCGCGTGCTCGTGATCGGCGGTGGTGTGGTTGGCACACACGCAGCTAAAATCGCGGCTGGCATGGGGGCGGACGTCACCGTTCTGGATCGTTCGCTGCCTCGCTTGCGCTACCTGGATGACGTCTTTGGCAATCAGTTCCGCACCGGCTATTCCTCTGCCGGTCTGCTGGCCGAGCATTTGGGTCAGGCCGATATGGTCATTGGCGCGGTTCTAATCCCCGGCGCGGAAGCGCCCAAGCTGGTGCGCCGCGCACAATTCGCCGATATGAAACCCGGCTCCGTGCTGGTGGATGTGGCGATTGACCAGGGTGGATGCTTTGAGACATCCAAAGCCACCACACATGCCGATCCGATCTACGATGTGGACGGCATCATGCATTACTGCGTGGCCAACATGCCAGGAGCCGTGGCACGCACGTCAACCATTGCTCTGGGCAATGCGACCATGCCCTTCATGCTGGCCCTGGCGGACAAAGGCTGGAAACAGGCCTGCGCTGATGATGAGCACCTGCTGAACGGCCTGAACGTGCATGCAGGTCAGCTGACATACTATGCCGTTGGCAAGGCGCTCGGCATCGATGTGGTGTCGCCGCAACTGGTGGTGAAAGGATGAATTGTGCACCCCGGACCATCACGGATGGTTCGGGGGTATGATAGTGTTTGGGTAGTGCTTGTCGCATGGCCGCTTGGAGCCCAAAGCAGAAGGGATCCAAGAGCGGCGCGATGGCCAGACCGCGGGATGGCGACCCTCTGCAAATTCTGGGCACTTTATGTAAACCAAGTCTGCATGTCCTAGGATCGACGCGCTTACGTTAGCCGATCTCCAGCCCGATGGGGCGGTGTCGTCCATTGGGCTCGAACCAATGGCGCCTCAATGAACGACCGATCGCGCGGCGGACCTGCGGCCCTTGATTCCGCGCGAGGGTGCTCAACGCCGGCTTCCTCCGCAAGGCAGACCAGCATCGCCCCTCTTAACGGCTTTCACCGCTCAATATTCGCGCCACCCTCTTCGGTGCGTTTCGCTATAAAGGCGTCTATGGCATCTATTCGGGCCGGGTCCATCGGGGGCGACTCATGGGCTTCGACCTTATCAAAGAAAATCTGATTGGCGCGCTGCGTGGCGTCCACTGATCCACGGTCGCGGTAGTTCTCAAAATTGGACCAATCCGACAACAGCGGGGAATAGAACGCCGTCTCGAACCGGTCCAACGTATGCTGCGTGCCAAAGAAATGGCCGCCATGGCCGACATCGGCGATGGCCTCAAGTCCGAGCGTCGCCTCTGTCACTTCCAGAGGTTTAAACAGTTCTGCAAACATTTGCAGGACTTCGACATCAATGATGAATTTCTCAGCCGATATGGTCAGTCCACCTTCCAGCCAACCAGCCCCATGCAGAACCAGGTTCGCGCCCCCCATCAACGCCCCCCAGAGCGACATCTGGCTTTCATACGCGGCCTGTGCATCCGGCGCATTCGACGCGGTGGGCGCAGAGGACCGCAGCGGCAGGTTGTACCGCCGCGCCAGTTGCCCAGACGCAAAAGCCGCTTTGACGTATTCCGGCGTACCAAACGCGGGCGCGCCGGTTCGCATGTCCACGTTAGAGGTAAAGCTGCCGTAACACACCGGCGCACCGGGCCGGACAATCTGAGACAAGCAAAGCCCGGCCAGCGCCTCGGCATTCTGCATGACCAGTGCACCGGGAATGGTCACGGGGGCCATGGCACCGGCCAGCGTGAATGGTGTGAGGATCATCATCTGACCGCCATGTGCCGCGTCAATTATACCCCGGCACATCAGCTCATCCAGCTGAAGTGGGGAATTCGAATTGGCCACCGAATAGCTGACAGGGGTGTTCACAAAGTCTTCCCGACTTAGCCCATGCGCCAGGCGCAGGATTTCATAGCTGTCGGCAATCGCCTCACGACCTCGAAAATAGACAAACGGGATTTTCTCGGTCAGCGCGGCGATGGACCGGGTCATATGCAAATGACGCAGACCCATTGCGAGGTCCTGTGGCTCAACCACCGGCCCGATGAAATGGATCACATCAAACGCCTGCGCCACTTTGCAGAAGTTGTCATAGTCTTGAAGCGTGCCGGGCCTGCGCCCCCTTGAAGATCGGAACAGTTGGGCGACCCTGCGGACGTCGTTATACCCACCTGCCGTCCACCAATCGTCACGGTACGCGCAGGATTGTGACTATGAAGAGTTACCTCAGGTGGCGCATGCGCCATCAATTCCATCAAGACATCAGGATCAAAGTGAATGACGTGATCTTCGCCCTCGCGCATTCCAGCTTTCACATAAAACGCCCGCGCCTCATCGTTCAGCACCTTGATCCCAGTGTCACGCAACACCTTGAGTGACGCGTTGTGGATGGCTTCGATTTCATCCGCGCTGAACTGTTCAATGGGTGCATAGGGGTTCTTCCACTGCCGCCAGGCGGCATCAAAAGCCCGTTCTGCCGCATTTGCCCGTTTTGCCGCGCGTGCGCGACGCCCGCCACTTCGTCGCGTGTTCATGAGTCTGGTTCCTCTCGGGCGAGAATGTTGCGGTATGCGGTAACGGTGTCAGGCTGGATATCGCGGCCTGTAAAGCTTCGAAAGTACGCCTCAAGATAGCCAAGGCGCTCCTCATGGGTTTCGTCCTGCGCGACATCCAGAGCATAGTATGTGATCTGCGTAAAACAGATCACACGCGCACGGATGAACGCCTCGGGTTGTGGATACCCGAAACGCTCAAAAAACGCCGACACCGCCTGAACGCGGGCGGCGTCCTCTGCCTTCACCTTTTCCCGCAGGGCGTCATCGTATCGTGCCCAGTCGCGTATCGCCTGATCAAGATCCGGGTCAAAACGGCGGTGATCCGTCCAAACGGCAAAAAGGGCCAGAATGCCATCATCCAAGGTTTCGGCATCGGCCACCGTTTCGACCATCACATTGGTGTTGCGGGTGCGCCAACGGTGGATGAGCGCGTCAAGAAGCGCCTCACGACTTTCGAAATGCCAATAGAAACTGCCCCGCGTGACGCCAAGGGCGCGGGCCAAAACCGTAATCTGGACAGCTTCGACGCCACTGTCGATCAACATAGTCTGCGCCGCTTCGATCCAGTCGTCACGGGTTAGTCTGGAGTTTCGATCAGTTGAGTCGCTATCGAGCATACGTGATTTCCATACAGGGTTGCATGGATAGATACAGCCCTGTATGGTTTGCGTCAATCGAAAGGATCCTGCGATGCCCGAAAAAGCCCCGGCCAAAGTCACAAGGTTTGCCGATCTGTCCTTCACGCCACGCTTTGAATATGGCGAGATGGCACAAGTGACCGAGGTGACGTCGAACACAATGGGCACGCGGCTGGGCTCGGGGTTTGGGCGCTTCACCAACGCGAAAATCCCCTGGACTGTGCAATATGATGAGGTTCTTCTTGTACTGGAAGGGTCGCTGACCGTGCGCACCAAAGAAGGCGATCTGACCGCTGGGCCGAAGGACACCATATGGCTGCCGACTGGCACAGAGCTCACCTATGCCGCAGAGAGCGCATTGGTGTTTTATGCGATTGAACCCTCAAACTGGGCTGAGGAAAGCTAAGCTTATGAAGATCAACCGCTTACCACAGGATGACAAGACCAATGGGTGGAGCGCGATCTTGCCGGATCGTCAGGCACATGATGCGCTCAAAGGCGATATCAAGGCTGATTGGGTTGTGCTGGGCGCAGGATATGCCGGGCTGGCGGCAGCACGGCGTTTGGCCGAGAACTGTCCGGATGAGAAGATCGTGGTTATAGAAGCTGGCGAGGCGGGTGAAAACGCGTCGGGGCGCAACTCGGGATTTGCGATTGACCTTCCCCACAACGTCGGCTCCTCGCTGGACGAGCTGGACGGCAGCCACCGCTTTATGCGGCTGGCGCGTATGGCGATCGACCACCTCGAAGACGTCGTCACGACACACGGGGTGGACTGCGACTGGTCCCGTGCCGGTAAGTACCACACTGCGGTCAGCCCTAAAGGCACCAGGGATGTCTTGGAGCCATTCAAGGCAGAGCTTGAGGCGCTGGGCGAGCCATATGAGTGGATCGAAGGGGATGATCTGCGCACGCGTCTCGGCAGTCCGCATTTCACCGCCGCTGTCTACACCCCAGGATGTGTTTTGATGAATCCAGCGGGCCTGACGCGGGGATTGGCGGACACGTTGCCGTCCAATGTAACGGTGCATGAAAACTCGCCTGTGATTGAGGCGGAATTTCAAAACGGCGTTACACTAAAGACGCCACAAGGCTCGGTGCGCGCGCCCAAGATGATCATGGCCGCGAATGGGTTCAGTGAGCAGTTCGGCTTTCACAAGCAGAAGTTCCTGCATCTCGTCGCCCATGCCAGCCTCAGCCGACCGTTAACCGAAGAAGAGCGCGCGATCTACGGGGTGGGCGAGGCCTGGGGCCTGACTCCGGTCAACGCCTTTGCCGGGATCACCATGCGCTACACTGCGGATCACCGCATCCTGATCCGGCATGGATTGAGCTATCGCCCCAGTCAACGTTTGAAACCCGGCGAACATGAACAGGTCAAGCGCACGCACAAGCGGCTCTTTGACCAGCGTTTCCCCGGACTTGGGGCCGTTGAGATGGAGCATACATGGTCAGGTTTCGTGTGCCTGTCACGCAATGGCGCGCCTGCTTTTGGGCAAATCGGGCCGAATATCTGGTCCGCGGTGTGCCAAAATGCGGTCGGCGTGACGAAAGGGACCTTTGGCGGCATTCTGGCGGCGGATTTGGCCACCGGACGGGACAACCCACTTATCGCAGATATGCAGACGCTGGGCGAACCCGACCCGCTTCCGCCCCGTCCTTTCTTGGACCTTGGTGTACGCGCGCGATTCCAGTGGGAGCTGTTTGCCAACCGGCACGAGGCATAGACCGCTAGCCGCCAATCTGTGTGTGCAGTTCAAAGCCCGGCGCATATCTCAGCGTCACATAGGTGACAGGGTCATCGTGATCCCAGGTGGTCCGCTCCACTGTGAAAACAGGCGCTCCGGGAGCGAGGCGCAGCGTGTCAGCACCTTCTTCAGACGCAGCTTGCGCACTTAGACTGACGTCAATTTTCGTGTAGGGCACTGTGTGCAAAAGCCATTCATTTGCGCTCAGCGTATCAAAAGACTGCTCAGCCGCGTGTGGGACGGTTTTCAAATTGATCCAACGGTCCTCAAGTACAAAAGGCGCATCATCTGCAAGATGCACGGCACGCACATGAAGTGCCGTGGTGTTGCCGCCCAATTTTTGCGCGCAGACCAGATCAGGCATCATGATGGATTGCTCCAGTAAGCGATAGCCGTAGACGTGCCCGCGCTCTTCGATGTCCTGCCGCAGAACAGGGATATCCAGCACCGCACGTCCCACAGGATACATAGCAACACGCGTGCCTGCCTTGCGCCTGCGCTCCAGAATTCCGGCGTCGGCCAAGGCCTGAAGGGCGCGGTTGACGGTGGCACGGGCGCACCCAAATTCAGCCGCGAGATCCACCTCTCCGGGAATGATATGTCCCGGAGGCCATTCTCTTGCATGAACGCGGCGCAAGACTTCGGCCTGTATACCTTGCCACCCGGTGGGTTGTGGGGTGGTCATATCAAATCCCGAAGCTCAGCCGTCGCAGCGGCGTAAGCTCTCACAATACGATCTCGGTTGATGTGCCGCCCTGCCTGCACAACATGCCGACCTGCACTCCAGACGCCATCCACCATGGCGTTTGAACCTGCAAAGATGAAACTGTCGAGCGCTGTGTCGTCATCCAGTCCAACGAGATCGACGTGCTCCATATCCAAGGCGAGCAGGTCCGCCCAAGCGCCGTTTTCTATACGTCCGGTCTGGCGCCCTGCGGCCTTCGCACCGCCCTGGAAAATGGCGTCAAACATCGCCCGACCCGTCGAGTGCGCGCCTGTCGCAAGCGCGGCTCGGGACCGGTCGCGTAAACGTTGAGAGTACTCCAGCTGACGCAGTTCCTCGCAAAGCGATATTCGGATGTTCGAATCCGATCCAACCGCCATCTGTCCACCCGCCTGAACCCAGCGCACTCCATCGAATATCCCGTCCCCAAGACTGGCTTCGGTGATCGGACAAAGGCCAGCCACAGCACCGGTCTTGGCCATTCGTGTGGTTTCATCGGGCTGCATTTGCGTGCAATGGATAAGGCACCAGCGCTCCGAGAGGTCAGCATTGTCCAAGAGCCATTCCACCGGA
The DNA here is from genome assembly GCF_032842945.2 of Roseovarius sp. W115. NCBI lineage: Bacteria > Pseudomonadati > Pseudomonadota > Alphaproteobacteria > Rhodobacterales > Roseobacteraceae > Roseovarius > Roseovarius rhodophyticola. Next base: position 1,262,378 of record NZ_CP146606.1, read on the forward strand.
CGCGCGCCATAGGCGGCCTCTACCTCTTCCACTTCCGCAACCTGCTCGGCGAGGTGCATATGAACCGGTCCGGCTGGAAAAAGGTCGGCGGCACGCAATACGTCTTCCCGCGAAACGGCGCGCAAGCTGTGCGGCGCGACCCCCAGCGCGGTGTCTGCTGGCAGGGTTTTGACTATCGCATGGCAGTCCTCCACCAGACGCGCATAGCGATCAGCATCATTTCCAAAACGAACCTGCCCGGGTCCAAGCGGACGGCCATCGCAGCCCCCAAACTGATAGTGCACCGGTAAAAGCGTCAACCCGGTACCGGTTGCCTCCGCTGCGGCGGCAATACGTTCCGCCATTTCGCTCAAGCGTGCATAAGGCGTGCCATCGGGTGCGTGGTGCAGATAATGAAACTCAACATTCGTGGCATAGCCCGCCTCCAGCATTTCCATCTGCACCAGGGCGGCTATGGCCTCGACATGGTCCGGCGTCAGGCGATCGAGAAACCGATACATCAATCGTCGCCAGGTCCAGAAGCTATCAGTTCCATCTGGACCACGCCGCTCAGTCAATCCGGCCATGGCACGCTGAAACGCATGGGAATGGGCATTGACTGGCGCAGGAAGCAAAAGGCCCATGCGCTGGCCCTGCGGCTCAGATGAGGGCGTAACCGACTCAATACGTCCCTCGGCATCAATGTGAATGGACACATCTTTCGCCCATCCATCCGGCAAAAGCGCCTGCTGAGCCCAGACAATTGTCATACTTGCATCCTTCATTATTATGTCTATACATAATAACAACGCCAAGTTCAGATCAAGAAAGAAATGCTGTCATGCTGCTGCGCAATGCGACATTGGCGGGCACCGCCGCAAACACGCCCTACGGGTTGATGACCCAAGCCGCGATCTGGGTGGAAGAGGGCGTGATCAGGTGGGTTGGCCCTGACGCAGACATGCCGCGAGAGGCGGCAAATATACCCTCAGAGGATACTGAAGGCCGACTGATCACACCCGGTCTGATCGACTGCCACACGCATGTTGTTTTTGGCGGGCACCGAGCGGGTGAGTTCGAGATGCGCCTCAACGGGGCGACCTATGAAGAGGTGGCAAAGGCCGGGGGCGGCATCGTCTCGACTGTCACGGCCACGCGGACTGCATCGGAAGAGACACTCTTGGTCGATGCCCTGAAACGTGTCGACACTTTGATTGCCGAAGGCGTGTGCGCGATTGAGATCAAGTCCGGTTATGGGCTTGATGTTGAGACCGAACTTAAAATGCTGCGTGTTGCGCGACAGATTGGTCAGCAGCGTCCGGTCCGGGTGAAGACCACGTTCCTGGGCGCACATGCTGTGCCGCCCGAGTACAAGGGCAGGTCTGTGAACTACATTTCAGAGATGTGTCTTCCCGCGCTTGAGCAAGCGCACCAGCAAGGTCTTGTCGATGCGGTTGACGGGTTTTGTGAAGGCATCGCTTTCACAGCGGAAGAGCTGAAGCCGGTGTTTGAACGTGCGAAGGCCCTCGATTTGCCCGTCAAACTTCATGCCGAGCAACTGTCCAACATCGGCGGCACGCAACTCGCAGCGAAATATGGAGCACTCTCTTCCGATCACGTGGAATATGCGACCGAGGAAGACGCCAAAGCTATGGCTGGGTCCGGCAGTGTCGCTGTTCTCTTGCCCGGAGCCTTCTACACATTGAAGGAAACACAAAAGCCCCCTGTCGAGGCGTTCCGCAAGCATGACGTGCCGATGGCGTTGGCCACCGATTGCAACCCGGGCTCTTCCCCCATGACCTCTCTGCTTTTGACCATGAACATGGGCTGCACATTCTTCGGCCTGACGCCGGAAGAAGCGTTTCTTGGGGTCACATCGCATGCCGCCCAAGCGCTCGGACTGACCGACTGCGGCGCATTGCGGCCCGGTCTGCGCGCAGATCTCGCGGTCTGGGATATCGAGCACCCTGCCGAGCTTGCCTATCGGATTGGTTTCAATCCCTTGGTCCAGCGCATTTTTGGAGGGAACGCATGATACAAGTGCTTCACCCCGGAGCCGTGAGCTTAGCCCAACTGGAAAGCATTTGGCGTGAAGGTCTCGACGCACGCCTCGATACGTCATGCCGTGAACCTGTGGATGCTGCGGCAGCGGTAGTGCGCAAGGCAGCCGAAGGCGAAGAGGCGGTCTACGGTGTGAACACCGGTTTTGGCAAACTGGCCAGCGTGAAGATTCCCACAGACCAAACTGCGCAGCTTCAGCGCAACCTGATCCTGTCGCATTGCTGTGGTGTTGGAGAGGCGCTTGATGTCGATACGACGCGGCTGATGATGGTGCTCAAGCTGATCTCGCTGGGGCGTGGGGCATCCGGCGTGCGATGGGACATCATCCAACTGATCGAAGACATGCTGGCGCAAAAAGTGACGCCTGTTGTGCCGGTGAAAGGCTCTGTCGGCGCCTCCGGTGATCTGGCGCCACTCGCCCATATGGCGGCAGTCATGATTGGTGAAGGTGAGGCCGTATATCAGGGCAACGTCATGTCAGGGAACGCCGCGCTGCAAGCCGCAGGTCTGTCGCCTGTGATCCTTGGCCCAAAGGAAGGTCTGGCGCTGATCAACGGCACGCAATTCTCGACCGCCTGTGCCTTGGTCGGGCTGTGGAATGCCTGGACAAATCTGCAATCCGCCGTAGTCACCGGGGCGCTGTCGACGGATGCCATTATGGGCTCAACCGCACCCTTGGTGGCCGACATTCACACCCTGCGAGGCCATGCCGGGCAGATCGAGGTGGCGCAGGCACAACGCGCCTTGATGGACGGCTCGGAAATCCGCGAAAGCCATCGCGAAGGCGACATGCGGGTGCAAGACCCATATTGTATCCGCTGCCAACCACAAGTGACCGGCGCCGCCATGGACCTGCTGCGTTTTGCCGGGCGCACGCTGGAGGTCGAGGCCAACGCCGTGACCGACAACCCGCTGGTGCTGGTTGCGGAAAACCGCATCGTCTCAGGCGGGAACTTCCACGCGGAACCCGTGGGGTTTGCTGCCGACCAGATCGCCGTTGCCATCGCCGAAATCGGGGCCATCGCCCAGCGCCGCGTGGCCTTGATGGTGGACCCGACACTGAGTTTTGATCTGCCACCTTTCCTGACACCCGAACCTGGATTGAATTCCGGCCTGATGATTGCCGAGGTCACCACGGCAGCGTTGATGAGCGAGAACAAGCATCTCGCCAATCCCTGCACCACCGACAGCACGCCAACATCCGCAAATCAGGAGGACCATGTGAGCATGGCCGCCCACGCCGCGCGACGTTTGGGAACGATGAACGACAACCTTTCAATGATCCTCGGGGTTGAGGCGCTCTGTGGCGCCCAAGGCATTGCATTTCGCGCGCCTTTGACCACAAGTGTGCCTTTGCAGCATGCAATACGCCGCCTGCGAGAAACCGTTCCCGCGTTGGAAGCTGACCGCTATCTCGCCCCCGACCTGCAATCCGCCGCCGAATTGATCCAAAACGGGACCTTGGTCAAAGCGGCGGGTCTCTCTCTGCCCTTGGAGTGCGCATCATGACCGATCCCCGCCACAATACCCGAGACATCTTTCCGCCCACAGGCGACCAGATCACGGCCAAATCCTGGACCACCGAGGCACCCATGCGGATGCTGATGAATAACCTGCATCCTGATGTGGCTGAAAACCCGCATGAGTTGGTTGTCTATGGCGGCATTGGCCGTGCGGCGCGCACCTGGGAGGATTTTGACCGGATCGTTGAAGGCCTGAAGGACTTGGAAGAGGACGAGACTCTCCTGGTTCAATCGGGCAAACCGGTGGGTATTTTTAAAACGCACTCTGACGCACCCCGTGTCCTCATCGCCAATTCCAATCTCGTGCCGCATTGGGCCAATTGGGATCATTTCAGCGAACTCGATCGCAAGGGTCTCATGATGTACGGCCAGATGACCGCCGGGTCCTGGATCTACATCGGAACCCAAGGCATCGTGCAAGGAACCTATGAAACCTTCGCCGAGGCCGGTCGTCAGCACTATGACGGGAACCTGACAGGTCGCTGGATTCTGACCGGAGGTTTGGGTGGCATGGGTGGTGCGCAGCCTCTGGCGGCGGTCTTTGCCGGAGCGTGCTGTCTGGCCGTGGAATGCGACGAAACCCGTGTCGATTTCCGTATACGCACCAAATATCTTGATTCCAAAGCCCATACGCTTGATGAGGCACTCGCGATGATCAACCGCTGGACCAAAGCGGGAGAGGCCAAATCTGTGGGGCTCATTGGCAACGCGGCCGATATCTTCCCCGAGCTTGTTCGACGCGGGATCCACCCCGATATCGTCACAGACCAGACAAGTGCCCACGACCCAGTGCATGGATATCTGCCCCAGGGATGGTCCGTGGCCGAGTGGCGCGCCAAACAGGAAAGCGATCCCAAAGCAGTTGAAAAGGCCGCACGCGCCTCGATGAAAACCCATGTAAAGGCAATGGTGGATTTCTGGAACGCAGGCGTGCCCACGCTGGACTATGGCAACAACATCCGGCAGGTGGCGCTTGAGGAAGGGCTGGAAAATGCCTTTGCCTTCCCCGGGTTTGTCCCCGCCTACATCCGACCACTCTTTTGCAAAGGCATAGGTCCGTTCCGTTGGTGCGCGCTCTCGGGTGACCCGGAGGACATCTACAAAGCCGATGCCAAGATGAAGGAACTGTTTCCCGAGAACGCTCACCTGCATCAATGGCTCGACATGGCGCAAGATCGGATTGCCTTTCAGGGCTTGCCCGCGCGGATCTGCTGGATTGGCTTGGGTGACCGACACAAAGCCGGGCTTGCCTTCAACGAGATGGTTCGAACCGGCGAGTTGAAAGCACCTATCGTCATTGGCCGCGACCATCTTGATTCAGGTTCCGTTGCCTCCCCAAACCGCGAAACCGAAGCCATGAAAGACGGCTCAGATGCTGTGAGCGACTGGCCCTTGCTAAACGCTTTGCTCAACACGGCCAGCGGCGCGACATGGGTATCGCTGCATCACGGCGGTGGGGTTGGCATGGGATTCAGTCAGCATTCCGGCATGGTCATTTGCTGTGATGGGTCAAAGGACGCGGACCGCCGTTTGGCACGGGTGTTGTGGAACGACCCTGCAACAGGCGTGATGCGCCATGCGGATGCGGGGTATGATACTGCACTAGAATGCGCACAGGAGCACGGCTTGCGCTTGCCGGGTATTCTCTGAAAGGGTAGAGCGCTCAAAGGGCGGCTTACTGCCGGCAGGTCTGCTGTGAGCCCGACTTGACCAATTGATTTTCACTAACTGGGGTCGCTTGCATCCTCCAAATCACAAAAAAATGGCGAGAGGTTCTCGTCAATCAAAGTCTGAACTCTTCCTTTTTTCATAACCAGTGCTTGAAACTGATTTTCCCGCCCGTTTTTGTCTTCGTCGTCGTGAAAGTGAAGAATTCCATATGACCCAGGTGCAATCTTCGATACCAGTTGCACGAGTTCAGTAACCTCCGTCCAGCGACTGTCTCGATGATTGAAGTTTCCGTTTATCAAAAGGCTATAGCATCCGTTCTGCTGCATTAACTTTGCAGCCAGATTGAAATTGCTCAACTTGCTGATCGCCTTCTCAATTTGAAAAATTGCAGAAGACAGCACTTCATCGGATTCATCTTCTTCGCGAAACGCTTCTCGGATTGTAAACCAACCATGCAGTTCTACCATGCCGAACTCAGCTCACGGGCTGCCCTCAATTCATTTTCCCAATGCTAGTCACTTATTGGGGCTGGAGGAAGGTCTGTTTCGTCCCCAGCTGCTCGTTGCTAGCACAAAAAAGGCCCGCGCAATGGGCGGGCCTTCTGTCTAGATGAGGTTGCGATTACTTCTTCAACGCATCGCGGATTTCCATCAGGACATCCAGCTCGCTTGGGCCGGGGTCTTCCTCTTCCGCTGGTTCTTCTTTGACGGCGGCGTCTTTCACCTTGTTCACGTAACGCACCAGCATGAACACCACGAACGCGATGATCAGGAAGTTGATGATGGCCATGATGAACGCACCGTAAGCGAACACAGCAGCACCGCCTTCTCGGGCCGCTTCCAGCGACGCGCCTTCTGCCACATCACCCGACAGAACAGCGTAGTTATTGGTAAAGTCGATCCCGCCCATGAACAGACCGATGATCGGGTTGATCAGGTCGCCGACGAGCGATGTCACGATCGCTGTGAACGCCGCACCAATGATGATACCAACGGCCATGTCCATGACATTGCCCTTGGCGATGAAGTCTCTGAATTCCGAAAGCATTCTTGTGTCCTCTCTGTATACCCACGGCACGTAACCCTGGCCGCTTGCGGCAAGTATCTAGCACAAGATACGCTGCTGTATTGAGGAAAGACGGGGGAAAGCTGCCACACAGCTCCCCGCGTGGCGTCTGCGCATCACTCATTGCGAACTTGATGTTTGCCGCATTGTCCATACAAACATGCAATTCCCCAAAATCATTGACTTTTCCACGGCATTATCAAACGCTCAGTCACGAACCAAAATTGGAAAAAACATGGTGGACCGCGAAAGTGAATTGATCGCTGGTATCGACGTAGGCGGTACGTTCACAGATCTCGTGCAGCTTGATCAAACAACCGGTCAGGTACGGTTGGCGAAGGTTCCCACGACATCTGACAATCAAGCACTGGGAGTGATGACCGCACTGAACGCGGCGGAGTGTGATCTGGCGTCCCTCAGTCTCATCATCCACGGCACCACGACCACCACCAATGCGGTGCTTGAGCGCAAACTCAGCCGTACCGGGCTGATCACGACCCGCGGCTTTCGCGATGTACTTGAACTTGGCCGCCGCACGCGACCACAGGCCTATGGAATGACAGGGCATTTCACCCCGATTATTCCGCGTGATCTTCGGCTGGAAGTGCCCGAACGTGTGGACGCGACAGGTCAGGTCCTTGTTCCACTTGACGAAGAGGCCGTTAGACAGGCAGGTGAAGCACTTTTGCAGGCAGGCTGCGAGTCTGTGGTTGTGCATTTCCTGCATGCCTATGCCAATCCCGACCATGAAACCCGCGCTGCCGAAGTCTTGGCCGAGGTTTGGCCAAACCCACATATCACCATGGGGCATTCAATCTTACAGGAATCGCGCGAGTATGAGCGTGGCGTGACGGCCGCGGTTAATGCCAGTGTGCAGCCTATTCTTGAACGCTACCTCGGGCGGTTGACGCAAGACGCCGCAGATGCGGGATATCCCGGCGAGATACTGGTGATGAATGGCAATGGCGGCATGGCCTCGGCCCGCACGGTGGCCAAGGAGGCCGCCAAGACAGTCATGTCTGGCCCGGCCTCTGGCGTCATGGCGGCGGCCTATACGGCGCGCCTCACCGGTCACGAAAACCTCATCACCTATGACATGGGGGGCACATCCACTGACGTGGCCCTGGTGCGGTCTTCAGAACCCGCAGTTTCGAACGAGATTGAGATCGAATACGCGATGCCCATCCACGTGCCGATGGTCGATGTCCGCACCGTGGGTGCAGGCGGCGGATCAATAGCGCGTGTCACCTCTTCTGGCCTCTTGGAGATCGGCCCGGAAAGTGCGGGCGCTGATCCTGGGCCGATTTGCTATGGCAAGGGCGGCAAAGAGCCCACGATTTCAGACGCAAACCTCATTCTTGGACGCCTCAACCCGCACAGCGTTGTGAAATCCGGTGGAACGGCAACGGATATTGTAGCGCGTATATTTGCGGAGAAGCTGGCTGAGCCATTAGGCCTCGATGTCACCGACGCAGCACTGGCCGTGATACAAATGGCCAACACCAAGATGGCCGGGGCCATTCGCATGGTGTCACTGTCTTTAGGTGCCGATCCGCGCGATTTTGCACTTTTCGCATTTGGCGGCGCCGGCCCGCTTCATGCCAGCGCCCTTGCCAGAGAACTTGGAATCCCAAAAGTATTGGTGCCAGCGCGACCGGGGATCACCAATGCAATTGGCTGCGTCACCGCAGATTTGCGTCATGATTTTGTGCAGACAATCAACCGGCCAGTGGATGCTCTTGGAGACACTGAACTTGCCTCGGTTTTTGCCGGTCAAGTGCGGGAGGGAGACGCGCTAATTGGCAAGGAGCGCCTACCTGTCAAAGCCATCCGCCACTTGTATAGTGTGGACATGCAATTCGTGGGTCAAACCCATCTTTTGCGGGTGCCCTTGGAGTCCCCCGATATAAGCCCTCACGCGCTTCATGATCTCTTTGCGCAGGCCTATTTCAACCGCTTCCGTGTCGAGCTGGAGGAAATCCGTGCACAGGTGGTGAATGTAAATTGCTCAGTCATAGCAGAGCGCCCGCCGCTTGATCTATCGAAGCTCATTGACCCCGAAGGGCGTAAGCCTTGCTTGATTGAGGCACAAACAGGCACGCGACGTATTTGTTTTCATGGCACCTGGCATGACACGCCGGTCTATTGGCGCGATCATCTGCCTCTCGACTTTTCCTGCGAAGGTCCGGCCGTGATCGAACAGATGGACACGACCGTTCTGATTGAGCCTCAGGATCACGCAAAAGGCGACGCCCAGGGCAATATCGAGATTGAGATTGGGGTTCAGATGACCGTTGATCCAATCACGTTATCGGTCATTCAAGCCGGATTGCAACAGGTCTGCGATGAAATGGACCTCGCCTTTTCCCGCGCGGCCTTCTCGCCCGTTATTGCCGAGGCCAATGACCGCTCCGATGGGATTTATGACGCCAAGGACGGCTCCCTCATCGCGCAGGGCGCAGGCGGTCTGCCGGTCTTTGTCGGGACGATGCAGTATTCAACGCGCACGCTTATCGAAATGACCGCGGATGGACGTGCAGGCGCACCTGAACCGGGTGATATCTATATTGTCAACGACCCCTATCTGGGCGGTACGCATCTTATGGATGTCCGGTTCGCGCGGCCCTTCTACCGCGGTGACGTGCTCTTTTGCTGGCTATCAAACACCGGGCATTGGCCAGATACGGGCGGTGCTGTGCCCGGTGGGTTTTCCGCCTCTGCGACCGCTGTGGAGCAGGAAGGCTTGCGCCTGCCTCCCGTGAAGCTCTTCAAACGGGGAGAGATGGATGCGGAGATTTACGCCATTATCTGTTCAAACATCCGCGTTGCCGAACAACGCATTGGCGACGTCAAGGCACAAGCCGCGGCACTCGACCTTGGCGCAGAGCGCCTGGGCGCTTTGATGGATCGGTACGGCGATGATGTCGTGGCCGAGGCCATTGCCGAACTGCGGCACCGCGCCGCCAGCCAGATGCGCGCCTCGATCAGGGCCATTCCCAAAGGCACGCATCATTCCGTGGCCTGGGTCGATAGTGACGGCGTGGTCAATGAGCCGTTGGAAATCAGGCTCGCAGTCACCCGTGACACGGATGAACTCACATTCGACTTCTCCGGCTCGTCACCGCCTTGTCTTGGGCCCATGAACTCCGTACGCGCCACCACGCTCAGCTCGGTCTACCTTGCCATGCGGCATATCTTTCCCGAAGTGCCGATCAGCGCAGGCGCGTTTGAGCCTCTTCACGTCACCGGAATCGAAGGCACGTTTCTTGATGCGCAATATCCACGCCCCGTCTCGGGCTGTGCCGCCGAGGTGAGCCAGCGCATCGCCGAGGCCGTCTTTGCCGCTCTGGTTGAGGCGCTACCGGACCGCGTCACTGCCGCACCTGCGGGCACAAGTGGTAACTTTGCACTCGGCGGACACGACCCGGATCGCAACAGAGACTTCGTGATGTATCAGCTATCCGGCGGCGGTTACGGCGGCTGGTCCGGTGGGGATGGGATCAGCAACGGCTGTTCCACCATTGGCATTTCCAAGGCCCCACCGGTTGAAATCATGGAACAGGCTTTTCCCGTGCTTTATCACCATTACGCCCTGCACGAAGGATCAGGTGGCGCGGGTTTGCAGCGCGGGGGGTTTGGGCTCGACTACGAACTTGAGTTGCGGCGGGGACAGGCCAAGGCCAGCTTTGTGATGGACCACGGCCGTTATGGGCCACAGGGCGCTTTGGGTGGCCAAGACGGTGCGCCGAACACCGTCACAGTCTGGCGCAATGGAGAGGCCTACACGCCGGAACACTTGTCAAAAGAACAGGACATTCCGCTCACTGCCGGAGATCGCGTGCGCGTGCAGACACCCGGTGGCGGTGGCTATGGGGACCCCTTTGAGAGAGATCCAGACCTCGTCGCGGAGGATGTGCGTCTAGGGCGTTACAGCGCTGCGCAAGCCGAAGAGTTTTTTGGCGTCGTGATGCGCAACGGGCGACCCGATCTGGCCGCCACGGCTCATCTTCGTCTGCAAAAACCCTGACACATCAGCCGCGTGCGCCCTGCCCGCGGGCATAGACATCTTCGTAGCGCACAATGTCATCTTCACCCAAATAGCTGCCGGTCTGCACCTCGATCATCGTCACCGGAACTTTGCCGGGATTTTCCAGCCGGTGTTTTTCACCAAGAGGCACGTAGACTGATTGGTTTTCCGCCACGAGCTTGACGTTTTCACCGATGGTGACCTGTGCCGTTCCTTCAACAACGATCCAGTGTTCGGCACGGTGGACATGGCTTTGTAGCGAGAGCCGCCCGCCGGGTTTCACCACGATGCGCTTCACCTGAAACCGGCCAGCCAGAGCAAGCGTTTCGAAATAGCCCCAGGGTCGGTGATCGCGGGCAAATTCCTCGGCTTGCGACACACCCTTTGTCTTCAATTCTTTGACGACGCGGCCCACATCCTGCGCGCGATCCTTATCCGCCACCAGAACCGCATCCGGCATCGCCACAACCATGATGTTTTCCAACCCGATACCGACAAGCTCAAGCCCTTCACTTTCTGAACGCAGCAGCACGTCTTTACAGTCAATCGCCGTCGCAGGGCCACACAAGGCGACACCGTTCTCATCTTGATCGCTTTCGTCCAGCACGGCTTTCCAGCTGCCAAGATCAGACCAATGCGATGAATAAGGTACGACAGAGAGGTTCCCGGCCTTTTCCATCACTGCATAGTCCACCGACAGGTCTTCGCATTTCTCCCACGGTTCGGCGGCAAGGCGTAGAAACCCAAGATCAGCTTCGGCATCTTCAATTGCTGCTTTCACCAACGCGAGCATGTCAGGCGCATGAGCTTCATAGGCGGCCAGAATGACCTTGGCGGAAAACAGGAATATCCCTGCGTTCCAAAGAAACGTTCCGCTTTTGACCATGCCTTCGGCGGTCGCAAGATCGGGCTTTTCCACAAACCGACGCAGGTCGATGGGATCACCGGATCCGTCCGGTTTGTTTTCAAGCTCCAGATAACCATAACCCGTCTCGGGATAGCCCGGCGTGATGCCAAAGGTCACGATCTGACCGGCCTCTGCCGCAACACGCCCGGCCTCAACTGCTGCGCCGAACGCTTTGGCATCTGCAATGACGTGATCCGAGGGGACCACCAAAACAAGCGCATCTTCATCGTCCTGCATCGCATAAAGCGCCGCGGCCAGAACCGCAGGCGCGGTGTTCCGCGGCGCTGGCTCAATCAGAACAGCACCAGGATCAATGCCCACCGACATCAACTGCTCCGTCACGATGAATCGAAAATCGGAATTGGTCAGCACCAAAGGCGCATCCATTCCAGCGTCCTTCAAACGGCGTGCGCAAGCCTGAAAAAGGCTTTCGCCACCCACGATATCGGAAAACTGTTTTGGAAAGCTTTTACGCGACAGCGGCCAGAGACGTGTGCCCGTCCCGCCGCAAAGTACTGCGGGTTTAATGCGACCCATGGACACCATAATCCTTCTACGTCTAACAATGCGCTCGGTATATCACGCTCCGATTCCGTGACAACCACCACAGATTTTGACTATAAATTGCGTCATGACTATGAAGATTTGCGCCTTACTTCAGGCAGTTTGTGGGCGTATTGCACCATTTAAGAGGTTTGAATGTTAACAGTTACCGAAACCGCCTTAGCGGGCGTACTACTGCTAGAGCCGCGCCGGTTTGGTGATCACCGAGGGTTTTTTTGCGAAAGCTGGAATAAGTCGCGCATGGCCGAGCACGGAATTGATACCGAGTTTGTTCAGGACAACCACTCGCTTTCGAAAGAGGCAGGAACCGTACGAGGGCTACATTTTCAGTCGCCCCCTCACGCGCAGGCCAAGCTGGTGCGCTGCGGACGCGGTGCTCTTTTTGACGTGGCCGTGGATATTCGCAAGGGAAGCCCGACATACGGTAAATGGGTGGGCTACGAGCTGAGCTTCGAAAACGGCAAACAGCTTCTTATCCCCGAAGGTTTCCTGCATGGGTTTGCTGCCCTGACACCCGAAACCGAAATCATTTACAAGTGCTCGGACTATTATGCGCCGGAATGTGATGGCGCCGTGCGGTTTGACGACCCTGATATCGGTATCGACTGGGGACTTGATAGAGACCCTATTCTATCCGAAAAAGATGCCGCTGCGCCCCTCTTGCGCGATTTTGACACGCCCTTTTCTTACGTGGACTGAAGATCATGAAAATCCTTGTCACCGGTGGCGCCGGTTTTATCGGATCAGCGGTTGTACGTCTTGCCGTGGCGCGTGGGCATGAGGTGGTCAACCTCGACGCGCTGACCTATGCCGCTTGCCTCGACAATGTGGCCGATGCCGCTCTAAGCAACCTCTACAGTTTCGAGCATGCCGATATCCGTGACCGTGCCGCACTTGACCGTATTTTTTCGACCCACCAACCAGATGCCGTGATGCACTTGGCCGCCGAAAGTCACGTGGACCGTTCCATTGACGGTCCACGTGATTTCATCGAAACCAACATCACCGGCACCTACAACATGTTAGAGGCCGCGCGCGCATATTGGGTGCAAGCGGGTAAACCCGATACCTTCCGGTTTCATCATATTTCGACAGACGAAGTATATGGCTCATTGCCAGATAACCCATCCGCGCAGTTCACGGAATCCACACCCTATGACCCGCGCAGCCCCTATTCCGCGTCCAAGGCCGCGTCCGACCATCTGGTCCGTGCCTGGCAGGAAACCTATGGTCTGCCGGTTGTTCTGACCAACTGCTCAAACAACTACGGCCCCTACCACTTCCCGGAAAAGCTGATCCCGGTCACGATCCTTAATGCGCTTGGCGGTAAGCCGCTCCCGATCTATGGCGATGGCTCAAACATCCGGGACTGGCTCTATGTTGAAGACCACGCTGATGCGCTTTTGTTGGTGCTGGAGAAAGGTAAACTTGGTCGGTCCTATAACATCGGCGGAGAGAACGAGCGCACCAACCTGGAATTGGTTAAAACGCTCTGCAGTATCCTTGATGACTTGCGCCCGCGCAGCGATGGCAAACTCTACGCAGACCAGATTGAATTCGTGACCGACCGGCCGGGGCACGATGCCCGCTATGCCATCGACCCTAGCCGCATCCGTGACGAGCTGGGTTGGCGGCCTTCTGTGACGGTCGAGGAAGGCCTTAGAAAAACTGTGAAATGGTATCTCGACAACGAAGCCTGGTGGCAGGCTCTCCTCAACCGTGATGGCGTTGGAAAACGACTCGGCACCGGCTGAATCAATAAGGACCAAACAGAAATGACCCTTCTCGTTTTCGGCAAAACCGGACAGGTCTCAACCGAACTGGGGCAGCTGTCGGAAGCCATCTGCCTTGGCAGGGCAGAGGCTGATCTGAGTGACCCCGCAGCCTGCGCTAAGGCCATCAAAGCGGCCAACCCACGCGTCGTAATCAATGCCGCGGCTTACACCGCGGTGGACCGGGCCGAAGAGGAAGAAGACCTCGCCACGATTATCAATGGCGACACGCCTGGTGCAATGGCAGCGGCCTGCGCCGAATTGGGTGTTCCTTTCGTGCATATCTCAACCGACTACGTGTTCGACGGTCAGGGCGAGGCACCTTTTTTGCCACATGCCGAAACCAACCCATTGGGCGCTTATGGGCGCAGCAAACTCAAAGGTGAGGCGCTTGTCCGCGCAAGCGGAGCAACTCACGCCATCTTGCGCACGTCCTGGGTCTTCTCAGCGCACGGCAACAATTTCGTCAAAACCATGCTGCGTGTCTCCGAGACGCGGAATGAGCTAAAGGTCGTTGATGACCAGATCGGCGGACCGACCTCTGCACGGTCAATTGCAAGGGCCTGTTTGAGCTTTGCAGATCAGCTTGGCAAAGCGCCTGACAAGTCCGGCACCTACCATTTCTCCGGTGCACCCGACATAAGCTGGCATGGTTTCGCCACCGAAATATTTTCTCAAGTCGGCAAGCCAATGACCATCCATGCCATCTCGACCTCGGAATATCCAACACCAGCTGCACGACCTGGTAACTCCCGTATGGACTGCAACAGCACGCAGCAGAATTTCGGAATCGCTCAGCCCGAATGGCAAGCCGACCTTGCCGAGGTGCTGGAAGAATTGGACGCTTTAGGCTAAGCAATCGCCGGGGGCGGCAAAGGAACAGGCAATGACAACTCGCAAGGGCATTATCCTCGCCGGCGGATCCGGAACCCGGCTCTATCCGATCACTATTGGTGTGTCGAAACAGATCCTGCCAATCTATGACAAACCGATGATCTACTATCCGCTGAGCGTTCTAATGCTCGCCGGGATCCGCGACATCGCGGTGATCACCACGCCGCAGGATCAGGACCAGTTCAAGCGCACGCTTGATGATGGCAGCCAATGGGGTCTGAACCTGACTTATATCGAACAGCCTTCACCAGACGGTCTGGCACAAGCCTACTTACTGGCTGATGATTTCCTAGGTGGTGCCCCTTCAGCAATGGTTCTGGGGGACAACATCTTCTTTGGACACGGGCTGACCAAGCTCTTGCAGGAAGCCGACCAAGTCACAAAAGGTGGCACGGTCTTTGGCTATAATGTAGCTGATCCAGAGCGCTATGGTGTGGTGGGATTTGATGCTGATGGCCATGTCACGCAAATCATCGAAAAACCCACTAAGCCACCGTCGAACTATGCGGTTACAGGGCTCTATTTCCTTGATGGCAATGCACCAGAGCGCGCACGCAAGGTCAAACCATCAGACCGCGGCGAGCTGGAAATTACCACGCTATTGGAAAGCTATCTGCAAGACGGGCTACTGGATGTGAAACGCATGGGGCGTGGTTATGCCTGGCTCGATACAGGCACGCATGGATCTCTTCTTGACGCGGGAAATTTCGTAAGAACCCTGGAAGAGCGACAGGGGTTGCAAACCGGCTCTCCCGACGAAATCGCCTTTGAACAAGGTTGGATCAGCGCTTCTGAACTGCGCGACCGGGCGGAGAAATTCCAAAAAAATGATTATGGTCAGTATCTTCTGGGACGCCTCGGTGAGAGCTAGACATGTCTAGAACCAACGCCCAATCGCGAGAACTCGCAGATCGACGCTCTCGCCGCTGCCAAAGCTGGCTCCGGCCAATGTGTTAACGTTGAGTGTGACATTCGTTGAGCCGAGACCCGAAACGGTCAACCCGGTCACCCCTGCCACCGTGACGGAAGGCGCGGTCAAGGCAAGGCTGTCGCTATCAAGCGTACCCTGCACATTCGGCATACTGCCGCTGGCAAAGATCATTGGATAGCTCCACGCGGCCGAACACAGCCCGGCGCTGATATAGGCGAGAGTGGCGTTGAATTGGCACATCTGCGTGCCATCCGCGAACCGGATGTAATCGCCATTGGCCGTGCTGCCGCGTTCGATCACGGCACCGGTGGGAATGCCTGCATTTTCAGAAACCACACCAAGGACGTTGCCCGGACCATACCCGTAGTCAGTGCGCATCAAGCGTCCGGGGGTTACATCAGCCGGGCCGCTCTGAACAGCCTCACCACTGGCAAACCCAGAGGCGGGATCAAAGCTAAGCGCGGTGTTCCAAACCGCACCATCAGCGCTCACCTTGATCGCAAATGCATCGTCTCCCGCGGTTCCCATTTCGGCGCGCCCGGACCAACCGGTTTGGAACAAAAGGCTGGCGGTGTCGGTCGCTACGGATTTGTTGATTTTGAGCTGGTGCCCCGCCCCTGCATGGCTGAGCAAACTGGCTTCGGCGGCGACAGCCAAACGGTTGGTACTATCTGAATTCGTACCAATCCCAACACCGCTGAGATTTTGCAGTGAGGTGGCCTCCCCTGCCCAAGCGGTGCCGTCCCAAATGACGGTTTGCAAGTCGCTCAGAACATAGACCCTCCAGCCGGGACGCGCTGTCAGAAACTGCCAGGCTGTGCCGTCGAAATAGGCCAAGGCATGATCCTGGCCTGACCAGGTTCCAACCGCAGCACTTGGTACGATATGGCATTCTCCGGCAACGGGATCGGCAGGCGGAGATGTGCTATCGCGGGTGAGCACGACGGCCTGCACCAGGGCATCAAGCCGCATCAGCGCTTCGTTATGGGTGACGTGTTTTTGAGCCTGGGATGGTTGGATCAGCGGCAGAGACAAAGCCGGAGTTTGTTCGGACATGGCGCACCTGTGAGGACAAGATGGGCAAAGGCTGATGCTAGAGATTAAAAAAGTCGTAAGCTTTGCGTGCGTTGCTTTGTTGTCAAACTTTCTAAAATGAAAACAAATAGTTAGATAGCTCATCCATATCAGAATAGTTGAGCAGTGTCAGGCGATCGCCATCTCCGAAGTCGAGAAAAAGGGAACCATTTCCCACTGTTGCATAGTTTGTGACGATCTCCTGCGCGGTCAAACCATCCACCGCCGGTACAAATGCGCGCTCAATCGCGATCTTATCAGCGTGGGCAAGATTGAAGTCTTCGACGACGTCTGCTCCGCCATTGAACACAAAGGTATCGCTGTGCGTTCCTCCACGCATCACGTCATTGCCTGCCCCACCGTCAAGCCTGTCTGAATGTGCCCCTCCGTTCAGATAATCGTCTCCCGCCCGACCATAGAGCCGGTCCGCACCTTCGCGCCCGAAAAGCCGGTTAACCCCGGCATCGCCAAACAGGTCATCGCCAAAGACCGACCCGGCCAGATCTTCGATGTCGACAAATATGTCTCCTGTGGCTTCACCTGTGTTCACAGACGGATTCATCAGATCAACTGTAACTGCGGTGAGGCTTTCTGAGTATTGCGCCCGATCTCGGTTTGGCCCACCATCCAACACATCGCCATCCACCCCGCCGAAAAGAACATCATCGCCGATACCCCCCATAAGCGTGTCCTCCCCGCGCCGGCCATAAAGATAGTCAACATTCCGCATCCCTTGCAGAAGATTGTCATCCAAAGTGCCACGCAAGTTGTCTTGTCCTTGACTGCCAATAACGTTCTCGATGCTGACGTAACTGTCCCCGGCTGCAATATTTGTGTTTACCGAAGCAAACATCAGATCCACGCGTAACGACCCCAACGAGCCTGTGTAATCTGCGGTGTCTATCCCATCACCACCGTTCAAGATATCTGCACCCGCGCCTCCATTGAGGGTATCATTCCCGCCGCCACCTGAAAGGATGTCTGCTCCTCCAAGGCCGGATAGTGCATCGCCAGCAAGGTTGCCGTTGTAGACATCATCCCCCTCCGTGCCCTGCCAGATTTCAGACTCAACCCAAAGCCCGACATCAACATGCCCCAAACCAAGCAAATCAGTATCGCTCAGCATGTCCTCGGTGATCGTCGTGAAGGCGGAAGAGATGACATCCAGACGTTCGTCGCCAAAGGTGATCCGGATACCATTGCTGAGCTCCTGAAACTGAAGAGACGACTTTGAGTAAATGCGCCCCCAGCTGGTAAGATCGATCCGATCGAGCCCCACTTCGAAACCATTTATTCGATCCCGGACGCCGTCGGCACTCAGGATAAAAATATCCTCTCCCGCACCTCCTGTAAGGGTATCAAATCCACCGCCATCATAAAGGATATCGCGGCCGATACTGCCATTGAGGTGATCCGCGCTGTCAGACCCGACCAGAATGTCGTTCTGAGATGAACCTGTAAGGGTGCCGCCAGTTGATGGAGCGTGGGACACCAAACCGGGATCAACATTCACCGTCCAGGCATCAATCGCACTGGCCGCTTCGGATGTGGTGTAGAGGTGCAGGATTCCATCTTCATAAAGCGCTGTCAGGGATGTCAGGTCATCAATTGGCGCATCTTGAGTGCCCTCTCGACTTTCGAGATGGACCAACCGACCACCTGGCAAAAGGGTAAAGAGGCTGACGCCGTCATCCTGTCCGCTTGCGAGGACAAAGACCTGCGTTCCGGCGCTTACGATCTCAAGCTCGCTAGTCCCAGCAAAGCGACTGTTGAGATCGTCAATCACCTGATCGCGCGCCTCGATCATCCCCGTGGCCGAGATGTTCAATACTGATATCGAGCTCGTCCCTGAAGCCGCGACAATGGCGTATGTCTCACCTTGGAATTCTATGACTTCAATCGCCGAAGGCGCTGCCACGCCAAAGCCATTCTGCGACCCGATTGTGTCGCGAAGAACGAGGCCGTTCAGAGAGTCTTTTGCATAGCTGTTGATCGTGCTGCTGGCACTCGAAACGGACAGTATGAACAGGTTGCTGCCAATCTGCGCTTGCGCCAACAGAAGATTGTCGAACCCTGATGGGCTTTGGGCTGTCGGGAGATTTTGCCACAAGGTGATACCAGCGCCTGTGCGTTGCCAAATGTCAATTTCACCTCGCTCCCGCGTCGTTGTGTAAATCAGGTCTTGGGGTCCGGAGATATCGTGAACCAGAGACAGAATGGCACCTTGCCCGAGGCCACCGTTGAGTACCGGATCAAGTCCGCCGCTTTGATTTACTGTATACGCTGTGAACCCTTGATCATTTGAACCAAATGACCAA
Source organism: Roseovarius sp. W115 (assembly GCF_032842945.2). Lineage (NCBI taxonomy): Bacteria > Pseudomonadati > Pseudomonadota > Alphaproteobacteria > Rhodobacterales > Roseobacteraceae > Roseovarius > Roseovarius rhodophyticola. Next base: position 1,281,164 of record NZ_CP146606.1, read on the forward strand.
AGCACGTCCTGCCCATCAAGCGACCCGCTTTGAAGCGCGCGTTGTGTAGACAAACCCGGCCCACCGGCAACATCCGTGGTTTGCATTTGTGACGTTGTATCCGAGACTTGCCAGCTGAAAATTTCGTCCGCATCCGCAGAGGACGCACTCAGCCATTGCTGGCCGTTGTGCAGAATGATCTGCGCATCCGAGAAACCCGCCACGGCCTGATCGGATGACGGGAACACCCGCCGCTCATGATTGATGTACAAAACCGAAACCTCACCCGAACCATATGCATCCAACAGAATGCTTCAAAAGCTGTGCATTTAAGCGCTCGGATCACGGCGGATTCTTGACGAATAGAGCGAATTTTAATTTGGCTTTGGCAATGTTGGCCGTGGGTTTTCGTTAGAAAAATCAATTCTTGAGGCCATAATTTGTCGCGATCTAATCCACATATCACAATTGCGCTTTGCACGTACAATGGTGCGGCATATCTCCAAGAACAGCTGCAGTCATTCTTGAACCAAACTCACAAGAATTGGTCCCTCTGGATCAGTGATGATGGCTCAACCGACGACACCTGGAAAATTCTGCAAGAGTTTCAAGCTCGGCATGGCTGTGCACACGACATCCGCCTGCTGCACGGACCCGGAAATGGAGTATGCCAGAATTTTCTGTCGCTTTTGTGCCACCCTGATTTTCCGGATAGCTATGTGGCATTTGCTGATCAGGATGACATTTGGCTTAAGGGTAAGCTTAGTCGTGCTCTGAGAGTCATGCGTGATGATCAGCAAGAGCCCGTTCTTTATGGTGCGCAGAGCTTTCATGTCTCACAGGATCTGCAGCCGCTTGGAAGGTCCAAGATGCCAAAACAAAAACCATCCTTCGAAAACGCCATCGTGCAAAATGTGATGAGCGGTCACAGCATGGTCTTATCTCCGGGTGCGCGGCGTCTTCTGCGCAGTTTTGGATGCCCGCGTGAAGTGCCGTTCCATGACTGGTGGATCTACCAAGTTGTGAGTGCTGCTGGTGGCCGCGTGGTGTTGGATACACGCCCGGTTCTCCTCTACCGTCAGCATGAAACGAACGTGCTAGGTGCCTCTCGGGGTCTGGCAGCTTTTGTCATGCGTCTGAAGGCTATCGGGACGCAGACCTATAAAGCCTGGGTTTCCAAGAATTTGGACGCCCTTTGGCACTGTCGTTGCCATCTTACGCACGATGCTCGGGAGAAAATCAGACAATACAGAGAGGCGCATGTATCGCGCGGCGCAGGCCGTGCCGCCTTGCTGCGAGGATTGGGCATTAAACGCCAGGCAGCGCTTGGGACGGCCGGGCTTTACCTGGCGGGTGCCATGGGTTGGGTGTGACAGCTATGTTTCACACCTGCGCTGCCATGTTGGATTGATGATGCGCAATCGCATCTTCCACATCATCATAGTAGTATAGCTGACCGTTTTCGAGCACAGCACCAGCATCACACAACGCGCGCAGTTGCCCCACACCGTGAGAAACCATAATTGCACCTGCTGTTTTCATTCGTTCGGCGAAAACGATGGCACTCTTTTCGCGAAACGCCGTATCGCCAACGGACGTGACCTCATCAACTAGGTAAGTCTCAAAAGGCACACCCATGGACACACCAAAGGCCAGGCGGGACTTCATGCCCGCCGAATATGTGCGGAAGGGCTGATTGAAATGTGCGCCCAACTCGGCAAATTCCTCGACGAATGCAACCAGTTCTTCAGTGTCCACACCATAGATCCTTGCCACAAACCGCGCGTTCTGCGCCCCGGTCAAATCTCCATGGAACGACCCGGCAAACCCGACCGGCCATGACACACCACCTTTGGTGATGACACGCCCGCTGGAAGGGTCCATTGTTCCAGCGATCATTTTGAGCAAGGATGTTTTTCCGGCTCCATTCCGTCCAAGCAGTGCGACCGCGCGCCTTGGTGGGAAAACAGCGTTGACGTGATCCGCAATGACTTTCTTCCCGTAGCGAAAGCGGAACACTTTGGTCAGATCTTGCAAAACAATCATCGCCGGTCTTTGAGAGAGAATGCGACCAGAACGCTGATCGACCAGATCAGCACAAGAAAAAGCGATGTTAGCCCAAGCAACATGATCCGGCGCGGGTAAAGCGCTTGTTCGGCCAAAGTGGGCTCGATATGCGCCGCCAGATACCGGCTCTTGCGCCCGGCCTCAGCCTGAGCCGCATCAAACGCGCTTAGCGCAGAGATATAAGTCTGCTCTGCAAATTCCCGGTCCACCACCAATCGCTCATATTCGCCAAAAACTGTGGCCAAAGCGTCTGTTTCTCGGATGTCTCCTCCGGATATTCCCAGCTTGGACTTCTCACTTTCAATACGCCCCTTGATCACATCAACCTTGCGCCGCGCCTGATCTAAGCGCGGGTCATTGTCCCGCGTCGTCTCAGACAGAAGGTCCAACGAAATCAGCGCCTCGGCCAGTTGCGTCTGAAGATTTCCCAAAAGCCCCGCTTGTGTTTCCATATCTACACTCGGATCGACAATCTGATGCTCATTGCGAAACCGCGTTACGGCTTCGCGTGCCGATTTCAATCTTTCGACAGACGTCACAAGTTCGTCGCGCGCATAACGCACGGAATCTTCACGCGCGATCGCACTGAGACGGTTGATCATCTCAGTACTTTCTTCAAATATCGCCTGCGCAATCGCCTGGGCATCCAGCGGTGCAAAGGCGAGCACTTTGATTTCCAAAAGTTTCGAAGAGCTATCGTAGGACACGCGGACCATGCGTTGCCAATGGTCCACCAAATCTTCAATTTTTCCATCGGGATCAAAGGCGAAGACCGGATCATACTGAGGTTTCGACCAAATCGCCCTTAGATCAAGATTTGAGTCGATAGACGTCACAATTTTCTGACCGCTTAGAAACTGGAAGAGAATGTCCGTGTCCGAAGAGCTTGACCCGGACAGATCTGTGATGCCGCCAAATAGCTCAACGGCTGAGTTAACCTCTTCGCGACGCACCGAAAATCCGACGGTCGACGCAAATTGATCCTCGGCCACCTCCCAAAGGTAATAGGCCACCGCGGCCATGGGCAGGAGGACAAAGACCACAAAGCTGAGCAAGACCATTTTATGCCGGCGCCTGGGTCTGGCAGGCTTCGCCAAGGGTGGCACAACCGGCATCACAGCCCGCTGTTGCGGGGCCGTAGCGACAAGGTGTGTGGGGTTTATTTTCGCAAGCGTCACAACACTTCCTCAAGACATTCCGAGGATAGTGCTAGGCACGAAACCTAAAGTAATCGTTGAATTTGCGAAAAACTGCTCCAGATGGCGCCAACTGACACTGCATTTCCAAGCAAACGCCGACTGGCCAGCGCACGGTCAGTAACTGCACTTGTACTAAGAGAAATGGCCACGACCTATGGGCGCTCGCCCGGGGGTACCTCTGGGCGGTGCTTGAGCCAGTAGCCGGCATCGCGCTTTTGACGTTGATTTTCTCCACCGGGTTTCAATCCCCATCTTTGGGGGTCAACTTCCCAATTTTCTATGCAACCGGACTTATTCCGTTCCTGCTCTTTAGCGATGTATCGGGCAAAGTCGCCTTGTCCTTGCACTTTTCCAGACCGCTTCTGGCGTATCCGGCGATCACGTTTATCGACGCGCTTCTGGCGCGGTTCCTGGTCAATTTATTTGCGCAGCTCTTCGTGGCCTTTGCTGTCCTTTTGGGCATTATGGTTCTGTTCGACACACGTCTTGTACCTGATATTGCCATTGTTGCGGAGGCCATGGGCTATGCTGCCTTGCTTGCTTTTGGCGTCGGGACAATCAATGCATTTGCTTTTTGCCGTTTCCCGATGTGGCAAAGGGCCTGGTCGGTTCTGACCCGGCCCTTGTTCATTATTTCGGGTATCTTTTTTACGTTTGAAACCATTCCAAGCCCCTACGACAACTACTTGTGGTTCAACCCCCTTATCCATCTGGTAGGATTGGTGCGACAAGGGTTCTATGCCGGATACGAGGCCGAGTATGTGTCTCGGACGTACCTTGTGCTCTTACCCCTTTGTCTGATGGCGTTCGGGTTGATTTTCCTAAGGCGTTTCCATCGCGACATTATCAACGACGGTTGACGATGCGCTCGGAAATGCACTTTCCATAAGCGCCTGATCGAGCGTGGCGAACGCCTCGATCCGCGCAATACTCTGGTCCTTTTCAAATCGTGCACACAGTTTGGGCCAGCGATCCTCGTTCTTCGGATGACCCCCGGTATTGAAGTAGTTGCCAGCGACATGGATTGAGACGCCGTAACGGGACGCGATCTCTTCTTCGAGCTGTTCCAATCGATCAATTGAATAGACGGCGGACAAGGACCGCAATCCTCGCAGCGCACGCGTCAGTTGGTCTTTGGATGAAAGGGGTCGCATAGCACCCCATCCGTCCATGCGCCGGGTCGCAAAGTAAGAGCAATAGAAATTGTCGTACATGCTGCGCACGAACTGATGCCACTCATCTGTACCGCCAAAAAAGTAGTCATCGGCAGTGAGACTGAGCGCCATGCGTTTGCCGGTATTCTCAGGTAAACTCAGGTCATGCCCGGCGGTCTGCTGCGCCATTTTGCGCATGTAGAGATAAAAGGAGGCAATGCGCTCTTTGGGGTCGCGCAGAACGGTGAACACAAATCTGTCCTTTGGCAAAAGCTCCAACTCAGTCCAATCAATGTGACCTGAGTAAAGCCGATACCCATCGGGCATCTGCCGCCCCTTGACGGCCTGAGTGGTGACACGCACAGGAGAGGTAAATTTCGCCCCGCCAACCGCACGTACCAGTTCATTGTGCACGGTCTGTCCTGCAGTCTTTGGCACATGAAGAAAGACAATCGGACTCATGGCAACTCTTCGCAAAGATCAACACAACTTGGAGCGAAAGGGGCAACATCGGCCATCGCATCAAGGCCTCTAAGAAAGCAAGGCACATCAGCGATATCAAGATGTGACAATTGCCAGGGTGCAAACCGCCACCAACGGCTGTTTTGAAGTGCCTCTATCATGTCTTTGGGAATGCGAAACTTCTTGGGCACGGCCGGGTTACCAGCAACAACGGCGTAGGGCGGCACGTCTTTTGCGACACTGGCACCGGCGGCGACGATCGCACCGTTGCCGATAGTGACACCCGCCGCAATCATCGCCCCATGTCCGATCCAGACATCATGCCCGATCACTGTTTTACGGATCTTGGTCGGCGGTTGAGAATTCTTGAACGTGTAGCTTTCGTAATCCTTCGCCCCCGAAAACCCGTCTCCAACCTCAAACAATCGATCCTTGAGATAAAAGGCCGGGCTGGTTGAGGCCCAGCTCAAAGGGTGGTTTTGCCGCCCGATCTGAACGTTTTCTCCAAAGGAACAGTATCTGCCGATCTCGGCAGCGGCACAGTAGCCCGATACTTGATAGGAAAACGCACCAAGAGACAAGGACAGCTCATACTGCGTCCACTTGAGGCTGGCCGGGGCCTCGATCCAGGTTTGTTTTGGCAGGTGAATCACACGTCCCGAAGGGCGCGGCAGCACCTCAACGCCTTTTGCGGCGAGCGCGCTTATGCGGACTGCGATTGTGGACATTGGACGGTCTTGTGAGGAGACAATAAGGTTGAAAGGATAAGTGCAGGATTGGTTGCCTCGTGATCAAGCGGAAGGCAACCGCCCTGACCAGACTGAACAGAAGCTCGCCTGATCGCATCGGCCTGAGCGCCAAGATCAAAGCTCCAAACCGGCAGACCCGTCGCCAAAGCCTCGTGGGTCGTGTAGGAAAACGTCTCGGGCCAGATCGACGGAATGAACCAGCAGCTAACCCCATAGCGTTTGGCGAGAGCAGGCACGTCACGCACTTCGTATGGGCCATGAACATGCGCCGTGCCCGCCAAGGGATAGGCCGGATCCATGTATCCGATAAGGACAAGACGTGCCTCGCGACTTTGATCAAGCGCATGGCTCAGCTCTTGCAAAACCTTTGCGCCTTTTTGGACCCCGATGGCCCCAAGCACGCCAATCACCGGCTTTCCATCAGTGTCAACACCGGGAACCATGCGACGCTGTTTCAAAGCCACGGCATGCGGCGTGACCATGATCTTGGCGCTGGAGTCCGGAAACACCTCTGCAACAATCTTGCGACTACTGTCGGAAAAGACGATGAGCCGATCTGCATGCAGCAGCGCCTTACCCCAGGTCCTGCGCCAGTCCGCCAAAGACACAACCCGCCCATCGGGACAACAATAGGTATGCGCGCTGTCCCGGATGTCATGCGTCAGCGCATAGCGCCCATCACTGTCAAGCAGCGTGTAAGACGGGCTGAGCGGGAGATAGTCGTGAAAGAGGATGTCCAGCTCTGACGCTGAGCCTGCGGCCAGATCAATCAAAAGATCTGGCAGCTCAGTGAGGTCCTCCGCTCCGACGCCGCAGGAATAAACCACCCTGCGCCGTGGTAAAAGGCCGACCAGCCTACGCAAAAACCGGGTTGAGGTTGTCACCCCGCGCGTCATGCCATGAGCCGTATGTAGCTCCACCTGCCATGCACCTTTGGCCCCAGCCCGCAAAACAAGCGCAACACCACCCTGCTGCAGATCCTGGTCCACTCGGCGCTTGAGATAAAACTCCGCTCCACCCCCCAAGGTGTGACCAAGATACACAGGAACAGGGCCCTCGCACTGCTCTGCCACCCAGGCCAAAGCCAAGGCCAGCCGCGGTGCCGCCAATGGATCATGTTCGATGAAATCCTGCACCGATTGATCGTAGTAGGGATATCGACGGGACACGATCTGGTTGTGGGCCGCTACAAGTTTCGCCTTCTTGCTGGAGCCAAACGATGTTCCGCTGCGATGCTCCACAAAGACACCGCCATGCCCCAGATGACGCCAGCCTTTCTTTGCGACCTTTTGACACCAATCAACCTCCTCACCGTATCCCGGAGCAAACACCTGGTCGAAGGAAGGCACAGCACGCAGCGCATCCTTATGCATCGCCATGCAGAAGCCCACACCGGTCGGCGCATCAGCGAGCGCCGCATCGGGGACAAACCGTCTCGCAACTGCGTCAACACGATCTATCACCCCTTCCTTAAGAGGGGCGCCACAGCAAATGACCGGTGCATTGAAAATCTCTGCGTCGTTGGACATTGGAGTTACACTGGCAACCCTGAGATGCTCGATCAGAGGGCGCACAAGTCGGCTGGCCCAATCCTTTGGCACAAAGGCGTCTGAATTGAGTAAAATCACATGATGACCCAGCTTGAGCGCATGTTTGAAAGCCCGGTTGACCGAGCCGATAAAGCCCAAGTTGGTGTCGTTTTCGAGCAAATGTATGTGGCTTTGGACTGCGGGCGCGCACCCTTTATACCAGTTACGCAGATAGGGCCGGACCTTGGGGTCAGTCGAACAATCCTCAATTAAGATAAGCTCGAAGGGCAAGTCAGTGTGACACAGCACACGGGTCAAAACCTCGGGTAAAAGATCAAGAGCATTGAAGACTGGTACAATAATCGTGACCTGTTCCTTGCCGAGGTCCGCTGTCGGTGTGTCACCCGCGCTTGCATCGGCCGCAAAAAGAAATGGTGTCATATAGCTATTGGGGGTTTCATGTCCCAATCCGAGTTGTTTCTTAACGTCAGCCCGGTCTTCGGGATTTTGGCGCAAACGCCAACGCAAATAGGCCGGCACAGATCGCACACAAGCGATCAGGAAGGGCATGAACAATCCCCGTCGCATCCGAGCCAGAGTTTGATCGGTAAACCCTTCCAGTTTCACACTGAGTTCTTGCGTATCTGTCGAACAAACCAAAAAGCACGCCTGACTGTCGAAAGGCAGATCCAGCAAGAAGCCAGGCGTCGGGCCAACAGCGTCCCCATAGGCTTGCACGACATCCGGTCGGTGAATGTCCGGCGCTTTGGCGCAGAGCTCAGCGCCACATACTAAAGACACATGGCTGGCATCAACCCAGCCTTCAACTTCGATCCTCCCTCTTCGCAAGGCGATCCGATCGACATGCCCTACGGTTTGGCCACGCGGATTGACCAGCGCGTGCCCTTGCCTTTGCAAAGACCCGTGTTCGTGTGAGTAGCGTATAAAAGCCTGGCGCAAACTACGCAGCATGGGATCCCCGGATGCAGGTTTCTGACAGCCACGTTCGGCCCACAAAGCGGAAAAGGCGCGAGATACAAAAGACGCAGCAGTCAGATCGACTGCACTGAAACTAAGCGCAGAAATCCTTCCAAAAGATTAAAAATCGAAATGGATTTTATGGGTCAGGCCGTGGCGTCTTTTACAGCACCCACGACATTGTCGAGCACGGCTTTGAGCATCGCTTCGTCGGTACATTCACCCATCACGCGGATCAAAGGCTCGGTGCCGGATTTGCGGATCAGAAGACGCCCATTTGATCCCAGCTTTTTTCTCCATCGGCAATTGCCTGCTGCACCTGATCCGTCTCAAGTGGTGTTTGCCCATCGCTAAACCGCACATTGATCAGCGATTGCGGGACTGGGGAAAAAACGCGTGCCAGCTCACTGGCTGTGTTGTCGGTTTCAACCATGCTGGCCAGAAACTGTAACGCTCCGATAAGACCGTCACCCGTGGTCGCATAGTCGGTCATAACGATATGGCCGGACTGTTCCCCGCCAAGATTGTGCCCATCGGCGCGCATGGTCTCAACAACATAACGGTCTCCAACCGCGGTGCGCTTAAGCTCGATGCCCTGGTCTGCAAGATGTCGTTCCAACCCCAGGTTGGACATAACGGTCGCCACCAGTGCATTGCCCTGCAGCCGCCCTTCGCGCGCCCAGCGCGTGGCGATCAGACCCATGATCTGATCCCCGTCTGCGACCTGGCCCTTTTCATCCACGAGAACAAGGCGGTCTGCGTCGCCGTCTAAGCAAATACCCAGATGTGCGCCACTTTCTAAAACCTTCTTTGCTGCCATTTCCGGATGCGTAGATCCACATGCCGCGTTGATGTTGCTTCCATTAGGATCCACGCCGATAGGGATTACTTCGGCCCCAAGTTCCCACAAGACGGCGGGCGCGGTGCGATAAGCTGCACCATTTGCGCAGTCTACCACGATCTTGAGACCATCCAACCGGCGTCCGGCCGGGAAAGTCGTCTTTGCGTATTCCACATACCGCCCGCGCGCGTCTTCAAAGCGCGTCGCCCGGCCAATATTCTCAGGAGCCGCCAATTTAACGCCGTCAGTCATCAGCTTTTCAATTCCGGCCTCGGCTTGATCCGAAAGCTTGAATCCATCAGGCCCAAAGAGCTTGATGCCGTTGTCTTCGGCTGGGTTGTGACTGGCGGAAATCATGACGCCCACATCCGCGCGCAAGCTGTGTGTGAGATACCCAACTGCGGGTGTCGGCACAGGGCCAAGCAGAAACACATTCATACCGGTAGAGGCAAATCCAGCCGTCAGCGCATATTCGATCATGTATCCAGAGAGGCGTGTGTCTTTGCCGATCACAACCCGGTGGTCCTGCGCATCTCGTCGGAAATAGCGACCAGCCGCCGTGCCAAGCTTCAAAGCAAGCTCAGCGGTCATGGGCCACGTATTGGCCCGTCCGCGAACCCCGTCTGTACCAAACAAATCTTTGCTCATCTGCTCACCTTCACGCTTGTTCAGTCTCGCGCAGTTTTATGTTTCTTAACGGCCGAATATCGGCATGTCCAATCTATCCCGCATCAGCCAAAAGCCTTTTGGAGTCCATTGAATGGCCTCAATTTTTTCCGTCTCGTTGACTAAAACACCCTTGCGGCTCATAAGATGAACTGCAATTTGCTGTGCGGGAAGACTTTATGAAGATTGCAATGATTGGAACAGGTTACGTTGGATTGGTCTCGGGAATCTGTCTGTCAGATTTTGGCCATGACGTCGTTTGTGTTGATAAAGATTCTTCGAAAGTCGAACGACTCCAGCGCGGCGAAGTGCCGATTTACGAACCAGGTCTCGATCAGCTCATGGAGAAAAATGTCTCAGCAGGACGGCTCTCCTTCACCATAGACCTGACAGAAGCGTTAGACGATGCCGAAGCCGTTTTCATTGCCGTCGGCACCCCCACCCGGCGGGGTGATGGCCATGCAGACCTTAGTTTCGTTATGGCGGCTGCTGAAGAAATCGCAAAAACCGCAAAGAATTACATTGTCATTGTCACCAAATCCACCGTCCCGGTAGGCACCAATCGGCAGGTCAAGCAGACAGTGCGCAAAGCAAACCCTGATCTGGAATTTGATGTCGCCTCGAACCCGGAATTCCTTCGGGAGGGGGCCGCGATTGAAGATTTTATGAAGCCGGATCGAGTGGTCGTAGGTGTGCAAACTGAACGCGCGGCGGAAGTGATGCAGGAAATCTACCGTCCGCTTTACCTGCGGGAGTTTCCGATCCTGACAACGGATCTGGAATCGGCGGAAATGATAAAATACGCCGCGAATGCATTCCTTGCGACCAAAATCACCTTTATCAACGAAATCGCCGCGCTCTGTGAACGTACCGGGGCTGATGTGAAACAGGTCAGCCGCGGCATGGGTCTTGACGGTCGGATCGGCAATAAGTTCCTTCATGCCGGACCGGGCTATGGCGGAAGCTGTTTTCCGAAAGACACCCGTGCTTTGGCACGGACCGGGCAAGAGCATGGTTTGCCGCTTCAAATTACCGAGGCGGTTATCGCAGTGAACGAAGAGATCAAGCGTCGTATGATCGATAAACTCGTTGATATGTGCGACGGATCCTTCAACGGCAAAACCGTGGCAGTCCTCGGCGCGACGTTCAAACCGAACACGGACGACATGCGAGAAGCCCCCTCCCTGACCATTGTTCCTGCGTTGGTCGGTGGCGGAGCCAAGGTACGTGTGTGTGACCCGCAAGGTCAGCGCGAAGGGGAAGAGCGTCTTCCGGGTGTGCAATGGGTGGATGATCCATATAAATGCGTCTCCAAAGCGCATCTTGTGGTGCTGTTGACGGAATGGAACGAGTTCCGCGCGCTGGATCTCAAACGCATTGCCCGCAAGATGGAAACACCGCGTTTGGCCGACCTTCGCAATATCTATTCTGTCAAGGATGCGAAACGCGCAGGGTTTGATGCCTATGAAAGCGTCGGGCGCGTCGGGTTCTTGCGCCAGACGGCAAAAGAGACCGCTGCGGAATAGACCATTTTCACTTTGAAGGTTTTGTCTTACCACTCTGTCTCTACTATTGTTAGAGCACATGGAGACAGAACGTGAAGACGGCACTTGTCACAGGCGCGGCACGTGGGATTGGGCTGGCGACCACAAAAGAGTTTCTGAGCAAGGGCTGGCATGTGGTCATGGTGGATCGAGATGAAGAGGCGCTGACGTCTGAAGCTTCGCAGCTGCAGGATGTCACCGAAATACTTTGCGATGTTTCGGTTCCTGGTCAGGTGGCTGACATTGCCAAAAAGTTTGACCATCTCAATGCGCTGGTCAACAATGCAGGGGTGGCTGATTTCGGGCCTATTGAGGAAACCGACCTGTCCCGATGGCGCACGGTTATGGAGACCAACCTCGATGGTGTCTTCATGATGACCCAAGCTTTGACACCTGCTCTAGCAGCGGCCAAAGGTGCAATTGTGAACATCGCGTCTATCTCTGGTTTGCGCGCATCAACGCTGCGGGTCGCCTATGGAACCTCCAAAGCCGGCGTCATGGCTCTAACCCAGCAGCAAGCTGTGGAGTTGGGCGAAAAAGGCATTCGGGCGAATTGTGTCTGTCCCGGGCCTGTGCGCACCAAGCTTGCCATGGCGGTGCACACACAGGACATCATTGACGCCTATCATGATGCGATTCCGCTTAACCGCTACGGGAGCGAAGATGAGATCGCCAATGTGATCACCTTCCTCTGCTCTGAAGAGGCCAGTTTTGTGACCGGTCAGATCATATCTGTGGATGGCGGTTTTGAGGCGACGGGTATAGGCCTGCCAGCGCTTCGCACATAGACTCCGGCAAAGAAAAAGGTGGCTCCGATTTCTCGCAGCCACCCTGTCGGGCGAACCCCCCAATACTTAAAAAGGCTTACTTCAAAATTCAGAGTTCCGACAGCACTCAGATACAGGCAAAATCGTTAAACACCTGCCTTGAAACAGTGATGGACTTGGTCACCGGCTTTGACACCGGCTGTTCAACCGACTTTTGGCTGAGCTTTGATCCATCTTTTTCAGATGTGGCAGAAATAGATTTGGTCATCGGTCTTCTCCACTTGTTAACGTGGCAAACCGGACAGTTAGCACCGACCGGCGCCCACACTCTTAAATCTGCTGGGATACCGGCCCTCAGATCGGCTGAAAACGCGCCGCCTGATGCGATTGGGACAGGATCCCGGCATTAGAAGTCTGCCAAAAATGTTAATATTGGTCTATCCCGTGGTTGGAAAAAGTTTGTCTCCAATTTGGAAGAAATATGTCCAGAATGTGGCGAAAATGCACAAAACCCACAATTTGTGCGACTCCTGTGCCAGGATTCAACAATATAGAGTAGCGCACCCTAGAGGTCACCAAGTGATCTGTTTGCCTTCTGAGACGACAAAAAGCTCGTGCCCATCCCCTCTTTTCCAGGCAAATCCGCCTTCTGTTTCCAAAACCGTGTATGCCGTCCAGCCGGTTTGCTCCCACCAACTCTCATATTGCTCAGTCTCAGAATTCACCCGCCAGCGTCCAACATCAGGGCGGCGATTTTCTTCAAGATAGACGGTCTGACCATCTTCACCAAAGTACTGCGTGTAGGTCGAACCGGACCAAGTGCCTTCAATCGTGTTGCCTCGCAGCAGCAGGTCGATTTCCGAAGCACTCAGCACTTTGGCGCTGTCCTCAGCCAGCGCACCAGCGGCCAAACACACAGTAACAGACAAAGCTGCAGTCGGTTTTGTGAGTGATATGACCATCACAATAAGCTCGTTGGCTGGATCAAGCAGGCCCGGAAATCATTGACATTGGTCAGGGTTGGTCCCGGAACAACCTGATCACCGATTTTTGCGAAGAACCCATGCGCATCATTCGTGTCCAAAGCGGCCTGCGGATCGATTTGTTTGTCTTTCGCTTTGGTAAGCGTCGCTGGGCTGATGATCGCCCCTGCCACCTCGGCGGCACCGTCAACACCATCCGTGTCACAGGCAATCGCATCGATGCCGTCCACGCCTTCTAACGCCACCGCCATCGCCAATGCGTATTCTGCATTTGGCCCGCCAATGCCGTTGCCTCGTTTGGTGACGGTAAGCTCACCGCCCGACAAAAGCAGGGTTGGCGCACTGCCGGCTTTCATGTCCTTCTGAATATCCAAAGCCAATGCAGCATGAGCGACCGCAACCTCTCGTGCCTCACCTTCCAGCGCATCACCCAAGAGACGGACATCACACCCCTCTGCGCGCGCGATCTCTGCCGCCGCTTCGAGGGATTGTGAGGGAGCCGCATAGATCACATTGGTGACACGGCTGAGGCGCACATCGTCAGGCGCCAGGGGCGCACCGCCAGACTCCAGAAATCTGGCAATCGAGTCAGAGGGCGTAACACCCCATTGTTTCAACAGGGCAATTGCACGTGCCGCATCGCCAGGGTCTCCGACGGTGGGGCCACTGGCAATATCACCTGGATTGTCACCGGGCACGTCCGAAATCATCAATGCCAGCATTTGCGCCGGATATGCCGCCGCAGCCAGCTTGCCGCCTTTGACCGCCGAAATCTGTTTTCGGATACCATTGATGTCGCCAATCGGCGCGCCAGATGCCAAAAGATCGTCTGTTAACGCCTGCTTTTCAGCCAAGGTGATCCCATCGACCGGGGCCGTCAAAAGCGCTGAGCCACCTCCCGAGATCAAGGCCAGAACCGTGTCGCCTTCACCGCACCCGTCTAACAGATCCAGCATCCGTTTCGTCGCCGCCTCTCCTGCGGCATCGGGCACGGGATGCGCTGCCTCGACGATCTCTATGCCTTTGCAGGGCCGGGCATATCCATACCGTGTGATGACCAATCCTTCGCAGGGCCCATACGCGGCCTCAACGGCTTCGGCCATACGCGCACTGGCTTTGCCCGCGCCGATAACAATCAGGCGGCCCTTTGGCTTGGGCGGCAGGTGCGCCGCCAGACTTTGCATGGGGTCGGCCACTTCAACGGCGCGATCAAAAAGGGCGCGTAGGAACAGCGCAGGGTCTTGCATGGGGCACTCCGGACAATGTCGCGGCACACTATTGCGATTTATGTTAGCGCTGCAACTCTATCGCTGCACGCTGGCAAACTTGACAAAGGACAGACCACGCGCGACAGACGCGGCCATGGTGATGACCTTACTTCAGGTGGGATTGGGCGGGGCCATCGGCTCTATGCTGCGCTTTGGCGTTGGGATGGCTGTTGTGCGCTCAACAGGTGCCAGCTTTCCATTGGCCATCCTGCCGGTGAACGTGATTGGGTCCTTCCTCATGGGCCTTGTTGTGGTCTACACATTTCAACGCGACCTGACAGCTCTGAACCCGTTTCTGATGACAGGTATCCTCGGCGGTTTCACAACCTTTTCGGCCTTTTCCCTAGAGGCTTTTACACTCTATGAGCGCGGTGAGATTGGCCAGGCGGCAATCTATGTCGCGTTGTCAGTGGTGCTGTCGATCCTTGGGCTTGCCATGGGTGTTTGGCTGGCAAGGTCACTTTGGGCATGACTAAGGTTCAAACCCTAACCGTTGCCGAAGGGAAGGTGATCAGCGACTGGATCGCTGGTTTCGGCGGCGTTTTCCGCATGTCTCGCAAGGGCGGATTGAAAAGATGTGCCGCAAAGGGGAGCTGCGCGTTGATGGTGGGCGCGCCAAGGCCAACACGCGGATTGAAGAAGGTCAGCAGGTGCGCGTGCCGCCCTTACCAGACCCCGCACAGGCCACACCTGCGCGGCCAAAAGTATCAGACCGCGACGCGGAGATGATTCGCAATACTGTGATTTACAGGGACGACCACATTCTGGCGTTGAACAAACCTCCGGGACTACCCGTACAGGGTGGAAGCAAGCTGACACGCCACGTGGATGAAATGTCAGATGCCCTTCGCTTTGAACTGGATGAGACCCCGAGACTTGTTCACCGGCTCGACAAGGATACATCCGGCGTTTTGCTTATGGCCCGAAGCCGTGCCGTCGCCGCCCGTCTGACGGCAGCATTCCGGGATCGCGACACGCGCAAGATTTACTGGGCGGTGGTGGCCGGGGTGCCAGCCCCGCGCATGGGCACCATCCGTTTCGGGTTGGTCAAAGCGCCGGGTCACGGGTCCAAAGGTGAAGGCGAAAAGATGTTGTGCCTGCACCCGCGTGATATTGACCAAACACCGGGCGCCAAACCCGCGACGACAGATTACGCTGTGGTCGAAAATGCGGGCACGCGTACGTCCTGGATGGCTTTGGTGCCCATTACCGGACGCACACATCAACTTCGCGCGCATATGGCCGAGATCGGGCATCCGATTGTGGGGGATGGCAAATATGGCGGCTCAGGTCAGGAAAACCTGGGCGATGGGTGGGGCGCGCAACTCGGTGGGGATATCAGCCGCAAATTGCATCTGCATGCCCGGTCGCTCAGCCTGAAACACCCTGTCACCGGAGCGCAGCTTTCCCTGACCGCTCCATTGCCGGACCATATGGCGCGAACATGGGAGACGTTTCAGTGGCGGCCTCAGGATGCAGCGGCAGATCCGTTTGAGGACCTGTCATGACAGATCCGTTGCGCCTTGTGATTTTTGACGTCGACGGCACGCTGGTCGACAGCCAGGGCGATATTGTGGCGGCCATGACAGCCGCCTTCCAAGACGTGGACCAACCCGTCCCTGATCGCGCGACGATCCTGTCGATTGTCGGTCTCTCGCTTGATCATGCGATGGCCCGGCTTGCGCCGGACCGTTCCGCAGCAACTCAGGCACGAATGGTCGAGGGATACAAAAATGCGTATGTCAACTTGCGCGCAAAGACAGGGGCCGCAGACTCATCTCCGCTTTACCCAGGCGCGCGAGACGCACTTGAGTTTTTCAAGCGGCAGGACAATCTTCTTCTTGGTGTAGCCACTGGTAAGTCCCGGCGTGGTCTGGATAAATTACTGGAGGCACATGATTTAGAACATATGTTCGTCACCCAGCAAGTCAGCGATCATCACCCCTCTAAACCACATCCATCAATGATAGAAACCGCGCTTGCGGAAACGGGTGTAGAGACGCAAAACGCCGTAATGGTTGGAGATACTAGCTACGACATGGACATGGCGCTGGCCGCGCATGTTGGCGCGATTGGTGTTGGCTGGGGATATCATGACGTAAGCTTGCTAAGCTCAGCGGATCGGATTGTCTCAGCTTTCGCTGAGCTGCCAGACGCGGTAGCAGGCGCTTGGAAGGTGACAGCGGCATGAGCGAATGGAAAGCCAAGCGGTTTTGGAAAACGGTCAATGTCGTACCAAGCGGCGCGGGCTATGGAATCCGCTTGGATGATCGTCCGGTCAGAACCCCTGCAAAATCAGAACTGATCGTCCCATCTGAGGCGCTGGCACAGGCGATTGCACTGGAATGGGAAGACCAGAGTGAGAGTGTGAACCCGCTGTCGATGCCGATGACACGGTCTGCCAATGCGGCGATTGACAAAGTAACGGCGCAACATGCCGAGGTTGCGGACCTTGTGGCGGCTTATGGTGACGCGGATCTTCTGTGCTATCGCGCAGACGGCCCGGCCTCTTTGGTCAAACGCCAGGCTGAGACCTGGGATCCACTTCTTGATTGGGCCGCGGACAGATTCGGCGCAAGGCTCTTACCGGTATCAGGTGTTATGCATAGCCCGCAGAACCCAAAGGCATTGATGGTGCTGACGCAGAACGTTCGGGAGATGGACGCATTTACGTTAACGGCGTTCCATGACCTTGTCGGATTATCTGGGTCGTTGGTGATCGGGTTTGCAGCACTCTACAACTATGCCGATCCGGTGGTGCTTTGGGGTTGGTCAAGAGTTGATGAAACCTGGCAGGAAGAGCAATGGGGCGTGGATGAGGAAGCTCGCGAGCTTGCGGAGCACAAGCTTGGAGAGTTTGAACACGCCAAGAGATTTCACGATCTCGCGATTAAATAACATGCGGATTCGCTAAACATTGGTTTCCTCAGCGGAAACAACAGAAAAAGTGGCATTTTTTTGTCACCAAAACCCTTGACCTTGACGGGTGAATCCACACAAACTCCCGGGCACTGACATGGGGAAATGACCCTTCACAGTATCGCCCGGTCCGGAAGGACCGATTGAACCGCCCTAGAGAGGGCGGGCATATCAGGAAGAGGTAAACATGAAAAAATCCGTAATCTTCGGCGCGCTGACTGTTGCTGGCATGGCCGCAGCTGCAAGCGTCGCCTCTGCAGGTACGCTTGACGACGTGAAAGCACGCGGCAAGCTGAACTGCGGCGTAACAACCGGTCTGGTCGGCTTTGCTGCACCTGACGCAAACGGTAACTGGGACGGCTTCGACGTCGGCGTTTGCCGTGCGGTCGCAGCGGCTGTTCTGGGGGATCCGGCGGCAGTGGAATTCGTTCCCACCACAGGTAAGACACGCTTCACAGCGCTGGCTTCCGGTGAGATCGACATGCTGGCACGGAACACCACCTGGACCTTCAGCCGCGACGTTGACCTGAAGTTTGAATTCGTCGGTGTGAACTACTACGACGGTCAAGGCTTCATGGTTCCGAAAGATCTCGGCGTTTCTTCGGCCAAAGATCTGGACGGTGCGACCGTCTGCATCCAGACCGGAACAACAACCGAGCTGAACCTGGCGGACTTCTTCCGCTCCAACGGTATCAGCTACGAGCCGGTTCCGATTGAGACAAATGCCGAAGCGCAGCAGCAATACCTTGCAGGTGCATGCGACGTTTACACAACTGACGCGTCCGGCCTGGCCGCGACACGTGCTGCGTTTGAAGATCCTGCAGGCCACGTGCTTCTGCCAGAGATCGTCTCCAAAGAGCCACTTGGCCCACTTGTTCGCCACGGCGATAATGAATGGGGTGACGTTGTTCGCTGGACGCTGAACGCTCTTATCACCGCAGAAGAGCTGGGCGTCACAAGTGCCAACGTCGGTGAATTGGCTGGCGCTGCTGGCGACAATCCGGAAGTCAACCGTCTGCTCGGCACCGAAGGCAACCTGGGCGAAATGCTCGGCCTTGACGCCGACTGGGCTGTGAAGGCTCTGGCCGGTGGCAACTACGGTGAGATCTTTGAGAAGAACATCGGTGAAAACACACCGGTCGGTCTGGCTCGCGGCCTGAACGCGCAGTGGACCGAAGGCGGCCTGCTCTACTCGCCGCCCTTCCGCTAAAATCACTACTTCAAAGGGCGCGGTCACTCCGCGCCCTTTGTCTATGAAAAGCAATGATCGGCCCACCGCGCAAAAGCGCATCAAACAATCCGGGCCGGCAAGGGGACACCTCAGATGACAACCATGACCGACCCTCCTCAGGAGTCGTTTAGACTGTCTATGTTGCTGAACGATACGCGCTATCGTTCCTACACCTTTCAGTTTATCGCCCTGATCGCTCTGATTTCTCTGATTGCCTATCTCGGTTCCAATCTGGTGCAAAACCTTCGCGCTGCAGGTTTGAACATTTCCTACGAGTTTCTTGGGGAACCAGCAGGCTATGACATCAACCAGCGACTGATTGAATACGACAGTCAAAGCTCACATTGGCGCGCCTCGATTGTGGGCATTCTCAACACGCTTCTTGTGGCCTTTCTGGCTTGCGTGACCGCAACAATCCTGGGGGTCGCCGCCGGTGTTCTTCGGTTGTCGAACAACTGGCTTGTGCGCAAGCTCATGGCGGTCTACGTCGAAGCGTTCCGCAACGTGCCTGTCCTCATCTGGATCATCATCATCTTTACCGTAATGACGGCTGTTTTGCCCGGGCCCCGTGCCTTTAGAGGGGATGATCCGGCCGCCAGCATGGTGCTCGACATGTTCGCCTTTACCAACCGTGGCGTCTATGTCCCCGCCCCTGAATTCACATCAGGCATTTTCCAGGGTGCCGGAAACTGGCTCGTCATTCTGGCGTCGCTTGTCGCATCCTTGTTCATCACGCGCTGGAATGTACGGCGTGCCGATCAGGTGCAAGAAGCCACCGGCCAAAGGCCAAACACGTTGTGGGCCAATCTGGCGATCTGGTTCGTGCCTTTGGTCGCATTGTGCTGGATCATGGGGCTCACCTGGAATTACCCGGAACTCAAAGGCTTTAACTTTGCAGGTGGTTGGACCATTCGAGGCTCCTTGATCGCCCTCTGGTTCGCTTTGGCCATCTACACAGGGGCCTTTATCGCCGAAAACGTCCGCGCGGGCATTCAGGCGATTTCCAAAGGTCAGACAGAGGCCGCAGCTTCGCTGGGTCTGCGCCCGGGCCGCATCATGAACCTTGTGATCCTGCCTCAGGCGCTTCGAGTGATCATACCGCCGCTTATCTCGCAATACCTTAACATCACCAAGAACAGCTCGCTCGCCATTGCCGTGGGTTATATGGACATCACCGGCACGCTGGGGGGCATCACGCTCAACCAAACTGGCCGCGCGATTGAATGCGTGCTGCTTCTGATGCTGTTCTATCTGATCATCAGCCTCAGCATCTCTGCAGTGATGAACATCTACAACAATGCTGTTAAGCTCAAGGAGCGCTGATATGACTGATGCAACTTCACAGCGCACTGAGCCCTTTGTCAGAATGGATATGCTCCCAGAGCAGGAGCCACCGGCCACACAGCGTGGCGTGGTCAAATGGGCGCGCGAAAACCTGTTCTCCAGTACCGCCAATTCCGTCCTGACGGTCGCGGCGATTGTCACCGTTTACTATATCCTAGTTTCATCAATGCCCTGGCTTCTGAACGGGGTCTGGAACTCGGACTCGATCCGGGAATGTCGCGAAATCCTGGAAGGTGCCACAGGCGGCTGTTTTGCCGTTCTGACCGAACGGTGGAACCAACTGCTCTTTGGCTTCAAGTACCCACCGGATCAATACTGGCGTCCGACGCTGGCCTTTGTCCTGCTCTTCGTTGCGGCGGCCCCGGTGATGTTTTTCAAGTATCTGCCGAGCAAGATGCTGATCTTCACCGGTCTCTACCCCTTTATCGCCTTCTGGCTGATTTGGGGCGGCTCGATCCTGACACCATTGCTGGTTCTGGTCGGGTTCGTACTCGCAGCACAAGCCTTTACCCGGCTGGAGCACAAAGGCTTTGCCATCGCTGCACTGGCGGCTATCGCAGCCGCCGCGATCATGTTCTGGCTCGCCAGTACGATTGGCTCTGGTGGCGGCTCCGGTGGCTTTCTAAGCCTTGAGCCGGTGCAATCGCGCGACATGGGGGGCTTTATGCTCAACATGATCCTCGGCACGGTCTGCGTCTCTTTGTCGATCCCGTTTGGTATCGCATTGGCCCTTGGACGTCAGTCAGACATGCCGATCATCAAGTGGATTTGTGTGGTCTTCATCGAGTTCATTCGCGGTGTGCCTCTTATCACGCTGCTTTTCGTCGCCAACGTGGTCCTGGCCTACTTCCTGCCACCGGGCACAACCTTTGACCTGATTGTGCGGGTGATCATCATGATCACGGCCTTCTCTTCGGCCTATATCGCCGAAGTGATCCGGGGGCCTCGCGGCCTTGCCCAAGGGTCAGTATGAGGCCGCAGACAGTTTGGGGCTGGACTACGCCCAGGCCATGCGGCTCATCATCCTGCCTCAGGCGCTCAAGATCTCAATCCCGGGTATCGTGAACGTGGCGGTGGGTCTCTTCAAGGACACCACGCTTGTCTCGGTTATCTCCATGTTCGACCTGGTCGGCATGATCCGGGGTCCGATCCTGGCATCCACAGAATGGAACGGTGTCTATTGGGAGCTCTTCGGCGCTGCCGCGATCCTGTTCTTCGTCGTGTGCTACGGCATTTCACAATATTCGCAATGGCTCGAACGTGAGCTTGCGACAGATCATCGATAAGGAGGGTTCCCCATGGCGGAAGCTGCTCAACTGCAAGTCAGCGACGAGATCGCGATCCAAATCGAAAACATGAACAAATGGTACGGGTCATTCCACGTTCTGCGGGACATTGACCTGACCGTTTACCGCGGTGAACGCATCGTGATTGCCGGGCCTTCTGGGTCCGGTAAGTCAACGCTCATCCGGTGCATCAACGCATTGGAAGAGCACCAGCAGGGTAAAATTGTTGTCGATGGCACGCTGCTTAGCTCGGATATCAAGAATATCGATACGATCCGCTCAGAGGTTGGTATGGTGTTTCAACACTTCAACCTCTTCCCGCATCTGACAATTCTTGAGAACCTGACACTCGCTCCGATCTGGGTGCGCAAAACGCCCAAGAAAGAAGCCGAAGAAGTGGCGATGCACTATCTGAGCAAGGTGAAGATCCCTGAACAGGCCGACAAATACCCCGGCCAGTTGTCAGGGGGTCAACAACAGCGTGTAGCGATTGCCCGCTCGCTTTGTATGAAGCCTCGGATCATGCTCTTTGACGAACCCACTTCTGCGCTCGACCCAGAAATGATCAAAGAGGTGCTCGACACGATGGTCGAGTTGGCCGAGGAAGGCATGACCATGCTCTGCGTCACCCACGAGATGGGCTTTGCCCGTCAGGTGGCGAACCGCGTGATCTTTATGGACCAGGGTCAGATTGTAGAACAGAACGAACCCGAAGAGTTCTTCAACAACCCCAAATCTGAACGGACCAAACTGTTCCTGAGCCAGATCCTCGGCCACTGAACAGGGCCAAAAGACATACAAGACCCCCGGCGTTTTGCGACGCCGGGGGCTTGTATTGGAGGCTGCGCCGTCCCCCGGTTCGGCACTGACGCGGCTTTGTGTCACTGTCCCCAGCACTCCCAGCAGCCATCGCCCTCTCAAACCCAGATCTTCCGTCGCGCGCGCAAAACCTGCATTCGGTCTCGCACCGCCTCCGACACATCCCCGCCTCGCGGCGTATCGCGTAGCGTCTCCACCAGATACTCTGCCCGTTCCCCCCGTTGCCGGGTCCAGCTCAGAGCGGCCAGCACCGCGCGGCCTTGTTCCGGCAATCGGTCCGGGATCTCGATGCCGTTAAGTGTCGCCCACACGCCAGACCAAAGCCGCCCGACGCTCCATGGGTTGTACCCGCCGCCGCCCAGCACCAAAAGCCGAGGTGCCATGTCCATGAGCGCCGCCACCAGCCGCCAATGGCTGTTATTCGACAGATCAAGCCGCGCCAATGGGTCCTCAGTGACGGCGTCCGCCCCGCATTGCACCACAATCACCTCTGGTCGGAACGCCTGCACATTTGGCAAAATCACCTCATCGGCAATGCGCGCGAAATCATCGTCATGCGTGCCCCGCGGCAAAGGCAGGTTGATCGCCTGTCCTCCCGCCCTGTCCTCTATAGGACCGGTAAAAGGCCAGCGCTTTTCCTCATGTGTCGAGATCATCTGCACGCGGCTCTCGCCCTGAAATGCCGCAGCCACCCCATCACAATGATGCGCGTCAATATCCACATAGACCACACGGCAAAGCCCTTGTGCCAGAAATGCCTTGATCGCCAGAACCGGGTCATTGAGATAGCAAAACCCTGCCGCGTGATCGGCCATGCCGTGATGCGTACCGCCGCCAGGGTTGTAGACCACACCGCCCTTGGCCAGCAGCTCAGCCGCAAGCAAGGATCCTCCTGCTGCAGTGGCGGGACGACGATAGATTTCGGGGAATATCGGATTGCTGAGCGTTCCGATCTTGTGCCTAACCCGGGTCTCATCCGGTACAGCGCCCTCGGCTTCGGCGTCTTTCAGCGCTTCGATATACTCAGGCGTGTGAAACGTAGTCAGCGCCGCTGGTTTGGCCATAGGGCTCACGCGGTATTGCGACTTTGGCAGCCAATCCATGGCGCGGCACAGGTCGATCACAGTTGGCACGCGCGGAATGCTCAGTGGGTGTTTCTCACCATAGCTGGACCCGCGGTAAATCTCTGAACCGATAAAAAGAGGCTTGGGCAGAGACATGCCCGGCTACTCGCCCAAGAGTTCCCGTGGGGTGACAAAGGCCTCGACCCGCCCTCGACCCGGTCGAAGATCGTGCCAATGCGGGATGTCGAACCGTGCAACCAGCGTGGCGCAGGTTGGGTAGTCATCAAACCTCGGATGATCGGGCGGCGTGGCAACAAGATCATGGGCAAACCAAGCAATGCCAGGATTGTGGCCAAGCATGAGAACAGTGTCGCCAATAGCAGTGCCCAGCGCTGCGCGCATGTCATGGGCCCCGGCATGGTAGAGACGATCAAGATAGGTGACGTCACAGGCCAGCCCAAGAGCGTCGAAGGTCTCTCGCGTCCGGGTCGCACTTGAAACCAATGCCTGATCAATCGCGACACCTTCGGTACGCAACCAATCTCCGAGCGCCTTTGCCGATCTTTGGCCGCGCGCGTTCAAAGGCCGGGCATGATCCCCATCCACCGGACTGCTCCAGCTTGATTTGGCATGGCGCATCAGAACCAGTCGCTTCATTTGAACGCTCTCATGTGAAAGGCGGATTGATCTTCGACCCGGCCATAGTTTTGGCTCACAGGACAGACACGCCGGACAGCGCACCCTTGGATCATGCAGGTGTTGGCGGGTCTATCGAGATCCGCTTTGCAGGCGACAACATCGTAGCCTTCACCGGCAAAGGCGTCGACGGGGCAGGCCGTGATGCAGGGCTTTGTCTCACAAGATGCACAAGGCGATGGTCCGGGGCGCGGTGTCTCTATCCTTTCAGAAAACCCCAACGCCCCGCGATAGGACACCATCAAACCCGCCACATCATGAACCAATAATCCAACCGGAGAGAGATGCGCCCTGCCACTGTCTTGTGCCCATTGGATAAACGGCTGATAGGGCGGGCCGCCGAATGGGAAGAACGCTTGCGCTCCGAGCGCGCCTGCCAGTTGTCCGATCACGCGTGCAGACCAACGATCCAAGGGATTTTCTGCACCGTCCTTGTATTCTTCGGACCCGGTGAAATGTCGCCAAAATCCCGGTTCGAGCGGACCTAATAGCACCAGCGTTTTGACATTTTCTGGCAAATTGTCCGAAACCGTCCCAAAGACGGTCAACTGCGTTTTAGCCGCCAGGTCTTCGATCTGTTCCAATCTCATTTGCGCTGAAAAGGTAGGCTGAGAGACCAGCCCAGTTTGGAAGGCCGATCATCCTGCCATTCAAGACCAATGGTCATCTCGTCATGCCCCTTTTCAGGTTGCGCAATATAGGTGCCAAACATCTGGTCCCAAATCGACAGGGCAAAGCCGTAGTTGCTGTCATGCTCACTGCGCTGATCAGAGTGATGGACCCGGTGCATATCTGGCGTTACCAGAATACGCCGCACGATCGCATCGAGCCAAAGTGGCAGCTTGATATTCGCATGATTGAACATGGCCGTGCCGTTCAGAACGATCTCAAAAATGATGATGCCAATCGCGGGTGGGCCAAGCAGATAGACCAGCCCGATCTTCAAAAGCATCGAAAGCGCAATTTCCACCGGGTGGAATCGGATTGCCGTGGTGACGTCAATGTCACGATCGGCGTGATGCACACGGTGAAATCGCCACAAGATCGGGACTTTATGCGTGATCAGGTGCTGTGCCCAAATCGCAAAGTCAAAAATCAGGACAGTGACAATAATGGCCAGCCAAAGCGGCAGATCCAAAGCGTTCATCACGCCCCAGCCTTGGCTCTGCGCATCCATGGCCGCGCCCACGGCGAGAAGCGGCAAGGCGAGCGCCAGAAGGCGAAGGGTCAGCGTGTCAATCACGATAATCGCCCAGTTGGTGATCCAGCGCGTCCCGCGCGGTTGCGTGCGCACACGACGCGGCACCCAGGCCTCAATTAAGGCAAGGGTTGCAAATAGGCCCAAGAACACGCCCAATCGAATGACAGTTTCGTTTTCCATGCGCTAGACGTTAAGCGAAACTTAAGCCGGGGCAAGCGCCAAGACTTCACAAAACCGCAAACGCGACCGAGCACCGCACTTGATACGCTACCCCGTCCGGATCAGTGATCCCGCGCCATGTTCGGTAAAGAGTTCCAGCAAAACCGCATTGGGCGCCCGCCCATCCAGGATCACAACCGCCCGAACGCCATAGGATAGTGCATCCAGCGCCGTTTCTGTCTTGGGGATCATTCCACCAGCAATAACGCCGCCTTTCGTCAGCTCTTGGATTTGACTCGACGACAGTTCGGTTAGAACCGCGCCATCGGCTCCGCGTACCCCGTCCACATCGGTCAAAAGCAAAAGCCGGTCCGCCTGCAACGCTGCGGCAACGGCTCCGGCGGCGGTGTCGCCATTGATGTTAAACGTCTCACCATTGCGGCCTGCACCCAAAGGCGCAATCACCGGAATGGTGTCATCACGGAACAGAGTATGAAGAATAGACGGGTCCACCTTATCGGGTGTGCCAACAAGCCCCAGCGCCGGGTCAGTCGGCACACAGGTGATCAGGTTGGCATCCTTGCCCGATAGTCCCACGGCCTTGCCGCCTTGCGCATTGATCGCTTGCACGATCCGCTTGTTGACCTGACCCGAAAGCACCATCTCAACCACTTCCATGGTGGCTTTGTCCGTGACCCGCTTGCCGTTCACAAACTCTGACTTTATGTCGAGCTTTTCCAGGAGCCGATTGATCATCGGCCCGCCCCCGTGAACGATCACCGGATTCACGCCCACCTGACGCATCAGAACGACGTCACGGGCAAAGCTTTCCATACCTTCGTCACTGCCCATAGCATGACCGCCAAGCTTGATAACGACAATCGCATCATCATAGCGTTGCAGGTATGGCAGCGCCTCGCTGAGCGTGCGCGCGGTGGCGATGTTGTCGCGGGTCATTTCTCGTTTCTTCATAAAGCCGTCCCTCGGATGCATCCTCTAGCGCGGATGAAACCGTTTTGCCAAGCAGCTTTGCTTTATTCCAAACCGGCGATGACTGCGCGCAAGGTAGCGATCCCATCGCCTTTTTCCGAGGATGTTACGATGAGTTCCGGAAAAGCCGCCGGATGTTTTGACAGTTTTTCCCGGACTTGGGCCAAAACCTTGTCCAGTTCCTTCGACTTCAATTTATCGGCTTTGGTCAGCACACATTGGAATGTCACGGCCGCGCTATCGAGCAGGGACATGATCTCTTCATCAACGGCTTTGATACCATGGCGGCTATCAATCAGAACAAAGGCCCGGCGCAGCGTGGCGCGGCCCGAGAGGTACTGTTTCAGCAGAGCCTGCCATTTTTGCACCTTGTCGAGAGGCGCGTTGGCATAGCCATAGCCCGGCAAATCGACCAGGTAACTTTGGCCTCCGAGATCGAAGAAGTTGATCTCTTGCGTCCGTCCGGGCGTGTTGGAGGCGCGCGCGAGTGATTTGCGGCCGGTCAGCGCGTTGATCAGGCTTGATTTCCCGACATTGGACCGCCCGGCAAAACAAACCTCGGCGCGATCAGCGGGTGGCAGGCCGGACATGGCAACCACGCCTTTGACGAAGTCAACAGGCCCGGCGAAAAGCTTTCGCCCAAACTCGGAGGTGATTTGATCAGGCGCGTCCGCGACAGGGAATGGCAAAGGCATCAAAGCACCTCAACTTTGTCGCCAACCGTAACTTCGCCAGTTTTGGTGACAATCGCGTAAACACCAAAATTCTGATGTCCAAATGTGCCGTTGAGCGCACCCAATGTATCCGCATCCCGGACACCAGTCTCTGGGTTTGCCGCAGTGGCCAGGCAGCGTTCAATACGTTCCTCAATCTTGAACTCAGCTGTCCCGATGCGCAGGGATTTCCCGACCCAGCCGAACTCGGCCCACGCTTCTTGACCCGTAAGATGGATGTTTCCACGCCAGCGGTGCATAGAGATGTCTTGCTGTAAAACCTCTGCAACGGCATCACTTGAGGCTTGGTTGATCAGACTGAGGGTCGGGTAGTTGCTATCGGTCATGCCCTGAGTTTGGCTGCGGACCAGACGCACGGATTGCGCGCGGTTGGCGGGCATTAGCGGACGCACCCAATTGAGAAAGATGTCGCTCTCTTGGTCCGGGTCGAAGGTGATGTCTTTTAGCTGAGGGTGCGAGAGTGTGAGCTGGCCAGTGCGCTTATCCGTAATGGCCGTGATTGCCATGATCGCGGGCACTTTGGCCGCTCGTGTAAACGACGCGCAATGCGCCCATGCAGACCCGTCTGCTTCAGACATCTCATGCGCAACAGCCCACTGGCGGTCACCGGGCATGGTCTGCCCCTCAGTCAGCACGATATGATCAAGCGCTTCGCGCCCATGCGCCTTGATGGGGTGGCGCCAGAGGGCCGCCACCTTGGCCATCACTTGTCCTCCGCGTCGGGCTTTTTCTTAAAGCTTTCCATAATGTTGCCAAAGACATCCGGTTTGTAGCCCTGACTGCGCATGATCAGGTATTGCTGTGAGAAGGTGATCACGTTGTTGGCGATCCAGTAGACAACCAGACCCGAGGCAAAGCTGCCCAGCATGAACATGAAGACCCAGGGCATCCAGGCAAAGATCATCTTTTGCGTGGGGTCGGTCGGGGCCGGGTTGAGCTTTTGCTGCATCCACATCGAGATGCCGAGCAAGAGCGGTAGAATACCAATAAAGATCAGCGCAAGGATGGATCCGGGCTCTGGTCCGGTCCAAGGGAAGACACCCCAAAGGTTATAGATCGAGGAGGGATCCGGCGCAGAAAGGTCTTTGATCCAGCCAATCCAAGGGGCGTGGCGCAGCTCAAGCGTGACAAAGATCACCTTGTAGAGCGAGAAAAAGATCGGGATCTGCAACAGGATCGGCAGACACCCCGAGGCCGGGTTCACCTTTTCCTTTTTGTAGAGCGCCATCATCTCTTGCTGCAGCTTCTGACGATCATCGCCAGTGCGTTCCTTGATCTTCTCCATCTCGGGCTGAAGCTCTTTCATCTTCGCCATGGAGACATAGGATTTATAGGCCAGCGGCAGCAGCACGAGTTTGATGATGAAGGTGAGCGCGATGATGGCCCAGCCCATGTTGCCAATCAGTACATTGAGCCAGTGCAGCACCGCAAAGATCGGCTTGGTCAGGAAAAAGAACCAGCCCCAGTCAATGGAATCGAGAAACTTTCCGACACCCTCGTTGTTCTGGTAGTTGCGGATTGTGTCCCATTCCTTCGCCCCGGCAAAGAGGCGGGTGGTTACGGCCATGTCTTGCCCGGGCTGAAGCGTCGTGGTGCGTTGTTTGACGTTGGTTTGGTAGATATTCCGCGATGCGTCCTGAAAGGTACTGAATTGCGCGCCTTCGGATTGTCCGGGAATGAGTGCGGTCATCCAGTAGTGGTCGGTGAACCCGGTCCAGCCGCTTTCGGTTAGTGTGACATCTTCCTGAGCGCCGAAAGGTTCGAAATCGTCATAGTCTGTCTCGACCAGTTCGCCATCTGCGATGCTGATCGCTCCCTCATGCAGAATGAAGAAGTTTTTCAGATCTGTGGGTTGGCCGTGACGCGCAAGGATACCATAGGGCGCGACGGTTGCAGTGGTGCTTCCGGTGTTCTGCACCGATTGCGTGACAGTGAACATTGACTTGTCGTCAACCTGCATTTCGCGTCGAAAGGTCAATCCGGCACCGTTGTTCCAAGTGAGCACCAGTGGCGTTTCCGGTGTGAGAGTTTCACCCGAGGTCACCTGCCAGATCGTGTTGGCACCCGGCACTTGGTCTGCACTCAGCCCACTTCCCGGAGCCCAGCCAAACAGAGCGTAATAGGCGTGATCGCTGCCTATGGGCGACAGCAAAGTCACAATAGGCGCATCCGGCTCAAGTGTTTCGCGGTAATTCTTGAGAAGCAGATCATCAATCCGACCGCCACGCAACGACACGGATCCTTTCAAGGTGGGTGTGTCGATGTCCACGCGTGGGGCTTCGGGCGCGTCCTCAGTGATCTCTTGAGCCGTGGCCGTTTCGCTGGTTTCGCCCGTCCCGGCAGATTGCGGCACGAGTGCTGTGTCTCCTGCAGGCGCAGTTTCACCAGAGGTGGTTTCCCCGCTTGCAGTGTCAGTAGGCTCCGGCGGTTCGGGCGGTGGGAAAAGAGCGAACCAAATGACAATCACAAACAGGCTCAGGCCTGTCGCAAGCAGAAGATTCTTATTCTGTTCATCCATCGCAGATGACCACCCAATCGTTGTTTGTCACCCCGGGGGTTCAACAGAGTGCGGGGACAAAGGTCAAGGGGTATGCGCAGATTCCTTGTCGTTTGCAGGTTGTCAAAATGCAGCTTGTTTAGGCGCGTCCAATTTTTGGTGGAGTTTGCACACGAGCCAGATGATCTCCGATCCAGGCATATGTGTCCTCAAGCGGCATAGGGCGACCCAGACCAAACCCTTGTACATATTGGCATCCCAGCTGGGCCAGCATCGCGTGTTCACCCGCCGTTTCGACGCCCTCTGCCAGCGTTTCCAGGTCCAGTTGCTCAGCCATGAGCTGAATGGCGTTCACTATGCGTTGTTGTTCTGGGTCGCAATCCACCTTTGTAACAAAGGACCGGTCAATTTTCAGACGCTTCACCCCAAATCGTCGGATCGACGCAATGGATGTGTGGCCGGTTCCAAAGTCATCGAGGTCAATGAAACATCCCAGCTCTGCCAAGCGCCGGATGTTACGTGTTACTGTATCGTCAGGCGACGAAGACACGACCGTTTCCAAAACTTCTATGGCAAGGCGTTTCGCCTCGACTCCAAACGTATCAAGTTCAAATTGCACACGATCTGTCAGCTTAGGATCACGCAACTCTTCTTGTGAAAAATTTACACCGACCTGAGCAATATCCCAACCTAAATGGTCCCATTGCTGCAGCGCGGTTAAAGCGTCACGGAGAATCTTGGCACCAAGCACATGAGCTTGGCCTGTGGTTTGCACGGTCGAAAGGAAATCACTGGGTGGAATTACACCGCGCGTCGGATGTTCCCACCTTGCCAGAGCTTCGAACCCACACACCTCTCCAGTGTCCGTTGACACTTGTGGCTGGAACCAGGCACGAATCTCGCCATTTTCGAGCGCATGCGAAACTTCCAATTCGTTGTCTTGGATATTGGCCAAAAAATACTGAAGTTCAGGACTATACGTCCGGATTGCAGTCGGCCCATGACGTCGCGCATCCAGCAAAGCAATACCAGCAGCCTTGGTTAGATCACTTCCGCGGTGCCCTTGTACAAACGTGTCAAGGCAGATGCCAATGGACACCGAAATATACACAAAAGTCGACCCCAGAGACAACGGCGCATCCAGTGCATTTTGCAGCCGTTTGGCCACCTCCAAAACATCATCTGTGCCGAGCTTGCGTACTGGTTCTAGAATGATCCCGAACTGACCGTTGGCTAAGTGGAACAATCTGTCCTGTTGACGTAAATAATCATTGAGCTTTTCTGCCACAGTCCTTTGCACGTGATCCGCTCCGGTTAGTCCATAGCGGTCGAGAAGCGTGTCGAAGTCATCAATTTCAACGATCATACAAGCCGTTCTGCGTAAATGCTGACGTGCGGAAACCAGCGTGTCGTGAACAGATGTTTCAAACGTGTCAGAAGATATATTTTTGTTCATCTTTTGTTCCAATTGCTTTGGCAACAAAACACAAATTGGCAACAAGATCGCAAACACCAGTAAAACAGTTTGTCCGCCAAACCAGACAGCCGCGAGTGTCAAAGACGGCAGAATCAACAAAGCCTGCGTACTGGACAAAACCGACGAAACCGTCGCCCTGAAATCAAAATCTGGTCTGCTGGACTGCATCTATCTTCATCCTGATCACGCCGCAGAACACTAGATGCCGTGTCTCAAGATGCGCTTAACGCAATCTCGGCAAACCTTCTTCGTTTGGATCAAATTTTACCGTTTCCCGCTCCAACCCCGCAAAATCAAAAAGCTTGGGATCCAGCAAATGCGAAGGTCTTGCATTCATCAGTGCGCGAAACATCACCTGGCGGCGTCCAGGGCTTCGCGATTCCCAGCCATCCAGGATTTGTTTGACCTGCTGACGTTGTAAACCATCCTGCGACCCGCACAAATCACAGGGAATTATTGGGTATTTCATCGCCTTGGCAAAGCGATCACAGTCTTCTTCGGCCACATGCGACAGAGGACGATAAACGAATAGATCTCCCTCTTCATTCACTAGCTTCGGCGGCATCGTGGCAAGCCGTCCCCCATGGAACAGATTCATGAAGAAGGTCTCAAGGATGTCATCCCGGTGATGGCCAAGTACCACAGCCGAACACCCTTCCTCACGTGCAATCCGATAAAGATGCCCGCGACGCAGGCGCGAACAGAGTGCACAGTACGTCCGGCCCTGTGGCACCTTGTCGACCACAACAGAATACGTGTCCTGATATTCGATCCGATGTGGGACATTCATGTCTTCGAGGAATTTAGGCAGAACCGTCGCTGGAAATCCCGGCTGACCCTGATCAAGATTGCAGGCCAAAATATCCACGGGCAGAAGGCCGCGCCACTTCAGTTCATAGAGAATAGCCAAAAGCGTGTAGCTGTCTTTGCCACCCGAGAGACAGACAAGCCAGCGCGTATCCTTTTCCACCATGCCATACGCCTCAATCGCCTCACGCGCATTGCGCACAAGCCGCTTGCGCAGTTTGCGAAACTCGGTGGTCTTGGGCGCACCGGAAAAGAGCGGGTGGATATCGTCGGCCTCATCGAGCATGGGCTGAGGCTTTAGACAGTTTCACGTGCAGCGGCAAGCGGACGGAGCGCAGCTACCAGTCATCGATTTCTCGAAAAGTGACTGATTTTGAGAAATCGATAAGCCAACCGCCGGGCGTGTTCATATATAAAACAGGCATTACAGAAGGAGCCGCCCGTGCTGGCCGAAATTGATCTTCTCATCCGAGGCGCCCTCATCGGGGTCTGCATGTTGTGTTTTATCCTCTTGTGGTTTGGACGTGAGACCCGGCAAAAATCCTACTCTCTGGGGGCCATTGCCCTGTCACTCTCTGCCGCTATGGCCGTTGAGCAGGGGATTGGAACCGTCTGGTCCACACAGGCACAGAATATCGCGCTGGTGTTTAAAGAATTCATGCCACTGGCCCTGACATGGTTCGTGCTGGATATCTTTCTGGAACCCAAAGAACAGCGTGGTGCGTGGCTTGGTCTCTTCGCGCTTGCGGCCTTGATCACAGCGCTGTCCTTTTTGCCAATTTCGGCTGGGTTGCTTCAGGCAGGTCTCAAGCTCGCGCTCTACCTGGGTTTGCTGGCCGTCGTCATCAAAACGGC
Organism: Roseovarius sp. W115; assembly: GCF_032842945.2. NCBI lineage: Bacteria > Pseudomonadati > Pseudomonadota > Alphaproteobacteria > Rhodobacterales > Roseobacteraceae > Roseovarius > Roseovarius rhodophyticola. The sequence goes on from NZ_CP146606.1 coordinate 1,313,429, forward strand.
GGCCTGTGATTTGGTCGAGGCGCGGCGGTCGTTCCGGATTGTGTTTGTCAGTGCCGTCGCAATTTTCGGCGTATCAAAGTCTGTTCTTGATCTGTCACTTGATGCGGCAGCGCGGCCAGAATGGTACGGCACAGCACATGCCATGGCGCTTTTGGCCTTTGCAGTGGTTTTTGCGCATTGGGCTTTGCGCCCGGGCAGTGACATTTGGATAAATGAACAACCCAGAGCAAAACCGGTTGCCGCCAATATCCGTCTTGTTGACAAACAGACGCTCGACCGGATTGAGACGGCGATGCAGGACGAAATGTGGCGACGCGAGGGCTTAACGATTGGGGCCATGGCCGATGATCTCGGTCTTCCGGAACACCGCCTGCGGAAGGCCATCAATCAGGATCTGGGGTTTCGCAACTTTGCCACCTTCGTCAATGGCTACCGCATAGATGCCGCCAAAGAGGCACTGGCCGCGCCGGACCGCGCGCATCAGACGATACTTGAAATTGCCTATGAATGCGGCTTTGCCTCCCTGGCGCCCTTCAATAAGGCCTTTCGTGCAATGACGGGGCAAACGCCCACGGATTTCCGCCGACAGCAGCTCGACGGATACGCCTCGATTTCTGCATAAAGCGCCTCGTTTCCCAAAAAACCCAAGCGATTTCGAAACCGAAGAGAAGGCGGCACCCGCCCACCACATGTTGAGTTTCACACAGTCCGAAAAGGAGACTCTACATGTTGAAACAGTATATCACCGCAGGCGTTATCGCAGTCACACTTGGCGCAGGCCCAGCCCTGGCTCTGACACCGTCATTTGATGTGCCCGGAACGTGGCCTGCAGACGGGGCTTTTGATGGTAAGAAGTCACGCAAGTCAGACGCTGGTGTCACGCAGGACCGCATAACGCCACTCACCAACCCTGAAGCAGAGCCCAAAGCTCAAAATCTTGGGGACGAAGCGAAAAGCCGTTAAGTCCCGGCTTTCATCATCGCGCGGATGATATTCTTGGCACTGTCCGAGTTCCACTGTGCATCCCCCTGCAACCGCGCGACCTCTTGTCCGTTGCGATCCAGAAGGATCGTGACGGGCAAACCAAAAACACCCATTTCGCGCGAAAGACCCATACGCGGGTCCGCATGCAATGGTAGGTTTTCAACACCGATCTCGCCAAAGAACTGCACCATTGCCTGCGGCGCGTTGCGTCCCATCGCAATCGTGACGACTTCGAAATCATCACCGCCAAGTTCCGTTTGAAGGTCCGACAACATCGGCATTTCGTGACGGCATGGTGCGCACCATACGGCCCAGAAATTCACTGCCGTGACTTTGCCTTTAAAATCCTTGAGAGACATTTGCCCGCCATCTTCCGCATTGAATGGCGTGTCGGACACGTTCAAGGGCTCTGAATGCACCACGAGCTTTTTCATGTCCCCTTCACGCAACTCCGCAATTTGCGCAGAATCCGCCAGCGCAGCGTTTGCACCGAACGCGAGGGCCATATAAAGGACCAAAGACTTTACTTTCATAGGGCCTCCGAGGGGCTGGAACATGACAAAAAAGACCTCAAACCAGATGTGGGGCGGCCGCTTTGCCGCTGGGCCGGATGCGATTATGGAGGCAATTAATGCCTCAATCGGTTTCGACAAGCGGTTGGCAGCCCAGGATATCGAAGGCTCAAGGGCCCATGCCGCCATGTTGGCGAGCACCGGCATACTGACTGATAAGGATGCCAAGGCCATTCGGGAAGGCCTGCTCACGGTGTTGTCAGAGATTGAAAGCGGAGATTTCCAGTTTTCAACCGCGTTGGAGGACATTCACATGAATGTCGAGGCGCGTTTGAAAGAGATCATTGGTGAGCCTGCAGGTCGATTGCACACAGGGCGCAGCCGCAACGATCAGGTCGCGACAGATTTCAAACTCTGGGTGCGGGATCAGCTGGACGCGTTTGAAGAGGCGCTTGTGACGTTGATCCAGGCCTTTCTTGGGCAGGCCGAACAAGGGGCTGATTGGGTGATGCCGGGCTTTACCCATCTTCAAACAGCACAGCCGGTAACATGGGGCCACCACATGATGGCCTATGTCGAAATGTTTGGCCGCGACCTGAGCCGCGTGCGGGATGCGCGGGCGCGTATGAACGAAAGCCCGCTGGGGGCTGCGGCGTTGGCTGGCACCTCGTTTCCGATAGATCGGGATATGACAGCCAAGGAACTGGGCTTTGATCGCCCTGCTGCCAATAGCCTTGATGCCGTGAGCGACCGGGATTTTGCTCTCGAATTCCTCAGCGCGGCGAGCATCTGTGCGATGCATCTCAGCCGTTTGGCCGAAGAACTGGTGATCTGGTCCTCAGCGCAGTTTCGCTTTGTGGCGCTCTCGGATCGGTTCTCAACCGGCTCCTCTATCATGCCGCAAAAGAAAAACCCGGATGCGGCAGAACTTATTCGTGCCAAGATCGGGCGGATTTTCGGGGCAAATGTCGCGCTGATGACGGTGATGAAGGGCCTTCCGCTGACTTATTCAAAGGACATGCAGGAGGACAAGGAACAGGTCTTTGATGCCGCCGACAACCTGATGCTGGCTCTAGCAGCCATGAATGGCATGGTGCGCGACATGACAGCTAATCGCGAGAGCCTGGAAGCCGCCGCCGGTTCAGGATTTTCCACCGCCACTGATCTGGCAGACTGGCTTGTGCGTGTGCTTGGCCTGCCCTTCCGCGAGGCGCATCACATCACTGGCGCTCTTGTGGCCATGGCCGAAGCGAAGGGATGCGATCTGCCTGAGCTGAGCCTGGCCGACATGCAATCGGTGCATGGCGAAATTAGTGAATCGGTCTATGATGTTCTTGGTGTGCATAACTCCGTGGCCTCGCGCACGAGTTATGGCGGCACCGCCCCAGTGCGTGTGCGCGAGCAGATCGCACGTTGGAAGGAGGCACTGAAATGAGAGTATGGATTGCGTTTGCCGGCTTGCTGGCGCTCATGGCCTGCGGAGTCGATGGAGAGCCTATCCCCCCCGGTCAGGAAGATGCACCGGCTGTGGATGAGGCTGAGGCGGATGAGACCGTATCCCAGAACACGCCTCAGACGACCACGTCGACCTCAGTCGTCTTGTCCGGTGGATCAAGCGGCGTAGGTGCGGGCGTTGCGACAACGCTCAATCGTGGCAATGTTAGCGTAACATTGGGAACCTTCTTTTGAGATACCTCTTTCTGGCGCTGGCCATCTGGGGGGCGATCCACCCGATGGCCTATTTCCTGCAATGGTTTAACGAAAACGGCTACGACATCATGGCCATGGTCGACGCGTGGCACGTCAATGCCGCGACAAGCGGTCTTGTCTGGGATCTCACGATTGCCGCAGTTGCGCTGACCTTTTGGGTCATTTGGGAAAGCGGCAAGCGGCGCGATTGGCTTGGGTTTTTGGCTATTCCGGCAACATTTTGTATCGGTGTCAGTTGCGGATTGCCGCTCTATCTGTTTTTGAGAATGCGGCACGGCGATACGCCGGGCAACTAAGCACTCAAGCCAAGAAGAAGCGTATGGACCACTTTCTCTACAAGGACGGCGCCTTGCATGCCGAAGACGTGCCAGTGGCGGATATCGCCGCCGAGGTGGGCACGCCCTTCTACTGCTATTCTACGGCCACACTGACCCGGCATTTTCGACTGTTTGACGAGGCATTGGACGGCATTCCCCATTTGGTTTGCTATGCCATGAAAGCCGCAAGCAATCAGGCAATCCTGAAAACGCTCGCTCAGGCGGGTGCTGGTATGGACGTCGTATCCGGCGGCGAATACCTGCGGGCCAAAGCGGCGGGTGTGCCCGGAGATCGCATTGTGTTTTCCGGTGTGGGCAAAACCCGTGATGAGATGCGTGTTGCATTGGAAGGCGGCATTCGGCAGTTCAATGTGGAAAGTGAGCCTGAAATGCAGGCTTTGAGCGAGGTGGCCAGCTCTTTGGGGATCGAAGCCCCAATCACTGTACGTGTGAACCCGGATGTAGATGCCAAAACCCACGCCAAAATTGCCACGGGCAAAAGCGAGAACAAGTTCGGTATTCCCATTGCACGAGCGCGCGAGGTCTATGCCGAGGCCGCACGTTTGCCGGGTCTCAAAGTCATCGGCATTGACGTGCATATCGGCAGTCAATTGACCGAGTTGGAGCCATTTCGCATTGCCTATCAGAAAGTAGCCGAGCTGACAGAAGTTCTGCGCGCCGATGGGCACGAGATCACGCGTCTGGATTTAGGGGGTGGGCTCGGCATTCCATACACGCGTTCTAACGAAGCCCCACCGTTGCCCGTCGAATACGGTGAACTGATTAAAGAAACCGTAGGGCATTTGGACTGTGAGATAGAAATAGAGCCCGGTCGGCTTGTGGCAGGCAATGCCGGGATCCTTGTCACCAAGGTCATCTATGTCAAATCCGGTGAAGGGCGCGATTTCCTGATTCTGGACGGGGCAATGAATGATTTGATCCGCCCAGCGATGTACGAGGCCTATCACGACATCATTCCGGTCACTGAGCCTCATCCAGGCGTCGAACAGTCAAAATTCGATATCGTCGGCCCGGTTTGCGAATCTGGTGATACATTTGCCAAGGAACGCCTTATGCCGCCTGTGTCAGAAGGGGATTTGGTGGCGTTTCGCAGTGCTGGAGCTTACGGCGCCGTTATGGCCAGTGAGTACAATACGCGGCCTCTTGTGCCCGAAGTTCTGGTGCATGAGCATCAATTTGCCGTCATCCGACCCCGTCCGACCTTTGACGAGATGATAAATCGCGATACCATCCCAGAATGGCTGTAGCGTAATCTTTGCGCTGGAGCGAAAAGGGAAAGGCATATGTCACAAGGGCAGACGCGTCTGACACCTGTACTGAAACGCCTGCGCAGACCGCTTTCATTGACTTGGGCGGGGCTGATCGCAGAGCGTGTTGTGCATTCCTTCTGGCCTTTGTGGAGCATCGTAATTGCCGTGGCTGCTGCCTTGATGCTCGGGCTGCACGAATTGGCGCAAGTCGAAGCGGTCTGGATCATCGGGACGCTTGCGGCAATGGGCGCACTTTATTTCGCATTCAAGGGCGCAATGCGGTTTCGCTGGCCAAACCGACAAGAAGCCATCGACCGCATGGACGCCGCCCTTCCCGGGCATCCGCTGGCTGCGCTTTCGGATCAACAAGCCATTGGGGAAGGCGATGCAGGTTCAGAACAGCTCTGGCGCGCGCATTTGCGGCGGATGGAAGACCGGGCGGCAACCGCAAAAGCAGTTGAACCTGATCTCAAGCTCTCGCGACGCGATCCATTTGGCCTGCGTTACGTGGCGCTTCTTGGTCTCGTGGTGGCAATGCTCTTTGGTTCGGTTTGGCGCGCGGGCACGGTGACGCAACTGGGCGTTGGCGCGGCGCCACAGGTGGCCAGTGGCCCAACATGGGAGGGCTGGATCGAACCGCCCGCCTACACAAACCTGCCCAGCCTTTATCTGAATGATCAGGAAGACAGCATTCGCGTGCCCCAAGGCAGTCGCGTCACCATCCGGCTTTACACAGATGTGGGCGACCTTAGCGTGGCCGAAACGGTATCCGGTCGGACAGAGGACCTCGGCGCGGCCACCGATACGGAACAGGAGTTTGTGATCAACTCAGATGGTGCTTTGCGGATTGATGGTCCGGGCGGCAAAGAGTGGACCGTCACCGCCATCCCGGATGCGCCCCCCAATGTGGCCGCGAACCCCGGCGATCTTGAGGTCACATTTGATGGTCAGATGAGTCAGGCTTTTGAGGCCAGCGATGACTATGGCGTGGAGGGCGGCAAAGCGACATTCACACTGGATTTGGCTGCGGTTGACCGTCGGCACGGTTTGACAGCAGAGCCTGATCCCAGAGAGCCGATTGTGCTTGATCTGCCGATGCCCATCACCGGGGGGCGGGATGAGTTCTCTGAAGCGCTGATCGAGAACCTGTCAGAGCATCCATGGGCGCATCTTCCGGTAACATTGACGCTGGAAGTCAGTGATGCGGCGGATCAAACCGGGGCCAGCGAAGCGGTGTTGATGGACTTGCCCGCGCGGCGTTTCTTTGACCCGCTCGCCGCGTCGGTTATCGAACAACGCCGGGATTTGTTATGGGCCAAGAGCAATGCCAAGCGCGTGGTGCAAATGCTGCGCGCGGTCTCACATGCGCCTGAGGATGGGCTCTTTCGGTCAGATACCGCTTACTTGCGCATGCGCGTGATCCTGCGACGGCTTGATACGCTGGTGCGGCATGACGGTTTGACGGACGAAACGCAGGCCGAGATTGCCGAAGCGCTGTGGGATCTGGCGATTGTGCTCGAAGATGGCGACATTGGGGATGCCTTGGAACGCATGCGCGCGGCTCAGGAGCGCCTGAGCGAAGCCATGCGCAACGGGGCGAGCGAGGAGGAAATCGCGCGGCTGATGCAGGAACTGCGCGATGCCACGCAAGACTACTTGCGCCAGCGGACCCAACAGGCCCAGCGCGAAGGTGAGCAAGGTGGCCAGCAGCAGCAAGCGGAAAACATGCAGACGCTGGATCAGCAGGATCTGCAGGAAATGATGGACCGGATCCAGGAATTGATGGAGCAAGGTCGCTTCGCAGAGGCGCAGCAGGCCTTGGAAGAGTTCCAGCAGATGATGGAAAACCTTCAGGTCACGCAAGGCCAGGGACAGAATGGCGACAGCCCCGGTCAACAAGCCATGGAAGGTCTGGCCGACACGCTTCGCAATCAGCAAGGGTTGACCGATGAAGCATTCCGCGACTTGCAGGAGCAGTTCAACCCAGGCGCGCAAGCTGGTGAATCTGAGGGCAACGAAGGCCGCAATGGAGGTCAGGGACAAGGTCAGAGCCATGAAGGTACTCAAGGCCAGGGCGAGGGCCAGGAACCGGGATCTGGTCAGGGCGGCGACAGTCAGACAGCGGAAGGACAACAAGGCGGCGGTCTCGCAGAAAGCCTCGCAGACCGTCAACGCGCCCTGAGACAGGAATTGCAGCGCCAGCAGGATGGATTGCCCAATCTGGGTGGAGAGGCCGGCGATGCAGCACGCGACTCCCTTGATCGTGCAGGTCGTGCGATGGATGGAGCAGAGGATGCGTTGCGCGGCGATGATCTGGCCGAGGCCATTGACCGGCAGGCAGAGGCCATGGAAGCGCTGCGCGATGGCATGCGCAATCTCGGCGAAGCCATGGCTGAGAACAATGAAGGCCAGCCGGGCCAGGGTCAGGCGCAAAGCGAGAGCTTGGGTCAATTCGGCGAACGCGATCCTCTTGGCCGCTCCCAACGCGGGTTGGCTGGCGATCAGGGTGAATTCACAGCACGCGACGACATCTATCGCCGTGCGGGTGAGCTTTTGGATGAGATTCGTCGTCGGTCAGGGGAAACCGGGCGACCCGAGATCGAGTTGGATTATCTGCGCAGGTTGCTGGACCGCTTCTAAGAGTAGAGCGGTTCGAACCGTTGAATGTCAGCGCTACTGGTCTGACAAAGACGACGCAAAATTTTTAATCACACCATCAAGCCCAGACCGCCATCCATCAACCATGTTCTGATATTGCATCAGGGGTTCAGAAAGAGCAGGCACTGCTTCGGCCAGCTGTGGGGCAAAGATGTAAACCAACAACCCAATCAAAGCCAAAATGACTGCGAGACGAAATCCTGTGCGGAACCCGCTTTTGCGCGCCGCCACTGGGACTGGCTGATCTGAGATCGCAGAGCTGGCCTCACCGGCGTTTTCCGGACCCAATGACGAATTGATTTCATCAATATCCGGAAGAAGGTTTCGGCGCGACGCCTGATCATCAAGGGCGGAGTCGACTTCAATCTCTTCCGTCCCGCCTTCTGTGGCGGGATCAGCGACATCATCTCCGCGCAAACGCGCCATTCGGCTTCGCGCCTCTTCCGAGCGTTGCTGTGCAGCGCTGTCCTGAGCGTCAAGGCCAAGCTCTTGTTGGGTTTCCAGGCCACCTTGCTGATCAGAAGCGCGTGCGCTGGTTTCCAATTCGGCTTCTTCACGCAAAACTTCGGCAACCGATGGATCGAGCTGTCGCGGGAACACTGCGCTCGGGGGCTGAGGCTCTTCCACCGGCTCTTCATCCGCGTTGTCGTCAGCGTAATCTTCTTCGAAGTCCTCTGCCGCCTCGCCATGCGCTTCGACCATGCGGTCAACGTCGGAAACGCTCTCTTCGGCGTCATCGTCTTGTGTATCTTGGTTGCTTACATCTTTGGGTTCATCAGCAACCGAAGCCTGCGCCTCAGACGCATCTTCCTCGGCATCTTCAACCCAATCCGCTGCGACGTCTTCTTCTTCAGGCTCGGGTTGATGATCCGGGTGATGTTGAAACCACGTGTTGCCGCAATCCGAGCATTGCACATCGCGCCCTGATGTCGGAATGACTTCGTCTGGAACTTCGTATTGTGCCCCGCAATTCGGGCAAATTAGCCGCATAAGTCCACCCTTTGCATGGCGCTACGGCACGGCCCGTGCGCGTCTTGGAATTGCTCAAACCATAGGGGTAAAAGCCGCACTGTAAAAGAGGCAAAGGTTTGACCCTCGTGATCGTTGCACAACTGTGTCTCGTGAGGCATGTAGGAACAAACGAAGTGAGGGCGCGGGTTTTGATCGAACTGGACAGTGTGGCCTATAGCTATGGCGGCGGTGAATTGCTGAGTGATATCTCACTCAAGCTTCAGCCCGGATCGTTCCATTTCCTGACCGGGCCATCGGGATCTGGTAAAACAACTCTGCTAAAATTGTGTTACGGCGCGTTGTTTCCTACAGCAGGGCACGTGACCCTGTTTGGCCAGGACGTGCACGCGATGGAACGTGATGACATCGCCATGGCGCGGCGTAGAATTGGCGTCGTGCACCAGGATTGCCAGTTTCTCGATCACATGAACGTCTCGGATAATATCGCCCTGCCCTTGTTGGTATCTGGTCGTGATATTCTCAGCCAATCTGCCAATTTGAGTGAATTGATGAACTGGGTTGGCTTGAAAAGCCGGGCAAGCGCGTTACCACCAGAACTGTCCGGCGGGGAACGGCAGCGTGCTGCGTTGGCACGGGCCGTGATCATGTCGCCCGATGCCATTCTGGCTGACGAACCCACGGGCAATGTCGATTGGGACATGTCGCAACGTCTGTTGCGCCTGCTCATCGAACTGAACCGGATGGGCAAGACCATCATGGTGGCCACCCATGACCTGGCCTTGATCCGAGCGGCCAAAAGCCACGTACAGGCTCGTGTTCTGCGTATCTCCAATCAGCGGCTGCAATTGGCGGGTGCGGATCTATGAAGTTTGACGTCTCAAAAGTTGCAGAGCTAATCGCCGGGGACACGCAAGCCGACCGGGTGGTACCACCCACTGGGTATACAGCTTCCCTCACATTGTTCAGCGCAGCCGCCATGGCTTTTCTGGCTGTATTTGCCGTCGCGCTCTCCATGGCCACTGGCCGCTTGGCAGATCGTTGGGGCTCTGAACTGGCGCAAAGCTCTACCATTCGCATCTCAGCACCCGAAGGACAGATGCAGGCGCAGACCACCGCGGCGCTTCGTGTTCTGGACACCACCAGCGGCGTGGCGTCGGCACGTGCGCTTGATGAGGCGGAACAGCGCGCTTTGCTTGAGCCATGGTTTGGCCCTGACCTCCCGGTGGAAACGCTGCCAATCCCTCAGCTTATAGAGGTGATTGAGGAAGGTGACGGCTTTGACGCCGAAGGGCTGCGACTGCGGCTTGCCGCCGAAGTGCCCGGGGCTGTTCTGGACGATCATACGCGCTGGCGGCGACCCCTGGTCGATGCAGCGTCACGACTTAGAACACTGGGGCTTGTATCGCTTTTGCTGATCGCGGGCACAACAGCGGCCATGATCACGTTGGCCGCCAATGCCGCGCTGGCCGCAAACACGCAAGTGATCTCCGTGCTACGCCTTGTGGGCGCGCAAGACAGCTATATCGCGCGCGCATTTGTGCGGCGCTTTACCCTGCGTGCGCTTTTTGGCGCTGCGGTCGGCGTTCTGCTTGGCGGATTGGCCGTTTTCCTGTTGCCCGCAGCACAGGAAGAAGGCGGGTTTCTGACAGGTCTGGGCTTTCACGGATGGCAATGGATTTGGCTGATCGTCATCCCGCCGCTGGCCGCGGCTGTTTCCTTCACTGCCACTCGGACCGCGGCACGCAAAACGTTGAAAGATCTGTCATGAGAGACGCAATTCAATGGCTGCGGTCCCTCATCTTCGTCGGACAGATTTACTTCATGATGCTCCCTTTGGGCATTCTCTTCTTTCCCTGGGCGCTGTTGGACAGGCGCGGGGCCAACGCTGGCTGCAAAGCCTGGTGTCACTGGGTGACATGGACGGCGCGCTGGATGGTGGGGTTGCGGACGGAAGTGCGCGGCACGCCACCCACAGATGAAGTTCTGGTGGTGGCCAAGCATCAATCCTTCCTCGATATCATCCTCATCTTTGCTGCCGTTCCGGCCGGCAAGTTCATTATGAAACGAGAGCTGATGTATGCGCCTATCCTGGGGCAGTACGGTCTCAGGCTGGGCTGCGTGCCAGTCGATCGCGGCAAGCGCAGCCAAGCCATCAAGAAAATGGTCGATGACGTGGCCAAAGGGCGTCAGGCCCCTGGGCAGTTGATTATCTACCCCCAAGGCACGCGCATCGCCCCGGGTGTCAAAGCACCCTATAAGATCGGGTCAGGCATTCTTTATGAAGAAACCGGGCAGGATTGCGTGCCAGTGGCCACCAATGTGGGTGTCTTCTGGCCACGCAAGGGCATCATGCGCAAACCGGGACTGGCCGTGGTTGAGTTCCTGCCACGCATTCCGGCTGGTAAGGAAAAAGAGACATTTATGTCCGAGTTGGAGGAGGTGATCGAAACCAACTCGAACCGGCTGATGCGCGAAGCGGGGTTTGATCCGGATGGAGTATCTTGAGGACATTGCGGCGCTCGAAGCGCTCTATGGCTCGCCCGGCGCGCCATCTTTGCGCAAGGTGGCGCATCGGCTGACACCGCTTTATCGCAAATGGATCATGACCTCGCGGTTTTGCGTGCTCAGTACCGTTGGCCCAAACGGCACGGACGGCAGCCCACGTGGTGACGATGGGCCGGTTGTCACCGAACTGGATGAACATACCCTCGCTATGCCCGACTGGCGTGGGAACAACCGTTTGGATTCGTTGCGCAATATTGTCGAAGACGGGCGGGTGTCGCTGATGTTTATGGTCCCAGGATCGAATACAATTGTGCGACTGAACGGAGACGCGCGTCTGACCACTGATCCCGATATGCGCTCTCGATTTGAACGCAAAGGCCGCCAGCCTGCGACAGTGATCGTGATCAAGATTGGTGAGATTTACACGCAATGCGCCCGCGCCCCGATGCGCGCCGGGATCTGGTCGCGGGATGATAGCGAGGGGCTTCCAACGGTTGGAGAGATCCTCGCCGAGGCGTCTGATGGAGAAGAAGGCGGCGCAGACTACGATGCAGCGTGGAGTGCGCGGGCGGCCAAGACGATGTGGTGACCCCGCCCAAGGGCGAGGTCACAAGTCTGGCCGTTACTCTGCTGGCTGCCCCTGAGCAGAGCCTACCACGTCATGCAGGATTGTCTGCACCTGTTCGCCGGACATCCGCATGGCTTTGGCCAGTTTGCCGACAAACTGTTGCTCGCTGTCGGCCAACCGACCATCGGCAGCCACAACCATCAAAACACCGCGCATCATAACATCAAACTCGGGCCCAGTTCGGCCTTTCACAAGGCGCTTGAAATCCTTGTCCGAGGGTTTGCCCTCGGCCAATTCCGCCATTCTTGCGACTTGCCCTGGATCAAAGCTTTCACCGGTCATGCGCTCTGCCGCATCGGCAATAGCGGCAATCTCTGAGGCATCGATATGCCCGTCCGCCTTGGCGGCATGACACATGGCATCCAGGATCGCGACAGCGGCGGGGGAGGCTTCTCCCATCATGCCCTGACGTTCCTGGCGGCGTTTCCGGGCGTTCAGCGCACCATATCCTGCAAAGGCCAACACACCCGCCACAAAGAGCCAGCCTATGTGGCCCGTAATGAGGTCTGACGTGGACAGTTTAGGCTCATTGGGTATCGCCGCATCAATCATGCCAGCTTCTTTAGCTTCGGCGATATCTTCGACTGACATTGGATAGTAGGCGGTAGTGTCGCACTTGTTCTCGGCCAACGCATATGTCTCTACGCTTCGGAAGAGGTTAATTCCAAAAGCCGAGCGTTCATTCACCAGTAGACACAAGGAATAGGGTACGCCCTCTTCGATAATCTTGGTCTCTGCAACAAACAGCAACTCCTGGTGCTCGGACCCACCACGCCGGGCCTCTGCCGGTTCGGGAAGGGCCACAAGAAAGGTCGTGGCCAAAAGGGCCAGCATTGAACTACGCATCGAAAAAGAACTCCTAACCAAATTTCGATGTGCAGTCAGACCTTTGTTTATGGCCAAAGAATGACGGAATTTCCCTCTAAATCAGGCTGTTGTAGGAAAATCTCACGATTCAACAAATCAGGCGTGGATCGGTCCATCCCCACAGGCCAGGGCCGCCTCGCGCACAGCCTCAGAATAAGTGGGGTGCGCGTGGCAGGTCAGGGCAAGGTCTTCTGCGGATGCACCGAATTCCATCGCGACACAGACCTCGTGGATCAAATCCCCTGCTGCAGGGCCGATGATATGCGCGCCAAGAATGCGATCCGTTTCCTTGTCTGCCAGAAGTTTCACGAACCCGTCGCCCGCAAACACCGCCTTGGCGCGACCGTTGCCCATGAAGGAAAATTTGCCGACTTTGTAGGCGCGGCCTTCTTCCTTCAATTGATCTTCGGTCAAACCAACGCTTGCGACCTCGGGATGTGTGTAGATCACGCCGGGGATCACGCCATAATTTACATGGCCATGCTTGCCTGAGATGACCTCTGCGGCGGCCATGCCTTCATCTTCGGCTTTGTGAGCCAGCATAGGGCCATCGATTGCGTCACCGATGGCATAGATCCCTGCCACGTTGGTGCGCCATTGGGCGTCGGTCTTGATCTGACCGCGCTCACTCATTTCGACACCCAGCGCTTCAAGGCCCAGACCGTCAGTATAGGGGCGGCGGCCGGTGGCAACGAGAACGACATCAGCATCAAGAGACGCCTCACTATCATCTTTGCGCAGTTTGTAGGTGACTTTGGCCTTTGTCTTGGTCGCAGAAACACCTTGCACGGCGGCTCCCATGATAAAGGTAAGCCCCTGCTTTTTCAGCATTCTTTGGAAAGTCTTCTGCACCTCGCCGTCCATGCCGGGAGTGATGTGATCCAGGAACTCCACGACCGTAACCTCGGTGCCAAGCCGGGCATAGACCGATCCCAACTCAAGCCCGATCACACCTGCACCGATCACGACCATCTTTTTGGGGATCTTTGGCAACTCCAGCGCACCGGTGGAGGTCACAACGATCTTCTCATCTACTTCGACACCCGGCAGACTGGATGCCTCTGATCCACTGGCGATGATAATGTTCTTGGCCTCGTGCACCTCGTCGCCGACCTTGACCTTGCCCGCTTCGGGTATCGATCCCCAGCCTTTGATCCAGTCTATCTTGTTCTTTTTGAATAAAAATTCGATGCCTTTGGTGTTCTGGCCGATGACGTCATTCTTGTAGGTCAGCATCTGCTTCCAGTCGACTGACGGCGCTTTGCCTTTGAGGCCCATGGTTGCGAAATTGTGCTCGGCCTCATGCAACATATGGCTGGCATGCAGGAGGGCCTTGGATGGTATGCAGCCGACGTTCAGGCACGTGCCGCCCAGCGTCTCGCGCCCCTCGACACAGGCGGTTTTCAGGCCCAGCTGCGCACAGCGAATGGCTGCGACATAGCCGCCGGGGCCGGAACCGATGATGATGACGTCATAGGATGCCATGGTTGTTCTCCTTGGAATTTTCGACGTCGGTATCACGTCGGTATTGTGTCGGTATCACGTCGGTGTTTTTACGCGATCCTGCCGGGCGGAGGGCCAAGCGTAAAGGTCGGATTTGGGTATTTTCGACAAGAAAGAAGCTCATAGAAGGGCGCTCAGCAGCATCAGCGCGGTCGCACCAAAGCCCACCATCCAGATAAGCGACCGCCAGGGCCGTAGGCCGAGATAGTAGGCCGGAACATAGAAGATGCGCGCGATCAGGTAGGTCCAGGCGCAGGCGGCAGTGAAGCCGGTGGATTGGTTCGACAGGGTGATCACGACGCAGGCGATGGTGAAGAGGATCAGACCCTCGAAATGGTTGTTCAGGGCGCGGTAAAGACGCGCGATTTTTTCGCTGAGTTGGTCTTCGAGTGAGCCGCCCAGCTTTGAGCGGTCGCGGGCCGATGTGGTCTTGCCCGGGCCAAGTTCGAGGTTGGCGGGGACGGACATCAGGACGAACTGGAGCACCTGAAGGAGGGCCGCGAGGGTGAGGACGGTGAGTTCGGGGGTCATAGTGCCTGAACCTTCGACACCACAGTCCAAACACCGAATATGAATGCAGCTACAGAAGCAAACGAAAAGCCGAAGTATCCAAGGTATGTTGCCCAGTCAGGCAGTGCTGCTTTACCAGTGTATGGATTGGAAGTCAGTGCAACAATATACGCAGTCAAGATAACTATAAGTGCCAACACTATCCCCACGAGGAAGCAAAAAAGGCTCGCCTTGATCGCCGCTAACGGGAGAAAAAATGCCGTTTGGGCGGCGGCATTACCCAAAAATGTGAGCATTACAACAAAGGCGCCACTGTTTAGAGTGACCATTGTCTTTATTGCATAAAGACCTAGCTCACGCGTCGTTTGGATCGACGCGCGATACCAGTCCATCTTGAGTTCTTTGTGATCCACCGGATTGCTCACAAATCCATCAACAACCGCCGCGGATCCTCAAGCGCGTCTTTCACCCGCACGAGGAACGTCACCGCGCCTTTGCCATCCACGATGCGGTGATCGTAGCTGAGCGCCAGATACATCATCGGGCGTGCGACAATTTCGCCGTTCACGATCATAGGGCGTTGCTGGATTTTGTGCATGCCGAGGATGCCGGACTGGGGCGGGTTGAGGATCGGCGAACTCATCAGCGAGCCGTAGACGCCGCCGTTGGAGATGGTGAAGGTGCCGCCCTGCATTTCGGCCATGGAGAGTTTGCCGTCCCGCGCGCGGGCGCCTTTTTCGGCGATGGCTTTCTCGATGGCGGCAAAGCTCATTTGATCCGCGTCTCGGATCACGGGCACAACAAGGCCCGTTGGCGTTCCGGCGGCGATGCCCATATGGACGAAGTTTTTGTACACGATGTCGGTGCCGTCGATCTCGGCGTTGACCTCGGGCACTTCTTTCAGCGCGTGGCAGCAGGCCTTGGTGAAGAAAGACATGAAGCCCAGTTTCACGCCATGCTTTTTGAGGAACTCTTCCTTGTATTCACTGCGCAGCGCCATGACCTCGGTCATGTCCACCTCGTTGTAGGTGGTGAGCATGGCGGCGGTGTTCTGGCTGTCCTTGAGGCGCTTGGCGATGGTCTGGCGCAGGCGGGTCATCTTCACGCGCTCTTCGCGCGCCGCATCATCGGCCGAGACCGGTGCACGCGCGGCGGCGGCAGGCGCGGCAGACACAGCAGGGGCGGCAGAGGCCGCAGCCGCAGCGCGGGCGACGTCTTCTTTCATCACGCGTCCATCGCGGCCTGAGCCTTGCACCTGATTAGGCGAAAGGCCTGCTTCGGCCATGGCTTTCTTGGCGGATGGGGCGTCTTCGACATCCTTCGCGTCGCGCCCGGCAGGCGGGGTCGTGTATTGATCCCCGTTGGTTTCACCATCCCCTGTGGCTGGACGCTTGGCAGGTTCCACTGCTCCATCGGCACCACCGGACATCACGGCAAGTTTGCCATCCGCCTTCACCGTGTCGCCCTCTTTCGCAAGAATTTCAGTTAAAACACCTGCTGACGGCGCAGGCACTTCGACCGAGACCTTGTCGGTTTCCAACTCGCAGAGCATTTCGTCTGCGGAGACGCTGTCGCCTACGGATTTAAACCAGGTCGATACGGTCGCCTCTGTCACGGACTCGCCCAAGGTAGGCACCATCACGTCGATGCTGCCACTGTCCCCAGCTGCGGGCTTGGCTTCTGCGGTCGCAGAGGAAGGCGCGGCAGACGGGGTTTCACCGGCGCTTTCGCCTTCGTTGATGGTCGCCAAAAGCGCATCGACCCCCACGGTCTCACCTTCCTTGGCGACGATCTCGGCCATGGTGCCCGAGGCCGGTGCGGGAACTTCGACTGTGACTTTATCGGTTTCCAATTCACACAACATCTCATCGGCGCTCACAGCATCCCCCGGTTTCTTGAACCAGGTGGCCACGGTGGCCTCAGTGACGGATTCGCCCAGGGTGGGTACGCGTACTTCGGTGGTCATTGGGTCTTATCCTTCGATGGTCAGCGCGGCATTCACCAGCGCTTCTTGTTGTGCTTTGTGTTGGCTGGCAAGCCCCGTGGCCGGAGAGGCCGAGGCTGGGCGACCGGCATAGGTCGGGCGGGTATGCTTGGCCTTGATGCGCTGCAGGACCCATTCGATGTTGGGTTCGATAAAGGACCAGGCGCCCTGGTTCTTGGGCTCTTCCTGACACCAGACCATGTCGGCGCCCTTGAAGCGTTCCAGCTCCTTGACCATGGAAATGGCCGGGAAGGGATAGAATTGCTCGAGCCGCATCAGGTAGACGTCATCCAGCCCGCGTTTGTCACGTTCTTCGAGAAGGTCGTAATAGACCTTGCCG
This sequence comes from Roseovarius sp. W115, assembly GCF_032842945.2. NCBI lineage: Bacteria > Pseudomonadati > Pseudomonadota > Alphaproteobacteria > Rhodobacterales > Roseobacteraceae > Roseovarius > Roseovarius rhodophyticola. The sequence continues at coordinate 1,330,190 of NZ_CP146606.1, forward strand.
GAACACATCACGACACGGCGGATCTTGTTGTCAGGTTTAAGCTTGAGATCGGAGTTGCCGTGCTGGGCGTCGTCCCAGAGCACCCGGTGAAAGCTGGAGCCGGTGACGAAATCCTCGGTCTTGGAAATGCACATCTTGTGCCGCAAGAGCGATTTCGGCGTCATCAGGATAAGCGGTTTGCGGAAGGTGCGGTGCAACTGGCGGCGCAGGATGTGGAAGTAGTTCGATGGAGTCGAACAGTTGGCAACGATCCAGTTGTCCTGTCCACACATTTGCAGGAAACGCTCCAAGCGAGCCGAGGAGTGTTCCGGCCCCTGCCCCTCAAATCCATGCGGCAAAAGGCAGACAAGACCGGACATGCGCAACCATTTGCTCTCACCGGAGCTGATGAACTGGTCGAACATAATCTGCGCACCATTGGCGAAATCGCCAAACTGTGCTTCCCACATCACCAGCGCGTTGGGTTCTGACAGGGTGTAGCCATACTCAAAGCCAAGCACCGCATACTCCGAGAGCATCGAGTCGATGACTTCATATTGCGCCTGCCCATTGCGGATATGGTTAAGCGGGTAATAGCGCTCTTCTGTGTCTTGGTTGATCAACCCGGAATGGCGTTGGCTGAATGTGCCGCGCGTGCAGTCCTGACCCGCCAGACGCACAGGGTATCCTTCGGTCAGCAATGAGCCAAAGGCCAGCGCCTCGGCAGTGGCCCAGTCGAAGCCTTCTCCGGTTTTGAACATGTTGGCCTTGGTCTCGAGCAGACGCGCGACGGTTTTGTGCAGTGGAAAGTCCTTGGGTGCCGTGGTTAGTGCCTTACCAATTTCAGTGAAGGTCTTTTTCTTGATGGAGGTCGCGCCGCGTTGGTAGTCCTCATCCTTGCGGTCAAGATGAGACCATTTGCCATCCAGCCAATCGGCCTTGTTGGGACGGAACTCTTTGCCGGCTTCAAACTCATCGGCAAGATAGGATTGGAAAGCCGCTTTCATGTCCTCAATCTCACCTTCAGGGATCAAGCCGTCTTTGACCAACCGTTCGGTGTAGAGCGCCAGAGTTGTCTTCTGCGTCTTGATCTTTTTGTACATGACGGGGTTGGTGAACATCGGTTCATCCCCCTCGTTATGGCCAAAGCGGCGATAACAGATCATGTCGATGACCACGTCTTTCTTAAACTTCTGGCGGAATTCGGTGGCGACGCGGGCTGCGTGCACCACGGCCTCGGGGTCATCGCCATTGACGTGGAAAATCGGCGCTTCGACCATAAGCGCGATGTCAGTTGGATAGGGCGACGAGCGCGAGAAGTGGGGTGCGGTGGTGAAGCCGATTTGGTTATTCACGACGATATGCATCGTGCCACCGGTTTTATGGCCGCGCAGACCGGATAGACCGAAGCCTTCGGCGACCACACCTTGCCCGGCGAACGCAGCATCACCATGCAACAGGATACCCATAACAGACGTCCGGTCCGTATCGTTCATCTGGTCCTGCTTGGCGCGCACTTTGCCGAGAACCACAGGGTTCACCGCCTCAAGATGTGACGGGTTCGCGGTCAGACTGAGATGCACGGAGTTGCCGTCAAACTCGCGGTCTGAGGATGCGCCGAGGTGATACTTCACATCGCCGGAGCCATCCACATCCTCGGGCTTAAAGCTGCCGCCCTGAAACTCGTTGAAGATCGCGCGATAGGGTTTGCCCATCACATTGGCCAGCACCGACAGACGCCCCCGGTGGGGCATGCCGATGACGATGTCCTTTACACCCAACTGCCCGCCGCGTTTGATGATCTGCTCCATCGCGGGGATAAGGCTCTCGCCGCCATCCAGACCAAACCGCTTGGTGCCCATGTATTTGACATGCAGGTATTTTTCGAACCCTTCGGCCTCTACCAGCTTGTTCAGGATCGCCTTGCGCCCTTCACGGGTAAAGCTGATCTCCTTGTCATAGCCTTCGATGCGTTCCTTAAGCCAAGCCGATTCAACCGGATCGGAAATATGCATGTATTGCAGCGCAAAGGTGCCGCAATAGGTGCGTTTGACGATGGCCAGAATTTCGCGGATGGATGCGACCTGCAGTCCCAAGACATTGTCGATGAAAATGGGCCGGTCCATGTCAGCCTCGGTGAAGCCATAGGATCGTGGATCGAGCTCGGGCCGCGCAGGTGTTTCACGCAGGCCCAGCGGGTCAAGGTCCGCCGCGAGATGGCCGCGGATGCGGTAAGCGCGGATCAGCATTAGGGCGCGAACACTGTCCAGCACGGCACGTTTGATGGCCTCATCCGAGACCTCAACACCGGTCTCTGCGGCCTTGGTCTTGATCTTTTCCCCCGCCTTCTTGGCCTCAATTTCGGGCGGATACTCGCCCGTCAAAGCACCGGTCAGTTCGTCCTGCGGTTGCGGCGGCCAGTCAGGACGCGCCCAGCTTGGTCCGGCGGCTTCCCGCTTGACTTCAACCTCACCATCGCCCAACTGCGCAAAAAACGCCTGCCAAGCCTCATCGACCGCATTGGGGTCATTGGCGTAGCGCGCATAGAGCTGTTCAAGATATTCCGCGTTGTGCCCCTGCATGAAGGACGAGGCGTGGAATTGGTCGTTGGGAGATTGGTCGGTCATGTGTCTTTCCCCTGCTGACAGACGCGCAGCGCGTCAGGGCCTGATGCCCCATTGTGAAACGATGGCGTCGTCGCCCAGTGCCGCTTTGGCTCCGTCCTTGGGGCGCAACTGCCGAAAAAAGATGAAGGGTTCGTCCTGTCCGTTTGGCGTTGAAATCGCGTCGGTCAGAAACTCTTGTTCGAAGGACTGATCCGGATTTTTGATGCCAGCAACGTCGTCGAACTCTCCAGCACGTAACGCGCCGTGGTCCAAACTGGCGACATGCGTGAATCCGCAATGCTCAGGTTCAACGACAGAGGTGATCACAAAGAATGTGTCATCCTCTGGAAAAACGTAAATCTGCTGTCCGTCATCCGCGTCTTCGACCATTGCGGCGATGATACCAGTAAAGATTTCAACCGCATTGGCGTGCAAGGCGGGGTTGGGGGCCTCACCTGTTTGAGCATAGGTGGTCAGGCGCTCTGCATATGTCAGTTGCGCCCCCACGCGATCAACATGAGCATCGGTGAGATGTTCGAAACCGGCAGATGCCAGATTGGCGTCGAAGTCTTCCGGCGCAGCATCGGTGCAGGCCGCGATGGCCTTGCTGGCGATTTTGTTCCATTCGCCCGCTTGGGCGGATGAGGCCGCCACAATGAAAGCCGCACCCAGAAATGCCAGGGTCGCGTGCCGGGCTGAAGCCCGACCTACGGCTTTCATCTGGGACATTAGCCAATCGCCTCCAGAACGGCCTCACCAAGACCTGCGGGGGACTCAGAGACCACAATCCCAGCCGCGCGCATGGCTTCGATCTTATCATCCGCGCCGCCTTTGCCGCCCGCGACAATGGCACCGGCATGGCCCATGCGACGGCCCGGAGGGGCGGTGCGCCCGGCGATGAAACCGGCCGTGGGTTTCCAGCGGCCTTTCTTTTTCTCATCAATGAGGAACTGAGCCGCCTCTTCCTCAGCAGACCCGCCGATCTCACCGATCATGATGATGCTTTCCGTTTCATCATCGGCCAGGAACCATTCCAGCACGTCGATATGCTCGGTGCCTTTAATTGGGTCGCCGCCGATGCCGACACAGGTCGACTGGCCCAGACCCACATCGGAGGTCTGTTTCACCGCCTCATAGGTGAGCGTGCCGGAGCGCGAAACCACGCCGCAGGAGCCGCGCTTGTGGATGTGGCCCGGCATGATGCCGATTTTGCAGGCATCGGGCGTGATGATCCCGGGACAGTTGGGGCCGATGAGTTTCGATGTGCTGTCCATCAGCGCGCGTTTGACACGCAGCATGTCGAGGACCGGAATGCCTTCTGTGATGCACACAATGAGCGGCATCTCGGCATCGATGGCCTCAAGGATGGAATCGGCGGCAAAAGGGGTGGCACATAGATCACGGACGCATTTGCGCCGGTCTCATGCATGGCTTCATGCACGGAATTGTAAACCGGCAGATCAAGATGCGTCTGCCCGCCTTTGCCCGGCGTCACGCCGCCGACCATCTTGGTGCCATAGGCGATGGCCTGTTCAGAGTGGAACGTCCCCTGCGAGCCGGTAAGACCCTGACAGATGACTTTGGTGTTTTCGTCTACGAGGACTGCCATGATTGTTGGCTCCTTAGGTTATTGTGTCTTTGCGCTGGACAGGATGGTGGTTTCAGAACCGGTTTCTGAAACACGCCGAGCTACAGTTATTAATCCGGACAGACCGGTATCACCGTAATCTATTTGATAAACATCAGATCCAGTTTCCGTTGTTCCAACTTGGCTTATGGTTGACCCTTCGCTCACAACGCCTGCGAGTGAGATGAGTTTTTCAGTTACTGTTTCTTTCGGATGCGCAATCGCAACCTGACAAATGTTCTCTCCGTTGAGACTATAGAAAACCAAAGAACCACGCTCATTGTGTTTCACTTTGTCTGGTGAACGTCCCACAGAAGCGAAAGAAACAGACCTGTCTGAAACGAATGCCATTTCAATCCCATCAACAGTCGTCTCTTTAGAACTGCCACCCATGACCGTCATGGTCGCAGTCGCATCTTTACGAGTAACGCTCGGGTTGGCGCATTTGGTCGCGAAGGTAAAAACACCCTGAGTTACGCTGGTGTATTCTGCAGTCCGGACCGGTTCATTACGCTTGTAGGTCCAATACGCGCCAAACACTGCTAGCCCGATGCATACGGGCAGAAAATTCTTTCTGAACGTGGAAGAACTCACGACGATCAGCCCTTCACCGCCGCCACGATCTTCTCAGCGCCGTCTTTCAGGTCATCCGCCGCAATCACATCGACATCCGAGTTGTTGATGATGTCCTTACCCTTCTCGACATTCGTGCCCTCAAGCCGGACGACGAGCGGGACTTTGAGGCCTACCTCTTTCACAGCGGCCACGACGCCCTCGGCGATCACGTCGCAGCGCATGATGCCCCCGAAGATATTGACCAGAATGCCTTTGACCTGTGGGTCTGAGGTAATGATCTTAAAGGCTTCCGTCACCTTGTCCTTGGTCGCACCCCCGCCCACGTCGAGGAAGTTGGCCGGCTCTGATCCGTAAAGCTTGATGATGTCCATCGTTGCCATGGCAAGGCCCGCGCCGTTGACCATGCAGCCGATTTCGCCATCCAGAGCGATATAGTTGAGGTCATACTTAGACGCCTCAAGTTCTTTGGGGTCTTCTTCGGTCACATCGCGCAGCTCGGCAATGTCGGCGTGGCGGTAGACCGCGTTGGAATCGAAACCCATCTTGGCATCGAGGCATTTGAGGTCGCCGCCTGTGGTCAGGATCAGTGGGTTGATCTCCAGCATCTCCATGTCTTTTTCGAGGAACATCTTGTAAAGCGTGCCCATCAGCTTGACGCATTGCTTCACAGCACCACCGGTGAGTTCCAGCATGAAGGCGATGCGACGGCCGTGAAAGGCCTGGTAGCCGGTGGCTGGATCAACACTGAAGCTAAGGATTTTCTCAGGCGTGCTTTCGGCCACTTCCTCGATGTCCATGCCGCCCTCGGTGGAGCAGACGAAGCTGATACGCGAGGTGCCGCGATCCACGAGCAGGGCGAGATAGAATTCCTTGTCGATGCCAGCGCCGTCTTCGATATAGACGCGGTTGACCTGCTTGCCTGCCGGGCCGGTCTGTTTGGTGACCAATGTGCGGCCCAACATGTGCTTGGCCTCTTCGGCAGCTTCACTCACGGATTTGGCGATGCGCACGCCACCTGCACTTCCGGCTTCGGGTTCCTTGAATGTCCCCTTGCCGCGACCGCCTGCATGAATCTGTGCCTTGACGACCCAGACCGGGCCATCAAGCTCTCCGGCGGCGGTTTTGGCTTCTTCTGCGCGCAGCACAACGCGGCCATCAGAGACCGGCGCACCGTAAGAACGCAGCAAGGATTTCGCCTGGTATTCGTGAATGTTCATCGCACAATCCCGTCTTGGTGTGTTTCCCTCTCGGTATAGACACGGATTTGGACGGACTTAAGTGCTTTGTCGTCGGTTTATGGGTTTTGCGGCCAAATAATAACTTTTGTGATCACAGCATTAAAAACTGTGATCACAAATTTACAAATATGAAGCTAGGAGCGAATCAATGCGCAGTTTCAAGCCTCTGCTTGATATGATGGCAACATCAGCATGTGACCCTTAGTTGAAGAAGATCGCAAATCCACCGGGGTTTCCATTGGTCAAACGTTGAAACGCATTCCAACTTTGCGCGGTGAGCCGTGGCCCCTTGGCGGCATAGCGATACGCACCAATGCCATGCACCCATTCGAGCAAGGACAATGGGCTGGGGTCTTCAACATAGGCTGGAATACTGATGCCGTGACCGGGTGGCAAAAGCGGGTGCGTGATCAGCAGATCGCCTTGCAGCACCGCCTCGATATCCGCCAGGATCGCTTGCCAGGCCTCGGGCGCACCATCAGGGATTTCTACCGGCAAGGCCGAAGTCTGGGTCGCGTTGGGAATCCATTCGCGCTCATTGTCAGTCTCTTCGGCCAGCCGCGTCCAAAACACCCGGTTTTGCGCAATCATGCCCATCCAGTTGTCGCGCACAGCCCGGATGTGATCAGCATCGGGTTGCTGATCCAGGGATCGGATCAGAACGTAGATGAAATCAATCGTCTCGGCCTGCTGTGCCGCCATCCTTTGCATGTCGCCAACCGCTTCGGGCTGTTTGGCCTCAATGGCGCGCTTTTCGTTGCGGATGAACTGAAGACTGCGGCGCAGATCGCTTAGGTCTCTGCCCATTGCTCTGTTTTCAGTCTGCATTGCATCGGCGGTTTCCTGAAGCGCATCTTTTTCAGCACCGTCAGGCATTTCTCTTATTTCATCGTAAAGCGTGCGGTACGCGTCGTTCTTGGCGTTGAAACTTTCCTGCAGTGCCTCCGTTTCAGCCTTTATCTCTGCCTCTTCTGCCTCCAACGCCGCGAGTTCTTGTTCCAGTTGCGCCTGATCGTAGATGTTCGGAATCTCTGGTGCGTTGCCCAGCGCCGTGCGTTCGGCTTCCAGTTTTTGGAACACCGGTTCGGGGTCAAAGGCCAGGTAGAGGTGCCCAAAGCCTGACAACATATGAGTGTAGGCCGCCAGCCAGGCATGATCTGCGGCATCAAAACGAACACTGATGGGTGTGTCTTTCGCCTCTGACTGAGAGAATTCACGATAGGCGCGCCCGCCAATCACCAATGCCCCCAAAAGCTCGGTGACGTTTTCAGACCGTGCGCGCTGTCCGTTTCCATCCACATCAAACCACAGATCTTGCAGCGTCAGATCAAAGGCAGGCGCATCGTCGCCTGAAGTCAGCGTTGTGCGCGCCACCTCCATATCTTCGACAAACTGGCGCATGATGTCCGAGAGCGTGCCAGTGTCAGACGGCTTGGGGTTCGGATTAGGTGTCAGCGCGCCCTGAATGCGCAGAACCGGAAGCATCGGCACGCTCTGCCCGATCCCATATTCGTATCGTGTTTGCAGGGTTTTTTCGACCGCACGGAGCGTTTGTAACATCCCCAATTCAAAGGTGTTCGCGTTGGGGTCTGCGGACAACCGTTCAATCGTTGGGGCCAGCCCGTCTTCGGCCAATGACTGCGCCTGTAGGGGAAGTGCGGTGGCACTCAACAGCGAAAACGCTGCCGCACCGAGAAGGAAAAATCGTTTCAAAAAATCAACTCCTGAAATAAAAAACGCGCGGGTCTGAGGCCCGCGCGTTCCAGCTTAAACTTGTCTAGGGAAGAGGATCAAGCGAGTGAGCTGTCGATCCCTTTGCAGGCTTCAACCAAGCCCTGAACGGCTTTGACGGAAGCGTCGAACATCTCTTGCTCTTCCTTGTTGAGCTTGATGTTTACGATCCGCTCAACCCCGCCTGCGCCGATAACAGTCGGGACTCCGACATACATGCCTTTGAGGCCCAGATCGCCGTCACAGTAGGCGGCACAGGGCAGAACGCGCTTTTGGTCCTTGAGGTAGGCTTCGGCCATTTCAATCGCGGATGTGGCGGGTGCATAGAAAGCAGAGCCGGTCTTCAGCAGGCCTACGATTTCAGCACCGCCGTCGCGGGTGCGTTGCACAATCGCGTCGAGCTTTTCTTGCGTGGTCCAGCCCATCGCAACCAAGTCTGGCAGAGGGATACCGGCCACTGTGGAGTAGCGCACGGAAGGCACCATTGTGTCGCCATGTCCGCCCAGAACGAAGGCGGTGACGTCTTTCATGGAGACGTTGAACTCTTCGGCAAGGAAATGGCGGAAGCGGGCACTATCCAGCACACCGGCCATGCCGCAGACTTTGGCATGAGGCAGGCCCGAGAATTCACGCAGGGCCCAGACCATCGCGTCGAGCGGGTTGGTGATGCAGATCACGAACGCATCTGGTGCGTGATCGCGGATGCCTTCTCCCACGGATTTCATGACCTTGAGGTTGATGCCCAGAAGGTCATCGCGGCTCATGCCGGGCTTGCGCGGGACACCGGCGGTGACAATGCAGACATCCGCGCCCGCGATGTCCGCGTAGCTTTGTGTGCCCCGGAGTGAGGCGTCAAACCCCTCAGACGGGCCGGATTCGGCGATGTCGAGCGCTTTGCCCTCTGGAATGCCTTCGGCAATGTCGAACAAAACGACATCACCAAGTTCTTTCAAAGCTGCAAGATGGGCAAGCGTGCCGCCGATTTGTCCTGCGCCGATAAGGGCGATCTTGGGTCTGGCCATTGGAATGGTCTCCGGTCGGTTGGAATGTTGCGACACGGCCTAGTCGCAATCGGCGTCTGGCGCAAGTGCGCTGCAATGCAGCACCGCGGAAATTGATCGAACTTAGAATCCGACAAGACCAAAAACCATGTGCACAACAGTGGCTTGACCCAACTTAGCCACTCAGAACTGCAAGATTGGGCAAATCGGCATACGGGCCAAGAAACGACCGGCAATCAATTCAGACGCACAGGCGATTCTTTCATGCCATCAACCGCTGCTTGATCGCTCATCTTGCGATTTTGCGTCGCTACGCATCGTTGTCATCAACCGGGAGCACCTCGGCCAGTTCTTCAAACGCCTGACCGCTGGCCACCATGCAGGTCACTCCGTGCACTGAGGTCACTGTGATCGTCCAAGTTCCGGTTTCTTCCGAGGCGAACACCTCAACAACGGCATTGTTGGCCCCAAGGCCCATAGACTGTCGCGATTCGCCGTATTTCTTGGCCAGGTTTTCAACCACCATCTCACGTGGGGCACAGTTTGAGGCAGCGGACGGGCCAGCCAGGCAGACCGCAATCGCGGCCGTCGTTATCTTCGCATTAAGCTTCATCATTCTCGCCTTTCTAAGCTTGGTCCCTGCCTTTTGAATGTTTGAAAGCGTGCTTTCATGGCTACCAAAACAAGGTTAATGCGACGTTCGCCTCGCTTATCTTTCGTATGTTTCTGCACTGCGGCGGGAAAATCCTTGAACTTTTCAGGCAAAAAATGGCAATGCTGCGCAAGAAAATTTCTATCGACTTTGGAAAGGAGCCGTTTGAATGGACCTTCAGACGCACCCCTATCGTTCTGTACTTTATATCCCTGGCTCCAAGGAACGTGCGCTTGAGAAGGCGCGCAGCCTTCCGACGGACGCGATCATTTTTGATCTGGAAGATGCCGTGGCCCCCGATGCCAAGGCCGAGGCCCGGCAGACACTGGCGCAAGCTCTCAGCGATGGCGGCTACGGCAATCGGGTCAAAGTGGTGCGGATCAACGCCCTGACCACCGAGTGGGGCTTTGAAGATGTACGTGTTTTGGGCAACGCCGGAGCCGACATCATCCTACTGCCTAAGGTGAACAACTACTCCGATGTTGATAGCCTCGCCGATATGGTTGGACCAGATATGCCGATCTGGACGATGATGGAGACGCCTGCGAGCGTGTTTAACGCACGTGAGATTGCCGCGCATCGCCAAGTAACGGGCCTGATTACAGGAACCAACGACCTGACCAAGGAATTGGGGTGCCGCTACCGGCCGGACCGCATGCCTCTTTTGTCATCCTTGCAAATGATCGTGATGGCCGCACGTGCGGCGCGCGGAGTTGTAGCGATTGATGGCGTCTACAACCGATTTCGGGATGGCGATGGATTGAAAGCGGAATGCGAACATGGCCGAGATCTGGGCTTTGATGGCAAGACGCTCATTCACCCAGCGCAGATTGAAGTAACCAACACCGCCTTTGCGCCAACGCAGTCTGAAATCGACCTTGCCAAGCGACAGATCGAAGCCTTCGAGGAAAGTCAGCGGCAGGGACAGGGCGTGGCCGTTGTTGACGGTCAGATCGTAGAAAACCTACACGTGGTTGCAGCCCAGCGCATTCTGGCCAAATCGGAAGCAATTGCCGAGATGGCAGCGGAGTAAGCGACATGATCTATCTCATTCTTGGTCTTGTTCTTTGGAGTGCCGCACATCTCCTGAAGCGTCTTGCGCCAGGCCTGCGCGCAGCTTTGGGGGAAGGACCAGGCAAGGGGATTATCGCTGTCACGTTGCTCATCAGCATTTGGCTCATGAGCAAAGGCTATGGTATGGCCGATGGCGCGGTTTTCTGGGGGCGTAGCCCGGCGCTTGTCGGCATCAACAATCTGCTGATGTTGCTTGCGGTCTACATGTTCGCCGCATCAGGTATGAAAACAGCTCTGGCACGCCGGATGCGTCACCCGATGTTGGGTGCGGTCAAGGTTTGGGCCTTGGCGCATATTCTGGTGAACGGGGATGTTCCATCTTTCATCCTCTTCGGCGGCCTTTTGGCCTGGGCTGTGGTGCAGATGATTGTCATCAACAAAGCGCAACCTGAATGGACCCGCCCCGATCCTGTTCCACAAAGCAAGGAACTGATGGCGCTTGGCGGCACCGTTGTGGTCTTTGCCGTGATTGCAGGGATACATTACTGGCTTGGCTATCCGGCCTTTGGGTAAACGCATGAAACTCTATCGGTTCCTCTCGGCAGACGACACATCCGACTTTTGTCACAAGGTCACTGAAGCCCTGAACAAAGGATGGGAGCTTTATGGCGACCCGACTTACGCGTTCGACGCAGCAAACGGCGTCATGCGCTGCGGACAAGCGGTCGTCAAAGAAGTCGACGGCACTTACGACGCAGACGTCAAACTTGGAGAACACTGAACATGGTCAAGACCAACCCGGGCCGGTTTTTTGAAGACTACACCGTCGGCGAGACCATTCATCATGCCGTGCCTCGTACGGTGTCCGGAGGAGAGCGCGCGCTTTATCACGCGCTCTATCCTGCGCGGCATGCGCTCTATTCATCCGATGAGTTCGCCCGCGCCTGCGGCCTGCCTGCAAGTCCACTGGATGATATCGCAGCGTTTCACGTGGTCTTCGGAAAGACTGTTCCCGATATTTCACTCAATGCGATTGCCAATCTTGGCTATGCAGAGGGACGGTGGCTGAAGCCGATTTATCCGGGCGATACGCTACGTTCGTCATCGGAGGTGATCGGCCTCAAACAGAATTCGAATGGTAAATCCGGGGTTGTCTGGGTTCGCACAAAAGGCACGAACCAAAGCGGTGAGGTGGTGCTTGATTATGTGCGCTGGGTCATGGTGCGCAAACGCAATGTCGATGCACCCGCGCCCGACACACTCATTCCTGAGTTAAAACCGGCGCTCGAAGTAGCGGATCTGGTGGTGCCCGAGGGGCTTACTTTCGACGACTACGATTATACCCTTGCCGGAGAACCACATCGCTGGGGCGATTATGATGTCGGTGAAACCATTGACCATGTGGATGGCGTCACGGTCGAAGAGGCCGAACATATGATGGCCACGCGTCTTTGGCAGAACACAGCGAAGGTCCATTTTGATGCGACCCTTCGCGAGGATGGCCGGCGGCTCATCTATGGCGGTCACGTCATTTCCATGGCGCGTACGCTTAGCTTTAATGGGCTGGCCAATGCGCAGATCGTTGCTGGATTGAATGCCGGGGCGCATGCGAATCCATGCTACAGCGGTGATACGATCAAGGCCTGGTCTGAAGTGCTGGACAAAGCCGAAACCGGCGTACAAGGCGTCGGCGCACTGCGTTTGCGATTGGTGGCGACCAAGGGTGGAGCGCCTTTCACCCTGAAAGGCGAGGATGGCAAGTACCTGCCGCACGTGATGCTTGATCTGGACTACTGGGCGCTCATGCCGATGTGAATGTCAGCCCCTAGGCAGCGGAGATGAAATTGGTCATGCTCGAGGGATGATCAAACGTCTTGGCCTCGCGATTATCTTTATGCTTGTGACATGCCGCGCCATGGCTTGTGAGGTGGCATTGGTTCTGGCCGTGGACGTCTCAGGCTCAGTGGACAACGAGGAATACCGCATCCAGATGCAGGGGATTGCTGATGGGTTGCGCGACGGGTCGGTTGCCGAGGCGCTTGTTACTCAAGAGGCCGCTGTGATGGTCTTGCAGTGGACCGGGTCTTCGCGCCAACGCGTGGTCACGCCATGGACCCGGATGACCGATTTTGATGTGCTCGAGAATTTTGCGGCGCAAGTGGAATCAACGCCGCGTGTCTGGCGCAACTTCTCCACAGCCATCGGCGAGGCCCTCGCCTTTGCAGGGGCGCAGTTTGCTGATGTCCCAGATTGTGAACGGTGGGTCATCGACATTTCCGGCGATGGATCATCCAATGAAGGGGTGGACCCCAAAGAAGTACACAAAATACTGAGTTCATCGAATATCATCGTAAATGCTCTGGTCATCGAAGGTGCTGAACTGTTGATGACTGAGTATTTCTGGGAGAATGTCATTCTTGGAAATGGAGCTTTTGTGATCACAGCTAACAGCTACGATGATTATCCCAACCGGATGCAGCGCAAGCTTTTGCGCGAGGTAACAAAACAAATATCTGGAAGACGTCCTGCTTCTTGGAATCCCAATTTGTGATCACTGAAAATACAATGTGATCACAAAAACCCAAATTGCGACCAAATGCCTGCAGATTCTATAGATTCAGGGTTTGCACCGGCAGCAATTGGTTAGATAAAAAGACTCAAGTGGTGACATTGCTGCGTGTCAACGGGACATGCGTGTCACCCGACGAAGAAGGAAGGGTACATGGCTGATGTCAATCGCGGCAATCGTCCGCTCTCGCCTCACCTGTCAATCTACAGACCCCAGCTAACATCTATCACATCGATCCTCACGCGTATCACTGGAAACGCTTTGCTGGTCGCGGCACTGCTGATCGTATGGTGGTTCCTCGCGGCGGCCACTTCTGAGGAATACTTCGCTGTAGCCAACGCTGTGGTGACAAGTTGGTTCGGAGACATGATCATGTTCCTGTCGCTCTGGGCGCTGTGGTACCACACCCTCGCCGGTGTGCGTCATCTCATCTGGGACAACGCGATGATGCTTGAAATTGAGACCGCTGAGAAACTTGGTTGGTGCATCATTGGCGGTTCGGTTGTCCTGACCATCCTGACAGCTCTTATCGTGTAAGGGGACCAGCATGAGATACCTGACTGACCGTAAACGTGCCGTTGGAATGGGCGCCGCCAAATCCGGCGTTCATCATTTCTGGGCAATGAAAGTGCAAAGCGTGGCACTGCTCATCCTCATACCGCTCTTTATATTTACCTTTGGGGCAACGCTTGGCGGATCCTATGAAGACGTGACCGCATATTTTGCACGCCCCTTCCCAGCGATTGTGGCGGCGCTTACGATCATTGTTGGGTTCAAGCATTTCTCGGACGGTGCACAAGTTCTTATCGAAGACTATGTGCACGGCACCGCACAGAAAATTAGTATCATCCTGGTCACGTGCCTGAGCTATGGCGCTATGGCCACGGGTCTTTTTGCCATCGCACGGCTGGCGCTGTGAGACCGGAGTAACGACATGGCATCTTACGAATACGAAACCCATGACTACGACGTGGTCGTTGTCGGCGCAGGTGGCGCAGGCTTGCGTGCCACGCTCGGCATGGCCGAGCAGGGACTGCGCACGGCATGTATCACCAAGGTCTTTCCAACCCGCTCTCACACAGTAGCAGCGCAGGGTGGCATTGCCGCGAGCCTGGGCAATATGGGTCCCGATAGTTGGCAGTGGCACATGTATGACACGGTCAAAGGTTCTGATTGGTTGGGTGATACCGATGCGATGGAATACCTTGCGCGTGAAGCGCCAAAGGCGGTCTATGAGCTAGAGCATTACGGCGTGCCGTTTTCACGCACCGAAGAAGGCAAGATCTATCAACGCCCGTTTGGCGGCCACACGACAGAGTTTGGCGAAGGACCAGCCGTGCAGCGCACCTGTGCTGCGGCAGACCGGACCGGTCACGCGATCCTTCACACGCTTTATGGTCAGAGCCTGAAGAACAACGCTGAATTCTACATTGAGTATTTCGCTATTGATCTTTTGATGAGCGATGATGGCATCTGCACTGGCGTGGTCTGCTGGAAACTCGATGATGGCACGATCCATGTTTTTAACTCTAAGATGGTCGTTCTGGCCACCGGCGGCTATGGCCGCGCCTATTTCAGCGCCACATCTGCGCATACGTGCACCGGCGATGGCGGCGGGATGGTCGCGCGGGCTGGATTGCCTTTGCAGGACATGGAGTTCGTGCAGTTCCACCCGACCGGGATTTATGGCTCTGGCACTTTGATCACCGAGGGCGCGCGTGGTGAGGGCGGGTATCTGACCAACTCCGAAGGTGAGCGGTTTATGGAGCGCTATGCGCCCAATTACAAAGACCTCGCACCTCGCGATTACGTTTCACGCTGTATGACTATGGAAATCCGCGAAGGGCGTGGTGTTGGTGAAGGAGGGGATCACATTCACCTGAACCTCAGCCACCTGCCGCCGGAGGCGTTGAAACTTCGGCTCCCAGGCATCTCGGAATCAGCCAAGATTTTCGCCGGTGTCGATGTCACCAAGCAACCCATTCCAGTCCTGCCGACTGTGCACTACAACATGGGTGGCATTCCGACGAATTACTGGGGCGAGGTGCTCAATCCTTCCAAGAAGGACCCAACCGCGGTTGTGCCTGGTCTTATGGCTGTGGGCGAAGCGGGTTGTGCTTCGGTGCATGGCGCGAACCGGCTTGGTTCCAATTCGCTCATTGACCTTGTTGTGTTTGGTCGGGCCTCGGCCATCCGCGCGGGCAAAGTTGTCGATCGCGAGAGTGCCGTGCCGGACACCAATGTAGCGCAGGTCGACAAAGCGCTGGATCGGTTCGATGGAATCCGCCACGCAGATGGCGCCGTGCCAACTGCGGACCTGCGGCTCGAAATGCAGCGTACGATGCAGGCCGACGCGGCGGTGTTCCGCACCTCCAAAACACTGTCAGACGGCGTTCAGAAAATGGACGCGATCGCCACCAAGATGGATGACATCAAGGTCACCGACCGCAGCCTTGTCTGGAACAGCGACCTGATGGAGACGCTGGAACTGACCAACCTGATGCCCAACGCACTGGCTACGATTGCCGGGGCAGAGGCCCGCAAGGAAAGCCGTGGAGCTCACGCGCATGAGAATTTCAGCACGCGGGATGACAAGAAATGGCGCGTCCATACAGTTGCGCGCGTTGATGGCCGGAAGGTAAGTCTCAGCTACCGTCCGATCATTGAGGCCCCACTGACAACTGAGGCCGAAGGCGGCATCAGCCTGAAGAAAATCGCGCCGAAGGAACGGACCTTCTGATGCGGGTTGTGCTGATATGTGTCGCGCTCGCGCTGACGGGTTGCACGGCGGCCAATGATGCAGCCGATGCGTTGGCGCGCAAGCAGGCCAAGACTGTTGTGAATGAGGTCATGCAAGCCCGGTTTCCCGGGCTGAATATCGCGCCGGTGACGGACTGTGTGATTGATGCGGCCTCCGCCGGGGAAATCCTTGGCCTTGCACGCGCATCAGTGACACAGGTCACCACGCAAACGGCCGAAACTGTGATTGAAATCTCAACCCGCCGGGAGGCGGTGCAATGCTATGCTGAAAACGGTCTTCCACTTCTGACAGGGCTGGCAGGATGATCAGATTTGCGTTCGTCATTTTGACTTTTCTTGTACCGTCTGCCGTGCTTGGCAATGACCTGGTCGGACAGGTGGCGGCGGTGTGTGTTGCGCAAAACGCCACGCCAGAGACCATAGATGCGCAAGACAGGCCAGCCTACTGCCGGTGCGAGGCCGAGATTTGGGCGAAGAACGGGACAGAAAATGAACTCCGTGGCGCAATGACATTTATGACCGGAGATGAACGTCATATGAATGGCGCGCCGTATTCTTATGATGACGCGCTCGATTTCATCGTTGCTCAAAGTGACAATGTGGCACGAGCATGTGATGTCGAATATTGATAACATGCATCGCCTGACCACGAGGATAGTTGGTCGAAAGGACATCTGACCATGGTACAACTCACGCTTCCCAAGAACTCCCGGATCACGACCGGCAAGACCTGGCCCAAGCCTGAAAGCGCCACGAATGTCCGCAAATTCCAGATCTATCGCTGGAACCAGGAAGACGGCAAAAACCCGTCAGTAGACACCTATTTCCTCGATATGGACAAATGCGGCCCGATGGTTCTGGACGCGCTGATCAAGATCAAGAACGAGATTGATCCGACCCTGACCTTCCGCCGCTCTTGCCGCGAGGGGATTTGCGGCTCATGTGCGATGAACATCGACGGAATCAATACGCTCGCCTGTATCTATGGGCTGGATGAGATCAAGGGGGATGTGAAGATTTATCCACTGCCGCACATGCCTGTGGTCCGCGATCTGATCCCGGACCTGACACACTTCTATGCACAACACGCGTCCATCATGCCGTGGCTTGAGACCAAGACAAACCGCCCGGCCAAGGAATGGAAGCAGTCCATTGAAGACCGTGAAAAGCTCGATGGCTTGTATGAATGCGTGATGTGCGCGTCCTGCTCAACCTCGTGCCCGAGCTATTGGTGGAACGGCGACAAGTACCTTGGACCGGCCGCCCTCTTGCATGCCTATCGCTGGATCATCGACAGCCGGGATGAGGCGACGGGTGAACGGCTGGATGATCTGGAAGATCCCTTCAAGCTCTACCGCTGTCACACGATCATGAACTGCGCCAAGACGTGCCCCAAAGGGTTGAACCCGGCCAAGGCGATTGCGGAAATCAAAAAGATGATGCTGGAGCGTGCGGTTTAATCCGCCGCTTCCGCCGTGTCATCAAGCAGTCCCAAAAGCCGTGTCATGCGCATCAATTGACCCGGCCGGGCGCGTGGCCCGAAAAACTCGACCAGACTTGCATCGCGCACCCGCTTCATGCGGATATGTGTATCGGCACCGCTTTCCGTAACCTTCAAGAGCTTTGACCGCTGGTCGCCGGGGTTGGCCACACGCGCGACGAGCCCGTCTTTCTCCATGCGGTCCAGCAAACGCGACACGCCGTATTGTGGCATCAGGAGCGCTGTTTCCAATGCTTTGGCCGTCAGCTGCGTCTCGCTTTCAACCAGCGCGTTAAGCGCATCAAAAACATCAAGCGTAGGAAGGTTTGCAGATTTGAGAGCACCCTCCAACGCGCCCCGTGCCTGGCTATATCCCCGCGACAGGGCATACCACATCGCTTCTTGTTGAGGCAGGTTACTCATACGCAAAGTCTACATGCAGGTGCATGATCACACAAGCCCCCTAATCTGCGCAAAAACTGCGCAAAATCATGGCAATGCACTGCACGCAGCTGGGCCAAAACGGACAGCATCGGAACAGTTGAGACAGGAGTATTCCATGCATCGATCCGCCGGGCTTCGCTTTATCATCGTGGGGCTATTGGTCTTGCTCATGACCATCCCCGTCTTCTTCGTGGGCGCCATCATCGACAGCCGCGCAGACTACAATCGCCAGACCATAAGCTCGGTCGGCCATGAATGGGGCGGGGCGCAAAAGCTATCTGGCCCCGTGCTGATCATCCCTGTGGAAGAAACCGTGACAGTGCGAGAAAAGAGTGAGGTGATTGACCCGCTGACCGGCGAGCAAAAGCTCGACGCCAAGGACAGGCCGGTCTTTCAATTCAAGACCGTGACCAAAACATTGCGCCGTGCCCCGGTCTATATCCTGCCGGATAAACTCGACATCGAAATTGAAAAAACGACACAGGAACGCAGCCGAGGTATTTTTACCGTTCCGGTCTACACCTCAAAATCCGACATGGCCTTTGATTTCCCGGCAGAGGATGCCGAGAACGTTTTGCGCGGCGAAGAAGTGCTTTTGTGGGACAAGGCCGAGCTGCGCATCAATGTCAGCTCCAACCGCGCCTTGCGTGGGGAAACGCGGCTTCTGGCCGATGGTCGAAGCCTGGCTATGGAACCAGCGGCCAGCGACAATCGCTGGGTCGGTGGTGTACGGGCGGCCACGGGGGATCCCAGGGCGATCAAGGCTTACACGCTCAAGCTTGGTTTCAATGGTGCCGAAGCTGTTTCATTTGCGCCAGTTGGACGCGAAACGCGGGTGGTGATGCGCTCGGACTGGCCCCATCCGGAGTTCCAAGGCGCGTTCCTTCCGGACACACGGGAAATTACCGAGACGGGGTTCACCGCAGAATGGGTGATTCCCCATTTGGCACGCGCCCTGCCACAGATCAGCCGTGAAGATCAGGATGAACTTGCCCGCAACGAGACCAGCTTTGGCGTCGGCCTCTACCGTCCCAATGATTTTTACCAAAAGGCCTATCGCGCCGCACGCTACGGTGTGCTGTTTATCGGGCTGACCTTCCTCACAATCTACCTTGTTGAGGGTCAGACCAAGCGCCCGACCCACCCGGTGCAATACATCCTGATTGGCCTGGCGCAGTCGACCTTTTTCCTGTTGATGCTGGCGCTATCAGAACAAGTAGGGTTTGCTTTGGCCTATCTCATTGCCGGAAGTGCCACGGTGGGTTTGGTGACTGCCTTTGCGGCAACCGCGCTGAAACTGGGCAAACGGACTTTGGTTGTCGCAGTCTTGCTGGCCGTGCTGTACGGCGTGCTTTACCTCATCCTGCGCAGCGCGGACTATGCCCTTCTGGCGGGATCCATTCTGCTCTTTGCGGCCATCGCAGGCACCATGTTCGCGACCCGCAATGAGAACTGGTATGGCGAGCCACGCGAAGGCCCGCGCCGCGGATGGTTCCGCCGGGCAGAGCCAAAAACACCGGACACACCTGCGCCCGCAGGCTGACGCCACGTTTCTTTCCCACCTACGGACCAGCCCTGTTAGGCTGGTCCACAACGGGAGGGAAGAATGCCTGACAAAACAGATGTTGCGATCATCGGGGGCGGCTTGTCCGGCCTCGTTGCCGCATTTGAAGCAACAAAGCGAGGGCGCAAAGTCGTTCTCATTGACCAAGAAGGACCGCAATCATTGGGCGGTCAGGCGTTTTGGTCCCTTGGCGGTTTGTTCATGATCGACACCCCCGAACAGCGGCGCATGGGCATCCGCGACAGCCGCGCTTTGGCAGAACAGGGCTGGCTGGGAAGTGCCGGGTTTGACCGCGCCGAAGATGCGATGCCACAGGCCTGGGCCAGCGCCTATCTCGACTTCGCCGCAGGTCCAATGCGAACTTATCTGCAAGAGATCGGGATGCGATGGTTTCCCGTAGTCGGCTGGGCCGAGCGTGGCGGTGGCGCCGCAGATGGGCACGGCAATTCCGTACCACGTTTTCACATCACCTGGGGCACGGGCGAAGGCATCATTGCGCCCTTTGTGCAGCTCGCCCGAGAGGCAGAGGCCACCGGACAATTGCAGTTTGCGTTTCGGCACCGCGTGACCGAGCTTGTTGCGACCGATGGCAGGATCACAGGTGTGCACGGTGAGGTCTTGGCCGAGGATGAAGCCGTTCGCGGGGCATCCACTACGCGCGAAGTTACAGGCAGCTTCGAAATTGAAGCCGAGAACGTGATCGTGGCCTCAGGCGGCATTGGCGGTGACCATAACAAGGTGCGCGCCCTCTGGCCCACAGACCGGCTTGGCCCCGCCCCGGACCGCATGGTGGCGGGCGTGCCCGACTACGTGGATGGCCAGATGCAGGAGATTGCCAAAGCTGCCGGGGCCGATGCCATCAACGAAGACCGCATGTGGCACTATTGCGAAGGAGTGCAGAATTGGAATCCGATCTGGCCCAATCACGGCATTCGCATTCTGCCAGGGCCGTCTTCGATATGGTTTGATGCACAGGGCAACCGGATGGAGGCGCCTTGCCTGCCCGGGTTTGACACGCTCTCAACTTTGCGTCGCATCCTGTCCACAGGCCACAGCCACAGCTGGTTCATCCTCACGCAAAAGATCATCGAAAAGGAATTCGCGCTGTCAGGCAGCGAGCAAAACCCAGACCTGACATCGGGCAAATGGAGCGCCGTGTTGAAGGAGCGTCTGGGCAAAGGGGTCACACGCGCTGTTGAGGCATTCAAGGACAACGGCGCAGACTTTGTCGTGGCACAAACCCTTGATGCATTGGTCGACGAGATGAACAGGCTCACGCCAAATACGCCGCTGGATCCGACCCATCTGCATGCCCAGATCGCCGCGCGCGATGCACAGCTGAACAACCCTTTCGCCAAGGATGCTCAGATCATCGCGATCCGTCAGGCCCGTGCCTATCGCGGGGATAAACTCATCCGTACGGCCAAGCCACACGCCATTCTGGACCCCGAGAACGGCCCATTGATCGCCGTGCGGCTGAACATTCTCACACGTAAATCCTTGGGTGGATTACACACCGATCTTGAGGCGCGAGCCTTGCGGTCTGATGGGTCAGTACTTGAAGGGCTTCTTGCGGCTGGTGAAGTCGCAGGTTTTGGAGGTGGCGGTTACCACGGATACAACGCATTGGAAGGAACCTTCCTGGGCGGGTGTGTTTTCTCGGGTCTCAAGGCCGGTCAATCCGCCTGACCCGCAGATTGACAAATCGCCTCTGTCCGGGTGCTAGTAAGGCATGACTTTGCATGACCACCTGAAACGATTTCCACGCGCTCGGATGGGACATCTCCCCACCCCGCTTGAACCGATGCTAAACCTTGGCAAATCCGTTGGCATCGACCTTTGGGTCAAGCGCGACGACTGCACCGGGGTGGGTCTGGGCGGCAACAAGGTGCGGCAGTTGGAGTTCTATCTCGGCAAGGCACAAGCCGAAGGGGCCACGCAAGTTCTGATCACCGGGGCGATACAGTCGAATTTCGTACGCACTGCGGCGGCGATGGCCGCGCGTCTTGGCATGGGGTGCCACATACAGCTGGAAGACCGTGTGCCGGGCAAAAACGAGATATATCGCGAGAACGGCAATGTGCTTCTGGACCGGTTGCTTGGCGCGACACTGCACAGCTATCCCGAAGGCGAGGATGAAGCGGGAGCAGACGCGCAACTGCGGGTGATCGCAGAAGACTTGCGCCATGCCGGGGAACACCCCTTCATTGTTCCGCTCTCGGCGGATCAGCCACCCACCGGGGCATTGGGATACGCGGATGCCGCGATTGAATTGTTGTCACAGGCCGAGCAATTCGACGAGATTTTCCTGGCGTCCGGCTCTGCCATTACCCATTGCGGCCTGCTCTTTGGACTACGCGCGCTCGGCGACAAAACTCCAGTGACCGGTATTTGCGTGCGCCGAAACGCAGAAGTGCAAACGGATCGAGTCACGAGACGCATACAAGATCTGGCTGAACTGACGGGCATGGAAAACCCGGTGACGCCCAAAGATATCCGCCTCGACGACAGCGCCTTTGCGCCCGGCTATGGCCAGCTTTCTGACCCACTGATCTCGGCTATGCAACTCACTGCACGCACCGAAGGGCTGATCCTTGATCCCGTCTACACCGGAAAAGTCATGGCCGGGCTTCTCGCTCAAAAAGATCGACTGGCCGGAAAGCGTGTCCTGTTCTGGCATACAGGCGGGCAGCCGGCGCTCTTTGCCTATGCTGACCTATTGGACGCCAAGCTCAAATGATCGTCGTTGTTGGGCTGATCATAGCCTTTATTCTGATTGTTCTTTTCGCCAACCGCCGGACGCGCTCGTGCCGATGGCGGGCGGTGCGTTCAGGTGATCAGGACGGCCAAAGCCTTTATCGCTGTGCCGCCTGTGGTGCTGAAGTCTTTACATCCGATGGCAAAGTGCCGTCAGATTGCCACGCGTTTTCCAAAAGGTGATCCGCTCATGACCCAACCCCCTGATGCCGATGCGCGCCGCGCCGTCAAACCGGTGATATGCTATCCCAACGATACACTGCCCAAGCCCAATCTGGCACTTTATCAGGCTGCACGCGACGGGGCCACGAAGATTGATGAGGTCATCGCGCCCCCGCGTGAGGCTGCCTGTTTTCGTGCCGCCGCAGGACAATTCTTTCGCATCACCAGTGTCGAAGGCTCCCAAGTGGGCGACCTGAACCTATGGAATGCCAACGATCTGAGTGAACGGTTCTACTCCGGCAAAAGCCGCGCCTTGCACGGCACGCACCTGACCACCGGCGAACGCATGTGGTCAAGCTTTCCGCACCTGCGCCCCATGGCGACGATCACCGAGGACACTCTAGGCTGGTACGGCATCGACGCCTATGGCGGCTCAGTGCATGACGTGATTGGCACACGCTGCGATCCCTACACAGGGAACCTGCTGGCCGGATCGCAGTATCACCATTGCTGTCATTCCAATCTCACGCGGGCCTTGGCGGATGAGTTGGGTGTTTCTCTGTCTGAAGCCGAGCCACACGTGCATGACGTCCTCAACGTTTTCATGTGCACCGGCTTCACCCGCGACACGGGCCAGTATTTCATGAAATCGAGTCCCGTGCGACCCGGCGACTACATCGAGTTCTTCGCCGAAATCGACATCCTTGGCGCGCTCAGCGCCTGTCCCGGCGGCGACTGTTCGTCTGAACATTCCAGCGACACAGCGGTGTGCTATCCTCTCAAGGTCGAGGTGTTCGCCCCGCAAGCTGGCGCGCTGGACGAATGGCAGAGCCCTGATGTCAACGGCTATGACCGCAGTCACGGGCGCTAGAGCGAAAGGACATCTCCATGGGACAGGAAGAACTCCCCGACAATCAAGCCGACCGCGTGGATTGGGTCATCCGCGCGCCCGACAACCAGGAACTGCGCCGTCGCTACGATATCTGGGCTGCACAATATGACGGCGATGTCGGATCGGTGGACGACTATCTTGCGCCGCTGGAACTGGCCAAAACGGCAACCCGGCATCTCACACCGGACATGAGCATCATTGATGCAGGTGCTGGCACCGGACTGGTGGGCGAGGCCCTTCAGCGCGAAGGGTTCAATCATCTCACCGCACTGGATTTCTCTGAAAACATGCTGGACATCGCCCGCACCAAAGGCATCTATGCCGCACTGCACCAGTGCGATCTGAGTCAGCAAACAGCGTTAGATGCCGATTGTGCCGATGCGCTTGTCAGCTGTGGAACCACCACGCAAGTTCCCTGCGCCAGTTTGCGGGAATACGCCCGGCTGGTGCGGCCCGGCGGTAAAATCATCTTTGCAGCGGTTCAGGGCACGTGGGATGAATTTGGTTATGCCGATGTGCTGGCTGAGTTGGAATCCGCAGGCAAACTGCGCGTCACCGAGCGCGGCCAACCCTTCCAGATGATGCCGACAACCGAGCCGCAATTCATTTGTGAGATTTGGGTGATGAACGTGTCCTGACATTCATTCCGTGAGTATCGCGCTCACTTTCAACGCCCGCTGCGTGTTGCCCTCAACCTTCAGCTTGCCAGACATAAAGGCCATGACCGGGTTTTGATCCCCCGAAAGAATATTCCGAAACACCTCGTCACTGGCGATGAGCACCACATCCGCCTCGCCGTCACCTTCCCGCGCGCCTGCTTCATCAAGCATCACCGAGCCTTCCCCAGTGATGACGAGCTTCGCAGTCCCACGAATGGTCCCCTTGGCTTTTGGGTCCAGTTTTTCGACATATTCGGCAACAACAGCACTCATCTCGGCGGGTCCTTTGGTCTGGATATTGGTTTGGTCTGACGCCGGGCTGCGCACGGGTCAACGCAAACCTTACGTCAGTTCCAGCGCGTCAACGCGTCTTCGTCTTCATCCTTAGCCGCCACCCAATCTTCGCCTGATTTAGTGACTTCTTTCTTCCAGAACGGCGCGCGAGACTTCAGATAGTCCATCAGAAATTCCGCTGCTGCAAAGGCATCCACCCGATGCGGGGCCGAGGTGGCCACCATCATGATCAGGTCATCCGCCCTAAGCGCGCCATGTCGGTGAATGACCAGAACATCCCCAAGCGACCACCGCGTCTTGGCCTCTTGAGCGATCTTGGTCAGCGCCTTTTCGGTCATGCCCGGATAATGCTCGATCTGCATCACATCGAGCCCCTCGGCGAGGTCACGCACAATACCGGTAAAGCTGACAACGGCACCCATGCCGGTCTGCCGTGCGGCAAACCTGTTCAGTTCTGCGCCCAGATCAAACTCAACATCCTGAACGCGCACGTCCATGTGCCTCAACCTCCGGTCATGGGCGGAAAGAACGCGACCTCGCGCACCCCGGACAAGGGCGTATCAAAGTCGGCAAGTTCCTGATCGACGGCCACGCGCAACGCATCCAAATCGGCAAAGGCCGCTTCATAGCGCGGCTCACGCGCACGCAATTCTTGTACCAGCTCACGCACCGTCGCGGCACCAGTATCTACTGTGTCCTTGGGTTGACCGATCCGCTCGCGCACCCAGGCAAAATAAAGCACATCCATCGCTCAATCCTTCAGATACGGCACCGACTTGCGGAAATAGTCGATCCCGGAAATCAGCGTCATGGCTGCAGCCAGCCACAACAGCCACAGCCCTGCATGTCCAGATATGATCATCCCCTGAAACTTCCAGCGTAGACCAAAGAGATCTTCCTCACGCCCCTCCAGAATATCGACCACAATCTGATCATTCATTCCCAGCGAAGACATACCAAAGTAGTGTTCGAACACGCCTTGAGCAAAGAGCACGGCAATGGCGATCATCTGAAACGTCGTTTTCCACTTGGCCAATTGTGTGACCTTCAACGTCCCCGCCGTGTCGCCGAGGTATTCGCGCAGGCCCGAAACAAACACCTCACGAAACAGAATGACTGTGGCCGGAAGCACCAGCCAGGGAGACATAGAGGAATACCCCAGGATCACAGCCAATGCGATTACCACCATCGCCTTGTCTGCAATGGGGTCAAGCATCGTGCCAAGCTTTGTTGTCTGTTTCCAAAGGCGTGCCAGATACCCATCAAACCAATCGGTCACTGCCGCGCTGACAAACAGAACCAGGGCAAACCAATCCGCCCAGGGGCGATTGAAGTAAAGGAACATCACTGCCACCATTGGCGCCGCCAATAGGCGCAGCAGAGTCAGCACATTTGGAATGTTCCATGTCATAAAGAACTTAGTAGACCCAAGCGCCACATGGGGAAAGCCCTGTTCTTGCGGCTTTCATCGTTCCGGAAATACTCTGGGGAGCGCGGGGGGCAAAAGCTCTCACCCTTTCTCATGAAAGTGATCATAGACCTTTTGCGCCAACGCTTCGGACACCCCCTCGACCGCCTTCAAATCTGCAAGAGCGGCTCGGCTCACGGCCTTAGCCGATCCAAAATGCGCCAAAAGCGCCCGTTTTCGTGCAGCACCCACACCGGCTATGTCATCCAGCGGCGATGCGCCCACCGCCTTGGCGCGTTTGGCCCGGTGCGTACCAATCGCAAACCGATGTGCTTCATCACGCAAGCGTTGAATGAAATAGAGCACCGGATCATTGTGGCGTAACGCCATTGGCATTTTGCCTGTCCGGTGGAATTCTTCCTTGCCGTGATCCCGGTCCACGCCCTTGGCCACGCCCACCATCGGCAGATTGTCGACGCCCATCTCACGCATGATTTGAGCCACTGCGCTCACCTGCCCGGCACCCCCGTCAATCAAAAGCAAATCTGGCCAAAGCCCTTTCTCCCGTTCAGGATCTTCTTTCTGCAGCCGTTTCAATCGTCGCTTCAGAACCTCTTTCATCATCCCGAAGTCATCTCCCGGGGTTAACTCTTCACCCTTGATATTGAACTTGCGATACTGGCTCTTCATGAACCCTTCCGGGCCGGCAACGATCATGGCCCCGACGGCAAACGCACCCTGGATGTGCGAGTTGTCATAAACCTCGATCCGCTCAGGCGGGGCTTGCAGATCAAACGCCTCAGCAACACCCTTGAGCAGCTTGGCCTGCGTCGCGGATTCCGACATCTTGCGCGCCAGACTTTCCCGCGCATTGCGTAGCCCGGCCTCGATCAACTCCGCCTTCTCGCCACGTTGCGGGACAAGGATTTCAACCTTGCGTCCCAACTTGCCCGACAGCGCATCCGCCATCAGGTCCGCATTCTCAATCTCATGGCTCAGGATCAGTTGCCGTGCAGGATCCTTGGTGTCATAAAATTGTCCCAGGAACGCTTCCAAAACCTCGGCCTCGGCAACATCTGCGCCGACACGCGGATAGAAGTCCTTGTTCCCCCAATTCTGCCCAGCCCGGATAAAGAAGACCTGAACACATGCCTGACCTTTGTCCATATGCAATGCCACAAGATCAGCCTCATCCACGGTGCGCGGGTTAATGCCTTGCGCAGTCTGCACCTGCGTCAGCGCCTTGATCCGGTCGCGAAGTGCAGCAGCGCGCTCAAACTCCATCGCTTCAGACGCCTCTTGCATCTGCGCTCCGAGCTTTTCCTGTATCTCTGTGGATTTGCCTGAGAGATAGCGTTGTGCATCGGCTACTTGCGCCGCGTATTCTGGCTTTGAGATCAGCCCGACACAAGGCGCAGTGCAGCGTTTGATTTGATATTGCAAGCAGGGACGCGTGCGCGTTTCAAACTGCGTGTCTGTGCAATTGCGCAACTGAAACACGCGCTGTAGCTGACCCAATGTGCGGTTTACAGCACCGGCACTGGCAAAGGGACCGTAGTAGCGCCCCTTCTCTTTTTTCGCGCCACGGTGCTTCTTGATCATCGGGAAGTCATGCCCCGTGACAAGGATATTTGGAAAACTCTTGTCGTCGCGCAGAAGCACATTGTAGCGCGGTTTGAGCTGCTTGATCAGGTTTTGCTCAAGCAAGAGCGCTTCGGTTTCCGTGGCGGTCGTCAGGAACATCATCGACGCGGTCTCCGAGATCATCCGCGCAATACGCGGCGTGTGCCCCGTTGGTCGCGAATAGCTCGACACCCGTGCTTTCAGATTGCGCGCCTTGCCCACATAAAGCACCTGCGACTGCGCCCCCAACATCCGGTATACACCCGGCGATCCATCAAGGGTTTTGAGATAGCTCAGGATAACCTCATGCCCTGTCGGGATGGGTTCTTCATCGGCCTCAGAATGCGGTGTCTGCTCGGACATATGCCTGACTTATGATTCTCATGCTGCGCTGCAATCTTATCGAAGTGGGAGCAAGAGGAAACATGTCCACGAAAGATGTGGATAAGTTTGCTGATAACTTTTGGACAGGGTGGTTTTTTCGTTGTTTTCAGGCGCTTTCGTTGATTTGCCTAAAAAATAGGCAGTTATGTAGCCTTTTGATTTTAAAAGGAAAAAACTTCTTCCAAAGTCAAAACACTGAAAACATTAAAACTTTTGTGAAGACTGCATGTCAATTCCGTGAACGGTGAACAACTTGGCGCTGCACATCACAGATCGACACCCACCACATCGGGAGTTTGCCAGGCAAGATGCTGTCCACCATCGACGCAAAGTAGCTGCCCTGTGATGGCAGGAGCGTCGATGAAATAGCCCAAGGCCGCCGTGATATCTGCCGGACTCGCACCACGTTTAAGAACCGTACGCGCCCGTTGTTTGGCAAACTGCTCAGATGTTTGTTCCGTACTTTGTAGGGTCGGCCCTGGCCCAATTCCGTTGACGCGCACACGCGGGGCCAGCGCCTGCGCGGCAGTTCTGGTCATCGCCCAAAGACCCATCTTCGCAATCGTATAGCTCGCGAAATCCGGAGTCAGCTTGCGCACACGCTGGTCGATCATGTTAACCACCAAACCTTGGGCGACCGGCTCGTTCATGTCGTCCATCACCGGGTCCGGGATTTGCGAGGCCAGCGCCTGCGTGAGCACGAATGGCGCCCGCAGATTGGACTCGATATGCATATCCCAACTATGTCGCGTCGCCGTTTCATAGGTGTCCTGCTCAAAAATCGACGCATTGTTCACGAGCAAAGTCAGCGGCCCACCCAGCGCCGCTACTGCACTCGGGACCAGCGACTGTACGGCACCTTCATCAAGCAAGTTCGCCTGAAGCGCAGCGGCTGTTTGATCCATCGAACGGATCTCTTTAACAACTTCGTCGGCCCCGGCAGAAGAGGTGGCGTAGTGAACCGCCACATCAAACCCTCGACGCCCCAGATACAGCGCCATTTCCCGGCCAACTCTTTTGCCCGCCCCGGTTACAAGCGCGCGTTTTGGTGAAGTCTTTGCCACAAAGTTGCTCCCCTCAGGTCAAGACAACAAGAATGTAGACCAGATATAGCGCAGTCAAACAAACACCCCAGACTCGGGTAATGTCGCGCTTGAAAAAAACGAACGGGATAATGAGGAGCGATGCACCTAGCATCACCCACAAATCAAATCTGAGGAACTCAGGATCAACAGGGATCGACCCAACAAGCGTTGTGATGCCGATAATGGCCAATAGGTTGAACATGTTCGACCCAATGACATTGCCCAACGCCACATCCGCCTGTCCACGCCGTGCGGCCATAACGGTCGTTGCCAATTCCGGCAATGATGTGCCCAGCGCCACAAGCGTCAGGCCGATCACAGCATCGCTGACCCCAAAGCTCTTGGCGATTATCGACGCATTGGTGACCAACAAATCCGCGCCCAGTGGCAGCCCAACAAGCCCAAGCGCAAGAAAGACAATGATCTGCCACCAGGGCATGTTTGGATCCGCGCCTTCAAGCTCTTCTTCGTCCTCCTCGGCACATCCGGCTTCCGGTGCGCCACAGGACTTGCGATGGCGATGCGCATCGCGAAAAGCGTCGAACAGCACATAGGCCAAAATCGCCAGCAATATGGACCCCGCGAGCGCATCAAATACGCCTCGAAATGCAAGAGCAATGAACACGAGCGTCGATACGATCATGAAAACATAGGTTTTGCGCGTGTTGCAATGTGACGTGTAGAGCACGGCAAGCATCGCCGGGACGCCCATCACCAACAGAATGTTCGCTGTGTTGGAGCCAACAACATTGCCCAGAGCCAGGCCCGGCTTGCCTTCCAGAACGGCGTTGATCGCGATCAACAGTTCAGGTGCAGAGGTGCCAAAGGCGACAATGGTGAGGCTCACGATAAGCGCTGGAACACCCAGACGAAGGCTTAGGTTCACGGCGCCTTTGACAAGAGCATCCCCAGCCAGAAGCAAGATCAGCAGGCCCAGGCCAGAGAGCAGCCAAGGCATCATGCGCGGCCATCCTTACCACATGGGCAGCGTCCCTTTCCGATCCGAAACCGTCCGCATTTAGAGCACTTGGCGGATTGAAGCTTTTTTGCCCAGGAAAGCGCAGTCGCCCGAACATCGCCAGAATGGCCATGAACACCAGAAAGAGTATGGCGATCTTCGATAGCACGTCAGAGACCGAACCGCGCATAAGCCGCGCGCTCTTCTATTGCGGCAAAGGCGTCTTCGGCCATGGTCATACCAAAGCGTTGAAAAAGACCCCGCTTGCGGCCATAGACCGAGAAGCGCACCTTGTCGCCGTAGAGTTGTTTGAGCTTGGGAACCAGATGCCCGACCCCGTCAGCCAAGCCAAGCTCAACACCACGAGAGCCCAACCAGAATTCACCTGTGAAAAGATCCACATCACTGGTCAACCGATCACCACGTCGCGTCTTGATCTGAGCTGTGAACGACGTGTGCATGTCCTCAAGCAGGGACTTGAGCCGCGCCACATCTTCTTTCTTTTCCGGCATGAAGGGATCGAGCGTGCTCTTGGATTTTCCGGCGGTGTAAACACGGCGCTCAATGCCTTGTCTTGACAAAAACACATGCGCCCCGAACCCCGCCGAGATCACCCCGATAGACCCGACAATCGAATTCTCATCGACCCAAATGTCATCCGCCGCGCTTGCCAGCCAATACCCGCCAGACGCCGCCACATCCTCAACAAAGGCATGGACCGGAATTTCCTTTTCCTCCGCCAGCCTTCGGATACGCGCGGCAATAAGCGCCGATTGCACCGGCGACCCCCTGGCGAATTGATCACCAAAGCCACCGCAGCGGGCTTGCCTTTGCGAAAGGCCTTTTCAATCACGGGCGCCATGGCCTCGTCATTCAGAGGCAACCGCCCTCCGGCGCCAATGGCACCGTTCAAGCGAACGACCGCAACCATAGGGTTCCGGTTGATGAAAGGCAGACGCAATTCCATTGGTGGCATGTAGAATGTCGAGCCCGCGCCGACAAGGTGTGTGGCGTCATGGTTTGAAAACGTGACCTAAAAAGATTGGGTCACGGGCATTTTGGCCACGCCATACGCTCCCGTCATTTTTCCGCCTCAGCTTCTGATGCGGTAGCCCGTTTTGAAGATGCGCCAGACCAGAAACAAGCAGATCGCAGTAAAGGCTGCGATGGCGAAAAGGCTAAAACCGATGGACACATCCGCCTGCCCAAAAAAGGACCAGCGAAAGCCCGAGACAAGATAGACCACCGGATTGAAAAGCGTGATGGTCTGCCAGACCGGTGGCAGCATCGAGATTGAGTAAAAAGACCCACCGAGGAAGACCAGAGGCGTGACGATCAGGAGGGGCACAAGCTGTAGCTGCTCGAAACTCTGCGCCCATATGCCGATGATGAACCCGAAAAGCGAAAAGCTTATGCAGGTCATCAGAAGGAAGGCCACCATGGCGAGTGGATACTGAATTTGCAGGTCCACAAAAAGCGCAGCAGTGGCAAGGATCACGGTGCCGATGAACAGCGCCTTGGTCGCCGCCGCACCGACATAACCAATGACAATCTCAAAGAAGGTGACCGGGGCGGAGAGCAACTCGAAAATTGTGCCGATGAATTTTGGGAAGTAAATCCCGAATGACGCCGCCGAGATGGCCTGTGTCATGACCGACAACATGATCAACCCGGGCACAATGAACGCGCCATAGCTGACGCCTTCCACCTCTTGAATCCGAGAGCCTATCGCGGCCCCAAAGACAACGAAATACAGTGAGGTCGACAGAACCGGCGATACAAAGCTCTGCAAAAGCGTGCGAAAAAACCGCGCCATTTCAAATTTATAGATGGCTCTGATCGCAAGGAAGTTCATGCCGCACCCTCCTTTACGAGACCCACGAAAATCTCTTCCAGACTGGACTCTTTCGTCTGAATATCACGCAGCGACAGCCCCGCCCCTGCAAGATCCTGCAGGAGCCGCGTGATACCCGTCCGCTCGGCCCGTGTGTCGTAGGTGTAGGTCAGGCTGGCGCCATCCGTACTCAGCTCAAGATCATATCCGGCCAGCGCCTCTGGCACGGCCTGCACCGCCGTGGTGAGGTCAATCCGAAGCACTTTGCGCCCCAGCTGCTTCATTAGCGCAGCTTTCTCTTCGACCAAAAGGATTTCACCCCCGTTGATCACCGCCACGCGGTCGGCAATCGCCTCCGCCTCTTCGATGTAATGCGTCGTCAGGATAATGGTCACACCGTCCTGACGCAGTTCCTCAACGATCTGCCACATGTCCCGGCGCAACTCGACATCGACGCCCGCAGTGGGCTCATCCAAAAACAAAACCCGTGGCTCATGACAGAGCGCCTTGGCAATGAGCACCCGGCGCTTCATCCCGCCCGACAGTTCCTTGATCTGCGCGTCGCGTTTGTCCCACAAGGTCAGCTGCCGCAAAATCCGCTCGATCAGCGCATCATTGCGCGGCTTGCCAAAAAGCCCCCGCGAAAAGCGCACCGTGTTGATCACCTTCTCAAACGGCTCCAGCGCCACCTCTTGTGGCACAAGCCCAATCAACCGCCGCGCCTCTCTGAAATCCTTCTGAATGTCATGGCCGCCAACAATGGCGGAGCCAGAGCTGGGCTGGGTGATGCCACACAGCGTCGAAATAAGGGTCGTCTTGCCCGCCCCATTGGGCCCCAGCAATGCAAGGATTTCACCTGCCTGAATGGTCAGAGACACGCCCTTGAGCGCTTCGAACCCTCCATTATAGGTTTTTCTAAGGTCTTTAACCTCGACAATAGCTGGCATTGTGTCCCCGCTTTTCACGCGCATGCCTGGTGATGGCGTATCGGGCAATTTAACTCCCTGACTTCGGTGTGCAACATACACATCACCCGAGGGACTTGTGCATTTTTGCATATCAATGACACCCTATCGTCAACGCTGTGTTTCCAAGTTCTGGATTGATTAGCGCTCCCTTAACCTCAACCATGAGATGTTGAGGCGGGTTGGGTCCGCCTTGGGGTTACGTGTGTTTTCAATGGGGTAAGGGCTAATGAAACACCTGTCTTTTCTGGTCGTGGCACTGGTGTGTCTGGGCGTCGCCGGGTGCACTGAAACAATTCAACCTGAGGAAAACCCGCGTATTCTTCTGATGGGGGATTCGATGATGGCGGTGCATGGTGTGCGCGGTCAGGCGGTTGCCGACGCCGTGGAACGACGCCTGGGCGAACAGGTCGTGGATCGCTCAGTCACAGGCGCGCGTTTTCTCTATGCCTTGCCGATATCTGGGGCTGCAGGCCTCAACATCACCAAGCAGTATCGCAAGGGCAACTGGAACTGGGTTGTCCTGAATGGCGGAGGCAATGATTTGCTATGGGGCTGTGGCTGCGGCCATGCAGGGGCAAGATCGACCGCTTGATTTCCGAAGACGGACGGCGCGGCGTGATCCCCGGCTTTGTCTCAAAGATGCGTCAATCCGGGGCCAATGTGGTCTTTGTGGGGTACCTGCGCACCCCCGGTGTCACCTCTCCGATTGAGCACTGCGTTGACGAAGGTCAGGAAATGGATCGTCGTGTGGCCAAACTGGCGGCCCTGGACAGAGGCGTACACTTCGTCTCCCTGCAAGACCTCGTTCCCGATGGCGACCGAAGCTATCACGCGGTTGATCTGATCCATCCATCCACCAAGGGCAGTGATGCCATAGGCGCGCGGATTGCCGAGACAATTATGAAATAAGCCGCTTGAGCCAGCCCTTCTTTTCCGCCTCTTCCGGGGCATCGTCCTCGCTTGGACCTTCGATAACCTTTTCAAGGTTCTCGAAAAACTGATCCGCCATCTTTTTGGCAAACCCATCCACGATCCGGCTGCCAAGCTGCGCCAGCTTGCCACCGACCTTGGCATCCACGTCATAGGCCAGCTCGATACCCTCATCGGTCTCGGTCAACCGCACATCGGCACCCCCCTTGGCAAAACCGGCCGCACCGCCTTTGCCTTCGCCATCAAGACGAAGGCTCTCGCCCTCCACAATGTTCGACAGTGTCACCGTTCCTTTGAACGTGGCTTTCACGGGGCCGACCTTTTGCACAACCGTGGCCTCAAACCCGTCTTCGGGTGTTCCGGAAAGGTCCTTGGCACCCGGCACACATTCCTTAAGCACCTCAGCGCTCAAGAGCGCATTCCAGACGGTGGACTTGTCCGCGTTGATCATGCGTGCGCCGCTCATATGCATCGTAAGACTCCCTGAACTCTGACCTTTCCTTGGTAGTCGAATCGCGATCAGAGGCCAAGACCCGCATAGGGGTCGCAAATGGGCCAGACCCCTTTCCGCTCTGTCTGCTACTCCGCAAGAGAAAGGTCTCTCAATGCAATCGGCACAGGCACAAAGCAATTCAGGCGTGGGCATCGCTTTCATTCTTGTTGGTGTGGTAGCGATCTCTGTGAACGACATGCTGATCAAGTTTCTCTCGGGCGACTATCCGCTGCATGAGATCGTTTTTGCTCGCTCTGCCATTGGCATTGCCTTCAGCCTTGTTCTTGTCCAACTCGAAGGCGGCTGGCGGATTCTGAGGGCTGATCACCCTGCCCTGCACCTGTTGCGCTGCATCATGATTGTCATCGCTAACATGACGTTTTTCTCTGCTCTTGCCGTTCTGCCCCTGGCCGAAGCCACCGCGCTTTTCTTTGTCAGCCCGCTGATCATCACCTTGCTCAGTGTTCCGTTACTGGGTGAAAAGGTCGGCCCCCTACGGCTGGGTGCTGTGCTGGTTGGCTTTGTCGGCGTCATTGTCATGACCCGACCCTGGGAGGCGCAGGATGGGCGCGATATCTCCATGGTGATTTACCTTTTGCCCATCCTTGCGGCCGTGACCTATTCCATCAATCAGGTTCTGACCCGCATGCTAGGCGTCACCGCCAAAGCGTCGGCTCTGACGGTCTATATTCAATCGACCTTTATTGTCGTCAGTCTCGGGTTCTGGACATTTGCCGGGGATGGCCGGTTTGCCGAAGGTTTGACAAATCAAAGCCTGATCTTCCTCCTGCGCGCCTGGATCTGGCCTCAGGGCAGCGACATTTGGCTCTTCCTCACTTTGGGGTTCAACTCCGCCATCCTGGGCTATGCGCTGGCGCAGGCCTACCGCTCCGCCGACGCGGCGGTTGTGGCACCCTTTGAATACGCCATTCTGCCACTGGCCATCTTCTGGGGCTGGCTCATCTGGGCCGACCTACCGGATGCAGTGACGTTAGTGGGCATTGCACTTATCCTCGGGGCAGGGTTGTTTGTGTTCCTGCGTGAATACCAAAAGAAACGCCGTGTTTTGCGCGGCAAGCGTGTCCATGGACGGTGGTGAGACAAAGCGAATGCTTTCAGGGATCAAGGTCGTAGAATTTGAAGGTCTGGGGCCCGGTCCTTTTGCCGCCATGATGCTGGCCGACCTCGGGGCCGACGTGACCGTAATCCAGCGCCCCGGCCCCGCCAATCCAACCATGGGTGAGCACAATATGCTGGACCGGGGAAAGCGCGCGGTTGTGCTCGACCTGAAATCACCCAAAGGTTTTGCGGCGGCCAATGCTTTGGTGAACGACGCCGGCGCCCTGATCGAAGGGCTGCGCCCCGGTGTGATGGAACGGCTTGGCCTGGGGCCAGAGGCGTTCACCACCACAAATCCAAAGCTCGTCTATGGCCGCATGACCGGCTGGGGTCAGGACGGCCCCCGCGCCCACACGGCCGGGCATGACTATAACTACATCGCCACCTCAGGCGCGCTTTGGTACGCGTCGACGCCCGGTGACGTGCCACTGACGCCGCCCACCATCGTGGGCGACATTGGCGGAGGCGCGCTGTATCTCGTGGCTGGTATCCTTGCCGGCATCCTCAACGCCACACGTACCGGCCAAGGCACCGTGGTGGATGCGGCCATCGTCGATGGCTCGGCTCATATGATGGCACTTTTCATGGCTATGGCGGGGGGTGGCAACGTCTCCAAGACCCGTGGTCGCAGCCTGCTCGACGGCCCGCCATGGGGCCGGGTCTATCCCTGCGCCGATGGAGCCTATCTTTCGGTCCAATGTCTTGAACCACAGTTCTACGCCATCTTTCTGGACCAGATGGGCCTGCGGGATGAGCCTGACTTCGCAGACCAATATGACCGGGCGCAATGGCCAAACCAAACAGCCCGCCTTGCTGAGATTTTCGCAGGCCAACCCGTCTCGCACTGGGCCGCGTTGTTCGCTGGGACAGATGCCTGCGTCGCGCCGGTTCTGGACCCATGGTCTGCCATGGACGAACCCCATATGGCCACCCGCGCAGTGTGGTCCGAGGGACAAGGGATTTTACAACCCGCACCCGCACCTCGCTTTGGCGGTATCGCTCCTCAACCTGCATCAATCCCCGAACGCGGCGCAGACACAGAAACCGTGCTGCAAGACCTCAAGACCCGCGGGCTACTCTAAGGGTTTGCTGGCGTTGTAGAGCACCCAGTCTTCTTGCTCCAACGTCTCTGTCCAGGCTTTGTGCAAGACGCCTGCTTCTTGCGGAAACAACTCTCCTGTCGGGGCGAAATCAGAAATCCGGTCAATCCGGAAGCTGCGGAAATCCTGCCGCAACCCGCACCACGCCGCCAGCAAAACCACCTCGATATGATAGGTCAGCGCCAGCGGCTTGATCGCACGTGTCGTGTGCGTGCCCTTGAGGTCGAGATAGGTGATCTGCAATTCCACTGCATCCCGAATGTAGCCGCGCAACTGTTCGGCATCCGCCCCGTCACGTGGCACCCTGTTCCAGCCTGACACCCGCAACGGAACATGCGGTGCCCCTCCGGGCAAGGCCGTCGCAATCTTTTCCGCAGCCCGTCGCGCCGCCCGCTCCAGCCCTGGATCGCCCGTGCGGTGCAACAGCGCCATGCCGACGTAAAGCGCCTCTAGTTCCTCAGCGCTGAACATTAGCGGCGGCAGATCATAGCCTGCGCGCAGCATGTACCCCACGCCCGCCTCTCCATCGATCGGCACCCGCATCGCCTGCAACGCCACCACATCGCGATAGATCGTCCGCTTGGTCACCTCCAGTTCCTCACCAAGACGCTGTGCCGTGACGGGTCCGTCAGCGCTGCGCAAAATCTGGATGATGTCAAAAAGGCGTGTCGAGCGAGTCATACGCACACCCTAGCATGATTGCTGACAGTATGGTGTCAGCAGGGTTTTGATATTCTGATTCAAAGGAGAAGGAGCCCTGATATGACCCACGAACTGGATGACCACGACATGACCCCGGCCGTATTGGAGCGCGAATGGGTTCTCACGATCGACACACCGAATGGCGGATTAGAACCGGTGCTGCTGGCTTTGGGCGAGCATCTGCCACTAAAACAGGGACCATACGACAACTGTATGTATGTCCGCGAAGGTGGGTTTCAGCGCCTGCGCGCGCTCGAAGGCTCTCATGCAGGTGACGAAGGCACCATTCAGCAGGTGCCCGCCAGCCAGATCATTACTTCCATACCGCCCGACCCGGAACTGCTTTCCAAAGCGTTCGACGTGATCTTCGCTATCCACGTAAACGAAGAACCCACAATTCGCGTAACCGAAGAATGGGGCAGCCGCTCCAAACTCCTTGACGACAAAAACAACCCCAACCGCTACTGGAACCGACCTGACGCAAAGGAACTGCATGGAAAGGCTGTGGGATGACACTCGCAACATATCAGGCGCAGTCCGGCACACTCGTGCCGGTCTGGACCCTTGAGATACAAACTCTGCCAGAGGACACGGACCGCATTCTGGATGAAGTCCTGAAAGTGCACTCCTTGGGATATGGCCGTTACCATCGCAACGCATCGATTTCTGCCGTGGGCTGCGAGACGGCTCAGCCACAGGCGAACTCGACCACCACAACCCACAAGGCGGGCTATCAGACAGGTGTCACCGAAACCTATCCTATGGTCGAACTGAAGATTTCGATCGAGCGAGATGCAGACGTGCTTGCCACGGTAATGGACGCCATCCTTTACGCGCACCACTATGAGCAACCCGTGGTTTTTGTGCGCGAAGACTGGGCCAGCCGGGCCAACTACGACCTGAACAACAAAAATCCCAACCGTTGGTGGAACAACGGACGTGGCCTTCCAAATACCTTGGAGACCACGACATGACCTCCTTTCGCGCCCTGCACCAAACGAACACACCATTTGTTATTCCCAACCCATGGGACTTGGGTTCGACACGTATCCTTGCAGCGATGGGATTTCCCGCCCTGGCCACCACCAGCGCCGGCATGGCCTTTTCCAAAGGTCAGATCGAAGGAACCACGCCCCCCGATCAAGTGCTTGATCATTGCCGCGAGATCGTGTCGGCCACATCTCTGCCCGTCAACGCCGATCTTGAACGCGGCTTCGGTGACAGCCCCGAAAGCGTCGCCGACACGATACGCGCCGCGGCGGCAACGGGCCTGGCAGGGGGCTCAATTGAGGATCACACCGGCGACCGCGCTTCCCCAATTTTTGACAAAAACCTCGCTATTGAGCGTATCGCCGCGGCGGTCGAGGCTGCTCAAGCCTTGCCATCAGATTTCGTTCTGACCGCGAGGTGCGAAAGCCTTTTGTGGGGTGAGACAAATCTTGACCCGGTGATTGAGCGTCTACAAGCCTTCGAAGCCGCAGGCGCTGATGTTCTCTACGCTCCTGGTTTGCGTGACCTCGATGCGATCCGAACAGTCTGCGCATCTGTGTCAAAGCCCGTAAACGTGGTGATGGGCATGGCGGGACGAACCTTTCCGCTGGAACAGTTGGCCGATGCTGGCGTCACCCGCGTTAGCGTGGGGTCGGCGCTCTTCCGGGTTGCCTATGGCGCCTTCATCGACGCCGCACGGCAAGTTTTCGACGATGGCACCTTCGACAAAACTGCCAAAGGCATCGGCTTTGCCGAGCTAGAAGCCTTCTTTCAACCCCCGACCAAGGACACCCCGCCATGATCAAATATTACTACCCCGACGGCAGCCACTGTTACCGTGCACTGCACACAACCCATGCCGTCTATCAATCCGAGGATGGCAAGCTCATTGCTCGCACGATGCGGCCTGACAATTCAGAACTCTACGAGTTTGAAATCACCGGGTTCGAGCTTTTGGAAACGGGGGTGCGCTATGGGTGAGACATCCATCATGCAGGACGGATTTGACACGAGGCCCATCGAAATGCTGCCCATGTGGCAGATTGCCTTTCTCGCGCCTGATGAAGATGTGGATCGCATCTTTGATGCCGTGGCAGATGTCGCACCGCTGACCTATGGCGCAACAGACCGCAACGGGTATCGCATGATGGGTGGGGTAGAATATTATCGCCCTACTGACGACGCCCCCACCGGATCAGACGGCCCGCGCCAACGCCCCGGCGTGGATCAGATGCGTATTTTCATTCCCCGCGATATGGACCTTTTGAACGCAGTGATCGAAGCAATCTACGACGTACATTCCTACTACGAACCCCCCATCACTATGACTGAAGTCCTGCGCAGTCAGACCAAAGGTCTGGATGACAGCCAGAACCCCCACCGCTGGTGGAACAAGGACGGCGATTGGAAATCGTCCTGATGCCGAACACGCACGCACATGAAAGGCGCTGACCATGCAAGACCTCTCTATCTATCTTCCCGGTATCCTGCTCGCCTATTCGGCATTCTTCGTTGGCATCGCCAGCCCGGGACCAAATATCCTGGCCATCATGGGAACCTCTATGAGCGTGGGGCGCAGATCGGGCATCGCTCTTGCCCTTGGTGTGGCTACTGGGTCATTCACCTGGGCCGTGCTAACGGTTGTTGGCCTCTCTGCGCTGTTGGCGACCTATGCCGCCGCGCTGGTGGCAATAAAAGTCTTTGGCGGGCTTTACCTGCTCTGGCTGGCGTACAAATCCTTCAAGTCCGCCATGGCAAAGCACGACATCGAGGCACGTCAACTCGCCGGCGGGACCCGTACGCCAATGGGCTACCTCACCCGCGGTTACGTCATTCAGATGACCAACCCCAAGGCGGCGCTCGCCTGGATTGCGATCATCTCGCTGGGCTTACAACAGGACACGCCGCTCTGGGTCGGGGCCATGATCGTCTTGGGCACATTCGCGCTCTCTGTCGTCATCCATGTGACCTACGCCATTGCCTTCTCCACGCCAGTGATGGTGCGCATCTATGGCCGGGCACGGCGCGGCATCCAAACCGTGCTGGGATGTTTCTTCGCTTTTGCCAGTCTGAAGCTGCTGACCTCACGAACATAGCATGAAACACCGCGTGTTGCGCAAAATCTCCGGAATCAATATCTGGCTGCGTTGCGGGGCGCGCGGCACATTTACGATCAGGCTGCCAGCCCCATGTACCGACCCCGCACCGACGCAATACCGATGTGATACCGACGCAATACCGACGTCCAGGATCCTTGTTTTTCGGGCCGTTAACCTTTGAGTCGCACACAAGGGCTTTAAACGCCTGGCGACTGCGGTTATCTTCGTCCTTCGCATATCCGCCGGGACACCCGAAACATGGCCAAGCCAAAGGACAATCCGAACTACAAAGTCGTCGCCGAGAACCGGCGCGCACGGTATGATTATGCCATCGAGGATGATCTGGAATGCGGGATCATTCTGGAAGGCTCCGAGGTTAAGTCCCTGCGCCAGAACACCTCCAACATCGCCGAAAGCTATGCGGCGGTCGAGGACGGTGAACTGTGGTTGGTGAACTCCTACATCGCGCCCTATGAGCAGGCCAAGACCTTCGGCCATGAAGAGAGGCGGAGGCGTAAGCTTCTGGTTTCGCGAAAAGAATTGTCCCGTCTATGGAACGAAACTCAGCGCAAAGGCATGACGCTTGTACCTTTGGTGCTCTATTTCAATGACCGCGGCATCGCCAAAATGAAGATCGGTATCGCCAAGGGTAAGAAGAACTTCGACAAACGTGCCACAGACGCCAAGCGCGATTGGGGACGCCAGAAACAGAGGCTTTTGCGCCACGGCGAGTAAACATCTCGGTTTTTCCCTCTCGTGTGATACGCTCCAGATTGGTATTCACAGGCAAAACAAACGGATTGGGCTTGCGTCCGATCTGATAATCCTGGGGAAGTAAGAGCATGATTCTACTGGTGAATCTCATTGCGGGTGCGTTTGGCGCAAACATAGCCGCTGGTTTTTTCAAGCATCTCAACCTTGGTCTTTTTGGCAACACGCTCGTTGGCGTTCTGGGCGGCGGTGTCGGAGGTCAGGTTCTTGCAAATATTGGATTTCAAGGGCTTGCGGGATCGGTTGCGTCGAAGGACGGGCTGGACACGGTCGCCCTTTTGACGCAGGCCGGAGCCACAGGCGCCAGCGGCGCGGCCGCGCTTCTGCTCACCGGCTTTGCACGCAATCTCGTGGTGCGCTGACGCCCCCTGATCCTCTTGCCCTAAGGACCATCTGGATGTAGGCAGAACACATCCAGAATGGGGGCCAAAATGGCACAGGACGATCCCAAGACCCTTGTTTCCACCAACTGGTTGGCAGACCACCTGAAAAACCCGGATTTGAGGGTGCTTGATGGGACGTACTTCATGCCTGCCGAGGGGCGTGATGCGAAGGCCGAGTATGAGGCCGCACATATTCCCGGCGCGCGGTTTTTTGATATCGACGACATCGCCGACAACCGTTCGGATATGCCCCACATGGCCCCGCCGGTTGAAAAATTCATGTCCCGTCTGCGCCAGATGGGTGTTGGCGACGGGCATCAGGTGGTGATCTATGACACGCATGGTTTGTTCTCGGCAGCGCGCGTGTGGTGGATGTTCCGCCTGATGGGACAGGACAACATCGCCGTGCTGGACGGCGGATTCCCAAAATGGCTGGCCGAAGATCGCCCGGCGGAGGATTTACCGCCACTTGTGCGAGACAGGCACATGACGGTGCGACGCCGCGCTGAGATGGTCAAAGATGTGACGCAGGTTTCGGCCGCCTCCAAGTTGCAGGACTACACAATTTTGGACGCCCGGTCGCCGGGTCGGTTCACCGGATCAGAACCAGAGCCGCGCGAAGGCATGCGTAGCGGGCATATTCCGAACTCGCGCAACGTGCACTACAAGACATTGCTCAATGGCGACAACACGATGAAATCGCCCGATGAATTACGTGCGGTGTTCGATGCGGCCGGGGCTGATCTGTCCAAGCCGGTGATCACCAGCTGTGGCTCCGGCGTAACTGCGGCCATCATCAACCTGGCGTTGGAACGGATCGGCAAGTCCGATCATGCGCTCTATGACGGGTCCTGGACTGAATGGGGCGCGTTCCCGACTGTTCCCGTTGCCACCGGAGACGCCTGATGTTTGAGCTTTTGAATGAACAGCCCAAGGACAAGATCCTGGCCTTGGTACAGATGTTCCGCGACGATTCCCGTCCCAACAAAATCGACCTCGGTGTGGGCGTGTACAAGGACGCCGACGGGCGCACGCCCATCATGCGCGCGGTCAAAAAGGCCGAACAACTTTGGTGGAACACGGAAGACTCCAAGGCCTATGTCGCCCTGGCCGGGGATCCCGCGTTTTCAGACGTGATGGTTGACCTGGTACTGGGCGACGCTGCGGAGCGTGACAGCGTTGCGGCGGTGGCCACGCCGGGCGGCACGGGTGCCGTGCGGCAAGCTTTTGAGTTGATCCAGATGGCCAACCCTACCGCGCGCGTGTTCGTGTCTGACCCCACCTGGCCCAACCACCTCAGCATCCTGAAGCATCTTGGGATTGAAGTCGTACTCTATCGCTATTTTGACAGCGAAAGCGGCAGTGTTGATTTCAATGGAATGCTTGAGGACCTGGGCGGCATGCGCCCCGGTGATGTCGCGCTCTTGCACGGCTGTTGCCACAACCCCACCGGTGCCAACCTGACCATGCCAGAATGGGATGCGGTGATCGCGCTTTTGAATGACAAGGGCGCCGTGCCGATGATCGACATCGCCTATCAGGGATTTGGCGAAGGGCTTGAGGCCGACGCGGCGGGCACACGCGCGGTTGTGAAAGGCTGTCCCGAAGTTCTAATCGCGGCCAGCTGTTCCAAGAACTTTGGGATTTATCGCGAACGAACCGGCATCTTGATGGCCGTGCACCACGATGGCACGCGCAAGGCACTCACGCAGGCTAACCTGGCGCATCTCAACCGCCAGAACTACTCCTTCCCGCCCGATCATGGCGCGCGGCTCGTGACCCTTATTCTGGGCGATGCGACGCTGCGCGCGGACTGGGAGGCAGAACTTGAAGCCGTACGCCGAGGAATGCTTGATCTGCGCACGCAACTGGCCAGCGAACTTCAACGTCTTTCGGGCTCAGATCGGTTCGGCTTTGTCGCACAGCACCGGGGCATGTTTTCACGATTGGGTTTGTCACCGGAGAAGGTGGAAGAACTGCGCCGGGACCACGCGATTTACATGATTGGCGACAGCCGGATCAACATCGCGGGACTCAATGCGCAAACAGTTCCGATTTTGGCGAAAGCGATTGTCGAGGTGGGTGCTTAACGGCTTGTCTTGGCCGCATAGCGTGCCAAAAACATCTCGACGGCACCATTGACCACGCGCTCAATCTGGACGTCAGACTTGTCGCATTCCACGCCACACAGGCACCGCACAAACAGATCACTCTTGCACAGCTCACCGAATTGCGCCGAGGCAAGCTCCATGTCGTCGATGACAAGGTCACCTGTGTCAAGATAGGGCTGAAGCACCTGTTGAAGCCGATTGCGCAACAAGGCCGGGCCAGACTCATAAAATCGCTGGCCCAATTCAGGAAACCGGTACGATTCCGAAACGCAGATACGATAAACCTGAAGCCCGAATTCCGACAGAAAGAAGCTGACGATGCGTGTGGCGGCTTCCTTGAGAACATCTTCCAGAGACATGTCGGGTGCCATCACCTGAAGCGCTTCTTCGGCCTGGCGATTGCATTCCACACGCGCCACTTCGGAGAACAGGATGCGTTTGTCAGGGAAGTAGCTGTAGAGCGTGGCCTTTGAAACGCCCGCTGCACGGGCAATGTCATCCACACTCGCCCCTTCGAAACCATCTCGCATGAAAATTTGCCGTGCCCCTTCGAGCACCTGATCGAATTTACGACCTCTCTTAATTTCTGCGGCCATGGCGATCATGCACGAACTCCTGCAAACCATGTCAACTTAGCCGCGAGGTGTGGCGTTCTGCAAGCCCAGTGAGAAATGGCCGCACCTCAGCACGGCCATTTCACGCATTGTTAAGCTATTTGTCGATACCATCCAGGTCCTTCGTCACAGGTTCCGGTGGCTCTTCGGGGAATGTAAGAGGCGGGGTGATAGACGTGGTCGAGAAGCTGAACGCAGGCCCGGTTGCTGTAACAAGAGCCAGAGTGAGAATGAGCGCTGAAAGTAGAGGTTTCATAATCGCCTTCCTTTTCTGAACTGATTAGTTCACTTTTCAAGTTAGAGATCACAGGCGCTCACGCAAGATCAAAAG
Source organism: Roseovarius sp. W115 (assembly GCF_032842945.2). NCBI lineage: Bacteria > Pseudomonadati > Pseudomonadota > Alphaproteobacteria > Rhodobacterales > Roseobacteraceae > Roseovarius > Roseovarius rhodophyticola. The sequence continues at coordinate 1,374,098 of NZ_CP146606.1, forward strand.
TGAACAATTTAGTTTACTTTTCTAAATGTCTGCTATGCAAAATTGCATGGCGACTTTTGTCACGCATCCAAACCAAAAAGACAAAGACTTGGGGTTGCTCTCATAATTTCATGCGTTAGTTTAGAACTATTCTAAACTGAGGAAAAAATATGATACCTGGTGTTGCCTCGCGCCGTCGGTTTTCCGACCTGACCGAACAAGAAGTCCTAGCTTTGGCGATTTCGTCCGAAGAAGACGACGCGCGCATTTATCGGTCCTATGCCGAAATGCTGCGCCAGGATTTCCCGGACACGGCCAAGGTTTTTGACGGCATGGCCAAGGAAGAGGACACGCATCGCCAGCGGCTGATTGACCTGCATGTTGATCGGTTCGGCGAAGTGATCCCGCTGATCCGGCGCGAACATGTGGCGGGTTACTATGCGCGACGCCCTGTGTGGCTGGTGGAAAATCTTGGGTTAGACCGCATTCGCGAAGAAGCCGAAGCAATGGAGCGTGACGCAGAGCGGTTTTATCTCAAGGCCGCCCAAAACACTCAGGATGCCGCGACTCGCAAACTCTTGGGTGATCTGGCCGCCGCCGAAGCCGGTCACCAAAACCGGGCCGGTGAGTTGGAGAAAGAACATCTCGACGCGGAGGCGCGGGACAATGAGGACAGCACAGCCAAGCGTCAATTCATCCTGACATGGGTGCAACCGGGGCTAGCGGGGCTGATGGACGGCTCGGTCTCAACCCTGGCCCCGATCTTTGCCACGGCCTTTGCAACACAGGACACATGGACCACGTTCCTTGTGGGTCTGGCCGCCTCCGTCGGCGCAGGCATTTCCATGGGTTTCACCGAAGCGGCCAGCGATGATGGCGAACTCTCTGGACGCGGCAGTCCGATCAAGCGTGGCTTTGCGTCGGGCATTATGACCACCATCGGGGGGCTGGGTCACGCTTTGCCCTATCTCATCCCGGACTTCTGGACAGCGACGATTGTCGCGATCATCGTGGTGTTTATTGAACTTTGGGCCATTGCCTGGATTCAGAATAAGTTCATGGAAACGCCGTTCTTTCGAGCGGCCTTTCAGGTGGTTCTTGGTGGCGCATTGGTGTTCGCGGCGGGGGTTCTGATCGGCAGCGGCTAGCGCGTTATCTTCATTGACGCGCCCCGCCCACATGATACGACCAAACCATGCTCGCCATATTCATCCAGACCCTTCCCTTTTTCCTGTTGATCGGGCTGGGATATGGCGCAGGCCGCACCAAATTTTTCAGCGAAGAGGCGACGGCCTATCTGACGAAGTTTGTGTTTTACTTCGCCCTCTCTGCCATGCTGTTCAAGTTTTCTGCGAACCTGTCTATCTCAGAGATCTTCGACTGGCGGTTTGTCATGGCCTATTTCTGGGGCACGGCCTTTGTCTATGGCATCGTGACACTGGTGGCGTTGATGCGCCGCCTGCCCGCAGAAGAAGCGGCGTTTGAGGCGCAATGCGGTGTGATTGGAAACGTTGGGTTCCTAGGCGTGCCCATGCTCACTCTGCTGATGGGACCAGAGGCGATTGGTCCGGTCATGCTGGTCCTCGCGGTGGACTTGATCTTTTTCGGATCGTTAATCGTCATCATCATCACCGGATCACGCGACGGGCGGATGAGCCTTGGCATCCTGCGATCCGTTGGGATCGGTTTGTTGAAAAACCCGATGATTGTATCAATTGTCCTGGGCCTGACCTGGTCCGCGCTGAGCATCCCGATCCCAACTGTGATGAACGACTTCCTGTCGCTACTTGGAGGAGCCGCCACACCCGGCGCGCTATTTGCCATCGGGGCATCCTTGGCCACAAAATCTGCCGAACGGCCCATCGTTGCCGGCTGGCTTTCCGTTAACAAACTGGTGCTTCACCCGGCCTTCGTCGCATTCTCCGCGCTCATCCTGTTCCCGGTTGAACCCTATGCAGCGGCAGTGATGATCGCCACTGCATCGCTGCCTGTGGCGGGCAATGTCTACATCCTCGCGCAGCACTATGGCGTTGCTCCGCAACGCGTGTCGGCATCGATCCTGATCTCAACGGCTGTTGCTGTTGTGACGGTTTCGCTCGTGATCGGCTGGGCCAACGGGCTTTACTAGTCTGCGTCAGATGACAAACGAAACATCATATCGCCCGCTTCCCCTGCCCGACAGACGTGAGCTGACAGATGCCGAGGGTCTCGCCGAAGTGAGACAATACCTCGACCTGATGCGCACACGGCACAGCATTCGCGACTATTCGAACCGGCCTGTGCCTGAAGAGATCATCACCACCGCTATTGCCGCTGCTGGCACGGCACCGTCAGGGGCCAATCAACAACCGTGGTTTTTCGCGGCGATCTCGGACCCTGAGTTGAAGGCGCAGATACGCGAAACCGCGGAAGCAGAGGAAGAGAAGTTCTATTCGGGACGCGCCGGAGACGCCTGGCTTGCAGCGTTGGAGCCAATTGGCACGGGCGTGGAGAAACCACATTTGACCCAAGCGCCCTGGCTTATCGTGATTTTTGCTCAACGCTACGGCGTGGCACCGGATGGGACGCGACAAAAGCACTATTATGTGCCGGAAAGCGTGGGCATTGCCACGGGCATTCTGATCACGGCTTTGCATGCAGCCGGGCTTTTCTGTCTGACGCATACGCCCAACCCGATGGGATTTCTCAATCAGACGCTGGATCGGCCCGAGCATGAAAAACCGTTGATGATTTTGGCGGTTGGCCATGCCGCTGAGGATGCTACGGTACCCGCGGCTGCCAAGGTCAAAAAGCCGTTGGACGAGATCATGGCGCTTTATCAAGTCGAGACACGTGAGAGGGACAAATAGGATGGAAACAGTTTCGGAAAACGCTTGTTTTGGCGGCGTTCAGGGGGTTTATTCACACAGCTCAAAATCCTGCTCCTGTGACATGACCTTTGGTTTGTTCCTTCCTGAAGAGGCGCAATCCGGTCCGGTGCCGGTGCTGTGGTATCTCTCAGGCCTGACCTGCACGCATGAGAATGCAATGGTGAAGGCCGGGGCGCAACAATGGGCGGCGGAACAGGGCATTGCACTGATCTTTCCCGACACATCGCCTCGCGGAGAAGGGGTGGCAGATGACGACGCCTATGATCTCGGGCAAGGCGCAGGATTTTATGTGAATGCCACGCAACAGCCCTGGGCGCCGCATTTCCAGATGTGGGACTACGTGGCCGAAGAATTACCGGCGCTGGTGTTCAAGGAGTTCTCACTCGAGCCAGAACTACAGGCCATAACCGGGCATTCCATGGGCGGCCATGGGGCTTTGACATTGGCAATGGGTCTGCCTGGACGATTTAAGTCGGTGTCGGCGTTTTCACCAATCTCAAACCCCACCAAAGGCGATTGGGGGCGCAAGCAGTTAAGCGCCTATTTAGGTGAAGATGAAAGCAAATGGGCCGCACATGACGCCACGCTGATGATGCAAGAGCATGGCTTTGACGGACCGGTTTTGACGGACACGGGCACCAAGGACCAATTTGTCGATCTGCTTATGCCCGAAAGCCTCGCCCAGGCCTGTGCTGCACGGCGGCAGGTGTCGACGCTCAGGATGCAGCCGGGGTACGATCACAGCTATTTCTTTGTTTCGACTTTCATGGAAGACCACGTCGCCTTCCATGCCGAAGCGCTCTATGGCGGGTGAATGATGAGCCACTACGACCTCATCATCATCGGCTCAGGTCCCGCAGGCCGTGCAGCCGCCATTCAGGCGGGTAAGCTGAAACGACGTGTGCTTGTCATTGATCGCAAGGATAGGCTGGGCGGGGTGTCGGTCCACACAGGGACGATCCCATCCAAGACTCTGCGTGAAACGGTTCTGAACCTGTCCGGCTGGCGCGAACGGAGCTTTTACGGGCGTTCCTATCGGGTGAAAGACGACATTGAAGCGCAGGACCTCAAGGTGCGGCTTCACAAAACGCTCGACTACGAAGTTGACCTGCTGGAGCATCAGTTCAACCGAAACCATGTCGATACGTTGCATGGGCTGGCGAGTTTTGTCGGGCCTAAAGAGATCGAAGTGGCCACTGAGGCCGGGGAAGTCACACGGCTTTCGGCAGATCGGTTTTTGATTGCCACGGGCACCAAGACCTATCGGCCCGACGATGTGCCTTTCAACAAGCGCACGATCGTTGATAGCGATGAGTTTCTGGAACTGGCGCAAATCCCACGAAGCCTTATTGTGGTGGGTGCGGGTGTCATTGGCGTTGAATACGCGACGATGTTCTCGACGCTGGATGTGCGCGTGACCCTCATCGAGCCGCGCGAAACGTTCCTCGATTTCATCGACAACACGCTCATTCAGGACTTTACGCATCAAATCCGGGAAAACGGTGTCGATTTACGGCTGGGCTCGGCTATTCAAAAGATTGAGGATGCTGGCGAGCATGTCGAAGTGACGTTGGAAAACGGGCGGCATGTGCGTGCAGAGATGTTGCTGTTTGCAGCAGGGCGTATGGGGGCGACCGAGAAACTCAATCTCAAGGTAACAGGGCTTAAAACCGATCATCGCGGACGGCTTGAAGTAGATCGCAAGACATATCAGACGGCGGTGCCGCACATCTATGCGGCAGGCGATGTAATCGGGCGGCCCTCACTTGCATCAACCTCTTTGCAACAGGGTCGAATTGCAGCCTGTCACGCATTGGACACACCAACACTGCCGGAATCGCCATGGTTCCCTTATGGCATCTATTCGGTGCCGGAAATCTCGACCTGTGGCATGTCAGAAGAGGAAATGTGTGAACGCGGGATCCCTTATGAGGTCGGTGTGGCGCGGTTCCGGGAAACGTCACGGGGCCATATTATGGGGCTTGAGCATGGCATGCTGAAGATGTTGTTCTCGCTGAAAACGCGTAGGGTGCTCGGCGTACAGATCGTCGGCGAAGGCGCGACGGAGCTGATCCATATCGCGCAAGCGGTGCTGAACCTCAAAGGCACAGTGGATTACTTTGTGCAGAACACCTTCAACTATCCGACCCTTGCCGAGGCCTACAAGATTGCTGGGCTGGATGCGTTTAACAGGATGCCAATTCCAGAAGAGTTCAAGGTTAAGCGCTCTGACTCTTCGAGCGCGTAAGTCATGGCGCTCTATGTTGATGCTGATGCCTGCCCTGTGAAAGCAGAGATTGAGCGTGTTGGCACACGGCACAAGGCGCAGATGTATTTCGTCTCGAACGGCGGGTTGCGCATGTCGCAAAACCCTTTGGTCGAGATGGTGATCGTCCCCGAAGGTCCGGACGTGGCTGATATGTGGATTGCCGAGCGGGCAGGCCCCGGCGACGTGGTCATAACGGGGGACATCCCATTGGCCGCCAAATGTGTTGAGGCCGGCGCGTTGGTGCTGAAGCACAACGGCGAAATGCTGACTGAGAAAAACATCGGCAACGTTTTGGCCACACGGGACCTGATGAGCGATCTGCGCGCGGCGGATCCTTTTCGGCAAGGCGGCGGCAAAAGCTTTGGCAAGGCGGACCGATCCCGGTTTCTGGATGCTCTGGAACGGGCCATGCGCATGGCGAGCTCACGGACATGACCACCACGCGCACCAACCTTGTTGGCGCGCTTTGTGCTCTGGTTGCCGTGATCTGCTTTTCGCTGAACGATGTCGGGATCAAGTTCTTGTCGGGCGACTATGCCCTGCACCAGATTGTTTTCTACCGAACACTTGTGGCGCTGACGACATTCGCGATCTTTTTCCTGCCGATTTATGGAATCAAAGTTCTGCGCACACGCCGCCCCGGTGCGCATCTGCTCCGCGGGCTCTGCGTGGTGGCGGCCAATACCTGCCTTTTCCTGGGTCTGGCAGCGATGCCCATTGCCGATGCGATTGCGGTCTTCTTTGTGTCGCCGCTGGTCATCACCATATTTTCGATCATATTTCTGAAAGAGAGCGTAGGACCACGTCGCTGGAGCGCCATTGCAGTTGGTTTTCTTGGCGTTCTCATCATCGTGAAACCCGGCACATCCGCGTTTCAGATCGCCGCGCTTTTGCCCATGGCCGCCGCTGTACTTTACGCCGTGATCCATATCGTGGCTCGAAGAGTGGGCGGAACCGAGTCCGCGGCAACCATGGCGGTCTACATTCAAATTACCTTTTTCGTCGCGTGCAGCTTGATTGGTTTGGGACTTGGCGATGGAAAATTCGCAGATCAGGACCACCCGTCTCTGGCCTTTCTTTTCCGGGCCTGGGGGCCGATTGACCCCGGCGATTGGTGGATCCTTGTGATGCTTGGCGTGAGTGGCCTTTTGGGCGGCTTTTTCATCAGCCAGGCCTACCGCATTTCAGAGGCGGCTTTTGCGGCACCATTTGAATATGTCTCGATGCCGATGGCCATCTTCTGGGGCGTGTCAGTGTTCGGGACATGGCCCGATAAGACGGCCTGGATCGGGATCATATTGATCCTCAGCTCTGGGCTTTACATGGTGTGGCGCGAATCCAGAGCGCCGGTCAGCGACCCCAAAAAACCGCGGATCGCGCGCTGAAGGTTTGACCCCGTATGGTGATCCACGCATGTTGGGGGAAATCAAACGGGGCCATGTCATGACGATCTCTATCATTCCATTTGCAGAAGGTGAGGCGCGGCTTGACTGGATCGCCTTGTGTGACTCCCTTGAGGCAGGGCACCGCTTGCCCAAGGCCGAGATCGGCGACACGTTCCTCTACCGTGATCCTGACACATTACTGAGCCGGGCGGCCTGGATTGACGGGATGGGCCTGGCCGTTAAATCGGCAACGGTGTTCCCGAAGAACCCTGAGGCAGGCAATCCGATGATCAACGGATCGGTCAGTGTGTTCTCAGACGCAAATGGGGCGCTGGAAGCGGTGATTGATTTTCATTTGGTCACCAAATGGAAGACCGCAGGCGACAGCCTTTACGCCGCGCGCAAACTCGCACGCCCTGATAGCCGGAAAATCCTGATTGTTGGGGCTGGGACGGTCGGGCGGTCACTCTTTCAGGCCTATAGCGCCGGGTTTCCAGAGGCTGAGTTCTTGCTTTGGAACCGTACTCCAGGGAATGCCGAAGCGATGCAGTTGGACTGTCCCGGCATAACGATCATGACTGATCTGGAAGAGGCCGTGAGACAGGCGGACATTGTCACATCTGCCACCATGTCCACCGAACCCTTGCTCAAGGGTGAGTGGTTTCAACCTGGACAGCATATTGATGTCATCGGGGCCTATCGCCCCGATATGCGCGAAGTGGACGACGAGGCGCTTTTGCGCTCAAGAGTTTTTGTCGACAGCTATGACACGACCGTGGGCCATATCGGCGAGATCAAGATTCCGCTGGAGGCTGGAACGATCACACGGGATCATCTGGTCGCAGACTACTATGAGCGTGAAAAGTATCGGCGCGAGAGCGATGAGGAGATCACTCTCTTTAAGAACGGCGGCGGTGCGCATCTCGATTTGATGACAAGCCGTTACATTCTCGATGTCTGGCGTGCAGCCTCATGATCTGGTGGGTTTTGATTGGCCTCGTGGCGCTTGTTGTTTTCGGACCGTTTCTGCTCGACCTGACACGCCCCGGAATGAACAGGGCTACACAGGCATTTGCGCCGGGGGCATTTGCGGACCTGCCAAAAGGTCGGGTGCACTATCAGTGGCTGGGTGCCGATGAGGGGCCGGTTGCCGTCTGTGTGCATGGGCTGAGCACGCCGTCCTTTGTGTGGGGGCCTGTGGCTGCGCATCTGGGAGGCCTGGGGTTTCGGGTGTTGATCTTTGATCTCTATGGGCGGGGGTATTCTGATCGCCCGGGCGGCGAGCAGGATGGCGCGTTTTTTAATGCACAACTCAACGCGCTTTTGGAACACCAAGGCGTAGAGGACGATATCACGTTGCTGGGGTACTCCATGGGCGGAGCGATTGTCGCGCGCTATGCAGCAGAGCATCCAGACAGGCTGCGGCAGCTTTGCCTGATCGCGCCTGCGGGCCTAGGGCATGACCTGGGGTCCATCGCCGATCTTATTATCAAATACGAGTGGTTCGGTCGTTGGGTGGCCTATGCGTTTTTTCCCAAAATCCTCAGACAAGGGATCGCGTCCGAGCAGAGCACACCTGCGGCCATTCGGGATATCTATGACATGCAAACCGCCGAAACCCGCCGCCGTGGATTTGCTCATGCCATGTGGTCATCGCTGCGCGGTGTTCTGGATGAGGATCTGGAACCGGCGCATCGCGCCATTGCCAAGGCGGGTATCCCTGTCCTGGCGATCTGGGGACGCGAGGACGATGTGATCCCCATCGCAGGACTTGGTAAGCTGGCGGAATGGAACCGGGCTGCGCGTCATGAAGTCATCGAAGGTGCGGGGCACTCGCTCACATACACACGTGTCGAGGATGTTGGAAAAGCATTGGACTTGCTGGAGCGCTAAGTCTCAGGCCGGCTGAGGTGTTGGCAAGGCGCGTTCCCGGATGGGCAGGTGCACAATGGCCGAAAATGCCCCGACACCCACACCAATCCACCATACAAGATTGTAATCGCCAAAAGCGTCATACATGCGTCCACCGAGCCAAATGCCAAGAAAGCTTCCAAGCTGATGGCTGAAGAACACAATGCCGTAGAGCGTGCCCATGTAGCGCAGCCCGTAGATATGCGCGATCAATCCGCTGGTCAGCGGCACAGTGGCTAACCAAAGGGATCCCATGCCAATGGAAAACAGGACGACGGATATCGGTGTCACGGGCAGCAAAATGAACACCGCAGCGATCAAGGTTCTGCCGGTATAAATCCCGGCCAGAAGGTATTTTTTAGAGTAACTCTTGCCCAACCAACCGGCCAGAAGTGAACCGCCAATATTGGCCGCTCCAATAAGTGCAATCGCCATGGCACCCAGCGCGGATGTTGTTGTGACACCCATGCCGCGCAAAAGGCTGCCTGGCTCGATGGGCCCGCAAACCTCGGTCACGAAGGCTGGGAAATGCGCGGTGATGAACCCAAGCTGATAGCCGCAGGAGAAGAAGCCAAGGAATATGAGTGTATAGCTGGGATCGCGAAAAGCGCGGCCCAGCATATGGCTCAGGGTTTCTTCGAGAGCGGCAGGGCCAGCATCGCTTGGCGCACGCAACATCGGCAGCAATAGCAGAACCGTTAGAATTGCTACCGCAAAGAGGACGAAAACACTTTGCCAGGGCATGACCGCCAAAAGCGCCTCTGCAATGGGAGGGCCGACTATCTGCCCGCCGGACCCGGCGGCGGCGGCAATGGCCAGGCTCATCGAGCGATTTTCGTCGCTGCTGGCACGACCCACGATGGCCAGAATCACACCAAACCCGGTTCCCGCCACTCCGAAGCCAACAAGAACCTCATAGAATTGATGCGCCTCTGGCGTGACCGCAAAGGACGACAGTACAAGGCCCGCAGCATAAAGGAGTGTGCCGATGATGATGGCCTTTCGGTCACCAATCTTTTCAGCAATCGCGCCAAAAATCGGTTGGCCGATGCCCCAGGCGAGGTTCTGTATGGCGATTGCGAGGCTGAATTCGGCACGAAGCCAACCGAACTCTTCGGCGATCGGAATTTGAAACACACCAAAAGAAGAGCGGATTGCGAAGGACACCAGAAGGATCAGGCCGCCTGCAATCAGAACCGGGGTAAAGAGGGGTGTCGACTTCTGCATCAAGGCCTCCGGACACGCAGTCTGAATGGAGCGGGAACGCCCGTCAATTCAGCTTTTGTGCCAGGTACAATTCCGATTGCTGATCCTGTTCCTCCTTTTCTCTGTCGATTGGCTTCGTTATCCAACTTTTATGGAAACGCTGATCGAGCGATATGAACGGCTTGTCTCTGAGGGGGTTCTGACCCGCGATGAAGCACAAGAGGCGGTGTTGCCGCAATTTGAGCGTGTCCGGGAGGAGCTTGCAAAGCCGGTCAAGAAGGGGCTTTTCCGAAAAAAGACCGAGGCACCCATGGGACTCTACCTTTGGGGTGGCGTCGGTCGTGGCAAATCAATGTTGATGGACATGTTCGTTGAGACGCTAGCCGTGCCGAACCGACGCGTACATTTCCATGCCTTCATGCAAGAGATTCATGCCGGGCTTCACAAGGCGCGTGAAGAGGGGGCTGAGGACGCGCTTCTGCCGGTCGCCAAATCAGTTTCGGACAACCTGCGCTGTCTCGCATTTGACGAGATGCAGATCACCGACATTACCGATGCCATGATCGTGGGACGTCTTTTTGAGGCGCTTTTTGAAGCTGGCGTTGCGGTTGTGACAACCTCGAACCGGGTGCCCGACGACTTGTACAAAGATGGGCTGAACCGCCAGCTCTTCCTGCCGTTCATTGATCTGTTGAAAGAGCGCATGATCGTGCATGAAATGGTCAGCCCAACGGATTACCGACAGGGGCGGCTGGCCGGGACACCCAGTTACTTCACGCCAATCAATCCCGAGGCGCGGGCGGCCATTCAATCTGTTTGGGATGACCTGACAGGCGGCAAGGGCGCGCCTTTGACACTTGTCGTGAATAAACGAGACGTCGAAATCCCCGCCTTTCACAACGGTGTGGCGCGTGCTTCGTTCTATGATTTGTGCGGACGCCCCTTGGGTGCCGCGGATTATCTTGCACTGGCACAGGCGGCGCGGGTTTTGGTGCTAGAGGATGTCCCTCTCTTAGGCCGCTCGAACTACAATGAAGCCAAGCGTTTCGTGACATTGATCGACGCGCTTTATGAGGCCAAGGTGCGCATTGTGTGTTCCGCGGCGGCCACGCCTGAGTTTCTCTATATCGAAGGCGAAGGTACGTTTGAGTTCGAACGCACGGCAAGCCGCCTGAGAGAGATGCAATCCGATGGCTGGGGCGACGACGCATGAGCCAGATCGCATCTGAGTATGACTATATCATCATCGGCGCGGGGTCTGCCGGATGCACATTGGCCAACAAACTGGGGGCCGACTCATCCAAAAGCATCCTGATCCTTGAAGCAGGCCCAATGGATCGGGATCTTATGATCCACATGCCAGCCGGTGTTTACAAGGCCTGGCGTGATCCAAAGCTGAACTGGAATTACAATACTTCCCCTGAACAGTCGTGTGTTGATCGTGAGATTTTCATGCCGCGCGGCAAGGTCGTTGGTGGGTCCTCTTCGATCAACTCCATGGTCTACATGCGCGGTCATCCTCTGGACTACGAAGCATGGGCAGATGAGTTTAGACTATCGGACTGGCGCTACGAAAACTGTCTTCCCTATTTTCGTGCAGGCGAAACCTATGCCGGTGGCGGTGATACCTATCGCGGGGATAGCGGGCCTTTGGGGACAATGCCGGGCAGCTACGACAATCCGCTGTACGACGCCTTTATTGAGGCGGGTGTGCAAGCTGGCCAAGGGCAGTCTGATGATCTGAATGGCCACAATCCGGAAGGCGTTGCGCGCCTGGACGCAACCAAGCGCAACGGGCGGCGGTGCTCTGCGGCGGTGGCGCATCTTCGCCCGGCATTGCAGAGGGGAAATGTTACGCTCCTGACACGTGCGATGGTGCAGCGCATTCAGGTCAGCGGCAACCGCGCAACCGGAGTAGAGGTGTCTCAGGGCAAGGAAAACTTCTCCGTGGTCGCTGGTCGCGAAATCATACTTTCAGGCGGTGCAATCAACTCGCCTCAGCTGCTGATGCTCTCTGGCATTGGACCCGCAGACCACCTTAAAGAAATCGGCCTTGAAGTGGCGCATGACTTGCCCGGTGTCGGTCGCAACCTGCAAGACCACGCAAGTGTTATCCTGCAATTTGGATGTCTGAAATCTTATCCTATCCACCGCGTGGATCGGCCCTGGAACAAACTTCGTGCTGGCGTCCGCTGGGTGTTTGCGCGCGACGGAATTGCGGCATCAAACATTTGGGAAGCGGGCGGATTGATCAAGGGAAATGCGGATGTCACCTACCCGAACTTGCAGTACCACTTTGGCCCTGTCGGGTTTGAATACATCGGCAACGAGATATCACTGATGCAAGCCTTTGCTTGTCACGTCGATCAGCTCAGACCACGTAGTGTGGGTCAGCTTCGGTTGGTTTCGCCAGACCCGAATGTGCATCCTATCCTACACTTCAACTATCTCTCGGACCCGCATGATCTGCGCGAGTTGGTTGAGGGCGTGCACAAGGCGCGGGAACTCTTTTCACAACGTGCCTTCGATGGACTCAGGGGCGCAGAAATTGATCCCGGGTCGGATGTGAAAACCGATGCGGAGATTGCCAATTGGGTACGGGCAAACGTGACCACCGATTTCCACCCTAGTGGCACGTGTCGCATGGGTCATGGTGCGGATGCTGTTGTGGATGACCGGTTCCGCGTGCATGGGCTCGAAGGACTACGGGTTGTTGATGCCTCGGTTATGCCCAAGGTGATCAGTGCCAACCTCAACGCACCCACACAGATGATTGCTGCGCGCGCTGCGGACTACATTTCGGGGGCGCCGCAGTTGAAGCCGGTCAAAGCGCGCTTTTCGTTTGAGAACGCCTGATCAGGTGCTTGCTGTGGCTTGTAACCAGTTGATGTAAAGCCGCTCGGCCATGGAATTGAACGTCTCCATGCGTTCAGCACAGGCCGCTTCAAGCTCTGTCACCTTGCCCTTGCCAATCGCCTTGTCGAGCGCCCCTGCATACTCAGGAATGTTGTTCCAGTTATGCACCGTGTCGCTTTCAATCTCGACATGGAACTGGGTTGAAAACGCACGCGTCCCCCATTTCATCGCCTGTACTGCGCAGGCCGGAGATGTGGCCAGAACCTGTGTGCCTGCAGGAATGGCCGTGACTTCGGCTGAGTGCCATTGCAGGCATTCAAAAACTTCAGGAACGCCATCGAAGAAAACACCGCTGGCTCCGGCCTCGGTGAGCTGAACCTCCAGCACACCGATTTCCGGGGTCTTGGCTGGCTCTACCTTGCCGCCCAGCGCTTCGGCCAGAAGCTGATGACCGAGACACAAACCCAGATAGGGTAAGCCACGCTCTTCTACCGCGTCCCGAATGAAAGCTTTTTCTTCCTTCAGCCACGGGTGCTCGTCTTCTTGCCACGTGTCCATCGGGCCGCCCATGACCCAAAGCGCATCATAGCCATCAATAGATGGCAGAGGCTCTCCTTCATCAAGCTCTACAGCATCCCACGTGTGCCCGTCTTCTTTCAGGAAATCACGGAAAATGCCGGGGTGTTCGACACGTTCATGTTGCAGGACAAGGATGTGCATTTGGGCCTCCGAAATGGTTAAAGCGCAGCCTAAAGTATCCGCTGTGGTTGGCAAGATGGCTGGCGCAAATCAACACGGCCTGACGCGAACGCGGTCATCTGTAGCTAGAGGGTGGCTGCCCGAATTGTTCAGAGAAGACGCGTGAGAAATGAGCGGAACTGGCAAAGCCCGTGGCCAGTGCAATCTCAGTCAGGCTCAATGGTGAGTTTCGTAGCAGGCTTTGGGCTTTTTCCAACCTCAGTTCCCGATAGTAGCGCATGGTTGAGCGGCCAAGCTTGGATTGGAAAAGCCTGTTAAGCTGGCGTGGCGACAACCCCGCGGTGTTGGCCAGCGCCGCGAGGGATACAGGCTCTGCCACGTGCGCTTCCATTGCTTCAACCGCATCAAGGATAGCAGGCACCGTTGTGCCTACACGTTCGACAAGCCCCGCCCGCTGCGGCCCGGCGGATGGGCGAATTTCTGTGTGCATGAACCAGTCACTGACGATCCGTGCGAATGGAACACCATGGTGCTGCGCGATCAGCGCGTGCATCAGGTCCATCGGCGCAGTGCCCCCGGCACAGGTCACACGGTCACGGTCAATCACATAGAGTGAGCGCTCTAGCAAAAGATGAGGTGAGATCTCCGCCAGTGCGCCGGCATGTTCCCAGTGCACCGTCATGCGACGACCGGCCATCAGACCCGCACGGGCCAGGATGATTGGCCCACCTGACACGCCGCCCAGAAACGTTCCTTCACGTGCCAGACGCGCGAGCCATCGCATCACCGGTCGGTTGTCGTAGAGCGTTGGATCGCCTCCGGCGACAACAAAGAGGTAGTCAAGTTTGGTCTCTTCCCCCAAACGCGCTTCGGGCATCACCACACCGGCGCCAGAGCTTGGAATGGGTTTCTTATCCGTTGAAAACGTGACCATATGGTAGAGGTCTTGCCGGGCCAACAAGTTGGCCGCGCGCATAGGTTCTGTAAGCGCTGCAAAAGACATCATTGCAAAACCGGGTATGGGCAGGATGCCAATGTACCGCGTGCTTTCCGATTCTGAACCAATTATGACCATTAAAGTCACATATCCGTCTTTTTCAGGAAAGTCGAGCACTCTGGTCTGCGCCAATCTGGTTCAAACTAAGCTGGGATTCGCCGCATGCGCTACAGTGGGTTCAAAGTTCTTTGGCAGGGACTAACCGGAAACAAGGGCTGGACACGCGCCTGGCGTGAGCCAGAGCCGAAGCCGGAATATGACATCATCATCATTGGCGGTGGTGGGCACGGGCTGTCTACGGCTTACTACCTGTCGAAAGAATTCGGCATGACGAATGTGGCCGTGCTCGAAAAGGGCTGGCTTGGGTCAGGCAATATCGGGCGGAACACCACGATCATCCGGTCCAACTACCTCCTGCCTGGGAACGAGCCGTTCTATGAGCTCAGCATGAAGCTCTGGGAGAACCTGGAGCAGGACACAAACTACAACTCGATGGTCTCGCAACGGTCGATCCTGAACCTCATCCATACCGATGGTCAGCGTGACGCGTTCGTGCGGCGCGGCAATGCGATGTTCCTTGCGGGTGCTGATGCGGAATTGGTCGATGCCGCGCAACTGCGCGAAGAGCTTCCGTTTCTGGACTATGACAACGCACGCTTTCCGATCAAAGGCGGGCTGTTTCAGCGGCGCGGTGGCACGGCGCGGCATGATGCGGTGGCGTGGGGCTATGCCCGGGGCGCGGACAGCCGTGGTGTGGACATCATTCAGAACTGTGAAGTCACAGGTATCGACATTGAGAACGGGCGGTGCGTGGGTGTGCAAACCTCACGCGGAGCGATCCGCGCCAAGAAAGTGGCGATGTGTGTGGCCGGGTCTTCGGGGCGCGTCGCGGCTATGGCGGGCATGCGGCTACCGATTGAGAGCCATGTGCTTCAGGCCTTCGTTTCGGAAGGTCTCAAACCAACCCTGCCGGGGGTGATTACCTTCGGTGCTGGGCATTTCTATGTCAGTCAATCGGACAAGGGCGGACTTGTCTTTGGCGGCGACATTGATGGGTACAACACTTATGCCCAGCGCGGAAATCTGCCGGTGGTCGAAGACGTTTGTGAAGGCGGCATGGCCATCATGCCAATGATTGGCCGCGCCCGTTTGCTTCGGTCCTGGGGTGGGGTCATGGACATGTCGATGGATGGCTCGCCCTTTATCGACAAGACCCATATTGACGGGCTCTATTTCAATGGCGGCTGGTGCTACGGCGGGTTCAAGGCAACGCCTGCCAGCGGGTTCTGTTATGCCCACCTACTGGCTCGAGACACACCGCATCCGGTGGCCACGCAAATGCGGCTTGATCGGTTCATGACCGGTAATCTCATCGACGAAAAAGGCGTGGGCAATCAGCCCAACCTGCATTGAGGAGGGACAGACAATGATTATCAATCACCCCTTCTCGGACCACGTGACGCCGCCGAATTTGTCTATCTGGGCGATGCATCTCTGATCGACCGCCCCGACTGGCAAGCTGAGGACGCGATGGATCAATTTCACGCATACGGCTACCTGCGCGATAACCCGGCTGGCGAGCACAAAGAGCTTTGGTATCACGAACAGGGCGATCGCTCGTGGCTGGTGGTGACGCGCAACACCCTGACGCATGAGATTACAGGCGTTGAAATGGCCCGCGATGTGGCACGTGCACGGGGGCGCGATAAATGAGTCAATCTAAGCGCATAGACGGTGGGCTCGTCGACCGAAGCCAACAGATCAAATTCCGGTTCAACGGAAAGTGGATGCGTGGCTTTGCCGGTGACACGCTGGCCTCGGCCTTGCTGGCCAATGGTCAGCTTCTGGTGGGGCGGTCGTTCAAGTACCACCGCCCGCGGGGTGTCTTCACCGCCGGGTCCGAAGAACCAAACGCCTTGGTACAACTGCGCGACGGCGCGCATCAGGAACCCAACACGCGTGCCACGATGGTGGAGCTTTTTGAAGGGCTTACCGCAACGTCCCAAAACCATCGCGGGTCGCTGGAATATGATCTTCTGGCGGTCAATGATCTCGTATCGCCATTCCTTTCGGCAGGGTTCTATTACAAGACGTTCATGTGGCCCAAAGCGTTTTGGGAAAAGCTCTATGAGCCTGTGATCCGGGCAGCCGCCGGGCTTGGTAAGCTCTCGATGCAGAATGATCCCGATGCCTATGACAAGGGGTTCCTGCACTGCGATCTTCTCGTCATTGGCGCGGGGCCGTCAGGTCTGATGGCGGCTTTGACAGCAGCGCGATCTGGTGCACGCGTCATTCTTGCTGATGAAGACTTTCGCCCAGGCGGGCGGCTGAATGCCGAGACGCTTGACGTCGCTGGAATGTCCGGTGCGGATTGGGCGGCTCAGGCCGTGGCGGAGTTGAGCAATATGCGCAATGTGCGCCTAATGACACGGACCACCGTTTATGGTGCGTATGACCACGGTGTCTATGGCGCATTGGAACGGTGCACCGATCATCTGGCCGATAGCGGCGGCAAGCCACGGCAGGTCCTATGGCGCATCTATTCCAAACGCGCTGTGTTGGCTGCAGGTGCCACTGAGCGTCCCATCGCCTTTGGCAATAACGACCGTCCAGGCACCATGCTGGCGGGTGCGGTTCGGACATATGCCAATCGCTACGGTGTCACGCCGGGTCAGCAGGTTGCGGTCTTCACCAACAATGATGACGGCTGGCGCACGGCAGCGGATTTGCAGGCCAAAGGTGTGAACGTGCCGGTTGTGATCGACAGTCGCGACAAACCGGCGACACTGAACCTTCCCGGCGTCAAACACATTGCCGGAGAGGCCGTAATGGACACCGTGGGCCGCAAAGGTCTGAAGTCTATCACCCTGACAAATGGCAAGGTTATTCCAGTTGATGCGCTTGCCGTGTCGGGTGGATGGAACCCCAACGTGCATCTGACCTGTCACCAACGTGGTCGCCCGACATGGCGCGACGATCTTTGCGCGTTCGTGCCTGGCGGCGAATTGCCCGTCGGCATGACGGTTGCGGGCGCGGCAAATGGAGCAATGACTCTTGCCGCCGCTCTGGCTGAGGGTCACGCACAAGCTGTAGCGCAACTGAAGGACCTCGGAGTCAAAACCAAGAAAACTGACATACCCGAGGCCGAGGATGAACCACGTGACTGTGCCGCCTTCTGGCATGTGGGTGAAAGCAGGAAACGGGCTTGGGTTGACCTTCAGAACGATGTGACGGTCAAGGACATCAAGCTGGCCAATACCGAAGGGTTCCGTTCGGTCGAACTGCTCAAGCGCTACACCACCATGGGTATGGCCACGGATCAGGGCAAGACGTCCAACATTGCCGGTCTTGCCATTCTCGCCGAAGAAGCGGGCAAGACGATCCCCGAAGTTGGGACAACGATCTTCCGCCCACCTTATACACCGGTGCCTATCGGCGCATTGGCTGGCCGCGCGCGCGGCAAGGATTTCCGGCCCTATCGCCTGACACCATCGCATAAATGGGCTGAGGAAAATGGCGCGAGTTTTGTGACTGTTGGCAACTGGCTCCGGGCTGAATGGTACACGCGGGATGGTGAAAAGGGTTGGCGCGACTCTGTTGACCGTGAGGCGCGCATGACCCGTCAATCGGTGGGCATTTGCGATGTGACTACGCTGGGTAAGATCGACATTCAAGGCAAGGACGCAGGCGCGTTTTTGGACAAGGTCTATTCCAATACGTTCTCAACCTTGCCCGTTGGTAAGGTCCGCTATGGGTTGATGCTCCGCGAGGATGGCATCTGCTATGATGACGGCACCACAGCGCGCATGGGTGAGAACCACTATGTGATGACCACCACGACAGCCAACGCCGTGCTGGTGTTCCGCCGTCTGGAGTTTGCGCGGCAATGTTTGTGGCCCAACATGGACGTGCACCTCATCTCGACCACGGATGGATGGGCGCAGTTCGCGGTTGCCGGGCCCAATTCGCGGAACCTTCTACGCAAGGTGATTGACGCAGAGCATGACATCTCGAATGAGGCGTTTCCTTTTATGGCCTGCGGAAACATCACGGTTTGCGGCGGCGTGCCTGCGCGGCTTTTCCGCATCTCATTCTCAGGCGAACTGGCCTACGAGATCGCGGTGCCTGCACGATACGGCAATTCCATGATGGGCGTATTGAATGAAGCAGGTGCAGAGTTTGGCGCCGTGCCATATGGCACCGAGGCGCTTGGCGTGATGCGGATTGAAAAGGGTCATGCCACAGCGAATGAGCTGAACGGTCAGACCACGGCGCTGAATATCGGGCTGGGCAAGATGGTCAGCCAGAAGAAGGAATGCATCGGCCAAGTGCTGTCGCAGCGCCCTGAGATGAACCGCGACGATGCGATCAAGCTTATGGGGTTCCGCCCGGTGGACCGGACTCGCAAATTGATCGCTGGTTCTCATTTCCTGAACAAACACGACCCGGCCGACATGGACCATGATCAGGGCTGGATGACTTCGGTGGCCTATTCGCCAAACCTGGGTCATCACATCGGGCTTGGCTTCATAAAGGAAGGACACAAGCGCAAGGGTGAAATCGTGCGCGCAGTCAGCCCGGTTCATGGTGTGGAAATGGATGTCGAGATTGTCTCGGCCCACTTTGTTGATCCAGAAGGGGAGCGTCTTCGTGGCTGAGTATACTCTGATCGCTGAACCGCCTCTTGCGGGATACGATGAAACCTTCGGTGACATGCGCCTCGTTTCGCCTGCGGATTTTGCATTGGTCTCTATTGCTTTGCCGCTTGGCGATGAAGCCAAAGCACTCAAGGCCATCAAGACCGGATACGGAGTGAATTTGCCCGAGGTCGGTGAATCTATTCTGTCAAAAGACGGCAAGGTCCGGCTGTTGCGGATGGCCCAGGATCAGGCCTTTGTGATGTTCACGCATTCAAAGCCTGATGCAGCGCAGGTCGTGTCTAAAAAGATCAAAGACAGCGCCTATGTCACCGATCAAACCGATGTCTGGACAGCGCTTCACCTGTCTGGCCCATCAAGCCGAAGTGCTCTGGAACGCATTTGCCCGATTGACCTAGACACCGAAGCCTTCGCGGAAGGTCACGTGGCTCGGTCGGTCATGGAGCATTTGGGCGTCGTCATTTTGCGGGATGCTGCGGACAGCTTTGTCTTGCTTTCGGCAAGCTCGTCTGCGGGATCGTTTCTGCACGCGGTAGAGACGTCAATTCGCAATGTCACGTGAAAGGCGCTGTAATCATCTTTGTGATGGGGCCTGCCCGGGAAAAAGAAAGGATACGCGCTGATGTATCTGCATAATTTCACCAGTGAACCGACTTCTGAATCGGAGCTCGCAGAGCGGCCGCGCAGTCTGACTAGCGATTTTGTGTTTGTATCCCAATACGCAAGCGTGGACTTCATCGCGAATTCCTGTGCCCATGTTCTGAATGCTGCGAACCAGCTTCTGGAAAGATCCGCCTATTCCTGGACTCACCTGAGTGCAGAGAGTTTGCCGGGTGGAAACGGCCCGATCTGTGGACCTGACCAAACCCTTGTTCTTATCGGTGGAACTGATCAGGCCTGGACCCCTGACCCTGAGCAGTTGCGTATCCTGCGCTCCGCCATCCGAAGCGCTATGCGGGTTTGCGTCGTTGGGTCAGCGGTATTCGTGCCTTTGACGGCTGGTGTGTTGGGCACGAAAAGGTTAGCTGTTCATTCGGCGTTTCAAACCGGCGTGTCCGAGATGAACTGTTCGATTGAGTTGCATCCCGGGGCAACGTGCCACAACAAATCGCTGAGCAGTGCGACGGGGCCTGCCGCTGCGATGCGCATGATGGTGGAGTTGGTCGGATCCCGCGATGGCGATGTTGCAGCGATGGCGCTGTCTCGTGACCTGGGGCTCAGCGATGGAGAAGCGCCATGTGGTACCGGTGAACACCTTCGGTTTCAGCGTATGTCTCAGGGTGACCAAGTCATTCAAGAAGCGCTGCAGATGATGGAAGATCATTTAGAGGACACGCTGAGCGTAGCACAGATTGCCGAGATTATTGGTGTTTCTCCACGAAAACTGGAGCGCAGCTTCGGGGATCGCTTGGGTCGGTCCCCCTAAAGGTTTACCGAGACTTGCGGTTGCACCGAGCACATACTCTTTTGGCACAAACGGCGATGCCTTTGAGCGAGGTGTCTGTCGCCTGTGGCTTTTCAAACGTCACGTTGATGAAGCGCTGGTTTCACCAAAAATACGGGCAATTGCCACACGATGTGCGGCGGCAGGCCTTTTGCGGGGCGGAGCACGCATAAAAAAACCCGGCGGATTTCGCCGGGCTTTCGCTTATTTTGGTTTAGGTCCGTCTAACCCGCATTGCGCGCTTCGCTGCGGAATTCGGTTTCGTCTGTCACAGCAAACCGACCACCGCGAATTTTACGAAGTTTTCCCCCTCGCAACAACTCTCCAAAGGAGCGCAGACCATCTTCGCGAGAATAGCTGTCTGACGTCACTTCTTTCAGCTTGCTCATCAGCATTGGACGAGAAAACTCGGCGCGGCCTTCAACATCAGACATATAGGCCGCAGCGGCTTCTAGGATTTCAGGAAGTTCCGTAGCACCCATTTCCTCGGCAAATGTCGCGAACCCACCCATCATATCCGATTGCATTTCTGACTCGGATTGACGTTCGCCAGCGGAAACACGGCGCGGACGAACCGGGTCACGCTCAACGTCAACGCGTTGTTCAGCGACAAGCTTCAACGGCGCGGGATCCAGGTCTTCTGGCCGTGTTGGGCGACGTGACGCAGTTGTCGTTTCGGACGTGCTGGGACGACGCGGACGTACAACTTCGGCCAGATCAGAGCGATAAGGCGACTCATCCACGTCATTGTCGATCTTTCCGCCAGCTTTGTGTTCTGCTCGGGTCGCGGCGACAGCGGCGCGCAGATGCTGAATCGCGTTGCGGCGGAGTGACGCCTCTTTGTCTTCCATCTGCGAGTCAGCTTCGTCAAAGATGCGCTCAACGTCTTGCTCCGGCTCATTTTTCCCCATGCCAAGCAAGCGTTTCAAACCACGTGGCTTTTCTTTTTCTGGTTCCGGATCAGCCTCGATGGCAAGGTCCATCTCAGCTTCTGGAGTTGGATCGAGATCAGACGCTGTCGTCATATCCTCCGCGCTGCTCAAAGCGTCTCGCTGTTCCGCCATTGCCAGAGCGGCATCGGCGATTTCTTCGGCCTCAGCCAGATCAATTGCTTCCTCGGGCGCCTCAGCGACCTCGACCGCATCTTCGATGACGTCCTTCACTGACGCATCGGCCTCTGTGCTCATCTCGGCTTCAACCTCTGCGAGTTCGCGCAGCAGATCCGCTTCGTCTTCGGGACTTAGGGTCGAGTCACCAAGATTATCTTCCAAGATTTCTGAGAGATCTTCTTCAACGATTTCAACACGGTCGTCGCTACCCAGGACGAGCGGCTCGGGATCTTCTTCAAGTGCCGCGACATCTTCGACAACATCGCCCGACATTTCGTCTGCGGATTCGAAGTTGGTTACTGGAGTCTCGCTTGCCTCTGTCGTGGCAAGCGCTTCCACATCAGTGTCCGCAAAGTTGTCAGGAGTGGCATCTGCCAAAAGTTGAGCCAGCTCATCTTCGTCGATGGTTTCCGTCTCTTCCTTCGGCTCTATGTCAGCCTCGACTGCTTCGACAGCGTCAGTGTCAAAAACCTCTGAACTTTCCTCAGTTTCCGAGGTTTGACTTGCATCGGCAGCAGCATCTTCATCGTCGTCCAGAAACGCGTCTTCAAGGGTTTCAACAGCGCGGTCCAGTTGAGGTGTCGCATCGACATCTTCTTCTTCATCCCGCGTTGACGCTAGCAACGCTTCCAGCTCGGAAGATGTATCCTCCAGCAAATCTTCCGCGTGTTCATCCTCACTGAAGTCTTGCGCCGGGAATTCAGTTTCGCTTTGCGCCGCAATAGCGCGAATACGCTGCAGCTTTTCGGCAATGTCATCTGTTTCGGATTCTTTGGGATCGTCTTCTGTAGCAGTTCCTGCATCGGCTGAATCAGCAATAAAATCAGACAATTCTAGCGGTTCATCCCTCTGGATGTCTTCAAGTCCGGCGATTTCGGCCTCTATTTCGTTGACTTCAACCGCTTCGTCCACCGACTCATCATGTTGCGCGGCAGCCATTTCAGCCTCTTCAGCCGCAGCATCGGCCATGAATGCCGCAATGTCTGGATCAAGGTCGTAGGGTTCGGATGCCGGCGCGTCTTCTTCGGCTTCCGCTTCTTCCGAAGCAGGCTCTTCTACCTTTGCTTCGTCCGATTCAGCTGTTTCGCAAACCTCAAAATCTTCTGCTACCGGAGTAGCTTCATCTTCAGCAGAAGTTTCTGGCTCATCCAGCGCCTCTTTGGCTGAGAGGTCGTCTGCGAATTCCTCTTCTTCCGCTACTTCTTCGGATGAAGTTTCGGGGGTCTCATCAGCTTCAACAATGTCTGCAGGATCTGTCGCAACAGGTTCAAGTGCCTCTACCGGCTCTTCAGCAATATCATCCGTCTCTTTGAGAACGTCGTCTGCCGGCGCGGCGTCGTCTGCCGGCGCGGCTTCAACTGGTGTTTCTGCCTCAGGCGCAAGCAATCCGGTCGTAGCGAGAGCGCCATCGGCATCCTGAGCGCGCAGGTGAATTTTGCCCTGGTCTTCATGCGCTTCAACGCGGCGAGCGATTTCGCGTTCAGCAATGCGCGCGAGCATTTCGGCGTCGGGTGTCGGCGGTTCGGCCCCGAAATAGCGATCATCGGCGGCCAAATCGCGGAAATATTCCGCAATTGCCTTCATTGTATCGAAAGAATCATCGAATCCTTCTAGCGTGCACGAGAACGTGCCGTACGAAACTGTTAGGATTTTACTTGTACTTACCATTTTTTATTGCTCGCTCTGCATGACCTGCGACATCAGGATTTACCATGTTGCCCTAGACCAAAGCGGCCCGATTCTTAGAATTTTAGCGTATCATTTCACGGCTAGAATGTGTCTTGTTTCCAAAATAGAGGTTAATCCGGGGAAAATTAGGTGATTGTTTACAATTCTTACCCTGTGACTTTGGTTGGTGGTGGTTCCTTGGACAAAAGTGACCTGAGTCGCGCTTTGTCCATAGGATCTTACACAGTTGCGGCCGATGGCGGCGCAGAGGCCGCGATTAACCATAATGTCCTACCAAACGCGATTATTGGCGATTTTGATTCAATCTCAGATAAATACCTTTCCAAAATTCCCAGCGATGCACAGCACCGAATCGAAGAACAAGACAGCACGGATTTCGACAAGTGTCTGCGCAACATTGATAGCCCACTCATCCTTGCCGTTGGGTTTACAGGCGCGCGAATCGATCATCAGCTTGCCGCATTCAACACCCTCGTGCGCTATCCCGACAAGCGGTGCATCCTGCTCGGCCCTTGCGATACCGTTTTTCTTGCACCGCCAGCGATCAATCTGGACTTGCCTGCGAGTACGACCGTGTCGCTTTTTCCGATGGGCGCCGTTGAAGGGCATTCTGAGGGTCTGAAATGGCCTATATCCGGTATTTGTTTCACACCAGACGGCCAAATCGGGACATCAAATGAAGCCACAGGCCCAGTATCGCTTGCCCTGACCGCACCAAAAATGCTGGTCACAGTTCCATCAGAGCATTTTGAACTGGTTGCGAACGCGTTGCAGAACACAGCGTCCCATTGGCCAAGTTAAGAAATCGTATCAACAGTTTGGAATGTTGACAGCGAGACCGCCCAGCGAAGTTTCTTTATAGCGTTCGCTCATATCGAGACCGGTTTGGCGCATGGTCTCAATACAGGCATCTAAAGGGACAAGATGTGTGCCGTCACCGCGCATAGCGAGGCTGGCTGCGCTGACGGCCTTAATTGCGCCCAACCCATTGCGTTCGATGCAAGGTACCTGCACCAGACCTTTGACTGGATCACAGGTCATTCCAAGGTGATGCTCAAGCGCAATTTCAGCCGCATTTTCGATCTGAGCTGGTGTGCCGCCCAGGACTGCGGCCAAACCAGCGGCGCCCATTGCGGCAGCACTTCCCACCTCGGCCTGACAACCGGCCTCGGCTCCGCTGATCGAGGCATTGAATTTGACAAGGCCGCCGATGGCTGCGGCTGTCAAAAGGAAGGTTTCAATCTCTGATTCAGACGCGCCCGGAACATGCTCCAGCCAGTATTTGATCACTGCAGGCACAACGCCCGCGGCCCCATTGGTGGGTGCCGTGACAACTTGCCCCCCGGCGGCGTTTTCTTCGTTGACAGCCATCGCATAGACACTGATCCAGTCATTAATCTTATGCGGTGCATTCAGGTTTGTGCCACGCTCGGCAATGAGCGCATCGTGAATGCCCTTGGCGCGGCGCTTCACCTGCAACCCGCCGGGCAGGATGCCCTCTTGCGTGATACCACGTTCAATACAGCCATTCATCACCTGCCAAAGCCGAGCGACACCACTGCGCAGGTTTTCAGTACCGCCACGCTCAATTTCGTTGGCCTTCTTCATTTCAGCGATAGACTTGCCACTGGTTTCAGCCATTTGCAGCATCTCTTGGGCAGATTTGAACGGATAGGGTATGGGCGCGCCTTCATCCGTATCCTGACCTGAGGCAAGCTCTGCCTCGGTCATCACAAAGCCACCGCCAATGGAGTAATAGGTCTCTTGCAAGATCACATCGCCTTGGCTGTCGGTGGCCATCAGGATCATACCATTGGCATGACCAGGCAAGTTCGGGCCAAAGTCAAACACCAGATCATCTTTGGGATTGAATGACAGCGTCGGAAGATCAGGTGGTGTGACAGTCTGCGTTTCGCGAATGGCCTCAAGCGCCGCCTCAGCCTGATCATGGTCATAATCATCAGGACGAAATCCTGCGAGGCCCAAAATAGTCGCGCGATCCGTCGCATGCCCAACACCGGTAAAAGCAAGAGACCCATGCAAAGATCCGCGCAATCCATGAAATTCAAAGGGAGATGCCCGCATGGCATCCAGAAAGCGCGCAGCCGCAACCATCGGTCCCATTGTATGGGAGGACGACGGTCCAATGCCGATTTTGAACATATCAAAGACGGATAGAAACATAGCTCTTGCTTAACATAGGTGGCTGTCCGTGGCTCTTTTATGTTGTGGGATCGAATACACAATGTGCAAAAGCGACCAAGAACACAAAGTCCCCGCCACAGATCGGTTTGGTTTGTCTTCGTGATCTCATATTCACCGTAATTTAACAGGCTTTGCTCAGACTGATGTCACAGACGCAACTGAATATAGCCCAGAGGCGGTCAAATGCAGACAGCAGGTTTTATACTGATGCTGGCCACAGGTGTTCTTCTTTTCTTTGAAGCAGGGCATGACACTCAAACCAGTTCCTCGATGAACTGGTCCATCGTGGCACAGCCGTGAATGATGCAGAGGGCGAAAACTTGGCAATTCGCCCTCGCCCCCGGGAACAAACTCCGTATAACGCGCCCTGAACCGATTGGTATCTGGGGAGATGCGTCATGACCGGAGAACTGTCACCGATTGATAAGGCCAAATTCGTGGCGGCCAAACGGTCTGTGGATTTTGTAGAAGACGGCATGCGTGTGGGTCTCGGCACCGGATCAACCGCCGCCTGGATGGTGCGCTGCCTTGGCGAACTGGTCCGCGAAGACAGTCTCAAAATCCGAGGCGTTCCCACATCCACAAGAACGGCCGAACTTGCGCGTGAAGTCGGCATCGAGGTCATTAGCCTGGATGAGGCACGTTGGATTGACGTGACAATCGATGGCGCGGATGAATTCGATGGCAATCTCAACCTGATCAAAGGTGGCGGCGGAGCACTCTTGCAGGAAAAAATCGTCGCCACGGCGTCGGATCAGATGGTGGTCATCACTGACGCCGGCAAGGAAGTCGAAAAACTGGGTGCGTTTCCCTTACCGGTTGAAGTCATTCCATTCGGCTGGCAAACAACCAAGTCGCTTATCGAGGAACTTTTGATCTCGATGGATGTGCTGGGCCGCGATGCGTCTCTTCGCATGAACGGCAGCCGTCCGTTTGTAACAGATGAAGGCAATTATATTCTCGATCTGCATCTGGGCCGCATTGGCGATGCGCATCAGATGGCCATGGTCCTTAATCAGATGCCTGGCGTGGTTGAAAATGGGCTTTTCATAGATATCTGCGATATAGTGGTGGTTGGCTTCGGCGATGGCCGGGTCGAAACTCGCGATATCAACGATGGAACAGTGGCAGAGGATCGTCTTGATTTTGTTGAGACAGACAATCTGTTTTCTGATCTTCAAGATTAAGGCAGAAACTCATGGCATTTGACTACGACCTCTTTGTCATTGGCGGTGGATCGGGCGGGGTACGTGCTGCGCGCGTGGCAGGCCAAGGCGGCGCGAAAGTGGCCCTGGCAGAAGAGGACCGTTATGGCGGAACCTGCGTCATTCGCGGCTGCGTGCCCAAGAAGCTCATGGTTTTTGCCTCTGAATTTGCCCAAGCCCCCGCTGAGGCGCAGGCTTATGGTTGGGACATGTCACTTGGTGCGTTTGATTGGACCGCCTTTTCGGGAAGACTGAATGCAGAGCTGGATCGGCTGGAAGGTATCTATCGAAGCTTACTGAGAGGTTCCAATGTCGAGAGCTTCGATGCGAGGGCCCGGATCAAGGACGCGCATACGGTAGAGCTTGCAACTGGTGAAAGCTTCACCGCCAAGCACATATTGATCGCCACCGGAGGCCATCCGGTGCGACCTGACTTGCCGAATGCGGAATTGGGAATGGTGTCGGACGACTTATTCCATATGAAATCCCTGCCCAAATCCATTCTGATCGTGGGTGGCGGCTATATCGCGTGCGAATTTGCCTGTATTTTGAATGGTCTTGGCGTGGAAGTGACACAATACTATCGCGGCGCGCAGGTCCTGAGGGGCTTTGACGATGAAGCGCGTGGCCTGATTGCGGATTCCATGTGCGAGAAAGGCATCGACCTGCATGTTGGAACCAATATTCTGGAGATGTCAAAATCAGAAGGCGATGCTGTCCGGGTAAAATCCACGAATGGGATCGAACGTAATTTTGACGCTGTGCTCTTTGCCACGGGACGTGACCCTAATTCGGCAGATATGGGTTTGGAAGACGTTGGTGTAAAGCTGGGGCGGCGCGGAGAAATTGTGGTCGATGAATACAGCCAAACCGCCGTGCCATCCATTTACGCGATTGGCGACGTGACCAACCGGGTGAACCTCACACCAGTGGCCATTCGAGAAGGCATGGCCTTTGTCGACACCGTGTTCAACGGCAAGCCAACACCTGTGGACCACGATTTGATCCCATCAGCCGTGTTCACACAACCCGAGTTTGGATCGGTTGGCCTTAGCGAAGAGGCCGCGCGTGATCAGGAACCCATTGACGTCTATTGCACCTCTTTTCGCCCGATGCGTACCGCCTTTGCCGAGCAACCGGATCGCGTTTTGATGAAACTCGTCGTGTCGAAAGCCACAAATAAGGTATTAGGCTGCCATATCGTCGCACCGGGGGCGGGTGAAATGATCCAGATGGCCGGCATTGCCGTCAAAATGGGCGCGACAAAAGAAGATTTTGACCGGACAGTGGCGGTACACCCCACAATGTCTGAAGAACTGGTGACAATGCGCGAGCCGATGAGAAGCGCTTGAATTTTTACCTGTCCTGCACAGGTTATGACTTAGAAACGCGCGTTTTGCGGGTAGAGGAAGGAAGAAAGTTTAATGGCTGGACAATCTGGCGGCCCTTGGGGCGGCGGAGGTGGCAACCGGGGCGGCGATGACGATGACCGCGGCAACCGTGGCAACAACGGACGCAGACCCCCGAAGGTGGCGGTCCGCAGATTCCGGAAATTGATGAACTGGTGCGCAAGGGCCAGGATCAATTGCGCGTACTCATGGGCGGTCGCGGTGGCGGCGGCAATTCCGGAGGCGAAGGTGGGGGCGGACCGACCTTTGGGCGCGGCAGCATTCTCATCGGACTGGCCATTGGCGTTATCCTTTGGGGCGCCGCAAGCTTCTACACGGTCCGTCCAGAAGAACAGGCGGTCGAACTCTTTTTGGGTGATTATTATCGCACAACCAATCCAGGTTTGAACTTTGCGCCCTGGCCACTTGTGACGCATGAAAAGCTGGCCGTGACACGCGAACAGAACGAAGACATTGGTGTCGGTGGCTCGGGGTCTGATGCAGGGTTGATGCTAACTGGCGATGAAAACATCGTGGATATCGACTTTCAGGTTGTTTGGAATATTTCCGACCCGGCGAAGTTCCTCTTCAACCTACGTGACCCACGCCCGACCATTCGCGCTGTTTCAGAATCTGCGATGCGCGAAATTATTGCC
The DNA here is from genome assembly GCF_032842945.2 of Roseovarius sp. W115. Classification (NCBI taxonomy): domain Bacteria; kingdom Pseudomonadati; phylum Pseudomonadota; class Alphaproteobacteria; order Rhodobacterales; family Roseobacteraceae; genus Roseovarius; species Roseovarius rhodophyticola. The sequence goes on from NZ_CP146606.1 coordinate 1,402,624, forward strand.
CAGTCACAGCTGGCGCCTATCCTGAACAGGGATCGTGGTTCCATCGCAGGACGGCTGGAAGAACTGATCCAATTGACGTTGGACAGCTACAACAGCGGCGTGAACATCATTCGTGTAAACTTTGACAAAGCCGACCCACCGCGTGAAGTGATCGACGCTTTCCGCGAAGTGCAGGCCGCAGAACAAGAACGTGACCGCCTTGAGAAAGAAGCGGATGCTTATGCAGCTCAGGTTCTCGCTCAGGCACGTGGTGAAGCAGCACAGACTTTGGAAGAATCCGAAGCCTACCGCGCACAGGTCGTGAACGAAGCCCAGGGTGAGGCCAGTCGGTTTACGGCTGTTTTAGGTGAGTATCAAAAAGCACCTGAAGTGACGCGAAAACGCCTGTATCTGGAAGCAATGGAAGAAGTGCTTGGCGATATGGACAAAATTATCCTGGATGAAAATTCCAGCGGTGGACAAGGCATCGTGCCGTATCTTCCGTTGAATGAGCTCCGCCGAAATCCGGCGGCGGGAGGACAGTAAAATGAAAAAGACAAGTTTCCTTCTGCCCATCCTTGGTGTGGTTATCATCACGGCTTTGTCGTCGATTTTCATCGTGGACGAACGTGAAAAGGCACTGGTTCTTCAGTTTGGTCGCGTTATCAGTGTCAAAGAAGATCCTGGGTTGGCGTTTAAACTGCCGCTGATCCAAGAGGTTGTGCGCTATGACGACCGCATTCTCAGCCGTGATATCGATCCGCTTGAGGTGACGCCTCTGGACGACAGGCGTCTGGTTGTGGACGCCTTTGCACGCTACAGGATTACCGATGTGGAGCGCTTCCGTCAGGCTGTTGGCGCTGGCGGCATTGAATTTGCCGAAGACAGGATTGACTCGATCCTCCGCGCGCAAACCCGTGAAATCCTTGGTTCGGTGGCCTCCAACGACATTCTGAGCTCAGACCGGTTTGCCCTGATGCTGCGCATTCGTAACGGTGCCGTGGCACAAGCCAATTCGCTTGGTGTTGAAATCATCGACGTGCGTCTGAAGCGTACAGACCTTCCGGCGCAGAACCTTGATGCGACTTTTGCCCGGATGCGCGCTGAACGTGAGCGTGAAGCAGCGGACGAACGTGCGCGCGGGAACGAGGCGGCCCAACGCGTTCGCGCGCAAGCTGACCGGACACAAGTCGAGATTGTGTCTGAAGCGCGACGCGAAGCCGAGATCACGCGCGGTGAAGCAGACGCGCAGCGCAACGCTATTTTCGCCCAAGCCTTTGGGGAAGATGCAGAATTCTTTGAGTTCTACCGATCACTCAATGCCTACCGAAAAGCGCTTCGCGGAGAAAATTCTTCAATGGTCCTGTCTCCTGACAGCGAATTCTTTAACTATCTGCGGTCAGATCAGGGCGCTGCGGCAAGTCAATGATTGAAACGATCTTTCTGGCCCTTGGGCTGGTGCTGATTGTCGAGGGGCTGGTGTATGCACTGGCCCCTTCGCTTGTCGAGCAACTGCTTGCTGCATTGCGTAGCCTTTCGGAAGAGCAAAGGCGTATGATGGGCCTGATTTCAATTGCGCTGGGAGTGGTTCTGGTTTGGTGCGCCAAGGCTCTCGGTTTCTGACAAAACACTTGTGTGAAAGATTGACAAATCATTCACATGACCGTGACATATTGTTGAGAAGTTTGCGCAGTGAAGTCGCGCACCTAGATAAATGATTAGAAAATGTGCAAATGGCCTGTCGCCAATTTGCGCAAAACCTATTTTGGCAAGGAGTGTTTCCGCGTGACAGCTAAGTCCTTAACCTATCCTCGTGCTTCCGCACATGCGATCCGCGCAGTGTGGCTCTTGGCACTTTCTCTGGCGTTCATCTTAGCGCAAGCCATTGCGTCGCAGGCGCGCCCCGAAAGCTTCGCCGACCTTGCAGATGAAATTAGCCCGGCTGTGGTGAACATCACGACCTCGACCGTGGTTGCGCAAGGGACTGGCCCTTCTCCAATCGTTCCAGAAGGCTCGCCGTTTGAGGATTTCTTTCGTGAATTCCAAGACCGCAACAACAATGGCGACCGCCCCCGCCGAACGTCAGCACTGGGATCGGGGTTTGTGATTTCTGAAGACGGCTACGTTGTGACGAACAACCATGTCATCGAATCCGCCGATGAGATCATTGTTGAGTTCTTCTCCGGCGAAGAACTCGAAGCAACGGTTGTGGGCACAGATCCAAACACGGATATCGCTCTGTTGAAGGTCGAAACGGATGAAGCTCTTCCTTTTGTCCGCTTCGGCGACAGTGATACGGCGCGTGTTGGTGATTGGGTCATGGCAATGGGCAACCCGCTGGGACAGGGCTTTTCCGTTTCGGCCGGTATCGTTTCCGCACGCAACCGCGAGCTTAGCGGCACATATGACGATTTCATTCAAACGGATGCTGCGATCAACCGCGGCAACTCTGGCGGGCCGCTCTTTAACCTGGATGGCGACGTCATCGGCGTTAACACGGCCATTCTTTCACCCAATGGCGGTTCGATTGGCATTGGTTTTTCAATGGCGTCTAACGTCGTGACGCGCGTGGTCGATCAGCTCAAAGAGTTTGGCGAAACACGTCGTGGCTGGCTTGGTGTCCGCATTCAGGATGTCACTGACGATGTCGCAGAAGCTATTGGGCTGGAAAAGGTGGCCGGCGCCTTGGTCACAGATGTGCCTGATGGTCCGGCCCTGGATGCCGGCATCGAGTCCGGAGACGTTATTCTGCAATTCGATGGGTTCGACGTGGACGACACACGTGGACTGGTCCGCCGCGTAGGCAACACTGAAGTTGGCAAAACTGTTCGTGTGCTGGTATTCCGCGAAGGCAAAACACAAACTCTGAAGGTGACACTAGGTCGTCGTGAAGCCGCAGAAGGCGTTGTTCCTGCAGCTCAACCAAATACCGAGTCCGATGAACCCGCAGAAACCGAAGTTCTCGGCTTAACTCTACAACAGCTCAATGATGAACTTCGTGGTCAGCTTGAGCTTGATTCTGACGCCAGCGGCTTGGTTGTGACAGACATCGACACATTGTCAGAAGCGCACGAAAAAGGTATGCGCGCAGGCGACGTGATTACCGAAGCGGGGCAGCAGAAGCTTGCAACGGTTAGCGATCTGACAGACCGCATCGAAGAGGCGACAGAAGCAGGACGCAAATCAATCCTGCTCCTTGTGCGCCGCGCCGGTGAGCCTCGGTTTGTGGCTCTGTCTCTCGAAGACAGTTAGGCAGCTTTAGATCCAGGTCAGAGATGGGCGTTCTTTATGGGCGCCCATTTCACTTTTGCGCGTACGGAAAATCCATCAATTCCGTATCTTTTCGCAGATAAAGCGGGTGCTTTGCCGAGCCGTCCTTGTTCAAGCCCAGGCATTTGAGCGGGCGACCGGTTGCGGCGAGGGACTGGATAACCGTCTGCACAATACCAGAGTAGCGTTGGTGCAATTTGCCGTAGGCCATCACCACAATTTCGGAGTCTTGCGCCATGTCCAGCAGGGCGGGAAGATTGGCTGAACTGGCCGCGCGATCAGGATCGTGTGGAATGTCCTTGGGCGATGTCGCGCGCCAATCAAGCACATTGCCCTTTAGATACCGGGTGAACCCCCAGTCGCGTGCAAACATCAATTCACGGTGACACGTTGGATCAGACGCGCTGGCATCTGCGACCGAGGGGTTCATGCCCACAAAGAGAAGCGCGCGAGGTGTTGCCCCTTCCGGCGTCCAATCTCGAGTCAGGGCCTGACGATAGTGACCACAATCCGAGAATGTCGCGCCGCCAATCACACCATCGGGCAGACGCAGGCGTACTTTTCCGCCGGGGTCGTGTGCATCTGTTGTAGGCACAGTCGACTTAGCCATTGGGCGCATCCAGATTGAAGACCCGAGACGGGTGCAATTCCCCACCTTTGAAGCGACCAACGGCCACCGCACGCTCATCATAGGCAGCCCAGCATTCCTCACCATAGTCAAGATCAGACGCAATGACTTGCCCAGGATTGCCATTGCGCAGACGCGCCAAGCCCACATCCGTGCATTGGGTTTTCGGCAAATCCGCTAAACCTGTCTCCAGTGGCTTCAAGTAAGCATCCAATTCCGGGCTTTGCGCCATGGCCTCGATCTGTTCAAATGTGAGGCCATCTTCCGCCCGAAACGGCCCTGACCAAAGCCGCCGGAGCAACAGAACATGCCCGTAGCATCCAAGTACCTCGCCCAGATCACGCGCGATGGACCGCACATAACCCCCTTTGCCGCAGGTCATTTCAAGCTCTATCGTGTCGGCATCCATACGGTCGGTCAGGATCAGCTCTTCCACCCAAAGCGGTCGCGCCTGGACCTCGAAATCCTCACCGTCACGCGCCAGTTTGTAAGCCCGCTCGCCATCAATCTTCACCGCAGAGAACTTGGGCGGCACTTGCTCGATATCACCAACAAACTGACCCAAAGCAGCCTTGATGGCCTCGTCATCGGGGCGCAGATCGCTTTCGGCGACCACCTCGCCTTCGGCATCATCGGTGTTCGTCGCCTGACCAAGTCGAACGGTAAACCGATAGCATTTCAAAGCATCCGTGATGTAGGGCACAGTTTTTGTGGCCTCACCCAGCGCAATGGCCAAAACGCCCGTCGCCTCGGGGTCCAGCGTACCGGCATGGCCCGCTTTCTGCGCCTGAAATGCCCAGCGCACCTTGTTCACAACAGCGGTCGAGGTCATTCCGGCGGGTTTGTCGACAACCAGCCAGCCCGAGATGTTGCGACCCTTGCGCTTGCGTCCCATGAGTGTTCCTACACTTGATCAGAGGGACGCGGCGTACCGCAGCGATACCTATGTGTCAATCAAACCGCGCGTTGGCCTTGGCCGTTACTTCTCTGCAACGACGCCAACGATAGGTCCCATCGGAAACCCTCCATCGTGGCGGCCAATCTCGGGTGCATAAAGCCTTGAAATATTTCCGTCAAAGTAAAGCGCTTGGGGCACGCCGAGATGATCTCGAAAGAGCCGTGCGAAAGCATGGAAATTGACCGGTTCATCCGAGATGGCGAACCACGTCTTCGCGCCATCTGCGGATGTCCCCACGCCATTTCGGATAAAAAGACTGTCGCTGTCTTTGAGAAACTTTGGATGCAGAGCGCCATCAATGACCAGCATCGGCCCGGATTGCGTTGCGAATTTGCAGTCGGGCGTAGTTTCCTCAAACACAAGGGTCTCAATCACATCTGACCGACCCTCCCGGATGCAAAACACACCATTGGGCAAAAGGCCAAAATTCCCCGGACCATCGCGCGTGATCAGCGGTGTGTTGACGGTGCTGTTTTCAACATAGTGTCCCACCGGGCTTCGGTCTTGATGATACATGCCCGCATTCATCGCAAAGCGCAGCTTTTGATCCGCGCTCTCAAGATGCTGATCTACATTGTCAAAGCTGGCCAATGGCGCGCCGGTTTCCGGATCATTCAGAAAAAGCTTGAGCGTGTTGTCGGCGCTATTCACTTTGCAGATGGTGTAACCTGCTCCATCGAATTGAACCGACGTGCACTCCGCCGCATGAGCCGCAAATGGAGCCAGCCCCAAGACGAACACCCACCTCAAGATGGCACTAGTCTTCGATATCACGTCGTACGGCATCCTGGGCAAAAAGCCTCCGGGTTTCGTCAAGCTGGTCAAAAGTCTCATCCAGGCGGAACCGCAATTCGGGTGCGAATTTCAGCGCAAGTTTCTTGCCAATGATCCGGCGCAGTTCGCCTTTGTTCCGGGCAAGCAATTCGATCACGTCATCGCGTCCCTGCCCACCCAAAGGCAGCACATAGGCTGTCGCCACCTTTAGGTCCGGTGATGTGCGCACCTCGCCCACCGTAACCGAAAGACGATTCAGATCGGGATCATGCACATCACCGCGCATCAAGACATCCGAAAGCGTGCGACGGATCAACTCTCCAACGCGCAGCTGTCTTTGTGAGGGGCCAGGGCCGTCATGAAACTTGTTCTTCGCCATATTCCAGCATCTATGCCCTGCGTGAGGCTTTGCCAAGCGATGATCACCACGCTAAGGAAGTCTGGCGGAATTTTGGAGACAGATCATGACAGATGCGCCAGGTATCGTCGTCACCGGGGCCTCGGGTCGGATGGGACAAATGTTGATCGAAACGATCAATGCGTCTGATCGCGCAACGCTCGTTGGGGCGATTGAGCGCTCCGACCATCCATGGGTGGGCAAGGACCTAGGTGAGATGATGGGCGGTGCAAGTTCGGACGTTGTTGTGACGGATGACGCGCTAGAGGCTTTTGCAAAGGCACAGGCGATCGTGGATTTCACCTCACCGGCGGCATCCGTTGAATTTGCAGGGCTTGCAGCGCAGGCGCGATGTGTTCACGTGATTGGAACCACGGGCTTTGCCGAGGATGAGCTGCAAAAAATCAATGCGGCAGCACGCCATGCAACGATTATCCGCGCTGGAAACATGAGCCTAGGCGTCAATCTTTTGGTGCAACTGACCAAGAAAGTGGCAGCGGCCCTGGATGACGACTACGATATCGAAGTCATCGAAGCGCATCATAACCAAAAGGTCGATGCGCCATCAGGAACGGCATTGATGCTTGGTGAAGCGGCCGCAGAGGGGCGAGGCGTGTCGCTGGGTGAGGTCGCGGACAGAGCGCGTGATGGTATCACCGGAGAACGCAAACGCGGCCAAATCGGCTTTCACGCTATACGCGGCGGAGACATTGTGGGGGAGCATGACGTTCTCTTTGCGGCACTCGGGGAACGCATTGTGCTTCGTCACGTTGCCTCGGACCGCGCGGTGTTTGCGCGTGGTGCACTCAAGGCCGCGCTATGGGGACAGGGCCGCAAGCCCGGTGAGTATGACATGCTGGATGTCCTGGGCTTGACAGAAAACTGATCCAAACCATTTTCCACGTCGTAGAAGTTTAAATACTGATCACGGGTGTGGACACATGCGACTTTTTTCAGCTTTACTCATCGGCCTCTTGGCCGCCTCGCCAGCAATGGCTGACGGGTTTGACAAAATTGATGATCGCGACACGTTTGTGGAAGTGATCAAGGACAAAAAGCTCAAGCGGTTTGGCATTGATCTAACAGTGTCACCAGGCGGTGAGATTGCCGGCAGGGCATTTGGGCGGTCTGTCACAGGTGCCTGGCAATGGAAATCTGGCTACTTTTGCCGCGACCTTTACTGGGGAAAACGTGATTTGGGCCCGAATTGTCAGGCTGTAAAAATTCAAGGTGAGACAATCCGTTTTATCTCGGACCAGGGCACAGGCCAGTTCGCTGATCTTGTGCTAAAATAGATTTCGTAGATCGCGGTCGCGTCAAAAGTCGACCGCGATGCCCTTTTTCTCCCAATCACCGTAGCGCACAGGGTCAGGACCTTTTCGGCCACCCAACTCCTTGGGGCGTTCCATTTCCTTGGCCTTCTTCCGCCGGTCTTCAGCCTCTGCCAGGGCGCGTTTGGCGGCTTCGGGTAGGTCTTTTTGGTCTTGTGTCATAACGATTTAGCCTTCAGCTCTGGCCGTACTGTCCAACGCTTGATATACGCCGCCTTCGTCAAAAGGCCAATCTACACAAATGACATCTCGTAAAACTCATTCGCCACGCGGCGCGGCTGTAGCCTTGCTGGATCAAGTGATTGGCCAGGGCCGTTTGCTGTCGGAAACGTCCGGCGTACTGCGCGATATGGCCGGAGCACAAAGGGCCGAAGCACTTCGCCTGGCGACGGATACGTTGCGAGGTCTCGACCGCGCAGACCGTTTGTTGTCACGCGCCGTGCGCAAAAAGCCTCCACTCCACGTTCGCAATGCGTTGAGACTTGGCACGGTAGAGCTCTGTCTCGGCGGTGATGCACATGGCGTGGTCAGTGATCTGGTTGGATACATTTCCAAGAACAATCGGTATCGCCATCTCAAAGGCCTCGTGAACGCCGTGCTGCGTCAAATGGCCGATGGCGCGGGCAAACCCTGGAACGACTTGCGTATTCCGCGCTTACCCAAGTGGTTGCGTGATCCCTTGACCGAAGCATGGGGCAATGGCTCTGTCTCAGCGATGGAGGCCGCGCATTTTAGCGGCGCTCCATTGGACGTGACGGCTAAATCTGATCCTTCAGGTGTGGCAAAGACGCTCGGCGGCACGCTTCTACCCACAGGCTCAATTCGTCTTTCCAGCTATGGTCAGGTGTCTGCGCTTGAGGGGTTTGAGAACGGTGACTGGTGGGTTCAGGACGCAGCGGCGGCCATTCCTGTCCAAGCGCTCAAGCCCGGCCCAGGTACGCGCGTACTCGACATGTGTGCCGCACCAGGCGGTAAGACTTTACAATTCGCTGCAGCCGGGGCCGAGGTGACCGCAATTGATGCATCTGATCGACGGATGGACCGTGTGCGCGAAAACCTTGAGCGCACCAAACTGTCGGCAGAGCTTGTTGTGGGCGATGTTCTTGAGTTTGAGGCCGAGGGCTACGACATCATTCTGCTTGACGCGCCCTGTTCTTCCACAGGCACAATTCGGCGACATCCCGATCTTCCCTATGCCAAGGATGGATCAGAATTTGGCGATTTGATCGCTTTGCAGACCAAGATGCTCGACCATGCTGTGTCCCTTCTCGCTCCTGGTGGTCGGCTGATGTATTGCACGTGCTCGCTTTTACCTGATGAGGGCGAGGTTCAAATCGAAGAGCTTTTACAGCGACGAGATGAATTGAGAACCGACCCAACCATATTTGACATACCCGGCATAGACCCTGAATGGCTCACAGAGGAAGGCGGGTTGCGGCTGCGCCCTGACTATTGGCCTGACCTGGGTGGAATGGACGGATTCTATATGGCCTGCGTGACATTGCGCACATAAGCGAAAGCGCCGTGACTCACCTCAATCCTGAGGGTATAGTTGTCACACAACGCCACAAAGAGCGTGCCGAGGCCGGGAACACATGTCGCGATCCGAGAACTTGTCCCATCGATTAACTGATTTGCGGAACCGTTTCGCGGCACGCCGTGCAGCCATGACGCGCGCCGCCACGGCATTCGTCTCGCAACCCGAACCACGCACGATTGGCAGCTTTGCCAAGGGGCGTCAGCTCACAGCAGGCAACTACCTCTTTGCTGGGCATCTGGTGCAGAAACCTGGGGCAGGTCTCTGGGAGATCACGCCGCCGGACCAAGGATTTACCAACGAGCTTCATGGTTTTACATGGCTCGATGATCTCGCAGCAGCAGGAGATAGTTCCGCGCGCACTGCGGCGCAAACCTGGCTATGGCAGTGGATCGACGCATTCGGTCAGGGCAAAGGACCGGGATGGACCCCAGACCTTACGGGGCGGCGGCTCATTCGGTGGATCAACCACGCGATCTTTTTGCTCACAGGACAGCACAAAGATCAATCAGACGCCTTTTACCTTTCCTTGGCACAACAGACAAAGTTTCTGGCACGTCGTTGGAAGGCAACCGCGCCCGGCTTGCCTCGGTTTGAGGCGCTAACCGGGTTGATCTATACCGGCCTGTCCCTGGAAGGTATGGAAGCGCATATTGAGCCAGCCGCGAAAGCTCTGGATCGCGAATGCCTTAGCCAAATCGACGATCAGGGTGGTTTGCCCACGCGCAATCCCGAAGAGCTTTTGGAAGTGTTTACACTTCTGACCTGGGCAGCCGTGGCGCTCAGCGAATCCGGGCGCAGCCCATCAGAGGCCCATTGGGCTGCGATTGAACGAATTGGCCCTACTTTGCGCACGCTGCGCCATTCCGATGGTGGGTTGGCCCGCTTTCATGGCGGCGGTCGCGGCCTTGACGGACGGCTCGACAGTGCGTTGGCCGCCAGCGGCGTGCGCGGGCGCAAGGCAGACGGATTGGCTATGGGTTTTGCTCGTTTAAACGCTGGGCGAACGTCGATTATTGTCGATGCAGCTTGCCCACCGTCCGGGCCGGCTTCAGGCAATGCGCATGCGTCTACACTTGCGTTTGAACTGACCTCAGGGCGCAGGCCGCTGATCGTGAATTGCGGATCGGGTTCCAGTTTCGACAAAGACTGGCGCCGTGCAGGACGGGCGACACCTTCGCATTCAACTCTGGTTGTAAGCGGTCAGTCCAGCAGCCGTCTTGGTGCATCTGTAGCAAAGCAAGACTGGCTCATGGACGTTCCGACCAACGTGCCAATCGGAATCAGCCAAGCTCCGGATGGGTTCCGATTTGAAGGCGGTCATGACGGGTACCTGGAGAATTTTGGCCTGACCCATATCCGCAAGCTGGACGTTACGTTTGACGGCGCTGGCATGGTCGGTGAAGACAGCCTCATGGCGCTCGATGACGTCGCACGGAAGCAATTTGACCGCGTCATGGACCAAACGCAACTGCAAGGCATTCCCTTTGAAATCCGGTTTCACGTCCATCCGGACGTGGATATCTCACTTGATATGGGTGGCGCGGCGGTTTCACTCGCCCTTAAAAGTGGTGAAATCTGGATTTTTCGTGGTGAGGGATCGACCCAAATTCAAGTTGAACCCAGCGTTTACCTGGAAAAAAACCGTCTCAAGCCACGTGCGACCAAACAGATCGTTCTCTCTGGCCGCGCAATGGAGTATGCGACGCGCACAAGGTGGTCGCTTGCGAAACCCGCAGACTCACCGGTCGGCATTCGCGACTTGGTGAAAGACGAGGCATTCGCCGACGCCACCGATACATAACTGACTGTCTTCCGAGGGATTGCTGCCAATGTCTGATCTTGCCCCTGTGCGCCGCGCACTTCTGTCTGTGTCCGATAAAACCGGATTGATTGAGCTGGGCCGCGCGCTCTCGGAGCGAGGTGTGGAGCTGGTATCGACCGGGGGAAGCGCAAAGGCTTTGCGCGAGGCTGGGCTTGACGTGCGCGACGTGGCGGACATCACCGGCTTTCCCGAAATGATGGATGGTCGGGTCAAGACCTTGCATCCCATGGTCCATGGCGGGTTGCTGGCTTTGCGTGACAAAGATGATCACGTGGCCGCAATGGAAGAGCACGGCATCGGTCCAATCGACCTTCTCGTGGTCAATCTTTATCCGTTTGAGGAAACGGTCGCCAAGGGTGCCGATTATGACACCTGCATAGAGAATATCGATATCGGTGGCCCTGCTATGATCCGGGCCGCCGCCAAAAACCATGCTTTTGTGTCTGTTGTCGTGGATGTTGACGATTACCAGCCGCTTCTGGCCGAATTGGATGCCAATGACGGGCAAACCACCTATGCATTCCGTCAAAACCTTGCGTTGACAGCTTACGCGCGCACTGGCGCATACGACGCTGCTGTGTCGTCCTGGATGGCCAAAGCGTTGGCCCAGGACACCCCACGCCGCCGTGCTTTTGCCGGGCATTTGGCGCAGGGGCTTCGCTATGGCGAGAACCCACACCAAAATGCGGCCTTCTACACAGATGGCTCGGCGCGTCCCGGTGTGGCCACTGCGGCTCAAGTGCAGGGAAAAGAGCTAAGCTACAACAATATCAATGACACCGATGCCGCGTTCGAGTTGGTCAGCGAGTTTCGCCCCGAAGACGGCCCGGCCTGCGCCATCATCAAACACGCAAACCCTTGCGGCGTGGCACGTGGCGAGACACTGCGCGAGGCTTACATTCGGGCGTTCGATTGTGACCGCACCTCAGCCTTTGGCGGGATTGTTGCTCTGAACCACCCTCTGGATGGGGCCACAGCAGAAGAAATTTCTCAGATTTTCACCGAAGTTGTGATTGCACCCGGTGCCGATGACGCCGCGCGCGAGGTCTTCGCCAAGAAAAAGAACCTGCGGCTTTTGACGACCGAGGGTTTGGCCAATCCGACCGAGGCATCCCTGATGATAAAACAGGTTTCCGGCGGCTATCTCGTGCAGGACAAAGATAGCGGCGCGCTTGATCCGCGTGACCTAAAAGTTGTGACCAAACGCAAACCGACCGATCAGGAAATGACTGACATGCTCTTCGCTTGGCGGGTGGCGAAACACGTCAAGTCGAACGCGATTGTCTATGTCAAAGATGGCGCTACGGTGGGCGTGGGCGCCGGTCAGATGAGCCGCGTTGACAGCTGTCGTATCGCCGCCCGAAAGGCCGAGGATATGGCCAAAGAGCTTGGATTGGATCACCCATTGACCCAAGGCAGCGTTGTGGCTTCTGATGCGTTTTTCCCTTTTGCCGATGGTCTTTTGACCGCGGCGGAGGCAGGCGCCAAAGCTGTGATCCAACCCGGTGGGTCGATGCGCGATGACGACGTGATCGCGGCGGCTGATGAGGCGGGTCTGGCCATGGTCTTGACCGGCATGCGACACTTCCGGCACTAAGGCTCAAATCGTGGAACAAACGCGATACCTGACCGAGGAGAGCAGAATGCGCACCGTTTTTTGGGTGGCAGCGATTATCTTTGTTGTCGATCAGGTGTCCAAATACCTGATCGTGCATACCCTGAACCTCAAAGACGTTTTGCGGATTGATGTTTTTCCACCTTTTTTGAACCTGCGCATGGCGTGGAACACCGGGATCAACTTCGGGATCGGCGCAAGTGATAGTCCCTATATGCCTTGGGTCCTCATAGGCGTTGCGTTGGTCATCGTGGCGTTTGTCCTTTGGTGGGTCCACAAAGAGCCCCAAGGGCGAGGGCAACGAGTATTTGCCGGGGTGCTCGTTGGTGGCGCACTGGGAAACGTAGTCGATCGGGTGATTTACGGCGCGGTTGCGGACTTTCTCAACATGTCTTGCTGTGGGTTCACGAACCCAACGGCGTTCAACGTAGCCGATATAGCAATCTTCGTAGGTGCCTTCGGTTTGATCCTATTTGGCACAGAGAAAAAGTCGACGTGACCTTGCCCGACGAATCCGTTAAAACCCTTCTTGGTAACCTGGGAACTGGGCGATGAAGCTTCCAACGATTTCTTTGCTTGTATTGACAATGGTGCTGTCTGCGTGCGGATCGCGCGACAAAGAGGTGGTGCTCACAAAACTCAAAAACGACGACTCCGGTCCGGAAGAGTTTGGAATTGTGCCGGGAAAACCGCTGCAAGCTCCTGAAAACTATACAACCCTGCCGCAACCCAACCCGGGCGGCGCGAACATTACAGATCAAACCCCAAAGGCGGACGGTATTGCAGCGCTGGGTGGAAACCCAGCAACGACAGCGGGCGGTATCTCCGCTGCAGATGGTGCTTTGGTCAACCATTCCCGTCGTTTTGGCGTCAATTCTGGCATCCGACAAACTTTGCGCATCGAAGATTCAGAGACTCGTCGCAAGTATGGTCGGGTTAATATTCTTCGGCTAGGCCCAAACAACTACGATCGCGCCTACCGCCGTCAATGGTTGGATTCCAAGCAAGAGACTGCTCGGCTCCGCAACTTGGGCATCCCAACGTCATCATCTCCACCCATCCTACCAGGCCGCCGACGCTGACAAAGCTGTCAACACAGTTGAAACCTCGCAATTGAACCGTATTTAATGACCCAGGCAATTCTTGCTGGGAGGCATACAATGCGCGCGTTTTTGACCGGGCTGGTTCTATCGTATTTTACGGCGGCGTCTGCCATCGCGAGTGATCAGGTGACAACATTCACGTTGGACAACGGTATGGACGTTGTTGTGATCGAGGATCACCGTGCACCGGTTGCGGTGCACATGGTGTGGTACCGCGCTGGAAGCGCGGATGAAGATCCGGGCGTGTCGGGTGTTGCGCATTTCCTTGAACATCTGTTGTTCAAAGGCACAGAAACGCTCGAACCAGGTGAGTTTTCCGCGACCGTCGCGCGAAATGGTGGCTCAGATAACGCTTTCACCAGCTTTGACTACACAGCCTACTTTCAGCGCGTGGCCGCCGACCGCCTAGAGTTGATGATGCGGATGGAAAGCGACCGTATGGTTAACATTCAGCTCACCGAGGATGACATTCTAACCGAGCGTGATGTGATCATCGAAGAGCGCAATCAGCGTGTTGAAAACAACCCCTCATCGCTTTTCCGCGAACAACACAGTGCGGTACAGTTTCTGAACCACCGCTATGGCGTTCCAATCATCGGTTGGCAGAACGAGATGAGCAAACTTACGCGTGATGATGCTCTGGCGTTTTACAAGAAATTCTATGCCCCAAACAATGCCATACTGATTGTGGCAGGTGATGTGGAGCCTGAAAACGTTAAGGATTTAGCCGAGACGTATTATGGCGTGATCCCCACCAATCCGGACTTGCCAGAACGCGCCCGCGCGCAAGAGCCGCGTCAAATGGCTGAGCGCCGTTTGAACTTTGAAGACCCTCGTGTAGCGCAGCCTTATGTGACGCGCTCTTATCTTGCACCAGAACGCGACAGCGGGGCGCAAGAAAAAGCAGCTGCTCTGACCCTGCTTGCGGAAATCCTCGGCGGTGGCACCACATCGGTTCTGAACGAAAAACTGCAGTTCGAGACGCGCAAGGCGGTTTATGCCGGCGCGTTCTACAGGGGCATGTCACTGGATGACACAACCTTTCATCTTTCGATCGCGCCCGCACCCGGTGTGACACTGCAAGAGGCAGAAAAAGCTATGGATGATGTCATTGAGACCTTTCTTGAAACAGGTATCGACTCCAAGCAGCTAGAGCGCATCAAGAGGCAAATTAAGGCCTCAGAGATTTACGTGCGCGACGATGTTAGCGCGCTGGCCAACAGGTACGGTCGTGCTTTGACCCAGGGCTTGACCGTCGAAGATGTTCAGGCCTGGCCGGATGTTTTGAATGCCGTGACCGAAGATGACATTATGGCGGCGGCCAAAGAACTCTTTTCGAAGACAAACAATTCCGTGACCGGCTATGTGCAAGCCCCGGAGGTGACACAATGATCCGTTTTGTATTCGCAGCTCTGCTGGTATTCGCGGCACTCCCGGCGCGTGCCGATGTGGACATAAAGGAAATCACCACACCCGGCGGCATTGATGCATGGCTGGTTGAAGATCACAGTATTCCGTTTGTTGCATTGGAACTGCGTTTTCGTGGCGGCGCATCTCTGGATGCACCAGGCAAACGTGGTGCGGTAAATCTCATGACTGGTCTTCTTGAAGAAGGCGCCGGCGATCTTGACGCACGCGCTTTTGCGCGTGAGGTCGAAGGTCTTGCCGCATCCTTCAGCTACAGCGCGCAGCAAGACGCAATCAGCATTTCGGCCCGCTTCCTGAGCGAAAACCGTGACGAAGCATTGGCTCTTTTGCGTGAAAGCCTGATTAATCCGCGCTTTGATGAGGATGCGATTGAAAGGGTTCGGGCGCAGGTGGTATCTGGCATCCAATCAGATGACAAAGACCCCGACGAGATTGCCAGCCGGTCTTTCGGCGGGCTTGTGTTTGGTGACCATCCCTATGGAAGTTCATTGAACGGCACTTTGGAAACTGTATCGGCTCTGACGCAAGATGATCTTGTGTCCGCGCACAAGGCTACGTTGGCACGCGACCGTCTTTATGTCAGCGCCGTCGGTGATGTAACCGAAGAGGAGCTTGCGAGCATTCTCGACGCGCTGCTGGGTGATCTCCCAGAGACGGGCACACCATTGCCCCAGGATGCCGAGCTAAATTTGCCAGGCGGAACCGAAGTCGTGGACTTCGAAACACCACAGTCGATCGCAACCTTTGCACAGCCGGGGATTGACCGCGATCACCCAGATTTCTTCGCCGCTTTTGTGCTCAATCACATCCTTGGCGGCGGCGGATTTGAGAGCCGTCTGATGCAAGAAGTACGGGAAAAACGCGGTCTTACTTACGGCATCTATTCGTTCATCCTGAACCGCGATGGTGCTAATGTCTGGATGGGGCGCGTGGCTTCAGCCAATGATCGTGTGGCGGAAGCGGTTGAGGTGATCGGCGACGAGTGGGAGCGTATTCGCAGCGAAGGCGTCACTGCCCAGGAATTGGAGGACGCCAAGACTTATCTCACCGGTGCATACCCGCTTCGCTTTGATGGTAACGGCACAATTGCCAATATCGCTGTTTCAATGCAGATGGATGGGTTGGGAATTGACTATATCGCCACTCGCAATGACAAGGTGAACGCCGTAACGCTTGAGGACATAAATCGCGTCGCCCAGGAATTCCTGGATCCCTCACAACTGACCTTTGTTGTTGTCGGACAGCCTGAAGGCCTAACCGACACAGTCAACTAAGCGTATCGGCCAAGGCGCGCCCAAGTGCCGGATCTGCATTCATCAAAGGCGGCCGCAGGTTCAACCAGCGGTCGTCTTTTGATTGCAACGCTTTAAAAGCCTTAAGCGCCGGGATGAGACCGCCGTCCTGAATCGCTTTGCGATGCGCGTTGATCGGCGCAAGCGCGGCTTCTGCACCATTCCAATCTTCGGACCGGGCCAAGTCATACATGGCCCGGATTGCAGACATGTTGGTGTTGCAGCTCGCCGAAATACAGCCACCACCGCCCAGCTTCATCGCGTCGATCATGAAACTCTCAGAGCCTGGGAACACCGAAATACCAGGGGCCGCTTTGATCACTGCCTGTGTATTGTCCCAATTGCCAGAACTGTCTTTATAAGCCACGACAATATCGGGAAACGCTTTATTCAGCCGCGCAGCCAGTTCGGGTGATATTCCGACACCAGCGTTTTGCGGAATGTGGTAAAGACAGACACGCATTGCATCTGATCCCACCGCTTCGATCAGTTGGCTGAAGTAGCGATAATACCCTTCATCATTGGCTTGCGTGAAGAAAAAGGGCGGCAATGTCATCACCGCCGCGCATCCTAAATCGACGGCGTGTTTGCATAGCGTCAACGTGTCCTCAAAGGCGCAAAGCCCTGTGCCTGGCATCAGCTGATCAGCGCGCGCCGTGCTGCTATCAACCAGAAGCTCCAGCATATGCATCCGCTCTGAGACCGTATTGCTAAGCGCTTCGCCGGTCGTCCCGAAGGGTGATAGGTAATGGACCCCGCCAGCGAGGCAGTCACTAGCATGGCCCAAGTAAAGATCTTCTGCGATGCTGAGATCATCGTTATAGGGTGTCAGAATCGGCGTGATCACACCGGAAAAACGGTCTGCCATGAAAAGTGTCCTTCGCTAGTAGCCCCTGTTTGGGTCCACGATATTGTTGAGTGAGTCACCGGCTTGCCAGCGTTTCAGATTGGCCAGAAACATGTCAAACGAGGCAAGATCCCAGCCTTCGTACACGGCCGAACAATGCGGTGAGATGAGCGTATTTGGCAAATCCCAATAGGGGCTGTCGGCTGGCAAGGGTTCTGTTGCAAAGACGTCAAACGCAGCCCCTTTGATCTGACCTTTGGTCATGGCAGAGATTGCCGCGTCTGGTACGATCACGCCACCGCGTGACACATCAACCAGAATGGCGGTGGGCTTCATTGCGTCAAATGCAGCCTGATCCACCAGACCGCGTGTTGAGTTGAGGAGCGGAACGCAAACGCATATCACATCCGCCTGCCCCCACAACTTGGGCAAATCATCCGCAGCATGAACCTCATCGACATGGTCTACGGGGCTGGGCCGTGCCCGCGTGCCCAGAACATGCATCCCAAACGCCTTGGCGCGGGCCGCCACGGCCTGACCTGTTTGACCCAGACCAACGATCAGGAGGGTTTTGCCCTTCAACGGGCTGACCATCCGGATAGGCCAAGTCCTGTTGGCCTTATCCTGCTGCAGACGCGGGATATCGAGCGTGAAATGCAGCGCACAGCCAAAGACAAACTCGGCCATCATGGCAGAGGCCACACCGGCTGAATTGGTGACGGTTGTGCGCTCTGTATTCCACTTGCCAAGGTGATCGCATCCCGATCCGCCAACGGATATCCAGCGGGGACCGGCATCGCCCAAAAGGGCGTCCCGGGGGAACGGTTGGCTGACATCAAACCGCACCGAATACACCACATCCGGCCGAAACGATCCGATCGCGTCCTCCAACTCTGCATTCGAGTGACAGGCCAGCGCATCTAAATCGGGTGCCGCCTCATACAAACTCGCCATCATTGCGTCTGTGGTGTCGTTGTGCACGACAACGCGAAGCCCATCACTCATGCGTCACAACCCGGGTTTACAAGTTTGGCAAGATCAGAAAACCGCGTCTCAGGCGATAGCATCGCATCGCGCATGGCCCAGATGGATTTGGCGCGGGTTTCACTCAGCCGCCCTTCGCAAAAGCTATGAAATTTGGCCTCAATATCGGCATCCGGCCTCCAGGCATCGGGCCCGCCGCTGGCAGGTGTGTCTTCGGATTGCAGACGTGTGCCGTCCGTCAACACCACCTCAACATCCGACCAACGCCCCTCTGGAAAGCGCGCATTGTGCGCCTGTGCGGCCTTCGCTGTGATCTTGGGGATAATCGTTGCAATCTCCGGATCTTTCAAACCAGCCCCGGCGATATGGGCAGGCGCAACTGTGCCGTGTTTGAGCATCACCGCCATGACAAATTGCAGCGAGTACTGCGCCTGCGTGGTGCTTTCCGGCATACCCGCAAAGAGCCGCGCCGCTTCGTCAAAGGTACGCACCTCGATCGAGGCAACGCTGTTCTGATTGACCTGCGGATTGTCCCGCATCACCTGCTGCAAGGCATCAAGTGCAGCATGCCCCCAGCGGCAACTTGGATAAGGCTTGATGTAGTTCTCAGCGACGGTCCAGCTTTGCCCGAGATCAGACCAATACCCGGCCACCTCGTCTGCCTCCGCCGTGATCGCAGGCGCGCCTGTGAACCCGCGCATCGCCAGCAGTGTGGCCGAGCACCCAACCAAGGCCCCCATGCCAGACCCATCATGCAACATCGTTGGATTATCGATCTCGCGCATCATCTGACTTCGCGGGCCGTGGTACTCGGCTAAGCCCATCGCATGCCTGAGCTGATCAGCGCTGGCCCCTTTCAAACGGCAGCCCAACGCCGCAACACCCAGCGCGTTCCAAGCTCCGGACGTGTGATAGTCACTCACCGTCGCATGCAAAGCCAACCCTGCCCGTGCCGCAATCTCGTAGGACATCGCCAGCGTGCGCAACGCGTCTAGGCCAGTCAGATCAGGCTGTGTTTCGGCGAAGGCAAACAAAGCTGGAACCACCGCACACCCGATATGCCCTTTGGTCTTGTTATACCCGTCATGCCCATCAAGGTTGTCGATCTGCGTGGCAAGCGCCCATGCCGCGCCGGGCAGACTGACCTTGCGACCATCAAAGAGCATGCTTGCCGCATTTTCAGGACTGCCAGCCGCATGAAAATCAACCGCGAAGTCACGTGCAATATGTCCAACCTCCAAAACAGTCGCGCCCGCCGCAACGCCCAGGGTATCAATTAACAACGTAGAACAATGCTGCAGAGCATGGTCCGGGATCGACAAATCTGCTCCAAGGGCAAAATCGGCAATGGCCGCGAACTGTGCCTCGCTGGGCAGAGCCACAGGGTTAAGATGCTGATTCATGCGCTTATCCTTTCGAAAAGCTGGCCAAAGCCCTTGGGTGCCGGGCCAAGATTGGCAATGTCCATTACTTGAAACATCATCGCCTGATTGGATGTGACAACCGGCTTACCGAGTTCCGCCTCCAGCTCGGCGATAACTTCAACAGCACGCATATCCGTACAGGACAAAACGACAGCATCGGCCTCAGGGTGATCCGCGCGTTTGCCAAGTTCGAAAACATCTTCAGGCAAGAGCGCGCCTTGTCCTTCGTTGTCCAAGGTTCCGTCAACATCGGCACGCCCGACTGATTCAAACCCTTCGCTGGCCAAAAAGGCGATGGCTTCATCGTTGAGACTGGGCACATAGGGCGATGCAAACCCAATGCGGTGCGCGCCAAGCTTCTTCAAAGCATGGACCAGAGCACCGGCAGCAGTCACCGTCTTGGCCGCGCTTTGCGCGGCGATACGCGACCGCAGGTCTGTATCAAACTTCGGACCATGCGCCAGTGTTGCAGACGTGCAGCCATAGATGACCACATCGGGACGCACACCCTGGATCAGGCGCAAGGGCTCTTCCATATCCGAAGCCCCCAATTGGGCCATCTGGCCCTCATCCGGAATTTCATCCGCATCATAGCCCCCAAGGCGCGCAAAATGCAGGGATGTGCCCTCCGGCCTGAGCATCATCATGTCAGGTTCCAGATTGGTGTTTGTAAATGGTACAAACACACCAATACGCGTACGGCCTCGTGTCTCTGCAGCCATCAGGATGCTTCCTCCTGCAGCGCAGCTTCGATCAATTCTGCCGCAAGGTCCATGTCATCTGCGACACCCACCGTCGCACGCAGGCAATTGGGCAGGCCAGCACCACCCTGAGCTCGCAGGAAAACACCCTCTTGGCGCAAGGCCTGATCTACGCGCCTCGCGGCTTCTTCAGAGGCAAACTGCAAGAGGGCAAAGTTGGTATAACTTTCCGGAACATGTAGCCCCGCAGTTCGCATTCGTTTGATAAAGTGATCCCGCAACTTCGCTGTTTCTTCACAAGTCGCGCGCATATAGGCTTGATCTTTCAGAGCTGCCAAACCCGCCATTTGACCCGCCAGCGCAACATTGTTGGGGTTCATCACCTTGCGCATTTGCGCGGCAATATCCTGAGGAAAATACCCCCATCCGACACGCATCCCCGCCAAGCCGTAGGCCTTCGAGAATGTGCGTAAGACCAGTGTATCGCCTCGACTAACCAGATCGAACATCGGCTCGTTCAGGTGATCAGCAAATTCGCCATAAGCCTCATCAACGACCAAGAGCACCGTTTCAGGCAAAGCATCGCGTAAGCGCCGAACCTCGGCGCCAGAAAGACGTGTGCCGGTCGGGTTGCCTGGGTTGGCGAGGAAAACGATCTTGGTATCAGGCTGAACCGCGGCCAACAAAGCATCAATATCTGCGCACAGGTTTGTTTCCTTGGCGGTGTCGAAACGCGCGCCAGTTGTCAAAGTGGCTGTCTTGAAAAACGGATAGGCATGCTCTGGCGCCAAGGCCGCGTCATCAGCGGAAAGATAGGCCCGCGCCAGGCATCCGATCAGGTCGAGTGATCCATTGCCGCAGAGGATTTGATCTGGATTTTGGCCATGCAGGTCAGCCAGGGCATATCGCAGCTCGCTCCAATCCGGATCGGGATAGAGATGCGGGTTTTCAGCGGCCTTGCAGATAGCTTGGGCCACCTTGGGGGACGGAGGCCGCGCGCTTTCGTTTTGGGATAACGAAATCGGTCGTTTGCCCTCAGGTGCACTCAGGTCGGCCAACGCATAGGGGGCCATTGCGGCGACATGCGGGTGTGGCGCTATCATTTTTCGCCCTCCCAGCCGTAGTGCTCTTGCGCTGCATCGAGCGAAACCAGACCCTCTTCAAGGTCACGCGCGACGTCCTCCTTCGCCCGGTCCTGAGGCGGGCCAAACCCACCACCACCTGGTGTCTCAAGGATCATCGGAACACCGGCAGGCACGCGAAACTCGCCCTTGCTGGGCAAATCATCACTCGCCTGCCCGATGCGCATGCGCCCTTTGGCTCCGGGCTGGCCGCCATGTCGGCCTGCTGCTGGAAACAGGATGCGTTCCACAGATGGGAACACCAAAAACTCAGTCTCCTCAGAAGACTGGATTTCGATATGCTGCCCCAGCCCGCCGCGATGCTGCCCCGGACCGCCGCTGTCGATGCGCAATTCGCGCTTGGTGATCAGAACGGGCGCAGTCGCCTCAGTTGTCTCAACCTGACTGCCCCAGACGCCGCTTGGAAAGGCCGTCGCAGACAATCCGTCACGTGTCGGTCGCGCGCCGGTCCCGCCGTTGTAAACCAACTCCAATGCAAAATGCGCACCGCCATCCCGTGCCGCTTCGGGTGTGTGTCGAATGGGCAGGTCATAAAGGCAGGACGCACCCTCGGCAGGCACCTTGTCAGGCACCGCCTGGGACAAACACCCATAGACAAGGTCCGGTGTCATCTGCCCCAGCGAGTGGCGCATGGCCACAGGCACCGGAGGTTGGGCGTTCAGAATACACCCTTTGGGACCAGTCACCCGGAAAGGTTCAAGCGATCCCGCGTTGTTAGGAATGTCCGACCCGATGATGCAGCGCAGAGCAAAGACCGAATAAGCCGTGGCATAGTTCAAAGGCACGTTGATGCCTTTGTCGGAGCACCCATCGGTTCCGTCAAAATCAAGCAGGATGTGGTCCTCGGCCACTGTCAAAGTTGCAGCCAACTTGATGGGATGTTCATATCCATCCACCATCAGTTCGGACCTGTACACGCCCTTTGGCACCTCAGCGATCGCTTGGATCGTGCCTTGCCGCGAGGTGTCTATAATGTAGTCAGCCAGTGCGTCCAGATCCTCCAGATCAAACTCAACCATCATACCAGCTAGCCGTTCTGCCCCCGTTTCGCAACACGCGATGAGCGCATATATGTCACCTTCGTTGGCAATCGGTTCGCGAGAATTGGCTTTGACGATCTCCATCAGAAAGCTGTTGATCTCTCCAGCATCGAGCAGTTTGCAGGGCGGGATCAGAAGGCCCTCGTCGAACACGTCTGAACCTTCCGGCCCCATACCCTTGCCTCCCAGATCGGCAAGGTGGGAGGTGCAGGAGGTGAACCCCACAACGCGGTTTTTGTGAAACACCGGCTGCATCAACAGAAAGTCATTGAGATGCCCTGACGCGAGCCACGGATCATTTGTCATGTAGATATCGCCGTGGCGCATGTTCTGGATCGGAAACCGCTCCAACAGGTTTTTAACCGCCTCGGCCATCGTGTTGATATGCCCCGGCGTGCCGGTCACCGCTTGCGCCAGCATACGTCCCCGCAGATCAAAGATGCCTGCCGAGATGTCCCCGCTTTCGCGCACAATGGGACTGAAGGCGGCACGGATGAGGGCTTGTCCCTGCTCTTCCACAACTGCCAGCAAGCGGTTCCACATTACCTGCAGACGTGTTTTTGGAATCGACCTCATGGCGCGCTCCCTTTCTTCAGCAAGAGGATATTGCCCAGCGCATCCACCTTGGCTGAAAAATCTGCGCTGACATAGGTGGTGGTCTGTGGCTCAACGATCAGTGCGGGTCCTTGAAGCGTTGTGCCTGGACTCAACGCCGCGCGGTCGTAGATGGCGGCCGGGCGCCTTTGTGAGGTCACTTCGCAGAAGACAGACGTTTGCCTGTTGGGTGGGGCGCAGGTCACTTCCGGCGTGGCGGAGGGTTTGCCTGGCGGGGTATCCCGACTGGCCACGCGCACAAACCAGTTAAGAATTTCAACCGTCATCCCCGGCACAGCCCGTGAAAACTGCGCGCTGTATTCTGCCTCAAATGCTGCCTGTAACTCTGCGATGCGGTCTGCTTGCAGCTCGCCAGAAGGTAAAGGAATTTCAATTTCATGCCCCTGCCCGCGATATCTCATAAACGCGGATTTGGTGATCTCTAGGTGACCTTCCGGTGCGCCAGCCCGTACAACGTCACTTGCCTCCTGGATCAACCTGCCAAGGAACGCATTGATCGCCGCTACATCAAGATCTTCCAAGGTGCTGTAGCGACTGCGTACGATTTCAAAAGACACAGGCGCAAAGAGGAAGCCAACAGCGGAGCCTACACCGGGGTCATTGGGCACAAGGATGCGGCTCACGCCCGCGCGGCGCGCCACTCGTGTTGCATGGAGCGGCCCGTTCCCGCCAAAGGCAATCATGGTGCGTGCGCCAAGATCCTTGCCCGACTCCACGGCGTGCATTCGTCCTGCGGCGGCCATATTCTCATCCACAATTTCGCTAAGACCCGCGGCAGCTGCCTCGATATTGGTTTCCAAGGCTTCTGCAATGTTTGTGTTTATCGCCTGGCTTGCCGCTTCAGCATCAATCGCAAGACGGCCCTCGGCAAAGCTGGAGGGTTCAATCAGACCCTGCACCACATCGGCGTCGGTCACTGTTGCCAATGTTCCGCCTTTGGAAAACGCAGCCGGACCAGGTTCGCTGCCCGCGCTCTCTGGCCCCACCTGCAGCCGACCTAAGCGGTCTACCGATGCAATTGACCCACCACCCGCGCCGATCTCAATCATTTCCAATACCGGAATGCGCACCGGCATACCTGATCCTTTGATGAAGCGCGCGGCGCGTGCAATCTCAAATCGCCGCGCACTTTGCGGCTGGTACTGGTCTATCAAGCATAGCTTGGCGGTTGTGCCTCCCATATCAAACGACAACACGTCCTCTGCCCCAACCTGAGCCGCAATGCGCGCAGCCAGGATCGCCCCGCCAGCTGGCCCGGATTCGACAAGTCGAATGGGTAAGGCAGCAGCCGTTTTCAGCGTGGTCATGCCACCCCCAGCCGTCATCATCAGAATGGGGCACCGCACGCCTTGGGATGAAAACCGGGTTTGGAAATCCTCAAGATACGACGCCATCAGCGGTTGGATGTAAGCGTTCGCGATGGTCGTGCAGAGGCGGTCAAACTCGCGGGCCTCTGGACTGACTTCACTCGAGATCGAAATTGAAACGTCGGGCAACTGCGCCTGCAAAAGCGATTTGAGCCGATGCTCATGTGTCGGGTTCGCGTAGGCGTGCAAAAGACAGATCGCAACCGCTTCGGCGTTGGAGTCCTCGAGTTGCCGCACAAGCTCAGCCACCGCTATTTCATCAAGCGGTGTGTATTCATCACCGGTCGCCGTGATCCGCCCGCCCACAGTAAACGCCCGGCTGCGCGGGACCAAGAGATCAGGCTTTTGCAGGTTTATGTCGTACTGGCTATAGCGCCGCTCATACCCGATCTCCAGAATATCGCGGAACCCGGCACTGGTGATCGTGGCAACCCGTGCACCCCGCCGCTCAATCAGCGCATTCGTGGCCAGAGTTGTGCCATGGATGAAGCCTGTCAGATCACGCCAATCGTGCCCTGCATCCTGCAAGACCAAGCTGACACCCTCAAGCGCTCCAAGCGTTGGGTTGGTCGGAGTGGTTGGCGTTTTGTTGGTGGAAAGGATGGTTCCGTGCGCATCCACCAGAACTGTGTCGGTAAACGTCCCGCCGATATCAACGGCGACGCGCAGCCCAGAAACCTTTGTCATATGATTATCCGAAAGAGGATGCCTAACATCCGGTTGCGTCAACAAACCCAGCGCGCCAAAGCGCGAATGCGTTGCCTATACGACCAGATCACACCGTAGCGTGCGGCGATCAAAGCGCAGTGCAGCAATCAGATGAGACATGTTGCGTTGCCTTCCTTACGGATTTGGCAACGCTGCTTTGAAACTCGGATTCTGTCAATAGGGGTGTAGGACCAGATCAGAAATCGAGGTTTTCGACGTTGAGCGCATTTTGCTGAATGAACTCGCGCCGTGGCTCAACCACATCGCCCATCAGTTTGGTAAAGAGATCATCCGCCTCGGCCATATCATCAACCTTGACCTGCAAGAGCGTGCGCGCGTCCGGATCAAGCGTGGTTTCCCAAAGCTGATCTGGGTTCATCTCGCCAAGGCCCTTGTAGCGTTGCAGAGACAGGCCCTTTTCGCCCTCTTTGAGAATGGCATCCAACAGGTCCAATGGGCCGAAAATGCTCTGCGTGCGCTCCTTGCGGTGCAGCGTTGCCGGACGCGCATAGACCTCTTGCAATGGCTTGGTCAGCTGCCCAATCCGCCGCGCCTCGCCGCCCCGAAGGATAGGACCATCCAAGGTCCGCACCTCTTCTACCCCGCGCAGCATGCGCGCCAAACGCACACCATGGTCCTGCGTTGGCCTTCCCTGCCAGCCACGTTCCCATTCCAGCGCGATCAGGTTCAAACGGTCCGCAACGGCATCCGCGACACCTTGAAGGTTGGCATCCACGCGGCCCGATTCAAACGCACCGGCGATTACGGCTTGTTCCAGAATATGGCGCGGATAGTGCGTCGGGAACGCATCCAGGATGCGATTGGCCTGACGCGCCTCTTCAACCACGCGCACAAGGTCCTGGCCGGTGATATCTTCACCGCCCCCCAAACGCAGAATGGTGTCGTCCGTGCCTTGCTCGATGAGATAGTCCTCAAGCGCTGGCTGGTCTTTGAGATACACTTCGGATTTACCCCGACTTACCTTAAAGAGCGGCGGCTGCGCGATATAGAGATAGCCCCCTTCAATCAGCTCCGGCATTTGCCGGTAAAAGAATGTGAGCAAGAGCGTTCGGATGTGGGCCCCGTCCACGTCCGCGTCTGTCATCAGGACAATCTTGTGATAGCGCAGCTTGCTCAGATCAAACTCATCTCGTCCGATGCCCGTGCCCAGCGCCATCACGAGATTTCCGATCTCCTGGCTCGAGAGCATGCGATCAAACCGGGCCCGCTCTACGTTGAGGATTTTACCCTTCAGTGGCAAAATGGCCTGTGTGCCGCGATCACGGCCGGTCTGAGCCGACCCCCCGGCGCTGTCGCCCTCGACAATAAACAATTCTGTCTTGGCGGGGTCCTTCTCAGAGCAATCTTTCAACTTGCCCGCCAGATAGTTCACATCCATCGCCGTCTTGCGCCGCGTCAATTCCCGCGCTTTGCGCGCCGCTTCTCGCGCCAAAGCAGCCTCAACGATCTTGCCGACGATCATCTTGGCCTCGTTGGGATTTTCCTCGAACCATTCAGACAGCTTTTCGTTAACAAGACCTTCCACCGCCGGACGCACCTCGGATGAGACAAGCTTATCCTTGGTCTGGCTGGAGAATTTCGGATCAGGCACCTTGACTGACAACACACAAGTGAGGCCCTCACGGGCATCATCGCCGGTGAAGCTGACCTTTTCCTTCTTCGCGATACCGCTGTCTGCGGCATATTTTTGAATGACACGCGTCAGCGCGCCACGAAAGCCCGCCATATGCGTGCCGCCATCGCGCTGGGGGATATTGTTTGTGAACGGCAAAACATTTTCGTGGTAGCTGTCATTCCACCACATCGCCACTTCGACACCAATCTCATCGCGCTCTCCGGTGACAAAGATCGGTTCGGGCATCAAAGCGGTTTTGCTGCGGTCGAGATAGCGGACGAATTCCTTCACGCCCCCGTCGTAATGCAGCTCTGTTTCCAGTGGCTCAGCGGGGCGTTCGTCGCGCAAAATGATGCGCACACCGGAATTGAGAAAGGCCAACTCGCGCAGGCGTTTTTCAAGGGTTTCAAATACGTAATCCAGGTTAGAGAACGTATCCGTAGAGGCCAGAAACCGCACTTCGGTTCCACGCCGTCCATTGGCCTCCCCTACGACCTTCAGGTGATCCACCGTTTCACCACCTTCAAACCGGGCAATATGCTCTTTGTCCCCTCGCCAAATCCGCAGCTCCAGCCAATCTGAGAGCGCGTTGACCACTGACACACCGACCCCATGCAGACCGCCGGACACCTTGTAGGAATTACTGTCAAACTTACCGCCGGCATGCAGCTGGGTCATGATGACTTCGGCGGCGGACACACCCTCCTCCTCGTGCAATTCCACCGGAATTCCGCGGCCATTGTCGCCGACAGAAACCGAGTTATCACGATGAATACACACCGAAACATGGTCCGCATGACCGGCCAAAGCCTCATCAATACCGTTGTCGACGACCTCGTAGACCATGTGGTGGAGGCCGGAGCCGTCGTCGGTGTCGCCGATATACATGCCGGGGCGCTTACGAACCGCCTCTAAGCCTTTGAGAACTTTAATGGAATCTGCGCCGTAGTCTTCGGGTGACGCTGCTGCTTCTGCCATGCAGGCTGTCCTTCGTATTTTTCATGATTTTATACGATTTTCTGGGGGGTTTGTCACGTCATGACCACAATATTTTGTGGTTTGGGGCCAGTTTTTCAGGCGGTGTGGGAGCCGGGATTGGCAACGTCGGTAAAACGTCGGTATTGCGTCGGTATCACGTCGGTGCGGATCAGGGTGTGACAGACCTACCTGAAGGCAGTCTCAGACAGTTCAAGGTGCAGTCGTGAGGCCTCTTCCCACAGCGCGCGGATGTCGTCTCTGGGGGCTTCAGACACCCAATCTTCGGCGGCGCGCCATTCGGAGTCCACAAGCTCCTCTAGCAAGAGATCGACCCCCTCCATTGTGGCTTTCTCCTTGGCCGCCATCTTCCGAACCAACAGTGCATCAATGGCGTCTTCGGTGCTCTTGTCGAGGCCAGCACCGGCTCGCAGGCGGGCCAAATCCATCGGCGGCATGGCAGAAGTGTTGAGCCGCAACCATCGCAACGCCAATGCAGGGCGCAGAATGTAGAACCAACGCTTGACCCGCAGACGTCCCTCTGGATCGCGCACGCGAGATTTCTGACGCCGCATCAGGGACAGGTAGTGCCATGTCACAGACTTGCGGCTCAGGGCCTGCTCCGTGAACGTCGTCAATTGGTCTATGACGCCCGGCTGGGCGCGGTACTGGATGGGTGACTGTAGCCATTCCGCAATCACGGCATTCGACCCCAGCGCCAGTTCAAGCGCCTTGGAAAGCTCCCAGCCGGAGAGATCAAGCTCGTCGTCGATGGGTCGCTCAATGACATCGCGCTTCTTGCCCAGTTTGTAGAACCAGTCGCGCGGACGGGCATAGACAAACCGCACGTCGTAGTCGCTGTCAGGAGAATGAAACCCCCAGGCCCGGGACCCGGATTCAACGGCGAAGAGGATACGCACGCCGTCTTCCTGCTCGATGGCGGTCAGAGCACTTTCAATTTCGGCACGCATGGCCGGACCAACG
Organism: Roseovarius sp. W115; assembly: GCF_032842945.2. Lineage (NCBI taxonomy): Bacteria > Pseudomonadati > Pseudomonadota > Alphaproteobacteria > Rhodobacterales > Roseobacteraceae > Roseovarius > Roseovarius rhodophyticola. The sequence goes on from NZ_CP146606.1 coordinate 1,431,184, forward strand.
GGTGACTTCATTTGATGGTCTCCAAATGCGACGCGCCATCAGTTTCGTCTACATGGATGTGGTGCGCACGGTCCCCAAGTTCCTCGAACAGTTCAGGGCCCGTCCCCGTCATCCAGGCTTGGACCCCAAGCGCGCAAATCTCATCATAGAGCGCGGCCCGTCGGTCTGCATCGAGATGCGCTGCGACCTCATCCAACAGAAGTATGGGGGTGCCCCGAAGTCACGCGCAAGCGCGCGGGCGTTTGCGAGGATGAGCGAGACCAACAGTGCCTTTTGCTCCCCGGTCGAACAGTCCGAGGCTGGGACACCCTTGGCGGCATACACCCCGTAGAGATCAGCCCGGTGCGGGCCAACCAATGTGCGACCGGCGGCGATGTCGCGAAAGCGGCTTTCATGCAGAGCCTCGCGAAAATCATCCTCGGAGAGCGGCATCTCGCCTTCGGTGGTGGTCAGTTCTAGCTCTGCCGTTGGAAAGGCCGTCTGGGCCTCTGCCTGTGCCTGGCTAAGCTGCTCAAGTGCAGCAACCCGGTTCGTGTGAATGGCCGTGCCTGCCGCGGCCATCTGGCGTTCAAGCGCGACATACCAATGGCCATCGCGCACCTGATCCTTGAGCAGGCGATTGCGCTCACGCATGGCTTTTTCATAGGCTAGTGTCGCCTCGGCGTGGAGGGGCGTAAAACTGAGCGTCATGCGATCGAGGAAACGCCGCCGACCTTCTGCCCCTTCGATCCAGAGCCGGTCCATCGACGGGATGAGCCAGAGCACACGGGCAATCCGACCCAGCGCGATTTGGCTGGCAGGTTTGCTGTCGATCTTGAGTTGACGGGCGTTGCCCTCTTCTGACCAGATCTCGATCTCATGCGTTTGGTGAAGACTGCGCAAATGGCCGGTCAGTTTCCATCCGATAGCGTCTGGTCGGCGCGCCATGTCTTGCGCCGCAGATCGGCGCAACCCGCGCCCCGGAGAAAAAGTGAGACCGCTTCGAGGATGTTTGTCTTGCCAGCGCCATTGGGGCCAAAGAGTGCGATAGGCCGACCGTCTCCTTCGATCCGCGCGGTTTTGTGCGAGCGGAAGTGGGAGAGTGTGAGATGTGTCAGACAAAGCTCTGTCATAGGTACGACGCCGTTTTCTGCGTAGAAAACGGGCTAGAAAATTCGCATTTTCTAGAATGGAATTTTGGAAAATTCCAATGCCCGATCACACCCGCATCGGCATGACGACGTAGACCGCAGAGGTATCATTCCCCTCACGCATCAGGGTCGGGTCGCCGGAGGAGTTAAACATGAAAACAGCGTTTTCCCGATCAACTTGACTTGCGATTTCAAGGAGATACTTGGCGTTGAACCCAATCTCCAACCGTTCGTCCCCGTATGCAACGGCCAGCTCCTCTTCCGCAGCGCCACTGTCAGGGGCATTCACGGAGAGCACCAAACGGTCCTCATCGAGTGCCAGTTTCACCGCGCGAGAGCGTTCAGAACTCACGGTTGCGACCCGATCAACCGCCTGAGCAAACTCAGCCGCATCTACTTCTAGCTTGCGCGTGTTGCCTTGCGGGATGACGCGTGTGTAGTCCGGGAAACTGCCGTCGATTACCTTGGAGGTCAGCGTGATGTTCGGTGTGGAGAACCGCACCTTGGTCTCAGACACCGACACCGCTATGCTCATGTCGTCATCTTCCAGGAGTTTGCGTAACTCACCCACGGTTTTGCGCGGCACGATCACGCCCGGCATATTATCCGCCCCATCGGGCAACTCTGAGTCGATGCGCGCCAGCCGATGACCATCGGTGGCGACACAGCGCAGCATCTTGCCACCCTGACCCTCGGCCACATGCATATAGACGCCGTTCAGGTAGTACCGGGTTTCTTCGGTCGATATCGCAAATTTTGATTTGTCGAAGAGGCGGCGTAGTTCGGGCGCTTTGGCAGAAAAGTTGCTGGTGTATTCCGATGAGGCCATCACCGGGAAATCCTCTTTCGGCAAGGTGGCCAGTGAAAAGTTTGAGCGCCCGGCCTCGACCGTCAGACGCCCGCTGGTGCCATCGTCGGCCAGTGTCACCAACGCACCGTCCGGCAATTTACGCACAATCTCATGCAGCGTGACAGCGGACACCGTCGTGGCGCCTGCGCGCTCCACCTGAGCCGGAGCCTTGTCGAGCACTTCGATATCAAGATCCGTGGCGCGGAAGAGGACAGAGTCCCCTTCGGCCTCGATCAGCACATTAGCGAGGATCGGAATAGTGTTGCGTCTTTCAACGACCGACTGGGCCTGAGACACGGCTTTCAATAGCGTGCTGCGTTCAATGCTGAGTTTCATGCCCTCGCTCCCTGCATATGGCCTCTGACGGGCTCTGGGACCGGCACGTTAGCAAACTCCGCCTTAGGCTCAAGCGTTTTGTTGTGTTCTTAGCCCTCGAGTGCGCGCCGCAGGATTTCCAGATCTTCTGCAATCTGGGCGTCCTGGACCTTCAACTCTTCGATCCGGCGCACGCCATGCATGACTGTGGTGTGATCGCGACCGCCAAATCGGCGTCCGATTTCCGGCAAGGACCGGCTGGTCATTTGCTTGCACAGATACATGGCGACTTGACGGGGTCTGGCGAAGCTGCGTACGCGTTTGGGGCCGATCATGTCGGACAATCGGATGTTGTAATGCTCGGACACCTGACGCTGAATTTCTTCGATGGACACTTTGCGCTCGGAGGCGCGGAGGATGTCGGCGAGGCAATCCTGCGCCAGTTCCAGCGTGATTTCGTGGCCGACAAGAGATGCGAAGGCGAAAAGCCGGGTGAGTGCACCTTCGAGGACACGGACGTTGGTTGAGATGCGATGCGCGAGGAATTCGAGCACGCCGTCGGCCATGTTGAGGCCGGGGTATTGTTTGAGAAAGCTGCCTGACTTGGTTTGCAGGATGCCAAGACGAAGCTCATAGTCAGTGGGGTGAAGATCCACGACCAGGCCGCATTGCAGGCGGGATTTGATGCGCTCTTCCAGATTTGCGATCTCGCCCGGAGCGCGGTCTGCGGAGATGATGATTTGCTTGTTTTGGTCGACCAAGGCGTTGAATGTGTGGAAGAATTCCTCTTGGGTAGAGTCTTTGCCGGCGATGAACTGCACGTCGTCGACCATGAGGACGTCAACCGAGCGGAACATCTCTTTGAAGTCCATCATGCGGCGGTCGCGCAGGGCTTGTACGAAACGGTACATGAATTGCTCTGCTGACAGGTAGACGACGTTGAGGTCAGGGCGTGCGGTTTCAAGCTCCCACGCGATAGCATGCATGAGGTGCGTTTTACCAAGGCCCACACCACCATAGAGAAAGAGTGGGTTGAAGGTCACAGGGCCGCCTTCAGCGACTCGTTTCGCTGCGGCATGGGCCAGCTCGTTGGGCTTGCCCACCACGAAGGTATCGAAAGTGAATCGATCATCTAAAGCCGCGCAAGTCAGCGGACCATCAAACGCCCGGATCGCAGTTTTCTTGGGTTGCGGCGCCTGCTCGGAACGTGTTGTGCCGTCTGAGGGACGGGCGGCAATGTTTGCCGCAACTTTAAAGTCCACACGTCGGACTTCGGGGGCCATGTTGCTGACCTTGAACAACATCAGCTCACCAAAGTTCTGCGATACGTAGTTTCCGTGAAAAGAATTCGGGACATCGAAAAGTGCGACGTCGCCCGTAATCCCTGCAAGATCGACTGGCTCAATCCAGTGTTTGAAGTTGTTGCGCCCTACTGTTTCCAGCAATTCTTGTTTGATTTGGCCCCATTGTTCCCGTGTCATGCTCACCTGTTCCACCGCGAGTGTTGCTCTTTAGCGCACAATTCCTTGCACACTCCTCCTGTGCGGCTCACATTCAGTGGGCGTAAAACACAGCTCCGCTTTGCCCAGCCCACGTATGACCAGACACAGAGCCTTCTTACGGCTTTTTAGCTTCGCAACAGAGGTTGACCACATCGTCCCCAGATCAGGTCGAACCGCTCCGTGTTACGCGCTATGTTGATGGACAATTGACTTACGTCCGCAAACAACGTGAGTACCAATAAACCAACCGCAGAAAGGTCGGCGCGGAATAAAAGTCTGTCCCCCCAAGCGTGAATCGCCTCGTGAAATTAGCAACTGACTCTGGGCGTCGGCAACTTATCTTCGCGCTTGACAGCGGCTTTGCGCGAAAAGAATCTATCGGGCTTATTTTTCAGCTTCCGACAAAAAAAGAAGCCCTAAGGGAGGGCCTCTTTTTCGATCAATAACTTAGCTCACAAAGTCAGCCCAGAGCTTTGACCCGGGCGGCCAGTCGAGACATTTTTCGTGCAGCCGTGTTTTTGTGAAACACACCTTTGTTCACACCGCGCATAAGCTCTGGTTGAGCCGCGCGGAGTGCATTTTGTGCGGCATCTTTGTCACCGGATGTGATCGCTTCCTCGACTTTGCGGAGGTATGTTCGAATCCGTGAGCGACGTGCTTTGTTGATTTCCAGACGGCGCAAATTCTGACGTGCGCGTTTCTTGGACTGGGCAGTATTAGCCATGGGTTTAGACCTTTTCTCGGGTTCATGTCGTTCATTGGTGCACGAGGGTTAACCCGATCCGGCAGGTCCACAGCCGGTGTGATTCTGGCCAGAGCGGGCCGCACGCGCATGTCTTGCGGCGGCATATAGCCAAGTTAGCCACGTTTGCAAAGCTTAAAAAACCAACTTCAATCCGTCAGGTCACAAGCCCCTTGATGCGTTGGGCCAAAGCATGCGCGCGCTTGGTGGCTGTCATGATCAGGCAGAGACCGGTGGAAACTCGATGCTGGAACGGGGCGACCAGGCTGCCGTCTCGTAACGCAGGTCGCACGAGACTCTTGTGACCGATCAAGACGCCTGCACCGTTTCGGGCTTCTTCAAGGGCCAGAGCGTAAAGAGAGTATTGTGCGGCCTCCTCCAAGTTCCGAAGGTCCAAGCCAGCAGCCTCGCACCACATACTCCAGTCAGCCCGCCAAGACGCATCAAGGATAAGCGTTTCGGCTTGCAAATCAGATGGTGCTTTAAGGCGGGCCGCAATGTTTGGGGCGCAGACTGGGAATATTTCATCTTCCTCAAGAACGGTCTCTTCCCTGATACCCGTTGGTGCCCCAAGGAAAAACGTCATGTCAAAGATGTCACGCTTCAGGTTTGGAGGGTCTTCCAAAGCTGTGACTGATAATTTTGTGCCCGGAAACTCGGACCGCAAAATTGACATGCGCGATGGCAGCCAAAGCTGCGCAACACTTGGCAGCGCCGCGATCTGGATGGCACGTTCAGGTGCTTCATCGCAAAGATCTCGTACTGCCGCGCCCAACGCATCGAAGGCTTTGATGAACCCAGGCGCCAAACGCACGCCGGTTTGAGACAACACAACGCCCTGTGACTGTCGTTCGAACAGCGCCACGCCCACCCAGCTCTCAAGCGATTTGATATGTTGGGATATCGCACCCGGACTGACAGATAGTTCCTCAGCAGCCTTGGCAAAGCCACCCAGTCGCGCGGCGGCTTCAAATGCCCTCAATGCATTCAGAGGTGGACTTTTCGGCCGAGGAGGTGAGATGGACATTTTCTAGCCTTAGTTTTTCTAAACTCAATTTTTGATAAACTGGTTTGCCGACCAGGTCGAGGCGGGTGATGCTTGGATGAGACCAAAGGGAGAGAGTTGATGCATCTCATGAAAAGGAACTGGGTGCCGGAAATTTGTGAGACGCTAGTTCAAGAAATTGCGGCCCAGACTGCGGAATCTTGCAGTGCTACGGTTCTTGACCGAATTTCTCAGCTGGTTGAAGACAACCGGGTGATCCACGAAAGTGCTTGTTTCAACCTGAATCCCGCCACCAACGTGATGAACCCTCGCGCAGAGGCGGTTCTCGCCAAAGGGCTGGGGTCGCGGCCGTCTCTTGGCTATCCAGGCGACAAGTACGAGATGGGTTTGGAAGCCATCGAAGAGATAGAGGTCATCGCCGCCGAACTGGCTGCTGAGATTTTTCAGGCGAAGTTTGCGGAAATTCGCGTCGCCTCGGGCGCAATGGGAAACCTCTATGCCTTCATGGCCACCTGTCAGCCGGGTGATACGATCATTGCCCCGCCAGCCACGATTGGCGGGCATGTGACGCATCATGCAGAGGGCTGTGCCGGACTCTATGGTCTGCGTTCTGTGCCGGCGCCGGTAAACGCAGATGGGTTTACCGTGGATCTGGATGCGCTTCGCGAGCTTGCCAAATCTGAAAAGCCCAAGCTCATCACCATTGGCGGCAGTCTGAACCTGTTTCAGCATCCGGTGGCGGAGGTGCGCGAGATCGCGGATGAGGTGGGGGCGAAGGTTTTGTTTGATGCCGCCCATCAATGCGGGCTGATTGCCGGGCGCGCATGGCGCAATCCGTTGAGTGAAGGCGCACATGTGATGACGATGAGCACCTACAAGAGCCTTGGTGGCCCCGCTGGCGGTCTTGTCGTGACGAATGAGGCCGACCTGGCCCAGCGCCTTGATGCGATCGCTTTTCCCGGAATGACCGCCAATTTTGATGCAGCAAAATCGGCGGCTCTGGCCATCACCATGCTTGATTGGCGCGACCATGGCAAAGCCTATGCCAATGCGATGATCGACTTGTCGCTCTCTTTGGCCAAGGCGTTGGCGGACCGGGATGTCCCGGTGTTTGAAACGCGACATGGCCTAACGCAATCGCATCAGTTCGCTGTAGAGGCTGCGCGCTATGGCGGTGGGCAGGCCGCATCCAAGACTTTGCGACAGGCCGGTTTTCTCGCTTGCGGTATTGGGCTTCCACTTGAAGCGGTTGAGGCGGACATGAACGGTCTGCGGATTGGCACCCCGGAATTGGTACGTTGGGGCGTGACACCCGACCATGTGCCTGATCTTGCCGATCTGATTGCGGAAGGGTTGTCAGGAAATCCTGGCGACGTGGCCCCGCGCACGCAAGTGATGCGCGAGACCTTCAATAAAGTGCATTATGTGAACTGAGACGCGAAGCGCTTGCCGCACATTACTTGTCGCGGAACTGCGCCTCGCGCTTTTCCGCAAAGGCGGCCATGCCCTCTTTTTGGTCTTCGGTGGCGAAAAGCGAGTGAAAGACGCGGCGTTCGAATAGCAAGCCTTCGGCAAGTGGCACTTCGTACGAGCGATTGACCGCTTCTTTGACAGCCATCACGCTGACCATCGATTTCTCTGCGATCTTCTGAGCGGCGCTCATGGCCTCATCCAGCAGCTTTTTGGCAGGGACCACACGGCTGACGAGGCCCGCGCGTTCGGCTTCTTCGGCATCCATGAAGCGACCGGTGAGGTTCATGTCCATGGATTTGGATTTGCCAATAAAGCGTGTCAGACGTTGCGAACCGCCAAGACCGGCCATCACACCAAGATTGATCTCGGGCTGGCCGAATTTGGCGGTGTCTGAGGCGATGATAAAGTCGCACATCATTGCCAATTCGCACCCGCCGCCCAGTGCGTAGCCAGAGACGGCGGCGATGATGGGTTTACGGACGCGCATGATCGCGTCGGCCTCGGGTCCAAAGAGGTCACCGGAAAATACCTCGACGAAGCTTTTCTCGGCCATCATCTTGATGTCTGCCCCCGCAGCGAAGGCTTTATCGGAACCGGTGAGCACAATGCAGCGCACTTTGTCGTTGCCTTGCGCATCCTGAAGGGCATCGACCAGTTCGCTCAACAACTGACTGTTAAGAGCGTTCAAAGCATCGGGGCGGTTCAGGGTGATTTTGGCGACGTGGTCTTCTACTTCGACGATGATCGTCTCATAGGCCATGAAATCTGCCTTTGTTTGTTTCTGTCAAAAGTGATTCATTACCATTTGCGTGGCTCGGATCAACCTCATCTTTGGCATTGCGCGCAATAGAAGCTGGATCGACCTGATTGGACGATCCGGCGGATTGTTCCTTTGCAATCGGGGCGGTTGCAGGGCTCTGCTTCGCGACCGTAGACGTCAAATCTGTGCTGAAAATATCCAAGTTCTCCATCGGCTTGGCGGAAATCGCGCAAAGAGGATCCTCCCGCCTCGATGGCATCGGCCAGCACCTCTCGGATGATGGGAACCAACGCAGCGGCGCGGCGTTTTGACAGGCCCCCTGCGCGTTTTTTGGGCGAAATTGACGCTCGGTAAAGAGCTTCACAGACGTAGATATTTCCCAGACCGGCAACGATTCGTTGATCCAGAAGGGCGGATTTGATGGGTGTATTCTTCGCTTTCAGCGCTCGCAGCAGATAAGGTTCATCAAAGCTGTTGCCCAATGGTTCGGGGCCAAGTTTGGCCAGCAATGGATGGCTGTCGATCTCGCGGGTAGGCATCAGATCCATCGCGCCAAAGCGGCGCGGGTCGTTGAAGGTGATGCGCGCGCCATTGTCCATATCGAGCACCACATGGTCATGTTTTGCAGGGGTTGGGTGGGTATGAACGAACTGTCCCAACGGGTCGCCCGAGACCAACATACGCCCAGACATGCCTAAATGAACAAGCAGCGTTTCGTCTGAAGACAAATCTGCAAGGATGTATTTGGACCGGCGGCGCAGACCGCGAACGGTGGCACCCGTCAGCCGCTCTGCCATACGTTCGGGGAAGGGCCAGCGCAAATCGGGGCGATTCACCTGAGCCTTGGCAATTTTTGCACCTGTCATGGCCGGTTCCAGGCCGCGACGTACTGTCTCTACCTCTGGCAGTTCAGGCATTTTAGGTCCTCTGATGGGCAAAGCGGCGCATTGTAACCCGCACGTAGCGGCCTATAAGAAGGTCTGAGATAGAAAACAGCAAGGCCTCTCGCGGAAATGACCGAGAAAACAACACATTTTGGATTTGAAGATATCCCCGAAAGCCAGAAGGCCGGGCGGGTGCAAGGCGTCTTTGGGTCTGTGGCGTCGAAGTACGATGTGATGAACGATGCCATGTCCTTTGGCATTCACCGCATCTGGAAAGACGCGATGATGGACTGGCTTGCGCCAAGGGCTGGTCAAAAACTATTGGATGTGGCCGGCGGCACCGGGGACATCGCCTTTCGGTTTCTGAACCGCGCGGGCAGCGGTCATGCGACGGTTCTTGATCTGACAGAGCCAATGTTGGTCGAAGGGCGCAAGCGTGCCGATGCTGAACAGAAGGCCGATCAGCTGGAATGGATCGTCGGCGATGCCATGGTCTTGCCATTTGAGGACAACAGTTTTGATGTCTATACGATCAGCTTTGGCATTCGAAACGTGACACGCCCAGAGGAGGCTTTGGCTGAGGCATACCGGGTTCTCAAACCGGGCGGGCGGCTTATGGTTCTAGAGTTTAGCCAAATCCCCAACGACATGATGCAGAAGGCCTATGATCTTTATAGTTTCAACATCATTCCGCGCATGGGTCAGATGATCGCCAATGATCGCGATAGCTATCAGTATCTGGTCGAATCGATCCGCAAATTTCCGGACCAAGAAACATTTCTCAGGATGATCCAAGCTGCGGGATTCGAGCAGGCCAAGTACCGCAATCTGAGCATGGGCATCGCCTGTTTGCATTCCGGTTGGAAAATCTAAGCGGTGCGCGGGCCACACAATATTCTGCGCCTGATCCGCACGGGGGCAACGCTTGAACGCACAGGTGCCATGCGTCTTATCATGGATGCGATGGATGCGCCGCCGCTGGTGCGCGGCACGATGCGCTTTCTGGCCTGGCCGTTTCAGTGGCTGGGCTACAAGGGTGATACCTCAATGCCGCCTGCGCTGCGCGCACTCACGGCCCTTGGCCCGGCCTATATCAAATTTGGTCAGGTGTTTTCGACGCGGCCCGACATCGTGGGTGATGATCTGGCTACCGAATTGCGCGTTTTGCAGGACAAGCTGCCGCCCTTCAGCGTGGCCAAGGCCAAAGCAAGCGTCGCACAAGAGCTTGGCCATGACGTTGACGCGCTTTTCACCGAGTTTAGCGAACCGGTCGCGGCGGCGTCGATTGCACAAGTTCACAAGGCGCGCCTGAAAGACACAGGTGACCCGGTGGCCGTCAAAGTTTTGCGGCCCGGTATTGAGAAAGCGTTCCGCAAGGACATCGACGCGTTTTATTTTGTCGCGCGCATGATTGAGCTGTTGTCGCCATCTTCTCGACGGCTGCGGCCGCGGGAAGTGATTCAGCATTTTGAAGGCGTGGTGCAGGGCGAACTGGATCTTCGGCTTGAAGCTGCATCGGCCAGCGAGTTTGCCACCAACATCACAGATGATCAGGGCTTTGCGCTTCCCGCTATTCGCTGGGACATGTCAAACCGGCGTGTGATGACAATGGAGTGGGCCGATGGTGTGCCCATGGGTGACAATGACGGATTGGATCAGGCAGGGCATGATCGGGCTGAGCTTGGCGAGCGTGTCTTGCAGCTTTTCCTGAACCATGCACTGCGCGACGGGTTTTTTCACGCGGACATGCATCAGGGCAATCTCAAGGTGAGGGCCGATGGTGACATCATTGCCTATGACTTTGGCATTATGGGTCACATCGATGAGTACACGCGGCGAGTTTATGCAGAGATTCTCTATGGCTTCATCAAGCGCGACTATAGGCGTGTGGCCGAAGTGCATTTTGAAGCGGGCTATGTGCCAGCCAATCAGGATGTCGATGAGTTTGCCCGTGCATTGCGCGCTGTAGGGGAACCCATTTTTGGCATGGATGCGACACATATCTCTATGGGCGGGCTACTCAGCTATCTCTTCGAGGTGACAGAGCGGTTCGGGATGGAGACGCGTACGGAGTTAATCCTCTTGCAGCGGACCATGGTTGTAGTCGAAGGCGTCGCACGGAGCCTCAATCCGCAGATCAACATCTGGCAGGTCGCCAAACCTGTTGTGGAAAACTATATCCGCAAAAACCTGGGTCCCGGTGCCGCGCTTCGGGATTTGCAGAAAACGATGATGGTGTTGTCACGCTATGGGCCACGTTTACCACAGATTGTGGAACAGGCGCTGATAAGGCAGTCGACACCTCAGGTCGAAACCAAACCGGCAATCCGCTGGAAATCTGTGTTTTGGCTTTTCCTGGGTATTGCGCTTGGCGGGATGACAGCCGCTCTGATCACATTACTAAGTTGACGGGCGAGTAGCTTAAGGCGTTCGACCCAAAACCTGACTCACAGCTTTGGGTCGACTGCAGCGCAAGATATGAGTGTCGCGTGCGCCCTGCCTTTATCTGATGTCTCAGGTCAAAGACCGGGCGCATTAAGGTTCTCTTAGACCAAGGATGTTCGAAGATATCACTTCTTGCCCTCCTTCCAACACAAGATGAGTCTGACCATTCTGAATACGCGCTTCAGTTATGCGGCCGTGCACCTGCACCGGGCTCGTGGCCACAAGCGCACCTTGTGAAAAGGATTCGATGTCGATTTGATACGTCCCGTTCGGCAAAGGATTTCCGTTTGAGTCATAACCAGCCCATGCGACCGTTTGGCGTTCGCCCGTCGTCTCTAATCGCTGCACAACCACACCGTTCGTATCGCGCACCACCAACTCGTGCGTATCTGCCAGAGAAGAGCCATGTGTTGTCAGTGTAACCGGCTGCCCGTCAAACTCTACAGGCACATGCGCGCGTCCTTCCATGCCTATCCAACCAGAAAGCTGCGAGACACCAAGCGCGCTTAGCTGAGCGCCAAGATCACTCAAGAGATCGTTGGTCAGAACCTGTTGCTCCACGCTTGAAAACGTTGCGAGCTGAGTTGCAAATTCCGTTGATTCCAGCGGATTGAGCGGATCCTGATTTTGCATCTGAACCGTGAGCATACGGATGAAGGTTTCAAAATCAGAACTCAGAACTGTGTCTGTCTGATCGCTGGTCGCCGGCGGGTTGGCGGGTTGGGTCTGGTTTGGCGTTTGTGTGGGTTGCGACACATCCATAGTTTGCCCTTTCTGGATCAAATTCGAATATCAACGCGGTCAAGGTCAATGTGGCCGGGTATCGCCAAATGACCTTCATCACTCGCTCTCTGAAGCATAGGGAGATTGGGGGCGGTGGTTTCACCGCTCTGTTCACTGTGCTGATCATCGCGTGTCTGGCGTTCACCAGACCCGGCACCGTCAAAGCGGAATTCTGATTGGCCATAGCCGATATCCTGAAACTCATTGGCAAGTTGATCGATATGACGACGCATGAGTTCCAAAGTTTCAGGGCGTTCAGCAATGACATGCACAACAACGCCTGCTTCGCTCGTCGACATGCTGATTTGCACACGGCCCAGCTCGGCCGGTTTGAGAGTGATCGCGACAGAATTATCTGAAGTTGTCCGAACCGCTGTTGCCATCTGTTGGGCGACATGTCTGGGCAGATCTGGTGTCTGAAACACAGTAGAGTGCCCTTGCTTCGGGGTTTGCACAATCTCGGTAGCGCCAAGTGATGCGAAGGATGGCTGAAGATCGAAAGCAACTTCTTGACCAGATGACGCATGCGATTTTGGAAAAGACATCTGACTCAAAAAAGGCGAAGGGGAAGAAGGCGCTGTGGGCTTGTCCGAAGGGGCGACCAATTTTGGGGTGTGTTCTTCAGAGCTGAACGCTTTTTGCCCGCGTGGTGCATCCGGATTAGTGCGGCTCGGCCATAGGTACGAGACGTTTTGGTACGGCGAAGGAAGCTCGGATTGGGTAGATTTGGCGGGCACGTGATTTTGCGCCAGAACCCCTGGGCGAAGTGGCTCAGTTGGCTCTTTTTGTGTTTGAGGTGTTGTTGCGTCGCTAACTGCGGGCGGTGGAACCTTGATCTGGGCTGGCGTCCATTTTGGCGTCCGGTCATCCATCCCTTCTGTTGGGTTCTGCATAAGGCCGGTTACATTCCTGGTTGGAACAGGCGACTCAGGTACCTTATTAGAATTTGGTATTGTCTCCCATTGCTTAACGGGTTCAAAAACAGCTCTGAGAGCAGTCTGATCATGCGCCTTAGCTGTTCTAAACTCTGAGAGAGTCGCAGTGGGATCCTGATGAAGCTTTGCCTCATGAGTTCTGGGTGAGTTTTTTTGGATCTGTACGGGCGGTGTGTGTTCGCCTGCCGCGTCATTTGTTGCATGCAGAGCAGTTTGGCGGGGAACTGAGTTGTCGCCCGCTGAGACTGGAAGCTTTTGGAATATTGTGGAGTCTGGCAAAACCTGAGGAGTATTTGCCGGGTGTTGTGCGCGTTCCAAAATGCCTGATGACTTTGAGACACGCGTGACGCCCACGCCTTCTTGCAACTCCAAATCCGTCTGGGGTTTTTCGTCTTTTGGCATTTTGTGGTCGTTATGACCTACAAAATCTGACGTGCTCTCTGTTGGGGTGGGTTTGTTTTCAAAGTTTTCCGCGGGTTTGGCCAACACTGCAACGTTGAGTGGATCAATCTCGGACTCAATTGCCCCATGGATCTCGTCGTCCAGGGCAATATCATAGGCCGTCGCTCGCATGTCTGTACCTTCGACAACAGTTTTTCCCGGTGCGGCCTCTTCTTCTCTTTGCTTGTTTGAGTTTGCTTGGTTTTTCGGAGTCGCAAGACCATCGACAAACTTTTGGTCCACATCGTTCGAAGCAATCACGTCCTCAAGCATGCCAAGGAAGTCACCCTTGGGTACCCCGTCGGAGACAACCTCAGCGGCAGAAGACAGAGTTTCCGCACCTGTCCTCGCCAAAAGATGGTTCATCAGAATATGCAACATGTCGGCCTCCGCGGATTTCTTCCTCAGCGCGGCCAACATTGCAAAACACAGTTACCAGTTCTTTACCGCTTTGGGATCAAATGCAGATCAGTTCCAAGCAATTCGAGTGAAATACGTGACAGAAATTTTACAGGTTAATCCTATCTCCAAAACATCCACTGCAAACATTTCTCGCACCGAAGACATCAAGTTGGCCGCCGAAAAACTAGAGGCGACGTTTCTGGCTGAGATGCTAAAGGCTGCAGGATTTGGCGAGCAGGAAAACTCGTTTTCCGGCGGCTCGGGCGAAGATCAGTTCGCCTCATTTCATCGACAGGTGATCGCAGACCAAATTGCTGCTGCAGGGGGTGTGGGGCTAACCGAGCATATTATGAGAGCACTAATGGAGACTGAGAATGGCGCATAGTTCCACGCAGAGCCTTTTTGATGAATTGGACGACTTACTAGAAAACGAACGAGAGGCCCTGCTCAAAGGTGATCTTGAGAAAATCGCGGCACTTCTGGCGTCTAAGGAGAACCTAATTGACAAGGTGAACGCGTTGAATGGCACCAAAGCAGAGCCACTAAAGGAACTGCATAGCAAGATCGTGCGCAATCAGGTGCTGCTTGACGGTGCTTTGCAAGGCATTCGACGCGCGTCCATGCGATTGGCCACCATACGCCATATTCGCCGGAATCTGGAAACATATGGCAAAGACGGACAGAAAAAGGTGATCGAAGGTGAAGTCGTGCGCAAAGTCGAAAAGCGCGCTTGAGCGATTGTTTTTCTAATTTTCACTAAATCCGCTTCAGAAGGTGGATTGAGTTTAGCATTCCTTTAGCACTTCCGCGCGAGAACCCGACATGCGTCCTGAGACGGATGGCGCGGGTCAGGCTGGTTTGGTCCCGCACTGGTCAGAACGACATCAGAGGTTGCTCATATGTCGTGAGCACATGTTGCAAATGGCGCAAAAGCGCCGCAGGCTAAAGGAATAATTTATGTCCAGCATTCTGACAAACAATAGCGCGATGGTCGCGCTTCAAACGCTGCGTTCTATCAACAAGAACCTTGCGGCGACGCAAAGCGAAATCTCGACAGGCAAAACCGTCGGATCAGCGAAAGATAACGCCGCCGTTTGGGCAATTTCCAAAGTGATGGAAGCCGACGTGAAGGGGTTTCAATCGATTTCGGACAGTCTTTCACTGGGTGAATCAACTGTTGCCGTCGCTCAAAACGCATCGGAGACGATTTCTGACCTCCTGACGGACATCAAGGGAAAGATCGTTAACGCTCAGGAATCCAACGTGGACCGCAGCAAGATCCAGGATGATATCAACGTTCTGCGCGATCAAATCACAGCCGTCGCGGGGGCGGCACAATTCAATGGTTTGAATCTCTTGTCCAACCGTGAAAATACAGCGGACACGGGGACCGTACAGGTTCTGAGCTCACTTGACCGTGCAAGCAATGGGACGGTCGGTATCAGCTATATCGATGTGTCAAAGAACGATCTTGGCCTAGAAGTAGCTGATTACACGGCTGGCACGGCGACAGCAACAGGTTCTGGCGGATCAATCAGTGGTGCACTGGATGCGGCTTCGGTAGTTGCTTTGACGGGCGCGGCAACACCACCGACGCAAACACTTGTGATTGATACTGTAGCGGCAGGTACAGCTGTTCAGGTCAACATCTCTGCCGCGGCGGGAACCGTTGGCGCGGCCTTCAATGATGCAACGCGAGAGGTTGCCTATGTTGCACGTGACGGCGACACGCAGGCGGATGTCGCCAATGCCTTGGCGGACGCATTTAATGCACGCGTTTCAGCCGCTATTGATGACGGCACGCTCGCAGAGACATCTACAATTGCAGCCGCTGTGACAGTGGCGGGGACCGGAGTTGCCACAATTACGTTCACTGGTGAAACCGGCACAGGCAACAACTTCTCCTTGCAAGCTGTGGAAACCGTTGGTGTGACGCAAGGTGGTGGCCTTGAAGACCTGGCCGGCATTGATGTGACCACTGATGCCGGGGCCGAAAGCGCCTTGGAGGATATCGAAGGCCTCATCCAAACAGCCATTGATGCGGCTGCAGATTTCGGATCGGTTCGAGGCCGTATTGAAACGCAGTCCGAGTTCATTTCCAATCTCACGGACTCGCTGAAATCAGGCATTGGTGCGTTGGTGGACGCTGATATGGAAGCTGCATCTGCGCGCCTTCAAGCGCTTCAGGTGCAGCAACAGCTCGGCGTACAGGCTCTCTCGATTGCCAACAGTGCACCACAAACCATCCTGTCTCTGTTTAGAGGCTGATACAACGATGGGGCGCCATCCTGGCGCCCCATCCCTTTAACAACAAAACCCTATAAAGATTATTTCCTGCGGAAGGACGAGCTGTGAACGCCACCTTATATGCGCAAAACGCGTATCGCGACCAAACTCAATCGGTCAAAACCCACAAGGAAACGGAATTCGATGCCTTCGCCCGCATCACAAGTCGGCTAAAGCAGGCCTCTTCCCTTGGAAGAAAGGGATTTAAGGAACTTGCCGCGGCCTTGCACGATAACCGCCGCTTGTGGACTTTGCTGGCCAGTGATGTTGCCAGCACGTCAAACGGCTTGTCGCCAGAGTTGCGCGCGAGGATCTTTTATCTTTCAGAGTTCACGCGCCAACACAGTACACAGGTTTTAAAGCAGACAGGAACTGTCGAACCGCTGATCGAGATCAACACGGCAATCATGCGCGGGTTGCGCAGCGGAGGACAAACATCATGACTGGACTGGTCCTAAAGCTTGGCCCAAAGGAACGTGTTCTGGTGAACGGGGCCGTTGTTGAGAACGGCGACCGAAGATCACGTCTGTCGATTTTGACACCGAACGCAAATATTCTTCGACTCAAGGATGCAATTCATCCAGACGCAGCCACAACTCCGGTCCGACGCGTTTGCTACGCAGTGCAACTGGTGCTGAGCGGCGACAGCAATGCTGCGGACACGCGCCTGTCGTTGATGCGGAGAATCGAAGAGTTGAGCCAGGTGTTTTTAGACTCTGAGAGCCGAACCTGGCTGACACGTGCCACAGAGGCGCTTTTGGAAGATCATCACTATCAGTGCCTGAAGGCCTTGCGCATGCTCTTGCCGCGCGAAAAGCAGCTTCTGGCGCGGGGCGCAGCCTAGTGTTTCAGCCAGTTGTCCCTTTTTCGGGCGTCAGCGGTTGGGTGTTTTTGCAAAATACCCTCGAAAGCCAGACGAACGCGTTCGAAAAATCTCCCGAGATCGTGCGAGACACAGACTACTTTGAGAAAACGATCGCCACCATTCACACGCCAGAAGATCTGGTTGGTGATAGGCGATTGCTGCGCGTGGCGCTTGGCGCCTTTGGTCTTCAGGACGATATTGACAACCGGTACCTGATAAAAACCGTCCTCGAAGAAGGTACACAGGATAGCGATGCTCTAGCCAATCGGCTCGCGGACGACAGATACGCCCGGCTTTCCGAAGCCTTCGGCTTTGGCGAAGCAGAGACGCTCAGGACAATTGAAACAGGCTTTGGCCGCGAGATCACCAACCTATTTCGAACACGAGAATTCGAGGTCGCTGTCGGCGAGAGAAACGAAAGCATGCGACTGGCACTCAATGCAGATCGTGAGCTAGTTGAGATCGCGAATTCGTCTTCATCTGAAGATGCCCGTTGGTTTCAGATCCTCGGGACGCCTCCGCTTCGTACAGTATTTGAAACTGCGCTTGGCCTGCCATCCGGATTTGCTCAATTGGACATTGATCGTCAATTGGAGGTTTTTAAAGAAAAGTCTCAGCGCACCTTGGGTCTAGAGTCTTTAGATGCCTTGGCGGATACCGAAACAAGGGAAGCCGTATTGCACAGTTTTTTGGTTCGAGATCAAATCCAGAGCGCAACTATACAATCTCCAATGTCCATAGCGCTCAGTCTGCTTCAAGCTTAACTCACCGAGCGCTTCGTTTCACATCTATCCCGGTCCACAATAGCTGTGTTTGTACGCGCCTGGTCTCAATGCTTTTCGTACTGGGCGTCTTCGTTTCTCATTCGCTCTTGTTTCGAGGCCTGTTGCATTATTCAACCCCAAAGATGTTTTCCATGAGCACCGGAAGGTCGTTTTAACTCTTTGCCCTCACTTGAATTTTGTTTGGTGATTTGGTTACTGGCCCACCAACCTGCGACTGTGTTGCACGTCTGAGGATCAATGCAAGTCGGTCGAAACTATGTTGCGTGTTTTGTGCTTCTGGCTCCGCCAGAAAAGCATCCAGATCAGGCCATGCGCGTATCGCCTGGTCAAGTTGAGGGTCACTGCCCTCTGCATAGAGCCCTGCTCGGATCATCGTTTCAGAAGCCTGATAGCTGCCGAGGAGATTTCGTGCCTGCATAATCAAGGCGTTTTCGCTGTCACTGGCGGCTGAAGGCAAGCTGCGTGACACGGATCTCAGGAGTTCAATCGCTGGATAGCGACCGCGTTCTGCTATTTGACGATCCATCACGACGTGGCCATCGAGCACCCCGCGAAGAATGTCGGAAATTGGTTCGTCCATATCCGAACCGGCGACCAGCACGCTGAACACCGCCGTAATATCGCCCTGCTCCATTTCACCTGGCCCAGCGCGTTCGCAGAGTGACATGAGCATATGTGCTGTAGAGGCCGGAAAACCGCGCAAAGCTGGAAGCTCGCCGGCAGCCACCGCAACTTCGCGATGAGCTTCTGCAAACCGCGTCATCGAGATCCGCCAAGAGCAAAACATGTTTGCCCTGATCACGAAAATGCTCAGCCACGCACATTGCCGCCCAAGCGCATTGCCGCCGCAGAAGCGGTGATTGATCTGATGTGGCTGCGATGATGACAGAACGCTTCATGCCGTTGGGACCAAGGCCATTCTTGGCAAAATCCAGTAGCTCTCTCCCACGTTCGCCAATGAGCGCGAACACAACCACATCGGCCGCCATGTTTTGCCCTAATGTGGCCAAAAGCTGTGACTTGCCCACACCCGATCCCGCAAAGAGGCCGATGCGCTGACCCCGAACGATTGGCAACAGCGTGTTGAAAACAGCCATACCTGTTTCCAGCCGAGTGCCCAAAGCACGTCTTTGGGACGGCATCGGTGGAGGCGATTGCAGGCGTCTGGCGTACGACCCTTTCATAAGAGGCTTTCCGTCCAATGCCCGGCCGAAGGGATCAAGAATGCGGCCGATCCAGCTATTGCTTGGAGAAATCTGTCCAGGGCGCCCAAGGACAACGCGGTCACGCAGAGAAATTCCAACTGGCGCTTCGTCAGGCAACACAGACGCTTCACCCTCGACAAGACGTATGATCTCTCCGGACACATTTTGGCCGTCGGCGGAAACGATGCGCACACGATCCCCCAATCGCGCAACACCTGAAAGGCCGGACACTCGAACCATCGTTCCGTCCACAGATGACACGCGGCCGACAGATCGAACCAAGTCCAAAGTCGAAATTTCGTTCTTGAGCGCATGTAGTTCCATCAGGCTCATCAGAGTCTCCAAATGATTTTCTGAAAACAATTTCTAAAGGAATCAGGGTTAAGCCTTGATTGAGGCAGCACGGGAGAATCCCTAATGTTTAAAAATGTGGAAATATTCCGTATCGCACAGGCATCCGCCATGCATGCGGGTGCACGGCAATCCGTGATCGCGCAGAACATGGCAAACGCAGACACTCCGGGATACGCCGCAAATGACATCCCCGCTTTCCAAACACATGTCCGTTCCGGCGAAGGCGAATTTGCCCTCAAGGCAACTCGGGGCTCCCATATTCATGGTAACACGACACCGATGTCCTTTGATGTCGTTAAACGCTCAGGCGCTCTGACAGATCCCAATGGCAATAGTGTCTCTGTTGAGACGGAAATGCTTCATGCCGTGGATGTCAAACGTCAACATGACCGCGCGATCGCCGTTTACAAGTCTGCGATGACCATGCTGCGCACATCATTGGGTCGTTGAGTCATGAGGCACGGATGACAGACTTCAGTAAATCTCTTTCGGTTTCAAGCAGCGCATTGCAGGCACAAAGCCAGCGGCTTCGACACGTTTCTGAAAACATCGCAAACGTGGACACACCCGGCTACAGGCGCAAAGCCGTTTCCTTTGAAACCGTGCGCCGCGGGCAGCAGAGTGGTGGCGTTGCTGCCGGCCCGGTGAGGCTAGGAAAGACTGAATTGCAACAGGTTTTTGATCCTAGCCATCCGCTGGCTGATGCGACGGGTCACTATCAAGGTTCCAACGTGAACCTTGTGATCGAGCTTGCAGACGCGAGAGAGGCGCAACGCAGTTATGAGGCCAATCTGAAGCTGTTTGATCAAGCTCGACAGATGTCATCAAGCCTACTTGATCTTTTACGGCGATAACTTCCACGAAAGGAGTCCAGAATGGACATGAACCCAGTTAACGCGGTGCATAGTTACGCATCTGCGCGATCCGCCACCGCCCCTCGGGCTGACCAAAATCAACCTAGAGATGCGGCACTCAACCTGGCACGCGATTTTGCAGCCACGTTGCAAGAAGGCGAGACGATGGCAACTGCCGCCATGGTGGGTGAAGCTGATCCTCATGCAATGGTTCAGGCGCTGGCACAAACAGAACTGGCTGTGGAAACGGCCGTTACCGTTCGGGACAAGGTGGTCGAAGCCTATCAGGAAATCCTGCGGATGCCGGTGTAATTGCATGCTCGACGAAACCATTTTCTTTGACACTTTAAAACAAGGGCTGTGGGTGGCGGTGATCACATCGCTTCCAATCCTGAGCGTCGCGCTGGTGGCTGGGCTTTTTGTGGGTCTGTTCCAGGCGCTGACCTCGATTCAGGAACTGACTTTGACATTCGTACCAAAGCTCGCGGCCATCGTGGCCGTGTTTTGGCTGACTATGGGATTCATGAGCCAAACCCTGGTAGCTTTTTTCAAGACCGGCTTGTGCCGCTGATGATCGGAGGCTGACATGGAAGCCACGGGATACACAACATTGAACCGCCAAGCCGGGCTTTTGCGGGAAATGCAAACTGTCGCAAATAACATCGCAAATAGCGCGACCACCGGGTACCGCGCAGAAGGCATCATTTTTTCCGAACATGTGTCGCGCACCCAAAACGGGCCATCCTTGTCCATGGCGACGGCGAATATCGGTCAGACATCGCTTATCACTGGCACACTGACGCAGACCGGCTCCACGCTGGATGTGGCGATACAGGGCGATGGGTTCTTTCTGATTGAAACACCCAATGGCGAACGGCTGAGCCGGGCGGGGTCCTTCTCGCTATCGGCAGAGGGCGATTTGGTGACGAATGATGGATATCGTGTTTTAGACACCGGAGGTGCACCGATTTTCATTCCACCGGATGCCGCTGATCTTGGCATTTCTACGGATGGCACAATCAGTGCGGGCAAGCGGCTTTTAGGGCAGCTTGGCGTCGTGATGCCAGACAACCGAGATGACCTTATCCGCGAAGGCGGTGTCATGTTCCGCGTTGAAGGCACTTTTGACACCGTTGCCACCCCGCAGTTGCTGCAAGGGTTTCTGGAAGGGTCGAACGTAAACCCGATCAGTGAGATGACGCGGATGATCGAAGTTCAGCGTGCCTACGAAATGGGACAGAGCTTTCTGGACGCCGAAGACAATCGCATCCGCGATGTCATCAAAACTCTCACACGCTAGACCAGAAGGATGGACAAATGCGCGCTTTGAAGATTGCTGCGACCGGAATGGCCGCCCAACAGATGCGGGTTGAAACGATCTCCAACAACCTGGCGAATATGTCGACGACTGGATACAATACTCGTCGAGCAGAGTTTGCAGACTTGCACTACCAGCAACTGGCGCGCGCTGGGACTGTCAACTCAGCCGATGGCACGGTTTTACCTACGGGCGTGCAACTTGGGCTTGGCGTACGACCCGCAGCTGTGTCGATCACATTGGCACAAGGATCTTTGTCGGGAACCGGCGGTGATCTGGATCTTGCCATCGAAGGCAGCGGGTATTTTGAAGTCACCTTGCCATCAGGCCTGTCGGCTTACACACGTGATGGGGCTATGAAACGATCAGCCGACGGGTTGATTGTGACATCTGAAGGGTACCCGGTCGCTCCGGAAATCACGATCCCAGATGATGCGCGCACCATTTCCATCAATGCAGCTGGCGAAGTTTATGCCTATTTCGCAGAAGCAACAGAAGCTCAGCTTTTAGGTCAGATCAACATGGTGGGCTTTACCAATCCGAAGGGGTTGGAAGCTGCGGGCGGTAACCTCTTTCTTGAGACCGAAGCTTCCGGGACTCCTTTGTCCAGCACACCAGGAGAAGATGGGCTGGGCACTGTGCGACAAGGGTATCTGGAAGACAGCTCTGTAGATGCCGTGCGTGAAATCACTGAGTTGATCGAAGCACAGCGCGGATATGAGCTCAATGCGAAGGTGATCACAGCAGCAGATCAAATGTTAAGCGCGACAACACAGGTGCGCTGATGAGGTTTCTGCGCACTTTAACCCTAGTCACCTTGACGCTCGCGACCCCGGCTAGCGCGGATACAATTGTCGCAGCTCACACCATTCGGCCAATGACTGTGCTGAGCGAACGCGACTTGGATTACATCGAAAAAGATGTTCCGGGCGGCGTAGCAGATCCCGAGCGTCTTGTTGGTCAGGAGGCCCGTGTAGCGCTTTACGCCGGTCGACCAATTAGAGAGGCCGACGTACAGGCGCCTGCGGTGATAGAGCGCAATCAAGTTGTTGAATTGATTTACGAAACTAACGGGCTGCGCATCGCAACCGAAGGTCGGTCTTTGGATCGTGCCGGATTGGGGGAACTTGTGCGCGTCATGAACCTGTCATCGCGCAGCACAGTGTCTGGTCGTGTCAGCAAAAGTGGTCAAGTCATTGTATCGAAATAGGAGATATCTGGTTTGAAAGTCATTGCCGGAAGTTTTATTGTGTTCATCCTTCTTGGGGGATGCGCGCGCATGGATCATCTTGGAAAACCGCCAAGCTTTTCCCCAAGTGAGCAATCCTTTGAGCGACGCGCGATGACTGCGCCGCTGGTGACAAACGAGCACACGGCAAAGCGCGATATTGACCATGCATCGCTTTGGAGTGGTGGTCAGCAATCGCTTTTGGGTGACCGGCGCGCTGTTAAGCAAGGTGATATTCTAACCGTGGTTATAGAAATTGATGAAGAGGCCGCAATTTCCAACTCAACCGACCGGTCTCGAAGCGGTTCGGAGCGACTTAGCGTTCCTGATCTGTTGAGTATCCCGCAACGCATTGATCCACGTCTTCCTGAAGGCGCAAGTTCCGCCGAAGCTGTGAATATAGATTCGTCATCACGTTCCGGCGGAAATGGTTCCGTCAGTCGTCAAGAAGAGCTAACTCTGCGCATTGCTGCTGCGGTCACACAGGTTCTTCCAAATGGCGTTCTGGAGATTCGCGGGTCTCAAGAGGTGCGGGTGAACTTTGAGCTGCGCGAACTTCTGGTTCAAGGCTACGTCCGGCCAGAGGATATCTCACGGCGCAATGAAATCACCTACGACAAAATTGCATCTGCTCGCATTTCCTACGGAGGACGCGGCCAGATTTCGGACATGCAGCAGCCGCGTTACGGGCAGCAGGTCCTTGATATGATTTTGCCATTCTGAGCCCCCGCCATGAAAGCACTTATTGTACCTATTTTGATGGGCGTTTTGGGCTTCGCCAGCGGCGGCGGGGCGGGGTATTTTCTACGTGCGCCTGTCGAAGAACCTTCAAAACAAACAACACAAGAGATGGCCTCAATAGTTGAAGAAGACGCAAAGAGTATTGAAAACACTCACGCCTCTTCGGAGTATGTAAAGCTCAACAATCAGTTTGTCGTGCCAATCGTGGTAGGCGATCTTGTAAACGCTCTTGTGGTCATGTCACTGAGCATCGAAATTACCGAAGGTGAGACAAGCACTGTCTACGCGGTCGAACCCAAGCTGCGTGATGCATTTTTGCAGGTCCTGTTTGACCATGCCAACATGGGCGGCTTCAAAGGTGAATTCACCGAGGCGCGCAACATGGATTTACTGCGCACAGCTCTTACGGATACGGCGCAAAATCTCGTTGGAGACGTGGTGACCAGTGTTCTTATCACCGACATAGCACGCCAGGACATGTAGCTCTTTCTAACCGTCCTGCTTGCCAGCCGCGTCTAGGATGTTCAAGCTCTGCTGTTCTGATTGGTGCTTTTTGCTGTCTTGTTTTCGGGTATCAGCAGAATAACGTTCTCTGAGTTGCTCGGCCGCAAGCCGGCGACCAAATGATAAACGCAGAGTTTGCAGCAAATGCTCTTTCTGCGCCCGAATTTGTGCCATTTCCAGTTGCCTGGCCTCGCGCGCACGACTCATCCATGCCTGCCATAGCACATCACCGCCCAAAGATTTTTGCCCATTCAGCTCGGACAACAAGGCGGCCGCGTTTCGTCTGCGTGACGTGTCTAACTCATCCAGCGCACTGCGCACATTGTCCTCGGCCTCTTTTAAGGTCGCCAGACGCGCCAAATCCGCTTGATACTTAGCGTTAGTCAAATCTGACAATTGCTGAAGCGTGTTTTTTCTCATCACAGGCCTTTCGCACGTTTACGCATGGCTTCGGCAAAACGCACTGCGGCTGCGACAGCGCGGTAGTGTGACGGATCGATTTCCTCACCGATTTCTGTTGAGGCAAAGAGCGCACGCGCCGTTGGCGCGTCCTGCCGGACAGGCACGCCATGTTCCATGGCCACATCACGAATGGTCATCGCCATATGGTCCACACCCTTAGCGACACAAACTGGGGCAGCCCCGGGCATTCGGCTCCACTTCAGGGCCACGGCAAAATGCGTTGGGTTCATGATCACAACTTCAGCGTCCTTCACATCACTGATCATTTGTTCCGACGCGACACGCGCAGCACGCTGGCGGCGTTCACTTTTGAGGTGCGGGTCGCCCTCGTTTTGCTTGAATTCTTCCTTAAGTTCTTGATGTGACATGCGGTTTTGTCTCAGATGGTCGAAGTAATGCCAGATGTAGTCAATTGCGCCTATGCCCAGCGCAATGCCCAGAACAACACACATGAAGTCGACCAAAATACGCGCCATAAGCGCCCCAATCTGAGCCGGTTCTGCATGCAGACTCCCGGCCAGTTCGGGCAGGCGGTAAATCATAAAGATTGCAAGCAGGCAGGAATAGAGGACCAGTTTTGCGAAGTTCTTGAAAAACTCGAACAGGCCTGTTGGACCGTATTTGTTTCTGGCGTTCTGGATAAGGCTGATCCGCGATAATTTCGGCTTTAGCTTCGACGGCGTAACGATGAAGCTGCGTTGGGCAAACACGGACGCCAATGCTGTTGAAGTCGGTAAAATGAACCAAGCCGAAAGACCGACGGCAAGTATGCTCAGGATTGCACCTGAAACGACATGTTGACTGCCTTCAAAAAACAGTTCCGAAAGCGTACCCGATTGTAAAATCAGTGTTTTGAACAACGATGCGAGAGCGTCTACCGATGCCTCTCCCGCAACAAGCGCCGTAAGGAGAAAACCACCATAGGCTGCGGCCGTAGTCAAATCAGCCGATTTTGCGATTTGACCCTTTTTTCGTGCCTCTGCCAGCTTATGAGGCGTCGGCTCGTGCGACTTGTCGGTATCGTCATCTGGTTTGCCACTCATCGGACAATCTCAAACGGATTGATCATAAACGCCTGAAAACCTTCCACCCATAAACGCAGCATAATGGCTGAGAGCAAGAACAGCAGAGTAAGGCCCATGAACGTGATCACCGGAGCGCCAATGAAAACCACCATCATTTGCGGCATGGCGCGGTTAATCACGCCGAGCGTAACGTTGTAGACAACCGAGACGATTACAAATGGTGCGGCGAGGGTAAATGCCAATGAGAACGCATCTGATATTCTATAAATTCCCCATTGCGCGACCGAACCCGCATCGGGAACGACGGCTGTTGGAAGGACCTCGTAGGTCAAAACAAGCATTCTGGCTAAATGAACATGCATGCCCAGGATCATGCCCAATGTCAGTGCGCCAATCGCCAAAAGATGGCCCATCGCCGGTAGCGGTGTGACACCTAAACTGCCAAGGATTTGAGAAAGGGATGTGACCTGCGCCGCAATGGACCCCGCAGTCTGTAGTGCGAGGAGAAAAAGCCGCAACCCAAGGCCAATCAATGTGCCAAGCCCGATTTCTACAAAGATGACCTGTGTGAAAGCCATAACATTGTCCGGCATTTCGATCAGATCTGGAGTGAGAACGGGTGTTACAGTTACGGTAAACATAAGGGCCAGCAACAGTTTGAAGCGCGCTGGTATGGATTGCTCTCCTAGGCCGGGGAATAGCGCCATCGCCGGTGCGACGCGCAAGAACACGACAAAATGTACCCATAAAAGCTGATTTGTCAGATCCAGAAGGGCTGCCAATTCGGTCATGCCGGGATCACACCGACCAATGTGGGCTGAGCATTGACGCCAATCTCTTCAAACGACAAGACCGGGTTCGTAATGTTTTTTGCCATCAACACTGTGCGCAAGAATCGACGGCGCGGGGCTGATGTGACAATCGCGGGAAAGCCCCCCTTTCGCTGGCTTGCGCCACTTGCTCTGATGCCGCTGCAGTCAGCGAATTGAAGAGTTCAGGCGGTAGCGCGACATCCAGTCGACCCCGGTCAGTTTCTACCTGATAGGTCAAAAACGTATCCTCCCACTCAGGTGCCAGCTGGATCAGAGGCAGATTTCCATCTTCGGTGACAAGCTGTGAGACAAGCTGAAACCCCAGTCGCTGGCGAACATGTTCACACATGGCTTCGGTCGATTTGTGGACCTGTCTGGCTTCGCACAAAGACTCAAGGATCAGCGGCATATTCCGGATCGAAACCTGCTCGTTCAAAAGCAACCTCAAAACGGCGTGCAGCAAATCCGTTGGAACGCGATCAGGCACCATTTCATCGAGCAGTTTCCGGTTCGCGTCAGAACGGGCAGAGTCGCTGAGGTTAACCATTTCATCAAGCAGTGATCGCATCGACTTCATCGTGAGCAAACGGCCAAGATTGCGCTTGATGATCTCAAGCAGATGCGTCGCCAAAACCTCAGCCGGGTAGACCAATGTGACACCAGAAACAGCGGCCTCTTGCTCTTCAGACTGCGGAATCCAACAGGCTGGTGCACCGTAGACCGGTTCACTCACGATTTCCCCGCTTGGCAAAGACGGGTGGTTGGCAGGATCCAAAGCCAGAACGTGGTCCAGCCGCAAATTTGCCCGCGCCTGTTCAACGCCTTGTATGCGGATCAAGTAAGTTCCTGATGGCAATGATGGCTCGTCGGTGAGGCGAATTTCGGGGAGTATCACACCAAAATGGCTGGCGATGTGACGCCGCATATTATCAATCCGAGCATCCAGTCCAGAACCGGGGTCCAACACCATATTCACCAAATCCGGCGCAAATTCGACGTGCACATCGTCCAGATCCAGAAGATCGCCTAGCGACTTGCTGGCCGGTAGGATTTCTGGAGCGGGTTCTGTTGCGTTGTTTGACTCATTCTTCTTTTGTGACATCTGCCAGAAGGCAGCACCGCCAAGGACAAGGCCACCAATTGTAAAAGGTACGAAGGGCAATCCGGGCACTATCGCGAACAAGATCATCAAAAACGAAACAGTCAGCATAGCCGAAGGATGCCGGCCGAGCTGCGCAAAGAGCGCGATGTCAGTTGCGCCTTTGGAACCTCCCCTCGCTAACAACAACGCAGATGAAATTGAGATAATGACAGCCGGAATTTGTGTCACCAGCCCATCGCCGACCGTTAGGATGGCATAGGTTTCAAACGCTTTGGAAATGGCCATATCATGAACGACAAGACCCATGATCAAGCCAACGATCAGGTTAAGCAGCGTGATCAGAACACCGGCAATCGCATCGCCCTTAACGAATTTCGAAGCTCCGTCCAATGAGCCAAAGAAAGTGGTTTCCTGTTGTTCACGCTCTCTGCGCTCACGGGCTTCTTTGTGATCGATTGCGCCCGCAGACATATCGCTGTCAATCGCCATCTGCTTGCCCGGCATACCATCCAAAGCAAAGCGTGCGCCCACTTCGGCCATACGTGCAGCGCCCTTAGTGATCACCATGAAATTCACAATGAGCAGGACACCAAACACGACCAACCCGAGGAACACGTTTCCTCCCATCACAAAGCTGGCAAAGCCTTCAATGACATCGCCCGCCGCATCCGTACCTGTATGACCTTGCCCGATAATGAGCTTTGTCGATGATACATTCAAAGACAGACGAAGCATGAGCGATGCCAAAAGTATTGTCGGGAATGAAGAGAAATCGAGCGGTCGCTCAATGAAAAGAGTGACCGTGAAAATCAGAATGGCCAATGCAAAAGACGCGGCAAGGCCGACATCCAATACCCAAGCTGGCATCGGCAGGATCATCATGATGATGATGGCCATAAGCGCCAATGCGAGCAGCACAGTTGGTTGAAAAATTGCGCCCGGTGCATTTTTGAACATTACGACCTCCCTTTGCGACAGCGTGGGAGTGACGACTCCAACTTGCCAAGGCGGCCAGACGCGTCAGCCTTCAAGAGTTGCAAAACAGCCCAGTTGTGGGGAGTTATAAAAGCCAAAACGATCTCCGAAGATTGCGGTTGCTCATCCTTCAATTTCCGCAACTCTGAAGCTTTTTCGTTTAAATTTAGTAATTTAAAGTGAAAACTAGGGATTTGTTTCCTGCAGGCGGGGGACAGCGGACAGCATGGCTTCGATGGCTGTTCTTGAGTTGGACGCTGTATCAATCAACGCACTGCTTTGAGCCAACTGTCCTTCATCCACAGGTGGCTCTGGTCCGTCATACAAATTTGCAACGGCACCAAAAACTCCGCTTTCTTCAGGAAGCCTATCCCATTCTCTTGCCAACCACGCTTCTCTTAACGCAGCAGATGCCATACCCGCGGATTGGTACAGAGCCACAGCTTGGTCATGATGCCCCAACATGCTCTTGGCATGCGCGCGCAGAACATTCACATCTTGACCATCAAGCCCAAGAAGCGCGGCTTCCGCAGATCTTGGGTTGTCCTGCGCCAGCGATATCTCGGAACGTAACAAACGCGCATTTCTTTGCAGAGTTTTTGGAAAAGAACGGTTCAAATAAAGCAAAGCGGCTTCATAGAACCGCATGGTCTTTAATGTTTTGGCGATGCCATATGCCGTTTCTGGGGTAAGGTTTTGCGCCTCGCCAAGCTGTCCAGACAAAGCAAATCGAAGAGTTTCAAATTGGTCACCGCTGGAAGCAAGAATATCTGCGAGTTCCGCGCGAATGCCGTTTGCAGAAGACATCGGTAATTGCTCAGTCGCTTCCAGTACCTGAAATGCTGCGGCAAAGTCACCTGAAGATGCCAACGCCAAGATGTGTACCCGCGTGATTGCAGGACCTAAATCATGATACTGTCGCTCATATGCGTACGCTCCAGCCAAATCGGCAATGTCGCGCGGGATCACTTCGCCGCGCTCCAGCATCACTTCAATCATTTTGACAAGTGCAGATGCCGAAGGACGACTGTCTGATTCCACCACAGTTCCAAAATGTTCAGTTGCCAATTCAGCCTCACCCGTCGCTGCGAAATGCTCGGCCTTTGCCAACATCTCCTCAGGGTTTTTCGTTTCTTCTACGCGTTCCAAAATCCTGAGTACGTGCGCACTTTCCTCGACAAATCCCGCGTTAAGAAACAATCCCGACAAAGTAGGGCCCAAATGTGCTCTCAAGTGCCTGGGCAGCTCAGAAAATGAAAAGAGAATAGCGTCTAAGTTCGCATCCAAATCACTCGATAAGCTTGGGCGAGATAGGGCCGCCCAAAGAGCCGCAGCACCATCACACGTGAGCTGATTTTGAAAGACGGATGGCACAGGCACAGGATCACCATCCATGATCGCGGCAATCGTCGCGTAGATTGCACGGTCGTCTTCGGAGAACGAGGCATTTGCTTGCACGCTGAGAGCTTCTAAACCAAAGCCAAAATACAAGTAAGATCTTACTAGGCTTTCTGTGGCCTTCATATTGGGTCGATCAAGCTCGTTTGTGAGTTCAATCCTTAAAGGGCCAATCCGTTGAGAGAATGAAACATCATCCACCCAGGATCCAACATCCACGCGGTCTTGTGCAAGGCACTCAGAGATCGTCTCCTTCGATCCAAGGATTTCCAACCCGGCCAGAAAATCGCGGTCGATGCTTGTGATGGCATTTACGCTAACACTATCAGCAGGGTTCAGATTTTTGTTGCGATCCTCTTGGTTATCTTCGGGGTCGCGCCCATCCGTCGGTTTTACAGTGTTTTCTTTCTGTTGTTTTTCGACCTTCAAAGCATTCTTTGCCGTTAAAAGGCCCTGAGTTGCAGCACGCGCCAGGCTTCGCAGAAGCTCTTTATTTGTCTTGGAAATCGCTGCGACTCTTGCCTCGCTTTCAGAAGCACTTTGATTTTGGCTCACGGCTGTTTCATCCAAACCCATAGTGGTTTCAAATAGCCGTGCTGTTCGAGAAGTGCGTTCAGCAGGAAGGCGCATGCCCGGAACAGTTTTTGGATTGATATCAAGACTTTGATTTGGGTTGCGTGACGGCACGAAGTGAGCTGCTTCGGCTCTCTCTATGTCGATCACATCAACAACCAGCCTAGAACGGCCGTGCCAGAAGGTTTCGATCCTGCAAACGCAGGCAAACTCTACATAAACGGAACTGGAAGATTTGGCAGTTTTAACAGTTGTGATCCTGTTTTTGTCGAGCTTTGCGAAAACAGTACTTGTATCCAGAACAAGAGCCGTTTCATCAAACCGCAGAATGAACCCGTCTCCAAAGTCATCAATCGACCATTCAGTACGGTTTGGCAGGTTGAATACAAGGCGTGAAAACCCTTGGTGCTCACCAGCTCGAATTGTTACTTTTTGCGCGAATGCAGGTGTAAGCCCCAAAATGAAAAACACCAGGATTGCGCCGCAAAACTTCATGCCGCTTCCTGCTTCATTTCCTTAAGCGCAGTCTCCAGATCGACAAAACTTGGCCGACAATGCGACGGCGTGTTTTGGCGACCAACTTCTATACAGATGTTGGTTGCATGGTTGTGAAGATTGGCCACAAGGACTTCGCGAATTAGTTGGTAGAAGTGACCGTCCTCTTCAACCACCGCTTTGACCTTGCCGGCAAAGGGACCAACAAGACCATAGGCAAGAAAGACGCCCAAGAATGTCCCAACCAAAGCACCACCAATCATTTTGCCAAGCACTTCTGGCGGCTGATCAATTGAGGCCATCGTCTTGATAACCCCCAAAACCGCCGCGACAATCCCCAGCGCCGGCAGACCATCTGCCATTGTCTGAAGCGCGTGACTGGAATGTAGCGCGTGATGCATGGATGCTTCCATGCGCTTGTCCAAGACATCCTCAACCTGATGCGGATCATCGTAGTTCATCGAGGCTGATCGCATTGTATCGCAGATCAGTGCTATGGCTTCTTTGTCGCCAAGAATTTTTTGGTACTTGCTGAAGATCGTCGACTCTTCTGGTGTCTCAATGTGCTCTTCAATTCCAACTGGGTTTGCACGCGCGAGCCTAAGAAGTTCAAAGAGCAGACATAGCAGCTCTCGGTAATCATCTGGCTTCCATTTTGGGCCTTTGAAAACTTTTCCGATGTCTTTTGCTGTATGCTTGATTGCCCCCATATCATTGCTGATCAAGAACGCACCGATTGCCGCCCCTCCGATCATCATCATCTCAAATGGGAGAGCTTTGAGAATAATCCCAAGCTTTCCACCAGCCGCGAGATAGCCGCCAAAAACCATCGCAAAGATTACAAGAATACCGATAATTCCGATCATACCGTTCACCACAGAAAACAGATTGAGGTTAAATTGGCATGGCGAAGTTAAGAAATGGCTGAGATTTTTGATTTCATTCGCGCGGCACATTGGCATTGCGGCCAGCCAGAACAACACTGAAGAGATGCGCGGCTTCCGGGCTCAGTCCAGCCATAATGGCGGCCGCTGCATCCGGACGCATTCGTCCGAGGAATCCGGCCGCGAAGTTCGGGTCCATCTCTTCAAACAGCGCCGCAGCCTGTTTCGGTTTCATGGTTTCGTAGACACGCGTGAGCCGACCCAGATCCGTCTCGGCGGCTGTATCTGCAAGAGCAATTGTATCTCTAAGATTTTGTTCTGCACGTTCAAGTTGGGCAAGCTTCTTGCTCACCTGATCTTCTGCGATATCCAGCGCATGCATCCTGTCACGCAGGGCAGTTTCTCTTTCAACCAAACCGTCTTCACGTTGATTGAGAACAGTGAGAATGTTTTCAAGGTCATTCGGCGTTGGACAAATGGGGATCTCATCGGCTTGTGGCGATGCAATGGTTTCAATTTCACCGGGACCTCGTGCGAGAGCTTGCCCAGTGCCTTCACCGAGGCGTAAAAGTGCCGAACCAATAAGCAGTACAATAATCACCTGCAGACTTCCGGCTTTTTTGACTGCTTTTTTCGAGAGAATATTTTCATGCTGCATCACCGTTCGACGTGTTTGCATGACGCCGGAAGACTGCAGTGGGCTGTGTATCCTGTTGCGAAGAAGATGGCTGAGCGACCGGTTCTGTTGGAATGTCATGCATCGCGGCAACCAGGATTTCCAACCTTTTGGCGACGCTTTCCGCACGATCTGTTAGTCCGTCCAGAGACATAGTCGACGCAGATGCAGTGTGCTGCGCGGACTGGAGTGTTTTTGTCAAGTCATCCACTTGCGCCGACAGCACCGCAACGGCGCCTCCGATACCCTTTTCCAAATCGTTGAACCGACTAAGACGGCGCGCGAGAACAAAACAGTAAAACCCTGCGCCAATAGCCCCAGCTACCAAAAGTACATCTGCAATCATGTCGATCATTTCGCCCTCAGTTCAGTACAAATTCCATGATCAAGAGATCGTTCACTCGGTTGCCGCCCGTCACAACCTGAATACGGCGCAACATTTGCGCTCGAAGCGTGACAAGTGCGGAATTTCTGCGAAGATCTTCCAGATCAACAGCGCGCAAATAAGAATTCAGAACGTCCATGACCCGAGGTGTGACTTTGGCCACTTCATCGTGATACGGCGCATGAACCTCCAGTTGCGCTCGAAATCTCAGGTTTGGACCATCTCCACCACCAAAGGACACAACAAGCGGATCAAGCGCGACAAATGACATATCCGGCATGTCTTTGACGGCAGGATGCTCGTCTTCTGTATGCGACTCTGTCTTGGACTCTTCACCCATTAGCAGACCTGAGTTCACGGCATAAAATCCAGCGCCTCCTCCAACGAGGAGCAACGCAATGCCCAATAAAAGTGGGAGTTTGGATTTCTTTGTCTGCGCTTCTGGCATTTCAGCCTCTGGTTCGGCCATGGCTAAGTCCTGGTTTTAACATGTGCCGCAGATAAGCACGTATAAACTAACCGATTGTTAAGCCTGATCGGCGAAACATGCGCACAAGCCTTGGCAGAACGCCAATGATCAGGAGGCAAGAAATTGCAACAATTGCTGAATGTCTGGATGAGCTTGGACGCACGACGACGCGTAATTGTCTCTCTGGCAACTGTCGGAGTGTTTGCTGCGATTCTTGCGATGACCAAAGTGGCCTCTACGCCAAGCCTAACTCTCCTTTATGCGGGCCTGGACAGCGGCGCCGCGGGAGAAGTCATCCAATCGCTTGAACAACGAGGCGTTACTTATGACGTAAAAGGCGGCGCCATTTATGTGGACGCATCGCGCCGGGATGAGTTGCGCATGACATTGGCCAGCGAAGGGTTGCCTGCAAACTCCACATCCGGTTACGAGCTTTTGGATGGGCTCTCAGGATTTGGGACGACATCTCAAATGTTTGATGCCGCGTATTGGCGCGCCAAAGAGGGCGAACTGGCCAGAACTATTCTAACACACCCCTCCGTTTCCTCCGCACGTGTTCACATTGCAAACAAAGGTTCGAACCCGTTTCAACGTGATGTGAAACCATCAGCATCCTTATCAATTAAAACCACGGGTACCGGATTGTCTGGTCAACACGCCCGCGCGCTTAAGTTTCTCATCGCGTCGGCTGTTCCCGGACTCATGCCAGACGATGTTTCTGTTATCGACAGTGATGGAAGTCTAATTGCTCACGTGGATGACGCTCAGCCTAATTCAACAGATGAAAAAGCCGAGCTTCTCAAAGCCCGCGTCCAACGTATGTTGGAAGCTCGAGTTGGCCCGGGAAATGCCGTCGTAGAAGTCAGCGTTGAGAACGTCACAAAGAGCGAATCCTTTACAGAGACTGTCATAGACCCTGAGAGCCGGGTCGCAATCAGCACCGATACCGAAGAAGTTTCCAATGCGGCTTCTGATCAGGGTGGTTCTGAAGTCACGGTTGCTTCAAACCTGCCAGATGGCGATGCGGGCGGTGCGGACTCCTCATCAAGCGAAACCAGCGAAACACGCGAGAGGATCAATTACGAAGTCTCTCAAACAGAGCGCCAAGTGACACTCATTCCCGGCTCGGTCAAACGCTTGACAGTGGCAGTTTTGTTAAACGGCATATCCAAAACTGATCCTCAGGGTGTAGAGCAATTCGAAAATCGTTCCGAAGAAGAACTTGCTGCGCTCAAAGAGCTTGTTGCGTCTGCGGTAGGCTTTGATGAAGCACGTGGGGATGTCATCACTCTCAAGACGATGCAATTTGAATTGATTCCCGAGCAGGGCACCGATGCGCAAAGTTCCTTTTTGTCGAGTTTTTCAATGGATTGGATGGCGCTGATCAAATCCGCAATTCTTGGGCTTGTTGCTCTTGTCCTTGGACTATTTGTCGTAAGGCCGCTGCTGTCGCGCCCAGTGTCAACTGAGGCCCCTCAGTTGGAAGCAAAGGCACGCAGCATATCTGAACCTGGACTGGAAGGCATGCCTTCGCTGGTTGGCGAGATTGATACCGGGGATGTGTCCGCAGAGTCTATGACGCTTATCTCATCTGCAGATGACACTGGCAGCCTATTGGCCGGAGACAGTTTGCCCTCTCTGCAAGGTAGTCCCGAAGACCCAGTTGATCGATTGCGTTTGATGATCGGTGAACGGCAAGACGAGACTGTAGAAATCCTTCGGAGTTGGCTGGAAGGCGAGGAGGAACGCGCGTGATGTCCTTGTCAGGCTTGCTTGAAGACTTCGGCACTATTGCGAATGGGCGCATGCTGGAGATATCCGATGTCTCACTGGAAGAAGAAAAACTCGCTGCCTTCGAGAAAGGGTACCAGGCGGGTTGGGAAGACTGCAATGCCGCCAGCAACGAGGCACGTGGGTCTCATTCAGCTGACCTAATTGACGCTTTGCGGGACATTTCGTGCGGTCTCAAGGAAAGTCAGTGCGATGTTTTATTTCAAGTGAAACCGCTTCTAGATCAAATCGTTAGCACATTACTTCCCAAAATTGCGCAAAAGACGCTTGGCCCAAAGATCAATGAAGTCGTGCATGAAATGCTTGAAGCACATGGACATCAACAAATTCAAATTCACTGTGCCACCGAGCATGTGAATGAGCTGAAAAACACTTTGTATGAATGCGAAGGCATGCCCATTTCCATCGCCGAGGACCCCCAGCTCAAAATCGGGCAGGTGCATGTCAAATTTGGTGGTCTAGAGGAACAAGCGATTGACTTCACTTCCGTGATTGATGGGATCACAGAAGTTATCGACACATTCTTCAAAGCCAACACCCCAGACATTGAGACAAAGGATGTTGCCTGATGGCGGATGACCTAGATGTTCCCGAACGCAATGAGACAGAAACGCGAAATCCATTTTCCGCCGTACCGATCGAAATCACAATTTCTGTTGGTAAGGCGCGACCTCTGATCCGTGACTTACTCAAAATGGGAAAAAACGCCGTATTGCCTTTGGACAAGCGGGTCGACGATGCCGTCGAACTGTATGTCGGAGAACGTCTGATTGCCCGTGGTGAATTGGAAGAAATGCAAGGCGAAAACCTGGGTCGGCTATCTGTCCGCCTTACAGAGGTCGCAGATCTTCAAGACGGTTTGGGATGACATTCTCTCACCGCGCTAGCC
Source organism: Roseovarius sp. W115 (assembly GCF_032842945.2). Taxonomy (NCBI): domain Bacteria; kingdom Pseudomonadati; phylum Pseudomonadota; class Alphaproteobacteria; order Rhodobacterales; family Roseobacteraceae; genus Roseovarius; species Roseovarius rhodophyticola. The sequence continues at coordinate 1,466,928 of NZ_CP146606.1, forward strand.
TTCTGGCGCTCGTCTTTCTAGTCGCATCCTACGTGACGCCTGCATTTGGACAGGAGTTGTCAGTTTCCCTCGGCGAAGGGGAATCGATCTCTGCAAGAGCGATACAGATCCTTGTTCTTGTCACAGTCCTTAGCCTTGCCCCTGGTTTGGCCATTATGATCACATGTTTCCCGTTTATGGTGACTGTGCTCGCGATTTTAAGACAGGGTATTGGACTTCAACAATCTCCGCCAAACATGCTCCTGATCAGTCTTGCCTTGTTTCTCACATATTTTGTAATGGAACCCGTTTTCAACGAAGCTTGGTCTGCGGGCATAGTGCCTCTTTTACAGGAAGAGATATCGACCGAAGAAGGTGTTCGGCTGGCACTTGATCCTTTTCGTGCATTTATGTCGTCACGGATTGATCAGGATACGTACTTAGCCATGGCCTCATTGAGACCGGAGTTCCAGGATGTTCCGGATACCTCTTCCGCACCTTTGTCCTTACTAATCCCAAGCTTTATGCTCTCGGAAATCTCCCGTGCCTTTCAGGTTGGCTTCCTGCTATTTCTCCCATTCCTGATCATTGACCTTGTCGTTGCAGCGGTTTTGATGTCCATGGGCATGATGATGGTCCCACCTGCTATTGTCTCGCTTCCATTCAAGCTGGCGTTCTTTGTGATTGCAGATGGATGGACTTTGGTCGCAGATGGCCTTGTACGCGGATACTTTTAGCGGACAAATCTGATTGCATTCCAACAAGCTAACTCCACTGGTTCATCAGAATAACAAGGACAACTGATTTTGCAGATGGTGAGGTCAGTTTGCCTTTACATGTCAGCGCACAACGAACTCAGCATGTAAAGCCCCAGCAGCTTTGATACTTTTCAGGATGTCGATCATATCTCTGGGCGAAACACCCAGAGCGTTTAATCCGGCGATCACTTCCGAGAGGGATGTGCCTGGGCGCACCTCTGCAAGCCCAATTCCAGGTTCTTCTTCAATCTCCGCAGTTGTGCGGGGAACAACTACGGTTTCACCTTGAGAAAAAGGGTTTGGTTGAACCACCAAAGGGGATTCCTCAACGCGAAGTGTCAGGTTTCCCTGAGACACTGCGACCCGAGAAATCCTTACATCTTCTCCCATCACTATGGTTCCCGACCTTTGGTCGACAACAACGCGGGCTCGACGCTCTGGCTCAACAAGAAGGTTTTCGATCCTGCTCAGTGCATGCGCAGTTGATCGCGCATTGGTTGCGTCCACATCAATTTTGACAGTGCCTGGATCAAGCATCAAAGCAACAGGCCGCCCAAATTCGGCATTGATGCTCGCTTCAATGCGGCTCGCTGTTGTGAAGTCAGGCTCGCGCAGAGCAAGCCTCATGGTGTTCAGCGCCGAGAGTTCGAAATCGATTTCCCGTTCAATGCGCGCGCCCGATGGAATAACACCCGCGGTTGGAACGCCTTGCACCACAGCGCCAGCTTCACCTTCTGCGGCGCTGCCTCCGGCAATCACCGTACCTTGGGCAACCGCATAGATTTGACCATCAGCCGCATTTAGCGGTGTCATGACCAGCGTTCCTCCCAAAAGGCTCTTGGCATCGCCAATGGCCGATACCGTCACATCGATCTGAGAGCCAGACCGCGAAAATGGCGGAATGCTGGCGGTGACAAACACTGCCGCCACGTTTTTTGGGCGGAACTGCTCGCCCGTGATGTTGACGCCCAGCCGTTCAAGAATGTTTGACATGATCTCTTCGGTGAAAGGCGCGTTTCTGATGCCGTCGCCAGAGCCGTTTAATCCAACAACAAGCCCATATCCGATCAGATCGTTCCCACGCACACCGTCAAACTCGACAAGATCTTTAAGCCTGATTGGACTGGCCGCAACATCTGCATTCAATACAAACGCGCACCAAAGCAGAGAGACCAGTGTCAAGAATTTAAAAAGCGTTTTCATGAAAGGAAATTCACAAGGCTAAGACGGAAAGACCGCGAAGTGATTGTGTAAAGCGTCTCAAGCTGGTTTTGCGTGGCCTCAAGATCCGTCGCCGTTTGAAACGGGTCGACGCCCAAAAGCGCATCGCGCCCCAGGTCTACTGCTTGTATTTCCGTTGCGGTACGGGTAGCCGCAGCATCAATACGTTGTTCAGCATATCCTAGTTCAGCCCGCAAACCAGTAATCTGACTTTGGTTCGACAGCGTAAGCTCCGCTAAGTTTTCCGCCAAACGCCTTTGTTCCGCAACATCCAAAGACCCTGACAAATCGCCCAGCATTGCGGACAGAGCGACAGCCTTCAGCGTGGTTCTGAAAACAGGATCATCGGCGCGCACGTCAAGTAGAACAGAATCTCCCGAGCCCAATGACACAGGCGACAGGTTTTCCGTCGCACCCAAATAGATATCTGTCTCAAATCCACCACCGGGCGCATCAAAATAGTTATCTGCTGCGGCCAGAACATCAGCAGCTGTAGTTTCTCCTGCAATTGTTGCCGCAAGACCACTGAGTATCCCATCTATGTTTTCTATTGGCGAGATGTCGACCGTTGTCCCTGAAAACAAGGAACGGCCAGAATAACGTGTGTTCAATGATGAAATCACACTTTCGAGCGTGGCTTTCGCTTCACCGGACAATGCATCGACATTAACGGCCGAAATTGAAACTGATGCGACCGCGAGATCATCGGCAAGACTGCTTGTTTGGGCTTGTATGTTCTTTAGCGCGATCTGAATCACGCTGGCCTGTGACTGCAATTCAGCAACGACGACGGACTGGCTTTTGAGGATTTTACTCTCGTGTTCGAGATCCGACAACGGTGCCAAACGTCCGGAAAGATGAGCCGCGACGTCTGTCGTACGGCCGCTTGAGAGCTCCTGGGTCAAACGCTCCAAATTTTGCTTCAGAAACGTGTTTTGGCGACGCAGCACAAAGTTTCTGCTCAGATCACCTAATGTGAAATCAACCACGACTATATCCTCAGCAATGTATCAAGAAGGTCTTCGACGGTCTGGATCATGCGCGCATTTGCGCCATAGGCCTGTTCAACGAGAAGAAGACGTTGCAACTCGGCATCAGAGTCTACTCCATTCTGAAGTTCCAATTCGACCAGGCTGGTTTGCTGAGCTGTGGCAAAACTTAGATTTTCTTCAAAAGTTAAACGCTGATGCGAAACCTTTGAGGCCAGAGACGCAATATGTCCGTCAAATGAACGCTGCGTTGCACCTAACCCACCAGATGCCATTGCGTTGGTTCCATTCAGTGCATCCTTAAACGCGTTCAGCAGCACGCCATTTCCCGTTGGTCCCGCAGCCAAAGCACCCAGCCCGTCACGGAGATGTCTCAGGTCTCCGCCTTTGTCCGGAACCACGATGTGATTGACAGAAATTCGACCTGCCAATCCCAGTTCATTGGATGACGTAAAAAAGGTGCCGCCATCTGTAAACAAACCTGGGTCTGTGGCCGCAGTCGTCGGATCCAAACCAGGGTTTTGAAAGCGCTCGACAAGATTACGAGCAATTGCGTCGATTTCCGACTGTGCTGTGACCGACAGAGAATCCCGGACTTCAAAAAGAGCAGCGAGTCGACCCCCTGAGATTGGGCTTCGATCACCCGAGGCTGCGACCGGAACGTCATTTATCTCCAACCCGGATATCAAGCCGTTCTCGACAGTCATATGCGGCTCGATCAGGTTTGAAGAAGTAAAAGAAAAACTTGCTGGTTTTCCATCAACCAACACAGCACCACCTGGTGTGTAGATAGCCACAGTCCCATTAGTTCTTGGGGTCAAGCGGACCGGCACATATTCCGCTAAGGTGTCGATTGCACTTTGCCGCTCATCTTGCAGGGATGCGTTTGGATGTCCCGCGTTATTGGCGTTCGCAATTTGCGCGTTCAAGCGTTGAATCTGTTCTAGCTTTGTGTTGATGGCACCAACTGCCTGAGCGATCTTCTCATCAGCACGAACGCGTTCTGTTTGAATGTGGTCCGATATCGCGTTCAGTTTTTCGCCAAGTTGATCGGCGCGCAGGGCCACTTCCGATAGACGAATATCGTCCTCAGGCGTAGCGCTTGCGGCAATAAAAGCAGCCTCTAGTCTGGCGAACCGGTCACTCAACGATCCTGTTTTACCGGGTATTCCGATTTCTGCTTCCAGACCTGTCGCAAAATCAGCAAGCGGCGTGTTGTATGCCATTGCGCTATCGGCAAGACGTCTTTCGCCCAGAAGAACGGCATCGACATTGCGTGTGACGGACCCGATTGACACGCCGCCGCCATGTCCATCGCTGCGTGTTGTAAGCTCAATACCTCGTGGTGCGTAACCTTCTGTGAGGACGTTGGCTAAGTTGTTTGACACAACCCCGGCAGATCGCGAACTTGCCGCGAGTCCTGACAATGCGTTGGACAGGGCAGATGAAATGCTCATCCCATCACCTCCGGTTTAATGCGAGCTTCACTCACGGGATCAACGCTTAATGTTCGTTGTTTCTTGCAGCATCTCATCCACAGTCTGAATGACCTTGGCATTGGATGAATACGCGCGCTGCGTCTGAATCATATCGGTGAGCTCACCGGCCACGTCCGTCGCGGACTCTTCTCTGGCAAAGGACACCACATCACCGGTCGGACCATCGCCAGCATCCCATAGGAAAAACGATCCGCTATCCGGAGAGGGCAGATATGTCTGCTGATCCATCGCGACCATCCCGTTGGGATTTGGCAAGTCGACCAAAGGCACTTGGTAGATGATCCGTGTGATCCCTGTGTCGAATGAAGCGTGCACAAATCCGTTTTCATCAACCTCGGCTGCAATCATATTGCCGACTGGTGATCCATCTTTGGATATTGAGAGGGGCGCGAAGCTATCTGACAACTGTGTAAGACCATTTGATGCGCCTAAGTTGCCGATGTTGATTTCCATCGGGCCACCATCGACATTCACAAGAATCGTGCCATCAGTTGCATTGTACGTGCCCCCGGACGTGGTCGCGACATTCTGTAGCGTTCCACCGGACGTTCGGGAGTCATCGAATGTTAGAACGTATTCTCCAACAACCGCTCCGGCCTGCGCTGAGTCTGTCAGCGTCATGGTCCATTGGTTGCTAGAGCCTGTAGCCGGTATCGTTGGCGTGAATTGAATCAGAATATTCTCTGATTTTCCCAGGTTATCATAATACTCGATAGAGAGTTGCTGCGGATCACCAGGAGCGCTGGACTCTGTTTCGGTCGCAGGGAGATTTACGCCAAGATCAAGCCGTGTCGTTGGTTCGCCAGTCAGCTGGTTTACGTTAATCTGCACTGGCTGCAATCCATCGCTTGTGTCACGCGGGAATTCTGGAACAGTGCCATCGGGATTTGCGGGCCAGCCGAGAAGAACCAGGCCAGACTCCGTAACAAGTCGTCCATCTGCATCTGTCCGAAACGACCCCGTCGTTGTCAGGAACATCTGATGCGCGCCGTTGGCAACCTCGACCTCGCTCGAAAGCGCTACCGGCAACATGCCACGGCCCCGCACAGCCAAGTCTGTCGCGTTCGATGTCGAGACAAGCGATCCACTTTCATCAATGAGACGTTGCGTGCTCGACCGAACACCACCGGCAGAATAGCTCCCACCACTGGACGAAATGACCATGGATTGAAAATCCGCTTCGACCCTTTTGTACCCATAAGTCGCAGAGTTTGCGATATTGTCGGAAATTGCGGCGAGTCTGGTTGCATTTGCCCCAAGGCCCGCAACACTCGCGTTCAAAGCGGAAGAAATTGTCATGGATACGCCTTTCTGCTGTACCAATTACCATTTGGACGCAGGTTTAAGGCGCGAGGTTTAACAGCACGCTAACAGATAAAATTCACCCTAATTCCATCTCTGTTACGGAACATCATACGTCATCACGGGCTTCCATCGCGAAGCAAGATAACCTCGAGGCGATTATTTCGGACAGACATTTTGTTTGACGTAGTTGGTTCACGATCAGCATGTCCGGTGACACGGCTAATCCTCTCTGTGGTCAAATTGGCATCTTCCAGCAACTCGCGCACGCGGTCCGCGCGTGCAATGGATATGTCCCAAACCGGATTTTCCTTTTTCACAACTGGAGCGGCCCGGACATGGCCCTCAATAGCAACATCGTTTTCCACAAGTCGAGAAGCGGCTGCGACCAACGCAACGATCTCTTGTAGAAGCTGAGTTTCTTGATCTGTATTGCCCTCAAACAAAGGCGCATTATCGCGGTCAAAAATTTCAATTATCAGACCTTCATCGGTCACACGAGTGACAATATGTCGGCGTGTATCCTTTGACACAGTGCTTTCGCCGCTTTTGCCAGCCAGTATATCTTCAATGTTTTCCTTGGCCTGAACCAGCACATCTTGCTGACTTTCGTCGATTGTATCAGAACTTGCACCATCTTCATTCAAACCCATTTCGCCTCGTGCCTGACTTGATTCTGTTGGGCGCATCTGTGTCGCGCCGGTGCCGTTTTGGGGAAGAACAACTTCAGAGAAAACGCTCTCTCCGCCAAAGTCACCATCGCCACCACCCGACACGCGGCTGATCGGCACTGTCGGACTAAAGTAATCTGCAATACCTTTTCTCTGTTTTTCCGTTGTCGCATTCAGAAGCCACATCAAAAGAAAAAACGCCATCATGGCGGTCACGAAGTCAGCGTAAGCAACCTTCCAAGCACCCCCGTGATGCCCGTCGCCGCCGGTAACCTTTTTCCTTTTGATGATGACTGGCGCAGCGTTTTCGCCGGACCCACTCATTTCACCACCTATTTCTCACACCCACGGAAATGGTTAGCAAACGAAGATTACCGAGGGTTTAAGATATCAGATCATGGGTGCATGTCTTGCTTGTCTAAGTTACTGTAAATTTGAAGATAATTGACGGCACTATGTCTTTGGAGATTGCGTCGCCGACATATATAAGGAGGCAGCAAGGTCAGTAGGCCGAGACCAGTTCTTAGTCACGTGTGGTGTGTAGGGAGCACGTGGGGTAGAAGGAGGGTGTCGGTTTTTCCAACTGACATCCTCCTTTTTGTTTTGAGAGACTGTGACGCTTAGAACAGTGTCAGAACAAAACCGATGATGGCACAGCCAAATGTGGCATACCCGCCGTCAATTAGGATGAGGCGAAAGGGGCGACCCGCAAAGGCATTGTTGATCATGATCCATGGGCTTGCCAAAAACAGACCAATTCCCAGACCCGAAACAAACCCTTTGCCAATCGTATCGATGCTGCTCAACTCAAAAATATGCCGCATCATTCCCGCGACCAAAAGCGCGGCAACGAATGCCAGAATGTAGGGAAGCGGGTTGCCACTATTCTCCGGACGTCCATCGGGTCCTTTGGCAACACCCGCTGCGTCCATCCAGGGATTGGCCAGCGTCATGTACCAAACGGTGCCAAATGCATAGCTGGCAATAGCCGCAACAACTACGTTAACGATCTCCATCTTGTCCCTCCTTGTCGTTGTGAGAGCAAGTGTCGCTTAGTCCGGCCCCGCGCGCTAGGGTGAAATACCAGCCAGCCCGCAGACAACTTTCCATTCTTCGGCGGTTACAGGCTGCACAGACAGCCGGGAATTCTTTACAAGAACCATGTCATCCAACCTGGGATCGGCCTTGATCATCTCCAAAGTCACCGGCGCCTCAACCGGCCAGAGCGCTTTGATATCCACGCATTCCCATCTGTCATCATCTGTGGTGCTGTCCGGGTGGGCCTCGGCGATCACTTCGACAATGCCAACCACGGCCTTCTCGGTTTGGCTATGGTAAAAGAAGCCTCTGTCACCGACTTTCATCTCTCGCATGAAATTGCGCGCCTGGTAGTTGCGCACGCCGTCCCACTCTTCACCGTCATCGGCTTTGGCGACTTGCTGATCCCAGCTCCAGGTTGAGGGTTCGGATTTGAAGAGCCAATACCGCATGGGTCAGATCACCTTCTTCCAGGGGATAAGCTCAACGCTTTGGAACAATCCTGCCTTTGCATACGGATCAGATGCAGCCCAGGTTTCCGCCGCCGCCATGTCCTCGACATCAAGCACGATCAAAGACCCAATCATGTCTTCATTGGCATCCAAAAGCGGACCCGCCTGCGACACCATGTTGGTGGATTTGAGATACGCGATATGCGCGTCGCGATTGTCCAAGCGGGTCTGTAGCGCGCCAGGCTTGTCACGGGCGATTAGGGCAACCAGCATTTATTCTTCCTTCAATGGTCTGGACAACAACATATCCATTGCATCCCGAACCTTCAATTTTCCTTGGACCAATCCGCAGACAGCTGTGGTCACGGGCAGATCAAGACCCTGGTCCTGGGCAAGCTGGGTCATGGCACGTGCTGTCGCCGCACCTTCGACGGTAACAGTCTCGTCAAAGACATCGCCTCGACCGATACTTTGACCATACATGTAGTTTCTGGATTGCTCAGACGTACAGGTCAGAACCAGATCACCAAATCCCGACAGACCAGACAACGTGTCCCGCTGCGCCCCGTGTGTCGTAGCAACACGCACGATTTCAGCAAACCCGCGCGTCATAAGCGCCGAGCGTGCGCTTTCGCCCAGACCCGCACCGATCACCGCACCGCATCCGATGGCCATCACATTTTTCAGGGCACCACCAAATTCTGCGCCAATGACATCGGTGGTGCGATAAACCCGAATATTGGGGGTAGTGAGTTGCGCCTGTATGCCTGTACCCGACTCCGCATCCGCGCAGGCAAACGTCAAAGCCGTTGGCAACCCACGCGCCACATCCGCCGCGAATGAGGGGCCTGTCAGTATGGCACTAATCCCTTGCGGCCGAAGCGCTGAGATCACCTTCGTCGGGCTCAGCCCAGTTCCAAGCTCCATTCCCTTGCAACAGGCAATCAAGGGCCCCCTACCAAGCTGAGCAACATGCGACTCCAGAAACCCTCGTAGTTTCTGTGTTGGTACAGCAAGAAGCGTCAACTCGCCGTCTTTCGGTGCAGGCATAGCTGAGGTCACAGTCAAATTGTCAGGTAACCTGACACCCGGCAGGCGCTTGCGATTTTCACGGGTCTCCTGGATCTCTTTTGCCTGCACTTTATCCCGGAGCCAGAGTGTAACCGGTCCGTTTTGCGCCAAGGACACAGCTAGGGCTGTGCCATACGCCCCTGCGCCCATCACATGGATCATGCTTTCGCACCTTTCTTCCCACTGCCCAACAACGCGGCACTGCTCGTATCCAAAGGCCAACGCGGCCGGGCACTCAGGGACATGTCATCGACGCTACCTGCCCTGAACTGTTCCCCTCCCGCATAGGCAATCATCGCCGCATTGTCCGTGCAAAGCGAAAGAGGCGGCGCTACAAATACCGCTCCAAATGCACTTGAAACTGCCTCCAGCTTGGCCCGAATGCGCGTATTGGAGGCGACGCCACCCGCAACGGTAAGAACCGTATTTTCACCCAATTCTGCCGCAACTTCCTGCAAAGCACGGCGCGTTTTTTCGGCCAGTACATCAGCCACCGCATCCTGAAAGCCAGCACACAGGTCGGCACGGTCCTGTGTCGACAAGCCACCCTTGTCAGCCACAACTGTATCCCGCGCTCGGATCACAGCGGTTTTCAGTCCCGAAAAGGACATGTCGCAGCCAGGTCTGTCAAGCAAGGGCCGGGGAAAAGCAAACCGCGTCGCGTCCCCCTTTGTCGCGTCTCTTTCTACTAACGGGCCACCTGGTTGCGGCAATCCCAGAATCCGCGCAGTTTTGTCGAAGGCTTCTCCCGGGGCATCGTCAATTGTGCCTCCAAGACGCCTAAAGGTATTGCAATCACTGACCAACAATAGCTGACAATGACCTCCAGACACCAAGAGCATGACATATGGATAGGCAATGTTGTCTGTCAGACGCGGGGTGAGTGCATGACCAGCCAGATGATTGACCCCGACCAGCGGAATTCCAGAAGCTGCGGAGATGCCTTTGGCACACATCACGCCTGACAGGACACCGCCAATAAGACCGGGTCCTGCCGTCACGGCAATCGTGTTAATGTCTTTCAGCTCAACCTGTGCAACGGTCAAAGCCTCTTCAATGCACGTGTCGAGCTTTTCGACATGCGCGCGCGCGGCAATTTCCGGAACGACACCACCATAGGCCGCATGCAGATCGTTTTGCCCTTTCACAATGGATGACAATATATCTGCACCACTGTCACTCAGTCGCACAACCGCCGCAGCAGTGTCGTCGCAACTGCTTTCAATTCCAAGCACTGTAAGAGCGTTTGTCATATTCGTGTCCGTTGCGCCGAGGCTCTGGGGCAGGTATCACCTGATGGGCGTTCAAACAACTCTGGACCGGCAATGACCGTAAAGATCCTGATCACCCGGCCGTCACATTCTGCAAATGAATTTGCAGAGCTGCTACACGCCAGGATAGGGCCAGATGTCCCGCTTATCCTCTCTCCTTTGATCGAGATCTGCCATCTCTCGCCCAAAATTCCAACCGAAGGCGTTCAAACACTTGTTTTTACTTCTGCACATGCTGTTCGTGCATTCGCAGCTCTAAAAAGGGAACGGCACTTCACATGCTACGTCGTTGGGCTCGCCACCGGCGATGCGGCACGCGAGGCTGGGTTTGAACCAATCGAAGGCGGGGGGACCGCTCAGTCGCTTGCAGAAAAACTTCTGAAAGACGGTCCGGCAGAGCCAATTCTCTACCTTCGGGGAAACCATATCGCGTTTGATCTGGCGGATGCGCTGGCGCAATCGGGTACAGATTTCCGCCAAACCGTTGTTTACGACCAGCGCGAGAGGCACCTGACGGAAGAAGCTCAAACGACCCTCGCGACTGCGTCAGGGGTTGTTCTTCCTTTATTTTCCCCGCGCAGTGCTAAATTGTTCTTTGATAATCAAACGTGGCGTGGACGTCTTTTTGTAGGAGCGATGAGTGAAAATGTGGCGCGTAACGTGCCGGAAGAAAGTGTGGCGATGCTGTCAACCGCTCAGAGCCCCTCAGCAAGCGCCATGCTCGACGTTGTCGAACAGCTTTGGACCTCTGCCAACCGCCTTGAGGGCAAATCATCTGCGAAGTAATGTCATCAAGGGTATTGATGCTCTGAGATTCGAGAAAGGCTGCTGACGTGGCGAAAAAAGACGTCCAGATCGACAAAACCGGCAGCCGAGGATTTGGTAGACGAACAATCAACGCAAGACGTGTCGGAAGGATCCGAAGAGACATCAAGCGGCGATGATGGCACAGAGCAGGAAAACAACTCCGAGTCTGATGAAACTGAAACCGCGTCCGAAAGCACCGAAACAAGCTCTTCCAATGAGGTTGAAACAGACACGCACGATACGACTATCGAGAGCGACCCGGTAGAAGAGCCAACGCCAACCGAGCATTCCAAGAACCCTGCATCTGCTTCGCCAGAGACCGAAAGCTCGTTCTTACCCATGGCGCTTGGCGGTGTTGCCGCTGGGGCGATTGGTTTTGCCGCGGCATTTTTTGGACTTGCGCAAAAACCCGACACAGAAGCCGCGGCCCTGTCTCAGCAAATCCAACAGATTGAAGCATCCGTGGGCGAACAAAGTGAGGCAATGAGTTCTCTAACACAGCAAGTGGACGACCTTGGTGCGCCCGATATGTCTGCGGTTGAAAGCCGTGTTGGCGATGTACAAGCGTCTGTGGCAGACCTCTTGACACGTCTTGAAAGCACTGAGGCCACGCTGAATGGCGTCGACACGCGATTGACCACTTTGGAAAAACGTCCTGTCACCGAAGGCGCGTCTCAAGAGGCCGTTGCCGCCTATGAGCGAGAGCTTGAAGCCGCTGCAGCGGACATTGCACGGCAACGTCAGGAGCTTGAAGCGCTGATTTCCAATGCAATAGACACCGAAGACGCAGCGGAAGAGGCCTCCAAAGCCGCGATACGTCGCGCAGGCATCAGTCGTTTGCTATCAGCCTTGGAAAGCGGCGCTCCCTTTGAGGGCGCTCTGGCCGATCTGCAAGACGCCGGTGCAGAGGTGCCAGAAGCCCTGAATGCGGTAGCTGCTACAGGCGTGACGCCGGTGACTGACCTTCAGCAATCATTCCCCGACGCCGCACGCGCCGCTTTGGCGATTGCGCGTTCAACGGATGGCACAGCCGATGGATCAGGAGGCTTCACCAGTTTCCTGCGCACACAACTGGGCGCCAGGTCACTTGAGCCTCGAGAAGGCAATGATCCCGATGCGATCCTGTCACGTGCAGAGGCGGCCACACGGGAGGGGCGGCTTTCGGATGCGCTGTCCGAGATTGACACCCTGCCGGATGACGCGAAGGCAGAATTTTCAGCTTGGTCAGAGCAGGCAACGGAGCGTTTGAACGCTCTGCGCGCCGCACAAGATCTAAGCGAAACACTGAAGTAATGGCTGGGGGCGAAGTGTAATGTTGTGGTCTGTGATCAAGATAGTCCTCTTCCTCTGCCTGGTGGTGGCAGCGAGTTTCGGCGCGATATTCCTGTTGGAACTGGAAGGCGGGGTACGGGTCGTTATGGCGGGGCAGGAATTCAACCTGACACCGCTTATGGCCGTGGTCGCGCTTGTTGCGCTGGTCATTTTAATATGGCTGTTGTTGAAATTGGCCTCACTGCTCGTCGCTGTGGTACGCTTCATCAATGGGGATGAGACCGCACTGTCGCGTTATTTTGATCGCAACCGTCAGGAAAAAGGATACCGCGCCCTGTCCGAGGGCCTTGTGGCGATGGCCTCTGGCGAGGGCGATGTGGCGATGGCCAAAGCAAACCGCGCAGAGAAGTACTTGCGCAAACCGGCTTTGACCAACCTGATCACAGCGCAAGCCGCTGAGATGTCCGGCAATCGCCGTAAGGCCGAGGAGGTCTATAAGCGGTTGTTGACCAATGAGAAAACCCGCTTTGTCGGCGTGCGTGGGATCATGCGGCAGAAGCTGGCAGATGGGGACACTGACACGGCACTGAAACTGGCGCAAACGGCGTTTGGCCTAAAGCCCAAGCACGAAGAAATCCAGGACACGCTCTTGCAACTTCAGGCGCAAACCGAAGACTGGAAGGGCGCGCGCGAAACGCTCAATGCCAAGCTGAAGTCCGGGAACCTGCCACGCGATGTGCATCGCCGCCGCGATGCTGTTCTGGCCTTGTCAGAAGCCAAAGGTATCCTGGAAGAGGGCAGCAGTATCGAGGCACGTGAGGCGAGCATTGAAGCCAATCGCCTATCCCCCGATCTTGTGCCCGCAGCAGTTCTGGCAGCGCGCGGATACCTTGAGCAAGGCAATAAACGCAACGCGGGCAGAGTGATCCGCAAAGCTTGGAGTGCGCAGCCGCATCCGGATCTCGCGGCGGTGTTTGCGGAGATGGAATCGGAGGAGAGCCCGGAGGCTCGGATCAAGCGGTTTGGGAAGTTGCTCAAGCAGCATCCGGACAATCGGGAGACCAAGCTGATTGAGGCGGAACTGCATCTGGCGGCGGAGGATTTTCCGGCGGCGCGGCGGGCTTTGGGGGACTTGGCGGAGGTGGAGCCGGACGCCCGGTCGCTGACCATCATGGCCGCAATTGAGCGGGGGGAAGGGGCGCCGGACAGCGTTGTGAAGGGCTGGCTGGCACGGGCTTTGACGGCACCGCGCGGGCCGCAATGGGTCTGTGACAGCTGTCAGCACATCCATGCAGAATGGGTCCCGGCCTGTGAAAACTGTCAGTCTTTTGACACACTTAGCTGGCGTGCGCCACCGGCCACGACGCTGACGTCAAGCACCGGGCTTGAGATGCTGCCACTGATCGTGGGGGCCATTGAGGATAAATCGGAAGAGCCCGAAGAGGTGGCCGAGGCCGAGGTGGTGGAAGACGAGATGGTCGCGGAAGACCCTGTGATAGTCGAGGCGGAAATCGTCGACGAAGAGCGCAAAGAGCCGACCTCAACCTGACCTTTCGCAAAATATGATGCGCGGCGCGCGGTGGTCCCGACCGCCGTGCACAACGCTTTTGCGCGAAGCGAGGTTAACGCCCGAAAAACAAGGGATTTGGCGTGTCGGTTTCACGTCGGTATTACGTCGGTGCGGATATCGGTCTTTTCCCGGATTAAGACACCGCGCGGGGCGGTCATAACCGGTTTACGATTTGGTGGTGGGATGATCCCGCTCAAAGCACACCGTCCCGTCGATGGGAGGAAGCCACGCCTCTCGGCGACAGGTCCAAAGCTCATAGGTGGGGCGAAACTGATCCGGGGTATCCATCGCGCCGAGATGCAACTCAACCTCATCGCCCGTCCGGGCAAAGACGGAAGAGCCACAAGTGGGGCAGAAATGCCGCCCCTGATAGGAGGCCGTGTCACCGTCAATCGTGACCGCGACTTGCCGGTAAATGGCGGCGGCATAAAACACCGCCCCATGATGCTTGCGGCAGTTCAGACAGTGACAGAGGCCTACACGATCCGGGGTGGTGGGCGAACGCGACGATTTATGGGCGTGGACATATGAAGTAATCCCAAGCACTTCTCTGGCGTATGTGTTTACACCGTAACAATTAAGGGTTGAAATTCTCGGACTAGTACATTGGTTTGAGACAAAGCAGATTTTGGGGTTCGAAATGCCAGACAGATTTATTTTCCGGCAAACGTATTGGGGTGATCTGGCCAAGTTTCTTTTTGACGGAGAAATTCGAGCAAAAAATCATCCATACCCACAGTTATGTCATCAGACTTCTTATCAAGAGATTGTTGACCGGCGGGGCACTCAGGAATTCGAAATGCCAAACGGAGCCGTTGTAAACGACTTTGTTCCATTTTACTTCAGTCCGATAACTTCATTTACGTATACAATTTATCAACAGAATGTTCCGCTAGTTGCACCGGACGGGACACATCTAGGACAAGCCTGTGAAGATGATCGAATATTGTTTGTAGGGCGTACAGATCGCTTTCGAGGGTCGGATTTAGTCTATTGTTTTAGCGACTATGCCTTGAATTCCAACGCACCACTCCCAACTGTCGAGACCAATCTTGATCTACTTGAAGAACACGTTCACTGGGATGTTTTCGACGATACGCCTCGCGTTGCTTATATACATGAAGTCGGGTATTTCGGAGTGTGCAAGTGGTTCCATAACATGGCAAGTCCTCCGAATAGGATGACTCGTAGCCCTAAACGTATGGCAGAGTTTCTAGTTCAAGGCGCGGTTCCTCTGCAATTCATTGACTGCATCATTGCCAAAAATGACGTCATGAGTAATAAATTAAGGGAAATCATGGATGCTTCTGCTTGGAACATACCCATCTATACAAAGCCGGGATGCTACTTCGGATGACAATTAAGTTCAAAAATGGCGATATGTTTTCGGAGCCAGTAGAGGCGCTCGTTAACACCGTGAACTGTGTTGGTGTCATGGGGAAAGGTGTTGCACTTGAGTTTAAAAATAGGTGGCCGGCCAACTTTAAGGCATATAAAAAGCTCTGCGATGCAAAGGGACTTAAGCCTGGGCAAATATTTGTTTTCGACACCCAAGAACTGTTTCCAGGGAATGGCCCTAGGTTCTTGATTAACTTACCAACGAAAGCACATTGGCGATCTAAGTCAAAACTTTCGTACGTTGAAGATGGACTCGATGCTTTGGTCGAAACGGTGGAAAAGTTTGAAATCAAGTCAATTGCGCTTCCACCTCTAGGTTGCGGAAATGGTGGACTGGACTGGGAAGATGTTAAACCTTTAATCGTTTCGAAACTGGAACCGCTTACCGATGTAGAGATTGTCGTGTTCTCTCCGAAAGGCGCACAGGATGAGCCGGAACACGCTCATGCAAGCGTTCGTATGACACATGCACGCGCGACGCTTTTGAAAAGCCTCAACGATCTCGAACCGTTTTTCGATGGATCATTTGACCGGATATCTTTGCAGAAATTAGCCTATTTTCTTCAAGCGCTTGGGGTCGACTTTAAGCTTAAATTTTCTCGGAATCTTCATGGTCCTTACTCAGAAACTCTGAAGAAAGCTTTTATCGCCTTTGAGAACCATGGATTGATAAGCGGTTTCATGAGCGGCGAGCGGCAAACGCACGTCACCAATAGCGGCTGCGCAGTGGCTGAAGAATTTCTCAGTAATACAGTCGAAAACAGTGATGAAGTCGTGGATCGACTGAGTAAGCTGATTCAAGGGTATGAAAGCCCATATGGTTTGGAGTTACTTTCATCCGTCCACTGGCTTGCTCATCATGAGAAACATTATCCTATCGAGAAAATTATTGAGGAAATGGTAGGCTGGAACGAAAATAAGCGCAGTTCTTTTACCGAACAGGCCATTCGTCGAGCATATGATCGTTTATGTGAAGACGGACTTCTAAATTAGTCAAACTACAAAACATACCGCGACAAATCCGCGGACTTCATCAGTTCTCCCAAATTCGCTTCCACAAAGCCTGCGTCGACCACGATCTTGTCGCCTGAGCGGTCGGGGGCGGTGAAGCTGAGGTCTTCGAACACGCGTTCCATCACGGTGTAGAGCCGGCGCGCGCCGATGTTCTCGACCGTCTGGTTGACCTCGGCGGCGATGCGGGCGAGGGCGGCGATGCCGTCTTCTGTGAATTCAACCGTCACCTCCTCGGTCCCCATCAGTGCGGTGTATTGCCGGGTCAGCGCATTGTCCGTCTCGGTCAGGATGCGCACGAAATCTTCCTCGGTCAGCGCGCGCAATTCGACGCGGATGGGCAGGCGGCCTTGCAGTTCTGGCAGCAGGTCGGACGGCTTGGCGATGTGGAAGGCGCCCGAGGCGATAAAGAGGATGTGGTCGGTTTTGACGGGGCCGTATTTCGTGGACACGGTCGTGCCCTCGATCAGCGGGAGCAGGTCGCGCTGCACGCCCTCGCGGCTGACATCGGCGCCGCGGGCATCGGAGCGGGCGCAGACCTTGTCGATCTCATCGAGAAAGACGATGCCGTTCTGCTCGACCGCGTCCATGGCGGTGCGGTTGACGCTTTCGTCGTCGAGCAGTTTGTCGGCCTCTTCGCTGATGAGCAGATCATAGCTTTCGGCGACGGTCAGTTTGCGGCGCACGGTGCGGCCGCCGAAGGCTTTGCCGAAGATATCGCCGAGATTCATCATACCCATCTGGCTGCCGGGTTGACCGGGGATGTCCATCATGCCCATCGGGTTGGAATTGTCGGCGACGTCAAGTTCGATTTCGGTGTCGTCAAGCTCACCTGACTTGAGCTTTTTGCGGAACATCTCGCGCGTTGCCTCGCGGGCGTCTTCCCCGGCGATGGCCTCGATCACGCGGTCCTCGGCCTGTTGATGGGCACGGGCCTTGACGTCTTCGCGCATATGCTCACGGGTCTCGATGATGGCGGCGTCGACGAGGTCGCGGATGATCTGTTCGACGTCACGGCCGACATAGCCGACTTCGGTGAATTTGGTGGCCTCAACCTTGATAAAGGGGGCGCGGGCGAGTTTGGCGAGGCGGCGGGAGATTTCGGTTTTGCCGACGCCGGTGGGGCCGATCATGAGGATGTTCTTGGGGTACACCTCCTCTCGCAGGTCATCAGCGAGCTGCTTGCGGCGCCAGCGGTTGCGCAAGGCCACGGCGGTGGCGCGCTTGGCGTCATTCTGGCCGATGATGAAGCGGTCAAGCTCGGATACGATTTCGCGGGGCGTGAGGTCAGTCATGTGAGATCCTGCAAGAATTCAGAAGGTGCGGCATGGCCGGGTTTTGTCACTTGGAAATGGTTTCGACCGTCAGATTGCCGTTGGTGTAGACGCAGATGTCCGCCGCGATGGCCATCGCGTCGCGGGCCACCTGCTCTGCGGATTTATCGCCATCCATCATGCCGCGTGCTGCGGCCAGCGCGTAGTTGCCGCCCGAGCCGATGGCTGTCACGTCATGTTCCGGTTCCAATACGTCACCGGCACCGGTGATGACGTAAAGCTCGGCCCCGTCAGAGACGATCAGCATAGCCTCCAGTTTTTGCAGATACTTGTCGGTCCGCCAGTCTTTGGCCAGTTCGACAGATGCGCGTTGCAGTTGCCCTGGCGTGGCCTCCAGCTTGGATTCCAGCCGCTCAAGCAAAGTGAAGGCATCGGCGGTGGAGCCTGCAAAGCCAGCGACGACTTCATATCCTCCTGGAGACAGGCGGCGCACCTTGCGTGCTGTGCCTTTAATAACGGTTTGACCAAGGCTGACCTGTCCGTCGCCTGCAATGACCACTTCGCCGCCTTTTTTGACGCCGATGATCGTGGTGCCGTGCCAGCCGGGGAATTCTTTGCTCATGTCCGCTCCTGTAATTTGGCCAGACTATGAAAGCCCGATGCGCACAACGCAAGCGCGCCAAAGAAAAAGGGCCGCGGGAAACGGCCCTTTTCGAGAGAGAAACTGGGTTTAGATCGACTCTTCGATCCAGCTTTGCAGCGACGCTTTTGGGGCGGCGCCTGCACGGTTCGAGACAACCTTTCCATCCTTGAAGATAAAGAGCGCCGGAATGCCCCGCACGCCCATTTGCGACGGTGAGTTGGGGTTTTCATCCACGTTGACTTTGACAATCTTCACCTTGCCATCCATTTCGGATGACAGCTCTTCCAGAGCGGGGCCGATCTGTTTGCAGGGGCCGCACCATTCGGCCCAGAAATCCACCACAACCGGAATGTCAGAGTTTTTCACTTCGGCGTCGAAGGTGTCGTCGGTTACGGCAACGGTGGCCATGTTCAATCTCCTTGAGTGTCAGGTTCGATGAGAACCTATGTAGCTGTCGCAAGAGCGTCAAGATATATGGGTGTTGTGCAACGCATCCGTCACAAGATCGTGTGGCAGGCGCATAAGCGTTGCGGTTCGCGTCCAAAGTAGGGCGGTTTCCACCTGACGACCGGGGTAAATCTGTTGCAAAGCATGGGCATACGCCCCCATCTGCCGCAGCAGACCTTCAGGGCAGGCTTCCGGAGATTCTGGAACGGCCGCATTTGTCTTGAAATCCACAATCAGGACTTTGTCGTTCGAAAAGATCAGGCGATCGACAATGCCGTGAATACGGCGACCGGACAAAGCCTCGACAGGTGCAGAAATGGTCACTTCCGCGAGGCTATCTTGAGCAAAAAGAAATGCCAGAGCAGGCGTGGCAAGAACCTCAGACGCCTCGGCCAGCAAATGGGCTATTTTCTGTGACTCAGCCTGGTCAGGTCCGGAGGACAGCAAGTCCTCAGCGCGTGATGGCCATTGGTCAGGGGGTCACTCGGCAGGTGCTCCAGAAGCGTGTGAATTTGTCGTCCGCGTTGCTTGGCAGCTGCTTCGTCCTGGCCCTCGTCCGATGGCAGGGCTTTGGCCCCGCCAAGATCAGAGGGTGTCAGAACTTCTTTGATTTTATCTGGATTAGAGACTGTTTTTGCGAAAACTTCCGGCAGCTTTGGTATTGTGCCTTCTTCTGATGATGCATCTTCTGTCATGGTCGCGGGCCATGCTCCGTCTTCAAGACGAAGACCTGTTCCGTTGGCAAAGTCATGCGCCTCTGCTTGAGCCGCGAGAAGACCGGCCTGCACTTTGCTGTACCAATCCGCTTTTTCTTTATCGAGATCACCTGCAGCGGCGACGATCAACCATTGCTCGGCGCGCGTCATAGCGACGTACAGCAAACGATCTCTTTCAGCATTTTGCATGGCGAGCTCTGCGTCCCGCGCGTCTCGCAGCGCCGCCGGAAGGTCATCCTTGGCGGGTCGCCAAAATGGCAACTTGTTTTGAACGACGATTTGCGAATCCAGCCGGACGTCGCGTTTCGCACAATCAGGCAGGATGACGATCGGGGACTCCAGACCCTTGGCCCCATGCACGGTCATCACGCGGATGCGGTCCCCCGCGGCGTCCATCTGGCGTTTGATTTCGAGCTTGTCCGCCTCCATCCACACAAGAAACCCTGTAAGGCTGTCGACGGACCGACTTTCGAAAGTCATAGCGAGGCCTAGAAGAGCATCGATGCCGTCTTCTGCCTCTGTACCCAGTCGCGACAATAACAAGTGTCGACCACGATGCCGCGTCAGACTGCGCTCCAAGAGATCATACGGCCGCAGAAAGTCCGCCCTGTCGCGCAGATCGTCAAGAATCGAGACTGTTTCAGCAAAATCCGCTTTTCGGTCACGCAGTTCGGCCCAGAGATATTTCTGCTTGCGTGCATGGGCGAGGTCGAACAGCTCTGCTTCGCTCCAGCCAAAAAGCGGAGAGCGCAAAACAGCGGCAAGCGAAAGATCATCCTCTGGTGTGGCGAGAAAAGAAAGCAATGCAAGCAAATCGCGCACGGCCAATTCTGCCGTCACGCGAAGCCGGTCTGAGCCTGCAACAGGCAGTCCGAGCGCTTTGCATTCGCGGATGATCTCGTGGAAAATCTTGGATCTTCGCTGCACGAGGATGAGCACATCTCCGGCATTGATCAGCCGCGTGGCTGTACTATCGTCGTTCGGAAGTGGCGTGCCGATCATTGACTTGATCTGATGTGCAATGCTGCGGGCCAGCTCAGTGGCCGGGTCATCTTCGGACAACACGTCGACCGGCATGTACCAATCCGGTGGCTCTGGTGTTTTTGGCTTTTCGAATACGGGCCAAAGATCAACGCGGCCCGGCATTTCAGCTTTGAACGCCTTGTGCGGCTCGCGTTGGGTAAAACCGCTTGCCTTATGGTTCGAAAAGGTCTGATCCACCGCCTGAAGGATCGTATGAGCGGAGCGAAATGAATACTCCATCTCCATATCCTGCAGAGAGGTATTGGCATGGGCCAACCGCGCGGAAAAATCCGCCTTCATGCGGTCAAACCCGTCTGGATCAGCCCCCTGAAAAGAGTAGATTGACTGTTTCTTGTCCCCAACCACAAAGATCGTGCGATTCTTGTCGGGTTGCGCACCCTGCCCGGCTGTAAATTCCGAAGTCAGCCGTTCAATCAGATCCCATTGTTCAGGGCTATTGTCCTGTGCTTCGTCGATGAGAATGTGATCAATCCCACCGTCGAGTTTGTAGAGCACCCAGTCGGCAACCTTGCGATCTGTCAGGAGATCACGCGCCTTGAGAATTAGATCGTCAAAATCAAGCTGAGCCTGTCGAAGTTTGGCCTCTTGGTAAGTCTTGAGAAAAACGGTCGCAAAGTCATGAAGCACGACCGTTTTCTGTGCTGTTTCCAGAGCTAGAAGAACCTGTTTAGCCTCTGACACCCGATCCATAAACGCATGCAGTTGGTCGATGATCGGCGTAAGCTGAGCGATCGCATTTTTGTGGTTGCTTTGCGGAAAATTGGTCGACTTGGATGACCATTTCAGGTTGGAGCCACTTGAGCTTTTGTAAAGAAACAGATCGAAGAGCGTCTCAAGATCGCTCTCTTTCGGCGCCTGAATATCCACTGTCGCAAGACGCTCTGCCATTGCTGGATAGAAAGCGCCGCCGATACTGCGCATAAGCTCAAGCAACTGTGGCCAAAAAACGCTTTCTGTGCCGTCAAAAGCTGTATGAAGCGCCAGGGCCTCTGATGCCTTTTCCGGCAGGTTTAGAGCCTGATATATGTCCTTTCGGCACATCTTGCGGAAGGCATCGCGATGCTTTGCGATGTCCTGTGTCAGGGACGCAAGGCTTTCGCCACTGAATTGCCGCGCAAGCGCGTGCAGACTGTCTCTTTCTGTTCCGGAGGCGATGCTTTCGATGATCTCTTCGCGCAGTTTTTGATCTGCGCGCTCGTCCATCTCAACAAAATTGGGAGAGATCCCAGCCTCCAGCGGAAAGCGGCGCAGGAGGGATGAACAAAACGAGTGGATCGTCTGAATCTTGAGACCGCCGGGTGTTTCTATGGCAATCGCAAAGAGGCGGCGGGCATTGCCAAGCTCTTGGGTAGAAATCTCCCCATCAATGCCGAGCGACTCTAGCTCTTTACGGAGTTTCGCATCCGGCAGCATCGCCCAGGCCCCAAGCCGTTCGAACAACCGGTTTTGCATTTCTGCCGCGGCGGCTTTGGTGAAAGTCAGGCATAAGATGTGCTGTGGGTCGACGCCCTCTAGAAGCAAGCGTGCCACGCGATCTGTCAGAACCTTGGTCTTGCCAGAGCCCGCATTGGCCGAAAGCCAGGTCGAACGGCCCGGCAGGGCCGCATCAATTTGGCGTTGGGTGGGCAAGTCGCGCATTACCCCACCTTTTCCGGATTGGGGCTGTCCACCTGTTCCCATTCGCCAAAGCGGGAAAGATGATCATAATCGCCAACCGCTTCGATCTTTTGTACGGCCCGGCGCGACACGAAACCCTGATCATCCTGGAGGTACTGCGCGATCAAACGGTTCAGCTTGGACCACGTGTCAGCTGGCGACTCTTCTTCAAGCGGTGCGTGGCTTTGCCCGGGTTTATTGCCCAGAGCTACATAGGTGGCCTGAGCTATGGGCGATGGTGGAATATTTTCAAAACCTGCACGCTCGGCAATAGCGGCTTCGAGCAAGAGCTGTTTGTCGAAATTTAGCTGTTCCGCTTTCGTTGGCGCCGATCCGGTTTTGTAATCGTAAATGTAGAGGTTACCGTCTGGACCAATGTCGATACGATCCGCCTTGGCGGTCAGGGTAAAGCCAAGCGCAGGCATGTCTGCGGCGCCCAACGTTTCAAAGGCTGATGGATGGGCAAGCGTGCGGCGCTCGAGCTCTGTTTCGATGAACCAGTCGGCCACGCGGTCAATCCGGGCCTGCCACAAGGCTCTGGCCTCGGCCCAATGCACGTTTTCATTCAGGACGCTGGCCGTGACGTCTCTGAGATTTTGCGCAGTAAGTTGATCTTGTGATGCTGCGGTGTCCCGAACGAAAGTTTCAAAAATCTCATGAAGCACCGTGCCTCGCAAAAGCGCGTCGGGCATACGCATCAGAGAATTGAGCGGCCTCAGCCTCAGGACATGGCGCGCATAGACGGCATAGGGATCACGGATAAGGCGTTTGATATCTGTCACAGACAGTTTGCGTGGCCGGAATTTTGACGGCGGACAGGGAGCAGGACGTAGGGCAACAGGTTTCTCATCAGGCTGTTCGAGCATTCGAACCAAACTGAGCCAATGCTGCCCGCGGCTTCGCATGTCGACAAATGCTTGTTTTCCATGTCCTTCTGGCAATCCACAGACAAGGTTTTGCAAGCGATTGAGCCAACGCGATGGAACTGTTTGTGCGTCCTCTGTGCGCAAGGATCGGGTCAACCAGACATCGCGCGTACAGATCGCCTGTTGGAAATCATGTGCCGACAGCCCGATACGACGTTCAGGCAAGGTCAGGCCAACCTGCTTGCGCATGTCGCGATTGAGCCACGGGTCTTGCGGCGGCGCTTCGGGCCAGATGCCCTCGTTCAAGCCGGCCAGAATCAAAAGCTCAGCACCCTGCACACGTGCCTCAAGCGTGCCCCAGATCAGGACCTGAGTATGTGGAGCATCTGCGCTGCGAACGGATTCTCGTGACAAGATCGCGTTAAAGAGATGCGCGTAATCGCTGGCATTGAGAGCGCCGCTTGCCGATGCGTGTTCGGCCAAGTTAGAGACTGTTTTTAGACTTTCTTCACCTGCTTCGCCCTTCCATAGCTTGACCTGGCCCTCCGTAGTTTGACCGCGCGCAATAGCTTCACTGATTGCGATATGGCGCGTGATCCTGTCCGCGACGGAGACAGGGTCTGGAGCTTGATGATCTAGAAGATTTTCGATGACCCACTGACACCAGCCGGCGGCGTCCACGCTCTCTTGATGCAAAGCCCATTCGCGCATGATGTCGGCAGTGGGAGCCGGACAACCACGCTTGCGAAGGTAAAGTTCCAGTTCTCGTGTAAAGCGTAAATGTGGACCGCGATCCGTGGTGCTGTGGGTCAGGGGGTGTTTTAACAGCGTGAAGAGCTGTTCCGTTGTGGCAGGCGCACGGAAGAGGTCGGCAACATGGCGCATGAACCGGCCGGGCGCGGATAGCTGCAAAGGGATGCCTGCACTGTCATCGGGCACAATATTCCAACGATCCAAAGCAGCAGTGACCTGACGCGTTAGAGTTCGGTCGGTTGATATCATGGCCGCTGTGACGCCATCTTCAACCGCCTGACGCAGGCGCATGGCAATACACAGCGCTTCTACTCTGGGCGAGGGAGCTTCGAGAAGGGTGATTTGTTTGGTTGCGTCGTTAATGTCTCGTTCCAATTCAGGACCATCGCGCAACCATTGATCCGTCACTGGGGCAGGGCGCATAGCGAGCGAAACAAGACGGTTGCGCGCAGGGATTGAGGGCTGGCAGTCGGGCCATTGCAAAACATCCTTTGGATGAGCCCCCAACCGGGACATAAGGTCGGCAAACCGGAACTGCGGGTGATCCTCAGCAGCACCCCGTTCGATCAACTCATCCCAAACATCTTTTGGCTGATCAAAATCAAACCCTGGCAGCACGACTTTGCCCTTTGGCAGTCGCGCCACGGCCTGAATGAGAGTCTGGGTCGGCCCGCGTGAACCCGTGGACCCAGCCAGAATGACAGGATGATCAGGCGGATTTTCCTGCCATTCCTGTGCCAGGTGCCCGATGACCAGTCTTTGGCGGCATTCGCGATCCGGCGGACCAGCATCAAGATCGAAATAGGGTCTGATAATGCGCAAAAAGGCCAGAATTCGCGCCCAATGACCAGATTGATCGCTGATGTCGATGTCTTCGATTTCTTCAGGCCGTACACCTTGCGCCTGCATCTCATCCATTAAACCGGCAAGGCTGTCAGCCAGACTATAGAGATTTGCCCGGGGGCGAGATCGGGCTCAGCCTCCAACAGACGGCCGACAAGCTGGACCAGTTCCAAACGTCTCCGCAGCGGCGGCACCGGTTGGGGCAGTTGCGTTGTTGCGTAGGTTTCAGCAAAGTCAGTGACCAGGCTAATACGGGGCAAAAGGCAGGGTGGGCCTGCGTCAAACAGCGCCCGCATCCTGCGTGCCATACGGCGCGTGTTGACGATGAGCCTGACACGCGCCAGAGCCTCTGGCGGCTGATGCTGGTACTCTTTGCGCAACGCGTCCACCACAGCCATAGGAAAATCCGCGCCGAGCGGCACGCCGTAGACCTGTAGGGGACGAGACGTATCAGACATCGCCGTGCCTCAGAAACTCTTCGGCCAAAACCACTCCGGCAGGTGAGCCAACATCGCACCACCGGCCCGGATAGGTGACAGCGCAAAGCCGCGCTTCTGCAATCAGCCGATTCCACACCAGGTTCAAAGAAAAGACCGTTTCTGGAACATCGGCCACAGACGCGGTCTTGATAATTTGCAGCCCGGTGTAGATCACGCCTGGCCCTCTGATCGCGCGGCTTTCGGACTCGATCACAAAATCCCCCGCACCAGAATGGCCTATCGCGTTTTCCTGCGGCACACAGAGCAAAAGCGCATCCATCCTCTCCGGATCCCACATGTTCGCAAGACAGCTCAATGGATTGGGCCCACGCCAAACAGCATCCGTGTTCATCGTGAAAACGGTTTCGCGTGTCAGCAGGGGTAGAGCCGCTTTCAAACCGCCGCCAGTGTCGAGAATGTCAGGTTCTTCGCGCGAAAAGAGAACGCCAGACCCCGCCAAATGAGCCTCTAGTGCTTCAGGCAGATAGTGCAGGTTGCACAAGACGCGTTTGGCACCGAAGTCGCGAACCTGATCACGTGCATAGTCAATCAGCGGACGGCCCGATACCTCCACCAAAGGCTTGGGACGCGTCTTGGTCAGATGTTGCATGCGCGTCCCAAAGCCCGCGGCAAAAAGCATTACGGTGTCTGGGCGCATTTCTCTTCCAATGTGCTGAGTGCTTTTGCTGAGGGTTCCGGCAGTATCTCCATCACCAGAGTCTGCAAGCTTTCCAGTTTTGGATGCGCAAGGTCACGTAAAAGCAAAGTCCAAACACGGGGAATGTATGCAATGTATCCTGGCTTACCATCACGCATGCAAAGACGGGCGAAAACACCAAGAATGCGAAGATTCCTCTGTGCTCCCCAAACGGCATAGGCCGTTTTGAACTGTTCTTCGTTCTGATCTGTATTGGCGATGTAGCGATCAAGCATTTTCGTCTCGATCTCTAGCGGCACGTTGCGACGAGCGTCTTGGAGCAAGGACACTAGATCGTACGACCTATGCCCGGTCAACGCGTCCTGAAAGTCCAAAAGACCCACGCGATGATGATCCGTGCGCTCTGGACGCCAAAGCAGGTTTTCGGAATGATAATCTCTTTGCACCAAAACATCGCACTCAGGCGCGTGTGTGGTGATCAAACGTGCCATTTCGGCACTCAACTGCTCCTGCGCAGTGGTTTTTTCTGTGCCTGAAATCCCGAATGCGTACCAATCACTGGCCAGAGCGGCTAGCTGTGCTGCTGTTTGGGCATCATAGGTTCCAAGACCCTTAGGCGGAGCGTGCCGATGCAGCTCAATCAAAAGATCGGTCGCGGCGGTATAAAGTTCGGTCTCCAGGTCCGGTTGCGACTTCGCAAGGCGCGCAAAAAGATCATCGCCCAAATCCTCCAGGAGCAGGAACCCATTGGTTTCGTCCTGTGTGATAATTTCGGGGGCGCCAAGACCCACGCCACGCAAATACTTGGCAATGCGGACAAAAGGGCGGATATCCTCTCCCTTTGACGGCGGCGCATCCATGAGAACAATGGTTTTGCCATCAGGTAATTTGAGACGGAAATATCGCCTGTTTGACGCGTCACCCGCTAGGTTAACGCATGGAGCGCAGGACAAACCGTTGTCCTCCAAAAAGCGAGCTATCTGATCTTTGCGCCTAGTCATCGGCAATCTCGTTCATCAGGCTGTCCCAGCGCGTATCTTGCCATGTGATCAAAAGGTTTCGGTCCTCTTCATGCATACCACTGGAAAACGCCAGGTTCAGAGCCGAATCTGGAGCCATATCGCCAAGCCGATCCGGCCACTCCACCAGACAAATCATATCGGAAAAGGCCTCCAGCAAACCAAGCTCAACGACCTCGGACTTGGTCTCAAGACGATAGAGATCGACGTGCCAAACGTCTCCGCGAGTCGTTTCATAGGCTTGTACAATGGTGAAAGTCGGTGACGGGATATCTTCGGGTACAGGCAGGATTTCGGAAAGGAGTTCCCGGGCGAAAAAGGTCTTTCCAGCGCCAATCTCACCACTCATCAACAGCGTATCCCCTGGTTCCAGGAACACTGCCAGACGTCTCGCCAATGCACCGGTGGCTTCGGGATCAGGTAGGGTGATGTTTGTTGAGCGGCGAGGCATGCCGGAACACTACACACACGCGCGAAGCCTGCAAGCGGCGGGTATCAGGCGGTTGCGGCTTTGAGCTCGGAAGAAGGAAGGGTTGCGTGCCTGTTCTGGCTGATCGAGATGTTCATTGAGTTGCCCGGCAATAGCTCAACAGAGCACAAGTAATCCGTTCCATTTTTGCATGTGACCACGCGCTCAAGTTCAGTTCGGCCGAGAATTGCCTTTTCACACGCATCCCAGAACCAGACATGCGGCAATTTCTCGTCGCACGTAACAAGGAAGTCCTTGAGCGACATTTCTGCGAATGAAGAGTCCGGGTCTATTCCAAGGAAGTCAGAACATGCGCGATTGCATAAGAGAATAGAATTGTTTGGCCCGGTAATCGCAATGGCATGCGTCACGACGTCAAGTGCGGCCTGCCGAAGATCAATTTGACTGCGGAACCGTCGGGTCAAAGCAACCTCATCAGATATATCCTCAAACAAAAAGGCAACCGCCCCATCCGGATGCGGTCGCCCGGTGATGCGATAGGTCATGCCGTTCGGCAGCGACCAATCATCGATATAGAGGCCCTCACTCGCGCTTTTGATCATTGCGTTCATTTGGTTGCGCCAAGATCCATAGTTTTTTGGCTCCGGCATCATATTGCTGTCACGTAATCGATCAAAGACTTCGGCAAGATGCGGCTGGCCGGACAGGAAGGACGGATTGAGCCCCGTTAGATCCAACAGCGCAGGGTTGAAAAGCGCAAGGCGCTGGTTTTGATCGAATACCGCCAAGCCAGTTGTCAGATTGGCAAAAGTTTTTGTGAGTGTCTGGATGAATTCGCGCCGCGCTTTTTCGGCATTCACCACCTGCGTGACATCGCTAACATAGAGCACCTGGCAATCTTCACGGTCCAGATGATTGAGCTCTAGGTAGGTTTCTACCTGACCATGTTGCGCAGGGAGGTGTACGCGCTTGCCGTTCTCAAGACAAACCGGTGCTTTTATCAAAAGCTCAGCCTGCTCTTCGGAAAACTCCGCGAAGCTCTGATTATACCATGCGGTTTCGTGGATTTTGTCAAAAACACGGATTGCACAAGGCGTTTCATTTAGTACCGCACCAAAACGCGCGACAAAAGTTTCCAGCTCTCTGGCCCGATGTGCCCCTGATGGGTCTTGTTCTGAGGGGTCCTTGAGCTGCACCCGTTGAACATCTTGCAGCCCAGACAGAACCAAGACAGCAAGGTCTTCTTTGTCAGTTGCCGGAAATTCGCGGTGCTCTCCATCCTTTAGTTCGCGCAGTTGCGTTGGAAGAGAGCCAAACCTGCGGCCCAACCAAGATCGCAGGTGGCGCCATTCCGACACCTCGACATCGTCCGACCAGGGAAGCTTGCGCAGCACACAGTCGGAGTCCGTAAGCCGCTCATCTTTGAAAAGAAATGTCGCCAACCGGACAGGCTCAGCGCCAGCCGCAGCTGTTTCAACGCGGAACCTCTGAGCCACAGCGCTTAGATACCAAAGAATGGCAAAAACAATCAGGCTGGCGCTAAGAATGGCGACAAGAATCCAAGGCGTGCTGAGGTACTGCATGGTATCCCCTGCTGTACGGCTTTTACTTAGATTGCGCTTAGAAGGTTAACCTTTCGTTAACGTCACAGGGCCGAGTTGGCGCTAAATCTCTATCGGCACGTTGCTTCCCAGCGATCGCCGGTCAGCCCATGCTGCTTCTTCCAATCGTTCTCGCGGCCAAGTGACCTCGACGAATGCGCCCTTGCGCTCTGCAAAGTCCGCCCGGTTCGTGAAAGTGTCTGATCCGTTGGCAAAACTCAATTCAGCACCTGACCGTTCCAGAAGCGTTTTGGCAATAAACAAACCAAGCCCCATGCCCTCATACTCGGGGCGTTGCGGATCGGTCTGGGGCGTGCGCTTGCGCATGAAGGGCTCTCCAATGCGACCAAGATACTGAACCGGGTAGCCTTTGCCATCATCCATGATCCGCACTGTAATCGATTGATCCGTCCAATCGCTATCAACCCAGACACGCCGCTCGGAAAAATCGACTGCGTTTTGGATGAGGTTGCGAACACCATGAATAACCTCAGGCCGCCGCAATATGGTTGGTTGGGTGCTCGGGTCGACATCCTTGGACACCGCGTCAAACAAAAGTTCCTTACCACGATCCAAATGCGGCTCTGCGGCTTCTTCAATGACAGCGGTCAAAGGCGCGCGACGCAGGTGAAGGTCATCTTTTCCCGCCCGTCCCATAGAGCGCAGAATGTCGCGACATCTGTCGGCTTGTTCTTTGATCAAGAGCGCGTCGTCACGCAGATCTTCGTCTTCCGTCAGCTCTTCGGCCAACTCCGAACTTGTAAGTTTTATGGTCGCCAGAGGAGTCCCAAGCTCATGCGCCGCAGCAGCCACGACGCCACCCAGATCGGTAAGCTTTTGCTCTCGGGCCAAAGCCATTTGCGTGGCCTGCAGAGCCTCTGACATGGCATGCATTTCTGAGACCAGACGACGCGCATAAACGCCAAGGAATGCCACCGCGATGACAATCGCAATCCAGTTTCCGAATAAAAAGATGTCTGGCATGCTGAGTGTCACGCCATTTTGATCGGTCAGCGAAATGTAGAACCACGACAAAACCGAGGTGATGACGACCGCACAAAATCCAAGAAAAATTGTGGAACGAGTGCTCAGTGCAGACGCAGATACAATCACAGGACCCACAATAAGAATTGAGAAGGGATTGTGCAGCCCGCCCGTCAAATAAAGCAAAAGCCCGAGCTGCAACATGTCGAACAGCACGAATAAGAGCGTTTCACCCTCGGATAAGCGTTTGTTTTCAGGAAAAATAAACCCGGCAACCACATTGGTGATCACAGACACACCAACGACGAAGTAGCACAGCCCATATTCCAGTGAGAGATTCAGAATGTGCTGCGCGACCAATAACGCGCCGAATTGACCCGCAACGGCCCACCACCTTAACAAGATAAGAGTGCGCAACCGAATCCAGTTGCGATCGGCTCTTCTGGCGGTTGGATTGATTGGAGCGTCAGACATGCGGCGTGAGGTCTCTCTTTCCAAGGTATTTTGATAAGCTTAGATAGGTGTCACAACAATCTATTTCGAAAAAAAGCGGAGGCTTATCATGACGCGGCTCATAGCAATGCTGGCAGGTGTGGCCGTGGTTGGCCTTGTTGCAATCACATACCTTTTGACTGCTGGCGCCTCTTCAGATGACCAGTTTGCGCAATGCAGGGCCACGCAAGTGGCCGGCGGGACCTCCGAAATCGGCGGGCCGTTTACATTGGTCAGTGAAACGGGAGAAACCGTAACGGACGAGGACGTTATTGATCAACCGACATTGATTTATTTTGGATACACGTTCTGTCCCGATGTTTGCCCGATTGATATTGTAAACAACACCGTTGCCATCGACATACTTGAAGACAAAGGTCTGCAGGTGAAGCCGGTGTTTATTTCAGTAGATCCCAAACGAGATACGCCCGAAGTGATGGCGGACTTTACTGAAAACGTTCATCCCAGATTACTTGGGCTGACGGGAAGCGACGAGCAGGTCAAGGCCGCGAGCGAGGCCTATCGCACTTACTACAAGGCTCAGGACGGCGACGATGAATATTATTTGGTCGATCATTCGACCTTCTCCTATCTGACCTTGCCGGAAGTCGGATTTGTTGAATTTTTCAGACGAGGCACCGAGCCCGAGGCAATGGCCGACACAATTGCCTGCTTTCTCGAAGCTGCTTGACGCTGCGATAGTTTGACGCATCTGCTTGAGGGCGTTACACAATCTGAGCGCTGCAGGAGGAGAAGTGAATGGCGTCTGATCTGCGAGAGATTAGCGGCGACAAGTCTTTGTTGCTTGTTGATGATGATGAACCGTTTCTGCGGCGTCTGGCAAAAGCCATGGAAAAACGTGGTTTCGAAGTGGAAACGGCTGGATCCGTAGCCGCCGGTCAAGCGATCGCGACAGCGCGTCCCCCCGCGTATGCAGTGTGCGACCTGCGGCTGGAAGATGGCAATGGGCTTGATGTCGTTGAGACCATTCGGGAGAAGCGTCCAGACAGCCGTATCGTTGTTTTGACCGGATACGGGGCGATTGCCACGGCGGTCGCAGCAGTCAAAATCGGGGCGACCGACTATCTTTCGAAACCTGCAGATGCCACGGACATTACCAACGCCCTGTTGGCTAGTGACGACGAGATGCCGCCGCCACCGGAAAACCCGATGAGCGCAGATCGCGTGCGCTGGGAGCACATTCAGCGCGTTTATGAATTGTGTGATCGCAATGTTTCGGAAACTGCGCGTCGCTTGAATATGCATCGCAGAACACTTCAGCGTATCCTCGCAAAACGCTCACCGCGCTAACGCTCAGAGGTCATAACGTTTACATACCCGGTCGACGATCGTGCCGTCGGCCAGTTGGGTATTTGGGATACGCTTGTAGTCCTCAAACCCACGGCTCTGGTAATACGTCAGCCCGCTTTCATTGTCCGCGCGGATGGTGGCGTTGAGCCACGTGAATCCAAGCTTGCGTGCCTCGGTCTTGGTCCTTTCAAAGAGTTTTGAGCCGATGCCATGGCCTGTCTTGCCCAGCTTCACAAAGGTCGCGATATCCGCGGCGTCTTCCGGTAGGGTTTTGTGCGGCATTATGTTCTGAAAACCAAGTATCTCGCCCATATCGTCTTCTGCCAGAATCCAAGCAGTTCGGCCTGTATAGAGCCGCATTTCAGCCTCTAGCATATCAGGTCCAAAAGGTTTGGTATGTGCGGTTGTTCCACCTTTTGCGACTATCGCATTCAGAAGCTCGGTCATCTGACGAGTATCAGAGGCACCCGCAGGGCGTATATGGATCACGTGCATTTCTCCAGTAGCTCCACATGTCGGGCGACAAATGCGGCGCGTGTCTCCATCGGCGGACGCAGAACGATGTCTTCTGATGCTATGAAATCTGCATCAGGCTGCCCAAAAAACCGGTTGGCTTCATCCTCAGTGAATCCTGCGATTTTTGTGGCCTCCATCCACGCGCTGATCTTATCGGCCTTTTTGATCTGCTTTTTGACGATCACGGGCAGGACAGCTGGCAAGCCGAATTTGATGTGAACAGCCGCGCTCAGACGTTTATCAAGTTCGTCATATCCAGGGCCTACTGCGGCTTTGACTGGAGAGATCATGTCACCGATCACATATTCCGGCGCATCATGCAGCAGGGCGGCGAGTTGCCATTTTGGGTCGGGTTTTGCAACCAGACGGGAATACAGCCGCTCAACCAAAAGCGAATGTTCAGCAACAGAATAGGCAAAATCGCCCAAGGTCTGGCCATTCCAGCGCGCCACGAAGCTAAGCCCGTGCGCAATGTCTTCAATTTCAATATCAAACGGCGTGGGATCCAACAGGTCCAGTCGACGACCTGAGAGCATCTTTTGCCAGGCGCGGGCTACAGGCACATGTCCTCCCATGGATTGAATTGTCCCGAATGCTCCGGTGATACAAGGCGGGTTAAGGTTTTGCAAAACCTTCGAGGAGGCCTGCTAAAAGATCCGAGCCTTCGTGGGCTGCGAGGAAGTTGTAGCCGGTGTATTTGTCGCCCTTTTGCGCAAGAACCTCCTCCACGGAATGCAACCGTTTCAAGCTATTTTGCACGGAATAGAGTCTAATTCCTGGTAAACTCAGCAAATGCGCGCTGGGCGCACAGCTTATGTCACTTCCATGGTCCTCATAGATAAGCACCGACCCGTCCATCAGAGCTCTTTTCGCCCCATCAATCGCGGAAATCTCGGCCCCTTCCACGTCGAGCTTGATAAGCGCCGCTGTTTTTGCCGGTAGCAGGTCATCGATGGCGATCGTTTCGACTGTCTCTACGCTGTCGGATGATCCCCCGGCTCCCAAACGGGCTGAGGCGTGGCTATTGTGAACGTTCACAAAGCTCAATTCTTCGTTGCTTTTGCCATAGATCGCTGCCCAGCGCCGACTGACATTGGCGAGGCGTTCTGTATTTTCGGTCAGAGTTTTGTACGTCGCGGATGATGCTTCGATCGCGAAGATCTGCTTGTAAAGCGGCGCGGCGAACACGGACCAATATCCTTTGTTTGCACCCAGGTCACAGAATATGTCTGCGTAGCCCTGCGCCTTTTGAATAACCTTACCGACCTCAAGCTCATAGTCATCCCGAAAGAGCGCAAAGCGCGTCCAATACGCATCGTTGAGATAAATCTTGTACTGTCCGCCCGAACTAAGCGTCAGAAGCACCGCATTTTCAGAAGGAAAAAGTCGTGCAAGCGCACGAGTGAAAATTCCAAAAAAATAGCGGTTCAATACGGCCAGTCGAAACAGGCCCATAAGCGTCATATACTGCGCTTTGGCACTGCTGCCGACAAAGGTGAGGGGCTGCCTGTCTGCCATAGGTTTCTCCGTGAACCGTTACAGTCTTGAAATAAGGGTTCAGTTCACGGCAGTGCAAGTGCCACATTCTTGCCACAATTTGCGCGCAGATTTTCCTTGTTCTGGGTCGCTTAGAAAAAGTGCCGGGTCAAAAAAGGGGCAGGAACCAAGAGCAGGGCCCGACCATCCAGGTGCAGAACAAGAACAGCAGGCGAACGCACGCTCCTCGCAGTTCGTCTCAAAACAAAAAAAGAGGAGCTTGATATGGTCAGGCAACTTTTAACAACGATGGCTGTTGTGGGACTTGGTTTTGCGGCCATTCCAGCGCATGCGGCCAGCTGTGCAAATCGAGATACCGTGGTCGAGCGTTTGGAGTCTCAATATGACGAGGTGTTCTCCGCAGGCGGTCTTCAGACAATTCGGAACAAACAGACCCTGGTCGAAGTGTGGTCCTCTCAGGAGACCGGTACGTTCACTGTGATGCTGACAACGCCGGACGGATTGGCCTGTGTTGTGGCAACAGGGACAGATTGGCATCAGATTGATGTGGATGCGCTTCCACAAGGGTCTGAGAGTTAACACTGTCATAGATCACGGAACTGCACACGCTTGTGCGCTAAGTTTAGTGGGATCCAGAAACAGACTCTCCATCTGTTGGTTATGCACATCGCGTTCCGGCACGACGCCGGATTCTGCACGAACCAAAAGGAGAATCACATGTTTAAGCGCACAATCACATCCGCCCTTATCTTTGGTGCCGCAGCCATCGCACCGCCCAGCTTCGCCCAACCTCAATCTGCGCAATGCATGCCACGTGATGCATTAGTTGAACGGTTGCAGTCGAAATACGGCGAAAGTCTCAATGGTGGGGGGCTTCAATCGTCCAGTCAGCTGCTCGAAATCTGGAGCTCTGAAAAATCAGGAAGCTTCACGGTGTTCATTACACAACCCAACGGCCTGAGTTGCGTTGTTGCAACTGGTCAAAACTGGAATTCCAACACAACCATGGCCACGGCAGAAGGCATCGCAAGCTAAGCACGCAATCGCGCGTTGCCGAAGGCCGGGTCGAGTGCTATCTGCCCTGCAAAGCCGATTTGCAAGGAGCAGACAGATGGCGAAAGACTTTGTTGTGAAAGATATCAGCCTGGCCGCATTTGGCCGTAAAGAGCTGGATATCGCGGAAACCGAAATGCCCGGCCTGATGGCTCTTCGTGACGAGTATGGGAATGAAAAGCCCCTGAAAGGTGCACGGATTGTCGGCAGTTTGCACATGACGATCCAGACTGCGGTCCTGATCGAGACACTTGTCGAGTTAGGTGCCGATGTCCGCTGGGCCTCTTGCAACATCTTCTCGACGCAAGACCACGCCGCAGCCGCGATTGCGGAAGGCGGCACGCCGGTGTTTGCGGTAAAAGGTCAGACTCTTGAAGAGCATTGGGACTACCTGGACCGGTCGTTCATGTTCCCCGAAGGCGCCAATATGATCCTCGACGATGGTGGCGACGCGACTTTGTACGTGTTGCTGGGTGCTCGCGCAGAAGCAGGCGAAGATATCATTCCAGTGCCGTCGTCCGAAGAAGAAGAAGTCATCAAAGCACAGATCAAAAAGCGGATGGAGGCGAGCCCCGGCTGGTTCACCAAGACCCGCGATGCGATCAAGGGTGTTTCTGAGGAAACCACCACCGGCGTGCATCGCCTTTATGATCTGCACAAGAAGGGCCAGCTGCCTTTCCCGGCGATCAATGTCAACGACAGCGTGACCAAGTCGAAATTCGACAACAAGTATGGCTGTAAAGAGTCGCTTGTAGACGGCATTCGCCGTGCCACGGATACGATGATGGCGGGCAAGGTTGCGGTCGTGATGGGCTATGGCGACGTTGGCAAAGGATCCGCCGCAAGCCTTCGTGGTGCGGGCGCGCGCGTGAAAGTAACCGAAGTCGATCCAATTTGCGCGCTTCAGGCGGCGATGGATGGGTTTGAAGTTGTTCTGCTGGAAGACGTTGTCGATAGCGCAGACATCTTTATCACAACCACCGGCAACAAAGACGTCATCCGCATTGAGCATATGCGCGAGATGAAGGACATGGCGATTGTCGGCAACATCGGCCATTTCGACAATGAAATTCAGGTGGCGAACCTCAAGAACCACAAGTGGACCAACATCAAAGAACAGGTCGATATGATCGAAATGCCGTCAGGCAACCGGATCATCCTGCTATCAGAAGGGCGTCTGCTGAACCTTGGCAACGCCACCGGTCATCCGTCCTTCGTGATGTCTGCAAGTTTCACCAACCAAGTTCTGGCGCAGATCGAGCTTTGGCAGCGCGGCGATCAGTATGAAAACCAGGTCTACATCCTGCCCAAACATCTCGATGAAAAGGTCGCGCGCCTGCATCTGGATCGGATTGGTGTGAAGTTGACACCACTGGATCAGGACCAGGCTGACTATATCGGCGTAAAACCGGAAGGTCCGTACAAACCAGAGCATTATCGCTACTAAAATTCTATAGAGTCACAGAACGCCTGGCCCAGCGGGGCGTTCTTCTTTTCGATCCTGCAAGACAGGCCCTGTTAACGCTCAATACACAGGTCCAAAGCGAAAATGGGCGGTTTCGTGCGCCCAGGGGAGACAAGTGGAAGTTTTCCCTTTGTGCACCGCACTCCTATGGGTATCTTGTCAGGCGTGCCTTTCAGGCAATTCTTGAAACAACAATCCGGAAAAATCCGGACAGGTGGGAGTGTATATATGGGACGTCGTGACGATCTGATTGCGAAATATGCAGATGATCTAAAGAACAAGTGCGGGATGAGCCCGGACATGGATCTTTTGACCAAGGTAACCATTGGATGTGGCCCGTCAATCTATGACGCGGATGCTTCGACAGTGGCCGCCGGTCAGCCGCAAGAGCTCGAAACAGTGAAAGACAATTTCCTCATCAAAAAGCTGGGCCTTTCGGATGGTCCGCAATTGATGGATGCGATCAATCAAGCGATTGAGACCTATGGTCAGTCCGAGCGCAACAAGTATCGCGCCGTGATCTACTACATGCTCACCAAGCATTTCGGCAAAGAGTCTGTTTACGGCTAAATCGACGTAGACAAGGTGAACAGCGCCCGCCAAGTGGCGGGCGTTTTTATTGGAAGATAATGGCGCGGATGGGCGACGGGCCGCCGCCTGCGGCCGCATTCAGCTCTTGCGGGCAATTCGACAGAACCGCAATCACATCCATCTCAGCGCGCAGGTCAACAAAGTCCCCCGCACGAGACTGACTGTCGGTGATCTCAACATGCCCGTCCGACCCGATTGGGACATTCATGAAAAAATTTGCGTTGGCCACGACGTGCTCTGGCCCCAGCCCATGCTTTTCCATCTCACGCTCAAAATTACGCTGGCAGCACTCGGCGTTCTGCTTGCCATAACGCACCTGATCCACGGCAAAAGAACAGCATCCAAAGATCGTGTCATGCCCGCCGCAGCTATCGTCCGTGATCGTCATCATGGGGCGTGCAAATTGCGAATAAAGCACTGTGCCTTTTTCAAGAAAGATGTGCTTGGGAACCTTGATCGTGTTGGGCATATGATATCGCTCGACCTGGTTTTGATAAGGGTCGGTGCCGAAGCAGAGAAAATCAATAGCCTGCTGGCCTTCCAGATCAATCAGGCGAAGCGTTTGCCCCTTTTTGAGCACAGCACTCCAGGGTGCACACGGTGCAACAATCGTATCTTCGATGATCTCTGCATCGGGGCGGGCAGCTGCTCCGGTGATCAACGTATCGGTCATATCAATCCTCCGCGATATCTTCGTTCCAAAGCTCCGGCTTTTCCTCGATGAACCGCGTCATCAGCGCGATACAATCCGGATCATCCGCAACGATCACTTCCACACCCTTGGAACGCAGAAAGTCCTCGTTGCCGCCGAAGGTTTTGTTCTCTCCGATCACCACACGCGGAATACCAAACTGAATGATCGTGCCGGTGCACATCATGCAGGGGCTGAGCGACGTATAAAGCGTGGTATCTTTGTAGGTCTTTTGTCGCCCCGCCTTGCGCAGGGCGTCCATCTCTCCATGAGCGATTGGGTCACCCTGTTGAACCCGCTGATTTCGCCCTTGGCTCACCACAGTATCGCCGCGCGCCAAAACCGACCCAATCGGACAGCCACCTTCGTCATACCCGGCCTTGGCCTCGTCATAGGCGACACGCAGGTGTTTCTTGTCGGTCTCAGAAAGCATCGGTCAGCCTCATTTTTGCGGGTCAGTAAAATAGGGAAGCGTCTCGGTGCGAAGATATGTGCCCTCTGCGCTCACCTTGTCGAGGTGATCAGCAATGTCTTCCAACCTTGCGAACCAGACATCTTTGGCCGCCAACGTCTTTTCGAGCCACGCCTCGACCTGACGCCAACGCGCTAGGCGTCCTGTCAAAAAAGGATGCACGATCAGCATGAAAAACCCGCCCGCCTCGTATTGCGCATCGAACTCTTCCCAGAACCCTTCAAGTCCAGCCGATGGGCCACGCACGGGCATCAGATAGCCAATCTCATCATAATGCGCGAAAGGAGGCCAATCATCCGTGCCCCAATGGACTGGCATTTCGTAGAGAGAGCCTTTGTCCGTCTGCATCCGGTAGGGAATGTCATCCGCCATGAGCGAGCTGTCATAGCGGAACTCATGCTCAATCAGTAAATCGATCACCTGCTGCGTGACATTGTAAACCGGTGCGCGATAGCCACGCGGTTTGCCCCCGGCAATACGGTCATGCGTATCGAGAGCTTTTTCAAACGCCTCTTTCTGTGCGCCACCCTTGGTGACAATCGGATCTTCATGAATCCAGCCGTGGTGACCGATTTCGTGCCCGTCCTTCAGGACCGCCTCTACCACGTCGGGATAGGTCTCAAGGCACCAACCCGGCATAAAGAAAGACTGTTTGATGCCAACACGACGGTAGGTATCAAGGATACGAGGCATCGCGACCGTAGGCCCATACCGGCCCATAGAAATCGGATAGAGCCGATCATGGCTATCCTCAGGGCGGGCAATATGGATGAGGCTGTCGGCATCCATATCAAAGGTGATCGCACACGCGCAGCGCGCACCATTGGGCCAGGGAATGGGATTCTGGATCATGTCGTCCCCTCAGTCAAAAGATGCCCATCGCTTTGCGCCCAGCTTAGCGTATGTCTGCGCCCAGCGCTCAGATCAAGATCGCCCAGCGCGCGTTCCTGCATCTGGATCTTCAATTCTGTGCCGTCCTCGGCTTCGAGAAAGATTGTCACCATCGAGCCCACGAATTCCTCAGACAGCACCGTAGCCTCAAGCGTGTTTTCCCCCGGCCCGATTTGCATCATGTCCGCCGAAACGACGATGGCGACATCCGATCCCACTTCGGTTTTGCCCGGTACTGTGAAGGTGCCCAATGCGGTGTCCACCGTCGAGACATCTTTTGCATGTTCCGTGACACGCCCTTGCAGGATGTTGTTCCTCCCCACAAATTCGGCCACAAACCGGGTTTTGGGCGCGCGGTAAATCTCACGCGGCGTGCCGATCTGCGCAATCTCACCCTTCGACATGATGACCACGCGATCGGCCATGGCAAAGGCTTCGGACTGCGAATGGGTGACATAGACAAAGGTAATGCCAAGCTCTCGCTGAAGGCGCGTCAGCACGGATTGCATCCGGATCACAAGATGCGCATCAAGCGCGGACAAAGGTTCGTCCAAGAGCAAAAGCTGCGGTTCTGTCACTAGGGCGCGGGCCAAAGCCACGCGCTGACGCTGACCTCCCGAGAGTGTCTCGACATTGCGCTCTGCAAACTCGCCGATCTCCATCCGGTCCAGCCAGTTGAGCGCACGCTTACGTCTCTCACCCGCCTCGACGCCGCGCATCTTCAAACCAAACTCCACGTTTTCACGCGCGTTCAGATACGGGAAAAGCGCAAGGCTCTGCCAGACCATGGGCGTGTCGCGTTCATGCGCGGGAAGGTCATTCATCCGCTTGCCCGCGATGCGAATCTCGCCATTCGTCGGCGCATCAAGACCAGCCAACATGCGCAAGGTCGTCGTCTTGCCACATCCCGAAGGCCCCATGATCGCAATGAATTCCCCCTGCCCGATGGTCAGGTTCGCATCACGCACGGCAACAAAATCACCGAAGTGCTTTTCAACCCCGTCCAGTTCAACCAGCGGTTCACTCATGACGCAGCCCTTTGCAGTCGGAAGAAAATAAGTGCCTGCGATATGACAACAAGCGTAATGGAAACACCAAAAACCAGTGTGCCGATGGCATTGACCTGCGGATCAATGGTGCCCTGCACAATCTCAAGCACATGAACCGGCAATGTCTTGTTCAGACCCGAGACAAACCAGGCCACGGTAAACTCGTCAAACGACACGGCCGCCGTCAGGAACAGCGAAGACAGGATCGCAGGCTTGCAAAACGGCAGGATAACCTCTCGCATTGCGCGCCATTCACTGGCCCCAAGATTCCACGCTGCGGCCTCAAGGCTGTCGTCGATCTGGCTAAGGCGCAGGCGAATGATGGCCATGGCAAAGGGGGCCGTGAGAACGGTATGCGCGGCGATGATCGACACCACCTGCCCCGACAGGCCCACACGGCTGAACCACGCCAGCATGGCGAGCGCGATGATGATGAGCGGTATGGTTGGCGGAAGCAGGATGATGGCAAGGAACAGACTCTTGCCCCTGAAGCTGTAGCGATAGTCGGTATAGGCGGTGCAAAACCCGAGGAACGTTGCAATTACAGACGTCGTCGCAGAGACGATCAGACTGTTGCGAGCAGCCCGCCAGAAGTCCGGATCAGCAAAGATGGTTTCGTACCATAGAGTCGTGAACCCGCTCATGGGCAAGGTTGGGAAGCGATCAGAGTTGAACGAAAACAGGAGGCTCACAAAGATCGGTAGGAAAATGAACGCCGCCACCAAAAGCGTGTAGGCCCGCAGGAAAAAGTCGAGGCGCGGTGTTCTCATCGGCTCGCCCTCTTGCGGTAGGCATACATGATGGCGGCAAAGGCAACTGTGAAAAGCGTAAGCATCATCATAACTGCAACTACCGCAGCGCGAGGCCATTGCTGACCCGCCTTGGTGGTGTCGATGATCAGAATCGGCATCGTCGGAGGCTTGGAGCCGCCAAGATAGTAAGGCGCCACGAAATCCCCAAAGGACAGAATGAAAGCGAACAAGGCCGCTATGACGAACCCGGTTTTGCCCGCGGGCAAGATCACCGTTCTGATCGTGCGCGCTGGTGAACAGCCAAGGTTGCGCGCCGCCTGGATCAGGCGGTCATCGATGTTGGCCATGGTCACTGTTTGCAAGATAAGTACCAGCGGCAGGATAAGCGTCAAGTATCCCACCAGCGTTCCAATGGGCGTGTTTAGAAAAGTATAGGGCCCCAATCCGACAAGCCCGAAGGCCCCGTTCAAAACTCCGGCTTCGGCGAGGATCGTGTACCAGGAAAACGTGCGCACCAGGTAGCTGGTGAAAAACGGAATGATGAGCAGTAGGATCGCGAATTGCCTTATTCGCGCCGAACATCGAAAGGCCAGGAACCACGCCGCCGGAAAAGCCAGAAGCGAGGCCATCATTGCAGCCAGCCCGGCCATCAAAAGCGTGTAGCGGTAACTCGACCAGACATAGTCACGGCTAACCATCTTGGCCCAGCTCGTAAGTTCAAAGGTCTCGACCATCTGATAGTTCTTCACCACGAAGAACGACATTGCGATCACAAAGAAAAGGGGACCAACAAAGAACAGGGTCTGCCAGATGATAATGGGCAGACGAAACGTCAAAGCATACGCGTTGAGGCGGCGCTTCATCAGCGCCGCTCCGGTGTCTTAGTTGAAATCACAGTCAGGCGTTCTTGTATTCCGACCAGAAGTCATTCCAGTCTTCCAGAGATTGCTGAACAGGAATGTCACGATAGCTGATCCGCCCTTCATTGATGAGCGTGATCGGATCCTGCGGATCGCCGTCCACCTGACGCGAGCGCTGTGCTTCGGCCGGATCGACCTCGTTGAGCATTGCACGGCCCGCCTTGGTCACACAGTGACCCGGATAGCCAAGCATCTGTGCGGTTTTCACCTGACCCTCTGGCGACATGGTGTAGGCCAAGTACTTCAGCGCGAGATCGGCTTTCTCAGATGTCTTGGCAATCGAGTAGCTTTCCGTCCACTGAATGCCGCCCTCTTTTGGCACGACCGACGACACAGGCGCGCCATCGCGTTCCAGAATCCCGGTGACCCAGTCTCCAATCCCGACCATGGCCAGCATCTCGGCATTTTTCAGACCCGAGAATGTACCGCCAAAGTCAAAGTATCCGCCGACCTGCGGCTTGAGTGACAGGGTTTTCTCCTGCACCGCCTGCCAACCGGCATCATCGATATCAAATGGGCTTTCATTGCCGACGAGCAGACTCATCTGACCCAGCGACGGCAGGTGCCAGTCGAAATGCCCGACCTTGCCAGTCAAACGCTCATCCCAGAAAATATCATAGGTCGACGCCTCTTCCGCAGTCAGCACGTCTTTGTTGTAGGACACACCCAGGTGCCCAAACCGAGAGATCAGTGAATAAAGATTGCCGCTGTCATCCCAGTGGCCCGAGAAGGATTTGAAATCATCATGCAATAGGTCATCCATGGGATAATCATTGGCATCAAGCTGCATCACCAGATCATTCGCCACCAAAAGTTTGGCGTATTCCGCATCGGTGTGAATGATGTCAAACGTTCCGGGCGGGTTCTGCGCCAGAGCGGCCAGCATGTTGTCTCCGCCTGCATAATATTTTGGCACGAACTTGACGTTGTTCGCCTCTTCGAACGCACCCACCATGTCGGGTTCTGCGGTCCCATACCATCCCAACATCGTCAGTTCTGTCGTTTCCGCCCACGCGCGGTTCACGAATGGCGCAGACAAGGCAACCGAGGCCAACCCTGTCTTTAGAAACGTCCGTTTGCTTTGAATAAATTTGCCGTTGTTCGACATCCCCACACTCTCCTGTCAGTCGTCATATTTGGTTATTTCGCCAGCTTCGATATAGATACCGAGGCAGTCTCTGGCGCATCCGATTCCCGGACCTGTGGCCAAGTCTGCGCCAAAATCGTGCGCAATGCACAATTTTTATTCGAAGGGTCCAAGGGATGGACAGATTTGAATTTCGCGCGTCCTTTGGATCGCAAGGCCCGGTTGTGCTTCCGGTCATTCACGTGCTCGAAACAGAACGGACTTTGAGGAACATTGAGGTGCTGACAAAAGCAGGCGCACCGGGTTGCTTTCTCATCAACCACGACTTTGGAGTCTCGCCATTTTTGGAGATCCTTCGTGAGGTTCGCGAAGCAAGGCCTAAGCTTTGGATCGGAGTGAATTTCCTGGCTGTGACCGGCAAGGATGCTTTCCCACAACTCGCCACGCTTGGCCGTGAAGGATGCCACATTGATGCCTATTGGGCCGATGACGCGCGGATTGATGAACGTGTCACAGACCAGGTCGAGGCCAAAGAAATTGACGCGGCCCGCGTCGGTTGGGATGGGCTTTACTTCGGCGGAACAGCATTCAAGAAACAGCGTCCCGTTGATCCATCCGACTATGCACGATCAGCGGAAACTGCCCGCGATTGGATGGATGTTGTCACCACTTCTGGTTTGGCAACTGGCATCGAGGCAGATGACAAAAAGATTGAAACCTTTCGCGCCGCGATTGGCGACAAACCCCTTGCACTGGCCTCGGGAATCTCGCCCAAAAATGCCCACCGCTATCGCGAAGTCGATTGCTTTATGGTGGCGACCGGGATCAATTATGAGGACAATTTCTATGAAATCGACCCGGCGCGCCTGAGACGCCTGCTTGATATTACTGAAGATCTGAGGACAGATGAATGACCCAAGATAAAGGCCCCCGTGACGACCGCTGGTATTTCAAACTCATGTCTCCCAACACCAAGGGGCCCAAGTTTGCCTGGCTTGACCCCACCTCCATCTACATCAACCAACGCGCGTTTCAGGATTTGCTGGCCGATCTGCTGGCCGATCTAGACGGGGTCGAATTTGACGTGGTCGGCGGGCTTGATGCCATGGGGTTTGTCCTAGGGGCCGCATTGGCCGCGCGGCGAGATGTCGGGTTTTTGCCGATCCGCAAAGTCGGAAAGCTCTGCGTGGACACCGACAAGGTCAGCTTTACTAACTATTCGGGTCGCACCCAGGATATGGAAATGCGCCTGCCCGCCTTTGCGCCGGGTACTCGTGTGCTCTTGGTGGATCAATGGATCGAAACCGGCGGGACGATGGAAGGTGCCATAGATCTGGTCACACGACAGAAGGGCGTGGTTGCAGGACTCGTGGCCATCGCAATGGAAGACACGCCCCGGGCCTCGGTGCTTCGCGA
Organism: Roseovarius sp. W115; assembly: GCF_032842945.2. Lineage (NCBI taxonomy): Bacteria > Pseudomonadati > Pseudomonadota > Alphaproteobacteria > Rhodobacterales > Roseobacteraceae > Roseovarius > Roseovarius rhodophyticola. Next base: position 1,510,853 of record NZ_CP146606.1, read on the forward strand.
CACACATACGGTAGTCACAGCAATCCAACCCGCCACCAAATGGCAGGAAGAGTGCAATGAACAGACCTTGTCGAGCTTTGCCTCCTACGATGCACGCGACGCATTCCCGATCTGACTCCACATGACGCCCACCACACCGAAACACGCATCCTATGACGTCATCATCATTGGTGGCGCGATCATGGGGTCGTCCACCGCCTGGTTTCTGAGCGACAATTCCGATTTCAACGGTTCGGTGCTTGTCATCGACCGTGATCTGACCTTTGAGACCTGCTCGACAGCACACACGAATTCCTGCATCCGGCAGCAATTTTCATCCGCGCTGAACGTCAAAATCAGCCAGTTTGCCGCTGATTTCGTCAAGAACATCCGCAGCTACATGGGCGGTGACGAACGCGTGCCCAATCTTTCCATTCGGAATTTTGGTTACCTGTACCTGGCCAATACGGATGCTTTCGCCGAGGTGCTGCGTGAAAGCCAAATGGTGCAAAAGGCCGCCGGTGCCGCGACCGAGGTTTTAACCTCAGATGAGATCAAGGCACGCTATCCCTTTTACGATGTAGACGACATCGTCGCGGGTTCGATCAACACGGTCGATGAGGGCTATTTCGATGGGCTGGCTGTCTTCGACTGGTGGAAACGTCAGGCGCGCGAGCGCGGCGTTGAATATATCGAAAACGAAGTTATTGCGATCACCAGGACTACCTCTGGCACGCGGGTCAAAAGCATCACATTGAAATCCGGAGAGGTGATTGCCTGCGGTCAGGTTGTGAATGCCTCTGGCCCTCGCGCCATCCTGACCGCCGGCATGGCCGGTGTTGATCTTCCGGTGGAGCCGCGCAAGCGCTTCACCTGGATCTTCAAGGCGGATCAACCGTTGGATCAGAACCTACCACTGACCATCGATCCAACTGGCATCCATGTGCGCGAAAACGGTGGCGGGACCTATGAGGTGGGCGGATACAATCACAACGCTCCTGATCTGGCTTGTGCCTATGACGACCACCAGATGGATTTTACACTTTGGGAAAACTACGTCTGGCCCATCGTCGCCACACGCATCCCTCAATTTGAAGCGGTAAAGGTTCAATCCGAATGGGCCGGGCACTATGCCATGAACACGTTTGACCACAACGCCATCATGGGCCCGCATACCGAGGTCGAGAACTTCATTTTCCTCAACGGGTTTTCCGGCCATGGATTACAGCAATCCCCCGCCATGGGGCGCGGGACGGCAGAATGGATTACCTATGGCGAATATCGGACACTGGACATGACACCTTTCAACTATGCCCGCATTCCCGAAAACCGACCGATCATTGAGAAGGCTGTGATCTGAGCGAATGTTATGACGCTTTTGAAGTTCCCTGAAGCATCGATAACAAAGCTAGGCAATTGGTAAATCTACAGTTCGCAGCTTTAATCCACCCAAGAACCGACACCCGCACCGACGTAATACCGACGTGTTACCGATGTCATACCGACGCCGGAATATGTGCAAAACAACGGCGTTAACCATCGAATCGCGCGAAACTGCTTTTTTCTTTCTTTCACGCGGTTTTCAGGCCACCAAGAACCATGAAGATTCTGGACTTTCTGCGTGGCAACCTGCCCTGGCTATCCGCCGGCATGCTGCTCACTTTTCTCAGCAGTTTTGGCCAGACATTCTTTATCTCAATCTTTGCCGGTGAGATCAGAGAGGGTTTTGATCTGACCCATGGCCAGTGGGGCGGCATCTACACACTGGGCACCGCCGCTTCGGCGTTGGTCATGGTCTGGGCTGGGGGTTTGACGGATCAATTCCGGGTCCGGGGGCTTGCGCCAATCATCCTTGTTTTGCTGGCACTATCCTGCGTTGCGATGGCATTGAACCCGGTCTGGTGGGGGCTGATCCTGGTCATCTTTGCGTTGCGCTTTACCGGCCAAGGCATGACGAGCCACATTGCGCTTGTTGCCATGTCCCGCTGGTTCGTCGCCACACGTGGCAAGGCGCTTTCAATTGCCACATTGGGGTTTGCAGTTGGCGAGGCGCTCTTGCCATTGATTTTCGTGGCTTTGATGGTCTTCATCGATTGGCGATTGCTATGGTTGGCCGCAGCGGCACTAGCACTTATGGGGATACCTTTCATTCTTGGTCTGTTACGCGCAGAACGTACCCCACAATCCGTTGCCGAACAAAGTCAGGCGACCGGCATGGACGATCGTCAATGGACTCGAAACCAAGCCATGCGCCATTGGCTTTTCTGGTTCATGATCCCTGCACTACTTGGACCATCCGCCTTCAACACGGCCTTCTTTTTTCATCAGGTCCACTATGCCGAAATCAAGGGTATCGCCAATGTTGAACTGGTTGCGATGTATCCGTTTTACACCGTTATCGGCATCGCCGCGATGTTGGGGTCAGGTTGGGCATTGGACCGATTTGGAACCGCACGCCTGATCCCGTTTATGCAAATTCCCATGGTGATTGGGTTTGTGATTTTTGCTTACGCCGGATCGATCTTTGCGCTGTTGGCCGGGCTGTTTTTCTTCGCGCTGACAACCGGGTTCAACACCACTCTGCCCAATGCTTTTTGGGCGGAGTTTTACGGCACGCGGTACTTGGGCTCTATCAAAGCTATGGCGGCGGCTGTGATGGTCTTCGGATCCGCCATTGGCCCAGGTTTGACCGGATGGGGCATTGACGCAGGGTTGGGACTGGAATCGCAATATGTGCTGGTCGCGATCTACTTTTTATTCTCGACGGTTATGATGGTGATTGGCATTGGCCGCGCCAAACACGTCTTACCGCGCGCGGCGTAGATAGACGTAGTAGGCCCCGCCGCCACCGTGGCGATTATGCGCCTGGGTGATCTGAAGCACGAGCGAAGACAACGGGGCCTGCGCCAACCATTGCGGGACTGCATGGCGCAAAATTCCGTGCCGTACAGGAATCGGTCCGCCATTATCGGTATTTTTACCTTTGCCTGTAATAACGAGGACGAGTCGTTTGCCCTCACCATGGGCAGACAGGATGAAACGTGTCAGCCGTGGGTGCGCCTGCGCCAAGGTCATACCGTGCAAATCAATACGGGCTTCGGGTTTTAGTTTCCCTGACTTCAAACGCTGATGCGTTTTTTTGTCCATTTTTATGGGTTGAAACGCCAGCTGATCCTGTATTTGAGGCAGGACATCATTCTTGGGTGAAGAAGAATGAGCACCAATACCGACCTGAAATGACTCTTGTATGGTAAACTGTTTCGTGGATGGTTTTTGAAGTTCTTCATCCAGGAATGTATCTTTGCGATCCAGCCCAAGCTTTTCAGTGGTTTTTGCAACCTGGTTCCAAAGCGCCAATTCCTCCGACGTGACTTTTCTGCGACTCAAAGCCCGGGCTCCGTCTCCATGGCGTAGGCTCTTTGAATAGGAAGAAGTGTGACCATGCGGCCCGGGTCACGCAATCGACCAGCTTGCCGCCCGGCCTGATCGCCAGTGCCCATAAAAATATCGGCCCGCTGCGCGCCTTTGATCGCCGATCCGGTATCTTGCGCAATCATCAGCCGACGGATCGGATTGGCTCCTTCTTTCTCAATCCAAACTGGCGCGCCCAGAGGAACATAGGCCGGATCCGCAGCAATCGTGCGTCCTGTTGTGACAGAACGATTCATGGCGCCAAGGGGACCTTTATCTGCAGGAACCGAGTCAATCCTGCGAAAGAAAACATAGGATGGATTTGACCAGAGCAATTCCTGACCTGCGATCGGATTGCGCCTTACCCAGTTCTTGATGACTTGTGCGGATACTTGATGCGCCTCGAACACGCCGCGTCGTACCAACTCCACACCAATGGACCGGTACTCATGCCCATTGGCCCCTTGATACCCAACGCGGATCATCCGCCCACTTGGAAGCTTGACCCGGCCCGATCCTTGAATTTGAAGGAAGAACAACTCAACCGGGTCATCAACCCAAGCAATCTCAAGACCCCGGCCCCGCATCAAATTGCTGGTTTCAATAACACGCCGAGGATACCAAAGACCCGAGTTAACTGACTCTGGGGGCTGGCGATAAAGCGGATATCGGTAGCGCGCGCTCGGAGTCAAAGACCCCGAAAGCTCTGGTTCGAAATAGCCGGTAAAGAGGGCCGCGGCCCCGTCTTCAATTAGAACCGGACGAAAGAAAAGTTCGAAAAATCCTTTGGCATCAGGTTTTTGTTGAGCCAAAGCGCACAGTGCAGACCAGTCAGGATCTTTGAGATCAGGACATGTGACCAAAAACGCTTCCAGCGCTTTTTCATGATCATCCTTTTCCCAATCTCGAAGATCTTCGAAATCAACAACTGTATGTGTGGCGTCGTTAGAGAAGGCAGCAAGAGAAGAGCTGACCGCAAAAAGAGAGGCTGCGATCAGAGCCCGTATCATTCGCCCGTCGCGACAAGCCGCCAATTGGGATCATCCGATCCCATGACCCGTTCAAACGTCCAGCTGTCTTTTTGCCGTTTGGATTGACCGGGCTTGCCTTCGACAATTTCACCCGATGCGTCCCGCACAACAGACACCAGTTCTCCTACAAAGCGGACAGTAATTTCGGAACGACCGGTGTCTTCGTCAAATTTCGCATCCAGTAGGCTGGTCTCACGAACGCCTGCAAAATCGGCTTCAATTTTAAGCCCTTGTTCCTGACGTGCGTCGACAACCTGCGAGAAAGCTTCAAAAACATCTTCGGACAAGAACGGCGCGATCTCGTCCATTTGACCACGTTCAAAGGCCATCAAAATCCACTCGTAAGCTTGCTTTGCTCCTTGCAAAAATTCGCCAACGGTGAAACTGGGCTCGACGCGTTTCATACCTGCAAGCGCTTCCGCCGCATCACTGTCTTCTGCAACATGGTCGGTAATGTCATAATCCGGGCCACCTTCGATTACCTCGAAATCCTGCCGACGCGTAGCAGATTGAGAGCTCTGCCGGGGTTGCGGCGGTGCTTCAAACCCATCACGCGTGCCAAGGACGCTTTTCAGGCGCAGAATCAGGAAAATCGCAATTCCTGCGAGCACCAAAAGCTGAAGTAGCGGCGAATTCATTCTTGCCTCTCACAATGTCGAGGATGGTAACATCCCCTGCTGGCACTTATGTAGGTGGTTCACCTGGTCAAGTCCACCTTACGGGGCGTTTAAAAAAGGGGGTTCTCAACATGTGGCTGTTTCTGGCGTTTCTCGCAGTGCCATTGATCGAAATTGCCCTCTTTATTCAGGTAGGAGGTTGGATTGGGCTATGGCCGACGCTGGGCATCGTCGTGTTGACAGCAATTCTTGGAACCTTCCTTGTCAAATCACAAGGATCGTTGGCTATGGGACAGTTGCGAAGCTCGTTTTCGCGACTGGATGATCCAACTGAACCGCTCGCTCACGGGGCGATGATACTTGTTGCCGGTGCCTTGCTTTTAACACCAGGGTTTTTCACGGACGCGCTGGGGTTTGCACTTTTGACGCCGCCAGTTCGGAGTGCTGTCTTTGCGTATCTGAAGAAACGTATTCGTGTACAACGTTTTGAAATGGGCGAACGTCATCCAATGGATTCATCTGAGCAGCAACCGTCCAATCCGGACAAAGGTGTGATAGAAACCGAGTATCATGAGGTTCATCCGCCAAAAAAACCAACTCACGGAAATTCGGGCTGGACTAAGCATTGAGGCCCCTTTGGCATCCTGCTAAGCGTGCCGAAACGAGAGATCCCACTGGAGAAGCACATGGCAGATCAGGAAAACGGCGCCGCAAAGCCCGACGTAGAGGCAAAGCCACAATCACAAGAATTGCCAACTGGACCCCAGATGAATGTTCTGACGCAATTTATTCGGGATATGTCATTTGAAAACGTACTATCCCAGCGAGGTGTTGGCGGAGAGGTGACCCCTGATGTTCAGGTTGCTGTTAATCTGGATGCAAAGAAACGTGCGGTCGAAAATCAATACGAAGTGGTCACCAAACTGGTTGTGACTTCCAAAAACAAAACCAATGAAGAAAAGCTGTTCCTCTTGGAGCTGGAGTATGTCGGGGTTTTCAACATTGAGAATGTTCCTGAGGACCAGATGCATCCTTTCTTGCTTATTGAATGTCCTCGGATGCTCTTTCCGTTCATGCGGCGGATCGTCAGTGACGTGACTCGTGATGGTGGCTTCCCGCCTCTTAACCTTGAAACGATCGATTTTGTGCAGCTGTACCGAAACGAAATCATGCGTCGTCAGGCAGAAGCGGCGCAAAGCAAAGCGACGCCTGACGCTTAGGTTTATAATTTAGGGACTTTTCTTCCAGATCGCGCCGTCACCGAGCTTTTCAATAAAAGCTGCGTGGGCGGAGGATTCTTCATCCGTTATGCGTTTTGGCAGCGTCGTTGGCCTGGGCAATGGGCGCCAGTCTTCGGTTCGCGTATCGTTCTTTGAGGTCTCGACATGCGCACCGGCTAAGGCGAAGTCTGGCTGACGGCCTCCAATGAGTTCGAGGTAAACCTCCGCAAGGATTTCAGAGTCGAGCAAAGCGCCATGGAGCGTGCGGTCGGAGTTATCGATGCCAAACCGGCGGCACAACGCATCCAGAGATGCCGGCGAACCCGGAAACTTCTTTCTTGCAATGGCCAGCGTATCAATCGCCTGATCCCAGGGCAGTTGTGGAAGCTTAAGCCACCCAAGTTCGGCATTTAAAAACTTCATGTCAAAAGCTGCGTTATGAATGACAAGCTTTGCGTCACCCACAAAATTCAGAAAATCTTGAGCAACCTCGGAAAACAGCGGTTTGTCGCGAAGAAAATCGTCACCAAGCCCATGCACCTCAAACGCTTCGTTCGGCATGGAACGTTCTGGATTGATGTATTTGTGAAAGGTCTTTCCCGTGGGCATGTGGTTGAAGAGCTCAACACCGCCAATCTCAACGATCCTGTCACCTTGCTCGGGTTCAAAGCCGGTGGTTTCGGTATCCAGTACGATTTCACGCATGGGTAAGTGACGTCCTAATCTGCCTTAAAATATCTTGGACTTGGGCTTTGGCATGTTCAAGCGTATCAGTAATAATCACAAAGTCGGCGCGTTGGCGTTTTTCGCTGTCCGGCATTTGGCTCGTCAGGATGACGTTAAACTGCTCTTCTGTCATTGTCCCTCTTTCCAAAACTCGCGCCTTCTGAATACTTGGACCAACAGAGACGCAGATTGTCGCATCCATTGTTTTGTCAGAACCTGTTTCAAAGAGAAGCGGTATGTCAAAGACGCAAATTTCCGATTGTGTGTGTTCCAAGAAATCTGCGCGATCCTGAGCCACGAGGGGATGCACGATGCGTTCGATGTCTTTTAACGCATCTGGTTTGGACTTCAGGATTGTTTTCAGCTTGTCCCGCGAAACAGCCCCATCTTCGATTGCCGTGGGAAACAGACGCGCCATGGGTTCGACTGCCCCACCGCCTTTGGCATAAAGGCGGTGGACTGCGGCATCCGCATCCCAGATATCGCATCCTTCTTCGGCAAATAGTTTTGCCGTAGTCGATTTGCCCATCCCAATAGAACCGGTCAATCCGAGTTTAAACGTCATCTGAGCGCTGCGGCGCGGGTTGCGCTGTCAACTTCTGGACGTATACCAAACCAGCGCTCAAAAGCAGGGACAGCCTGATGCAACAACATGCCCAGCCCATCAACTGTTGTGCATCCCATTTCTTCGGCTTCGGCGAGAAGCTTGGTTTTCAAAGGAGCGTAAACCAAATCGGTCACCAAAGTGCCTTTTCTCAAACCATCCAATGGTACACGTAATGGAGGTTTACCAATCATGCCAAGTGAAGTTGTGTTCACAACTGTAGCAGCATCCTCAAGCATATTCCCCGCCTGAACCCAGTCGATGACAACAAGTCGCTTGCCAAATTCCGTTTTCAGGGCGTCGGCACGTACACGTGTCCTGTTGGAGATCATGATTTCTGGCACCCCTGTTTCCAGGAGAGCCGAAATCACAGCACGCGCTGCACCCCCTGCCCCAAGCAGTGCTGCTGGTCCAGCTTTGGGATTCCATTGGGGTGCGTTTTGTTGAAGATTACGGATAAAGCCCACGCCATCTGTATTGTCTGCATGAATTTTTCCATCCTTCCGGAAAATCAGGGTATTTGCAGCTCCGATCAGCGTAGCTCTGTCAGTTACAAGGTCGGCAATCTCTAAAACTTTTTCCTTGTGAGGTATGGTAACATTTGCGCCTACAAATCCAGCTTTCGGCAAGGATCGGATTACTGTCTCCAGGTCGTCAGCACTTACTTCCATCGGAATATAGTGCCCCTTGATGCCATGCGTTTTGAGCCAATGTGTGTGAATTTGAGGAGATTTTGAATGTGCGATTGGCGTACCAATAACACCCGCCAAAGGAATTCTTTGTTCCATCATGTTTCTAGCTCTCCTTTGAGGCTGAGATACGACAAAATTTCCAGAAGAGGCAAACCCAAGACGGTAAAATAGTCGCCATTGACCTGAGCAAAGAGACGGGCGCCCTCTTCTTCGAGCTTGTAGCATCCAACAGACTCGCGGATGCTTTGCCAATTTCTATCAACATAGCTTTGAAGATACGCGTCGGTCATTTGGCGCATGACCATTTTTACGACGCCCACATGTCGCCACAAGGGTTTTCCATTTTCGCAAATTACAGCTGCGGACAAAAGTTCATGCCGGTGCCCGTTCATTGCCAGAAGTTGTGCCAAACCGGTTTCAGGGTCAGAAGGTTTGGAAAGAAGTGAGCCCTCAAAGCTCAATACTTGGTCACATCCCAGGACGGTTTTGTCTGGATTCTTTGCAGAGATCTTAAGTGCTTTCATCTCGGCAAGTGTGTCAGCAATGTCCCTGGGTGGCGCGCCTTCTTCCTGCATAGCCTGTTTTACCATCTCTTCATCTATGCGCGGCGCCTGCGTTGCAAAATCCACGCCTGCATTCTGCAAAAGCGTCTGCCTCGTCCTGGAACCGGACGCGAGGATTATTGTGCGGGGCATGTGGAAAACCTGTCAGAAGGAGTTGAACAATTTGGGGTCAAATTCCTCATAAAACAAAATTTTGGAGCATGCGCGATAAAGAGCACCTGTTTTAAAAACTTTCACTGATTTTATTCCAAGTGGAAAAGAACAAGTTGCTTTGGTTGAAACTCAATTTTCTTATCAAAAAGTAATTAAGAACGTCCACTGATTTCTTTGCTATGATCCCACATTAACATACTGTTTTTATTTATTTATTTTAGATGCATAGTTATGGTATTCATCTTATCAACACAGTTTTCAACAAGCAGCCGTCTTGTCCAAAACTCTGTGAAAAAGTCAATAATCCACAAAAATCGGTGACACTACTAAATCATCATCCTTTTTCTTTTCTTATTTTATTTATAGGAGCAAAAGGGAAAGGTGGAAAACCATGAGCGATACGTTGGCTTTGGCATATCCGTGGGTGAAGTCACTTCACATCATGTCAGTGATAGCTTGGATGGCAGGTCTCTTCTACCTCCCTCGTTTATTTGTGTATCACGTCGAACAGTCTAACCCCGGTGATAGTAGAGATACTGTATTTCAGACAATGGAACTGAAACTACTTCGCGTGATTATGAATCCGGCGATGATCGCGACATGGGTGTTTGGTCTTTTGCTCTTGTTCACGCCTGGGATCGTGGATTGGGGTTCTGTGTGGCCCTATGTGAAGCTGACTTGTGTTGCAGCTATGACTTGGTTCCACCACTGGCTCGGCCGACGACGCAAAGAGTTTTTGAACGGACGTAATACGCGCACCGGGCGTCAGTTTCGGATGATGAATGAAGTACCGACAATTCTAATGGTACTGATTGTCATCTCTGTTGTGGTGAAGTTCTGATCCGTTGACTCCCTGATCTTAAATCCCTAGAGAGCTAATTTAGGTGCCCGTCCGGGCAAACCGTTTCCCAAGACCAAATCAAAAGCCGTGGACTAGATGTCCACGCCGAAGGATATAATATGCCAGATGATCGTCTGAACCTTTCAGATCTGAAAGCTCATACAGCCAAAGACCTGTTGTCGATGGCAGAAGAACTGGAAATCGAAAACGCCTCGACGATGCGAAAAGGCGAAATGATGTTTCAGATTTTGCGTGAACGCGCGGATGAGGGATGGACTGTCTATGGCGATGGTGTGCTTGAGGTTCTGCAGGATGGCTTTGGATTTTTAAGGTCTTCAGAGGCAAACTATCTTCCGGGACCAGATGATATTTATGTTTCTCCGGAAACGATCCGTAAGCATTCCTTACGTACAGGCGATACGATTGAAGGTGAGATCAAAGCGCCGGAGGATAACGAACGGTATTTTGTTTTGACTCTGGTAACTCAAATCAACTTTGAGGAACCGGAACGCGCGAAACATAAGATTGCGTTTGATAACCTAACGCCTCTTTATCCAGATGAACGCCTAAAGATGGAGGTTGATGATCCTACAGGTAAAGACCGATCCGCTCGTGTTATTGATCTGGTCGCTCCTATTGGGAAAGGTCAGCGATCCCTTATCGTGGCTCCACCGCGTACTGGTAAAACTGTTATTCTTCAGAACATTGCCTCTAGTATCGAGAAAAACCATCCGGAATGCTATTTAATCGTTTTGCTGATTGATGAGCGCCCGGAGGAAGTCACAGACATGCAGCGGTCTGTGAAGGGTGAAGTGATCAGTTCGACTTTTGATGAACCAGCCTCGCGTCACGTTGCTGTCGCAGAGATGGTGATCGAAAAAGCAAAACGATTGGTAGAACACAAACGAGATGTTGTTATCTTACTCGACTCAATCACAAGACTTGGTAGGGCGTACAATACAGTTGTCCCGTCTTCAGGTAAGGTTCTGACGGGCGGTGTGGATGCCAATGCCCTTCAAAGACCGAAACGGTTCTTCGGTGCTGCCCGGAATATCGAAGAAGGTGGATCATTGACGATCGTCTCAACAGCTCTGATCGAAACCGGCAGCCGTATGGACGAGGTGATCTTTGAGGAATTCAAAGGAACCGGTAACTCTGAGATTATTCTGGATCGTAAAGTGGCAGATAAACGTGTGTTCCCGGCCATCGATATTCTGAAATCCGGTACGCGGAAAGAAGATCTGCTCATTGATAAAATCGATCTTCAGAAGACATATGTGCTTCGTCGTATTCTCAATCCGATGGGAACAACGGATGCGATTGAGTTCTTGTTATCGAAGCTAAAGCAAACCAAGACAAATTCCGAGTTTTTCGACTCTATGAACACCTAACTTTCCCTGGAGAGGGTTGTGATGGACACGATCTTTGCGCTTTCAACAGCTCAGGGAAAGGCGGGGGTTTCCGTCATCCGTGTTTCGGGCCCTCTGGCTTTTGACAGTGTCAAAGCTTTGTGCGGAGATGTGCCAGTGCGCCGCAAGGCGTCGCTTCGAGAGCTGAAGACAGCAGATGGTGATAGAATCGACGAAGCACTAGTTCTTACATTTGACCATGGCCAAAGCTTTACCGGCGAGATGTCTGTTGAATTTCAATGCCATGGTAGTGTCGCGGTTGTATCAAAGATTCTTGAAACGCTGGGAAAACTTGAGGGTTGCCGACAGGCCGATGCCGGCGAGTTTACCAGGCGAGCGCTTGAGAACAACCGACTGGACTTGTCTCAGATTGAAGGCCTTGCTGATCTTATTGAAGCAGAGACGGAAGCTCAGCGGCGCCAAGCGCTGCGAGTTTTCTCAGGTGAATTGGGTGGTAAAGCGTCGGAGTGGCGTCGGCATCTTATAAGAGCCGCCGCTTTGATAGAAGCAACAATTGATTTTGCGGATGAAGATGTTCCTGTGGATGTTGCCCCAGAAGTCAGCAAGCTGATTTGCTGTGTTCTTGATGGCTTGCAGGAGGAAATAGAAGGATACTCGTCGGCGGAGAGAATTCGGACCGGATTCGAAGTTGCTATTGTTGGGCCCCCAAACACGGGTAAGTCTACACTGCTCAATTACGTTGCAGGTCGGGATGCTGCAATTACGTCAAATCATGCGGGAACCACCCGCGATGTGATAGAAGTAAAGATGGATCTTGGTGGTTTACCAGTGACCCTTTTAGATACCGCAGGATTGAGAGAAGCTGTAGATGAGGTTGAAGCGATTGGCATCGATCGGGCACGCTCACGCGCGGAGTCCGCAGATCTAAGAGTCATCCTTGTTGAAGAGGGTAAAGCGCCTGAACTTGTTCCCAGAGATGATGATATCATTTGCCTGGCAAAGGCGGATCTGAGTTCAGAGACTGGTCTTCGCGGAGTGTCTGGGAAAACAGGGCTGGGTGTTCTTGAGTTGGTGGATGGCGTTACTGAGGCTTTGAAAATTAGAGCGTCAGAGAGTGGACTGGCCATCCGTGAGCGTCATAAGTCAGCAATGGAACGAGGGTCAGGGTCGTTGCGTTTAGCTCTTAGGCGACTTGCGCAAGGCTCGGAATATTCGGAAATTTGCGCGGAAGAAATTCGTGCAGCGGTACGAGCACTTGACTCTTTGATTGGTCGAGTGGACATCGAGAATGTTCTCGATGAGATTTTTGCGAGTTTTTGCTTGGGAAAATAGCGGAGTGTTTCACGTGAAACATTTTGATGTTCTGGTTATCGGTGGGGGCCATGCCGGTGTGGAAGCGGCTGCGGCGGCTGCCCGTATGGGTGCGCGAACTGGTCTCGTGACACTTAGAAAAAGCGCCATCGGCGTCATGTCGTGTAATCCCGCAATAGGTGGGCTGGGTAAGGGACATCTTGTTAGAGAGATTGATGCGCTTGACGGTGTGATGGGGCGTGTTGCGGACAAGGCCGGCATTCAATTTCGTCTGTTGAATAGGCGCAAGGGCCCAGCAGTTCAGGGCCCTAGAACACAAGCAGACCGTAAAATTTACCGAGAGGAAATGCAGCACGAAATGGTGTTGCAGCGCGACCTGACGATCATTGAGGGTGAGGCCGCGGATTTTGTTGTGATAAACGACCGAGTGTCCGGTGTGGTTCTTGCTGATGGGAGCGAGATAACCGCAAAAAGTGTTGTTTTGACGACTGGAACTTTTCTTCGTGGCGTTATTCATATCGGCGATGTTTCTCGTCCTGGCGGACGCATGGGTGAAAGTCCATCCAAAAAGCTGGCTGAGAGAATTGACGCGTTTGGTCTTCCGCTTGGGCGTTTGAAGACAGGAACACCCCCTCGTCTCAACGGTAAGACGATCGACTGGGGGAACCTGGAGATGCAGGCTGCGGATGAGGATCCGACGCTGTTTTCGTTCCTGTCCAAAACACCATTCGCTCGTCAAATCTCTTGTGGGATTACCTATACAAACGAAAGGACGCATGATCTTATCCGCGGGAATCTGGACAGGTCTGCGATGTATGGGGGTCGTATCGATGGAATTGGTCCGCGCTACTGTCCTTCTATAGAAGACAAAATCGTCCGATTTGCCGATAAAACGTCGCACCAGATTTTTTGGAGCCTGAAAGCCTTTCGGATGATGTTATTTATCCAAATGGAATTTCGACGTCCCTTCCGGAAGACATTCAGGCAGAGTACGTCCAGTCCATTTCAGGGTTGGAAAACGCCCAAATCCTGCAGCCGGGGTACGCAATCGAGTATGATTATGTTGATCCAAGGGCGCTTGATCTAACGCTGGCTGTTTCGTCTGTGCCGGGTCTCTACCTCGCAGGACAAATCAATGGAACAACAGGATATGAGGAAGCTGCCGCGCAGGGACTCGCCGCTGGTCTCAATGCGGCCTTAAATGTCGAGGAGCGTGAGCCAGTAATTTTCAGCCGTATGAATAGCTATATTGGCGTAATGATTGATGATTTGACGACCAAGGGCGTGTCGGAGCCATATAGAATGTTTACTTCGCGAGCAGAGTTTAGGCTCTCGCTGAGGGCGGATAACGCTGATCAGCGCCTCACGCCTGTTGGTCTTGATCTTGGATGTGTGGGTGAGGACCGACGATTTGCGTTTGAGGACAAGGTGAACCGACTTTCATCTGGCCGTGATCAGCTTGAGAACAGCAGTTATACGCCTGGGCAACTAAATGAATGCGGTATAGCCGTGAATCAGGATGGCGCCCGTCGTTCAGCATTTCAACTTTTGTCGTATCCGGATGTAGATTTTTCAACGCTGATTGGTCTGGACGAGTCCTTCTCGTCAATAGATCCGGATACGAGAGAGCAATTGTCCAAAGACGCGCTATACGCAAATTACATCGAACGACAGAAACGGGATGTAGAGCAAATGAAACGAGATGAGGCGCATGTTATTCCTGGGGACTTCGAGTATTCTGGAATTCAAGGGCTATCCAATGAGCTCAAATCGAAGTTGTCGAAGTCTCGCCCTGAGAATCTTGCACAGGCCTCGAGGATTGATGGCATGACGCCTGCGGCACTGACTTTGTTGCTTGCTAAGCTACGTCAAGAAAATCGGAACAAGAGCGCGTGACACTTGGTGGGTTTCTGGATGTTTCACGTGAAACAATGGAACGTCTTGAGCGATACTCAGAGCTTCTAGTCAAATGGAATCCTAGAATAAACCTGGTTTCCAAATCCACGATTGATGATCTTTGGACACGCCACATTCTGGATTCAGCACAAATTTTTGAAATTCCCAAAGGCGGTATCCGTAGATGGGTCGACTTGGGCTCGGGTGGAGGTTTTCCGGGTCTGGTTGTTGCAGTTCTTGTACGAGAGCTAGAACAGCAGTTTGAAATCATGCTTGTGGAAAGTGATGCCCGGAAGTGCGCGTTTCTTTCAAGTGTTGCCAGAGAGTTGGATTTAAAGGTTCAAATCAAAAATGACCGGATTGAAAATCTCAATTCGTTGGATGCAGATATTGTCTCAGCCCGAGCGCTGGCGGATTTGTCTTCTCTTTTGGATTTATCAGAAAGACATTTGGCGCAAGGAGCCACGCTTCTTCTTATGAAGGGAAAAAAATGGCGCTCAGAACTGGAAACCGCACAATCAAAGTGGAACTTTGACTGTCAAATTGTTAAAAGCAAAACGAGCGAAGGCTCTGTCATTCTTTGCGTTTCAGGAGTATGCCGTGTCTGATCCGACGCGTTATCACGATCCCAAAATTGTTGCAGTTGCTAATCAAAAAGGTGGTGTTGGGAAGACAACGACGACCATCAATCTGGGTGCGGCGCTTGCGGAGTTGGGGCGACGCGTTCTTATCGTTGATCTTGACCCCCAGGGTAACGCGTCGACCGGGCTGGGGATTGAAGCCGACGAACGTACATATACGACCTATGAACTGCTTCTGGAGGAGATCGAGCTCAAGAAAGTTATCTTGGATACTTCGCAACGTGGTTTGAAGATTATTCCGGCAACTGTTGATCTCAGCTCCGCCGACATGGAACTTATTGCAAACGAAAAACGGAGCTTTTTGTTGCATGATGCACTGCGTCAGCCGGCAATGGAAGGTTTTGCGTTTGATTTCATTTTGATTGATTGCCCGCCATCCCTCAACCTTTTGACCGTTAATGCAATGGTTGCCGCGCACTCCGTTTTGGTGCCCCTGCAATCTGAATTCTTCGCTTTGGAAGGCTTGTCTCAATTGATGTTGAGTGTGCGAGAAGTGCGCCAGACGGCTAATCCTGATCTTAGGATTGAAGGTATCGTCCTGACCATGTTTGACGGCCGCAATAACCTGTCGTCTCAAGTCGAGCAGGATGCGCGCGAGAACTTGGGTGATCTTGTTTTCAAAACACGGATTCCTCGGAACGTTCGGGTGAGCGAAGCGCCATCGTTTGCAGTTCCTGTTTTGTCTTACGATCCGATGTCAAAAGGCGCCTTGGCTTATCGAGATTTGGCAAAGGAATTGATGAAGAACAATACACTTAAGGCAGCTTAAACTCAGGGAAGTGTCATGGCAGAGAACAAACCGAAACGAGGACTCGGACGCGGACTTTCGGCACTTATGGCCGATGTGGCGGAGAGTCCTGGAACGCCAGCGGAGCGGCTGAACGAAGCCGATCGTACCTTGCCGATAGAAAGCATCGAGCCTAATCCGGATCAGCCGCGTCGAGATTTTGAGAAAGGGCCTCTGGAAGATCTGGCAGCATCAATTCGGGAGAAGGGTATTATTCAACCCTTGATTGTAAGATCGAGTTCTCGTGATCCGAACCGCTATGAGATTGTTGCAGGGGAACGGCGTTGGCGTGCGGCGCAGATGGCTCAGCTCCATGAAGTGCCAGTTCTGGTGCGAGAGTTTGATGATACCGAAGTTCTTGAAATTGCGATCATTGAAAATATCCAACGTGCAGATTTAAATCCAGTTGAAGAAGCAGCAGGATATAGCCAACTGATGGAGCGGTTTGGTCACACCCAGGAAAAGTTGGCAACTGCGCTTGGAAAGAGCCGTAGTCATATTGCGAACTTATTGCGTTTGTTGAATTTGCCGACTGAAGTTCAGGGGTTTCTGAGAGATGGATCTCTTTCAGCAGGTCATGCAAGGGCTTTGATAACCGCCGCTGATCCCGTTGCCTTGGCCAAGCAGGTCATAAAGAAGGGTCTATCCGTTCGAGATACTGAAAAGCTTGTAAAATCAGAGGCTTCAGATACATCCCGACCGGTGATTAAGGGAGCGGTCGCGCCTGAAAAGGATGCGGATACGATGGCATTGGAAGGTGATTTGTCGGCCAGCCTTGGCATGAAGGTCTCGCTTACACATAGGACAGGCCAAGAAGGCGGGCAATTGACAATCTCATATGAGAGTTTCGATCAGTTGGATGCTCTTTGTCAGAAGCTGACGGCTAGCGACTAGGTCTGGTCCAGATAAAAGTTAGAACTCCGAGCAACACCAAACCCTGAATGGCCGATACCGTCCAAGCTAGTTTCAAGGCCAGTGAAATCCCAAAGACTACCATAATCGACAAAGTTGCAAGACGTTTGGACCGTGCGCCTATCGCACCGCGTTCACGCCAATCTAAAATTGGTGGCCCGACAACAGGATGAGTGATCATCCAGTGATGCAGGCGTTCCGATGAGCGCGCAAAACAAAATGCAGCAAGCAACCAGAGCGGGACTGTTGGGATTAAGGGAAGAAACGCCCCAATTGCGCCAAGTGCTAAGCACATCAACCCCACAGATATATAGATTGCACGCATCTCAACCTGGCATCAGAGTTCTAACAACGGCGTTAAGCATCATACGTCCCTTGAACGTTGTACGGATGGTGCGCGCTTTTGTGGTGATTAAATCCAATTGACGAAGCTCATCCAGGCTCGCTTCTGGTAACGCCTGTGGCGTGAGAGATCTTACTCTGTCGAGACTAACTCCTTCTGACAATCTAAGCCCCATCAGCAACAACTCAGATGCTTGATCCAAATAGGACAGTGGATCACGAGATTTCTCGGGCGTTCCACTATCGACCTCTGCCAGCCACTTGCTGGGCTGGGACCAGCACTCTGTCGCATATCTTGTCTTTCCCAAAGTCACGCGCCCATGCGCCCCGGGCCCGATTCCTATGTAATCTCCACCTCGCCAATAAATAAGGTTATGTCGCGATTCAGAGCCAGGTTTGGCATGGTTAGACACTTCATATGCGTCGAAACCCGCAAACTGACAAAGTTTCTGAGTGAGTTCGAACATATCTGCGGAACCATCTTCGCTCGGCAGACCCTTTAAAAGCCCACGCGCATCGCGCTCACCAAACGCCGTGCCAGGCTCAATCGTCAATTGATACAGGGACAAATGATCACCCGCGAGCAATAGTGCTTCCTCAAGCTCTTTTTCCCAAGCCGAAAGAGATTGATCCTGCCTTGCGTAGATCAGATCAAAACTAACGCGCTCGAAAGTCGATTGCGCGATGTTCAACGCGGTTTTGGCATCTTCTGCTGAGTGAAGGCGCCCAAGCCGCTTTAGATCAGAATCGTCCAACGCCTGAACGCCTAGCGACACCCGATTCACACCCGCCTTTGCAAATTTGGAAAATTTCTCAGCTTCCACGGAGCTGGGGTT
Organism: Roseovarius sp. W115; assembly: GCF_032842945.2. Classification (NCBI taxonomy): domain Bacteria; kingdom Pseudomonadati; phylum Pseudomonadota; class Alphaproteobacteria; order Rhodobacterales; family Roseobacteraceae; genus Roseovarius; species Roseovarius rhodophyticola. The sequence continues at coordinate 1,528,785 of NZ_CP146606.1, forward strand.
GGCTTCCAACGTGACCTCCAGGTCATTCGCTGTTCGCCATGTCTCATGGACGCGATCTAAAATTTGCCCCACAAGCTCAGGCTGCATCAAACTTGGGGTTCCACCCCCAAAGAACACGGAATTCAACAACCGGTTCGGCAGCAAATTTCCGTAGCGATCAATCTCGCTCAGATATGCTTTAAGCCATTGCTTTTGATCAATCTTTGCCTGGACGTGGCTGTTGAAATCGCAGTATGGACATTTGGACTCGCAAAAAGGCCAATGAATATAAAGCCCAAACCCGCCATGGCGCCAATCTTCAATCAAAACAACCCTTTACGAGTTTTGCGAACGCGATTGCGCGGTGACTGATCTTATTCTTTTCCCAGCGGACCATTTCCCCAAAGGTTTGATCATAACCGCTGGGCTGGAAAATGGGATCGTATCCGTGCCCTTGGTTACCTCGCATTGGCCAAACAATACGTCCTTCAATTGTTCCTGGGAAAACCTCGTCGTGCTCATCGGGCCAGGCCATCACCAAGGTGCAGCAAAATCGTGCGGTCCAGGGCTCATTGGCGCCGGTTGCTACCAGACAACCATGTGCCTTACTCATTGCCATGACAAAATCGCGACCAGTCTCTGTTTCGGCCCAATCCGCCGTGTAAACACCCGGCTTTCCATTCAAAGCATCAATTTCAATGCCTGAGTCATCGGCCAAAGCAGGAAGGCCCGTCGCCTGAGACGCGGCATGTGCCTTAATGCGAGCATTTCCAACAAATGTGGTCTCTGTTTCTTCTGGTTCTTCGAGGTTCATGTCAGCAGCACCAACCACTGTTACGCCAAAAGGCTCAAGCAAGTTGGCTATTTCTTCCAGCTTTCCGGTATTGTGCGTGGCAACAAGCAGTTCGTTGCCAGAAAATCTACGCACTGGTTGCAGCCTTTTGCGCGGCAACCAGTTCGCCTACACCTTTTTCTGCTAGACCCATCAATTGATCCATTTGATCGCGGCTAAACGTTGAGCCTTCGGCACTCATCTGGATTTCGATCAACTGACCAGATCCTGTCATGATGAAGTTGCCGTCCACGCCGGCTGTACTGTCTTCTGGATAATCCAGATCAAGAACGGGTTGGCCTGCATAGATGCCACAACTTACTGCGGCAACGGGATCAATCAATGGATCGGTCAGAACCTCGCCAGACTTTAGCAATTGGTTCACTGCCAGACGCAGAGCAATCCATCCGCCGGTGATTGACGCACACCGAGTGCCGCCATCAGCTTGAATCACATCACAGTCGACTGTGATTTGACGCTCGCCAAGGGCCACTCTATCCACGCCGGCCCGCAAGCTTCGCCCGATAAGACGCTGAATCTCGACGGTCCGGCCTCCTTGTTTCCCGGCAGACGCCTCGCGCCGCATGCGACTCGATGTTGATCTTGGGAGCATGCCGTACTCTGCCGTTACCCATCCCAGACCGGAGCCTTTTATGAATGGCGGAACACGATCTTCCAACGTGGCGGTGCATAAAACATGTGTGTCGCCCATGCGGATCATGCATGAACCCTCGGCGTGTTTTGTGATACCGGTCTCAATTGAAACCGCACGCATTTCATTTAAATCTCTTCCTGAGGGCCGCATAACAGAACTCCTTTGCTGTCCAACCGGGATACAGGTGACGCATTCCCGTTAGCAACCCCGATTGACCTTTTCGGTACGGCGAATTTAATGGCAGGCCAGAATCAACCGATGAGCACAATGGAAAGTACCCTTCATATCCTTGAAGAGATGAATGATCGCTCGCGTGAAGTGTTTCGGCGTGTGGTCGAATCTTATCTGGCGACGGGTGATCCGGTTGGCTCCAGGACGCTGACCCGAGGAATGTCGGAAAAGGTTTCTGCTGCGACCATTCGTAACGTCATGCAGGACCTGGAATATTTGGGCCTTCTTGACAGTCCACATGTCTCTGCAGGCCGGGTGCCCACGCAGCAAGGGCTACGCATGTTCGTGGATGGTCTTTTGGAAGTACGCAATGTCGAAGAGACAGATCGCGAGACGATAGATGCGACGCTTTCATCTAACTCGGAAGACGTTTCAGGCGCTTTGGATCGCATTGGATCGGCGCTGTCCGGCGTCACACAGGGTGCATCTCTTGTTCTGTCCCCCAAACATGAAGCGCCAATAAAACATATTGAATTCGTTAGCCTTGGTCCGGATAGAGCTCTGGTCGTGTTGGTTTTTGCCGATGGGCATGTAGAGAATCGCATTTTTCATCCTCCCGCAGGGCAAACGCCAAGCGCAATGCGCGAAGCTGCTAACTTCCTAAACAGCATGGTTGAAGGACGCACGGTCTCAGAGCTGCAAACTGTTATTACGGCCCAGATTGAAGCGCGGCGGCAAGAAGTTGATCAGCTTGCGCATCAGCTCGTCGAAAGTGGTTTGGCTGTTTGGGATGGTGAGGCGGACACTTATGAGCGCTTGATTGTACGCGGACGCTCGAATCTGCTCGAATCTGACGCGGACGAAGGAGAGTTGGATCGCATTAGATCTTTGTTCGATGACCTGGAACGTAAACGCGACATTGCCGAATTCCTTGAATTAACGGATCAAGGCGAAGGCGTACGCATTTTTATTGGCTCTGAGAACAAACTTTTCTCACTTTCGGGTTCCTCTTTGGTTGTATCTCCATATATGAACTCTGATCGAAAGATTGTGGGCGCTGTGGGTGTCATTGGACCGACGCGCCTGAATTACGGGCGTATTGTTCCGATTGTTGATTATACGGCGCAGCTTGTCGGCAAGCTGATCGCCGACCGAAGTTAGAGGGCTGACATGGCTGAGTCGAAAGAAGAACAGTTTCTGGACGACATTGAACAGGCAGAAGCAGAAGAGCAATCTGTCATTTTTGATGATGTGGTCGACACGCCTGAGGATGAAATAGAACAGCTGCGTGCCGAGCGTGACGCGCTGCAGGATAAATTCATGCGCGCTCTTGCTGAGGCAGAAAATGCCCGTAAGCGTGCCCAAAAAGATAGAATGGAAGCAGAGAATTACGGCGGAACGAAGCTTTCACGTGATTTGCTTCCGGTCTTCGACAATATGAAGCGTGCGGTTGACTCTGTGACGGAAGAACAACGCGAAGCGGCCGGCGCATTGATCGAAGGCATTGAGCTTACGATGCGTGAACTTATCAACGTGTTCAACAAACACGGTATTCGTATGATCAATCCCGAAGTGGGGGACAAGTTTGACCCGCAGGAGCACGAGGCCATGTTTGAAGCGCCTGTTCCTGGAACAAAAGCCGGTGAAATTATTCAGGTGTCTGCCCAAGGTTTCATGCTTCATGACCGCATTTTGCGTCCGGCACAGGTTGGCGTTTCGTCAAACCCGGGTTGATACTTATGGCTGATGCGCGCTCTTAGACTCATGTATCAGTTCCTAAAACCTCTTGTTCTTCTTCTCTTTCTGCCCATTGCGGCAGCGGCACAGAATTTTCCAGACTACGAGGAAATCTATGTAAACGACTTTGCCGGTCTATTGTTTGACTCGGCAAAGAAGATTTCGAGAGAAAAACTTCGTACATTCACCCGAGATACCGGCATCGAATTTACCGTCGTCACAATTCGATCCATGTCGAACTATGGATATTCGGGCGAAATAGAGCCGTTCGCGACGGGATTATTTAACACCTGGGGCGTTGGGGACGCAGATCGCAACGATGGCGTGATGATGCTCGTCGCAAAAGATGATCGCAAAATGCGACTTGAGGTTGGATCGGGATATGGAACTTCAAAGAACGCCGCGATGCAGAGGATCATTGATGATGTGATGTTGCCCGAGTTTCGCTCCAACCGTTTTGGCGCAGGTATCGTGCAAGGCATTGATGCGGTCATTGAAGATTTAACTGCTGTACCACCCAGTTTGTCGGAGAGAGTCAGTGGTGCGTTCTATGCGGTCTTTGGGTTCATTGGTCAGGTTTTGAGCTTTCTGTTTTATCCGATTCTTGCTGGTTTAGTGGGATTCGCATTTTGGCTATACCGAAGATTTCTGCGCTATAGCCCTCGATTGTGCCCGGCGGATTCAACACGGATGGAGCTTTTGGCAGAGCATTGGGATGATGCACATTTGCGCAAAGGCCAACTCAAAGAAGAAGAGATCGACAGCGTTGACTACGACGTTTGGCGCTGTCCAAAATGCGAGAGACTCACGATAGAAGCCTATAAATCGTGGTTTTCCCAATATAGCGCTTGCCGAAGTTGCAACTACCGGACGTTGCAGGGCGAAACCGAAATTCTGGAGCATGCAACCACCAGCTCAACAGGCAAGAAAAAAGTCACCTACACTTGTTTGAACTGTGCCGACACTTATGCAGTGACCAAAATCATCCCCAAAAAGAGTGAAAGTTCATCCTCATCGAGTAGCAGCTCTTCTTCCTTTGGTGGGGGGTCCTCATCAGGTGGTGGTGCCAGCGGGAGCTGGTGATCTCACTCGGTTAGAGACTTGAGTTCATAAATGAGGTCCAAAGCCTCTTTCGGAGATAGTTCATCAGGCATGATATCCTTCATGCGCGTGTCAAGCTCCGATTGTTTTGACATGGGCGGCGCAGGGGACGGCGCAGACGAGAAAAGTGGCAGATCATCAATGATCATGTCACGCTTGCCGCCGCCTTCCCTTTCACCCTTTTCCAAAGTCTCGAGTATCTTGCGCGCGCGCTCAATCACAGAACCTGGTAAACCGGCCAGTTTCGCGACCTGAACTCCATAGCTTCGATCCGCGGCACCCTTACGTACTTCATGCAAAAACACGACGTCCCCCTCGTGTTCCTTGACTGCGACGGTCGCATTTTCAAGGCGATTCAATTTTGCTTTGAGATGCGTGAGTTCGTGGTAGTGCGTAGCAAAAAGCGTCCGGCATCGGTTGACTTCGTGAAGATGTTCGAGCGTCGCCCATGCGATGCTAAGCCCATCATATGTGGCCGTTCCGCGTCCAATTTCATCTAGGATGACCAAGGCGTTTTCATCGGCTTGATTGAGGATCGTTGCCGTTTCGATCATCTCAACCATGAAGGTTGAGCGCCCTCTGGCAAGGTCATCGGATGCACCGACGCGACTGAAGAGTTTACTCACCAGCCCGATATGTGCGGATGAGGCCGGAACAAAAGATCCGATTTGTGCAAGAACAGCAATAAGCGCGTTTTGTCTTAGAAACGTCGATTTACCGGCCATGTTTGGACCAGTCAGCAGCCAGATATCGTGCGCATTATCCAGAGTGCAGGAATTTGCAACAAAGACATTGCCGCCTTCACGGCGAATGGCATGTTCCACAACCGGGTGCCGGCCATCTTCAATGCTAAGGGTTCGGCCGTCGTCGATTTTCGGCCGACACCAGTTTTCGCTTTTTGCGATATCGGCAAAAGCGGTCGCCAAATCGAATTCGGCAAGTGCTCTTGCAGTCTCAGAGATTGTCGCTGCGTTCTTTAGAATTTCGCTTTTTAGGCATTGATAGAGACGCTTTTCGATTTCAATTGCCCTGCCCCCTGCATTGAGGATTCGCGTTTCCATTTCGCTCAGAGAAATTGTTGTGAAGCGGATTTGATTGGCAGTGGTTTGTCGGTGTTTGAAAGTCTCATTCAGTGGATCTGAAAGCATTTTGTCAGCATGCGTTGCAGTGACCTCAACAAAATATCCAAGAACATTGTTGTGTTTGATCTTCAGACTCTGAATGCCGGTCAGTTCGGCATATTCCGATTGCATTGCTGCGATGACACCTCTGCCTTCGTCGCGCAGTTGCCGTACTTCATCCAGTTCAGTTTCATATCCAGCAGAAATAAATCCACCGTCCCGCACCATCAGGGGTGGTTCGGAAACCAGTGCGTTTTGCAGCAGTTCTGCTAAGGATTCATGTCCTGTTAAGCGTGAACAAGCATCACTCAAAAGCGCGGGAAGATCATCTTCGTGTAGCCGAGTTGCAATATCGGCCGCTTGGGAGAGGCCATTTCGTATGGCGGCCAAATCCCTTGGACCTCCTCGGTCAAGACTCAATCTAGACATGGCGCGATCCAAGTCGGGCACTTTCCGCAGCAAGTCGCGCAAATCCGCAGCAATACGGTTGTTTTCAGTTATAAAACTGACAGCATCCAACCGGCGTTCTATCTTTGTGAGATCGCGGCTAGGGCTAGACAGCCTACGTTCCAAAAGACGTCCGCCGCCTGCGGTTACCGTGCGATCCAAAACAGCCAGCAGAGAGCCGCTCTTTCCACCGCTCATGGCACGTGTCAGTTCAAGGTTTCGACGCGTTGCTGCGTCAATTTGCATAACCTGTGCGGTTACTTCCTGAACTGGAGGACGTATGAGTGGCAGTTTACCCTTTTGGGTCATCTCAACATACTCAATGAGCGCGCCCATGGCGGACAACTCAGCGCGATTAAACTGGCCAAAGGCGTCCAGCGTTGAGACCCCGAACAAATCACACAAGCGCTTTTGCGCACTGGTGCTGTCAAAAGCGGCGCGTGCAAGAGGTGTGATTGATATGTCAAAATCAGAGACTAACTCAGACAAATTCGGATCATATTCATCAGTAAGAATGAGCTCGCTGGGCCCCAGTCGGGCTAACTCGGGTCCCAATCGTTCTTCTTCCAGTGACACGACATGCAATGCACCGGTGGAAATATCACTCCAAGCTAGAGCACATTCACCGCGCACTTCCGAAAACGCGGCCAGAAAATTGTGGTGCCGCGCGTCAAGCAAGGTTTCCTCAGTCAGGGTTCCGGGTGTTACAAGTCGAACGACATCGCGCCTGACCACTGCTTTCGAACCACGCTTCTTGGCTTCGGATGGGTCTTCCATCTGTTCGCAAACAGCAACGCGGAATCCTTTCCGGATCAGGTTGAGCAAATATCCTTCTGCTGAATGTACTGGAACACCACACATCGGGATGTCTTCACCCAGGTGCTTTCCTCTCTTTGTCAACGCGATGTCCAACGCTTCGCTGGCGGCGACAGCATCTTGAAAGAACAGTTCGTAAAAATCACCCATGCGGTAGAACAGCAAAGCGTTTTGAAACTGAGCCTTGAGATCGAGGTATTGTGCCATCATCGGCGTTATGGCTGATGTTGCGGATGTCACGCTGTCCCCCTGTTCTCGCTGGACTGAGTTTACAAACGCAAAGAAGGGCGTGAAAGCACAAACAACTTGGATGGTTGTAATGCGCTCGCAAACAAACAACTTTATTTGAAAAGACGGAGATGCAGCATGATCTACAATCTCGGATCGATCAATCTTGACTACTTTTATTCGGTGCCGAGATTGCCAGTTGCTGGTGAAACACTTGCAACCAAGGAATTCAGCATGGGCCTGGGTGGCAAAGGCGCAAACATGTCGGTTGCGGTTGCGCGAGCAGGCGGCGAAGTTCACCATATTGGAAGTGTAGGCGAAGACGGTATCTGGGCCATTGATTACCTAAAACGAGCGGGTGTTGATGTTTCAAATATTCACTCGCTTCAGGCAACGACCGGGCACGCAGTTATCTTTCGCGATGATGATGGGGAGAACTTGATCGTCATACACCAGGGTGCCAACTCAATGCAGGACAAGGATCGGATCGCTGCTGCGTTGTTGAATGCTCGGCCTGGGGACATTTTGCTCTTGCAGAATGAAACCAATCTACAGGCATTTGCCGCGGAACTGGGACATGGATCGGGGATGAAGGTGGCCTACGCGGCTGCACCATTTGATGTAAATGCGTTGAAGGAAGTTCTTCCATATATTCAAATACTTGTCTTGAATGAATTGGAGATGGCGCAGCTTCGCGAGCAGACAGGTAACAGGCCGGAAGCGCTGGGCGTTGACGTCGTCATTGTGACTAAGGGTTCGGACGGGTGCGTGCTTTATTCCAAGGAGCTGGGTGAAAAACATGTTCCTGCCTTTCCGGTGAACCCCTTGGATACAACGGGTGCAGGCGATACGTTTACTGGGTACTTTCTCGCCCATCTTGATCTCGGTAGCAGTATTGAAGAAGCTGTTCTTGGAGCGAATGCAGCTGCGGCTGTTATGGTCACAAAAAAGGGGACAGCTGATGCCATCCCCTTTGCCTTGGACGTTGAGAAGTTCTTGGGTTAGGAGCCAGCAAACGCGGCCTTGTTACCCCAAAGTTGCTTTACACGTGCGTCTCGTCCGCAGGCCTGGCGATATGCTTTGTAGGCCTTGGATTGTTTCTTGGGTCCGAACCGAGTCAAAATGATTTTGGACCCTTTGTAATAATCTTGGTGCGAGGCATCAGCAGGATAAAACTTGGATATCCCAAGAACAGGTGTAACGATTTTTTGCCCAAGTTCTGATTGCGCGTTTGCAATCGCTTTCTCTGCCGCGTTCTTTTCGCCGGAATCAGCTACAAAAATAGCCGTCCGATAGCTTTCGCCCCTGTCACAAAACTGCCCGCCGGCATCCGTGGGATCGACTGAGCGGAGGAATTTGGCCAACAGGGTCTCGCGAGAGACTTTGTTCGGATCAAACAGAATTTGAACAGCCTCGTAATGGCCTGTACCCCCTCGGGTGACTTGTTTGTAGGTCGGGTTTGCAACCGTTCCGCCGGTAAAGCCGGAGATGACTTCTTTAACGCCTTCAACAGACTCAAAATCAGCTTCAACGCACCAAAAGCATCCACCCGCCACTGTCAGAACTTCAGTACCTGCAGCGCGCGCTTGACCTGTGTTCAGCGTGAAGGCGATTCCAATCAGGATCGCGAGTGCCGTTGCTTTGACATTGCTCAGATGTTTCATGCCAATACCTCCTTGGTTGGATCAATCTTGCTCTGATCAGTATCGAAACCCAACTCACCAGCCTGTGAGGTCACGCACCGGTGACCTGATTTTACGCTTGGCAGCCAGATTTGGGGGCTTTAGCGTTCTTTTGAAACAAAAAATCTGGTCTTTCGTAACATTTGAGGTGCCGATGAGCGATCAAGTCACGACCCATCAGGCGGCAGAAGACGTGCGAAATGAATCTGTTCTGATTTGGTTGAACGGTAAGGTTGTTCCAAAGTCAGAAGCTTTGGTCAGCGTCTATGACAGCGGTTTCATGCTTGGTGACGGCGTTTGGGAAGGTCTGCGGCTCTACAACGGCGTTTGGGCGTTTGCTGACGAGCATCTTGATCGCCTTTTTGAGGCTGCCAAGGCAATCGATCTCAATATTGGTATGAGCCGTGCCGATGTATTTCAAGCGCTTGTTGATACGCAGAATGCCAACAACATGGTGACGGATGCTCATGCACGATTGATGGTGACCCGAGGTGTAAAAACACGTCCCTTTCAACACCCTTCCTTGTCTCAACAGGGGCCGACCATCACGATCATCATGGAGCATTCCACACCCAAACTTCCACGACCTATTACGCTTGCAACGGTGCCGCATATTCGTGGTTTGCCGATGTCCCAAGACCCCAAGCTGAATTCACATTCCAAATTGAACTGTGTGTTGGCCTGTATTGCGGCTGAGAAGGCTGGCGCAGACGAAGGGCTGATGCTGGATGTGAATGGGTTTGTGAACACGACGAACGCGTGCAACTTTTTCATTGTGCGAAAAGGCGAAGTTTTGACCTCGACGGGTGACTACTGCATGAACGGGATTACACGCGCCAAGGTTATCGAGCTGTGCCGTTCCAATGGCATTCCGGTTTTCGAAAAGAACTACTCTTTGGTTGAAACATACAGTGCCGATGAGGCTTTCCTTACTGGGACATTCGGAGCGCAAACACCCGTTGGGCAGATCGATGGACGGATGATAGGTGACGGTAAATTGGGGCCGGTCACTCAAAAGATTCAATTGCTTTACAAGGATCTGATTGCCAGGGTTACGGCCTGATGCGGATTGCGATGTGGTCTGGACCGCGGAATCTTTCGACCGCGATGATGTATGCTTTTGCGTCCAGATCGGACACGTCTGTGATCGATGAGCCCTTCTATGCGGCATATCTTAAAGCGACAGGTTTGAAGCATCCGATGACAAAAGAGATTCTGGCATCGCAGCCCGTTGATCCGAACACTGTGGTGGACACCTTGTTGGGTCCGACACCAGAAGACCGGTCTGTATTTTATCAAAAACATATGACACAGCACATGATCGACGGGATGCCGCGCGGATGGATGAGGTCTATGAGAAACGTTTTTCTCATTCGGCACCCCGCGCGTGTGGTGGCAAGCTTTTCTGCGAAGTATGAAAACCCAACAGTGGATGACTTGGGGTTTGCTCAGCAGCTTGAGTTGTTTCGTCAGGTTTCCGATTTGGGCGAGCAGCCTTTGGTTGTTGATAGCACGGATATTCGGCGTGATCCTGAAACGATGCTTCGCCGTTTGTGCCGTGGTCTTGAACTGGCCTGGGATCCTGCGATGCTTAGCTGGAAATCAGGGGGCCATCCAGCTGATGGTGTCTGGGCGCAGCATTGGTATGGCGCGGTTCATGCCTCAACGGGTTTTGCGAAGGCTGAAGGTGCGCTGCCCCAACTATCTGATGCCGCGCAGGCTCTCGTGGATCAGGTGATGCCAGCCTATGAAGAGCTTCAAGGCCATAAAATTAGTATGAATTGATACGTGATGTGTCTTTTTCCCCGTTTATTGAATTCTGCGCGTTCCCATCTCTAGCGCATGAATAGAAGAGGCTTTGGAAAACTCGTTCTTGGCTCCGGCTTGGCCGCGGCTGTTCCTTCATCTGTTGCTTCGGCAGCAGCGATAGCGCCTGCGCGGAGAAGCAAATACATCTTTGCTGTGGCTCTGGCGCATAACCGCATAAATGTGACTGCGGACATGATCGTTGACATGTTCAAGGTTCGTCCGTCCACCGCCAATCGGTTCATAGATCAGATGGTTCGCAATGGTGTTGTGGATGCGCCAAATGCCAGTGGAGTTGCGACCCTCACCAAGTCACTGCAACGGATCGTGCCGGAAGTTGTCGAGTACAGCCCTGGAGGTGGTTATGTGGTCAAGGGTCGATTGGATGAGTTGGCTGCGAAGGCCAAGAAAGTCGCGAAGGATGCGATTGAACACGTTAAAGACACCGACCCTAATGAACCGGAAGTGGATGAAAACTCGATCGATGTAGAAGAAGCTTCGACTAGTTTTTCAGACGACGATCCCGAGCGGCCAAAAGTTTCAGACGAAGCGCGTTCAGCTGAATGAACCCTGCCGCGTCTTTTTGATCATAAGCGCCCGCGTCTTCTTCAAAGGTGACATGTGCCTCGGAATAGAGCGAGTGATCAGACCAACGTCCAACGGTTCGAACAGATCCTTTGTAGAGTTTCAGCCGAACAGTACCGGTCACGTGCTGCTGTGAATGATCAATAGCTGCTTGTAGCATTTCGCGTTCCGGGCTGTACCAGAACCCATTGTAGATCAGCTCGGCATAGCGCGGCATGAGTTCGTCTTTGAGATGCGCGGCACCCCTGTCGAGTGTGATCTGTTCGATGCCCCGATGTGCCTCCAAGAGCAGTGTACCGCCCGGCGTTTCATAAATGCCGCGGCTTTTCATGCCGACAAAGCGCCCTTCAACCAGATCAAGTCGCCCTATTCCATGCTTGCCGCCCAGTTCATTGAGGCGAGTCAAAAGTTGCGCTGGGCTTAGGTGTTCATCATTGATGCTGATGGCGTCACCCTTTTTGAAACCGACCTCAATGTACTCGGGCGTATCGGGTGCATCCTCTGGATGAACCGTACGCTGATAGACATAGTCGGGTGCCATTTGTGCAGGGTCTTCGAGAACTTTGCCTTCGCTGGATGTGTGCAACAGGTTGGCATCGACGGAAAATGGCGCTTCGCCTCGTTTGTCCTTGGCAATGGGAATTTGATTTTGTTCTGCAAAGTCGATGAGTTTGGTGCGGCTCGACAGATCCCAAATACGCCATGGGGCGATAACCTTGATGTCTGGGTTAAGAGCGTAGGCGGCAAGTTCGAACCGAACCTGATCGTTGCCTTTGCCAGTCGCACCGTGGGCGACGGCATCCGCGCCGGTTTCGGCGGCAATCTCCACCAGACGCTTTGAAATGAGAGGTCGCGCTATAGACGTGCCCAAAAGATACAAGCCCTCATAGACGGCATTGGCACGGAACATTGGGAAAACGAAGCCGCGGACGAATTCTTCACGGATGTCTTCGATGTAGATGTTTTCTGGCTTGATACCCAAAAGCTCGGCTTTTTGACGTGCTGGTTCAAGCTCTTCACCTTGGCCAAGGTCAGCTGTGAAAGTTACAACTTCACATCCGTATTCCGTTTGAAGCCATTTCAAAATGATGGATGTGTCCAGGCCGCCCGAATAGGCGAGAACAACTTTTTTGGGCGCAGACATGAGACTCCCTTTCGTGCCAATGGACTGGCGATTATCGGGTTTTCGATATTTGAGCAAGAGAGGGGCTCGCGGGATGCTTTGCGTCAGAGGGACATCGCTTCAAAAGCGATGTTCTAGCGCGTCTAAGAAAAGAACTTTTGAATTGGAGTAGCTCTTTAAAATGGCATGGAGGTCGATCTCTGCTACGTGTCCTTCGGCGGCCTTGGACTCACCATCAGCGCAAAGCTCTGCAAATGTCTCAAACCCCAGATTAAGCGCGCTTCCCTTTAGGAAATGCAAAACAGCCTCCAATTGGCTTGGCTCACATGGTTGGCGTAGTGGCGCTATCTCGCCTTCTACTTCTTCCAGAAAAACCTCGATAACTTCTGAAAAATCATCTGCTCCGATTTCCTCACGAAGCCGAGCTACACGGGTCCAATCGATCATAGCGGTTTCCTTTGCCTTTAGATCTGGCAATCAAAAGTTAGAGTTTGGTGAAACGCTGTATCAAAACCGGTAAAGTTTTATATTTTAGAGTATCTTAATGGGAAAGTGGTTGGGTGCCCTAGGTTGTGTGAGGGGTAAAAGTGGTGCGTAAGATTGCCCAGCTGGCGCCAGGCGCTGAACCCAATTTGGCGATACAAACGGTGCTCATTGTCGATGACAGCCGCCTGCAAAGGCGGATTGTTTCGGCGTTGTTATCGAAATGGGGCCTTGACGTTTATGAGGCGGCATCAGGTGCCGAGGCGCTCGATATCTGCAAGCGTGTCGACCCGGACTTGATTGTGAGTGACTGGATGATGCCCGAGATGAATGGTCTCACATTCTGTCAAAAGTTCAGGGATTTGCCGAGAGACAGTTATGGGTACTTCATCCTTCTGACGTCGAAAGGCGAGAAAGATGATATTGCGCTGGGCTTGGATGCAGGGGCGGATGATTTTCTGACCAAGCCTGTAAATGCCGCCGAACTTCGTGCGAGAATCCTGGCCGGGGATCGCATTGTCGGCATGCAAAAGGAACTTTCGGAGAAAAACCGGCTTGTGCAGTCGACTTTGTGTGAATTGCAAAAGCTTTACGATTCTCTGGATAGCGATCTTCTAGAGGCGAAAAAACTTCAACAATCCTTGGTTAGCGAGCGTTACCGAGATTTTGGAAATGCGCGCGTGTCGTTATTGCTGCAGTCTTCTGGGCATGTTGGTGGCGATCTCGTGGGTGTTTTTCCAATCGATGAAAATCAGGTTGGCCTCTATTCAATCGATGTTTCGGGTCATGGGATCAGCTCGGCTTTGATGACGGCGCGATTGGCGGGCTATTTATCCGCGACATCATTGGATCAAAACGTAGCTTTGGTTCTTAACAAAAACGGAACCTATTCGGCGCGGCCACCCGCAGAGACAGTGGCGGATCTAAACCGCATGTTTTTGAATGAAATTGAGACTGAACACTATTTCACGTTGCTTCTGGCGCATGTCGATTTGGGTCGTGGCATAGTTACAATGTCTCAGGCAGGACATCCTTATCCTTCTGTTCAGCGCGTCAATGGACGCGTTGAGCTAGTGGGTACAGGTGGATTGCCAGTCGGTTTAATTGACGGGGCCACCTACGAAGAGTTTGAGGTGAAACTCGAACCCGGCGACCGTTTATTTATTCATTCTGACGGCGTTGATGAATGTGCATCACCTGATGGCACCCTGCTAGGTCATGGAGGTGTCAAGAAAGGCCTGATATCTTTGAAGGACATGCATGGCATGGCTTTTATAGAGGCATTTATCTGGAATTTGTCAAACCATGCCAAGAAGGATGAATTTGAGGATGATGTGTCCGCTGTTCTTCTAGAGTTCACAGAGACCGCAATACTTGCCTGACAAAAAAACGATCACCGGGGTTCGCGACTGAGGTTGCGGCAATTTCCGGATCTGCCCAGATCGCTATATGTCCAAGTTCAGAGGGTGGGCCAAGTTGGAGCACAGGCAGGGCCAAGTAGACGACACATACTTTGTTGGCCCACATATCGTATTCCGGCATGTAGACAAAACGACGGAACGCGCCCAGGCGTCTTGGCTTGTCAATCTTCCATCCCGTTTCTTCGAAAACCTCGCGATGCAGCGCCGCAACAGGAGATTCTCCTGGATCTATTCCCCCGCCGGGCAACTGAAACTCGGGCTCAGGCTCTTCTTGATATGTCAAAAGCAGCTTACCTTGCCTGGGAAGGATTGCGTAAGCGCCAGGTCGTGAGATGTATTTTACATTTGCTTTGGGTGGATGACCAAATCGTCTCACGTAATTCTTCCTCTTGGACGATGGCTTTGCGCCTATATATAGTGCGATATGCCAAGTCTCGGCACTTAAGGAAACCCCAATGACTTTTGGACAAAAAATAGCATGGGACGATACTGTCCTTCCGTTTCAGCTTGATCAATCCGATATCAGAGGTCGGGTCGCGCGATTGGACGGTGTGCTTGATGAGATTTTGAAACAACACGACTATCCTGCGAAAGTCGAAGCCTTGATTGCTGAGATGACGCTTTTAACGGCTTTGATTGGCCAAACGATCAAACTTCGTTGGAAGCTTTCTCTTCAGGTTCAATCCAAAGGGCCGGTGCGTATGATCGCAACGGACTATTTCGCGCCAAGTCGGGAGGGAGAACCAGCCAAGATTCGAGCCTATGCCAGTTTTGACAGCGATAGGATCAACGCGGCAAACCCCTTTGACCAGATAGGTGAGGGATATTTTGCTGTTTTGATCGACCAAGGCAAAGACACGGCACCGTATCAAGGAATTACACCAATTGCTGGCGGCAGTCTGAGCGCCTGCGCAGAAGCGTATTTTGCGCAGTCAGAGCAGCTTCCGACAAGGTTTGCTTTGAGTTTTGGCCAATCAACAGAAGCTGGCACAGACGAACACTGGCGCGCCGGTGGCGTAATGCTGCAACACATGCCCAAAGCGTCACCATTCGCCAAAGACGGCGCGACGGGTGAGCAAGGATTGTTGATTGCGACAGATATCATTGATGGTGATGACAAGGAAAACTGGAACCGGGTCAATCTTCTGCTGGATACGGTTGATGATCTTGAGTTGGTTGGCCCCTCTGTCTCACCAACAGATTTACTGGTGCGATTGTTCCATGAGGAAACGCCGCGCGTGTTTGATACGCAGTCGGTGCAGTTCGGGTGTACTTGCTCAGAGGAAAGGGTTCGTAACAGTCTCTCTATATACTCGGCAAAAGACCTGGAGAAAATGACGACATCCGAGGGATTGGTTACAGCAGATTGTCAGTTTTGTGGGGCTCAATACGTTTTGGAGCCGAAGACATTGGGGCTAGAGGCAAAGGCGGGTGGTGGTGACAACGCATGAAGCCTTGACGCCTTTGACCCAAGCTTTGGCACGACCTTTGGCGCCTTCTTCGGACTATGATCTGAATCCTGATACTGTCTTGCCAGAAGGTCGCAAACTGCGGCTTGCCGGTGTGTTGGTGGCCGTAGAGCTGACCGAATATGGACCACATGTTTGGCTTACCAAACGTTCTTCGGCCCTGAAGCATCATCCGGGACAGGTGGCTTTTCCGGGCGGCAAGAAAGATGACGAAGATCGCGATATCGTCGCCACTGCTTTGCGCGAAGCGTCTGAAGAGATTGGCCTCCCTTCTGAGCATGTGGACATCTTGGGTCAGTGGTCATCACATGAAACCGTCACCGGGTTTCAGGTGACGCCGGTGATTGGGCACGTCACCAAACCATTTGAACCAAAAGCTGAAGCTGGTGAAGTAGACGAAATCTTTACCGTGCCTCTGGCACATTTTTTGAACCGTAACAGTTTTCGGGTAGAGTCTCGTCGCTGGCGCGGTCAACGGCGCTATTACTATTGCGCCCCTTATGGCCCTTATTATGTTTGGGGTGCGACGGCGCGGATACTGCGCGCCATATCAGATGCGGCATGTTTGGAATGAAGATTACTGGGGAATGGATTGAGTCACCTGCGACACAATCCGTGTGTACAGCCCTCGAAGAAAATGGGTATCAGGCGCTGTTTGTCGGGGGTTGCGTACGAAATGCACTTCTTGGTGTGCCTATTCAAGATATCGACATCGCCACAGATGCAAAACCCCAGCAGGTGCTAGAAGTATTTGAACAAAAAAGGTTCAAGACAGCCCCGACCGGAATTGAACACGGTACCGTAACGGTGGTCTCAGGGGGAACGCCGTTTGAAATCACCACGTTTCGTAAAGACGTAGAAACAGATGGGCGACGCGCCGTTGTCAATTTCTCAAACAATGTTGAGACTGACGCGAAGCGCAGAGACTTCACTATAAACGCAATTTACGCTCGCCCGGATGGAGAAGTTCTGGATCCGCTGCATGGTATGCCGGATATTGAAGCGCGGCGAGTCCGGTTCATCGAAGATCCAGAAACCCGCATTCGCGAAGACTATCTTCGGATTTTGAGGTTTTTTCGCTTTCATGCGAGCTATGGCGATGCAAGCCGAGGTTTGGACCCAGAGGGCCTCGCGGCATGTGCGCGACTGCATTCTGGGATCGAGACGCTTTCAAGGGAGCGCGTCGGTTCGGAAATGCGAAAACTTCTGGCGACAAGAGACCCAACTGAGAGCGTCATGGCCATGGCGCATGCTGGTGTACTAGACGCTGTGATCGAGGATGCGAATGATACAGCGCTTGCCCGCCTGATCGACGTAGAATCCCAGATGGATATTGTGCACGATGCCATGAGGCGCCTTGCAGCGCTGGGTGGAGAAGATGTGCCGGAGAGATTGCGCCTGAGCCGAAAAGACGCTCGAACTTTGGAGATTTTGAGCCGAGAAACTTCGAATAAAAAACCTGCATCGGAACTTGGATATCGACTTGGCGAGAAGCTTGGTATTGATGTCCTGGCTCTTTCCGCGGCCCGTCTTGGGGGGTTTGTTCAAGACAAGGATCTGGTGGCGGTGCGCATAGGTTCCGCAGTTGAGTTTCCAATCAAGTCTTCGGATCTGAAGCCATTTTTTCAAGGTAAGGAGCTTGGGGATCAGCTTCGTAAGCTTGAAGACATTTGGATCGCATCGGATTTTCAGCTTAGCAAGGAACAGCTTTTGCGGCGCATGTCATAAACTCTTGGATTGACTCTTTGGTCAAATTCGCCTCATTTTAGGCCATCCTAAGTTGGAGAGAAGTACATGCAATACGACGATTGGCCCTGCTGATCATCGCCCGAACCAAGGTTCGAACCAAAGGGCGGTGAACTGAATTATCACCACCCCAATGCATGCTTCCCGCTAGGACATTCCATGTTTAAGTTTTTTGAGACTCTGGTCGATCCGTATTGCCATTACGAAGAAAATGACCGCCCGCCACGCCGCCTTTGGCCGTTTATGAAGGCGTATATGCGCCCTTTTCACAAAGTATTCTGGATGGCGGCGATCATGTCTGTGATCGTTGCGGCGGTAGAGATTTGGTTGATTTACTACATGGGACGTATCGTGGATCTTCTGTCTACTGATCCGGCCACGATGTGGGAAACTTATGGGCTAGAGGTTATCCTGGTCGCCCTGTTTATCTTGTTTCTGCGTCCGTTTCTTCAGGCGATTGATGTTCTTATTTTGAACAATGCAATTTTGCCAAATTTCGGAACTCTTATTCGATGGCGTGCGCACAAGCATGTGCTGCGCCAATCTGTCGGGTGGTTCGAGAATGATTTTGCGGGACGTATCGCGAACAGGATCATGCAGACACCTCCGGCTGCGGGTGAAGCCGTATTTCAGGTGTTTGATGCTATAGCCTTTTCCTTGGCTTATATCATTGGTGCGGCCTTTTTGCTGTCGGATGCGGATCCGCGCCTTATGTTGCCACTGCTTGTTTGGATTGGGCTTTATGCGCTACTTGTGCGCTGGACGATGCAGCGTGTGGGACCCGCATCGAAGGCGGCATCTGATGCACGAAGCCAAGTGACGGGCCGTGTCGTTGATGCCTACACGAACATACATTCGGTCAAGCTTTTTGCGCATGATGATCGAGAGCTGAACTATGCGCGGGAGGCCATTGAACACACACGCAGCACATTTCAGACCGAGATGCGGATTTACACGATCATGGATGTGGTTCTCGTCTTTTTGAATGGTCTGTTGATCGTTGGTGTCGTCGGTTGGGCAATCTGGCTTTGGATGCAAGGACAGGCCAGTGTCGGCGCTGTGGCGGCCGCTACAGCTTTGACATTGAGATTGAACGCCATGACGGGTTGGATCATGTGGGCGCTGACATCGTTTTTTCGTCAACTTGGTGTGGTTGCCGAGGGAATGGAGACGATCGCACAGCCGATTGATCTGGTAGACGCACCTGATGCGAAGCCCTTGGATATGTCGCGGGGTCGGATCGAAGTTCGGGAACTGTCGCACCATTTTGGCCGCGAGAGCGGTGGCCTTGATCGCGTGTCGCTAGAGATTAGCCCTGGTGAGAAGATCGGTCTGGTCGGGCGCTCAGGCGCTGGTAAATCGACCCTAATAAAGCTGCTTTTGCGGTTTTACGATGCTGAAACAGGAAGCATTCTGATTGATGGTCAAGAGATATCCGCAGTGACTCAAAATAGCTTGCGTGATCAGATCGGTATGGTGCAGCAGGATAGTTCTCTGCTTCACCGCTCGGTCCGCGACAATATTTTGTATGGCCGCCCAGATGCGACTGAGGAACAGGTTGTTCAGGCCGCGAAAAAAGCGGAGGCACATGAGTTTATTCTCGATCTTCAGGACCCTCAGGGCCGCACAGGCTATGACGCGCATGTTGGGGAGCGTGGAGTGAAGCTATCGGGCGGACAACGGCAAAGGATCACTCTTGCGCGTGTCATTTTGAAGGATGCGCCGATCTTGCTTTTGGATGAAGCGACCAGTGCGCTCGATAGCGAGGTCGAGGCCGCGATTCAGGAAACTCTTTATGGCATGATGGAGGGCAAATCCGTGATTGCCATTGCACACCGGTTGTCCACGATTGCTCAGATGGATCGCATAATTGTGTTAGACCATGGGCAGATTGTTGAGCAAGGAACGCATGCCCAGCTTTTGTCGCAAGGTGGGCTCTACGCGCGTTTCTGGGAACGTCAGTCTGGTGGATTCATTAATGCGGACGAGGCTGCGGAGTAGGCACGGCTTTTGGTTGGCCAAACGCTGAGATAGAGCGTGACTATGGAAACTCATAAAATTGATCGGCTTGGCGTGCGCGGCGACGGAGTTGCGGAAGGATCAATATATGCGCCGCGGTCTCTGCCTGGGGAGGTTGTGCAAGGCGAGCTGGTCGGAAACAAACTTTCCAACCTGCGGATTGTTCAACCTTCGTCGGATAGAGTGAGGCCGGTGTGTGCGCACTATAGCGCGTGCGGCGGATGTCAGGTGCAGCATGCCTCGGACATGTTTGTTGCGCACTGGAAGGCGGATTTGATACGCGTGGCTCTTTCTGCGCAGGGCCTGCAAGCTGAGATTCGACCAATTGCTACCTCTCCGGTCTCCTCAAGGCGTAGAGCAACCTTTGCCGCCCGTCGCACAAAGAAAGGTGCAATGGCTGGTTTTCACAAGCAGGCCTCTGATGTCATCGTCGAAATTCCCAAGTGCCAGCTCATGACACCTGATTTGATGATGGGTTTGCCTGTCGCAGAAGACCTGGCACGGCTGGCGGCAAGCCGGAAGGGCGAACTGTCTGTCGCCGTAACGCTGTCTGAGGCAGGTCTGGATATAGCTGTGAGTGGTGGCAAGGTGTTGGGCGGAGCTCTTCGAAATGCTCTGTCTGATCTTGCTGCCGGTCATGATATTGCGCGCTTAAGCTACGAAGGCGAAACCATTGTTACCTTGCGCAAGCCATCGCAGCTCTTTGACGACATAACCGTCTACCCGCCACCTGACGCATTCCTGCAGGCAACGAAAGATGCCGAAACAATGCTTCAAAACGAAGTGCAAGCTATTGTTGGCAAGGCTTCGAGCATCGTGGATTTGTTTGCCGGTTGTGGAACATTCACTTTGCCGCTTGCCAAACAAAGCCGCGTGCATGCGGTTGAAGGGGATGGCGAGATGTTGGGTTGCCTTGATCACGCTTGGCGGAACTCCGAAGGCCTGAAGGCAGTGTCAATCGAGACGCGCGATCTGTTCCGCAATCCCTTGATGCCGGAAGAACTCTCCCGATTTGAGGCCGTTGTGGTTGATCCTCCGCGAGCTGGTGCGCAGGCACAAACCCTGCAATTGGCAGAGTCGCAAACACCGATCATTGCTTATGTGTCTTGCAACCCAACGAGTTTTGCGCGTGACGCCAAGTGTCTTGTGGAGGCGGGCTACCTATTGGATTGGGTCTTGCCAATAGACCAATTCCGCTGGTCTGCGCATGTTGAACTGGTTGCCGTTTTCAGATTGTGAACACAGCAGGTGCAAAATTCATGTGACCTAACCTGGGAAGCGCTTTAGAAAGACAGAAAAGGCAATAAAATACAGGCGACAGAACCAATGCGATTTGCAAAAGGTCTATTAGTAGTTTTGCTGCTCGTCACAGCAGCTGGATGTTCAAAATTCAAGACATATGACGGCCCAGAGGTCACCCAGATCATCGTCAATAAAAATGATCGGCGGATGTTCTTGATGCATCATGACAAGGTCTTGAAATACTATGACGTGGAGTTGGGCTTTACGGCTGAAGGGCACAAACAATTCGAAGGTGACGGCAAGACGCCCGAGGGCGACTACATAATTGACCGGCGTAATCCAAATAGTTCGTTCTATCTTTCACTGGGCGTTTCTTATCCAAATGAAGAGGACCGGGCATTTGCAAAAGCCGCTGGCAAAAGCCCTGGCGGAGATATCTTCATTCACGGGCGCCCGAATGGCAAAGTAAGAAACCCAGGTGCGGATTGGACCGCCGGATGTATTTCTGTGTCCAACCGACAAATGCGGAACATTTACGCGATGGTAAAAACCGGCACGCCGATTAGAATTACACCTTGATGGGGTTAGTTGCCCATGACCAGCGTCCACCAAATCTTGCCGTTGTTTTCCTGAAGCCAGGAAAAACCCATGTTGCGGGCGTCGGGCGAAAGAATAACTTGACGCGTGGATGGGTCTTCCATCCAGGCAGCGAGCGTTTCAAGTTCGGTCTCATACGTCTCTGAGATCGTTTCGCCGACAAGCCCGCCTTCGTATCCAACGCGCTTGACACGATCAATGGGCGAGGACCCGTCAGATCCGAAGTGCCAGGGGCGGTTTTGAACCGACATATCTCTGGAATGTGTGGCCGCTGCTGCGTTCAGCTTTGAGTTCAATTGAACACTTGATTGCCCTGCAGCACTGCGCAGTGAGTTCACAGAGTCCAGCATGCGGAACTGGATTTTCGAGGTTTCTCCAGAGCGGATGCGATACACCTTGGGCAGTGGTTTGCCATCTACGCCCACCTGATTTTGTGGCGGTGGTGGCGTACAAGCGGCAAGGATAATTAGAGCCGAAAGAAGCAGACTTGCTATGCGCATCATCGGATGTCACCCGTTTTCGTCATTTTCTTTCCTCTAGCGTGCCTTGCATTGTGTTTCAAACCCACAAGACTTCAACTTTGCTATTTGTTGCCTGTTTGATTTGCGATTGAGGCATTCCGGCCATATGCTTTGCGTGAAACAAAGTCGATCTGGGATGAATGATATGGCATTCGAGACAAAGAAAACATTGAGTCGTCGTGGGTTTCTTGCAGGCACCGCGGCTACAATTGGGCTACCTGCCCTGGCGCAAGATGTAGACGGAGCGGGCAGCGTGCTGCTCGAAAAAGATGTTAAGACGACAGTTAGTCGGAATATTTCAAGCTTTCGGTCACTGGACTGGCGTCCCTATTTTTCGAATCTGAATAATGGCGCAGTGTTGGTAGATATATCATCACGTGCGCTTCATTTTTGGGGCGCAGATGGTCAAACCTACAAACTTTACCCGTCCAGCGTGCCGCTGAGTGAGGAACTTACACGCCGTGGGCGAACTAAAGTGGTCCGCAAGATTGTGGGACCCGATTGGCGCCCGACACCCTCAATGCTTAAACGCAATCCTGAGTGGCCGTCATATATCCCTCCAGGCCCAGATAACCCACTGGGAACACATGCGCTTTACCTAAGTTGGACGTATTACCGGATTCACGGAACACATGACACGCGCAAAATTGGGCGGAAGTCATCCAATGGATGTATTGGGCTTTACAATGAGCATATTGCAGAGCTTTTCAGCCTGACCAAAGTAGGCACTCAGGTGTTGCTAATTTGACGAATTCAGCCGGATTGCCGTTTTGAGCGTCCACGAATTCTTTCATTTTTTGCCATAGTCCTGTTTAGAGACCGCTACGAGGTAAGTTTCCGGCTTGAGGTCACTATAAAGTTAGGCCCGCCCATATCTGGAGGATAGACATGAAAAGATTCGTTCTCGCCGCTGCGTTTACAGCTGCTGCAACAGCAGGTTTTGCTGGCAACATCGAAGAACCCGTAATCGAGGCGCCTGTGATTGTTGAAGAGACAGCTGCTAGTTCTTCCGCCGCTGGCGTTTGGGTTCCGCTGGTCCTTCTTGCCGTCGTTGCTGCGGTAATCGCGGCCGACTGATACGGCGAAGAGAGAATTCTGAGAAAGGCAGCGTTGATCGCTGCCTTTTTCGTTTCTGGCGGGTTGAACTCAGGTCCAACCGCCCAAGTTTTGATCAATGATATCAGCCAGTGCAGCGATATGGGCATCATTGTCGTTCAGGCATGGAATGTACAAAAACTCCTCACCGCCAGCCTCTTCAAAGCTTTCTTTGATCTCTTCGTTGATTTCTTCAAGCGTCTCGATGCAGTCAGATGAAAAGGCAGGTGCGATGACGGCAATGTTTTTCTTACCTTGCTCTGCCAGCTCGGCCACGTGTTCCACCGTATAGGGGCGCAACCACTCCTCTGGTCCAAAAACGGATTGAAATGTCGTGGTTATCTCTGTCTCGTCCCAGCCAAGACGCTCTCGCAATAGGCGCGTCGTTTTTTGGCACTGGCAGTGATAGGGATCGCCCTGCTTGAGGTATCGTTGTGGCATGCCGTGGTACGATACAACCAAGATTTCGGGCCGTTTTTCAGCATCTTCATAGGCAGCCTCTACGGATTGCGCCAACGCTTCGATGTAAAGCGGATGCTCAAAATACGCCTCCACCACGCGGGCGGCGGGTTGCCAGGTTTCCTCCATCAAAGCACGGAAGAATTGATCGTTGGCGGTTGCAGAGGTCGCGCCCGCATAGTGTGGATAGAGCGGGAAGAAAACGATGCGGGTGCAGCCTGCATCAACCAGCTTACGAACCTTCGATTTGGTCGACGGATTTCCATAGCGCATGCAGAAATCGATCATGACGTCATCGCCGTACTTGTCATGCAAGACTTGAGACAGTCTGTCAGTTTGATCACGCGTGATCGTCATCAAAGGGCTTTCGCCCTTGTCTTCGTTCCATATTGCCTTGTAGGCCTCGCCGCTTGTGAAAGGGCGTTTGCTGAGGATGATAAGCTGCAGAAGCGGTTGCCAGAGCCAAGGCGAGTAATCAATCACGCGCCTGTCCGACAAAAATTCGTTCAAATAACGACGCATGGGCCAATAGGTATAGTGATCTGGTGTGCCGAGATTCGCCAAGAGCACACCCGTTTTCGCCTTGGGTACGGCAGGGTGGTCGCTGGGCGCGTGCGCGGGGCAAGCGGACGCCTTGCTGGTCGAGTCGAACATCTCAAGCCTGTCTTTTTTCATCTTCGGATCACGTTGCACATAAATGCTTCAGCCTTGGCGTCAATCTTTGAGCGGAAATTCATTTGTGCCCAGAGCGTCGGCGAGACGAGATCTCGCGGACCGAGGTCGAAGGGCTTGCGGTTGTCCTGGTCCGGGAGCCCAGCCAGTAAGCACTATCAATTCAAACGTTGCTTGCACACGCCTATGTTCGTCGGAAAACGTGTCTGAATAGATCTCGTAAGCCCTCAAAAACACGTCGCGGCGACTGAAATGCCGCAATCGCTCGTTCATTGCGTTCGCTTCGCCCATGGCCCGTAGATCGCGCATCAAGTCAAAGGGGGTTGCATAGCTTACGGTTAGGGGCACGATATCTGCGACAGGCAGTGCAAATCCTCCCCGTTGCAACAGCGCCCCGAGATCACGAATATCACCCATAGGAACGACACGCGGTGCTAAACCACCAGTGATCTCAGCCTCCGCTTGCGCCAATGAGCTGCGTAACTCGTGAAGTGTCCTGCCGCCGAAAAAAACAGCTAGAAAAAGCCCGTCAGGCTCAAGGGCGCGCCGGGCTTGTATCAATTGTCCCACTGGGTCGTTGGCCCAGTGTAGTGACATGGCGTGGATGACTAAGTTATGAGCGTCTTCTTTCAAGCCCAGCGTATCTGACGGAGGAACCTGCAAGCTCTGGTTCAACACATTCGCCCAAATTTTCGGGTAGCTGTTGACGATTGCAGGCTCTGTAAAGGCTTTTTTTACGAGTTGCAGACGATCTTTGATCTCATCGGCGGCCGCTTCGTGAAGAAACGTTGCCATGTTCTTACTGGCCCGCGCGCGGTTGCGCTCAAGGGCAATTTGATCCGTCAGAATTCGCGTCATTAAAGGACAATAGGGTGATCTCAACCGCAGTACAAACCGCACTTCGGATAGTTTATCCGCCACGCTGTCTTTTGTGCGGAGACCTTGTCGATAGCGATTTTGGCCTGTGTGGTGGGTGCTGGCGCGAGACTCCATTGATTTCAGGGCTGGTTTGTGACCTCTGCGGTGTGCCTTTGCCAGGAGACGAAGATGCCACAGTTGCTCACTGCGACAAGTGTTTGACGACCGCTCGACCTTGGAGCAAGGGGCGTGCAGCCCTTGTTTACAAGGATAACGCAAGACGTCTCGTGCTTGCCCTGAAACATGGTGATAGGCATGACGTTGTTCATCTTGTCCGAAGTTGGATGATTCAGGCCGCATCGTCATTGGTACAGCCATCGACCGTGGTTGTGCCCGTGCCGTTGCACTGGTCGCGGATGTTGAAGCGCAAATACAACCAATCCGCTCTCATGGCGCAGGGTGTTGCGCAATCTTATGATTGCGAGCTCTGTCCGGATGCTCTGACCAGAGGATATAGAACGCCGGTTTTGGATGGTTTGGGTTTTGAAGAGCGCTTCCAAGCGCTGGATAGTGCGATTTCACCTCACCCAAAGAAATTTTCGGTTCTGAAGGGTGCCAAGGTGCTGTTGGTTGACGATGTCATGACATCGGGCGCGACACTTTCCGCCTGTGCGCAAGCATGTTTGAGCGCCGGTGCTGATGAAATTTTCGTGTTGGTACTGGCGCGCGTGGCACCAGACATCTAAGTACGCAGTCGAAACACGAATGAGTGCGTGATATGAAAACTGTCGAAATCTATACATCCCCTCTCTGTGGCTTTTGTCATGCGGCTAAACGCCTGCTTACCCAGAAAGGCGCAAGCTTTTCGGAAGTTGACGTTCTGAAAAACCCAGATCGGAAACCGGAAATGATCCAGCGCGCGAATGGTGGCCGCACTGTGCCTCAGATCTTCATTGGTGGGACACATGTCGGCGGATGCGACGACCTCTACGCCCTTGATCGAGCGGGGAAACTCGACTCACTTCTGGCGGCATGAAGACTGCGCTGCTTCAGCTTTGCTGCAGTGACGATCCGCGAGACAACCTTGTTCAAACGCAAGGATTGATATCCAAAGCTGCTTCTGACGGAGCCCAGTTTGTGTTGACCCCGGAGGTCACAAACTGTGTTTCGACAAGTCGCGCACATCAGCAATCTGTTCTGGCCACAGAGGACGAAGACATGACTTTGGTGGCATTGCGCCAGCAGGCCTCAGAGTTGAAGATTTGGCTTCTGATTGGGTCGATTGCGCTGAAGACCAACGAAAAAGATGGACGATTTGCCAACCGATCCTTTCTGATTTCTCCTGATGGGCGCATTTGCGCAAAATATGATAAAATCCATATGTTCGATGTGAAGGTTTCGGAAACCGAAACATATTGCGAGTCCGCAGGCTACCGCCCGGGCGATTGTGCAGTGACCTGCGATACACCGTTCGGACGTGTCGGCATGACGGTATGCTATGATTTGCGGTTTCCAACGCTCTACCGCCAACTTGCTCATGCTGGGGCCGATTTCCTGACAATTCCGTCCGCCTTTTCGCCCGTAACAGGTAGAGCGCATTGGGAAATTCTTTTGCGTGCAAGGGCCATTGAAACAGGGTGCTACGTACTCGCGCCTGCTCAGAAGGGCGAACACAAATCAACCGTTGGTCAGTCGCGCAAAACATATGGGCATTCCATGGTCGTGGGGCCATGGGGCGACGTATTGGCAGATGCCGGAACAGACGTTGGTGTGGTACAGGTTGAAATTGACAAAACAGCGGTGTCTAAAGCACGAAAGCGTATCCCATCGTTGACCTGTGAAACCCGATTTTCTGGACCCAAATGAACGAAAATCCAGCGCAGTCTTTGGCTGTAACTTTCTTCAGCGAGATCCTGACGGCTGAACAGTTGATTCGAAGCCGTCTCAGCCGTGTTTTGCCCAAAGGTATGGAAATCTCGCATTTCTCGGTTCTGAACCATTTGGCGAGATCCGGAGAAGAGCGCACACCGGCCCAATTGGCCAAGAGCTTTCATGTCACCCGTGGGGCTATGACCAATACGCTCAACAAACTTGAATGGGCTGGATATATCCACATACGTCCCGATTGGGATGATGCGCGGCGCAAACAGGTTGCCATTAGCCCGGCCGGGCAGCGCGCCTGTGAAGCAGCACTGTCCGCGATCATGCCAATAATCACTCAAGTTTTGGAAGATCTTGGGGAGGACAAGTTTCGAGCGACTCTCCCAGTGCTCAGAGATCTGCGGATCAAACTAGAGTCTGAAAATTAGAGTCTATTTCGGCTTCAAACTGGCTGTGACGTAGTTCACGCTTAGGTCTCTGTTCGACAAAGACCATGACCAGCTAATCGGGTTGAACACAAATCCCTTTTTGTCGACAGGTTTGAGGCCGGCCTCGGACATGAGCTGATAAAGCTCATCTGGCGTGATGAATTTGTTCCATTCGTGTGTGCCCTTGGGCAACCAGCGCATCACATACTCGGCTCCAACAATCGCCATGGCGTAGCTCTTGGCGTTGCGATTGATCGTCGAACAGATGTGAAGCCCGCCGGGGCGCAAAAGCCTTTGACAGGCCGTCAGATAGGCCAGTGGATCGGCCACGTGTTCGACGACTTCCATATTCAGGACAACATCGAACTGTTCGCCATCTGCTGCCATAGCTTCTGCCGTTGTGTGCCGGTAATCAATCTGCAGCCCTGATTGTTCTGCGTGAATCTGTGCCACTGGTATGTTGCGGAGGGCGGCATCAGCGCCGACAACCGTTGCCCCAAGACGTGCCATGGGCTCCGAGAGCAATCCGCCGCCACAGCCAATATCGAGAATACGCAGACCTTCAAATGCGGACTTTGACGTCAAATCACGATCAAATTCTGCAGCGATCTGGCTGGTGATGTAATCAAGCCGACATGGATTGAGCATATGCAGCGGCTTGAACTTGCCGTTTGGGTCCCACCATTCAGCAGCCATTGCTTCGAATTTTGCGATCTCTGCATCATCAATCGTTGTTTGAGCGGCTTGCATTCTGCTCTCCATGTGCTCATTTGGAATCACCACTCTATATAGGACGGTTATGGATAAATTCTCTGGCCAAAAGAGCGCAGCGCAATTTCTGTATCCGGCGATTGAGCCTTTCGGTCGGCGCATGTTGGATGTGGGGGATGGGCATTCCGTCTATGTTGAGCAATCTGGCAGTGAAAATGGATTGCCTGTCATCGTGCTTCATGGTGGCCCTGGCGGCGGATGCAGCCCGGCGATGCGGCGTTATTTTGATCCACGCAAGTATCGAATTATCCTTTTTGATCAAAGGGGTTGTGGGCGATCGAAGCCACATGCAAGCGTCGAAAACAACACCACCTGGCATCTCGTGGCGGATATCGAAAAGATCCGCAATGCGTTTGAGATAGAAGACTGGGCAGTCTTTGGCGGCAGCTGGGGCGCGACCCTGGCGTTGGTCTATGCTCAGAGCCATGCGCAACGTGTTCGACATCTGATTCTGCGCGGTGTCTTTACAATGACAAAGGCCGAGCTTGAATGGTTCTACGGTGGCGGTGCCGGGAAGTTTTGGCCGGAAACTTGGGAGAAGTTTCAAGGGCTTATACCAGAATCTGAGCGGAGTGATATGATCTCTGCGTATAATCGCCGGTTGTTTTCAGGCGAGCGGGCGGAGGAAATTCGTTATTCCAAGGCTTGGAGTGCTTGGGAAAATGCATTGGCGACGGTGCACTCCAGCGGTCAAAGTGGTGACAGCCCGGCGGACTACGCGCGGGCGTTTGCGCGATTGGAGAACCACTATTTCATGAATGCCGGTTTCCTCGGGCAGGACGGGTATATCTATGAAAATATGGGGAAAATTGCCCATATTCCGGGTGTAATCGTGCAGGGGCGGTATGACATGATCTGCCCGCCTGACGCGGCGTATCGACTGTCCAAGCTCTGGCCAAAAGTCGATCTCAGGCTTATTCCCGTAGCGGGGCATGCTCTGTCAGAGCCGGGCATCAGCGCCGAACTTGTCAAAATCATGGACCGTCTCGCGGCACGCGTTTGAGCACTGAAGTCCAACGTCGGTATTACATCGGTATCGCGTCGGTATTACGTCGGTGCGTGCAAGGTGAGCAATGACGCCACGTCGGGATTGTGTTTGATAAACTTGGCTGTGCTCAAATAAGGATTTTAAGGGCGTAGCTGCCGCTCATAGTCATCGGCGTCGAACCAGCCAAGTGACGATTTAACCAAGCAGTCATCTATAAGGTCCCATTCTTCCCAGCCCCGAAATTCGACATACTTGCTGGTTTCGTGGTGATGTCCTTTGAAGGTCCAGACATAGACCGCGTGATTTCCGGCTATGAAACTGTGATCAAGTTCAAGAACCACATCTGGAAATTCACTACAAAACCCCAGAACCATTTCTGCAATGTCATCATGTCCAGTCATCGGCTTGCCACGATTAATAGTGAATGTGGCGTCTGCGGTGTAGCTGGCCGCGACACCATCAGGAGATTTGGCGCACCACGCGGCAATATGTTTTTCAATAAGAACTTCAATATCTGTGCGATTTGGGGCCATAGGCGCCTCCTTGTCAGTCCAACTTTCAGTCTCAGAATCGTATCACTGCCTATAGTGATGTCGATCCCCCTTGCAGACTCACCCACTCAGGCGTATATCCCCCTCAACAGCGGCGCGTTCGGGTCCAAACCGAAAGCTCCACCGGGAAATACCAACGGGCCGCGCGCCCGTTTTTTTGTGCTTGAAAGACTGATGAGCAACGACCTGATTGCCAAAGCTGCGATTGATCGCCGGATGGCTGAGATCATCACCCCTGTCATAGAAGATATGGGGTTTGAGCTTGTGCGCGTGCGGTTGATGGGGGGCAAGACGGCCACGTTGCAGATCATGGCCGAACGGCCAACCGGCGGGATTGAAGTGGACGAGTGCGCTAACATCTCAAATGCGGTGAGCGCTGTTCTGGATGTTGAGGATCCGATCACAGATGCCTACACGCTGGAAGTGTCCAGCCCAGGGATCGACCGACCGCTCACACGGCTGAAGGATTTTGACGAATTCGAAGGCTATGAGGCCAAGTTAGAGACAGCTGAGCTGATTGATGGGCGTAAGCGTTTCAAGGGCGTTTTGGCCGGTACGGAAGAAGATGAAGTGCTTATCAACTTGGATGAAGGCACTGTCGGGCTCAAGTTTGACTGGCTGGTGGATGCCAAGCTTGTGCTGACCGATGAGCTGATCAAGGACATGCTAAAGGCGCGCAAGGATGCGGGTCTGATTGACGAAGATAGTTTTGACGAGATCGAGACCGAAGGGTCTGAGGAGGACTAAGAGATGGCCATTACTTCAGCCAACCAGCTTGAGCTTTTGCAAACCGCCGAGGCAGTGGCGCGGGAGAAGATGATCGACCCCAGCCTTGTGATCGAGGCTATGGAAGAGAGTCTCGCTCGTGCGGCCAAGTCCCGCTATGGCGCGGAGATGGACATTCGTGTCGCAATTGATCGCAAGACAGGCAAGGCGACATTCACCCGTGTGCGTACGGTTGTGGAAGATGAAGAGCTTGAGAATTACCAGGCTGAATTCACTGTGGAGCAAGCCAAGCAGTATCTGGATGATCCCAAGGTGGGCGATACGCTTGTTGAGGAAGTTCCCCCAGTTGATATGGGCCGGATTGCTGCACAAAGCGCCAAGCAGGTGATTCTGCAAAAAGTCCGCGAAGCTGAGCGTGACAAGCAGTATGAAGAATTCAAAGACCGGATCGGCACCATCATCAATGCGCAGGTAAAACGCGAAGAGTTTGGCAATGTGCATGTCGATGTCGGCATGGGCGAGGCTGTTCTGCGCCGGAATGAGAAGATCGGGCGCGAAAGCTATCGTCCGAATGACCGCATCCGGTGCTACATCAAGGACGTGCGTCGCGAGGCCCGTGGTCCGCAGATTTTCCTGAGCCGGACAGCTCCTGAATTCATGGCGGAACTTTTCAAGATGGAAGTGCCGGAGATCTATGATGGCATCATTGAGATCAAGGCGGTTGCGCGTGATCCCGGCAGCCGGGCGAAGATCGCTGTGATCTCCTATGACAACTCGATTGACCCTGTGGGTGCCTGTGTTGGTATGCGCGGCAGCCGGGTGCAGGCCGTTGTGAATGAGCTTCAGGGTGAAAAGATCGACATCATTCCGTGGAACGAAGATCAGCCAACCTTCCTTGTGAACGCGTTGCAGCCTGCTGAGGTGAGCAAGGTGGTTCTGGATGAAGAGGCCGAGCGGATTGAGGTCGTAGTGCCGGAAGATCAGTTGTCACTGGCCATTGGTCGGCGCGGCCAGAATGTACGCTTGGCAAGCCAGCTGACCAATCTTGATATTGATATCATGACAGAAGCCGAAGACAGCGAACGCCGTCAGAAAGAGTTTGAAGAGCGGACGAACCTCTTTATGCAAACGCTCGATCTAGACGAGTTCTTTGCGCAGCTTCTGGTGTCGGAAGGATTCACGAATCTCGAAGAAGTTGCCTATGTCGAGCTTGATGAGCTGTTGGTGATTGATGGTGTGGACGAAGATACAGCTCAAGAGCTGCAAGCGCGGGCTCGCGATATCCTAGAGGCACAGGCACGCGAAGCTCTTGAAAAAGCGCGTAGTTTGGGAGCTGAGGATAGCCTTATTGAATTCGAAGGCCTGACACCCCAAATGGTAGTAGCTCTGGCCGAGGACGGCGTGAAAACGCTCGAGGATTTCGCAACCTGCGCAGATTGGGAACTGGCAGGCGGCTGGACGACAGTCGATGGAGAACGGATCAAGGATGACGGGCTTTTGGAACCGTTTGATTTGTCTCTTGAAGAAGCACAGGATCTTGTCATGACCGCGCGTGTTATGTTGGGTTGGGTTGACCCTGCGGACCTCGAGGCGGACGCCGCCGAAGAAGGCGAAGAAGCCGTTGAAGAGGAGGCCGAGGCCTGATCCTTCAGGTCTCGTGAGGTTAGCATGGGGCGCGGTGGACAGCCCAAGGACCAAAAAGACGGTCCGGAACGCAAGTGCATTGCCACAGGCGAGGTGCGGCCAAAGCACGGTTTGATCCGGTTTGCAATTGGTCCCGAGGCGCAGGTGGTGCCCGATATTCTGGAACGTTTGCCGGGACGGGGTATCTGGGTCAGTGCTGATCTTGATGCGCTGCAGGTTGCGGTGAAAAAGGGTCTGTTTTCAAGAAGTGCAAAGCAGGCTGTGACCTTGCCAGATAACTTGTCTCAGATGGTCGAGACCATGCTGGCGCGTCGTGTGGTTGAGTTGATCAGTTTGGCCCGGAAGGGCGGGCAAGCTGTGTCAGGTTACGAAAAGGTTAAGGATTGGCTTTCTAAGGATGAGGCCGAAGTGCTCATTCAGGCGAGCGATGGATCAGAGCGCGGCAAATCCAAGTTGAGCACGCCATATGGCGGGTTTTGGATCGGATGGTTGACCGCTGATGAGCTGGGTCAGGCCTTTGGACGGGAAAGCACAATTCATGCTGCACTAGCGGCTGGAGGTTTGTGCCAACGTGTTGTAGAGGAGGCGGCAAGGCTGAAAGGCTTGCGCGTCTCGGCCGGGGAAAGCCCCGCCGGAAAGGAAGTTGAAGTAGATGAGCGACAACGACGGAAAGAAAACTCTGGGTGTGCGTGGCGGTCCTCGTTCGGGGAACGTCAAGCAGAGCTTTAGCCATGGGCGCACCAAGAACGTCGTGGTGGAAACCAAGCGGAAACGGATCGTCAAGCCCAAGCCGGGTGCGGCGGCTCCTGCTGCAGGTGCGTCAAAGCCTACCGCAACACAGTCGAACGCGTCGAAACGTCCGGCCGGGATATCCGATGCGGAGATGGAGCGCCGGATGAAGGCGTTGGCCGCGGCCAAAGAGCGTGAAGCGGACGAAACTGCAAAACGTGAGGCCGACGAAAAGGCCCGCGAAGAAGAAAAGCAGCGTCGGCGTCAGGAGGCCGAAGCCAAGGAGCGCGAACAGCGCGAGGCTGAAGAGCGCGCCAAGGCCAAAGCTGATGAGGAGGAACGCAAAAAGCGTGAAGCCGAAGTTGCGGCCAAAGCAGCGGCAGCGGCAGCTGCTGCGCCCGCCGATGATGCACCGCAACAGGCGCGCGCGCCCAAGCAGGCACCACGCAAGCAAGACCGCGACCGGGGAGATGATCGTGGTCGTGGCAACAAAGGCCGTGGCGATGATGGAGGCCGACGGTCTGGCAAGCTGACGCTGAATCAGGCCTTGTCCGGCGGCGAAGGTGGGCGGCAAAAGTCGCTTGCTGCGATGAAGCGCAAACAAGAGCGCGCGCGTCAGAAAGCGCTGGGCGGCGGCGAAGCTCGGGAGAAGATTGTCCGGGAAGTTCAACTGCCTGAGGTCATTGTTGTGTCAGAGCTGGCCAACCGCATGGCCGAACGCGTTGGCGATGTTGTCAAAGCGCTGATGAACAATGGGCTGATGCTTACGCAAAATGAGGCCATTGACGCGGATACAGCCGAGCTCATCATTGAGGAATTTGGCCACAGTGTTGTCCGGGTCAGCGACGCCGATGTGGAAGATGTGATCGACTCCGTCGACGATGACGAAAAAGATCTCAAACCACGCCCGCCGGTCATCACCATTATGGGCCATGTAGATCACGGCAAGACGTCTCTCTTGGATGCAATCCGTGATGCCAAAGTCGTTTCGGGCGAAGCAGGTGGGATCACGCAACACATCGGTGCCTACCAGGTGAAGACTGATAGCGGTTCCTTGCTCAGTTTCCTCGACACACCTGGCCACGCAGCATTTACCAGCATGCGTGCACGCGGTGCTCAGGTAACGGATATCGTGGTTCTGGTTGTTGCTGCGGATGACGCGGTCATGCCGCAGACGATCGAGGCGATCAACCACGCCAAAGCAGCAGAAGTGCCCATGATTGTGGCGATCAACAAGGTCGACAAACCTGAGGCAAACCCTGACAAAGTACGCACCGATCTTCTGCAGCATGAAGTGATCGTTGAGAAGATGTCTGGCGAAGTGCAGGACGTCGAAGTTTCTGCGATTTCCGGGCAAGGCCTTGATGAATTGCTGGAGGCTATCGCGCTTCAGGCGGAAATCCTCGAATTGAAAGCGAACCCTGATCGCGCAGCAGAGGGTGCTGTGATCGAAGCGCAACTTGACGTGGGCCGTGGCCCTGTCGCGACAGTTCTCGTGCAGCGTGGCACCCTGAGACAAGGCGATATCTTTGTTGTGGGTGAGCAGTACGGCCGTGTTCGTGCGTTGATCAATGACCGTGGCGACCGTGTGAAAGAGGCGGGTCCCTCTGTTCCGGTTGAGGTTCTTGGTTTGAACGGCACACCCGAGGCGGGTGATGTGCTGAACGTGGTGGATACAGAAGCGCAGGCACGCGAGATTGCCGAATATCGCGAGAAAGCCGCGAAAGAGAAACGTGCTGCAGCGGGTGCAGGAACGTCTCTGGAACAGCTTTTGGCACAGGCCAAGGAAAACGAGAATGTCGCTGAACTGCCTATCCTGGTGAAGGCGGATGTGCAGGGTTCGGCGGAAGCCATCGTTCAGGCGATGGAAAAGATCGGCAACGAAGAGGTGCGCGTGCGCGTGCTTCACTCCGGTGTTGGCGCGATCACCGAAAGCGATGTTGGTCTTGCAGAAGCCTCCGGTGCGCCGGTGATTGGCTTTAACGTGAGGGCAAACGCGCCGGCGCGAAACAGTGCCAACCAGAAGGGCGTCGAGATTCGCTACTACAGTGTGATCTATGACCTTGTGGACGACGTGAAGGCGGCGGCGAGTGGTCTGCTTGGGGCCGAAATTCGTGAGAATTTCATTGGCTATGCTCAGATCAAAGAAGTCTTCAAGGTCACTGGCGTCGGCAAAGTGGCGGGCTGTCTCGTTACCGAAGGCGTCGCGCGTCGCTCTGCCGGTGTGCGTCTTCTGCGGGATGACGTGGTGATCCACGAAGGTACGCTCAAGACGTTGAAGCGCTTCAAGGACGAGGTGCCGGAGGTTCAGTCAGGTCAGGAATGTGGTATGGCATTTGAGAACTATGACGACATCCGCGCCGATGACGTGATTGAAATCTTTGAACGCGAAGAGATCGAGCGGAACCTCGAGTAAGCCAATATCAGATACTGTTTTGGGGGCGGCCAGTGTGCCGCCCTTTTGTTTTTGAAGGCTAAAGCCAGTCGCGCAGGATCGGGATGAGCGGAATGTCTGCTGCTGGCATTGGATAGTCGCGCAGATTACTTGGACGCACCCATTTCAGTGTCTGACCTTCCCGAGATTGCGGGGACCCTTCCCATTTTCGGCAAGCGAAGAGCGGCATGAGTAGGTGGAAGTCGTCATAGCTGTGACTGGCGAAGGTCAGAGGCGCGAGGCAGCTTTCCCAGGTGTTGATGCCAAGCTCTTCTTCCAGCTCGCGGATCAGCGCGACTTCGGGTGTTTCGCCGTCTTCCACCTTGCCGCCGGGAAACTCCCAAAGACCTGCCATGGATTTCCCTTCGGGACGCTGGGCCAGCAGAACACGGCCCTCAATGTCAATGAGGGCTACTGCAGATACCAGAACAGTCTTCAAGACCGGTAATCCGCGTTGATTGAGATGTACCCATGGGTCAGATCGCAGGTCCAGACTGTGGCAGTTCCCCCGCCTAGACCGAGGTCAACGCGGATCTCAATCTTATCGTTTTTCATGTGTGTGGCGCCGTCTTCTTCGCGATATGTGTCACTAACCCAGCCTTTTTCGGCCACAAGCGTTTCGCCAAACCAGATCGACAGGAGGTCTCGGTCTGCTGGTGCGCCAGATTTGCCGATGGCCATGACCACCCTACCCCAGTTTGGGTCTTCGCCTGCGATGGCTGTTTTCACTAAGGGTGAATTGGCAATCGCCATCGCATGCGTCTTGGCATCAGTATCGCTGGACGCTCCTGTCACGGATACCTCAACAAATTTCGTTGCACCTTCACCGTCTCGCACAACTTGATGTGCAAGATCGAGCATGACAGATCGCAACGCTTCCATGAAACCAACGCTCTTGTCTGTGACGCGCACGCCAGAGGCACCGGTTGCGGCGACCAGCAGCGTATCGGATGTCGAGGTGTCGCTATCGACGGTAATGCAGTTGAAGGTCTTTTTGTTGAGCGCAGTCACCATTTGCTGCAGGACTTCGCGCTCCATCAGGGCATCCGTGAAGATATAGACAAGCATCGTGGCCATGTCCGGTGCAATCATCCCGGACCCTTTGGCGATGCCTGCGATATGAACCTCTTGACCATCTACAGAGACAGTCGCGCCTGCGCCCTTTGGGAAAGTATCCGTTGTCATGATCGCTTGCGCGGCATCGGGAAGGCTTGTTTCGGAAAGCGCCTCTGCCGCTTCATCGATTTTGGCACAAATACGATCATGCGGCAGACTCTCTCCGATGACGCCTGTGGAGGATGAAAAAACCCGTTCTGAGGGTAGGTTCAATTTAGCTGCTACTGCGCTGGCAATCGTGTTCACTGACTCCTTGCCCTTCTTGCCGGTGAAGGCGTTGGCGTTGCCGGAATTCACGATAATCGCCGCACCTGCGTCGCTATGCGTGCCGATCTTTTCCTGGCAATCCAGCACGGCCGCCGAGCGCGTGGCAGATCTGGTAAAGACGCCTGCAATGGAGGTGCCAGGATCAAGCGATATGAGCGTTACATCCTTGCGTCCTTCGTAGCGGACACCCGCTTCAACGGCTGCGAACCGTGCTCCTTTGATTGTCGGAAGATCGGGAAAGATGTCAGGTGCCAAGGGAGAGACGGCGGGTGTCTTACCCATATTTATTGCTCCAAGAGGTCGAAATTCAGAATGACGTCTGGATTGATCCCATCGGTGTCGGCACGTGTTATGTCGGCTTTTTCACGTAGGTTAGCGACGAAAGCTTCTACAGACGACTGGCGCGCTTCTTCAACAAGTTGGGCTTTAACAGTGTCGAATTCTGGGCGTGCGCGATCACGGGTCTCAGCCAAAAGGATGACATGCCAACCAAAGGTGGTTTGAACCGGTGGGGATACCTGACCCTGTTCCAATTCGACAACCGCATTGAAAAACGGCTCGACCATGTCGCCTGCTCCAAACCATCCCAAATCTCCCCCAGACGGCCCTGACGGTCCTGTGGACTTTTCACGGGCAAGGGTAGCAAAGTCTGCGCCACCCTCTAACTCGGCGACGAGCGCTGTGGCCTCATCTTCAGTTTCGACAAGGATATGCGATGCGCGATATTCTGTTTCTTGAAGGTCTGTAGGGTATTTTTCGTCGTAAAGCGTGCGCAGGCTGTCCTCGGAGGGTTCTTCTGACACGATGCCTTGAAGAACTTCGCCGGCCATGATGGAACGGGTTTCGTTTTCAATTGTGATGCGGCTTTTGAACGACGCCTGATTTTCAATGGATTGCATCATAAGTGTGTGTTGGATGAGTTGATCCATAATGCCCTGAAACAAGAGTGCGGATGGAAATTGATCATATTGCTGAGGCAGTTCAGATCTCAGAGCGATCACATGCGCCAGTGTGATCTCTGTGCCGTTAACCGTTGCAAGCACCTGATTTGGGTCGACGTCGTCCTGCGCAAAAACCGTTGTTGAAATGGCGCCGAGCACGCAAGAAGCTGCCACGAAAGTCTTGAATGATTGCAACATAAGATTTCCTTTGTTCGTTCGTGCAGAGGCATCATGCCTTGTGACGTTGACACTGTATCGGCAGGCCCTTACATCGCCTTGATACAAAGGCTAATTGCCCATTGCGTCCGTTCTAGGGTTGC
Organism: Roseovarius sp. W115; assembly: GCF_032842945.2. Lineage (NCBI taxonomy): Bacteria > Pseudomonadati > Pseudomonadota > Alphaproteobacteria > Rhodobacterales > Roseobacteraceae > Roseovarius > Roseovarius rhodophyticola. The sequence goes on from NZ_CP146606.1 coordinate 1,566,446, forward strand.
AGGGCGGTCGGGGCAAGCGATTGCCCATCAAAAACACGCGAAAGATCTGAACGGATTTAAGATGCTGGGTATTGGAACGGTTGCTAAAAAGATTTTCGGAACGCCGAATGATCGCAAAATTAAGGCAACTCGGCCTTTGGTGGAGAAAATCAACGCTTTGGAGCCAGAATTCGAGGCATTGAGTGATCAGGGCTTGATTGATAAATCCCAGGAGTTCAAACAGCGCATTTCATCTGGTGAGAGCCTTGATGATCTGTTGCCCGAAGCCTTTGCCAATTGTCGCGAAGCCGCGCGACGTGCACTCGGTTTGCGAGCTTTTGACGTACAGTTGATGGGTGGCATTTTCCTGCATCAGGGAAACATCTCAGAGATGAAGACGGGTGAGGGTAAAACACTTGTTGCGACCTTCCCCGCTTATCTGAATGCGTTGACCGGCGGCAACGTTCATATTGTTACCGTCAACGACTACCTGGCGAAACGCGACGCGGAATGGATGGGCAAGGTTTACTCTGCGCTGGGCATGACAACCGGCGTGGTTTATCCACAACAACCCGAGCCGGAAAAGAAAGAAGCGTATTCGGCAGACGTGACCTATGCCACGAACAACGAACTTGGTTTTGACTACTTGCGCGACAACATGAAATCGTCGCTGGAGGAAATGAACCAACGCGGGCACTTTTTTGCGATTGTGGATGAGGTTGACTCAATCCTGATCGATGAGGCGCGGACGCCGTTGATCATTTCCGGCCCGGCACAGGATCGCAGTGAGTTATACGTGACCATCGACAAGCTCATCCCGCTTTTGGACGAAGAGCACTACACGATTGATGAAAAAACGAAGAATGTGACCTTCACCGATGAAGGCAACGAATATCTTGAGAGTATTCTGCACGAAAATGGCGTTCTTGAGCAGGAACAGTCTCTGTATGATCCTGAAAGCACGACTATCGTGCATCATGTGAACCAGGGTCTTCGGGCGCATAAAATGTTTCTGAAAGACCGGGATTACATCGTGCGCGATGGCAATGTTGTTTTGATTGATGAGTTTACTGGGCGCATGATGGCCGGCCGTCGTCTGTCCGAAGGTTTGCATCAGGCGATTGAAGCCAAAGAGGGCTGCGATATTCAGCCTGAAAACGTCACTTTGGCCCAAGTTACCTTCCAAAACTATTTTCGACTTTACGACAAGCTTGCGGGAATGACTGGAACGGCGGCAACCGAGGCCGAAGAATTTGGTCAGATCTACGGTTTGGGCGTTGTTGAGGTGCCGACAAACCAACCGATTGAGCGCAAGGACGAAGATGACGCGGTCTATCGCACAGAACGCGAGAAGTTCGATGCGATTATCGGCGCAATCCAAAAGGCGCATGAAAAAGGGCAACCCATTCTTGTGGGCACGACGTCGATTGAAAAATCTGAAACGCTAAGCGCGCTTTTGACGAAAGCGAGCGTGACACACAACGTTCTGAATGCGCGGCAGCATGAACAGGAGGCGCAGATCATCGCCGAAGCAGGCAAGCTTGGAGCGGTGACTATTGCGACCAACATGGCCGGGCGCGGTACGGATATTAAGCTTGGCGGCAATGTCGAGTTGAAGATCCTTGAGGCCATCGCAGCAGATCCGGAAGCCGATCCAGAGGCGCTGCGCCAAAAGATCGAGGCGGAACATGCGGCCGATGAAAATGCGGTGAAAGAGGCCGGTGGTCTTTATGTTCTGGCCACTGAACGTCACGAAAGCCGTCGGATAGACAATCAGCTGCGCGGACGGTCGGGACGGCAAGGTGATCCGGGGCGGTCCTCTTTTTTCTAAGCCTCGAAGATGATCTGATGCGGATTTTCGGCTCTGAGCGGCTGGAAAAAGTGCTTGCGACGCTTGGTATGAAAGAGGGTGAGGCGATTATTCACCCTTGGGTCAACAAGAGCCTTGAGCGGGCGCAAGCCAAGGTCGAAGGCCGCAACTTTGACATCCGAAAGCAGCTTTTGAAGTTTGATGACGTGATGAACGAGCAGCGGAAGGTGATCTTCAAGCAACGTCTCGACATCATGAAGGCCGAAGATCTTTCTGAAATCACGACGGATATGCGTGGCGAAGTGATTGATGATCTTATCGACCGCTATATGCCGCCCAAGAGCTATGCTGATCAGTGGGACATGGAAGGGTTCAAAACCTCCGTTGCTGAGCAACTGACACTGGATTTGCCACTTGTAGAGTGGGGCGATGAAGAGGGCGTTGACGACGACGAGATTGCGGACCGTATCGAAAAAGCGGCCAGCGACATGATGACGGACAAAGCCGAGAAGTTTGGCCCGGAAAACATGCGCATGATTGAAAAGCAGGTCCTTTTGCAGACGATCGACACCAAATGGCGTGAGCATCTTTTGACGCTGGAACATTTGCGCAGTGTTGTTGGGTTTCGTGGATATGCGCAGCGCGATCCGCTGAATGAATACAAGAACGAGGCATTTCAGCTTTTCGAAAGCATGTTGGATGGGTTGCGGCAGGATGTGACACAAAAGCTGTCGCAGGTGCGCCCGATGACAGAAGAAGAACAGCAAGCGATGCTTCAGCAGATTGAAGCTCAACGCGCAGCGATGCAGGGTGCCGTGGAGCAGGCTGTTGTGGGCGAAGATGAGCCTGCCGGTGAAGCGCTGGAAGGCTTTGATGAGAACGATCCAACGACTTGGGGAAATCCAGGTCGTAATGACAAATGCCCGTGCGGATCAGGCAAGAAATTCAAACATTGCCATGGCAGATTGGTCTAGAGTTTAGCACCGAGCCGCCAAAAGACACCTTTGCACTGCCACAGACCGGCCTTGATTTTTAACTACCACAGTCAGGAATTTCCCTGGCTTGTGGGAGGCCGTCATGAAATTATCTTTTGGCCCCAAGCGCTTGGCTATGACGAGCGGTGTGCTGATTTGTGCTCTGGGAACAGGGTATGTGATGCAAAACGTACTTGTCGGTGGTGAGAACCAAACTCGATCCGGTGTTGCCGTCGCCTCGGTGAGTTCCAACGCGTTTCCTGTAGGGCTTGAGACCAAACGGGACTTTGTTGAGGCAGCGGAGCATTTCCAAAATGATACGCAGGCAGCTTCAGACACAGATGCCCTCGCTTTCAGCGATAAAGCCGTGGATATTGAAGACGTACAGGTGGGCGAAGTTATTCTCACATCTGCCTTGCCTGCGGCACCTGTCGCTGCCGCCGATCCCATAGTACTCCCCAGTGAACCGGTGAAGGTTGTTGCATCCAGTGAAGTGCCAATTTCTGATCTTCCGGTCGAAGAAAAAGCGCCTGCGTTTACGTGCGAAATCGAGTTAACAGCAGCGCCGGGTGATGCGGCGATGGCAGTGCTGGCGCTTGAGGCGAGCTGCATGACGAACGAACGCTTTACGTTGCATCATAGTGGTATGATGATTTCGGGCGTGACCGATGAGAACGGCGAGTGGCGTGCAAAAGTTCCTGCACTTGCTGAGAATGCGTTGTTCATTGCGGCGTTTGCCAACGGCGAAGGTGCCGTTGCGAACGTGCAGATTTCTGATTTGAGCGCCTATGAACGGTACGTCGTACAATGGAAGGGCGACACAGATGTCCAAATGCATGCTTTTGAGAACGGTGCGTCTTACGAGGACGCAGGCCATGTTTGGCGTGAATCAAGCAAAGATACGTCGTTGAAACAAACAGGTTTCCTTACGCGACTTGTCGAGGATGGCCTGGTAGAAAGCCTGAATGCGGAAATTTATACGTTTCCCTCCAAAGGCGAGAGCGACACTGAGATCAACATTGAGATTGAAGTTGGTGGCTCAACCTGCGGTCAGGACTTGGAAGCTCAGGCGTTCATCATGTCTGGTGCTGGAAGTCTTGAGGCGCGTGACCTAATGATCGCTATGCCGGACTGTGGTGCCGTTGGTGACTTTCTTGTGTTGAAAAACCTATACGAAGACCTGACAATCGCACGTAATTGAGCGCTGCGAGCAAGAGGTCCAGATGATAAAAGCGCGTGCGGCGGGTTTCGCCGCACTTTTGTTTTGGGTTTGCGGGCTGCCCGCTTTTGCTCAAGACGTCACTTTGACGTCACGCGACGGTCGGGTTGAGATTTCTGGCAACCTGCTGGGCTTCGACGGCGAGTTTTATCGCGTCGATACCATTTATGGTGAGTTGACTGTTGATGGCTCGGGCGTCGATTGTGCTGGACCGGGGTGTCCCAACCTTGAAACCTTCATCGCGCAAGCGGTGTTTTCCGGCTCACCGACAATTGGGCGCATATTGCTTCCAGCTTTACTCGAGGCATTTGCGATCCGGTCAGATTATGATCTCAGTCTTCAAAATCTTGAAGATGGAACCGTTTTGGCCATCCTGACCGACCCTGCCGAAGAACGTGTGGTGGGAGAAATATTCTTGCGCCTGAACAACTCGGACATGGGGATTACCGAGTTGATCCAGGGAGATGCCGACATTGCCATGTCGATGCGTGAAATTCGAGACGAAGAACTTGGACAGGCACGTGAGGAAGGTTTGGGCGATCTTGAGGCGCGCGGACGAAGCCGGGTTGTGGCGCTTGATGCATTGGTGCCGATGGTTTCACCTTCCAATCCGGTGCAAGTCATTACATTGCCGGACCTGGCGGGGATTCTGTCTGGGGATATCGTGAATTGGGCTGATCTTGGGGGGCCTGATGCTCCAATCAGTGTTCATGTGCATGGTCCTAACACAGGGTTAGGGCAGGCTATTGAAGATCTCGTCCTGAAACCGGCGGTTGAACAACTCGGCCCGAATGCCAAGATTTTTGATGATGGTCGTGCCTTGTCGGAAGCGGTGACGAAGGATCCTTTTGCCCTTGGACTGACAAGTCAGACAGAGGTTGGAAACAACTGGGCTTTGGCGCTTGGCGGGGGTGTGGTTTTGCGCTTCAGGCAACGCGTAGGGCGGTCAAGACTGAAGACTATCCGCTGACGGCTCCGGTTTTTCTCTATGTTCCGGCGCGGAGATTTCCAAAACTTGTACGAGAGTTTCTGGCGTTTCTGCGTGACCCTTCCGCACAGCTTGTCATTCGTCGTGCAGGTTTTGTGGATCAAGGGCAGGAGGAAATCTCGGTCAATGAGCAAGGGGATCGGTTTGCGAATGCAATCACCCTGGCCGGACCGGAAGTCTCCTTGAAAGAACTGCAGAGGCTGGTCTCAACACTTACGTCTTTGCGCAGGTTGACGACAAGCTTTCGATTTGAACCTGGCTCAGCACGGCTTGATGCACAGTCTCGGTCAAACGTCCTTCGGTTGGCCAGAGCGTTGGAGCAAGGGCGGTATGACACGCGACGTTTGCTGTTTGTGGGATTCAGTGATGGTGAAGGGGCGGCGGCCACGAACAAGCGGATCGCCATGCGTCGCGCCGTGGCCGTCAGAGATGCGGTCTTGGCGGCCGCCGAAACTGCCAACCTGTCTCGTGTGAATGTTGAAGTGGACGCATTCGGTGAGGCCCTTCCCATGGCTTGTGACGAGACAGCCTGGGGAAGACGCATCAACAGACGTGTCGAAGTTTGGATCCGCTAGATCAAACCTTCTGCCCGAAAGCTGATTTCACAAGATTTGCCGATGATCACGTGGTCATGCAGTGTTAGCCCCAAAACCTCGCATGCATTCTGAATTTGCCGCGTGACGGAGATGTCCGTTGATGATGGCGTCGGATCACCAGAAGGGTGGTTATGGACAAGAATAAGGGCGCTTGCATTCAATTGCAGGGCGCGCTTGACGACCTCTCTGGGGTAGACCGGAACGTGATTGACGGTCCCGCGTGCTTGTTCTTCGTCAGCGATCAGGGCGTTTTTGGTGTCTAGAAAAAAGGCGCGGAACTGTTCGATGTCACGATGCGCCATGGTCGTGTGACAGTAGTCAATGAGTGAGTCCCAAGAAGATACCACCGGCCGATGGATCACCCGAGACCGGGCCAAACGATGTGCGGCGGCCTCCACGACTTTCAGTTCGCACACCACGGATGGCCCAACACCGCGAACGCGCGACAGTTGATCGTGGGGTGCAGAGATCACAGCATTGAAATTGCCAAACTCCGCCAGAAGATCATGCGCAATTGGTTTCACGTCTTGGCGTGGTATGGCGCGGAACAGAACCAATTCCAGCACTTCGTAGTCAGGAAGTGCTTCTGGACCTCCTGCCAGAAATCTGTCGCGCAGACGACGGCGATGATCCTGAATATAGGGGGGATGTTTTTGAGAGGCTCTGGGAGAGGAAAAACCAGTTCATCCGCCGCAAAGAGCGGCATCGGGGCTTCGGATTTTTGAGAGTTGGGCTGCATGGCTTTACCATGCTCATACGTAGCTTAACAGGTGGTTAAGCTGTGTGTCGGGGATGAAACGATTAGCTCTTCATTCCATCCCAGAAGCTTTTCACTGATCTAAAGAAGCTACTGCTCTCGGGATTGTTTTCCTCTGACAACTCCTCGAACTCGCGCAGGATTTCTTTTTGGCGCGATGTCAAATTCACAGGTGTTTCCACCGCCAATTCAATGAACATGTCACCCGTAGACCCACCACGAAGTGCCGGCATGCCTTTACCTCTCAGGCGCATTTGCCGACCCGATTGCGACCCTTCTGGAATTTTCACGCGACTGCGCCCGCCATCTATTGTCGGAACTTCGATGTCCCCGCCCAATGCAGCCTTGGCCAGAGACACTGGTACGCGACAAAAGAGGTTCGTTTCCTCACGCTCGAAGATTTCGTGTCGATCAACCTCGATGAAGATGTACAAATCCCCAGGGGGACCGCCGCGCATTCCGGCTTCACCTTCGCTTGCGAGGCGAATGCGGGTGCCTGTTTCCACACCGGCTGGTATGTTCACACTCAGGGATCGGTCTTTTTGAACGCGGCCTTGTCCACTGCACGTGGTGCAAGGATTTTTGATAATCTGACCCATGCCTGTGCAGGTCGGGCAAGTGCGTTCAACAGTAAAGAAACCTTGTTGTGCGCGAACCTTGCCCATGCCGGAACAAGTGGGGCAGGTCGATGGCTCGACACCGCCTTCGGCACCTGAACCGTTGCACACATCACAGGCTACTGACGTGGGAACATTGATCGTCTTCTGCAGTCCTCGGTAAGCATCATCAAGTGAGATGCGTAGATTGTAGCGTAGGTCCGCACCGCGTGCTGCGCGTTGACCGTTGCCCCCGCGACCGCCCCCCATAAAGTCACCGAAGAGGTCATCGAATACATCTGAGAATGCGCTGGCGAAATCACCTTGCCCGCCGAATCCGCCACCCGGGCGTGCTCCGGCTCCTGTGCCGCCTTCGAAAGCAGCATGACCAAACCGGTCATAAGCCGCTTTCTTTTCCGCATCTTTAAGGATGTCATACGCTTCTCCAGCCTCCTTAAAGGCGGATTCGGCGTTCGGGTTGTCCTTGTTGCGGTCCGGGTGAAGCTCTTTGGCTTTTCCGCGGTAGGCTTTTTTGATCTCTTCGGCTGAGGCTCCCTTTGAAACCCCAAGCACATCATAGTAGTCGCGCTTTGCCATCGGAAATCTCCTTTAATCGGAGAGCAGAGGCCGACAACCGGCCTCTGCCTGTCCGTTAGACGCGTTAAGCGCGCTTGTCTTCATCCAGATCTTCGAAATCCGCGTCGACGATATCTTCTTCTCCGCGCATTTCGTCAGCGGCCGCGGGCTCTTCTTCGCCTTCTTCCTGGCTCGCCTTGTAGATCGCTTCGCCAAGCTTCATTGCAGCTTCGGTGACATTCTGCAGCCCAGCCTTGATTTTGTCGGCCGTGGCGTCCTCTTTCTCGAGGTCATCCTTGAGAGCGGCAATCGCAAGCTCGATGGCTTCGACCGTGGTCGGATCCACCTTGTCGCCATGCTCTTCCACTGACTTTTCTGTGGAATGTATAAGGCTCTCGGCCTGATTGCGGGCCTCGACGAGTTCGCGGCGTTCCTTATCAGCCTCAGCATTTTCTTCAGCGTCACGGACCATCTGATCGATGTCTTCGTCGCTCAGGCCACCGGACGCCTGGATCGTAATCTTATGCTCCTTACCGGTGCCTTTGTCTTTGGCTTGAACAGACACGATGCCGTTGGCGTCGATGTCAAAAGTTACTTCGATCTGTGGCATGCCGCGTGGCGCTGGTGGAATATCTTCCAGGTTGAACTGGCCCAGAATTTTATTGTCCGTCGCCATCTCTCGTTCGCCCTGGAACACACGGATCGTCACAGCGCTTTGGTTGTCCTCAGCGGTTGAGAAGATCTGAGACTTGTTCGTCGGGATCGTTGTGTTGCGGTCGATCAGGCGTGTGAACACACCACCCAAAGTTTCGATGCCTAGCGACAGCGGTGTCACATCGAGAAGCACAACATCTTTCACATCGCCCTGCAGGACACCTGCTTGGATTGCAGCGCCCATCGCGACCACCTCATCCGGGTTCACGCCCTTATGTGGCTCCTTACCGAAGAACTTGGTTACTTCTTCGACCACTTTCGGCATCCGGGTCATACCGCCGACGAGTACGACCTCGTCAATGTCACCTGCCGAAAGTCCGGCATCTTTAAGAGCGGCCTTGCATGGCTTGAGCGAAGCCGCGATCAGATCACCAACCAGGCTTTCCAGCTTGGCACGGGTGAGTTTGATGACCATGTGCAGCGGCTGGCCGTCTGACCCCATGGAAATGAACGGCTGGTTGATTTCGGTCTGTGACGAAGAGCTCAACTCGATCTTGGCTTTTTCCGCAGCTTCTTTCAGCCGTTGAAGGGCCATCTTGTCCTTGGTCAGGTCGACGCCATTTTCCTTTTTGAACTCGTCGGCGAGGTAGTTGACGATGCGCATGTCAAAGTCTTCACCGCCAAGGAACGTATCCCCGTTGGTGGATTTCACTTCAAACAGGCCGTCGTCAATTTCCAGGATGGTGACGTCGAATGTACCACCGCCAAGGTCATAGACCGCGATGGTGTGTGTTTCTTCTTTGTCGAGACCATAGGCCAATGCAGCTGCTGTCGGCTCGTTAATGATGCGAAGCACTTCAAGACCGGCAATCTTGCCAGCGTCCTTGGTGGCCTGACGTTGAGCATCGTTGAAATAGGCGGGAACAGTGATAACCGCTTGGGTCACTTCTTCGCCAAGATAGGACTCGGCGGTTTCTTTCATTTTCCCGAGAATGAAGGCTGAGATCTGGCTTGGCGAATACTTCTCGCCTTTGGCTTCAACCCATGCATCACCATTGCCGCCATCAATGACGTTGAACGGCATGTTCTTTTTGTCTTTCGCCAGATCCTTGTCGTCTTCGCGACGACCGATCAGACGCTTGACACCGAAGATTGTGTTCTCTGGGTTTGTGACGGCCTGGCGTTTCGCAGGCTGGCCTACGAGGCGCTCGTCATCTGTGAAGGCTACAATTGAGGGCGTGGTGCGCGCGCCTTCTGAGTTTTCGATCACTCGGGCTTGGCTACCATCCATGATGGCGACACAGCTGTTTGTGGTTCCGAGGTCAATACCAATGACTTTGGACATGTTTTTCGATCCCTTCTTTACTTAAGGCGATTGAGGGGCAACCGGACCCGTTACGGCATCTGGCCACCAAACGACCTGCAGCTCATCCGTGGATGTTCTGCGTATCGAGCGGTATATAGGCAGGCGAAAGCACACCTGCAAGCGGTGTAACGCATGTAAAACTGCGAATTGCGATTAAATTGGCGTATTGGGAATTGATTACGGCACGATGCATCAAAAACCACTCGAAATAAGGGGATTTAAGGTTTTCGTTGGTTTTCTAGATGTCGCACAGCAGGCACAGATTGTGAAAGACCTGCGTGAGGTGGTCCGAACCGCACCGTTTTTTTCGCCTATGACGCCATATGGAAAGCCGATGACGGTGCAAATGACCTCGGCTGGCAAATACGGATGGTACTCTGATCGAAAGGGGTATCGCTACGTAACACACCATCCAAATGGCACAGCGTGGCCTGATATACCGTCTTCCGTTCTGAAGATTTGGCGCGCCTTGGGCGATGTGGATCGTTTGCCCGATTGTTGCCTGATCAATTTTTACCAAGACAAAGCACGCATGAGTTTGCACCAAGATCGAGACGAAGCGGATTTTTCTTGGCCGGTCTTGTCTTTGTCATTGGGAGATGACGCGCTTTTTCGGATTGGCAACCAAGAACGCGGAGGATCAACAGAGTCTATTTGGCTTCAGTCCGGAGATGTTGTGGTGATGGGAGGTGATGCGCGGCTGACCTACCATGGAGTGGATCGTATTCGGCCTGGTACATCTACGCTTTTGAACCAAGGAGGGCGTATCAACCTGACCTGCCGCGTGGTGGATTGAAACTCTGTTCCCAAGGAATCCAAGTCAGGTGCAATTGGCTTATTTCAAATTGCAGCAGCCCGTGACGTAACTCACCCCTTTTTCTTCGGTCAAAAACAAGTCCACGCTCATCCCGTATGCACGATCCGACATCCCATCAGAACATGCATCCCTGTGAAAAATGAATGTATAAACACGGTCTCCGCCTTGCCCAAAAATAGCATAGCGATCAGTGCGATTTGAGGCCGTTACAGGTTCAAGCATTCGAACATCCACGGGTGTTTCGCCCGGTCGCGAAAGTTGCGCTGTTTCTCCTCCTGCGATGTCCAAAGTCCAGAAAGGTTCTGTGCCTGCGCAAACCAGTGGTGAGGGTAGTTCATCGTCGATTTGACCAGGTTGTCGTGTCAGGAATCTCAGAGAAACCCAACCGGCCATTTCTCCGATATTGACTTGTCCCCATTCTTTGTCTTCGTCAAAGGCAACCACTTCGATGCTGGTATCTTCATGACCGAGTTTTCCAATGATGGACGCAGCGGTACTTGGCGCCTGGCGAATGTTTAGGACATCATCCGGAGCAACGTTTGATACGTTGTAGTAAGCTGGTAGCGCTTCGGAATAGGCTTTTGAAGCAAGGATTAAAGCAACCAAAACTGAAAACAGAAATCTCATCGCCTCGCACTCCAGCTGGTTGAGGCGTGCTGGCGTGTATAAAACTCGCCAAGAAGCCCAATAACGACCAGAACGCATGCGACTATGAACGCATATTCGTAAGATGTATTGCGAGGATAGTAATTGATAAATACAAATCCCCGCGATTGATCAATGACGTGAAACAGGGGATTCCAGTCAAACACAGCCAGTAGGAAACCTGGCAGTGCATTTGCAACAAACAGTTTACCTGACGCAATCATGTTGACGCGGACATACACCGTTCGTAGCAAGCTTGCCGCCGTAGGGAACCAAGGAGTTAACGCCATAAACAAAAGCCCCACGGCGCATCCCGTAAACCAGGCTAAGAGAAACATGCCGAATGCGGGAATCGGCTGTGAGATTTCTATTGGATTGATGAGGGTATGGTACAGAAACAGAATTATGAATAGAGCCAGTACCTGGATGTACAGTGAGCCGATTGCCGAAGAACAGATAGATACAACTGTGTTCATTGGCGTATGTTGCATCATCGGTGAAGTTGAATTTTCTGCACCCGCAACAGCGCCAACCGCTCTGATGTGAGTGATATAGAGAAAAACACCGGACAGTATGTAAAGCAGAAAATCACCGCGAAGTTTAGCGCCTCGCAGTCCAAGGAAGGAAAACATGAAAAAAAATGCGAGTACAAAAATGACCGTTGTCGCGATGCTAACGAAAAGCGCCATGAACGCATTTCCATGCGCTTTGCGAATGTCGCGTACAGTTGCATGGTAGATCACTTCCGCCAAGGTTAAGGCGGATCCGAGAAGTGTTCCTTTTCGCGTATTCTGAAACATGCCTGCCCAGCCGGTTAACTTATGCTTGTTTAAACAGGGAATTCTTGCTGTCCCGTTAGCACCGTATCATAAGGGGCGCGCGACAATCCCGCAACACAGGCTTGCAGGAAGGTTTTGAATGGAGACTGCTTTGAACTACGACGCTCTTGTTACTGTTATGCGGCGCCTTGCGCTGGAAGCCGGTGATCTCATAATGGAGATTTATAATTCAGATGATTTTGACGTGAAAGTTAAGTCGGATTCAAGCCCGGTAACGGAAGCTGATGAAGCGGCAGATGCCTTGATTTCTGCTGGTTTAGAAAAAGCCTTTCCAGATACTTTTCTTATTACTGAGGAACAAGCGGCAACGCATGATCAGAAGGCGCAAACTTTCCTGATTGTAGATCCATTGGACGGGACGAAAGAATTCATCAATCGACGTGGTGATTTCACGGTAAATATCGCCTTCGTTGAAGATGGTGTCCCGACACGAGGGGTCGTGTATGCGCCTGCCAAGGAGCGCATGTTTTTCACGCAGGCAGACGGGACTTCCGTTGAAGAAGTTGGTTCATTTGAGAAAGACAAAATCGGAGTGCTAAACGAGATCAGTGTGTCTGACCCTGACAATTCCGCCCTGCTGGTCGTGGCAAGCAAGTCGCATCGTGATCAGGCTACTGATGACTACATAAGCAAATACGCAGTCAAAGACATGAAGAGTGCGGGATCTTCGCTAAAGTTCTGTTTGATAGCAACCGGGGAAGCCGACATTTATCCGCGCGTCGGCCGAACCATGGAGTGGGACACTGCTGCAGGGCATGCGGTGTTGCATGGCGCTGGGGGGAAGGTTGTAAGGTTTGATGATCACACGCCTCTGATTTATGGCAAGGAGAGCTACGCCAATCCGTTTTTCATTGCCTATTCGCCCAACGTCGATCTGAAGTCTGCGAAATGAGCGTATTGATCGCTATACCGGCGCGCTATGCGTCATCACGATATCCAGGAAAACCTCTTGCGAAGCTCAAGGGTGCTGACGGTACGGAAAAGAGCCTGATTGAGCGAAGCTGGGACGCCGCTTTGTCTGTAAATGGTGTCGACCGCGTTGTCGTGGCAACGGACGACACGCGCATTCGTGATGCCGCACAAGCCTTTGGGGCTGAGGTTGTCATGACCTCACCAGATTGTGCAAATGGTACGGAAAGATGCGCTCAGGCACATACAAAATTGGGCGGGAACTTTGATATTGTCGTTAATCTACAGGGCGATGCGCCGTTAACGCCAAGTTGGTTTATTGAAGACTTGGTTTCGGATTTGAACTCAGACTTAATAGCTGATGTTGCTACCCCTGTCCTGCGCTGCGATGGAGAAGCGTTGAATGGGTTTTTGAATGACCGTGCGCATGGTCGTGTAGGTGGCACGACGGCTGTTTTCGATAGAAACCGCTATGCGCTTTACTTCTCAAAAGAAGTCGTTCCTTTCACGTCTGACCAATATGCTGAAGGGGAAGATACACCTGTTTTTCACCATGTTGGTGTCTATGCATATCGCCCTAAAGCTCTGGAGGAATATGTCGGTTGGGCTTCTGGCCCATTGGAGAACTTGGAGGGTCTTGAGCAGTTGAGGTTTTTGGAAAACGGAAGGCGTATTCTTTGCACTGAAGTACACGCAAAAGGCCGTAAGTTTTGGGAGCTCAACAACCCTGAGGATGTGCCACGCCTTGAAGTCATGATGAAAGAGATGGGAATGCGCTGAAATTTTGACCTGTCGGCGATATGTTGCTACGTAAACACTTAAAAAACGAATAAACTGTTATGTGCCGCCATGGAGTGGTCACAATTGTCCTGTTTTTACGATTAGGGCTGTCTAGGAGCGGTAAATGCGAAAGAAACTAACCAAGGCGATTTTTCCCGTGGCGGGAATGGGCACACGGTTCCTTCCTGCGACGAAGTCCGTGCCGAAGGAAATCATGACATTGGTTGACCGGCCGCTGGTTCAGTACGCGATTGACGAGGCGCGTGCCGCTGGGATCAAAGAGTTTATCTTTGTTACGTCTCGCGGAAAGGGTGCTTTGGAAGACTATTTCGACAATGCCCCGCAGTTGGAACAAGAGCTGCGGAAAAAAGGCAAAGATGAGCTTCTGGAAATCCTGCGTTCTACCAATATGGACAGCGGTGAAATCGCATATACACGTCAGAATAAACCTTTGGGTCTCGGACATGCCGTATGGTGTGCGCGACGTTTGATTGCGAATGAGCCGTTCGCAGTTATTCTTCCGGATGATGTCATCTCCGCAGACAAACCCTGTCTTCAGCAGATGGTTGAAGCTTACGAAGAAACTGGTGGAAACATTGTTGCGGCGATGGAAGTGGCCGATGAGCAAACCTCGTCATACGGTATGCTGGATATCAAGGATGATATGGGCAAAATCGTTTCGACCAAAGGTATGGTTGAAAAGCCAAACCTAGGAGAGTCCCCTTCCAATCTGGCGGTTATTGGCCGCTATATTCTGACACCAACCGTTCTTCAGAAACTCAACAAGAAGAAGACCGGTGCAGGTGGAGAGATTCAATTGACCGACGCCATTGCCGATGCGCGCCAGGAAGGCGAAGAGGTTTATGGCTATCGCTTTGATGGGCGCCGCTTTGATTGTGGGTCCAAGTCTGGCTTCCTGCAAGCCACTGTGGCTTTTGCGCTGGATCGACCAGAACTTCGCGATGATTTGTGGGGTTTTCTGAGCGAAATGGTCAACGCGGCGAAAGCGGCTGAATAACCAGCTTTCGGGGGCTGAACTTGACATATGTCCTGGTCACCGGTGGGGCCGGATACATCGGATCACATGCTTGCAAAGCTCTGAAAGCCGCAGGGTATATCCCTGTTACGTATGACAACCTCTGCACCGGTTGGGCCGATGCGGTAAAGTTCGGTCCGTTTGAGCAAGGAGACCTCAGGGACCGAGCACGCCTTGATGAGGTGTTTTCGGCTTATAATCCAATAGCGATTTTGCACTTTGGCGCTCTGAGCCAGGTTGGTGAAAGTATGCAAAATCCGGGCTTGTACTGGGATAACAACGTCTCTGGGTCACTTACACTTTGCCAGGCGGCTCTTTCTGCAGGATGTAAGAGCATCGTATTTTCGTCGACCTGTGCCACGTATGGAGACCACGATAACGTGGTTCTGGATGAGACCACTGCTCAGCATCCGATAAATGCCTATGGCGCCAGCAAACGTGCCATTGAAGACATGTTGCAGAACTTTGAAGAGTCACATGGCCTAAAGCATGTGATCTTTCGCTATTTTAACGTGGCGGGCGCTGATCCGGATGCCGAAATCGGAGAGTTTCACCAACCCGAGACACATCTTGTACCGTTGATCTTGGATGCGATTTCCGGAAAGCGGGATGCCTTGACGGTTTTCGGAACCGATTACGATACACCTGATGGAACATGTATCCGGGATTATGTTCATGTCACTGATCTTGTTGATGCGCATGTCCTTGGATTGAAGTGGCTGGACTCCGGAAAACCTAGTCGTGTGTTTAATCTTGGCACTGGCTCCGGGTTTTCTGTCAGAGAAGTTATTGACCAGGCAAGGAAAGCCACAGGTCAGGATGTGCCGGTTGTTTACGGCGACAGGCGGCCAGGTGATTGTACAAAACTAGTTTCAGGGTCAGCACGCGCTCTGACCGAACTTGGTTGGAATTCTGAACGATCAACGCTTGACCAGATGATTTCTGATGCTTGGCGGTGGCATCAAACTGGACATTACGAAAAATAAACCTGATTTTCACGCGGAGGCACTAAATCGGGCGATCCATGAGCGTGCTGTCGGAAGCAGTATTTGCCTACAGGCTGCGGTGGAAACGCCGCAGGTTGCTCTTTCGTGCATTTCGCAAGCGTCGGCAGCTCTGTTTGATTGTGGATCGAACGCCTCAGATATCAGCTCAAGATGTGTTGTTGTTTTCGACTGTGCGCAACGAGGCTTTGCGACTCCCTTTTTCCTTGATCACTACCGCAGACTCGGCGTTAAGCATTTTCTCATCGTCGACAATGCTAGCGATGACGGAACAGTAGAGTTCTTGAAAGAACAAGATGATGTCTCGCTATGGCGCACGACCAAAAGTTATCGTCTTTCTCGTTTTGGTGTCGATTGGGTGACGTGGCTTCAGATCAGATTTGGTCACGGTCATTGGTGTTTGTCTGTGGATGCGGACGAGATTCTGATCTACCCGCACCACCAAACACGCAGTTTGCCCGCTTTAACCAACTGGCTTGAACAGCACGGTCATGAGTCATTCGGCGCTTTGATGCTGGACATGTATCCGAAAGGCCCGGTTGGGGACGCGACTTATAACCCTGGAGAAAACCCATTTGACACATTGAGTTGGTTCGACGGTGGCAATTACGTGATTCAGAAGAAAAGCGATCTTCAAAACCTATGGATACAAGGTGGTGTGCGTGCACGGCTTTTCTTCAAGGACAGACCCAAACGTGCTCCGACTCTGGGTAAGATCCCGTTGGTGAAATGGAACCGGAGATATGCATATGTAAGTTCTGCGCATTCGCTTTTACCCCGGCGTCTCAATCACGTTTACGACGTTGATGGAGGAGAGCGCACATCTGGGATTTTGCTGCACTCGAAGTTTCTCCATTCAGTTGTCACTCGATCATCTGAGGAAAAGCAGCGCGCAGAGCATTTCGCCAATTCCAAGCTCTATGATGATTACTACGACGCGCTGAGCGAAAACCCGACACTTTGGTGCGAGGCGTCGAGCGAATTGACGGGTTGGCGTCAGCTTGAAGCCATGGGTTTGATGTCAAAGGGGAATTGGGTATGAAACTGGTTTGGGAGTTTACCCGTTTTGAGCAATCACATAAGGTGTTTAGTACGAGTAGTCGCGGGCGACACAGCGTCGAAAGAGACGTTACGCTCCTGCAAAAAGGATGCGTTAAGCGTCAGGCAATAAGGTGTGGCTCTAAAAAAATGCCGGCCATGAGGGTTTATCATTGAGTCTGTTGCAGTCATATGTGATGCGGCTGCGCCGAAAGCGCCATCAAGTGCGTGCTTTCCGGAAGCATTTCTCGCTCAAACCTGTCGTGAACCGCACAGGCAAGATTCGCCCAGGAGACATTCTTTTATTTTCAACTATGAGGGACGAATATGTCCGCCTGCCCTACTTTCTGAAGTATTATCGTAATCTTGGCGTCGCGCATTTTTTGATCGTAGACAATGACAGCAGCGACGGCGGACGAGAGTATCTCGCCAATCAAAGCGACGTGTCGGTCTGGACAACAAAAGCGAGCTACAAGAATTCGAAGTTTGGGGTCGATTGGTTGAATTGGCTTCAAAGCAAATACGGGCATGGACACTGGACGCTTGTGGTCGATCCTGATGAATTGTTTATCTATCCGTTTTGTGACACGCGACCGATCCGGGCATTGACCGACTGGCTGGATGTAAGCCAGGTGCGCTCATTCGGGGCCATGCTTTTGGATATGTATCCTAAGGGTCGTATCGATGCAGTGCCTTATCTTCCGGGCCAAGATCCGGTGGAGGTCGCCAGTTGGTTTGATCCCGGTAACTACATGATCGAGAAGAACAGGCGCTACGGTAACCTTTGGATTCAGGGCGGACCGCGCAGCCGGATGTTTTTTAAGGACAAGCCTACGAAAGCGCCTGCGCTGAACAAGACGCCTTTGGTGAAGTGGGACAAACGCTACACTTACATCAGCTCAACTCACATGCTTTTGCCGCGTGGCCTTAACCTGACCTACGATGAATGGGGCGGCGAAAAAGCCAGTGGTATCCTGCTTCATGTAAAGTTTCTCAATACGTTTGCGGCAAAGGCCGAAGAGGAATTGCGGCGCAAACAGCACTATCAGGGCAGCGTCGAATACAAGGCCTATGTGGAGTCTGTGCAAGAAAATCCAGACCTTTGGTGCAAATGGTCGGAAAAATATATAAACTGGAGGCAACTTGAAATCCTCGGACTAATGTCAAAGGGGAACTGGGCATGAGGAAGAGCAGCGGATGAGCGTAGGCATTATCATGCTGGTTCACACGGCCTTTGACCGTGCTGAGCAGGTTGCGCGCCATTGGTCCGCTGCTGGCTGTCCGATCATCGTACATGTCGACAAGAATGTGCTTTCCGGGCCGTATAATGAGTTTGTCGAAGCTTTGTCTGACCTACCTAACGTTCGGTTTTCCAAAAGACACCGATGCGAATGGGGCACATGGGGATTGGTTGCCGCGACACAGAGTGCTTCACGGATGATGTTGGACGAGTTCGCGCATGTGCGTCATGTTTATCTCGCTTCGGGGTCATGTCTTCCCTTACGGCCTGTTCAGGAACTCATTGATTATCTTGCAGAGCGCCCTCAAACAGACTTCATCGAATCTGCCACGACCTCAGATGTACCCTGGACGATCGGAGGTTTTGACAAAGAGCGCTTCACGCTCAGCTTCCCGTTTTCGTGGCGTAAAAACAGGTTCATGTTTGACAAATACGTCGCCGTTCAAAGATTGGTTCGGTACCGCAGACGCATACCAAACGGAATTGTCCCACATATGGGAAGTCAGTGGTGGTGTCTGACTCGACAAACCTTATCGGCTATTCTCGATGACCCGGATCGTTCGGTTTATGACCGGTACTTCAGCAAGGTTTGGATCCCTGACGAAAGTTATTTTCAGACCCTGTCTCGCCTTTACTCGCGCCAGATAGAAAGCCGGTCGCTGACACTTTCAAAGTTCGACTATCAGGGAAAGCCGCATATTTTCTATGATGATCACTTGCAGCTTTTGCGTCGGTCAGATTGTTTTGTGGCGCGCAAGATCTGGCCTTTCGCAAACCGGCTTTATGATGCGTTCCTAATGGACCCCGCCGGCGCGATGAAACGCACAGAACCTAACCCGGGAAAAATCGACAGAATTTTTGCCAAGGCTGTTGAGCGCCGAACGCGCGGTAGGCGTGGACTGTTCATGCAAAGCCGCTTTCCGGTTGAAGGGCGGGAGAATGGGCTGACCTGCGCGCAATATTCAGTTTTCCAAGGGTTCAGCGATCTGTTTGAGAATTTCGAACCCTGGCTGGCCAAAGTGACAGGAACGCGAGTCCATGGTCATTTGTTTGCGCCTGAGAGGGCGGAGTTTTCGGATGGCCAGACTGTCATGAACGGAGCGCTGAGCGGTAGTGCTACATTGCGGGACTATAATCCACGCGCGTTTCTATCCAGTCTCATTTGGAATACGCGTGGTGAGCGGCAGTGTTTTCAAATGGGTCCGCGGGATGAAATCAAAGATATTGAGTGGGATATCGCTAAGGATCCAAATGCTCAGATATCTGTGATTTCTGGTGCCTGGGCAGTTGCATTGTTTAAGTCGAACAAAAACTTCTCTGACATTCGCCAGGAAGCCGCACGATTACAACAAACAGAAAGCAAACATCTCGATGTTCTGAGATCACCTTGGGCCAAAGCACGGGTGCGTATTTGGACAATGGCAGAATTCATCGAAGCGCCGATGGAACCGCTCCAGACGATCATCGATGAGATTGGGAAACAAACTCAGTTTGGGCTGGCAGAGGTGCCGAAAATGTCAGACCTGACAGGATTTGGCCAGTTTCTGCAGAATTTGAAGAACCAGGGCATGCATCCCTATCTCATGGGTGATTTTCCGGTTGAGCATCGTTTGCATGAGCCGAACCAAGACAAGCCGAAACCTTATCTGGTGCGATAGCGTTTATGGCAGATCGCTTCGACTATTTCGTTTTGTTCGCCGAGATGCGCACAGGGTCCAATTTTCTGGAAGCGAATATAAATGCTTTTGATAGATTTGAATGCTTTGGAGAGGCCTTTAATCCACATTTCATAGGATATCCAAACAAGACCGAGATCGTGGGTGTCACGCGCGCCACCAGAGATGCTGATCCCCAGCGTTTAATTGATGCAATCAAGAATAGACCCTCTGGCATCGGCGGCTTTCGATACTTCAACGATCATGATCCAAGGATATTGGACACGGTTTTGAACGACACGCGATGTGCCAAAATCATACTGACGCGCAATCCATTGGACAGCTATGTTTCATGGAAGATTGCACAGGCCACCGGACAGTGGAAACTCACCAACGTCAAACGTCGCAAGGATAGCCGCGTTCGTTTTGATGCAGCTGAGTTTGAAGAGCATGTGACCCGGATACATGAGTTTCAGGTTCGGTTGCTGAACCATCTGCAGAAAACCGGGCAAACTGCGTTTTACATAGCCTACGAGGACTTGCAGGATCTTGAAGTGATTAATGGCCTCGCACGCTTTTTAGGAAGCGAAGAAACACTGGATGGCCTCGATAAAGGGTTAAAAAAGCAAAATCCTAGTTCGTTGAGTGACAAGGTTTCCAATGTTCAGGAGATGGACAAAGCTATCGCTGCACTTGATCGCCTCAACTTGCATCGCACGCCCAGTTTTGAGCCGCGCCGTGGCCCTGCCGTGCCAAGTTTTGTCGCCTGTGCGCATGCGCCGCTTCTTTATTTACCCATCCGCTCCGGACCTGAAATGACCGTGCTTTCTTGGATGGCACAACTCGACGGCTGTTCGCTCGACGAGTTGCAAACCGGTCTCAATCAGAAATCGCTGCGACAGTGGAAACGAAAAAATGTGGGTCACCGATGCTTTTCGGTGCTTCGACATCCTGTCGCGCGAGTGCACCACGCCTTTTGCACGAAGATACTGCAGACCGGACCCGGGACATTCGAAGGCATTCGAAAAATTCTACGAAACTCGTTCAAAGTGCCTTTGCCAGGAAGATTTCCGTCCGAGACCTATGGCTTGGCAGAGCATCGCGATGCATTCCTCGGATTCCTTGACTTCTTGACCGCGAACCTGTCTGGTCAGACAGCCATTCGTGTTGATGCCCACTGGGCCACACAGGCAGCGGTCCTTCAAGGTATGTCTCAATTTATAGTGCCAGATCAGCTTCTGCGTGAAGATCAACTCGATAGTGAATTGCGTCAGCTTGCAGCCAAAGTCGGATTGAAAAACACACCAAGTTTAATGGAAACAGAGGACGCTTTGCCCTTTAAACTTGTCGAGATTTATGACGACAAAATCGAAAAGCATGTCGCGCAGATTTATCAACGCGACTATATGATGTTCGGTTTTGATGCTTGGACAGTGAGTGGGGTTTCAAGCGGCCTGAACCGACTGTGATTCCGTAATAATCGCATACAGCGTTGCAGGATCATTGTTGGCGCGCAATTTAGCGCAAATAGAAGGGTCACGCAGTGTTCTCGACACCAACGCCAGGGCTTTGAGATGCTCAACGCCAGCATCTTTTGGTGCAAAAAGAGCAAACACCAGATCCACAGGCTGACGGTCGACAGAGGAAAAATCGATCGGTCTGTCGAGAAGTACTACGGCACCCACGACCTTGTCCGTTCCATCAAGCCTCGCGTGAGGTAAGGCAACACCGTGACCCACTCCGGTTGGCCCAAGAGCCTCACGTTCCAAAAGCGCCTCAACCGATTTGGCGTGATCCAGATCGTATGCCGCCTCGGCAATCGTGCCAAGCTCATGCAAGAGGCGTTTCTTACTCGAAACTGAGGAAAATACCCGAATTGCCTCAGGTTTGAGGATTTCAGAAAATTGCATCTGATTTTTTGCTCCAAAGCGCAGGATCTCTTACCTGCTGCTGATTTGGTTTACGGATCGATCCACCCAATGTTGCCGTCATCTCTGCGATATACGACGTTCAATCCATCTTTGCCTTCGTTTCTGAACACAAGCACCGGCGCACCGGCCAATTCCATTTGCATAACAGCCTCGCCCACGGAAAGGGAGGGAATTTGCGTTTCCATTTCAGCCACAATGATCGGCTGAAGCGTATCCGGTTCCGATTCTTCACCGCTGCTGTTGGAAGCGAGGATATATGCGGAAGCTTCTGAAAGTTCAACTGGTTCTGAACGCTGTCTGTGATGATCCTTCAGTCTGCGTTTATAGCGGCGAAGCTGCTTTTCCATTTTTTCGCTACATTGATCAAACGCAGCATAAATCTCGTGCGCATGTGCCTTGGCCTGCGCGGTTAGCCCGGTGGAAAGGTGAATTGTTGCTTCACACACAAATTCCGCGGCACTTTTGGAAAATATGACGTTCGCGTCTGTTGGGCGTTCGGCGTATTTTTCGACCACCGAGTTCAATTCATTTTCCACATGGGTCTGTAATGCGCTTCCGATGTCGATTTGTTTTCCACTGATCTGATAGCGCATAGAATATCCTCCAAAAGGCCGAGAGAGCATTAAGCGGGCAGCAGGCCCGGTTGTCCAAAACTCTGGTCGGGAAATTTAACCCATCGGGTTGCTTGATCGAAGTTTGTCCGGTGACACCAGAATGACTCAGCTATCAATGCAAAGACCGCATAAGGCATGACTTTATTTGAGGCTTTTTGTGGGTCACTTGTCAATGAGGTTGACGTCATCTTGCATGCATTTTAGGCGGCAATTTCGTTAAGAAATCCGAAAATTATCACCAAGATAGACACGTCGGACGTTCTCGTTGGATACCACTTCATCCGGAGAGCCAGACATCAAAACCTTGCCATCATGCAGGATGTATGCGCGATCCACGATCTCGAGTGTTTCGCGCACATTGTGATCCGTGATGAGCACGCCAATGCCCCGCTTTTTAAGGTCAGCCACAAGATGGCGGATATCGCCGACGGAAATTGGGTCAACGCCGGCGAAAGGTTCATCTAAAAGCAGGTATTTTGGATGTGCAGCCAGACAGCGCGCGATTTCAACACGGCGGCGTTCACCACCCGAAAGCGCAAGTGCAGGTGCACGTCTTAGATGCTCTATAGAAAATTCTGACAATAGTTCTTCCAGACGCTCGCGTCTTTTGCGACGAGATGGCTGAGAGATGTCGAGGATCGACATAATGTTATCTTCCACGCTCATCCCGCGAAAGATCGACATCTCTTGCGGAAGATATCCGATACCTAGTTTAGCGCGGCGATACATGGGCAAGTTGGACACGTCTTTGCCGTCTATGGAAACACTACCGCCCTCTGGATAAATCAGACCGGCAATGGCATAGAACGTTGTTGTTTTCCCCGACCCGTTTGGCCCCAGAAGTGCAACAACTTCACCTTGCTGCAACTGAAGCGACACATCGCGAATGACCACGCGCTTCTTGTAGCTTTTTCGCAGGTTATCGACAGTTAGCCCGCCATTTTCATGCGCGATGTGGAGTTCAGGTTTGGCCATGGATCAATTTTCGGGTTGTAGGATGGTTTTGACCCTGCCGCTCACGCGTGCTGTGCCTGCGCGGGTATCAACAAACATGGTGTCGCCGGTCAGTGAGTTGCTGCCTTGGACGAGAAGAACATTTCCCTGCATTTCAATCAGGCCAGAATCGATGTCGTAATCCGCTCTTTGAGCTTCTGCTGCGTCTTCGCCACTTACCAAAGTCACACCACCAGTGGCCTCCAGCTTTTCAATTCCGCTTTGGTCAGATTTGTAAACAACAAGCACCCGTGGGGCCGAAAGCCGCATTTCACCCTGCCCAATCAGTACATTACCTGTAAAAACAGCAGTTCCATCATCTTGGTTCACGTCCAAATTGTCGGCCGTTACTTCGACTGGAAGCCGACTGTTTTGTGACGTATCGCCAAAGGCAATCTGAGCCCCTTGGGCATATGCAATACCTGGAAGGCAAAGCATGGCAAGAAACAGTCTAAGATGTACGAAACGAAGCACGTGCGTCATTCCTCATTAATATGTCCACTGTATATCAGCTTCACGCGGTCGGTGAAAACCAAATGTGAGGTTCCTGTCTCTTCATTACTAGTCAAAATCATGCGACCAGCTGTCAAAACACCCGGAGGGCCTTCACCCGAAATGGGGCCAGGGGATTCTGCGTGCAGGATGTTAAAGTCGGCATTCAACTGCTCTGTTCCGATGTCATAGCCCGTTGTTGTCTTGAAACGAACGCTCCCGGCCATCGCCGCTGTGTTGTTTTTCTGATTCAGGCTGGCATTTTTTGCGGACACGTCAATCACTGTGCCGGACACAAGTGTCAGTTCCGCTGACACGTCTTTTGCATTGATGATGCGCGCATCTTCTGGCGATGGGCGAGCTGAGACTGCGTCCAACATTATTTCATCACCACCACGTGTCACCCCAGCAAAAGCAGCATTGGTCGCTCCTTGATCTTGGGCCCTTTGTTCCAGATCCAATTCGACGACCGGAATAGCCTTGGTCGGATCAATGCTTTGCGAGATTAGAAAGAGCGTTGAAAGGAGTCCAAGTGCCGCGAGCGGCAGGACTATTTTCATCCATGCCACCAATCGAGAATAAAAGTCGCCCCGCCATGTCATCATCAATGTGAAAAGATGTCCGTTTCGGGCCAGCCGGCCAAATCGAGTTTGGCACGAGTGGGGAGGAAATCAAAACACGACTGCGCTAATTCTAGCCTGCCTTCACGTTCTAGGCGCTTGTCGAGTTCTGTCTTGAGCCGATGCAGATAGAGTACATCGGATGCAGCATAGTCAAGTTGGGCGTCGGTTAGCGTTTGTGCTCCCCAGTCGGAGGACTGTTGTTGTTTAGAAATGTCGATATCCAGAAGCTCTTGTAAAAGGAATTTCAGTCCATGGCGATCTGTATAGGTTCGGACCAGTTTGCTTGCGATCTTGGTGCAGTAGACCGGTGTTGTGAGCGCGCCAAAGGCATGAAACAGCGCGGCGATATCAAAGCGTCCAAAATGGAAGAGTTTCAGCACTTTCGGATTTACGAGCAGAGTTTCCAGGTTGGGGGCGGATTTTTGACCCTGTTCGATCTGCACAATATGGGCATCCCCGTCACCACCAGATAGCTGCACGACACACAGCCTGTCGCGATGAGGGTTTAAGCCCATGGTTTCACAATCAATGGCAACAGAGGGTCCTAAGTCGAGACCGTCAGGTAGATCGTTTTTGTGAAAGTGGTTGGCCATTCTCATTCCCTTCTCGGGAGGAATGGTGCCCAGGAGAGGACTCGAACCTCCACGTCCATACGGACACTAGCACCTGAAGCTAGCGCGTCTACCAATTCCGCCACCTGGGCCGGTGTCGTTTGGGCATGTAGACATCTGGCCCAGATGTGTCAACGCCAATTCGCCTGACCACTGGGACATCAAACCGCCTTGTCGAAAGGCCGGGACAGAGGTACGTAATGATCGTTAGGCGCAACGGGAGCACCTCTTATGTCGAAGCTTGTCACCATCTATGGCGGTTCTGGGTTTGTTGGGCGGTATATCGCCCGCAGATTGGCAAAGTCTGGTTGGCGTGTGCGGGTGGCCGTGCGGCGCCCGAATGAGGCGATGCATGTGAAACCCTATGGTGTGGTTGGACAAGTGGAACCTGTGTTTTGCAACATTCGTGACGACAATAGCGTGCGCGCGGTGATGCAAGGGGCTGATGCTGTCGTGAATTGTGTTGGCACATTCGACAAAGGCGGGAAGAACAGTTTTGAAGCGGTCCAGCACCTTGGCGCGGAGCGCATCGCGCGTATCGCAGCCGAGGAAGGCGTCGGACGTATGGTGCACATCTCTTCGATTGGTGCGGATTTGGCCTCAGATAGCCTCTACAGTCGGTCCAAGGCAAAGGGTGAAGAGGCCGTGCTTTCGCATATGCCCGGTGCTGTTGTTCTGCGACCGTCTGTGATTTTTGGGCCAGAAGATCAGTTTTTCAATCGATTTGCCGGACTGACTCGGTTTGGTCCGATCTTGCCTGTTGTTGGGGCCGACACCAAATTTCAGCCTGTCTATGTGGACAATGTTGCAGAGGCCGCAGCCATGGGTGTTGAGGGCGATGCTGCGCCGGGTGTCTATGAGCTGGGCGGACCGGATGTGAACACATTTCGCGAACTTATGCAGCACATGCTCAACGTCATTCGACGCCGTCGCCTGATTATGAATATTCCATTCTGGGCTGCGAATATGATTGCCATGGGAATGGAGGTTGTTCAATTTCTGACCGGAGGTCTTGTGCCACCTCAGATCACGCGGGATCAGGTTCGAAGCTTGCGCGTTGATAACGTTGTGCAAGATGGTGCTAAGACACTGATGGACTTGGGTATTCGGCCTGTTGCGATAGAGGCGGTGATCCCGGGTTATCTTTGGCGGTTCCGACCTGCAGGGCAGTACGAGGCGCTCAAAGAGTCGGCGAAGAATTTGCGTGCAGATTGATATCGGCGCTTAAGTGTAAGCGATAAAGAGTAGCACCAAGCCCAGCAGAATGCGGTAAATCACGTAAGGTGTGAATGACACGCTGCGCAACAAACGCATCATCAGCACAAGTGCCAAGAGCGCTGCGACAAAAGCGATAGCGGCCGCGATTGCGCCGTCTCTAAGCAAAGCCATATCGGCATTCACCATGGTTTCGCCTGCAAGGAAGACACCGCTTGCAATTATGGTTGGGATCGACATGAGCATCGCGATTTTGGCTGCGTCGTGCCGGGCATATCCCATGAATCGGGCACCTGTGATTGTGATGCCCGAGCGTGATGTGCCGGGGATAAGGGCAATCGCTTGCCAGACACCGATGACCAGCGCATCGGGGATTGACCAGTCTTTGTCTGTTTTGGTCGTCCCGCCAACCTGATCGGACCAATAGAGGAATAGGCCGAACACGAGCATGGCCCATCCAATGACAGCTATGGAGCGTAGATATTCGTCCAGGCCGGTGATCTTTAGGATAAGACCAAATGCAACCACGGGAACGGATGCGACAACGAGCAATAGTGCAAGCTTTGCTCCTTCGGTGTCGATCTTTCCGATACACATGCGGGGCAGTCCAAGGATGGCCAGCTTCACGTCGCTCCAGAAATAGATGATGACCGCAAAGAGCGTGCCGACATGGACAGCGACATCAATCGCCTGCCCTTGATCTTCCATGCCAGTCAAACTTGGCAACAGGATCAGGTGCCCAGAGGAGGATACGGGCAAAAATTCTGTGATGCCTTGAATGATGGCCACCAGAATCAGTTGGAAAAGCGGCATGCTCGCGCCTCTGTTTTTGTCTCATGGCCAGCTATAAACCACCAGGATTGAGAGAAAAGATGTGATTTAGATCCGAATCGGACCTAAGATATGCAAGCTTTTCACCAAAATCCAAAGAGAATAGCAAAATTTCCAGTATTAGGTCATAGTTTATGACTTTATTTTATACTTTCTGTCCTTTAGAGAGATTGGACTTGTGGAATGGAGGCTTTCTTGGCGAACGAGCAGATGTTGAAATTCGTAACTGTTGAACGGGACATGCCGGAAAAGCGGGGTGCAGAAGTTCGCAGAGAGGATTTCGGGGAAATCTATGCGGAATATGCTGATGAAAAGGCAAAGGAACAGTCCGCCCGCTGTAGTCAGTGCGGTGTGCCCTATTGTCAGAACCATTGTCCTTTGCACAACAACATTCCCGACTGGCTCAGGCTCACTGCGGAAGGTCGTCTTCGGGAAGCGTATGACATCAGTCAGGCGACGAATACTTTTCCGGAAATCTGCGGCCGTATCTGCCCCCAGGACCGTCTGTGTGAAGGCAATTGTGTGATCGAACAATCGGGCCATGGCACAGTGACGATCGGGGCCGTTGAGAAGTACATCACCGATACAGCTTGGGAAGAAGGCTGGGTTCAGCCGATTACGCCACAAACGGAGCGGACCGAGTCTGTTGCAATTATTGGCGCGGGTCCCGGTGGTCTGGCTGCGGCAGATGTCCTGCGTCAGGCGGGCCTTCAGGTGACGGTCTATGACCGATATGACCGTGCAGGTGGGCTTCTGACCTATGGTATTCCTGGTTTTAAACTTGAAAAAGACGTTGTCATGCGCCGCATTGACCAGCTTGAGCAAGGTGGCGTCGCATTCGAGCTGAATTGCGATGTGGGCAACGATATCTCGTTTGGAGATATCCAAGCCAAACACAACGCGATTTTGATCGCAACCGGTGTCTATAAAAGCCGAGAATTGCCAGGGCCGGGCGCGGGTGCGGCGGGCATTGTGCGCGCGATTGATTATCTGACCGCCAGCAACCGCAAGAGTTTTGGGGACGTTGTGCCCGAATTTGATAGTGGTGAACTGAACGCGGAGAGCAAGCGTGTCATTGTCATTGGCGGTGGTGACACGGCGATGGATTGTGTGCGCACAGCGGTGCGGCAAGGTGCGACGTCGGTGAAATGCCTTTATCGTAGAGACCGCGCCAACATGCCCGGTAGCCAGCGCGAAGTCGCCAATGCCGAAGAAGAGGGTGTGGAATTTGTTTGGCTTAGCGCACCAAAGGCGTTTCATGGCGATCCGGTCAGTAGCGTCAAGGTTCAGCAAATGCGCTTGGGGCCACCAGATGCGACAGGCCGTCAGAGCCCGGAAGAAATTGATGGGGCTGATTTTGATGAACCCGCGGATCTGGTGATCAAGGCGTTGGGTTTTGAAGCAGAAGACCTCCCTGCCCTATGGAACCAAAGCGGTTTGGAGGTCACGCGCTGGGGCACAGTTCGAGCCGAATATGGGACCGGCCGAACCTCTATTCAGGGCGTCTACGCGATTGGCGACATCGTTCGTGGCGCAAGTTTGGTTGTCTGGGCCATCCGTGATGGGCGGGATGCGGCGCAGACGATCCTCGATGATTTGCAAGGCGCGCAAGCTGTCGCTGCGGAGTAAAAACCAACGTCGGTATCGTGTCGGTATTACGTCGGTATCGCGTCGGTGCGTTTGTTAGGGCCAAAACAGGATGGTCAGGTTGGCTGACCTAGGTGGTTAAGGAAAACTGAATGCCGAACGAAGCGGTTCATGAGATTTCAGGACAGTGCCTCTGCGGTGCTGTAACTGTTCATGCCCGCTTTGCTTCGTCGATCATACGCGCGTGCCACTGTGAAATGTGCCGTCGCCACACGAGTTCGATGTTTATGTCCCTTGCCACGGAGCCTGGCAGCGTAAGTTTCGATGGCCCGGCAAAAAGCTATCGGTCCTCAGACTGGGCAGAGCGCGGGTTCTGTGAAATTTGCGGATCTACGCTTTGGTACGGAACTTTTGAGGATGGTATCCGCCATCCAGCTGCCGGGCTATTTGAGAATGCCGCTGATGCACCGCTAAAACTGGAATTTTTTGCCGACAATGCGCAAGATGGATACGCGCTTGCCGGTGAGCACAGAAAAATGACGACGCAAGAAACATTAGATTTGTTTGCGCCAAAAGAAGAGTGACTCAATGACCAAAATCGACACTAATTGGGCCCAAAAAGAAGAAAGTAAGCGCAAGTGGCTTGCCGAAAACGGACTATATTCAGAAACGGAAGAACATTCGTCTTGCGGTGTGGGTCTAGTGGTTTCTGTCAATGGCAAGCCAAGCCGTAAAGTTGTTGATGCCGGGATTGATGCGCTCAAGGCCATTTGGCACCGCGGTGCCGTGGATGCCGATGGAAAAACCGGTGATGGTGCGGGCATCCACATCCAAATTCCTGCGCCGTTTTTCTATGATCAAGTGCGCCGGACCGGCCATGAACCCAACCAGGACGAACTTATGGCGGTGGGTCAGGTCTTCTTGCCGCGCACGGATTTCGGGGCGCAGGAAACTTGTCGGACCATTGTGGAAACCGAAGTGCTTCGGATGGGTCACTATATCTATGGTTGGCGGCATGTTCCGGTCGACATCAGCGTTCTGGGAGAAAAGGCGAACGCGACCAGACCCGAAATTGAGCAAATACTGATCTCGAACAGCAAGGGCATTGACGAAGAGGACTTTGAACGCGAACTTTATGTTATTCGTCGTCGGATTGAAAAAGCCGTTGTGGCGGCAGGAATCGACGGTCTGTACATCGCAAGCCTGAGCTGCCGGAGCATCATTTACAAAGGAATGATGCTCGCCGAGCAGGTGGCGGAGTTTTACCCTGACCTAAAAGATGAGCGCTTCATTTCGAATTTCGCCATTTACCACCAGCGTTATTCGACAAATACGTTCCCACAATGGTGGCTGGCTCAGCCGTTCCGCATGCTTGCACACAATGGCGAGATCAACACGCTTAAGGGCAATGTGAACTGGATGAAGAGCCATGAAATCCGAATGGCCTCTCAATCCTTCGGTGAAATGGCGGAAGATATTAAGCCTATTATTGCCTCAGGATCTTCGGATTCGGCGGCATTAGACTCTGTTTTTGAGGTTTTGGTGCGGGCCGGGCGCTCGGCGCCAATGGCAAAAACGATGCTGGTTCCCGAAAGCTGGTCCAAGCAGGCAGAAGAGTTGCCGCAGTCATGGCGTGACATGTATTCCTACTGCAACTCAGTGATGGAACCATGGGATGGTCCGGCCGCCCTTGCCATGACGGATGGGCGCTGGGTGTGTGCCGGGATGGATCGCAACGGTCTACGTCCCATGCGTTATGTGGTGACCGGGGATGGATTGGTGATCGCAGGCTCCGAGGCGGGCATGGTGCCGATTGACGAGGCCACAGTTCGCGAGAAAGGTGCGCTTGGCCCGGGTCAGATGCTGGCCGTGGACACCAAGAAGGGGCTTTTGTTCCACGACACCGAGATCAAGGACAAGCTGGCGCGGGCCTTGCCCTTTGGTGAGTGGGTTGGCAAGATTGTCGATCTTGACGAAAAGCTTGCTCAAGCCGCTGAGAGACCTCTGGTAACAGGTGCGGACCTTAGTCGTCGTCAGATAGCGGCGGGATACTCCATGGAGGAGTTGGAACAAGTTCTGGCGCCTATGGCGGAGGATGGTAAAGAGGCCGTGGCGAGTATGGGCGACGACACACCCAGTGCGGTTTTGTCGACGAAGTACCGCCCGCTGAGCCACTATTTCCGTCAGAATTTTAGTCAGGTTACCAATCCACCTATCGACAGTTTGCGCGAATACCGGGTGATGAGTCTGAAGACCCGGTTCGGCAACCTCAAGAACGTGCTGGATGAGTCCAGCAGCCAGACCGAAATTATCGTTCTGGAAAGTCCATTTGTTGGAAACGCACAATGGGATGTGCTGCTTGAGAGCTTTAATGCAGATGCTGCGGTGATCGATTGTACGTTTGAAGCTGGCAAGGGCGCTTTGCAGGCGGGACTACAACGCATTCGCGCCGAAGTGGAGGACGCCGTTCGGTCTGGTACAGGGCATATCGTTCTGACAGATCAGAATGTGAGTGAGACGCGTATCGGGATGCCAATGATCCTGGCGACAAGTGCGGTGCATGGCCATTTGACGCGAGAAGGTTTGCGGACATTCACCAGTCTGAACGTGCGCTCGGCTGAGTGTATTGACCCACACTATTTTGCTGTTTTGATCGGTGCTGGTGCGACGGTGGTAAACCCGTATCTCGCCGAAGACAGCTTAGCGGATCGGATTGATCGCGGCCTTCTGGACGGGTCCTTGACAGAAGCTGTGGCTCGATACCGTACGGCAATTGATCAGGGTCTTTTGAAGATCATGTCGAAGATGGGAATCAGTGTGATCTCGTCGTATCGAGGTGGTTTGAACTTTGAGGCTGTGGGGCTGAGCCGAGCCATGTGTGCGGAGTATTTCCCGGGGCTAACCAGCCGGATTTCGGGGATTGGCGTATCCGGTATTCAGGGCAAGCTGGAAGAGATACACGCCAAGGCGTTCCAGGGTGGTAAAGATGTGCTGCCGATCGGTGGTTTTTACAAGGCGCGTAAATCTGGCGAGACACATGCCTGGGGCGCGCAGACGATGCATATGATGCAGATGGCCTGCAACAAGGCGAGCTATGAGCTTTGGCAGCGTTACAGCCAGGCGATGCAGGCCAACCCACCGATTCATTTGCGGGACTTGATGGCGATCAAGCCCATGGGAGAAGCAATTCCGAT
Organism: Roseovarius sp. W115; assembly: GCF_032842945.2. Taxonomy (NCBI): domain Bacteria; kingdom Pseudomonadati; phylum Pseudomonadota; class Alphaproteobacteria; order Rhodobacterales; family Roseobacteraceae; genus Roseovarius; species Roseovarius rhodophyticola. The sequence continues at coordinate 1,598,015 of NZ_CP146606.1, forward strand.
TGAAGAGGTGGAAAGTGTGACCGCCATTCGGAAACGCTTTGTGACGCCCGGTATGTCGCTTGGTGCGCTGAGCCCGGAGGCGCATAAGACGCTGAACGTGGCGATGAACCGGATTGGCGCGCGCAGCGACAGTGGCGAGGGAGGCGAAGATCCGGCGCATTTCGTGCCGGAGCCGAATGGTGACAACCCCAGTGCAAAGATCAAACAGGTGGCGTCGGGTCGCTTTGGTGTCACGGCTGAATACCTCAATCAATGCGAAGAACTTGAGATCAAGGTCGCGCAAGGAGCGAAACCCGGTGAGGGTGGGCAGTTGCCCGGTATGAAAGTGACCAAGTTGATCGCCCGGTTGCGGCATTCGACGGAAGGCGTGACATTGATTTCACCGCCGCCGCACCACGATATCTACTCCATCGAGGATCTGGCGCAACTGATCTACGATCTGAAGCAGATCAACCCGATGGTTAAAGTCTGTGTGAAGCTGGTGTCGCAATCCGGTGTCGGCACAATTGCTGCGGGTGTGGCCAAGGCGAAGGCGGATGTGATCCTGATTTCTGGCCACAATGGCGGGACGGGGGCGTCGCCTGCGACCTCGATCAAATATGCCGGTCTGCCGTGGGAGATGGGCCTGACCGAGGCGCACCAGGTGCTGTCGATGAACAATCTACGCGACCGGATCACGCTGCGCACCGATGGTGGGCTGCGGACCGGGCGTGACATTGTCATGGCCGCGATGATGGGTGCTGAGGAATATGGAATCGGTACAGCGGCGTTGATTGCGATGGGGTGTATTATGGTACGTCAGTGTCAATCAAACACATGCCCCGTTGGCATTTGTACGCAGGACGAAAGCCTAAGAGCCAAGTTCACTGGAAATGCCGACAAAGTTGTTAATCTGATTACATTCTACGCACAGGAAGTGCGCGAAATACTCGCCAGTATCGGCGCACGGTCGCTGGATGAGGTGATCGGCCGCCCTGATCTTCTGACGCAGGTGAGCCGAGGGAGTGCTCATCTTGACGACCTTGACCTCAACCCAATGCTTATTTCAGTGGATGGCGCGCGACACATCACCTTTGACCGTAACCGGCCGCGCAATGATGTACCTGATACACTCGACGCTGAGATCGTACGCGATGCTGCGCGGTTCCTGAATGACGGTGAGAAGATGCAACTTCACTACGCGGTGCAGAACACGCATCGAACGGTGGGCACGCGTGTTTCGAGCCATATCGTGCGCAATTTTGGCATGCGTAATGCGCTGCAGCCCAATCACCTGACGGTCAAGCTAACCGGCAGTGCCGGGCAAAGCCTTGGTGCATTTGGCGCTCCAGGGTTGAAGGTCGAAGTGTCGGGTGATGCCAATGATTATGTCGGCAAAGGGTTGTCTGGCGCTACAATTGTGGTGCGTCCGCCGATGACCAGCCCGCTTGAAGCGGCCAACAACACGATCATTGGAAACACAGTGCTCTATGGCGCGACAGATGGATACCTCTTTGCCTCGGGGCGAGCCGGTGAACGGTTTGCGGTTCGCAACTCGGGTGCGAAAGTGGTGATAGAAGGCTGTGGATCGAACGGATGTGAATACATGACCGGTGGTGTCGCGGTGATCCTTGGCTCGGTCGGGGCGAATTTTGCGGCGGGTATGACGGGTGGCATGGCGTATCTCTATGATCCTCAGGACCTGACTGACAAACTTATCAACCGAGAAACGGTTGTGACCTGCCCTGTGACGGAACAATTTTGGGTCAATCAGCTTGAAGAATTGATCGAGCGGCATGCGTCAGAAACAGGAAGCCAGATTGCGCAGACCATCCTTCAATATTGGGACGTGGAACGCGCGAATTTTGTTCAGGTTTGTCCTAAAGAGATGCTTGATAAGCTGGAACATCCGCTGGGCATTGGAGAAGATGCAATTCCGGCGGAATAGAGTCTAAGAACATGAATGGATGGGTGTGTGTATTGGGCACACGCTCTTCCATTCTTCTGTACCATATCAAGCGGCGGATTGACCGCTCATGGTCTTGCTGCGTTATAGCTGGCGTTGATGGCGAAGCATAAATCCAAACCCAAACCAAGCCTGCCGGCGCGCCTGATCGAGCGCATGCTTACGCCCGTCCGCTGGGTTTGGCGTTGGGTTTTGCGTGCGGCGCTTATCGTAGCCGTTATTGTAAGCGCCACCGTGGCAGTACATGCGTATCTGGATCCTCCTCGCACGCTATATATGTCGCAAGAAGCGTCACGGCTGTCTGGTATCGATCACCAATGGGTGCCGATTGATGAGATGGCGGAAGCGATGCCGCGCTCTTTGGTGGCGGCAGAAGACGCGAATTTTTGTTTGCATTGGGGCTTCGACATGAACGCCATTCGCACCGCTTTAGAAGATGGTGCGGGGCGTGGGGCGTCGACGCTTTCTCAGCAAGTCGTCAAGAATGTCTATTTGTGGCATGGTCGCAGCTGGTCACGGAAAGCATTAGAGGCGTTGATCACGCCTTTGGTCGAAACCTTTTGGTCGAAACAACGTATTCTGGAGGTTTACCTCAACGTGGCTGAGTTTGGTGAAGGTGTGTTTGGTGTCGAAGCGGCATCGCGTCACTATTTTGGGACAGGCCCAGAAAATCTAAACGAGCAGCAAGCCGGGTTGCTTGCTGCAATTTTACCCAACCCCAAAGAGCGATCAGCCTCTAAGCCGAGCAATTTCGTTCGAAAACGCGCGCGACAAGTGCGGGACGGCGCGGCCACGATCCGCCGCGATGGGCGTGCTGCGTGTTTCGAGGATTGAAATACGGTCGCAAACGGGGCATTGAGGGGCAGTTTACGTCCAATATCCGGAATTCGCATGGCCAAGCTGTATCACGTGCCGCTTTCCCCCTTTTGCAGAAAAGTTCGCCTGGTTTTGGCGGAGAAAAAGATCGAATGTGAATTAGCTGAAGAGCGCTATTGGGAAGCTGATGCTGATTTTCTAAGGCGCAATCCGGCGGGCAAGGTTCCGGTGCTCAAGATCGACAACATGACAATGTCGGAGAGTACGCCAATTTGCGAGTATCTTGAGGGAAAGTACCCGGAACCTGCGCTGATGCCGAAAGGGCATGAAGCCAAGTTCGAAGTGCGCCGCATTGTGGCGTGGTTCGATGACAAGTTTCATAGCGAAGTAACGTCGAAGCTGTTGTATGAGCGCGTCAACAAAAAGGTCATGGGCCAGGGATTTCCCGACAGCACGAATGTCAAGGCTGGGGCAAAGGCGATAAAGTTTCATTTGGATTACATGACCTGGTTGCTGGATCGCCGTCGATGGCTGGCCGGAGATGTGATGACGATGGCCGATTTTGCGGCAGCCGCCCATATTTCGAGCTTGGACTACATCTCTGACGTGGATTGGAACCGGTCCGAAACGGTCAAAGATTGGTACGCCAAGATCAAGTCGCGGCCTGCGTTTCGCAGTATTCTCGCAGATCAGGTTCCGGGCTTTCCGCCACCTGCGCATTATGCAGATCTCGACTTTTAGGGAGGGGCTTTGCCCCTCGGCCTACGGCCTCACCCCAGAGTATTTTTGGGAACGATGAAAGACAGCTTGAAACAGCGGCTTGTGGAACAGGCTGTGTTAGAAGGGTTTGATGCCTGTCGGGTGTGTCGGCCGAGTGATGTGCCACAGGTGCCGGATCGCTTGGCGGCATTTTTGGATAAGGGGTATCATGGTCAAATGGCCTGGCTTGCGGACCGGGCGCATTGGCGGGGGGATCCCAGTGCGTTGTGGCCCGAGGCACAATCGGTGATCGTATTGGCCGAAAGTTACACACCTACAGAAGACCCTTTGGCAAATCTGTATGACCCTGAGCTTGGAACGATTTCGGTGTATGCGCGTAACAAGGATTACCATGACGTGGTCAAGAAACGCCTCAAACGGCTGGCGCGCTGGTTGATTGCTGAGGCCGGGGGTGAGGTAAAGGTATTCGTAGATACGGCCCCAGTTGCGGAAAAGCCATTGGGACATGCAGCAGGGCTTGGATGGCAGGGCAAACACACCAATCTGGTCAGTCGGGAATTGGGCAGTTGGTTTTTTATTGGTTCGATCTTTTCAACATTGGAAATCGACACTGATTCAGGCGAAATTGATCATTGTGGATCTTGTCGGACATGTTTGGACGTGTGTCCGACGGATGCGTTTCCCGCGCCCTATCAGCTCGATGCGCGGCGATGCATTTCTTATCTCACCATTGAGCATAAAGGCCCCGTGGAAGATGAGTTGCGTTGCAAGATGGGCAACCGGATTTATGGCTGTGACGATTGCCTGGCGGTGTGTCCGTGGAACAAGTTTGCGATCGAAGCACGAGAGGTGCGGTACCACGCGCGAGAAGACTTGACCGCGCCCAAGCTGTCAGAACTTGCGGTACTCAGTGATGCGTCATTCCGAACGATGTTCTCAGGAAGTCCCATCAAACGCATTGGCAGAGACCGGTTTGTGCGAAACGTTTTGTACGCGATTGGGAATTCTGGAGATGCAGGTTTAATTGAGATTGCCCAGTCGCTTTGTGATGATACAGACGCGACGGTGGCTGATGCGGCAAGATGGGCTGTTCTGCGACTGAAGGATGCCGCAAATAGGCTGGAATAGCTCAGCGCAGGCGATACACCTTTCCAGACATTTGGGGGAATTCTTATGCCAGTGCTTCTCGGTGTTGATACCGGCGGAACTTACACGGACGCCGTGCTGTTACGCGACGAAGAGCATGTGATCGCCAGCAGCAAAGCGCTGACCACTCGGCATGACCTTTCGGTGGGGATTGGTGAGGCGATTGAGGCCGTTCTGAGCCAAAGTGGCATTTCACCGAAAGATATCGCACTGGCGTCCTTGTCGACAACCTTGGCCACCAATGCCCTGGTCGAAGGACAGGGCGGGCGCATCGGTTTTGTTTATATTGGTTTCAAAGAAAGCGACCTCGGCACGCAGGGTTTGGCCGAGGCGTTATCCGGGGATCCTTCAATCGTGCTTGTCGGGGGGCATAGCCATGCCGGAACGGAAAGAGCTACGTTGGATGAAACTGCACTTTTGACTTGGTTAGACTCTGATATTGAGGTTTCTGCATTCGCGGTTGCCAGTCAGTTTGCAACCCGTAATCCTGCGCATGAATTGCGTGCAGCAGACTTAATTCGCAAAGCAACTGGCAAGCCAGTAAGCTGCTCTCACCACCTGTCGGCCAAGCTGAATGGTCCCAAACGTGCCCTCACGGCCTTGCTGAATGCTCGGCTGATTGGCATGATCACCCGGCTGATTGAAAAGGCAGATGACACCGTTGAACGACTGGGGATTGAGGCCCCTTTGATGGTTGTGCGGGGCGATGGTGCGTTGATCTCAGCCGACCAGGCCAAACAACGCCCTATTGAAACCATATTGAGTGGTCCGGCTGCGAGTATTGTAGGTGCGCAATGGATGACGAATATCGATCATGCTTTGGTTTCAGACATAGGCGGGACAACAACGGATGTTGCGGTTTTGCGAGGAGGACGACCGGCGATTGATTCTAACGGAGCGCGTGTCGGTCAGTGGCGCACCATGGTTGAGGCGGTGGCTATGCGCACAACGGGCCTTGGTGGCGATAGTGACGTGCACGTAATCGATGAGGGGTTGATAGGTGGGATCACTTTAGGACCTCGTCGTGTCATACCGATCAGTTTGATTGCAAGTGAAGACCCAGACAGTGTGCATGCCGCCCTCGATGAGCAACTGCGTAGCGATACACCTGGGGAATTTGACGTGCGATTTGTGCGTCTCGTAGAGGGCGCAGATGCCGGGGGGCTGAGTGCGAAAGACATGGCCCTGTTTGCGCGATTAAGCGGTAAGGCGCAGCCAGTGAGCGAAGTTTTGAAAACGCGATTAGAGGGCTCTGGGTTGAAGCGGTTGGTCAATCGCGGGATCGTTCAGGTGGCCGGCGCCACACCTTCGGATGCGTGCCATGTTTTGGGCAAGCTAGATGCATGGGATCGAGATGCTGCTGAAAAGGCCATGACGTTGATTGGACGAAAGCGCACAGGCAGTGGTAACCAGCTTTGCCCAGACCCCAAATCCATGGCGCAAATGATCTTCGATCAAGTAACTTATCAAACAAGTTTAGCATTGTTAGAGACTGCTTTTGATGAAGAAGAGTATGATTTCGCCATGCCGCCAGATGTTCTGTCGCGCCATATTCTTATGCAAAGAGGATTGGACCACCATCGTGGCCTTGTCCGACTCGATGCTGGATTGAACGTGCCTGTGGTGGGGCTGGGTGCGTCCGCGGCCACTTACTATCCGGAGGTGGGAACGCGTTTAGGGTGTGAGATGATCCTGCCGGAACACGCGGGCGTGGCCAACGCCATCGGGGCCGTGGTGGGACGCGTCACAATTCGCCGCAGCGGAACGGTTACCAGCCCAGCCGAAGGCCGTTTTCGCGTGCATCTGGAGTCTGGCCCCGAAGATTTTGTTGATGCAGAAGCTGCAATGGTCAGATTGGAACGCGTTCTTGAAGCTGATGCGCAACGTCAGGCGGAGGATGCAGGCGCTGAGGATCTTCAGATCCGTAAAGAACGCGACGTCAAGACGGTCGAAGCGGAAGCGCGAGAGATGTTTCTCGAAGCAGAAGTCACCGTGGAAATCAGTGGGCGTCCCAGAATCGCGAATTAAAGCATTTCCAGGCTAGAGCCCGATCAACCAGTCTCTGACGGCCTGTTCCTGAGGACTCAATGGCTCAGAATTTGACCAAACGAGGTAGAATCCCGCGCCGGTTTCCCAGGACCATTCCGGTTTGGCAACAAGTAGGCCCTGCGAAATTAACTGTTCGGTCACATGTTGCCATCCAAAGGCAAAGCCCTCGCCTGCAATGGCCGCCTGAAGGACGAGAGCATAGTCATTCAAACGCAGCCCGACCTTTGGCTCAGCGTAGGGCACGTTCCAATGAGCAAAGAAATCTGCCCATCCAGGCCGCGCCCGAATTGGCTCTTCGAGGTGAATCAGTGTCTCATTTAGCAGGTTTGCCACTGTCTTGAGGTTGATTGCTGCGGCGCTCACTCGCGGTGCGGCGATTGGCATGATGACCTCTGGCGCAATCAGGTGGCTATCGCACCCGGGCCAGTCGCCGTGTCCGCGCCGAATGGCAAGGCTGATCCCATCGCTTCCAATGGAGGGTTCACGTTCTGAGGTTTGCAGGCGCAAATCTATGTCTGGTTGCGCTTGGTGAAATTTTGCCAGCCTTGGAACCATCCAATAATGTGCAAAGGCCGTAGACGCCGAAAGCGTGACATGGGCTTGCTCGCTGCGGGCACTCAGGACTTCCGCCGTTTGGTGAATGCGCGAAAAGGCAGAAGACACTTCATTGAAGAGGCGTTCACCTGCCTGGGTCAAGGTGACCGATCTGTGCGCGCGATCGAAAAGGTGGATGCCGAGCGACGTCTCAAGCTGTTTTATGGACGCAGACACAGCGGGTTGTTGCACATTCAACTCTTGCGCCGCCTTCGTGAAAGACCCGGTGCGCGCGGCGGCCTCAAACACAAGCAGGTGGCGCGGAGACGAGACAAGTTTCCAAAGCTTTTGCATAATCTGAAATTATCCAAAACCCTGATTTTTTCAAGCATCACAGAGTTGCTGTGGCGATATAGATTGATTGGAAGCTAGGGAGTACCACATGGCCAGACGCGCACGTGCCCGTATCGATAGATTGAATGCAGACACCACGGTGCCTGCATCGCCCCATGTGCAGAGACAGCTGCCGTTTTTCGATGTGATCGATGATGAAACGCTCGCAGTTCTTGATGCTCAAGTTGATTGGCTGATCGAGAATGTTGGCATTGAATTTCGCGATGATCCTGAGGCGCACCGAATTTGGATAGAAGGCGGTGCTGAGGTTAAAGACAACAGGGTGCACATAGATGCCACGCGCGTTCGCGAGCTTTGCAGGCTTGCGCCACCGGAATTCACGCAAATTGCGCGGAATCCAGAGCGGAACGTTGTTATTGGTGGCAATAAACAGGTGTTTGCACCGATCTATGGCGCGCCTTTTGTGCGCGATTTGGAGGGTGGGCGGCGCTATGGCGACATGGAGAGCTTTGAGAAGCTGGTCAAGCTCGCCTACATGCACCCGAATTTGCATCATACGGGCCTTGTGATTTGTGAGCCGTGTGACGTGCCGGTCAGCCATCGGCATCTTGATATGGTGTATATGCATATGACGCGGTCGGACAAACCGCATCTTGGCGCGATCACCGAGATGAGCCGTGCACAGGATAGCGTCGACATGGCCGAGATTTTGCATGGCAAGGATGTTTTCGACCAGAACTGCGTCATCATGGGGAATGTGAATACCAACTCACCGCTTTTGGTGGACAAAGTGGTGAGCCAGGCGATTCAGGTCTATTGCGGACGCGGTCAGGGGATTGTTGTTGTGCCGTTCATCCTGTCCGGTGCCATGGGGCCGGTGAGCACGGCTGCCAGCGTGACGCAGGCGATGGCGGAAGCGATGGTGTGTTGTGCGTTTGCGCAATTGGTACGACCCGGAGCGCCGTTTGTTTTGGGGAATTTCCTGTCATCCATGAGCCTCAAAAGCGGCGCACCCACTTTTGGTATGCCAGAGCCGGTCATGAGCAACTATGCGATTGGGCAGATGGCACGGCGCGTCGGATTGCCCTTGCGCTGCGGAGGGTCATTGACAGCAAGCAAGATCGAGGATGCGCAGGCAGCCTATGAAAGTGCCGACAGTATGCACTCAACGGCGCTGGCTGGGGCAAATTTTGTGCTGCACGCGGCAGGGTGGCTGGAAGGGGGGCTGTGTACGGGGTTTGAAAAGTTGGTGATGGATGCCGACCGATTGGGCGCTTATCAAAAGTTGCTGAATGGATTGGACGCCAGTCCCGAGGCACTGGCGCGCGACGCTTATGAAGAAGTGGCACCGGCAGGACACTTCCTTGGATGTGGCCACACGATGCGCAACTACACGACTGCCTTTTATGAACCTGCGTTAAGTGACAGCGAGAATGTCGAAAGTTGGGAGGAAGGCGGGTCAAAAGACATGCGCCGCCGGGCATATGAGCGCTGGACCACAATGTTGGCCGCCTACGAAACCCCATCTCTTGATGAAGCGGTGGATGAGGCGCTTCGAGACTATATTTCCCGTCGCAAGTCAGAGATTCCCGAGGCATGGTATTGATTGGGGGCCAGCCCCCAAACCCCCAGAGTGTTTCTGGAACGATGAAAGGATCAGGGTATGGGTGCATCAGAGCGGTTTGATCAGGATCTTGAAGGTCGGTTGGGTGGTCTGCGTGAAGAGGGGCTATATAAAACCGAGCGTGTGATCACCTCGATGCAGGCGGGTCAGGTTGAGTTGGCCAGTGGTCAATCTGTCGTGAATTTATGCGCCAACAACTACCTTGGTTTAGCCGATCAGTCAGAAATCATCGAAGCCGCGCATCAGGCGCTGGATCGCTATGGGTTTGGTATGGCCAGTGTGCGGTTCATTTGCGGCACGCAGGAGGAACATAAAGCGCTGGAAGCACGCATTGCCGGGTTTTTGGGTATGGAAGACGCAATACTCTATGCGGCGGCGTTTGATGCAAATGCAGGTTTGTTCGAGACGCTTTTGGGTCCGGAAGATGCGATCATTTCGGATGCTTTGAACCACGCGAGCATCATTGATGGTGTGCGGCTCTGCAAGGCGCAGCGCTATCGCTATGGCAATTCGGATATGGCTGATCTGGAACGCTGTTTGCAGGAGGCGCAAGGTGCCAGACATCGCATGATCGCTACCGATGGCGTGTTCTCAATGGATGGCTACATCGCAAAGCTCGATCAGATTTGTGATCTGGCTGAGACCTATGACGCCATGGTGATGGTGGATGATTGTCACGCGACGGGCTTTTTGGGCAAATCTGGTCGTGGCAGCCACGAACATTGTGGTGTCATGGGGCGGGTTGATATCCTCACCGGCACTCTGGGCAAGGCGCTGGGCGGTGCATCGGGGGGTACACTGCAGCCAGCGCCAAGGTCGTCGATTGGCTCAGGCAGAGATCGCGACCGTATTTGTTTTCAAACACTCTGGCGCCGGTGATCGCGGGCGCGTCGATCAAGGTTTTTGACCTGTTGGAGCAGCGCGGGGACGACCTGCGCACCCGATTGTGGGAAAACACGGATTATTTCCGCAAAAGCATGACTAAGTTGGGTTTTGAGTTATTGCCCGGCGAACATGCGATTGTACCGGTCATGTTGCGTGATCCCAAATTGGCGCAGGATATGGCTGCGCGTCTAAATGAACTGGGCGTCTATGTCACGGCTTTCAGCTTTCCTGTTGTACCAAAGGACCAAGACCGAATTCGCACGCAAATGAGTGCTGGTTTAACGCGCGATATGCTGGATCAGGCGATAGATGCATTTGAAGTCGCAGGCCGTGATCTCGGGGTGATTTCATGACGGTACTACCCTCGCTAGTCGAAGCTATGGAAAACACACCATTGGTCGAGTTGAGCCGTATTAGAGACGAATTATGCTTAGATGGACGTATATTGGCCAAGCTCGATTATCTGCTTCCAGGGTTTTCCAAGAAGGACCGTGTGGCTCGGGCGATTGTCGAGGGCGCGCGTGCATCTGGGGAGCTTCAGCCAGGGCAAACTGTGGTTGAGTTGACCTCTGGCAATATGGGGACTGGTCTGGCCATCGTTTGCGGCATTCTGGGGCATCCTTTTGTGGCCGTGATGAGTGAAGGCAATTCTGAAGAACGGGCGCGTATGATGCGAGCTTTGGGAGCGGAGGTTGTGCTGGTTCCGCAAGCGGCTGGGAGCGGAAAGGGTGAGGTTTCTGGAGATGATCTGGCTCTGGTCGAGGAAGAAGCGCAACGGCTGACCCAGGAACGAAGTGCTTACCGCGCTGACCAATTTCAGCGTGCAGGAAATCCTGAGGCGCATGAGACCGGTACCGCCCCAGAGATGTGGGCGCAGTCCGAGGGCAAGGTGACGGCATTTTGTGATTTCATTGGGTCGAGTGGAACACTGGCAGGCACAACGCGTTTTCTGGAACCGAAAGGTGTGCGCTGTTACGCTGTGGAACCCGATAGGCCGGATCATCCTATACAGGGCGGCGGGTATTCAATCTCGAACCCAACTCATCTAGAAAACGTGAATTTAGCTGGATCAGTCACTGTTTCAGGACGAGATGCAGCTGAAGCAACGCGTCTTTTGGCGCGGCACGAAGGCATTTTTGCGGGATACTCTGCCGGAGCCAATCTCGCGGCGGCAATTCAGCTTCTGTCCGGTGTCGAGCAAGGTGGCACAGTCGCCATTGTGATGTGTGACAGCGGCTTGAAGTACCTCAGCACCGATTTGTGGGATTAGGCGATGCAGAACCAGATGAAAGCCCTTGTGAAAGCCAAGCCGGAAGTGGGTCTGTGGATGGAACATGTCCCTGTTCCAGAACCCGGACCAGCCGATGTGCTGATCAAGGTTAAAAAGTCGGCGATTTGTGGCACGGATGTGCATATCTGGAAATGGGATGAGTTCAGCGCCAAGACTGTGCCTGTCCCGATGGTCGCCGGACATGAGTTTGTCGGCGAGATCGTGGATACCGGTGCAGCGGCCATGAAGTACAAGATTGGTCAGCGTGTCTCGGGTGAAGGTCACATCGTCTGCGGTACGTGCCGGAATTGCCGCGCGGGGCGCGGTCATCTGTGCCGAAACACCAAGGGTGTGGGCGTCAACCGCCCCGGTAGCTTTGCTGAGTATCTCTGCATTCCCGAAGACAATGTTGTGCCCATCCCGAAGGACATTCCGGATGAGATCGCGGCTATCTTCGACCCGTTTGGAAATGCGGTGCACACTGCTTTGTCCTTTGATCTGGTGGGGGAAGATGTACTTGTCACCGGGGCTGGCCCCATTGGGATCATGGGCGCGCTGGTGGCACAAAAGGTGGGTGCGCGGAAAGTTGTGATCACCGATATCACCCCTTACCGACTTGAACTGGCTCAAAAGATGGGCGTGCAGCATGTAGTTGACGTTTCGAAAGAAAATTTGCGCGATGTCATGGACGAAATCGGCATGACCGAAGGGTTTGACGTGGGCCTTGAGATGTCTGGTGCATCGGCCGCGATGCAGCAGATGATCGCGCGGATGAACAATGGCGGGAAGGTCGCGTTGCTGGGTATTGCGCCCACGGAATTCCCAGTTGATTGGAACAGCGTCATTTTCAAGATGCTGCATATCAAGGGCATCTATGGCCGCGAGATGTATGAGACCTGGTACAAGATGATTGCCTTGGTCCAGTCGGGTCTCGACGTCTCGGGGCTGATCACACACAGGATCTCCATCGACGATTTTGAAGACGGGTTTGCCGCGATGATTTCGGGCAATGCCGGCAAAGTCGTGATGGATTGGACATAGGCCGCGCTCACGCGGGTAAAGGACGATGAGGAAAAGACCATGAGTGACACGCTGGCGCAATCCACGCTCAACATTCAGAAAGATGAGACAAGCCGGGGAAAGCCACTCCCCAGCCACGCAAAAGTTGTGATTATTGGTGGCGGTGTGGTGGGATGCTCCATCCTGTTTCACCTCAGCAAGTTTGGGTGGAAAGATGTGGTCCTTCTGGAGCGGAATGAGCTGACATCCGGGTCAAGCTGGCATGCGGCGGGGCAAATTCACACGATCAGTTCAGATCCAAACATCAGTCGCCTACAAAGCTACACAATCGGACTCTACAAGGAGATTGAGGAGCTTTCCGGACAGTCCGTAGGTCTGCATATGACGGGTGGCTTTTATGTCGCCTCGAACAAGGCTTGGCACGATTATCTCAAGCGGGAGCGGTCCAAGGCGCGGTATATGGGCCTACACCAGGAATGGATCAGCCCCAAAGAGTTGGCGGAGCGCCATCCGCTGATTGATCCCAAGCATTACTATGCAGCGCTCTGGGACGATCAGGATGGGGATCTGGACCCGTCCGGTACGACCTATGCCTTCGCCAAAGCCGCCAAGCACTATGGCGGGCAATACTTTACGCACACACCGGTGACAGCAACAACCCAAAGACCGGATGGTCAGTGGGAAGTAACCACCGAAAGAGGCACTATTATTGCCGAATACGTCGTAAATTGTGGGGGTCTGTGGGCACGGGAAGTGGGGCAAATGGCCGGGCTAAACATCCCGGTGCAGCCGATGGAGCATCACTATTTGCTAACAGACCGGATCGATGAAGTGGCCAACTTCGGATCTCGCCTGCCCTGCGGCATTGACTATGAGGCCAACATCTATTTCAGGCAGGAACGCGATGGGATGCTTCTGGGCACATATGAGCCGGTCGGAACGCCCTGGAAAGTCGGTGGGACGCCTTGGGATTTCGGGCATGAGCTTTTGCAGCCCAAGCTGGAGAATATTGCAGATCGTCTTGAGCTTGGATTTGAACGAATTCCTGCATTGGCTGATGCTGGGATCAAAGATGCGATCAACGGCCCTTTCACCTTTGGGCCAGATGGCAACCCAATGATTGGCCCCGTGCCGGGCATGCATAATTACTGGTGCGCAGTCGGCGTTATGGCGGGCTTCTGTCAGGGGGGTGGTGTGGGCCTGACCATGGCGGAATGGATGATTGACGGAGAGCCGTCGATTGATGTCTGGGCCATGGATGTGGCGCGGTTTGGCGATTGGGCGACGCCCGATTGGGGAACGGTTAAGTCGACCGAGAACTATGAACGTCGTTTCGTTATGACCTTTCCCAACGAGACGTTGCCCAAGGGCCGGATGCAGAAGACAACGGCGCTCTACGACCGGCTTATTGCGCGAGGAGCGCGCATGGATCAGGGCTTTGGCCTTGAGCACGCTCTGTGGTTCGCTGATGGGCCTGAAGATGCGCACGAAGAACCATCATTCGAGCGCAATCGCAGTCATGACTATGTCGCGCGTGAAATCGAAGCGGTGCAAAACGCGGTTGGTGGTATTGAGATTGCGAATTTTGCGAAACATGAGTTTACCGGCAAAGGCGCACGCGCGTATTTAGACTATTTTCTTGCCGGATATGTCCCAAAAACGGGTCGATTGACGCTGACCCCGATGCTGACGCCCAAGGGACGGCTGTATGGTGATCTGACTGTCGCATGCCTCTCTGAGGATCACTTTATCCTGTTCGGCTCTGGAGCAATGCAGGAGGCGCATCGCCGCTGGTTCGAAAAGGATCTGCCAAATGATGTGAGCTATCGCAATGCCTCAGATGATTGGCACGGCATTGCGTTGAGCGGTCCCAAATCGAGAGAACTGTTGTCTCGCATTACACGCGATGATGTGAGTGCGGACGCGCTGAAATTCCGTGATTTGCGCCAGACTTTTGTTGGAGGCGTGCCAGTTATCCTTAACCGGATATCGTTTAGCGGTGAGCTTGGGTACGAAATCTACTGTCGCCCACAGTATCTTTTGCGTCTGGCGGAGGCGATTGAGGACGCGGGTGCCGATCTGGGATATCGGTGGTATGGCGCACGTGCGTTGATGTCGATGAGGTTGGAGAAAGGTTGGGGTGCCTGGACATTGGAATTCCGGCCCGACTTCAACGCAGTTGAATCAGGCCTGGATGCTTTCATCAACTGGAAGAAGAATTTCGTCGGTAAAGCCGCGACCGAGGCTTTTGTCAAAGAAGGCGTGGAGCGCAAATTGGTCACTCTGACCATTGATGTAGATGGGATTGATGTGACCGGTGATGAGGCTGTTCTTCGCGGCGGTGAGGCCATTGGATACATCACGGCGGGGGGCTACGCACACCGAGTCGGGCGGTCTATGGCGATGGCATATGTCGCAAGCGAACATGCGGGTGCCGGTGAGGTGCTCGACGTGGAAATCCTTGGTGAGATGTACAAGGCGGAAGTGCAAGGTGCTCCGGTCTACGACGCCAACGGAGCAAATATGCGCAGCTGACATCAAAGGGATGAGCCGGTAATGACGGAGCACGAACACGCGCCCAAGCGCTATGTTTTCCTGTTGATCCCGGGTTATTCGATGCTTGGCTTTACCTGTGCGCTCGAAGCACTGAGTCTTGCCAATCGTCATTCCAGCGGCAAACGGTTTTACGAATGTCGGCTACTGAGTGCCGATGGAAAACCAGCGCGCGCCTGGAATGGAGTGACAGTTGAGGTTGATGGTGGTCTCGAAACCCTGAGTCGCGAAGATACGCTTGTTGTTTGCGCAGGTGAACAGGCCGTCGAAGGCAGCACGCGCGACGTTCTCGCCTGGTTGCGGCGCGAGACACGCAAAGGCATCAGTTTTGGTGCGTTGAGCAGTGGGACCTATACGTTGGCCCTTGCCGGGTTGATCGCGGGCAAACGTGTGACGACGCATTGGGAATATGTGGATGCGCTGACAGAGGCGCTGCCGCAGGTCAGTATGCAGGACACTATTTATTCTGTGGACGGGCGAGTGTTTTCATGCGCCGGTGGTGCGTCCTCTATGGACCTGATGCTGCATCTTATCGAAGAAGACTATGGTCTGAAGTTGGTGGAGTGGGTTGCAGAACAGATGGTCTATACCGCCCCGCGTGATCAAGATCATGCGCAGCGTCTGACGCTTCCCTCCCGTCTTGCGCGAGGCAATCGCAAGGTCATTCAAGCGATTGAGATTATGCGCAACACGATAGAAGATCCTCTGAAGTTGAGTGAAATCGCCGCTGAAATTGGTGTGTCAGTTCGCCAGTTGGAACGTCTGTTTCAATCGGTATTAAGTATATCGCCCAGCCGGTATTATATCACCACTAGATTAGAAAAAGCGCGCCATCTGTTGAGGCAAACTGATATGAGCGTCACCGAAATTAGCGTCTTATGCGGATTTGCCAGTCCGACGCATTTTTCACGCGCTTACCGAAAGATCTATAACGTACCACCCAGCAAAGAGCCGGGTGCGGCGCGCGTGCCTAGCCGCCCATCTGACTGAGCATGTCTTCAATCGGATCTGTGATTTGGCGAGACATTGGCTTGACCGAAGAGCGGAATGTGCCAGCGACTTCACCGTCGGTATCAATCAGAACTTTGTTAAAATTCCAAGTCGGTTGGAACCCCTCTTCCGCCGCAAGAGATTTGTAAAACGGATGCGCATGAGCGCCTGTCACATTGGTGATGCCGGTCATTGGCAGAGTGATGTTGTAATTGACCTCACAAAATTCTTTGACCTCATCTTCGCTTCCAAGTTCTTGTGAAAAGTCGTCAGAGGGAACAGCCAGTACGACGAGGCCTTTGTCACTGCAGGTATCGTGCAGTCTTTGCAGATCGGAGTATTGCCCAGTGAAGCCACAGAGGGACGCTGTGTTGACAACCAAAATGGGCTGACCCACCCAATTCGAGAGCTGATGCGTGCCGCCGTCGATGTTGGAAAACTTGCTTTCGAGATCCAATGCCCAGGCTGGCATTGCCAAAAGGCAAAACAAAATTCCAAGCAGTGTAGGCATTGTGCCTCTCCTTTTCTGGTAAATACGAAGCATGGCAACCAGCAGATCACTTGGAACACGCAAAACCGACGCCAATGTCGTTTTCAGGCATAGTAGCGCGTCGGAAATTCAACGGCGCTGATGCAAGCGGCGCGATAGCCTGCGTTAGGAGGTGCTGTCATGACCACTGTTAAGATCATCGAAGATGGTGCTGCCATCGCTCTGGATATGGCTGGTGTCACATCGCGCTATCACGCCATTTGGCTGCGCGACAATGCCTGGGATGAAGGCACGCGGGCGTCTGGCAATGGACAGCGTCTGATTGCCTTGTCTGACATCCCGGAAGACATTGCAATTCAGGGTGCCGAGGTTGCCGGGGATACGTTAACACTCACGTTCGCGCCGACAGGCGAGCGCATCGACTATGACCTCAATTGGTTGCTGGCGCATTGTTATGACCTGCCACAAATGTCCGAAAAAGGCTGGGTTAGTGACGAAATCATTGTTTGGGATGCGGCCATGGGCGACCATATCCCGCAAGCTGATTTCAATCAGGTCAAAACCGACAAGGAAGCTCTTGCTGCTTGGTTGGATGGCGTGGTGCAGTTTGGATTTGGCAAGCTGTCTGGCGGGCCTGTGCAAGAAGGCGCATTGTTTAAGGTTGCTGATCTTTTTGGATACGTGCGCGAAACCAATTATGGGCGTCATTTTGAAGTCCGGACTGAGGTCAATCCTTCCAACCTGGCGTTTACCGGATTGGGGCTGCAGGCACATACAGACAATCCATACCGCGATCCCGTGCCAACAGTACAAATTCTCTACTGTTTGGAAAACTCGGCTGAGGGTGGGGAAAACATGGTGGTCGACGGATTTGCCTGTGCGCAGCGCCTACAGCGAGAGGATCCTCGTGGATTTCACCTTTTGAGTTCTTATTGCGCACGGTTTGAATTTGCCGGGTCTGAGGGTGTTTGTCTGCGATCTCGGCGTCCGATGATTGAGTTGGCACCAGATGGCGCGTTGGTAGGCGTGCGCTTCAACAATCGGTCGGCCGCGGCGATCACTGATGTGCCTTATGCAGATATGGCAGCCTATTACGCAGCTTACCGGCGACTGGGTCAGATCATCGACGATCCGGATATGGAGATCACGTTCAAGCTTGAACCAGGTGAGTGCTTTGTCGTCGACAACACTCGCGTGTTGCATGCTCGAAAGGGGTATTCCGGGTCCGGGTCGCGATGGCTTCAAGGGTGCTATGCAGATATGGATGGATTGCGGTCAACGCATGCCGCGCTGGTGCAAGAGATTGTGAAGGCGGCTGAGTAAATGAGTATGAATGAGACTCTAACACAGGCAAACATAGTCGATTTCATCGCCGACATCTTTGCGCGTTGTGGGGATGAGGAATACTTAGGTGAACCGGTCACGATGGCTCAGCACATGTTACAAGGGGCCACTCTCGCAGAGCAAAAAGGCCTGGGTGAAGAGATTATCGTCGCGGCACTTTTGCATGACATAGGACATTTCACTTCTGAGTTCGGCACGTTCTCAATGGAGGATACCGAAGACCGCTATCATGAAGAGGCTGGCGCGAAAGTTCTTGAGGCTTTCTTTCCGACCATTGTCACGGATTGCGTGCGGTATCATGTGGCGGCCAAACGGTACTTATGCGCCATCAACCCTACTTATTTTGATGAATTGTCTGACGCGTCGGTGCATTCTTTGAACCTTCAGGGTGGGCCGATGAATGACCTTGAGGTCGCGGATTTTGAACGTAACCCGAACGTGCAAGACATCGTTGCTGTTCGCTATCTTGACGATGCGGGTAAAGACCCGGATATGCACACGCCTGAGTTTGCCCATTTCGCACCGATGGTGCAGCGCGTTGTTGATGCACATTGTGCCGTGACATAGCAGGGTTGCTGAGACGGCATTTGAAATATTGCAGGCCATCCGTCACGTTCTGACGAGAAAGGCCACTCTATGAACCCATTTAAGGGAATTGCTCTCAAGCTTTGTGCGGTGATGCTCTTCATCGTCATGTCTGCTCTGATCAAAGCAGCATCTGAGCATGTGCCGCCGGGACAAGCCGTATTTTTCCGGTCGTTTTTTGCGATCCCGGTAATTTTCGCCTGGCTTGCTCTTCGTGGGGAGATGCGGTCGGGACTCAAAGTAGAGTCTCGTATGGGTCATTTCTGGCGCGGCGTTGTGGGAACGACGGCAATGGGGTTGATGTTTGCGGGCTTGGGTCTTTTGCCCCTGCCTGAAGTCACGGCTTTGGGCTATGCCGCGCCGCTGCTGGTTGTCGTGTTTGCCGCGATGTTTCTTGATGAAAAGGTCGGTGTCTTTCGGATTGGGGCCGTTGCGCTGGGGCTTGCTGGCGTCCTTATCGTTTTAGCGCCGCGATTGACAACTTTGAGTGGGCCCAATGTCGAAACAGCGCAAGCTGTCGGTGCCGTTCTTGTTCTTCTAGGTGCGACCTGTGCGGCACTGGCGCAGATCTATATTCGAAAGCTTGTGCGGACAGAACGAACCAGCGCGATTGTATTCTATTTCTCGCTGACATCGACACTTCTGTCTTTGCTTACCATACCCTTCGGATGGGTCATTCCTGGTTTAACAGAGACTGTTTTCTTGATTTCTGCGGGTATACTTGGCGGCGTGGCGCAGATATTTTTGACGTCTGCATACCGGTATGCAGACGTCAGTGTCATTGCGCCTTTCGACTACGCTTCGATGCTGTTTGCCATTGCAATTGGATATGTCTTTTTCGATGAGGTCCCGACGCAGCAGATGCTGATCGGTGGTGGGCTGGTTATTCTGGCGGGCATCACAATCATATTGAGGGAGCGACAGCTTGGCTTGAAACGTGGTCGGGCGCGGTCGCTCAAAACACCACAGGGTTAGCGATCTAACCAGGCATATCGCAAGTAAGCCGGGCGCATCAGCATCCTACGAAAGCGCCCCAATGGAAAGCGCCTGGGCACATGCCACATTGGCGCTGGGTAAGGAAGTCTGGGCTCAATGCCGCGCACAAGATCGGCCAGCAACCGCCCTGTATAGCTTCCCATTGAGACACCATTGCCGTGAAAGGCAAAACCGGCAAAACCATCCTCCATTCCCGGAATTGGACCGGCATAGGGGATCAGATCACGTGTCAGACAAACGAACCCCGACCAATAGTATGGCGTCTCAACGTGTGACCAGGCGGGAAACATGGTGTCGAAATCGGAACGGATTTTCCGGCGAATAGCACTTTCGCTCTGAGGCGTGTGGGTCAATCCTCCACGCATACCAAATAGCATGCGCCCGTCCGGCATAAGCCGGAAATAGTGCAGCAAATGTCGTGTGTCGTAGCACATCTGCGTGCTGGTCCATCCTTGTGCCAGTTGCTCATCCTGACTAATCGGGCGTGTGACCAGAACACTGGATTGCGTGGGCAAGTACCGCCCAGACATCCAGTTTGGAACGTTGTCCGAGCTATAGCCGTTGGTGGCCAAAATGAACTTTTTGGCCGTAACAGAGCCGCTTTTTGTGTGAAGTCGGTATTCTGAACCCGGTAGTTTTTCGATATTTGTTACAAGACTTTTTGCGAAAATCCTTGCACCTGCGTTTTGCGCTGCATGCGCCAGACCAGATGCATATTTGCGGGGATTCAAGGCGAAGCCGATATTGACTGTTGCCGCACCATGGAATGGTCCGTTCATCCCGGTCTGGACTAATTCTTCCGGAGGAATGATTTGGGTTTCAAGCCCGTACAAATCCCGCGTCTGATCAACGCCTGCCTTTAGATCTTCAAAGTCCCGCGCTCTGTGCGCCAGTTGCGTTTCCCCATCGGAATGGCGGTCGACCTCCAGCCCAAGCCGGTCAATAAGCCCATCAACACATTCAACGGCTGATTTTTCAGCCTGGCAAAACCCCCTTGCTTCTTCTTTGCCAAAGCGTGCAACCAAATCTGCATGACTGGCTTTTGCGCCACCTAAACAGCAGAACCCACCATTACGCCCTGAAGCGCCCCAATATGGGTGTTGTGCCTCTAGGACAGTTACGCCCAACCCTGCCTCGGCCAGGTGCAGCGCTGCGGACAGGCCGGTGAACCCAGCACCTATGATCGCAACATCTGTTTTGATTTCCGAGTTCAATGATGGCCAATCCTGCGGCTCCACTGTTTCGGCCCACCAGCAGGATTCAATCGGACCCGCCCCATATGCTTCGTCTTCCCATATCCTGTCTAGGTCGTTCATACGTATTTTGCGGCTTTCTGGCTGTTGGATTTGATCAAAAAGATCATACTGCGTAAAATGATACTCTATTCACCTCGTGGCCAAGCTCGCAAGCTGGGATTGGCCGTGACCTTTGAAAGGTACGGTTCTGATGAATAAGTCAGCTGGCAAGGTTGAACTAGCCGCGCAAAGGCAAGCCGCGCTTCCGGCGCATCAGGTCATTTATCAGACCTTGCGAGACATGATTTTGTTTGGGGATCTGGCGCCGGGCCAGGCAGTGACCATTCAGGGTTTGACAGATCAGCTTGGTGCAGGAATGACGCCTGTGCGAGAGGCCATTCGTCGCTTGACGGCGGAAGGGGCTTTGGAGTTTCAAGGCAACCGCCGTGTCTGTGTTCCAACGCTCAGTGCTGAAAACATAAGCGAGCTTATCTTGGCGCGTCAGTGGCTTGATCCGCATTTGGTACTAAGGGCAACGGAACGGGCGACACTCGAAGACCTGGCACATCTCAAATCACTCGATCATGCATTGGACCAAGCGATTGCACGTGGAGATTTGCGCGAATACTTGCATGAGAACTATCAGTTCCACACACAAATCTATGCGATTGCTGACGCACCAATTCTGGCAGATTTGGCAGAAGGCCTCTGGCTTCGATTTGGACCATCGCTGAGAGTTGTTTGTGGGCGCATTGGAACTCAGAGCCTTCCTGATAAGCACAAGGACATTTTGGATGCGATGCATGCACGTGATGCCGAAGCTGCAGCGCGCGCCATTCGAGAAGATGTCATTCAAGGAATGGAACAAGTGCGCCAATCACTGGAAGTCAGCTCTAAGTAAGCTGAGTCGATTGACTCAAAATAATTTGATCATATTCTGTGCATACGGCGACTAGCGCCGCTTTTTCCATAGTCCGAGAGGTGCGCCATGTCGCTGATCACCAACCATATGCCCACCAGTGAATTGCAGGCTCTTGATGCTGCGCATCACTTGCATCCTTTCACGCATGGTCATGACTTGGCCAAGAAGGGCGCTCGGGTAATCACGCGCGCCAAAGGTGTCACCCTGACTGATAGCGACGGGAACGAGTTTCTCGATGCGATGGCGGGATTGTGGTGCGTGAATCTGGGATACGGACGACACGAATTGGCCGAAGCAGCTGCGCGCCAGATGAAAGAACTTCCCTACTACAATACGTTTTTCCAGACGACGCATGTGCCTGCGATTGCGCTGGCGGACCGGCTGGCGGAGCTGACTCCGTATGATCTGAACAACGTGTTTTTCGCCAGTTCTGGATCAGAAGCTAACGACACAAACATTCGCCTTGTCCGCACCTATTGGCAGGAGAAAGGCCATCCGCAAAAGAACATCATTGTCACCCGCAAGAATGCCTATCATGGATCCTCCATGGGCAGCGCATCTTTGGGTGGAATGGCCTATATGCACGCCCAAGGCGGGATGCCGATCCCGGACATTCATCATATTGATCAACCACATTGGTGGGCCGAGGGCGGGGATATGGACCCCAATGAGTTTGGCCTGCAGCGTGCACGCGCACTGGAAGAGGCTATTCTTGAACTCGGTGAAGATCGGGTAGGGGCCTTTATCGGTGAGCCGATCCAAGGCGCAGGTGGCGTGATCATTCCACCAGACACCTACTGGCCCGAAATTCAGCGCATTTGCGACAAGTACAACATTCTTCTGATTGCCGATGAGGTGATTTGTGGGTTTGGGCGTACAGGCAAGTGGTTTGGCTGTGAAACTATGGGCATTCGCCCTCATATTATGACGGTCGCCAAGGGTATTAGCTCGGGCTATGCCCCTGTGGGTGGGTCGATCCTTTGTGATGAAGTGGCCGAGGTTCTTAACAACTGCGAATTCAGCCATGGGTATACGTATTCGGGCCACCCGGTGACCTGTGCGGTTGCGCTCGAAAACCTGCGTATTCTCGATGAAGAAGGCATTGTTGACCGGGCTGGAAACGAAACAGCGCCTTATCTGAAAGAAAAGTGGGAATCACTCGCAGACCATCCGTTAGTTGGCGAGGCTAGAATCATTGGCTTGATGGGGTCTATCGCGTTGACCCCGGATAAAGCCAGTCGCGCCAAGTTTGCATCAGATGCAGGGACTGTTGGCTTGATGTGCCGTGAGCATTGTTTTGCGAACAGCCTGATCATGCGGCATGTGGGTGATCGTATGGTGATTTCGCCGCCGCTGATCATCACCAAGGATGAAGTGGATCAGTTAATTGCGCGCGCCTCGCGGGCGCTTGACCTGACGCATAAGCAGTTAATCAATGAAGGCATGATGAAGGCGGCTAGCTAAACCGCGCTCCATCATGGTTTTACAAAGAGCTTTCTGGGCATGTCGCAGAAAGCTTCGGCAGGTCCTGTGTCTTTGATCAGGATAGACTCCGTCGTCTCGAGACCCCAGGTATCCATCCAAAGCGCTGGCATGAAATGAAAGGTCATGCCAGGCTCCAAAACCGTTGTGTCCTCGGTACGGATTGATGCTGTCCGCTCACCCCAATCAGGGGGATAGCTCAGCCCAATGGGATACCCCATGCGCCCGTCGCGCTTGATGCCGTATTTGGTCAACACATTCATGAACGCATTCGCA
Organism: Roseovarius sp. W115; assembly: GCF_032842945.2. NCBI lineage: Bacteria > Pseudomonadati > Pseudomonadota > Alphaproteobacteria > Rhodobacterales > Roseobacteraceae > Roseovarius > Roseovarius rhodophyticola. The sequence continues at coordinate 1,621,251 of NZ_CP146606.1, forward strand.
ATGTCACATGTCCGATTGCCAGCGCGTGCAGCGTTTAGTCCGGCTTCGATCCCTTCAATCTGCGCCTTTTCAGCTTCAAGCATGTCAGGCGGGGGTGTTCCGAGAAACACGGTTCGGCATAGAGGGGCGTGGTACCGGTGATGACATCCTGACAATTCAAAAAATGTAGCTTCACCCGCCTGCATTTCGTCACCGTTCCACGTCAAATGCGCTGCTGTGGCGTCGAGACCAGAAGGGGTAAGCGGCAGGATTGCAGGATAGTCGCCCCAAATATCATCTACGCCCGAAATTCCCGCGTGAAAGATGTCTGCCACCAGATCATTTTTACGCATACCCGGCTCGGCGCGTTTAATTGCCGTATGTACCACTTTTTCCGATATTTTCGCCGCACGGCGGATCATGGCAATCTCGTCTTCTGATTTCGCCAGCCGTTGCCAATTCACAAGTGCGGTTGCATCGAGCAGGGTTGCGTTTGGCAATTCGGCGGCAAGAACAGCGTGCGCCTTGGCGGAGTAATAGTAGTTCTCCATCTCAACTCCGATGCGCGCACCGGAATGCCCCAAGTCAATTATGTGTCGAGCCAGATCTTGCATCGGATGGCGCTCTGTGGATTGCACAAAATCATCCGAATACCCAAGGATGAATTCATCCTCCATCCAACATGTGCGCCGCCCACCAAGCATGTCCATATAGCGGCCCCACCAAATTGGTAGACCATCCTGTGTTAGAATGACCCCTTGGTGCACGTAGAAAGACCACCCATCATAACCAGTGAGCCAGTTTTGGTTGGAGGGGTCGGTTACGAACAGAAGATCAATGCCCGCGTCACCCATTGCACGACGTGTCTTTGCGATTCGGCGGTGATACTCAGTATTTGAAAATACGGTGCGTTTTTTGCTCATGTTGGTTTGGTCCTTTTGACCCTCACATTCAAAACTCATTAGCGAACCAAGGTCAAAAGTGAATTCAGCGCAACGTTTTGCACCCGGTCAATATCTAGGTGTTGACGCTTCGAAAAAGAAGCGCACATTGGTATACAGCGGGAGGAGAAATACGCAGAAGACATGGGATGTGCGCGTTGGTGCCAGCCCTGCGTTTTTGTAGCGAAAACTGTTTTGCGTTTCTGGTTTCCGCAATCTTGCCTCACACTTGGGGCGCGAAATAAAAGCAGGGCGAGACGAGAAACGGGAATTTCTCAAACCTTGTTGAAATATCGGGCCACTCAATTGGCGGCCTGGCACTTTGGTGCCCGCGGTGACTGGCCACGGGTAGAGGGACTGAAGATAAAGAAGGGTGAAATGACGGACATAGTTTGCCTTTTGGGTAGCCCGCGGAAGGCGGGCAACAGTGATCTTTTGGCAGAGAGGTTTTGCGCAGCCGCAGAGGTCCACGGCGCACAAACTCAAACGCATTCTCTGCGCGATTTGCGGTTTCAAGGATATACGGAAGCTAACGGTCATATGAATGAATATGGGCCTGACGATGATCTTGGACCTGTGCTTGCCGATGTTGAAGGTGCAGATGTGTTGGTGCTCGCGACACCAATTTACTTCTGTAACATTTCCGGTTTGACCAAACTGGCGCTCGACCGTTTCTTTGCTTTTCTGGTGCCAGATTACCTTACAGCCGAGATCCCCTCAAAACTTGGTCGCGATAAGACTTTGGTTTTTGTTCAGACCCAAGGTGAAAGCGAAGATCACTACACGGATATCCTGGAGCAGTATGCACCAGCTTTTGATAAGCTTGGGTTCACACATCGCTATCTCCTGCGTGCGTGTAATGTAAGAGGGTTTGGTGATATCACCCGCCATACTGAAGCTCTGATGGAAGCTGATCTTTTGGCCCGGCGCATTGTGTTGGGAAATGAAGCATAGCCCTTGGCAATATGAGGTTTCTATCTGGACGTGACACGTGGTGTTTCAGGGTCTTTATTGGCGCGTGTGCGTGCAAAGAAAGCGAATGATTAGTGAAGGCCCAGAATTTCGTTAAGTTTTCTTGCATAAAAGCAAGAATCCCGATTTAAGTGTCAGCCGAACGCGGGAAAACTCGCGAAGCATAAAATGGGGAGACACTCTTGCTAGACTCGCAATCCAGCGATGCGTTTGTCGCATTTGAGCGTGTGCAAAAGAGTTATGATGGAGAGATACTGGTCGTCAAAGACCTGAACTTGTCCATCCCGAAAGGTGAATTTTTGACAATGCTTGGGCCTTCTGGGTCAGGCAAGACAACCTGTCTGATGATGCTTGCTGGTTTTGAGACAGCAACTCATGGCAAAATTCTCCTTGATGGCGTGTCAATTAACAACATCCCGCCGCATAAGCGCGGTATCGGAATGGTGTTTCAAAACTACGCGCTCTTCCCGCATATGACTGTGGCGGAAAACCTGTCCTTCCCGCTAGAGGTTCGCAAGCTGGGCAAATCGGATCGTGAAGCCAAAGTTAAACGCGCACTTGATATGGTGCAAATGGGCGATTTTGGCGGTCGCAGACCTGCTCAACTTTCGGGTGGTCAACAACAGCGTATCGCCCTCGCGCGTGCACTGGTGTTTGAGCCGGAACTGGTTTTGATGGACGAACCGCTTGGCGCACTTGACAAGCAGTTGCGCGAGCACATGCAGTTTGAGATCACCAATCTTGCGCATGATCTTGGCATCACGACAGTGTATGTGACACACGACCAGACAGAAGCACTAACAATGTCAGACCGTGTTGCTGTGTTTGACGATGGCCGTATCCAGCAGATTGATGCGCCCGATGTTCTATATGAAAGCCCCAAGAACAGTTTCGTGGCGCAGTTTATCGGTGAGAACAACACGCTTGTTGGCACTGTCAAAGAGATCAAAGGCGAAATTGCTTTGGTGGAACTTGATGACGGTGAACTGATTGATTGCAAACCTGTGAACGTCAGCGCCGTCGGTGATCGCACACTGGTGTCGATCCGGCCGGAACGTGTGGAATTCGATAAGAACCGCCTTAAGAAGGGCACCCATACAATCAAGGCTGAAGTTCTGGAATTCATCTACATGGGTGACATTTTCCGCACGCGGCTTCGCGTGGCAGGGAACGACAACTTTGTGATCAAATCGCGAAATGCGCCTGATCAGGTACGCCTAACGCCGGGTGAAACGATTGAAATCGGCTGGTTGCCGGAAGATTGTCGGGCGCTGGATGCGCCCTAGAAACTAGAGAATTCGAACTGCTCAAACGGAGGCGGTGCGAATAAACTGAGGCTTTGGATTTTCATCCCGTGAACCGAGGCTCAAAATGTAAAAAACGGGAAGATACTTGGGAGTATGAAATGAAACTGACGACAACACTTATGGCATCGACCGCTCTTGTGGTTGCGGCTGGGTCGGCGTTTGCTGACGGCCATGCCAAAATGGCAGACTCCATGACAGTGGTTTCGTGGGGCGGTGCTTACCAAAAGAGCCAACAGAACGCCTACACCATTCCTTACGCGGAAATGCACGAAGGTCTGGAAGTCATCTGGGACGAAAGCTCTGCAGAGGCTGTGGCAAAGCTGCGGGCGATGGACGAAGCCGGCAGCGTAACCTGGGATGTCGTTGACGTCGTAGCGGCAGACGCGCTGCGTCTCTGCGACGAAGGTCTGGCGATTGAAATCGATCCTGAGAAGGATCTTGCAGCTGCACCTGATGGAACGTCTGCTGAGGAAGACTTTGGTGAGCTTTTGGTCGGTGACTGCTTTATCCCGCAGATCGTTTACTCGACTACATTCGGCTTCCGTACAGATATGGTGCCAGACGGCGTTGAGCCTCCAAGCCAAATCTGTGACGTATTTGACTTGGAGAAGTATCCAGGCAAGCGCTCGCTAGAAAAGCGCCCGATCAACAACGTCGAATGGGCTCTGCTCTGTGACGGTGTTGCCAAGGAAGACGTATATGACGTTCTGGCCACCGAAGAAGGTCAGCAACAGGCGCTCGACAAGCTTTCGACGATCAAAGACAACGTGATCTGGTGGTCCGCTGGTGCCGACACGCCTCAGCTTCTGGCCGATGGCGAAGTTTTCATGGGTTCGACCTACAATGGCCGCCTCTTTGCAGCGATCGAAGAGCAGAAGCAGCCGATTGGCATGATGTGGGATGCTCAGGTGTTTGACCTGGACGGCTGGATCATTCCGGCGAACTTGCCTGAGGATCGTCTGCACCGCGCCATGGACTTTGTGAAGTTTGCGACAGACACGCAGCGTCTGGCAGATCAAGCCAAGTACATCTCGTACGGCCCAGCGCGTGCATCCTCTGCACCGCTTGTTGGTCAGCACGCAGAGTTGGGTATCGATATGGCACCACATATGCCCACCGATCCAAACAACGCCGCGAACACGTTCCTCTATAACTACGAGTTCTGGGCGGACTATCGTGACGACATCGACGCCAAATTCCAGGCGTGGCTGGCTCAATAATTTGAGCTTTTGCTAGAATACCGGGAAGGGCCCATGGGCCCTTCTCACAATAATAAAAGACCGACGGGACAAAGATGAGCGACACCACGCAGACCGGCCCTGTTCTGGCCGCGGACGGCTCACCGCTAAAGCGTAGCCTTTCCCGAACTTTGCGGCGTCAGAAGCTCAGAGCGCTTCTGTTGATTGCGCCTCTGCTGATTTTTGTGCTGGTCACATTCATCGTTCCCATCGTGTCCATGTTATTCCGGTCTGTGGAAAATCAGATCGTTTCGCACACTCTGCCTCATACCGTGGAGGCTCTTCAGGAGTGGGATCCCAACAGTGGAGAACCCCCGAAGAAGCTGTCTATCAGGCCCTCTTTTTCGATATGTTCAAGGCAGCGGAAGCAAAGCGGCATACGCAGGTTGGTAACCGCTTGAACTATGAGCAACCGGGCCTGTCGTCGATGTTCCGTGGCACAGGTCGCAGCCTTGATGACATGGGCGAAGAATTCGAAGATGCGCTTGTAGACATCGACCCTGCGTTCAAAACATCCGAGTTTTGGTTTGAATTGCTTTCCGGCGAAGGGGCTGACTCATTTTTGAAAGACCGCCGCGCGATACTTGCCGCGATGGCCGGTGAGAGCATGCGGGGTGATATCGGTTTTGCACCTTCAGCAGAGTTGCTTGAATTGCTTCCGGCGACCACCGAAGCCTACACAGACTTTGCCATCTGGACGGCCATCGTGGAAGAAGATGTCGTTGCCGAAGAGCGCCCTTGGGAGGCTGTCTATGCTGGTTTGGGTGTTGATCTTCGCTCGGCCGAAGTCGTGCAGCAGATAGCGTCCTACGATGGTCCAGGGGCGTCCGCCCTCAAAGCGGCGGCGGCAAATCTTGATCAACTGCCGCAAGAAAGCTTTCGCGATATGTTCGTGGAGACTGACGAGGATTGGCTTGATACCGAAGGCTGGCGCACGATGGCGCTCTATAGTCCGGACTACACGACAGGCTATTTTCTGAACTCTGTTGATTTGCAGAAAACTATCGAAGGCGTCGAAGCGCGTCCTGAAACACAGCAGATCTATATCAAACTGTTTATCCGCACGCTTTACATGTCTCTGATCATTACGGGGGCATGTATCCTGCTGGGATATCCCGTGGCATGGATCCTTGCGAATTTGCCGTTGCGAACGGCAAACGTGCTGATGATCCTCGTTCTCCTGCCTTTCTGGACCTCACTTCTGGTGCGGACCAGCGCTTGGAAAGTTCTGTTGCAGCAACAGGGGGTCATCAATGAGATTTTGGTCTGGCTCGGGTTTGTGGATGATGCAAACAGACTGATCATCATGAACAATGCGACCGGAACGATTATTGCAATGACGCATATCCTGCTGCCATTCATGATCTTGCCGCTCTATTCGGTGATGAAAACCATTCCGCCCACATATCTGCGCGCGGCAAAATCCCTTGGCGCAACGAACTGGACGGCGTTCTGGCGGGTTTACTTCCCGCAGTCGGTGCCGGGTATCGGGGCGGGTTCGATCCTCGTCTTCATTCTTTCGATTGGCTATTACATTACGCCCGAGATCGTTGGCGGCACTGACGGTGTCTTTATCTCCAACAGGATCGCGTATCACATCTCCAGTTCACTGAACTGGGGTCTCGCTGCGGCGCTCGGTACGATCCTTTTGCTGGTCGTTTTGGCGCTTTACTGGTGTTACGACAGGATTGTCGGCATCGATAATGTGAAGCTGGGGGCTGAGACATGTCTGATCTCAAAGTAAGCATTCCTCGCCCGCCGCTGAATAGTTTCACCTTGCCTCTGACCGCCGTTTTGGGCGCGATGTTCGGATTTGTAGCCGGGAATGTGTACGGCCAACCTTGGATAGGGGCTTTAGGTGGCGCTGTTGTTGGCGCAGTCATGGCCTTTGTCGCGCATGCCATGTCAGACCGCAGAACCGTCACGCGCTGGGGCACAATCGCCGTGCTTGCAATTGCAGGTCTTTTGGCGGGCGGTCTGGGTGCAGCGGTGTCCGGTGTGATCATTGGCGCTGTGATGAGCTGGTTCGCCTATTGGCTCGATTCCGGTGCCTACCGCAAGAACGTTCCGATCTACTACACAGCGGGTCAAACGTTGTGGTACAACAGTTTCCTGTTTATCTGCGGATTGGTATTCTTCTTTCTGATCGCGCCGCTCTTTCCGGTCATGTGGCTGAGTTTTAACGCCGAGGATTTCTTTACCTTCACGCCCGAAATGCTGAACTTTCAGGCCGAGGGGTATTCGCTCAAACACTACCGCAATTTCCTGGGTACTGAAGAGTGGATGACACCGCTTAAAAACTCGCTGATCATTGCGCCTTTTGCGACCTTTATCTCCGTCAGTCTGGGTACGCTGGCCGCCATCGGTCTATCGCAGTCCCACGTACCGGGACGGCAGGCGATCATGGCGATCCTAATCTCACCTATGATCGTGCCGTTGATCATCTCGGCCACGGGCATGTTCTTTTTCTACGCGCCGCTTGGAAACTGGCTTGAGGCGAATCTCAATCTTGATCAGAGGTTGGTGGGGTACATGAAAGTCATCCTGGCCCATGCTGCACTGGGTGTGCCGTTTGTGATCATCACGGTCACGGCGACGCTTGTTGGCTTTGACCGCTCTCTGACACGGGCTGCGGCCAACATGGGCGCGGATCCGATCACCACCTTCTTCCGCGTGCAGATGCCACTCATTCTGCCGGGCGTCATCTCCGGTGGCCTCTTTGCCTTCATCACCTCCTTTGACGAGGTGGTCGTGGTGCTCTTTGTTGGGTCTGCCCAGCAACAGACCTTGCCCTGGCAGATGTTCACGGGCTTGCGCGAACAGATCAGCCCGACCATCCTTGCTGCGGCGACGATCCTGGTGACCGTCTCGATCCTGCTGCTGACAGCGGTCGAGTTGCTGCGCCGCCGGTCAGAACGGTTGCGTGGGCTGAGCCCGGGGTAAAGTAAACTAGAGTTAAAACAAGAAAGGGTGCCGAAGACGGCACCCTTTCTTGTTTATAGCTATCAGAAGTTGCTGAAGGCCTACTCCCGCACCAACACCTCATACCCTTCCGCGATATCGCGCGTTAGAGCACCCACTTCAAAATTATAGTCCCCGATCTGCCCAACCGGCGTCACTTCTGCCGCGGTTCCAGTGAGCCAACACTGCTCAAAGCTTTCCAGCTCCTCGGGCATGATGTGACGCTCGTGCACCTTGACCTGCCGGTCGCGAAGCATGCTGATCACAGTCTGGCGCGTGATCCCATTCAAGAAGCAATCAGGGTCGGGTGTGTGCACCTCGCCATCCTTGACGAAAAAGATGTTGGCTCCCGTCGCCTCGGCCACATAGCCGCGATAGTCGAACATCATCGCATCGGAGCATCCCTTCGCTTCGGCCGCATGTTTGCTGAGTGTGCAAATCATGTAGAGCCCGGCCGCCTTTGCATGGCTTGGAATGGTCTCGGGGCTGGGCCGTTTCCACTTAGAGATATCAAGCTTGGCGCCCTTCATCTTGGCATCCCCATAATAGGCGCCCCATTCCCAGGCCGCGATGGCCAGGCGCACGGGATTGCGTGCTGCGGCGACACCCATATCTTCGCCGGATGCGCGCCATGCAACCGCCCGGACATAGGCGTCGGTGAATCCGTTGGCTTGGAGGACTTCGATTTTAGCAGCCTCAATTTCGTCCACCGTAAACGGGATCTCGAAATCAAGTTGACCCGCGGAGAAATGCAGGCGCTCCGAATGCTTCCGGCTTTCAAAGATCTTGCCGTTATAGGCGCGTTCTCCTTCGAAGACCGAGCTGGCGTAATGGAGCCCGTGCGTCAGGATATGCACATTTGCATCCCGCCATTCGACCAGCTTTCCATCCATCCAGATCTTGCCGTCACGATCATCATACGCTGCCATATCTCTTCTCCATAGGCGGTAGTCTTTGCATTTGTTGCGTAGAATATGTCCGCAACGGACATAAAATTGCGCAGAAACTGAGAATCGCTACCAGTTAGACCTTGGAATGTCAACAAGGCTGACGTATCTTGACTTTGGATAGTGAAAGTTGTGGCCGGAATTCCGATGGCAGATGTACAAAGCGGAGAGAACCTGCTGTTCCTGACAGACGAACAGCTGCGGCAGGGTATCGAAGCGATGTTCTTTGCGTATCGTGGGTTTACCGCCGATCCCGATCTCATTCTAACTGAACTGGCCTATGGGCGTGCACATCATCGCGCCATTCATTTCATTGCACGCAGACCAGGTACAACGGTCAGCAACCTTCTCAGCATTCTGGGTGTGACCAAGCAATCACTTAACCGCGTTTTGCGTACACTGATTGATGATGGCTTGGTCAAGAGTGAAAAAGGTACGATCGACAAACGAGAACGACACTTAACCTTGACCGATCCCGGGCACGCGCTTGAACAACGGCTCTCGGATGCGCAACGCGCACGCATGCGTTCTGCTTATCGTGCCGCGGGACCCACAGCAGTTGCTGGATTTCGACAGGTTCTGGAGGCCATGATGGACCCGGAACTTCGACGCAAATATAGAGCCATGAGAGAGACAGATACATGAGCGACCCTGCGCCTCATCTTTTGATCGTCGATGATGACGAACGCATCCGGGATCTTCTACGCAAGTTTCTGGATCGCCATGGATTTTTAGTTTCCATTGCCCGCGATGCTGACCACGCGCGTCGGGTGCTGTCAGGCTTGGAGTTTGACCTCATCGTCATGGATGTGATGATGCCGGGGCAAGACGGTGTTGCATTTACGCGGGCGCTGCGAGAGAGCATCACTACACCTATTCTGCTTTTGACGGCCAAAGGCGAGACTATGGACCGGATCAAAGGCCTTGAAGCCGGAGCCGACGACTATCTACCCAAGCCGTTTGAGCCCAAGGAACTGCTATTGCGGATCAATGCAATCCTTCGCCGTATGCCAGACCCCGAACCTGAACATGTGACACCCAAAGTCCTGAACATGGGGCCTGTACGGTTCGACATCGAACGCTCTGAACTGATGCGTGGAGAGGAACTTGTGCGTCTGACGGCAACCGAAATTCAACTGATGCGGATATTTGCCGAAAATCTCCGGGAGCCTGTGAGTCGAACGAAACTGGTTGAAGACCTTGGCCGCGACAAGGGTCAGGCGCAAGAGCGTGCAGTAGATGTTCAGATCACGCGCCTTCGACGCAAAATTGAAGCAGACCCAAAACAGCCGCGTTATCTACAAACCGTCCGCGGAGAAGGCTACATGCTGGCTCCGGACTAGGTTCCGCACTTTGAACCTTCAAGACAGTTGGGCTTCGTAAGTTCAACAAAGCGGTGTTCTTTGTGTCTGAAAGTGCCGTGTGACCTTGATAGACTCAGTTTCCGACTGTATCTGACCATCTATGATAAAGGTTTTTGACATGGACGACCGCGCGCGCCTGCCTTGGCGGTTTTTTGGCGCAACAATGACTGTGCTGGCACGCCTTTAGGCTGCCTGCCCTCTGTCGCCTTTCGTTTCACACATCAATGGGAGAGGACCAATGTCCCCCAAAACACTCTATGACAAAATCTGGGATGCGCATCTGGCGCATGAAGCCGAAGATGGCACCTGCTTGCTTTATATTGATCGCCACCTTGTCCATGAAGTCACAAGCCCACAAGCTTTTGAGGGTCTGCGTATGGCGGGTCGTAAAGTGCGAGCGCCGGAGAAAACAATCGCCGTGCCTGATCACAACGTACCGACCACGCCTGGTCGCGAAGATCCAAAGAATATGACCGAGGATAGCGCCATTCAGGTGGCGGCGCTCGATAAGAACGCCAAGGATTTTGGTATTCACTATTACCCGGTCTCCGACGTGCGTCAGGGCATCGTGCATATTGTTGGTCCTGAACAGGGCTGGACCTTGCCGGGCATGACAGTCGTCTGCGGAGACAGTCACACGGCGACCCATGGCGCATTTGGTGCCTTGGCTCACGGCATTGGAACTTCTGAGGTAGAGCATGTTCTGGCCACTCAGACTCTGATCCAGAAGAAATCGAAGAATATGAAGGTGGAGATCACCGGCAAATTACGCCCCGGTGTGACCGCGAAAGACATCACTCTATCTGTGATCGGCAAGACCGGCACAGCCGGTGGCACGGGCTACGTCATTGAATATTGCGGTGAAGCCATTCGCCATCTGTCGATGGAAGGTCGGATGACCGTCTGCAACATGGCCATCGAAGGCGGCGCGCGCGCTGGTCTGATTGCGCCGGATGAGAAAACCTTTGAATACTGCAAAGGCCGCCCGCATGCGCCCAAAGGTGCGCAATGGGAAGCGGCTCTGAACTGGTGGAAAACGCTCTATTCGGATGATGACGCGCATTGGGACATGGTTGTAACCATCAAAGGCGAAGATATTGCACCTGTTGTCACTTGGGGCACGTCGCCTGAAGATGTTCTTCCAATCACGGCCAAGGTTCCATCACCGGATGACTTCGAAGGTGGCAAGGTCGGAGCAGCTCAGCGCAGCCTTGACTATATGGGTCTAACCCCTGGCACGCCTCTCTCAGACATCGAAATTGACACGGTCTTTATTGGATCTTGCACAAATGGCCGCATTGAAGACTTGCGCGCTGCTGCCGAAATCCTGAAAGGTAAGAAGATCAAAGACGGCTTGCGGGCGATGGTTGTTCCGGGGTCCGGGCTTGTTCGTCTTCAGGCCGAAGAAGAGGGCTTGGCCGACATTTTCAAAGAAGCAGGATTTGAGTGGCGGCTTGCGGGTTGCTCCATGTGTCTGGCGATGAATCCGGACCAACTGTCGGAAGGTGAGCGTTGTGTATCGACCTCCAACCGAAACTTCGAAGGGCGGCAGGGTTACAAGGGCCGGACACACCTCGTATCTCCGGGCATGGCTGCCGCTGCTGCCATTACAGGCAAACTAACAGACGTGCGGGAGATGATGTAATGGACAAGTTTGAAACGCTCACTGGGATCGCGGCGCCGATGCCGCTTGTGAATATCGACACAGACATGATCATCCCCAAGCAATTCCTCAAGACGATCAAGCGGTCCGGACTGGGAGCGAACCTGTTTGACGAGATGCGATTTGACCGGCAAGGCAACGAAGTTTTGGACTTTGTACTCAATCAGGCTCAATACAGAGAGACAGAAATCCTTGTGGCCGGTGACAATTTCGGCTGTGGCTCCAGCCGGGAACATGCGCCTTGGGCGATTAAGGATTTTGGGATCCGCTGTGTGATATCGACGAGCTTTGCCGATATCTTTTACAACAACTGTTTCAAGAATGGCATTCTGCCCATCGTGCTTCCGCAAGAGCAGGTTGACGTGCTGATGAAGGACGCTGAAAAGGGCTCCAATGCGCGTATGACCATCGATCTTGAGGCGCAGACCGTGACTACATCTGATGGAGAAGTCTTCACCTTTGAAGTTGACCCCTTCAAGAAACGTTGCCTTCTCGAAGGGCTCGACGACATCGGTTTGACCATGGAAAAAGTCAGTGCAATCGATAGTTTTGAAGCACAGGCAAGTGCCGCACGACCCTGGGTTTAGAGCCTAAAGATTGTAGATAGGGCCAGTCTTGGTTCCTGAATCGGCAAAAAACAGCGCGCAAAAGACGGATTGTTAACCGTTTTTTGCGCATTTTTTGTGGTTCTCATACGTTCTTCAACAACATCTGGTATACTGCTACTAGAGCGCCCCAGTTCTGTTCCGAAATTGATGCAATCCAGCACCACAAGCACCATCAATTTGCCGGAAATACTAAGTCTATTTGTCCCGAGTCTTGAGCAAGAAAGCGAAAAAAGGCAGAAATTGGGCAATATTGAGGCAAGCCGTCATATTTGGCGGTCCCAGCATTGGAGCACAGGCGCAGCACAGAAACGCGTCGGTCCAGTCAAAAGGGAAATAGTAGTGGTTTCTAGGTTTATCAGCGCTCTGTCGCGGGCCGTCTTGGTGGTGCTCCTCATGTTGGCGCCCGCTTTGATATTGCCGACGGTTGATCCGGATACGGCGCAACTGGTTGTTGTCGTCGCACTTCTTTTTGCGCTCTTGACGTTCATCGAATACTTTGGCCGCTACCCAAGCATCGTCGAGTTTCGTTTCGCTGCACCTTACAATCGTATGAAGTTTCTGGTTCTGGCAATCGTTGTGGTGTGGTTGTCGTTTGTGGCCCGAGGCCAGGTTCAGCCAAGCGCGCTCACTCTGATCTTGACGTATTTCGGACAAATCATTGGCAATGCAGTCGACTTCCCGTTCTCGCCCGTGCGCTTGCCGGTTCTGCTGCTGCCGTCTGAAACTGATCCGCAGTTAGTGAACGCGGTGCGGACGTCAGCCGGAGTAGCCTATTCTGCGTCGCTCGTGTTGGTGCTGTCCTTTGTTGTTTTGGTGCGACTGTTCGGCTGGCCCATGCGGAACGGCGCATTCAATGTCTGGGTCAATCTGCCTTTGTTCGATCCGACGCGAGGAGGCGACATTGTTGAGCGTCTGAAAAGAGATGCGTCTCTTAACATTGTGTTAGGAGCTCTTCTGCCATTCTTACTCCCGGCGGTTATCAAGGCTGTGGCCCTGTTGTTTGGTACTTTGGCCGTGGATAGTCCGCAGACGCTGATTTGGATGACAACTATATGGGCTCTTTTGCCGGCCAGTATCTTGGTAAGAGGTGTCGCTCTCTTCCGTGTAGCCGAGCTCATCGAAGAAAAACGTCGCCGTGTATATGCCAAGGCTCAGGCCGAGGGCTTGCAAGAGGCCTGATCTTTTTTGCTTTTTTCATGTTGCTCGCGCCGCTGTCTGCAGAGGCTCAGGGAAAGCTTCGTATTGCCACCTACAACACCGAGCTTTCGCGCGATGGTCCGGGCCTGCTTTTACGCGACATTGTTTCGGGCCAAGATGAACAGGTTGAAGCCGTCGCTCAGGTGATCGCGACAATTCAACCAGACGTCATTCTTTTGCAGAATATTGACTATGATCATGATTTGATGGCTCTGAACGCTTTGCGTGAGCGCATAGCTGTACACGGGCACAGGATGCTTCGTACTTATATGCGACCACCAAATACGGGTATCGCAACCGGCTTTGACATGAATGGCGATGGCCATGTCGAGCTACCCAAAGATGCTCAAAGTTATGGTGAGTTCGAAGGGCAGGGTGGGATGGCCATTCTATCTCGTTTCGAAGTCCAAGAGACCACTGTCCAGGACTTCAGTTGTGTTCTGTGGCAAGATGTACCAGGCGCGCTTCTTCCCGAGATAGAACATGGCCCTTTCCCTTCGAAAGAAGCTCTTGCTGTGCAGAGGCTTTCGAGCACAGGACACTGGATTGTTCCGATCAATACCGAAAGCGGGCCGATCCACCTTTTGGCATTTCATGCCGGGCCGCCCGTGTTTGATGGGCCAGAAGACCGCAATGGCCGACGCAACCATGACGAAATTGTCTTTTGGCGGCACGTCATGGATGGGACGATGGGCGAGGGAACTGAGCCATTTGTTGTTTTAGGTAATTCGAACTTGGACCCGCTGGACGGTGACGGGAGAAAAGAGGCGATACATAGCCTGATCACGGATCCACGCCTTCAGGATCCGCGGCCGAGGCGTCAATTACTAGCCCAACGAATTGAGGGTCAATTGGGCGACCCAAACTTGCACACTGTCGCTTGGCCATTGGATGGTCCAGGGCACAAGCGTGTTAGCTACGTACTGCCTGACAGCTCTCTTTCTGTTCTGGCATCTGGGGTCTATTGGCCACGGGAAGACAGTTTAGCAGGCGAAATCGCCGCCAAGGCGAGCCGTCACAGATTGGTTTGGGTCGATGTAGCCTGGGACTGATTTTCGCAATGCCCTTTCAACCGAAAAAGCCCCACTTTTCTTGACCCTTCCAACGCTTCGATATAGGCGAGTCGCGAAAACCAGTCATGAGAGAGAACACGCAATGAGCACCCCTTCGCTTCTAATTCTGCCCGGCGACGGCATTGGCCCCGAAGTGATGATCGAAGTCCGCAAAGTCATCGATTGGTTTGGTGCAAATCGCGGTATGAATTTTGATGTAAGCGAAGATCTTGTGGGCGGTGCCGCCTACGATGCGCATGGCACGCCGTTGCATGACGATACCATGGCCAAAGCCCAGGAGGTGGATGCCGTTCTTCTTGGGGCTGTCGGAGGTCCGAAATACGATGATCTGGATTTCTCGGTTAAGCCCGAACGTGGCCTTTTGCGCTTGCGTAAGGAGATGGATCTTTTCGCCAACCTGCGCCCCGCACAATGCTTTGACGCGCTGGCCGATTTCTCATCGCTGAAAAAAGACGTCGTCGCGGGCCTCGATATCATGATCGTGCGTGAACTGACCTCGGGCGTCTATTTCGGAGAGCCACGTGGCATCTTTGAAGAAGGCAATGAGCGCGTCGGCATCAACACCCAACGCTACACCGAAAGTGAGATCGACCGCGCGGCGCGCGCCGCCTTCGAACTGGCTCGCAAGCGCGGTAACAAGGTCTGCTCTATGGAGAAGGCCAATGTGATGGAAAGCGGCATCCTATGGCGTGAAGTCGTGCAGAAGGTGCATGACGAAGATTACCCGGATGTCGAGTTGAGTCACATGTATGCCGATAACGGCGCGATGCAGCTGGTTCGTGCGCCAAAGCAATTCGATGTGATCCTGACAGACAACCTCTTTGGTGACATCTTGTCAGACTGCGCCGCGATGCTGACCGGCTCGCTCGGCATGCTGCCCTCTGCATCGCTGGGCGCCCCTATGGCCAATGGTCGTCCCAAGGCGCTCTATGAGCCTGTGCACGGATCCGCGCCAGACATCACAGGGCAAGGCAAAGCCAATCCAATTGCCTGTGTTCTCAGTTTTGCGATGGCGTTGCGCTACAGCTTTGATCAGGGGGACGAAGCCACGCGTCTGGAGCAAGCGGTTGAGAAGGTTCTGGCCGATGGTGTGCGCACCGCTGATCTTTTGGGGGAAGACGGTGTGTCGCCTGTGTCTACATCAGAAATGGGTGACGCAATTGTCACGGCGCTAACCGCTTCCCTTTAAGTTGTCCATTTTTTGACAAGGTTCTTCTGTGTCGCGTCATGCGATGTAGAAGGACTTTTTGTACCCTAAAGCGTTTCGACTTCAACCTGAGACACCAGTGAAAGGCGAAACGTGTGCGACGATTGGGTGTCGCGCGGCGTTTCTCGATCATCCGTGACTCAGGTTTATCGCGAAACGCTTCAGATACGCGCTTGCCGCTACCACGTTTAGGCGCCCCAAAACATGAGAAATCACCTGCCGAATTCTCCAAAAACGAAATTTCAAACCATTGCTAAAAGGCTAGGCCGGACCGCTTGCAAAATAAAATCTCAATCTGGTACAGGCACATCCGCACGGAGTGTAGCTCAGCCTGGTAGAGCACTGTCTTCGGGAGGCAGGGGCCGGAGGTTCGAATCCTCTCACTCCGACCAATGATTACAAATACTTATAAAGTGTTCGATTGAAACTTGGCCAATAATTGTCTCGTTTTTGTCTCTGGCCGTGGCAACGCTAGTGACGAAACCAAAAAGAAAACGGCCCGCCGAAGCGGGCCGTTTTCTTTTCAAAGTTACATGCAGCGACGACAAACCCGACTATCATTGCCGGAATTCCTCGGCCAAGACGATCGAAGACTTGTTCGCCAACATCACCGGTCGAGTTGGTGTTAAAGGATCGCTCGAACGCACAGGAATGCTATACCGAAGCCAAGCATCACGGCAGGAATGCCACGAGTGTATCGGTCATAAATTTCCTCATCTAATTCACCCGTGCTAGTTACTCCGTACATTCGGCGGAACTTGTTGCCTACACCTCTGGCAAAGTTTCGGTCAAAGACAATACGAAGACCTAGTAAGCCATATCCAATGCATACTAGTGATACTGCCAATAAGACGATTTCCATAATTTCCATCTCTGTCATATGCCTGAAGCAAAAAGCTAAGCAGTAACGACAGAAATCAAGAAGATCGTAACAAGCAATAATAAGAAGGTTGCAACAACAACGCTCCACTTGGTTCTTTTAAAGATAACAGCATGACCAAAGCTTATAATCCCTAGTCCAAAGAAACCCCATGCGATCAGTTCCAAATCAACGAGTGAGCGAAAATCTATTTTTCCACGGAAAATCACTACAGACCCGGCACACAACAACAATAGGCCGATAATCAGCGCGTTACGCTCATGACCTGTAGGGCTAATACTGTTTACATTCTTTTCAACAAGACCACCGCGTTCAGAGGCCCATTTCGCCTGATTGGCAGCAAGCCACTTCCGAAAAACGATGAGGTAGGCGCCAATCAAAATGAAAGCTATACCAATTAAAATCTCTCTTTCCATAAGTTCTACTTATTCTGAATAATCATCCGAATTTACTTTATCATCTATCGTACGTTGTGACTGCTGAAGATCAGCTGGAACACTTCTCACGTAGTTCCAAACGTCGGAAAAGATGTTCTCTCCGCTACTGAGATCAAATAACCTGACACCGAGTGTCGAACCTCCACCAGCTGATAGACCTGCTCCGAGGCCAGCGCCGATGTTAATACTCTCCTCATATGCGCCAGGGTTGTTGGTGCTCATTGCAACATCCGCTCCACCCTTCACAACGAGGCCAGGAACTGGTGTTTGGACTGTGAATTCTGCGCCCGTAGTAACGTAATGTGGTTCAGATGGTAGTTCGCCTGAATTGTAAGTGGCTGAAAGCTCTGCTGATCCGCCGCCGCCGTAGACGCTTGAGCCAACAACATCCAGCCTTCCTTTACTCGGATCGAACCTGAGACCGATTGATCCACCCCAAGCACCTACAAATCCCGCCAGAGCGACTTCCCCATAGTCCTTCCCAGTCAGATCGACATTTTTAATCGGATTGTTCCCCGCATAAGCGTACGTATTGAAGCGCTGTGGATCACGGAAGTAGTCAGGTAATGGAATAGCTGCATCAGCGTTCATATCACCCCAGTCCCCTATCTTGAGAGCAACCGGGTCTTGACTGGTAAATCTGGCTTCAGGGCCACTCTGGTAGCGAGCACCAGCGTAGTTCAGTCCAGTTTCTTCATCGTGATCGTAACCCGTGTAGCGGTTGTTGTTCTCGGTCGTTCCGAAAGTTCCATTGGTGCGCTCTTCCCCATACGGATAGTAGCCGAGTACTTGTTCAAGGCGAGCATGCTCATTGGTCACCGTGTGGGTGCTACCGAGATGGTCAGTGTGCACGTCGATGATGGTGCCGTCTTCCCTGGTCGCTGCTAGGCGGCCACCGAGATAGATGTGGGTTGAGACGTCACCATCTCGCACTTCGTAGTGGCTGAACGGATAGTAGGTGGCGGTGTTGGTTGGACTGGTCTTCTTGATCCGTTGTCCGGTGTGATCGTAGACAAAGGTGGTCGTTGCTGTACCGTCACCGCTTTCGATCAACTCGTTGCGATAATTCCAGGTGTTCTGGAGACCAGCGCTGTTGGTCAGCACATTTCCATTGTCATCGTAGGTGTAGGTGGTGCCGCCAATATTGGTTGCTGCGTGCGGATTGGCATTGGTGGCGCTGCTGCCAATTCCTCCGCCACTGCCAACAAACTTGATGTCATCGACGTTGATGGTGGTTGGTGCCGCTGCCTCAATAGTGAACTGCAGTGAGCTATTGTGGCCATCAATTCCCAGGGTTGAGAGCGGCACTGTCACCGTCTGCCAGGTATTAGCCTGGAAGCCGCCAAGATGTTGCGAGAGCAAGACTGGGCCACCTAGGATCGGGTCTGGCCAGGCGTTCTCGCGGAAGTAGAGGTAGAGTTCGGTACCGGTGTTGTTGCCGACGTTGAGTTCGAAGGTCAGATCGTCATAGGCACTCAGGTCAATGCTCGAGTTGTAGAGCGCGAGTGATCCCCACGATGCGCTGTAGGTTGCTTCGAGTGAATATGAGCCGTTTGATACCGGACTGGTGTCAGATGGGTTATTGGTTGAATTCCATGACCAATCAGCCCACCCGCTCGCAATTGCGTCATCGTAGAGGGTGTATGAGCTGCCTGATGAGCCTCCTGCCCCTAGACCGTCATAGGTGTAGGCGGTGCCGTGTTTGTTGGTGATGTTGCCGATCTCATTGTACGTGTATGAGCGGTTAAAGTTGCCGGCTGCGCCAAAGCTCATAGTGGCGTTGGTCAGACGATTGAGGTCGTCGTAGGTGTAATCAGTAGTACCTTCACTGAAGCTATCGCTCACATCCACGATCTTGGTGATGTTACCCACGTTGTCGTAGGTGTAGGTGAGGTCTTGGGTGAAAGTGGTAGCTTCACCCGGTAGTGGCCCGCCACCGCCACCAGAGGTGTCACCAATAAACGCAGTATCGAAGACCGCGTCATCGTAGTAAGTAGTACTCACCGCTTCTGGTGAATAGGTGACCCCAACATGGATATCGTCGACATTATCCGTACCAGTATTCACGTTACCTGAGCTATAGTCTGGGCTTCCCGCAGTGGTGTTATCGACCCAGATATCAACCGCGCCGTCAGTGGCACCTTTCTTGAAGCGAACTTCGACGGTATTGACCGCCCCTTTAGTGAGGTTCACCCCAGTGTTTGTCCATGGCAGCACGTCACCGTTGATGGTCAGGCGGGCGTCTCCCCAGTCTTCGAGTGCCATCGAGAAGACAGTTCCATCAGCCACGTCCTCGAGGCGAAGGAGGCTGTAGTAGCCGGACGCGCCCCAGGTCATATTTGACGGGACATAGACTTTAAACTGGACATAGATTTCATCTTCGTTCTGGTCAGTGAGCTCAAGCGCTCCAGAACCTGAACCGGTCACCACTTCTTTAAGTGACTTAGTGCCTTCGACCTGGCTGCCGCTGTCTATCGACGCAGTCACCCCGCCCCAAGTTGAGAGGTTATCGAATGAACACGGCAGTGTGCTACAGCTTTCAAAGTCTTCGGTGTTAAAGAGATACGCCCCGGCTTCTGCTGGTCGGACAATTTCCTGCAGGGTCTTGCCGAGCTTCTTGGCTTCCATGGTAGCCCACTCGCGAGCGGCACTGTGTACCGGAGCGCCAGGCATTTCAATGTACCGGTCTTTGGTGAGGGCTAGTTCGGCTTGGTCGTAGCCATGCATGGCTGCTCGGTAGGCTTTGGTACCTTCCATACCAAGTGCCTTCATGCCCTCGACCCGCTCCCGGTGATATTTCTGCAGCACGCGGGCTTGCTGGCTGTTTTCGAGCTTGAGTTCGATCTGTGGTTTTTTGCCTGCCAGTCGTAGAGCTCGATCATTCACTGTGGTGGTAATTTCAGTTGGTTTGGTGACCCGTTTGTCAGTGGTGGTCTTGATGGCCGTGTCGAGCACGCTTGACGTAGTGGTTGGGCTTGATGTCGCGAGATCAAAGATTACTGCCGGAGCTTCGATTGCGGTTGTGCTGCTGGCGATCGGTTCAGTTTCAACTGGCACTTCAGCTGGTTCGGTGGTGGTGCTCACCGCTGGTTCAGGTGCTTCTTCGATCTTTGTGCTACTGGCCTGAGCTGGTGGCACTTCCGGTTCTTCGATCACTTCAGGTACCACCGGGGTTTCCACCACCTCAGTAGCGAAGAGCTCCGCTTCGAGCGCTTGTAGTTCAGCTCCTGGCCCACCAGAACCTGGCCCGGTGTCGATTGAGCGCAGGCGGTATAGTTCTCCGGCGTCGAAGGTGTAGGTTGAGGCAATACCACTGGCTCGTTCGATATACGTTTCTTTTCCGTGTGGGCCGTAATCGATATCAACGATGAGATCAGTGAAGCTGCCGCCATTCTCTTTTTCTTCAACCGTTTCCACCGCGCCAGCGGCGTTGTGCGTGTACCGCACCACGTCCCCGTTCGGGTAGGTCAACTCTGTCTGGTTGCCTTGTCGATCGTAGTCGTAATTGGTGGTGTAGGTGGTGCTGTCGATCGTCTTGCTTTCACTCTCAACCAGGTTGTTATCGGTGTAGGTGTAGGCAGTTGTCACATCAGTATTAGCGGCGCTGCAGAGCTGCCCCACCCCATTGGTACAACTGTCATAGGTGTAGGTGATCTCGGTACCGGCTGCACCAGTATAGTCTTCGGTCAATTGGCGGTTGAGATCGTCATATGCCCAGTTGATGGTTTGACCATTTGGATCAGTCTGACTGGTGAGGTTGCTGGCGTCATCGTAGGAGAACGTCCAGGTGCCAAAGGTGGTATCACTCGGATCGTGCAAGTCTTCGAGGCTGGTGCGGCGTGAGAGGCCGTCGTACGCGATGCCACGTTCGTGGCCAAGCGCATCGGTGATCTTAGTGAGGTTGTCGCGACTGTCGTAGCCATAGTCAGTGTCGAAGGTATTGCTGCCCTCATGTTCAGTGACAGTGACCAGGCGGCCATAGGCGTCATAGGTGAAGTCTTTATCGGTGCCAGCGGTGTCGGTGACTGTTTCTTCCCACTGATCGTAGCTGGTTCCGGTATTACCAACGACGGTTGCGACATTGGTCACCCGGCCAAGTGCATCGTACGTATAGGTACTCAAAAGATCAGTGTTGGTGGTTGCCGTGGTGCGGGCGCTGCCAGCACTAAAGTACGGCAAGCTTTCTGTTTCCAAGAGGCCATTGTCGCCATAGCTGAAGTCTCGTACCGCGTAGTCACCCTCCCCTTCCTGACGTTCTTGGATCACGTTGCCAAAGCCGTCGAGGTAGGTGATCGCGTCGGTACTGAGGACGCTAGTGAGGTGATTGATTTGCGTGACTGAAACTGCCCCGGCCGTGTCTGTGTATGTCCACGCTGTTTTTGTGACTGGACTGCCGGTTTGTGGATCAGGGATGGTCTCACTCGTCGGTCGGCCAAAGCCGTCGTACGTGGTGACAAACACGTGACCATTAACATCTGTGGTCGTGGCCACCTGACCGGTGCGGTAGTCATATTCGTATGAAGTGGCCTGACTAAGATCGTTAGTGATCGTCGTCGGATGCAGGTTGAAGCTGTCATAACCATAGGTGGTGACATTGCCTTCCCCATCAGTCTCGGTGAGCACATTACCGTATGTATCATGAGTGAAGGTCTGATCTGCATATGAACCGCCACTGATCCAGGCTTCTTGTTTGGTTAGATTGCCGGTTGTGACACTGCCGAGCGCTTGATTATCGTAATAGAAACGGGTCTCAGCCACAGTGGTGTTGCTGTCGTCCTTTAGAGTTTCCGTGGCTGGCAGAACCAGATCACCGCCGGTGGCATAGGTGTACGTGGTGCTGCGATCGTCACTGCCGGTGTCACTCCAGGTGCCATCGCTCGACGCATTCACCTCGCCATGCTGGGTGACAGAGAGAACTGAGCCGTGAGTGTTGCTGTAGGTGTATGAGGTGGCTCGGGCTTTCTCGTCGCTATCACCGTCGTAATCTAGGATCACTTCACTAGCGAGCTTAACAAAGGTGCTGCCGTTCCCGAGATCATGGGTGTCGTAGTCAGTCTGGGAGTGAGTGAAGAGGTTATCTGAGAGATCAGTGATTTCTGTGCGATAGGCGCGGCCAATCAGAGCTTCTTCGTCACCTGTCTCGCCACTGGCGTTATCGTCACCGTTAGCCTGGTGGTACCAGGTGATTTCTTTCCCGAGATCAGTGGTTTTGGTGACCTGTCCGAAACCAGCGAAGCGGCGATCGCGGACATCCGTCTCGTCAAAATACTTATGGTCGTCTTGGTACGCAAAGGTCTCAGTGACGGTATTACCAAAACCATTGTCAGCAATCGTTTGGGTAACTACCACTGGGTTCGCAGTTGAAGTGCCGATCTTGCTGTACGTTGACTGTACGGTAGCAAGGTAGCCGTCATAGTCGATGGTGGTTATTCCCCCTTCCGGTTCGGTAACTTCCACGACGATGTCTGGCAGATCATTCGTGTTAATTCGCGCATCACCACCAGAAACTTGGTTAGTGATGTGGCCAGAAAATTGTAGGTTCCACGCATCAACAATCGTGTCACCATCAAAATCAATCAGAGCCTTGCCAGCACTATAAGCGCGATACCCTTGCGTGAGATTAAAGGGCAGACTGTAGGTCTCCTCCGACCAGCCGTTTCCAATGTTGAGATAGTACTCTTTAACTGGGTTGTTGTGCACTTGTGATCGAACAATCTCAGGCAACCGATCGCCATTCAGATCAGCGATGTTATAGCCTGCCGTAACGGATGGGTTATCTGGATTGGTAAAAATAATTGGGATGGCACCGTAGCGTTTTGGCATCTCCCAATCCGTCGTTGTTGCCCAGGTGCCATCGCCCTGGTTTAGGTAAACAGAATTCTCATCATAGTCGGGATGCTGTGCCCCATTTTCTTCTTTGAAAGAGCGGATCACGTCGACCAGGCCATCCCCATTTACATCTGCAAAGCGAACACCACTTTCATGGAAGTTAAACACGCGGCCGTATTGGTCAGGATACATCGCGAGGAACACTGGAAGTTTTAGCGTACTCAGCTGCCAACCAGACCCAGTATTTAACCAGATGGCGCTGCTGACATTCTGACTTGGATGAGTTGCGGTATTATCTTCCGTATCAATACCTCGCACGATATCGGGCAAGCCGTCTCCGTTCACGTCAACAAAAGCGGTGCCCATGTTGCGAAATCTATCTTCGTTAATGTCCCACTGCGTGAGTGGTTGGAAACCAGTCCAAGATGTGTCTTTGACGAAACCAGACCCAGTGTTGATGTACACTGCTGGGTCAGAGTACGGGATAGAGCTAAGTGGGAACTCATTACTCCAACCTTCACAATCGTAGCTAGAAAAAAGCGTTTGTTGCATTGGAAAGTACTGACAAAATCATCTAGTCCATCCCCATTCACGTCGATAAGTCGCGACCCCATATCAACACGAATATGGTTTGATCCACTTTCTTGATGATAAAAGAAAGGTACGTCGATGTCGTCCCAACCCCACGCAACATCAATATCCCAAGTACCATCACCTTTATTAATATGGACTCGTCGAGTATCGATAGTATAAAAACCATCGTCATTCTTTTTCTCGTAACGAATGATATCAGTTAGACCATCACCGTTGAGGTCACCAAACCGGGTACCGTTGTCGCGGTCTTCTAAGTGTTCTGGAAAATCTACCGTGCTGTTTGTTTGCCAACTTGGTGTTTTAACACCTTCATAGTCGAACTCGGTTGGCGGTAGCGCAGTCGTCACTCCCCTTCAATACTGTTCTCAGTGATGCTCGAAAGAAGATCGCGACTGCCGTTGATGCCATCGGTGTACGCCATGTCATAGCGTTTGAAGACCGTGCTATTCTCACTCAATTCGATCTCAGCAATTCGCTGATCGCGTTCACTGAGAAAGCCAAGTGCAGCACTGGTGTGTGGGTCAGCGGCTTCGAGGGTAAAATCAACTTGATATGGTCCGTATGAGATTGTGGAAGGATACACGACGCCCGTGTCTTCGGTGTACGTGTAGGTGATGACGTTGCCGTTCGTGTCAGTAGCTGAGCTGAGGTACCAGCGAGAGATCGCGGTGCTATCGTCTGGATCAGACTGTTGAGCTGCAGCATTAGAACCAAAGCGGTATGTAGTCCCTGACTTGTCAGTAGTTGTCCATTCGTTTGAGCTGAGCGTGTATTCGAGGAAGCTGCCATCTTCGTACTTGGCAACATAGTCACCACCATCAGCAACCAGCTCTCCAGACAAGCTTGACCAGAAGGTCGAGCTGGCACCAAACATTGCTTCCGAACCAAACTTGTTGATCTGCTCAATGTATGGGATCGACAGACTGAAGCCATATCCAGTCGGCTGCATATCTGAGGCGGCTTGGTTGTTGTATGACAGACCGAGGGTTGGTGTGTGTCCGTTAACGCCAGCAGGCAAACCAAAGTCATAGTCGTATGAGAAACCACCACTCGCTTCGTTTACTTCCGCGGCCGAGAGACTGGCGCTGCCGAGTGATTGAGTGTTGGTAATGTATCCTTCGTCACCGTTGGTAAGAACAGACGCAAAGGTGAGGTGAGTAAACGAGCTGAGCAAAACAGAAACCGCTAGCACAAAGCTAGCGGTTTTGTTGACCCAACTCCGCTGAGTGCGGAGTGTTTTCATAGTATCGAAAGTATTAAAATTATAAGGCCACATATCCAAGTTGAGGAATATAGCTCAGTGTACCAAATCCAGGCTGCGGCCTGAGTTTCTGAAACCGGGGATTTCGTGTGGAAAAGCTAAGAATTTGCCTGATACATCTGAGTGTTCCGAGACATGCTACGTCGAGCAGAACGAACTGAGCCGCTAAAAAGGTACTCGGTCAGTCTTCACTCTGGAATGTATCTCTCAACACCTTGAACGGCGCATTCGTCTTCCAAAACAAAGGCTACACTCTGCCTAGCACGAGTAGCCGCAACATAAAGCAATTGTGGTTCTTTGAGAGTCTTTGCTTCTCCTGAAGCAAGGAAATCTCGAATGGACTTATGTGGGTAAATCAGTACTCGCTCAAAAGTTAGCCCTTTCGAAACACGAAAGTTCATTGCTGGATAGCCGTTACACTTTTCAGTCTTGTTGTACCTCAGAACCTGCGGCCTATACTGCTCAA
Organism: Roseovarius sp. W115; assembly: GCF_032842945.2. NCBI lineage: Bacteria > Pseudomonadati > Pseudomonadota > Alphaproteobacteria > Rhodobacterales > Roseobacteraceae > Roseovarius > Roseovarius rhodophyticola. Next base: position 1,646,175 of record NZ_CP146606.1, read on the forward strand.
CATAGTGATCGACGTGTTTTGGAGACACGACGAATACGCCATCGTGGTCAGTAAGAGTTTCATTCATTGATGTTGTTTTTGGACTTTCAGGGAAGCACTTGTCAGAAAAATCACAGATTTCTTGCCTGCAGCGGTGAGAAGAATCCATGAAGTCCAAAGATACACGATCCTTTTTTCCCATTCCTCGAACAGGCTTATGATCCCTGCATAACGGTACTTCTTGTGTTTCGGCGATTGGTTCGTTGCTAGGGTGGCTTGTCTATGATCACCGACCATGGTCACCTTCAGTTTCGAGGCCAGGAAGAGTTCCAGCAGCTCTAAATCGTATCCAGCCAAGTCTTGAACCTCATCAATGTATAAAGCATTGAATTGGCTTTCTAAACGTCGGATAACTCGACCATCTGATTGCTGCTCACAAGTCAGGGCAAGCTCCGAAAGTTTGTCTGAATAAACGTCCAACCCATTGCCAAAGAAGTAGCGTGATTTATCGGCCCTCGGCGCATACGGATCAGAGCGGCCGGATACTAGGTTTACAGACCGTACTCGGCATGGCCTGAAAAAGTGATTTTGGTACGGACGAACGAGCTCTCGCAACACGAACGTGAACCAAGGCAAGATTGTCACTCGCTCAGGAACGTACCCATTGAAGTCGATAAATTTGCGTCGGATTTCTGCCACGTTGCTAAGTGTGAACGTCGTTACCAATGCGTGCTCATCAGGTTTTTCGAGTATTGACGAAACAATATTCGTAGTCTTCCCAGAACCAGCGCAGGCGATTGTAACGTTACTTTGCGATGGCATGTTGAATATAGTCGGGAATGACCATCGCCGTTTCGCTTTCGAAGAACTTTAATGCACAATCAGTCTTGTGACCTTCCATGTACTCAACCAGCTGTTCGTCTGTTGCAAAGTCCTTGCCGAGAATTTTGTTAGTCAAATTCCGACCGTTGTACTTAACGAGTTGTGGTTCAAGCGTTGGAGCTCCCTCATCATCGTCAAATGAGATGAGTACGCCATCTGCACCCAGGTAATCCCCATACTTTTTCTTCAGTTTGGCGACATCCCCATCGTTGTCAGTGATAACCCGGATATCAATATTGAGTAGACGTGCAATGTCCAAGAACCGTTTAAAAGCCAAAGAACGAACGGAAATGATTTCTGTACCGTCAGCAAGCGGCAACACCCCGTGTACGTCCTTGTACGCCCTTTGCACTAGCAACTCATCAGACGGCCCTTCGACCAGAATGGCACGCTTTGATAGAATCAAACGCAACGTGTCATGGCCAGACAACTTTAGGAAGTAGTTCTTGGTGTCTTCAGGCAGGTCCATCAGCGTAGCACCGGCCTCACCGTCAAACAAAACCGTGCCATCTAGACCCAGTTTATTGAGGACAAAGCTACTGTGGGTGGAAACTATTATCTGGTTCTCACCGGCCTTACCGAACATACTCTCGAGAAGGGCACTCAAGTTGGTATGAGACTGATGATTTTCAGGCTCTTCGACCAAAATCACTCTGCTTCCTTCAGCCTTTTCCAAAGCAAGCTTGATTTTAGTACTTGTTTGTTCTCCTTTACCCACAAGTGAGAATGGGATGTCGTCGAGATGTGGTATTACCCCAGCTTCCCACTTTGCACGGGCAGTGTTGTCTAAGCCAATAGAGATGGTCTTGTCAGACACCGTACCCTTTGCTTTTTCAAGCTCGGTGTTGATGGCAGTAATACTAGGATCACCCAAGAACAGGTCTTTCATCTTGCGGTAAGACAGCCCAAGACGCGCGAGATCGTGCGGCTCGAGATAGTTGGCCATGACCTCCGTCAGATAGCGGTTTGCGCCCAAATCGTGACGCACGGTCGTTGCGTCAATAAGTGAACAACGAACCGGCAAGCTTCGTGCAGTTATATCTTGGTCAGCAAAGGTTCTCCAAACAACCTTCATGTACTCGATCGGGATTGAGGTGACATCGGCAGGATTGGCAATGTAGTTGGCGTACTCATCTTCAAACTTTGGATCAAACTCTATGGTCAATGATACTCCAGGACAGTCCTCACCGGTGCTATTGATGCTCCCTTTCAATGATCCTAGCTCGTCGTGCTCGGCAAAGTATAACTCTACCAAAATCCTTGGCGGCATTGGGTTCGTACCTTCCAAGAGGCTGGACAGATACTCAGAAGAAGAGATTGAATTAAACAAGTATGGGTGTAACTCATACCCAATGTGCCGCCCGTTCAGCTGTGCAGTAAGTCCAAGGTTGATGGCCTCTAGCAGCGTCGTCTTTCCAACTTCATTGTCACCAACAACAATGGCTATCTTATCAGGAAAGCTTACCGTCGCATCCTTTAGGGACTTGAAGTTTTCAATGTGTATCTTATTGATTTTCATAATTTACTCTCGCGACCGCTGATCGTAACAGACTATCAATCTCAGATCTTCTTGCAACCAGGAGCTGTCTGCCAAGCAGACGTGCGAGTTTTTTGGCATTCATGAATGGTACTGGACTTCGGTAGACAGGCTATTGTCGTGGCCACTCATGAAATTCGTTGAGAACATTTTGGATATGTTCCTTAGTTCGAGCTGTGTCTCGGTCTGGTGGACCACATAAGACACTTATGGCCCATAGCTTATTGGAGAGCCATTTCTGCGGCTCAAGATAAAGGTTTTTTCCCGTGAGCGTTCGGTTCGAGAATAAGATTTCAGTGAGGCGACGCTTTTGTTGCTTGTTAGAGATTTGGTACGTCAGACAAACGTTTTTTACCAGTTCGAGAAAATTTCGCGCTAGTTGTTCATCGCCGTCTGTGTCGTCTATGTTCCTGAGGGCATCAGAAAGGTCTTGCTTTTCATTTTCCAACCGTACTCGTCTCTCTTGAAAAGCTGACTTGTCGATCAAGCCATCAAGTAGTGCATCGGTCAGCTGTTCCTTACGACGATCTAGGTTCGATAGTTGAAGTTGTAGAGCACGCCGATCTGAAGCTGTATTTCTTCTTGTGAGCAAAACTTGCAACTCGCGTTCTAGTCTTTTTCTATCGTGCCTACCCAGTTCAAGCTCTAGGAGTTGTCGACTTATTGCACCCTCCAGTCGATCTTCTCGGATCGTTGTTGTCGGACATCCCTTAGTGTGGCATCTCATGTAAACTTGGCCTTTTTGCTGCTCACCGTACAACGTACGATCACAGCAACCACAGACGACCAGTCTTCTGTAGGTGTGGTTGTGCAGCGAAACTTTGCGATTGTGTTTGCCCGTCTTGACCTCTTGCACACGATCAAACAAAGACTTGTCGATGATTGGAGTATGAATCCCATTAAATAGCTTTCCTGAGCGTTTCATACGGATCGTACCGTAGTAAAATGGGTTAGCTAAAAGGTTCTCTAGACACCCTTTACTTATTGGTTTGCCCCCCGATTTCGAAAGCCACGCCGATTGAGCTCTTTGATCAAAGCAAGGAACGAATATTGTTGTGTTGCGTACAGCTCGAAAGCTTGTCGTACAAACGGCGCACGCTCCGGGTCCAGTATTTTTGGTTTTCCTGGACCTTGGTCGAGATACCCTATCGGAGAGCTAAACGGGAATAGTCCTTGCTTAAGGCGACCTTCGATGCCTTTTAGACACTCCTCACGAAGATTGCGAACATAGTCGGCCGCGATAACAGCTTGGATGTCGGCGGTGATGCGACCTCCGCGACTAGTGAGATCAAGGCTTTCATGCACAAAACGTACATCAATGCCTTCATCAAGCAGTTCACTGATTGCAGCCCAGTCGTATGGATTTCGGGCGCTACGGTCGATTTTATGGATTATTAATCCATCAGCTTTCCCTGATCGTATCGATCTGAGCATGTCTGAGAAAACCGGCCGACCACGTTTAGCAGCAGTCTCCTTTTCTTCATACCAAGCACTAACCATCAATTTGTGTCGTCTGGCGTATTCGTCTATCGCATCGTGCTGTGCTTCGAGGGAAACACCATCACCTTGTTTCACCGTGCTGACACGGGTGTAGGCAAAATAACTTTTCATGATCAAATGGTTAAAGTTCTTCGGACTCTATCAAATTATCAGAATTTGGCGAATCTTCGTTCCAAAGCCAAGTGCCATTAGCGACCATTTCCAAATACAGTTCCTCGCAGATACGAAGATATTCGTAGAATGCGTCTTCGGACATCCTTGGTTTGAATTCGTCTGGTCGCTCCATAATGCAATGGTACCGACGCGACTATCTGTTGCTAGCAGTCAACTTATTCCCTCCCATGATACGGTGGATACATAGACGCGGTGAACGGCTTCAGCCGCTCACCGCGGCAAGTGAGTAATACGTTGGCCCGGTGGTTCGGTTGGTTCTGAAAATCGAAAGCCGAGAATGTCCGCATCTGTCGTTCGAAGAATGTTGCGTCATTGGCACCAACGCGAAAGACAATTTGGTTGCCGACATTGCCAATGATGGCGTCCCGCACGTCATTGTCGATTTGTGATAGATGCTGATGGGCCAGTATCAATCCAAGCCCGTACTTGCGGGCTTCGGACAACATCCCCGCAAAGGTCTTGGTGGTGAGATTATGGAATTCATCGACATATAAAAAGAACGGCCGCCGCGCTGCCTCAGGCAGACTATGTCGAGTGAACGCCGCTTGCATAATGCTTGAGGTGATCAAACCTCCCATCACATTCGAGACATCAGAACCCAGCCTTCCTTTGGCCAGGTTTACAATCAAAATTTGCCCACTGTCCATGATTGAACGAAAGCTCAGCACTTTCTTCGGTTCGCAAAGTGCAGTGCGTACCGCCGGATGTGCTAAGAATGCTCCCAGTTTGTTGGCAATCGGTGACACCCCGTCCGCGCTGGTTTGGTAGTTCATTGCTGGAAATTCGTGCTTCCAGAAAAACCGGACCTGTGGGTCGGTGAGTGTTTCGGTGATCTGGCGGCGATATCCTTTGTAGATGAAAAGGCGCATGAGATCGCGCAGATCAGCGGCTGGCTGTTCGAGGAGTGCCAAAATCGCATGTCTCAGCAGGTGCTCCATCCGTGCACCCCAAGCTTCCGGCCATTGCTTCTTGAGCGTCTCGATGAAACCTGATGCGACTAATGGACGATACTGCTCGCCAACGCGCTTGAGCGGGTTGTATCCCAGATGGCAGCCTTGGTCACCGACATCCCAATACAAGTGTGACGAATTGATGTGACGGTGAAGGCTTTCGGCCAAGTCGCCATGAGGATCAATCAAGCAGTAGCAGTTTCCGTACTGGGCATCTTGCCATGCCAGGTTTTGCAGCAGTGTCGTCTTTCCTGTGCCGGTCTGCCCAATCAAGTAGGTATGCAATAGGCGTTCGCGAGTACCCACGCCGAAAGGTGCTACATCTTGATACCGACGGAAAGCTAAGCCGATGATAGGTATGTGCATCGAACAAGTATCGGTGATCTCACTGGGTTCGCTAGCAGCCAAGATATTAGTCATAATCTGAGCGCATATCTTGACCGCTAGTCACTGCCTTTCGCACCCGGGACAATGTTCTTAGACTGTTCATCCATCACCTTCAGTGGAGCGCGCGGGACTACCTCCTGCCCGCTCCATGCTGAAGGAGATAAACCATGGGAATACTACAAGATGACGTGGCCGGTGATATAGGCTCTGTGCCACGCTGCGAAAAGTGCGGGTCGGAACGCGTCGTGAAAGACGCCTGTGCCTGTTGGAATCCGGACAGCGGGCTGTGGGAGCTGGAGAATATCTACAACGACGCGCATTGCCACCAATGTGAAGGTCAGACAAAACTGGTGTGGTCCAAACAAGAACACCCGCCACACCAACGCATCCGCGAGCTCAATGACCAGTTTCGAAGAGACGGCATTGGTCGGGGGTCGATCATGCTCACTTTGGGAATTCAGGAGAATGGAGGCGAGTTTGCTGTAGCAGCGGTCAGAGCTGTCCGTGAATTCGATGATTTCTCAGATGATAATGATCCGTGGGGTGAGCATGACTTTGGCGCCATCAAAGTCAATGGCCAGAAGGTGCTTTTCAAGATCGACTATCTTGATCCATCGTTAGAGAAAGTTTCAGAAAACCCTGCCAACGAAGGCTGCACGCATCGAGTGCTTACCATAATGCTTGGTTCTGAGTATTGAACAACGCCGTCCCCTTGTGGGCGGCGTTTCTTATGCTTCGTAAGTAACAGGTTTCACTCACCGCTATCGCTGTAGCCAGTGAGCTTTCCGTCCTTATTGTAATGTCGACGTTTTCCGCTCATGCCTGGAGGATCAGAAGGACCGGAGTAGCCGCCTGGATCAATATGGTTTGCCCAGAAATACTGGCCTACAAAGCACGCCAGCATGAAAATCACACCAAAATTGTCGTCAACGTTAATCCATATAAGGATTCCTCCAACGACACCTAGCACCGAAGGCCAAACACCCCAGAGCATCAACAAGCCAATCGCTCCATAAATCACCACCCAGAAAAGTAGAGATCCAGCTATTACCAACCCAACTATCCAAAGAAGTACTTCCATTGGCCCTCCTAACCCAAAACAGGAAAAACGTAGCCGACTTTTGACGTTTCATCAACTTTACAGCCACTAACTTGTCATCTAGTCACCAAGCTTGCCATGTGCCGAAATGTGTACCGCTCTGTTAGAATTATGTTTCAAGCGCGTATACTAGATATCCAGCCTCGGCTAGTTCAGCCGCTCTCCGGGGCTTAGAAGCATCAGTCGCGAGATGTTGCTGAGCCCTGTTCTTTCGCATTTGTAGAGACGAACACGCAGTTGCGAATGTTTGCTGGTTACCGGACCCATGAGGGGTCCGGTTCTGCGCACCCGCACAGCGCGATACGTTCGTCCTGCAAAACACGATCCCGCCGAACCTATAACGTCAGACCATATCTTGCCTGCTAGAGATAGGCTCCTTGGCGACATAGACTGAGAATCCTCACCACGAGGTTTTAGTCACTTAGTACAACAATCTATGAGTTCTCAATTTGCCCTCGACTTGCGTTTGGCACGCAAGAAAGCGGGCTATACCCAAGATGATCTGGCACATCTTCTTGATACCCATCAGACAGTGGTCTCCCAACTGGAACACGGCAAACGTCGTCCCAGCCTCATCGAGATCATTGATTTGTCACTCGTCTACGGCCGTTCCTTCGAAAGTTTCTTTGCGGAGGTGATGGCCGAGCGGAAGAAGCACTTGTCAGTCAGGCTCTCTACGCTTCCGGCCCCTGGTCGCAAAGCCATGAGCACCTTTAACCGTCCCGGTTCTCTGTCGCGCATGAAACGTCGTTTGGCTGAGGGCCTCGATCATGGCAGCGCTTAAGGTGCTGTCCGTGGCGGTGTCATCGGGGCGCGTTGGATATGTATTCCTGGAAGGCACACAATTGCTCGATTGGGCGGTAACCACGACCGTATCAAACAAGGCCACAAACTTGGTTGCCTACGTCCAAGAGCTCATCAACACGCTCCAACCCGATGTTGTTGTCACTGAGAAGTGCAACGATGACTGTCGCAAAGGTAGCCATTCTAAAAAACTCATCGCTTCCATCGCAGAACTAGCTAGCCACAACTATGTTCTCGATGTGCAGGTGTCCCGTCGGCGTGTCTTTCAGTCGAAATACGAGGAAGCTGAATACGCGGCGAAGCGACATCCTGATTTGATCGGGCACTTGCCGAAGAAGAAGCGTCGCTTCTTTGAGTTTGAGCCACGCAACATGATCGTATTTGAGGCGTTGGTTTTGGCCGAAGAAGTAATCAACGGTCCACCGGATAAATTGGCAGCCGCCATGGGTTAGACGTCGCCAATCAAGAAATCAGAATATCCAACCCGTGACCACGCACTCTCTAAGAGTGCGTGGTTTGGTTCCGGCGGCCGCCATGGCGCTGCAAAGTCTTCAAACGTCTGAAACAGCTGATAGGAACAAGGACCCAACTGTCGCTTAGTCTGCTTAAGCATCAAGTTCATACGATCGCGGTCCGGTACTATGTCTAAGACTAATAACGGCGCGGTGAGTTTCAGCATCTCTTTGTATGCATCTTGAGCAACGAACATCTCATATTGCTTGAGATGGCGCTCGAAACTCTTGCGATTCCAATTCCGTGATGTGACTGGCTCTGTACCACGGTCGACTTCCATCGCAAAAAAGCGAAAGCGATCTCCTTTTGTAGTGTGGTACGTGAGACCAAAAAGTGCATCTGGCTTAAGGTCTTTGCGTACCGGCCTGTCGCTATCTTTCTCTTGGATGCGCAAAGGAAACGACAGACCTGCACCTGCGCGCTCCAAAATCGCATGTTGTGGGATGAAGGACAGATTACTTCGTTGAAGAGTCGCCAATTCAACAGAGGCAGTACTACAGGCGACCATATGTCTGTGTAGCCACGGACCATGGTGACCTGAGGTTTGGTGCCAAAGATTTTTCTCTTTCAACGCTCGAACACCAGTGGCTGAAACCTGATGGACGATTTGATTGTACCCAGCCTTAAGTGTTGCAAACTGCTGAGGCGCACGGTCGATGTAAGCTCCACCATGAGCTGTATTCTCCTCATGGAAGAGATCACCGAGACGTTCCTTTTGCCGTTTGTCGCTCGTCCGTAACACGGCTGAATAGGCGAGCAGATATGAAGTAGATAGCGGGCCGTGTTGGTGGAGTTTCTCAAGCCAGAGAAGGTCGCGATCTGTCAGACGTACCCGCTTACCAGTCGACTGTCGCACATGAGCGGACCGGCGTCCAAGACCATCCCTTACCACTGATCACTCGCATCCGTGTCTGGATCGTCCTTATCTTTACCAGAGCGCTGGGATTGCTCTTCTGTATCATCTGGCCCCTGATCGGCCTCGCCCCCGTCTGGCTCGGTACCATCTGCTTCAGCCGAGCTGGCCTCATCCGGTTCTACCTCTTCAGATGCCCCGAGGGCAGAGTAGTGAACTGCATAGCGCTCGCGCATCTTTTTGCGCAAAAGGTCAGCGTCCTCGGTATCCAGACGTTCTTTATCTTCGAGATATCCCAATGGAAACGAGAGAGGTACGGCACCAGAAGACACACCTCGCACATAAGCCGCAAAACTGCCTTTGGGCTGCTGTTCGATCAATCTGGGGTCGGTATAGAGCATTGGTGCCAGCGTTCGGGCGTCCTTGGCGGAAACGCCCCCGGCAAACTTAACGGATGTGTTGGCAGCGAAGGCTTCTTGCAGTTTCGGATCAAGTTGCCCGAGATATTGATGCGCCAGCACCATCCCTACCTTGTACTTGCGTGCCTGCGCCAGAATAAGCCCAATATTGCGGTCAAAGTAATCAGCGGCCTCGTCGATGTAGACAAGTGTTGGTGTCCGGTCTTTCTCCCTTATCGTGGCACGTTCCTGAGCCGCCTGGGCAATCAATGCAATGAAAAACCGGCCGAAGATTTGGCTACCCTGCTCTTTGAGCAAATCCTTGGCAGTATTGATAAGGATCACTTTACCCGAATTCATTTCTGAGAATAGATCGAGCTTAGAGCGCGGATGCGAAAACATTCGTTCAAATGTTTGGTTCTCGAGAATGCCCCAAAGACGTCGTAGTACTTGCTTCTTGGTTTGCTCAAACTCCTTTCCGGCAAACTCTGTTTCAAAGAATCGCCGCGCAGTTCCCTCAAGCTTGGCGATGTGTTCGGCAAAGGCGACTTCGCTGCCTGGCTCCATCAACTCACGAAGCGTATGAATGGTGGCATCGGGGATATGTAACATGAGCCGAGTGACATAGCGGAAGATGACATTTTGTTTTTGGGTCATCTCTGCTGCCAGCAGTGTGCCTAGTACAAAATCATACAGTTCTAGGATGGAGTTGGTCAGGCGTTCGCGTTCGAGAAGCGGGTATTCCTGTAGACGTTCGAGCCCCACATCAAATAGGTTGAGTGAAACGGGGTATTCAACATCCGTTGGGTCGATGATGACCACTCGGTCGTGCAGCTGTCCGCCCGGTGCAAACTCCTTCAGACTGGCGATGTTTCGAATGAGGTCACCCTGGCTGTCGAGCACCACGACGCTTTGCTCGCCAGCCGCCACGGCCTCGAGATCGTTGGCAATCAGATACTGCAACGTCTGCGTTTTGCCATGTCCACTGCCCGCTACGATGTGGTGGTGCTCGAACCGCACAGACTGAGAAATGGTATAAGTGACGGTCTGATCGAAGATCGACGCCAACGGCGTTCCAGCCAGATACGACAGAACGAGCCTCACTGGGTCTTTCTCGTCAGATTGTGATGGGGTCTTCGGTTGCCGTGTGAACGAGCCAGGATCAGCCGGATTTCCGCCAGACGCTGCCACCAGGTTGCGTTCTAAGCGATCCGCCAGCTTTGGGAACAACCCCGCTGCTTTGATGTCTTCATTGAACCCAAGCTGCAAGCAATGCTCGACTGCGCGAGGCAGGTCAGTGTGGCTGTGCAAGAGATCAGTGGGCACGGTGATACCGCCCGAATTGTGCGCGGTATTGAGCAGAGCGGGACAGCCGTCGAGCAATGGACGAAAGACGTATACCGAGGCGTCTGTGATGAGATGGAGGGATTGCTCGAAATTCTCCAAGAGTGGGCGTTCAGCATTGAGCGCATCCCGTACCTCCCACCATTCAGTCACGGATCGGCTTTCCGACCAGTCGATCTCGGGCAACACAAAGTGATCATTCGCCTGTAGTAACTGAAAGGCTAAGGTATGCAGTACGACAAACTGCGGATGTATCGTCGAGATATCGAGCGCTTCAGCCGCCCGCGTCGCGGTGCGCCTTGCGACCTGCACCTGTGCGGTCTCGGGATCAAGGCCCGATTGCCGATAAAGTACACGCAGTCGTTCATAGAGCGCTCGGGTCTCATCCTTGTCGCTGGTACGAAAGAGTCCATGCACGAATGCATGCATACGCTGCGCTAAATGAGCTGGCATTTCAAATGCCCTTGAGGATCACCTGCCGCGCCTCTTCTTTGGGCAAAGGCTCAACGGTGTGTTGCTCGGTGCCATCCCAGTGTTTGGCACTTTCCATGACTTGGCGCAGGTACGACACTACCGTTTCTAACCAAGCTTCTTTGCGGGCCAAGTCCACCACGCTGTCACAGGTAAAATGGCGTCCGTGCAGTAAGTCTTTCACATAGATGGTTTCACGGTTCTGGTGATACCAGAAAAAGCCCGCGCCTATTCCGGCAGCGACTGCAAGCAGCAAGCCGATAACACCCATGTCTCGCACGGCAATAAACGCAATGACGAAGACCACTACGCTTACAAAAGCTGATCTTCCAAACAATCCCGGTTGGTCAACGTCAATTAGCACCGCATCAGTGAATTTATACTTCTTCATGATGTCTGCTTCATCAAAATCGATTTGTATTTTCCCCCAGAGTTTAAACTTAACGCTCCGACCGCTGTACCCTTGCTCACGCTTAAAAAGTAAATCCAAAGTTCTTCCCCATTCCAAGTCTTGGTCTTAGTCAGTTGGGACGTTCAATACCCCACAAAACCCTGCCCGCCTGGCGGGGGTGGGTCAAGAATGATTCAGGTGGGGGTTGTTCACAGGTTCGGGTGATTTCAACAGCAGTATTTGTATGAAGTCATTTGAAAGCGACGCGGAAGTTGGTCAGCAGTGCTACGCAACGAGTCGCTATGGCTGAGGATCGGGGGAACCGGTCTATGGGGATACAGGTTTAGTCAACCCCATCTACGAATGTCTCAACGAAACCTTTGATCTTTTCCACTACACGCGCGGCAACAGTCTTGCGCTCACGCAAACCTGGCCTGCTGTTCATCAGTGCGATTACATCATCACGCATCGGTGGCTTTTCGGTGAACAAGTAATCACCAATTACCCTCTCTAAACCTTCTGGGTTCAAATCTTCGTCTTCACTAATCGCTTGAAATGCTTTCCTCCGCTCGTCGTTCCAGTATTCATCAAATACATCGCCAATGTCTGACCCTTGGGGAACCTGTGGCATGTGCTCTGAAATAAACCGTTCGATGAGTTCTTTTTTGCTACGTAACTGTGCCTCGCTATCGAGGATGTCCATAATGGTTTTACGTTGTTTGGCGCGGTCTTCGGGTCGAGCTTCAGCCATCCTCTGCAGCAGATTGATGATGTAGCTTACGTTAATCTTGTCTCGCGTGATCAATTCGATCTCGAAGTCAATGTCGTCCAGAACGGAAACCTTTTCCTTTTCGCGTTCACTTTGCACCTTCTGATAGAGGTCCAGATATTTGCTGCGAAAGTCAGCGAACAGTTGCTCATCTATAGGCAGATCGTCGAACGTGAACTGGGTGAAGCAGTCAAGGACGTTTTTGATGCGAATGACATCCCGAAACGCTTGAATAAACTTCGCCTCATCCTCCTCGGTCAAAAGATTATCAACGCTGGTAACGTCTGGAGTGATAGCGAAAAGGTTAGTCACGGCCCCCTCGAATTTCGCCACGTAGTCCTCGTATGGAGCGAGGATGATCTCTTCTTGAGCTTCTTTGTTGGCGAACAGCTCAATTGCTTTGTCAGTTGCGGGCTTTAGGTTACGGAAACAAACCACATTACCCTGAGACTTCTTGCTACCCATAGTCCGGTTTGTGCGCGAATACGCCTGCAGGAGGCCGTGGTACTTCAAGTTTTTGTCGACATAAATCGTGTTCAAAGGCTTACTGTCGAAACCAGTCAAGAACATATTGACCACGAGCAGGATGTCTATCTGCCGGTCTTTCACACGCTTTCCAATATCCTTGTAGTAGCCGTAGAAATTGTCGGTTGAATAGTTGGTCCCAAAACTGCCGTTGTAGTCAGCAATGCACTCGTCTAGTTTTTCTCTGCTATGTTTGCTGACGGGACCGCTTTCGTCTGGCAGGTCGCCACCCCAAATCCCTTCTGCTTCTTGATCCTCTTCATTGGCCTGGTACGAAAAAATTGTCCCGAGCCGGAGATTGTGCTCGCCTGCCACCCGCTTAGCTTTGAAGAGCTCGTAATATGCAATCAAGCTCTTGACGTTGGCGACGCACATAATCGCCGTGAACTCGCGCGCGTGGGTTTTTCTACCGTGATTGGCAATTATGTAATCGACCACTTTCTCCAGTCGCTCAGGCGCTTCCATGACCTCTGCGGTGTCAATTGCCTCAACTTCGATGTCGACGATGTCATCCTTACGCTTGAAGGTGCGAATATACTCCACGGAGAACTTGAGCACGTTTTCGTCACGGATGGCGTCGGTGATGACGTACCGATGTAAACACTCGCCAAAAAGATCGCGTGTCGTACGTTTCCCTAGTGCATTCTTAGCCGCATTGTCAGCGAAGATCGGTGTTCCTGTAAACCCAAACAACTGCACGTTTCCGAAGAACTCGGTGATGCGCCGGTGCGTGTCTCCAAACTGACTACGATGACACTCGTCAAAGATAAAAACCATCCGCTTGTCGCGCAGATCGTCCATAGTAGTGAGATGTCGATCTCGAGTGATGGCAGTATTAAGTTTTTGTAAAGTTGTAACTATGAGTGGCGTATCATCAACAAATTGCTTCACCAGCGTAGAAGTTTTGGTCGTCGCGTCGACACTACCGTCCTGAAATGAGTTGAACTCCTTGATGGTCTGAAAGTCCAAATCTTTTCGATCAACCACAAAGACTACCTTATGTATATGTGGGCTCTGCGTCAGAATTTGTGCTGCTTTAAAAGATGTAAGGGTCTTGCCCGAGCCGGTTGTGTGCCAAATGTATCCGTTCTTGGTGGTTTGCAGCACCCGCTCTACAATCGCTTCAACCGCATAGTACTGGTACGACCGTAGAGCCATGAGCATTTGCATACTTTCGTTTAGCACCACGTATTTCGTGATCATCTTGGATAGCTGGCATTTCTCAAGAAACACCTCAGCGAATTCGCTCAGCTGCGTGACCCGCCTGTTATCCGTATCTGCCCAGAAAAAGGTTTGTTTGAAGTCACGGCGGTTCACCGGATTGTTGGCGTAGTACTTGGTGTTTACACCATTCGAAATGACAAACAGCTGGATGTATCCAAAAAGGCCGTAGCCAGCCGAGAATGAATGCCGGTGGTATCGGTTTGTCTGGTTGAAGGCTTCCTTCATTTCCAGACCGCGCCGTTTCAATTCGATCTGACACAGTGGCAGGCCATTCACTAAGAGAGTCACATCATACCGGTTGGTGTACTTGCCGGTCATCGTGACTTGGTGTGTCACCTGATACTGGTTTTTGCACCAATGGACTTGGTTAATTAGTTCTACGTAGCCTGTCGTCCCATCGTCCCGAGCGAAGTCGATCCGGTCACGTAGTATCTTTGCCTTCTCGAAGATATTGCCTCGTGCCAGTTTGTTGAGGATTTGGTGAAACTCAGCATCTGAAAGCTCGGTGTTGTTGTGCGCTTCCAATTGGCGTTTTAGGTTCGCGACTAGTGCCTCCTCGTCTGGAATAGACACCTTTTCCCAACCCAGTTCCTGCAACTGGTCGATCAGAGCTTTTTCGAGTTGTTGTTCTGTCTGTGTCGTCATGAAATCAGTTTCTACTCATCAGCAATGGATTGAAATTCATCAAAGAAAGCTTCGTAGGCATCATAGTCATGCTGGTACAATAGCCAACTATATGAAGCACCACCGATCCGGTCACCTTTTGTGTTCAGCCACTCATTGAAGCCTTCTTCTCCGGCATACTCGTCGTAGTTCATCTTACCAGAAGAGAGTTCCAGAATGTGGAAGTAGTAGGCCGCAAAGGACAGTGCCAAATTGAGCGACATAGCAGCGTGCGCCGGGCTTAGCTCCTTCTTAGAGGGTAGATGTCCATGGGAAATGTCACCGCTGGTGCTCCTATTGCCCAGAATTCGCCCGGCTGGTGTAATTAGCGCTGAGAAAATATCTTCGTAGTAATCGGGGTCATGCTCTTCAAAGAAAGCTTTGGCTCCATTAAGGATAGCAGTGATCTTCGCGGTTTCGATCTTGCTATCAACTGGTGCTTCAGCGGTATTTGCCCAGGCATTCTTGCCGACACACTCGTAAATTGCATTGGCAAGATCGATCTGTTTGCCAATCGTAGACTGACCATTGTACGCCTCTTCAAGAGGGACTCGAAAAGCCTCAATCTCAGGAAAGAAGTGTTTTAAGCGATCGTAGACGGAGAAGGCATCCAACATTACACAAACATCTGTTGTAGAAGGCCTTTTTTGAAATCTCGAGCTGCTTCCGACTCATCTGCGACGAAAGTAATCTTTGTATCAATAGCACCGAGAAAATCTGCGATTTTTCGCTGCTCGTCGGGGCAAGGTAACTGAACGGTCACCTCAGCTAAATCATTGGAGTTAATTGCCGGATAATTTGTTCCAGTACACCGTTCCAAAACGCGGTTAACGAAACCAGTTTCGTGAACTAGTTGGTACAAAAAAGCCGGGTTTTCGTAGGCGCGTAGTTGAGCGTAACCAGTCGACGCTACATGCAGTTCCGCACTCTGAAAGAAGAAGTTGTTCTTCTGGTAAGGCCGAACAAGCTGAAAGAGAATGTCGCCAGATGCGAGTAGTCGTTGTGCTCGGCTTGGGGCTTCCGATTTCAAGGTTAGTTTTGCAGCGGCTAAACTACCCTGAGAAACACTTTCTAGGTCGATATATAGGAACTCATCTGGCAAGGAATTTGAACGAGGGTTTATTTCCGCTACATCTCCCAGTCTCTTTTCGCGCCAATCGGGAAAGTCTTTACCTTGATCGTCCTTGAAGCGTAGTTTGCGTGTGAAAAGCTGTTGCATGCAGCCTTTTTTGTAGTCTTCCAACAGCGCCTTTTTGCGTGTCAGTTTTTCTATTCTCCCATCTACCGCTCCAAGAAACGCCGCGATTTTTTGTTGCTCGTTTTGATCAGTAGGGACAATAACTTTTACCTGGGAAAGTGAGTCTTGACCGACGTTGTATCGAGTACTTCCGCCGCTGCGAGCGGTCATGTCACTGCGGACCGCAGACGTTTTCAATAAACAATCAAAAAATTCAGGGTGGCTTTCTTTTACGGTGCGCCCACGAATAACAAAACCTCCGAAAGTTGCTGAGTGTTCGCGGTCCAGGTAAACATTGCTTTGTCCGACTTCCTCTCGGGTTTCGGAGCTCCTTTGAAAAAGAATATCGCCGTAAACGACTTTATTCTTTTCAAATTCAGCATCAGAAATCTCAACGCTTCCGATGATGTTGTCATGTAAAATTGGACCTGCGGCGATAATGTCCAAAACGTTAATGAACTTTCGACCGCTGCCATACGCGGATTTATCTGCGTTGATCCCATTTTTGAATGTAAAATAGTCGCCTAGTTGCTCTTCTCGCCACTTTTCCGAAAACTCAGGAAATCGCAGCTTCGGCGTGTTTGCAGTCTTTGCACTCATATGACAAACGGTGTTGAAATTCCGAGCTCAGCACAGAAACCCGCGATGGTTTTATCGGTTGTTTTGATGTCCCTTTCGAGAGCGTGAAGCGTTTTTGCCACGTCATTAAGGTTGATTTCGTCCTCTTCTTCAAAGGTGTCGACGTACCGCGGGATATTGAGGTTGTAGCCGTTTTCAGCAATTTCACTAAGCGGCGCTGTGTACGCATATTTCTCTACTGGAATACGGTTCTCGTACGTCTCGATGATTTTATGAACGTGCGCGTCAGTCAATGCGTTTTGATTGCCGACTTTCTCAAACTCCGCACTTGCATCAATGAACATGATGTTGTCGTCATGGACGCGGCATTTCTTGAACACCAGAATACACGCCGGGATTGAGGTGCCGTAGAAAAGGTTTGGCGGTAGTCCAATAACAGCATCAAGATAATTCAGTTCTTTTATGATGTATTCGCGAATGACACCCTCAGCTGCGCCACGAAATAACACTCCATGCGGTAGAATAACGGTAGCGGTACCGTTCTCAGCCAGTTGATAAATCATGTGCTGCACGAAAGCGAAATCGGCTTTCGAGCTCGGTGCAATCTTCCCATACTGACTGAAACGATCATCTGTCTCATTCAGCGGATTGTTTGATCCCTTCCATTTTGCGGAGAAAGGCGGATTGGCGACAATCACTTCAAATCGTTCATCTAAGTGCTGCGGTTCTTCGAGTGTGTCTTCCTGCCGAATGTCAAAACGCGAAAAATGCACGTCATGCAAGATCATATTCATGCGCGCAAGGTTATATGTAGTACGGTTCAACTCTTGCCCGTAGAATGCACCAACCTCTGCCTCTTTTGCGACGCGCAGTAGCAAAGAACCAGACCCACACGTAGGATCGTAGGCAGATTTTATGCGTTTCTTATCTAGTGTAACCAGCTTTGCTAGGATGCGGCTAACTTGTTGGGGAGTATAGAACTCTCCAGCCTTCTTTCCTGCACCACTAGCAAACTGAGCGATCAGGTACTCGTAGGCGTCTCCGAGAACGTCAGCGTCGACCTTATCGAGCTGGAAGTCGATGGCATCGAGGTGTGCCAAAACTTTGGAGATCAGCTGGTTCCGAGCATTCGGAGTACGTCCCAACTTCGTGCTGGCCAAGTCAATGTCTTCGAACAGCTTATTGAAGTCGTCTTCGCTCTCATTGCCCATCGTGCTTTGCTCGATGGCATTGAGAATGCGTTCCAGCTCTTCGAGAATGAAGTTGTTTCCACCTTGGACATCAGCGTTGCCGCGACTTGTAACCGCAGAAAAAAGCTCATTCGGGCGCAAGAAGTACCCAAGCTTCTCGAGTGACTCTTCACGAATGGCTTCAATGTCACCCTCGTCAGCGAGATCATTGTATTCCTTTGTGTCTTCTGTTTCGAGAAGCTGATTTGCAAACAAGTGCTGCTTCTCCGAAAGGTATTTGTAGAAGATGAAGCCAAGGATGTAGTCGCGGAACTCATCGGCGTCCATTTTCCCGCGCAATTCATTGGCGATGTTCCAGAGTTGTCTTTCAAGGCGGAGTTTTTGCGCTTCGGTCATGTAAATATTGTACTTTCTGCTCAAGGTAAGCGCAAAGTGCCGACGTTGATGGGGCTTTGCAAGACAGATCGGGTGACCGGGTTTGCAACCCCGATCACCCTGCTCCTGGTATCAGGAGTGTCGGTATGGTTCTTCTCGACGCGCAAGACGTTCTTTGAGCCATTCGAGCACTTCATCCTCGACCCAGCCCACCCGGTTCGGGCCCAGCGGTACCCGCTTGGGGAATTCGCCTGCCTTCTCCAGACGAGCTATGTGTTGGGGTGAGTACAAG
The DNA here is from genome assembly GCF_032842945.2 of Roseovarius sp. W115. NCBI lineage: Bacteria > Pseudomonadati > Pseudomonadota > Alphaproteobacteria > Rhodobacterales > Roseobacteraceae > Roseovarius > Roseovarius rhodophyticola. The sequence continues at coordinate 1,664,311 of NZ_CP146606.1, forward strand.
ACCAGCTCCTTGACCTGGCGTTTTGAAAGTATCCTCATCACGATGTTCTCCATGATTGAAGAGCATCGCGATGCTCGGGTTTCGACAAGTCTCCCGAGAGGGGTGAAGCGTAGCAGCGAATCAACCTATTGCAACAGGCTTGAATTCTCACCTTCAGCGGAACCTTCACGGAAAATAAGCAGCTATGTTCAGCCCTGTGCATCTGCCGGAAGTCTTCTCAGCAGCCTAAAATGGAGGGACTAAATCAAGGAGAAAAACCATGAAGATTATGTCCAAAGCAGAACGTCAGAAAGTCCGGAAAGAATACATCGAGTACCGCAACAAAGAGTTCAAAGCCGTGGCCAAGGAAGTAGGCAAAGAATACTGCAAGATTGGTGCCGGAGTGGTCAACGAACTTGGGTTCCTCTTCACAGGTGTTCGTGCCACCGCAGCGAAGAAACGCCGTTAAACCGCTCGGAAGCGGCTACCACTAGGCCGCTTCCATTTCACGTTCCTCCACTCCTGGAAATTCATCTCGTCTACTATCGTAACGAGGATGATTGGGCTCAAAGCGATAGCATTTGGCCTCCAAGTGGTTCAGATCATCAATTGATTGTTCGTAGTCTTCCGTTGAAATAATGCGCTCTACTGCTTCACGCATTTCTGATGGCAGGCACCGCTTTTCAATGATGCGGTCTACTTCTTCTTTGGTGTATCCCATATACTTGGAATCTATACGAAAAATGCCAAAGAGTCGAATCTGATAGCGAGTCAGAAAACAGGTTTCGTCAAGAGTCAAACCTGAAGCCTAGTTGGTAATTTCGGCTATATGGCTTTCGTATTTTGTAAGCGCCTCACGCATCTCATCCAAGAATGTATAGCGGTTGTAGATAGCCGCCACCCCCGACACTTGTGAACGGTGATCAATGATTTCCTCAGTGACGTGGAGCGGTACACCGAGGCGTGCCATGGTACTAGAAAAATAACGACGACAATCGTGCAGCACCCAATCTTTCACTCCTGACCGCCGATCCAGCCGAGCCTTGGACTTCGACCAGCTATTGAAGGAAAATGGTTTGTCGGGGAGGTGGTGGCCAAATCCGGTGATAGGGAGGGTATGGGGGCGCTTGCTTTTCATGACGCTACTTGGAAACGTAATCGTGTCAACCTCGATCCACGCGGGATCGTAACGCCAAATTTGATTGCGCCTTTGTCCGGTGAGTATGAGCAGTCGAACTATGTCGGAATAGGGTGCTTGCTCTACGTTCCAAATCGCTGCGACTTCCTCGTCAGTTAGCAGTCTATCGCGAACGTTAAATATCACTTTCCGTCGAATGAAAGGATTGCGATCGTAGTATCCCCGGTCGATACACCAATTGAACAAAGCTTTGAGGGCTTTGATTTGGTTAGGATCGGCAATGTCGGTAGACAACTGATCTAACTTTGTATCTGCGATACCTTTAAGCGCATATTGGTACCTTTCGGCGGTCGCTGGTCGCAGCCTAGAATGACAATCAGCCAAAAAACGATCACGCATGTCACCAAACTTTGGGGTCGTGCGAACAGTAGGAGGCGTCGCTAAAAACTGCCTGGCAGCCTGCCGAGCATCTTTCAGTGACAGGTCCGGCCATCTACCCAATGTCTTAAGGCGGCGTTGCGCTCCGAACATAACAAAAAAGGACTTAGACCGAGCGGAACACCTAACACCAAACCCTGGCAGCGCAGCGTCGAAGTGCTTTTCGCTTCCTCGTTCGGGGTTCGCCAATTTGCGAATTGAAAGTTCGGTTAGTGTCGCCATCCGTGTTTTGTCTCAGTTTTGTCTCGGGAATGTCTCGCGCAATGGCGGATTACAATTTGGCGCTATGTTCATCTGAATATCAGATAAAGCCATATAAATAAAGATTTATGTGTATTAATGTTCAGCTATGATTTTGAGGACCACTGTCTTCGGGAGGCAGGGGCCGTGAGTTCGAATCTCGCCACTCCGACCAGCTTGCTACTTTGATCTCCAAATCGCATCGGATGCCAAACCCACCCTGACTTTGCGCGCAGTCCACTGCCGCAAACAAGGTGTGGTTCGGAAATGGCCCATGCGACCGGGCGCGCGGACACTCGTTGTGTCCTTTTCCAAACGCCAAGGCTTGACCCTGAGAGGCTGTATCATCGGAAAGTGACTTAGCGGTGTTTCATAGCTAAACAGGCCCCACTCGTCAAAGTAACTGAGTGTCAGGCTTTTATTCCCTTTGTGGACTAATCAATTTGCCTGCAAGGCGGAATTGGAACTACGAAACATGTTCGACACCGATATCTCTATGGATACGCCCGTACGGGAAAGCCTGATATTTGCTGGAATTGCCTTGCTTGTTGCCTGTTTGTGGGTGGTATTTCGAAGTACGGGTGCCGGAGCGAGGCTTTTGTCGCGGTATTTGTGGATTGAGACAGCTGCGAATTTTCTGATTATCCCGCTGACAATTTTCGGCGTTGGTCGCCTCTCGACCGAAGTCCTCGAAAGTTTTGATCAGACGCGGCTTGCGGTCGTTTCGGATACTCTGATGCAGGCGTTGTTGTTTGTTGCGGTGGCTGTTGGCCTTGGCCGGATTGCAGAGATTTGGTTCAGCGTGAGCCATGTCGACGACGACAACAATGACGGGCGTTTGCCGCAGCTTATTCGTTTGATCCTGTATGGTCTGTGTGTACTGGGCGGCCTCGCAATTTTTCTGACACTGAATGGATACCGCCCGACTGAGCTTTATCTATCCACTGGCGTTCTGGCTGCGATCCTTGCTTTTGCCTCACAGCAGACTTTAGGTGATTTCTTTGCTGGCCTTACCTTGGGTCTGGAGAGCCCTTTCAAGTTGGGTGACTGGATTGTTCTGGAAGATGGCACTGAGGGCGGTGTGACAGATATCAACTGGCGGACAACGCGGTTAAAACAGTGGGACAATGCGACGCTTGTGATACCGAACAGCGTTTTGGCCAAAACGCGCATTCGTAACTTGCATGACCGAAAACATCCCTATGCGCCATGGTACACAATACGCCTCTCGGCCGACTATGATCCAAGGGCGATCAAGGTTTTGCTGTTTGACGCCGCATCGCGTTGCAAACGTACTCTGCCCGGCACAACGCCTGTCATTCGGTTGATAGAGGCATCTCAATCCCCATACACCTATATGATCTGGGTGCATTTCGCCAACTATCCCGCCATGTTTGCCGGCCGTGAAGAACTTTTCCGCGAAATCCACGATGCTCTTGGCGCGGCAGGCATCCAAGTGGCTGTTGACGTGCAAGAGGTGCGCTACACACGCGCTTTGCACACCCAAATCGAACCACCCAGTGTTTTGATGGCGCTCAAGTCTCTCGATTTCGCAACGTTTTTGAGCGAAGAAGACTTAGCCGATATCGCTGCGAGAAGTCAGCGCACCTTTGTCGAGGCGGGTAGTGTGATACTGGATGAAGGTCAGCAGGCTGATGGCATTTATGTGATTTCCAGCGGTGTTGTAGATGTGTCTGTCACATCCCAGACGAATAAAAGACACACGCTCGAAGAGTTGAATCCGGGCCAGTATTTCGGCCTTGCTGCGATGCTGACCGGTGAGCCCGCCGCGATGCAATATGCAGCACGATCTGATGTGTCCATCATCCGAGTGGACATTGGATGTTTGCGGCAGGTCGTGGCAGGCAAAGAAGGTATAACTGAGCAATTCGCTGAGCTGGTTCAACGCCGCCGAGATCGGGCGGATGACGCAAAATCTTACACTACCGACACTGAGCAGGCCGTGACGTTCCAGGATTTGGTCAGAAGAGTTGATCGTGTTTTTCGGGGCAACCTGCGCTAATTGGGCGTCAGATAAGCTGCGCCAACTGTTCGCAGGCTAGCTTCAGCGCTGGCAAATGGGACTTCAAATCATTCAGGCCCTTACGCTGGATCGGCGCATGAATTGACAAGGTCGTCAGCAACCGACCTGTGTTATCGTCAATGCCTACGGCAACCGCCGCCATGTCTTCCATGAATTCTTGATCATCCGTGGAGTATCCACGCGCGCGGGTCTCGGCTAGCTCGGCCAATAGATCTTTGGGATCCGAAATTGTGAATTCGGTTTTCTTTTCAAGCGTGACTGTCGACATCCACCGATGCAGCCGGTCATTGCGCAATGACGACAGATAGAGCTTCCCACTGGCTGTGCAGTGGAAGGGCACTTGTGTGCCAACTGGCAGCTGAATGCGCAATGGCCAATGCGTTTCGACCCGATCAAGGTAGACCATCCCATAACGGCCTGGTGCAGCAAGGTTGCAGGTTTCGCCGATCTGCTCTGCCAGCTTTTTCATGATCGCCAGCCGTTCTGTTCGCATGCGTTGTGATGACAGGGTATTGGCCGACAAACGGCGCAGTCGATGGCCGGGCCCAAAGGACCGCCCATCGACATCTCGTTGAATAAACCCTTCGTCTTCCGCCGTGGCCAAAAGACGATGAACGGTTGGTTTGGGAAGGTCCAAAGCGAGGCTGAGGTCGGCCGGAGACATAGGGCCTCCGGCCTTTGCCAACTCTTCTACGAGTAAGAGCAAACGCAGGTTGGTCGGGATTTGACCTCGGGTTTCGTTTGCGTCGCCTTTTGCCATTGGACCTTACCGTTCAGGCAGCAACGCCAAAGCTAGATCTGGCACCAGCGCCACGATGAACCATACGCTGATCAAGGCGAACAGGTAAGGCACAGTATACCGCAACAATCTGAAATAAGGCACGCCTGTCACGCCAGACGCGACATAAAGGTTCAAACCGTAAGGCGGTGTGATAAAGCCGATCGACGCGCCCACGAGGAACACCACAGCAAAGTGGATCGGATCAACCCCGATATCAGCAGCAATAGGGGCTAGGATCGGCGCAAGAATGATCGTCACCGGCAGGGATTCCAGAACCATGCCAAAGATAAACACAATGGCCATGGCAGTGAACAGCACCGGATAGAACCCACCCATGGAGGTCACGAAGTTGCCGATCACCTCTTGGGCACCAAGCAGCGACAGGATCTGCTGCATCACCACCGAAATGGCGATCAGCGGTGCCAGGATGCCAGTGATCTGCGCCGAACGCATGACGATGTTGGGGATTTGCGGAATGGTGAAGCCTTCGACCACCAGCATCGCCGGGACCGACTTCTCAGACCAATCCTTGTCCTGGTCCATGTTGAAGACCTTAGAGACGACCCAACTGACAAGGCCTGCGATGATGCCAAAGCCCACCGTCACACCCGCCGCTTCTGTGGGCGAGAACTTCCCGGTGTAGATGCCCCACAGCACCAGACCTATGGCGAAAAAGCCCAGCCACGCGCCCAGCGACGTCTTGAACACCCGCCAGGGCGACAGGGCGATCAGATATCCCCAACCATTGCGCCAGCAGATGATGAAACAGGCCAGCATCATGCCACCTACCATCATCGCACCCGGAACGATCCCGGCCACAAACAGGTCCGAAATCGGCAGGTTCATCAAGAAACCGTAGACGATAAAGATAATCGACGGCGGAATGATGATCCCGACCGTACCACCGGCAGCCGCGGTTGCGGCACTGAACCGCTCGTCATAGCCACCTTTGACCATCTCGGGATGCAGCATCGAACCAATCGTGGCCGTCGTGGCCGAGTTTGAGCCCGAGATCGCAGCGAAAAGACCACAGGCCCCAAGGCTTGCCATCGCCAGACCGCCGCGGATCCACCCCAGACAGGAATATGCAAAGTCGCTCAAACGCCGCGCGATGCCGGACTTGTTGATCAGGTCCCCCGTCAAAATGAAAAGCGGCATGGCCAGCAGGGCAAAGCCGTCGGTAAAGACGTCCTGCAGGGCCGCGCCCATGTTCAAAAGCTGCAACTCCAGCACGAACGACATGCCGATAACCCAATAGGCGATGACCAGAAAGACCGGCACGCCCATCATGAAAAAGATCGTGGCGCCGATTGAGATCAGCGTGATGATGGTTGGATCGCTCATGCGTCACCCCCGATCACAGCTTGCTCGATCATTTCACCGCCCTCGCGGTAGACACGGACATCGCGCGATACATTCTCAAGCACACGCGCCACCAGCAGGATAAAGGCCACCGGAACGGTGCCCAGGAACCACCACTGCATCACGTTGTCCGTGCCCAGCATAATGGCAAAGTTTGCCGCGGCACGCACGGTCTCTTGGAACGTCGTGACAACTACGATCCATGCAAACCCAATCCACAGCACTGCATCCAGCATCAGGCACAGCATCTGCCCGGTCCGGGGCAGCGCCTTGCGAAACTCTGAAAACGCCAGGTGTGTACGCAGCTTGACGTTATAGCTGCACCCCACCCAGGTCATAATCAGGAACAGAAAGGGCGGCAGCGTGGTTGACCAGGCGGGCTGGCCGCTCAAGTAAAACCGCTGCACGACGCCTGCGAAAATGATATACCCGATGGCCAGATATGCCACGATCATCACCGCCGGTTCCAGGTTGCGCTCTATGAAGGGCACGGCTCTGTAAATAAATGCGACCAAAGCGCCGCCGACCAACGTGATGATAAGCCCAAGCGGCCAAAGCCCTGCGTTGCCACGCAGGGCCGTCTGTAACTCGAACGAGTCGCCGCTAAGCAGGGCAGAGATGATCTCTCCCATCCCTCCGATGAACTCCATGGTGCCCCTCCCTATGTCCCATAAGTCCGCGATTATGCTTTTAAATTATATCACGAATGTCTGGGGAATGTGTCAGAAATAGCTTTGATGTTCCGGGCGCGGCATGCACGCCCGGAACGATAGTCCAAAGATCTTGGACAAAACACGCGTCTGGCGCGGCTTAGCCTTTCCACCAGCGGCGAGGTTCGACATTCTCCGCCAGAGTGATGTCGTGCTCGCGCACAGTGTTGTAGATGTCCTGGTATGTGTCGATGCCATCGGCCCAGCCGTTGATCCGCTCGCGCCACTGCTCCCACAGTTGCGGTTGGAACTCAGGCGAGCACTGCTCTTCCGCCTTTTTGATCTCTGCATCCGACAGCGCGGCAACGCGAACGTTGTTTTTCGCAAAGATCGTGTCCGGGCCTTGGTGCGGATGGCTAAATCCAACCGTGTTGACCAGTGCGGCCTCGTTAGCGGCCTGCACATGCACCTGCGCCAGGTAGGACGATTCCATCACTGCGTCTTGCAGTTCGCCGCCCAGGCTGTCGAAGGTGGCCGCGTTCATCGCGGTGTGCTCGGTGCCACAGAAGAACCGCAGGTCCACACACTGGCTGACCACGGGCGACATGTTGGCGTATGCCACGGCCGAGGCCCATGTTTCCGCACCGTCGATCAGACCCTGCTTCAGACCGTCAAGGGTTTCTTCCCATGCAACCGGCACTGGGTTCAGACCCAGAGCGTTCATCGCAATCCGGCCCAACTGAGTGCCCGTCACACGGTTCTTGGTGCCACGCAGGACGTCGATGTTATCCACAGTGTCCTTGTCTTCCCAAGCCAGACCCAGCTGGATGCCACGCAGTTCGGCATGGGTGAACAGGAATTTCAGCCCGTGACGCTTTTCAAAAGGATCCCGCAGGATACGCTGCGATTCAGGATGGTACATGAAATAGTACTGGTCCGCGCGGCTGCGGAACATATACGCATAGTCCAGCACGTTCAGGTATGGCGCACCACCGGCAGAGTTTTGGGTCGACGCCGCATAGATATCCACGATGCCCTGCTGCGCTTTCTCAACACAGCTCAGCTGACCACAGATTTGGTTGTTGCCGATAAATTCGACGCGGATTTCACCGTCTGTGCGCTCTTCCAGATCACGCGCAAATTCGAGACAGCCAGCGCGCTCGATCAACAGGTTGTCTTGGTTGAATCCAGCGGCACCAAACTTCAGATTAAACTTTGGCTCTTTCGAGAATCGTTTGTCATAGGTTGATTCTGCTGCTTTCGCCAAATTGGCGGCTGTCATAGCGCCCCCAAAGGCACCTGCGGCCATAAGCGTCGAGCTCATGCCGTAAGTCCCTGCTATCTTAAAGAAATCGCGGCGTGAAACACCTTTGATGCGATCGTAAACTCCCATTGCGTCCTCCCATGATTGCAATTATTGAGACGTTTTATATCAAAAAAGACTAGATTAGCTTTCCTCTTTTGGCTAGTCTTTTTTTCGTCTGGAGGAACCCTACAATGCAAGCTGACTATATCATAGTGGGTGCTGGCTCTGCCGGTTGTGTTCTGGCGAACCGTCTAAGTGCTGATCCAAAATCGCGTGTTGTGCTGCTCGAAGCGGGTCCGGTTGATCGCAATCCCTGGATCCATATTCCAGTTGGATACTTTAAAACGATCCACAATCCAAAAGTTGATTGGTGCTATGAAACTGAGCCTGAACCAGGCTTGAACGGTCGCTCCATTGAATGGCCGCGTGGCAAAGTGCTCGGTGGGTCCTCATCCCTGAACGGGTTGCTATATGTGAGAGGTCAACCACAGGACTATGACCGATGGGCTCAAATGGGCAACAAGGGATGGTCCTGGGAAGATGTCCTGCCACTTTTCAAGCGCTCAGAGAAAAATGAGCGCGGTGCAGATGAGTTTCACGGTGATCAGGGTAACCTCTCGGTCTCAAATATGCGCATCCAGCGTCCGATAACCGATGCGTGGGTCGCGGCGGCGCAGGCCGCAGGATATCCGTTCAACCCAGACTACAACGGCGCGACCCAAGAAGGCGTTGGATTTTTCCAACTGACCTCACGCAATGGGCGGCGGTGTTCTTCGGCGGTAGCCTTTCTCAACCCGGTCAAGAGCCGAGAGAACCTGCAGATCATCACTCATGCGCAGGTGGAGAAAATTGAGGTTGAAGGCAAACGTGCCGTAGCTGTGAAATACAAAGACCGCAGCGGCAACTGGCAAACGGTGCATGCCAACAAGGAAATCATCCTTTCAGGTGGTTCCATCAACTCTCCACAGCTCTTGATGCTGTCGGGCATCGGGGAAGCCGAACAGCTTAAAGAACACGGCATTGACGTGATCGCCGATCTGCCCGGTGTGGGCAAAAACATGCAGGACCACCTGCAAGCGCGGCTTGTCTATAAATGCAATGAACCGACCCTGAATGATGAGGTCTCCAGCCTCTTTGGTCAGGCCAAGATCGGGTTGAAATACCTGATGTTCCGGGCCGGACCAATGACCATGGCCGCCAGCCTCGCCACCGGTTTCATGAAAACCAGCGATGATCTGGAAACGCCTGACATTCAGTTCCACGTCCAACCGCTTTCGGCGGAAAATCCGGGCAAAGGGGCTGATCCGTTCTCAGCTTTTACCATGTCGGTCTGTCAGCTGAGGCCTGAATCAAAGGGCGAAATTCGCCTCACCAGTTCTGATGGCCGGGCCTATCCAAAGATCATCCCGAACTATCTGAGCACCGAAACCGATTGCCGCACGGTGGTGGCTGGCGTGAACATCGCCCGCACCATCGCCACGCACGCGCCCCTGAAATCGAAAATCTCCGAGGAGTTCCGCCCGCATAAAGACCTTCCGATGGACGATTACGATGCCACATTGGATTGGGCGCGCAACAACACCGCCTCGATTTACCACCCAACCGGCACCTGCAAGATGGGTCAGGATAAAATGGCGGTGGTCGATGCAGACCTGAAAGTGCATGGCATCGAAGGGCTGCGCGTGGCGGATTGTTCGATCATGCCAGAGATCGTGTCAGGCAACACAAACGCTCCGGCGATCATGATCGGGGAAAAAGCCTCAGACCTGATCTTGGGCACGGCATAAGCGGAAACAAATCTGCAGGGCGGTACGTCTGCCCTGCATGCATGCCTCAAACTTCACTCAACAAATTCACTGCGCGCGTAGCCTTGCAGGAAAAGCAGCGCCGTCAGATCCCCATGGTTGATGCGGATATCGCATTCTGCCTGCACGGAGGGTTTGGCATGCAGCGCCACGCCCGTGCCCGCCCGGTCTAACATACCCAGATCATTGGCCCCATCGCCCACGGCAATCACATCGCTTTCCGCCAATCCGCGTTGCGCTGTGATCTCCTCCAACGCCTGCACTTTCGCTGCACGTCCCAGAATGGGGCGGCCTGCTTCCCCGGTCAGCTTGCCATTCTGCATCAAAAGCGTATTGGCGCGATGCTCATGAAACCCGAGGCTGGCCGCGACACGTTCGGTAAAGGCTGTGAAGCCGCCCGAGACAAGTGCCGCATAGGCCCCCGCGCTGCGCATCGTGGCCAAAAGCGTTTTGCCGCCGGGCATATAGGTAATCCGATTGCTCAGAACCGTGTCGATCACATCCACACTCAGCCCTTGCAGCAGGCCCACGCGTTCTTTCAGAGCCGCTTCAAAATCGAGATCTCCATTCATGGCGCGCGCAGTGATGTCTTTCACATGTGCGCCCACCTCGGCCTCCTCGGCCAGCTCATCAATGCATTCCTGCTCAATCATGGTGCTATCCATATCGGCCAAAAGCATGGATTTTCGCCGGTTTTTAGCAGGCTGTACCACCAGATCGACCCGCTCTGCCTGCAAGCTCTCCCAAACCTCCCAAAGATTTGATGGGGTCGCAGGCATGTCGAATTCCGCCGCCTCATCGGGTGATAACCACAGCGCCTCACCACCCCCCAGGCATTGCGCAAATTCTCAACCAGAGCAGGCTCTAGGTCGCCAACAGGGGCGATCAGGGTCGTGGTAAACATAGTGTTAAGTTTCCGATCGTAGGCAGGGGTGTCGTAATTGACCGCACATGCGGCGTTCTAGCGCCATTTCTGCACTTGCGAAAGAGTGTGCTGCCGCGTATCCCGGTCAGTGGGACACCCTTCCCCAACGAAGGGCGCATATCTGGAAGGATACCACTGATGGTACTCGAAACACCGGCGACGCGGCCGGCTAATCCGCGTTTTTCATCTGGCCCCTGCGCCAAACCTCCCACATTTGAACTCAGCAAACTTGCCGACGCCCCTTTGGGCCGGTCGCACCGTGCGGCCGTAGGGAAGGCTAAATTGAAAGCCGCCATTGAAGGCACGCGTGAGGTCCTTGGCATTCCGGCTGATTACAAGATCGGCATTGTACCCGCATCGGACACCGGCGCTGTGGAAATGGCGATGTGGAACCTGCTGGGCGCGCGCCCGGTGGAAATGCTCGCCTGGGAAAGCTTTGGCTCCGGCTGGGTGACCGATGTGGTCAAGCAGCTCAAGCTCGATGCAGAGGTAAAGACCGCTGAGTACGGTGAAATCGTTGATCTCAGCACCGTGGACACCAACAAGGATGTGGTTTTCACCTGGAACGGCACAACCTCTGGCGTGCGTGTGCCGAATGGTAACTGGATCAAGGCCGATCGCGAGGGGCTGACCATCTGCGATGCCACCTCAGCGGCTTTTGCGCAGGACCTGCCTTGGGACAAGCTCGATGTTGTGACGTTCAGCTGGCAAAAAGTGCTCGGCGGTGAGGCGGCCCATGGCATGCTGATCCTCAGCCCCCGTGCTGTTGAGCGGCTGGAAAGCTATACGCCAAGCTGGCCTCTGCCGAAAATCTTCCGCCTGACCAAAGGCGGGAAACTGATTGACGGTGTCTTTGAAGGTGCCACGATCAACACGCCTTCCATGCTGGCGGTTGAAGATTATCTGGTAGCGCTTGATTGGGCGCGCTCAGTTGGTGGGTTGCAAGGGCTGATGGCCCGCGCCGATGCCAATGCAGCCGCTGTGGCAGAGTGTGTGGCGCGCGTGCCATGGCTCGAAAACCTCGCGGCCGATCCGGCCACGCAATCCAACACCTCTGTGTGTCTGAAGTTCAACGACGCACGGATCAGCGATGGGGCAGCTTTTGCCAAAGCCGTGGCCAAACGGTTGGAAGCTGAAGGAGTGGCTTTGGATGTGGGTGCGTATCGCGATGCTCCTCCGGGTCTGCGCATTTGGTGCGGTGGCACGGTGGAGACGTCAGATGTCGCCGCCCTGATGCCCTGGATCGAATGGGCCTTTGAGGCCGAAATCACCAATCTCGCCGAAGCGGTGTAGCGCACCGACGTTATACCGACGCGATATCGACGTAAAACCGACATTAGAAATGGAGCCCAAAATGGCCCCCAAAGTACTCGTCTCTGACAAGCTTTCAGAAACCGCCGTTCAGATCTTCCGCGACCGCGGCATAGATGTGGATTTCATGCCTGATCTGGGCAAAGACAAAGAGAAGCTGCGCGAAATTATCTCGCAATATGATGGGCTTGCCATCCGCTCAGCCACCAAGGTCACGCCGAAAATCCTGGAAGCCGCCGACAACCTCAAAGTCATCGGCCGTGCAGGCATCGGCACAGACAACATCGACAAGGACGCCGCCTCCAAGAAGGGCGTCATCGTCATGAACACCCCCTTCGGAAACATGATCACCACCGCCGAACACGCCATTGCTTTGATGTTCGCAGTGGCGCGTCAGATTCCAGAAGCCTCCACTTCAACCCATTCAGGAAAATGGGAAAAATCCAAGTTTATGGGCGTTGAACTCACCGGCAAAACCCTCGGTGTGATTGGAGCTGGGAACATCGGTGGCATCGTTTGCGCGCGCGCGCTTGGTCTGAAAATGAAGGTGCTGGCATATGACCCGTTTCTTGGTCAGGAAAAGGCTGATCAGATGGGCGTAGAGAAAGTCGAACTTGATGAGCTCCTCGCAAGAGCAGATTTCATCACGCTTCATGTGCCCTTGACAGATCAAACACGCAATATCCTAAGCCGCGAAAACCTCGGTAAAACCAAGCCGGGTGTCCGTATTGTGAACTGCGCCCGTGGGGGGCTAGTCGACGAAGCGGCGCTGGCCGAGTTGCTGAAATCCGGTCATGTGGCCGGCGCTGCATTCGACGTTTTCGCCGAAGAACCCGCCACCGAAAACCCGCTTTTCAATCTGCCAAATGTCGTCTGCACCCCGCATCTTGGAGCGGCTACAACCGAGGCGCAGGAAAACGTCGCTCTGCAGGTTGCTGAACAAATGTCGGATTACCTTTTGACCGGTGCTGTGACCAATGCGTTGAACATGCCGTCCGTGACCGCAGAAGAGGCCAAAGTCATGGGCCCATGGATCAAACTTGCGGATCACTTGGGCAACTTCATTGGCCAGATGACGGATGAACCTGTGAAGGCCATCAACATTCTTTACGATGGTGTAGTCAGCGGCATGAACCTTGATGCACTAACCTGCGCCTCTGTCGCTGGGATCATGAAGTCGGCAAATCCAGAGGTAAATATGGTGTCTGCGCCGCTTATCGCCAAAGAACGGGGCATCAAGATATCCACCACGCGCCAGGATAAATCAGGTGCGTTTGAGGGATACATCAAGCTCACAGTGGTCACATCCGAGCGTGAGCGCTCAATTGGTGGCACCGTGTTTAGCGATGGTAAACCTCGGTTCATTCAGATCAAAGGCATCAACATCGATGCCGAGATTGGGCGCCATATGCTTTATACGACGAACCACGATGAACCCGGGATCATCGGGGCGCTGGGTCAAACCATGGGAGAGAACGATGTGAACATCGCCAACTTTACCTTGGGGCGATCAGCCGTAGGTGGTGAGGCAATTGCGCTTCTCTATGTTGACTCGCAGGTTCCGGACACCGTGATCGCCAAGCTTCATGAGACCGGTCTCTTTCAACAGATTCGAGCCCTTCAATTCGACGTCGCTTAGACCCTGAGAGTTTGGGATTTCAAAGCCTCGGCGGTCTGTCGGGGCTTTCATTTTGTGTGGTGCCTCGACTTTGACAAACGAACCCGCAAGAGTGTGGACATCTACGACAATGAGACATTCGGCATGACCTATAGCTTGACGATCAAATCTGTTTCCGCGCGCCCAGCGATGGTGCCTTTGTCGCGGCCAATCACGACGGCCAAGATTGTCATCGACAAAGCCCCTTTGGTGCTGATCGATGTATATGCTCAGGAAGGTGTTACCGGCAGAAGTTACATCTTTGGTTATACGCCTTTGTCGCTTCGTCCGCTGACGGCAATGGTGGAGAACATTGCCGACACGCTGATTGGCAAGACCATCGACCCTGTGACACGATTTGCCGAAATGGAGGCGATGTTTCGTTTGCTGGGACGGCAGGGTGTCGTCGGCATGGCCATGGCCGGGCTTGATGTCGCGTTTTGGGATGCGCGTGCCAAAGCGCAGGATATGTCTGTGGCCGCTGTTTTGGGTGCCGAAGAAAGGCCAATCAAGTGCTATGACAGCCATGGTTTCTTTGACCCAAAGCGTGATGAAAAGGATCTGGAACTTTCTCTGTCACAAGGCTTTGACGCGTTGAAATTCAAACTTGGGGCGGAGACGGTCGACGACGACCTTGCGCGACTGCGTGCGGCAAAGGACATTGTCGGGTCTGACAAGGCACTGATGCTCGATTACAATCAGGCTTTTTCATCCGCCGAGGCCATTCGAAGGATGCGTCGGATTGAAGAGGAATTTGATCTGGATTGGATCGAAGAGCCGGTTCTTGCAGAAGATTATGCCGGGCATCGCGCGGTGCGTGCAGCCCTTCGAACACCGGTTCAAACAGGCGAAAACTGGTGGCTGCCCGATGACGCTGCACGCGCGGTGCAGGCCGAGATTTGCGATCACGCGATGCTTGATCTGATCAAGATTGGCGGTGTGACCGGTTGGATGCGGGCGGCGGCAATCGCCCAAGGTGCTTCGTTGCCAGTGTCAAGCCACCTGTTCCCGGAGGCGAGCGCCCATGTTCTGGCTGCAACGCCGAACTGCCATCTGCTGGAGTGGATGGATGTGACCGGTGCTATTGCCGTTGAGCCATACGAGATCGAGAATGGGCATCTTGCGCCAAAGGGGCCGGGGTTCGGCCTTGAATGGGATGAAAAGGCATTGGCAAAATACTTGCTATAATACGCCTTACTCTATCCAGACGGTCACACTTGCAGAACGTCCTTTGGAATCAATCACCGAGAGCTTTGAAAAACCTTGGTCTAAACCACTGATCTGAGTTTCGCGACGTCTTTCGCCCGTTTTGACAGGCATACCGTTCGCCAACCATGTAAATGGTCCAATGCCGTCTCGCATCTTTACTGTCAGGTCTGTGTTTTCCAGAAGCAGTTTTGCGCCATCGGGTGGGAAGATCAGCTTTGGAGCATCCTTGGCTGTTTCAAAAACCGCGGTGCGGCCAGCAAATCGCCGCAGGGGTTTGGGCAATTGTGCGGTTGACAACAAAAGTGTCTCAGGTGGTGGTGGCGGCAGTGCATCCTGCGATGGTTTGATCCTTTGGAAGATCTCAAACAAAACAGGAGCCGCCAGCTCACCTCCAAAGGCACCCGGGACAGGCGTGCCGTCGGGCCGTCCGATCCAAACCGTCGCAACATGGCGGCCATCGAACCCTACAGCCCAGGCATCCCGGTGGCCGTACGAAGTGCCGGTTTTGTAGGCCAGGCGCCGAGACTGAAATCCGCGCGGCGGGGCGAGCCCGGCGAGGATATCGCCAACTTGCCATGCTGAAGACCGAGAGAGAACGGGTTGTGCTTTGTCGTTTGCATGGCCTCTACGCCAGTGCAGTCTTTGTGCCTGACCCTGTCCGGCAATCATCGCATAAAGCTGCGTCAAACCTTCTGGTGTGATGCCGATGCCACCCAACCCTACAGCAAGCCCGGGTGTGTTCCCGGGAAGCTTTGTTGGAACATGACTTTTTCGCAGAGCGTCAAGCAGGTGCGCAGGACCTAGTGCATCCAAGAGGAGAACAACCGGAATGTTGAGGGACTGACGCAAAGCTTCTGAGACGATGAGGTCTCCCCGAAAAGCGCCGTCAAAATTCTGTGGTGCATAGGTCCCAAAGCTGACCGGCTTGTCCGTGATCAATGTTTGAGGGTGCGCCAGACCCCGGTCAAACGCCATGCCGTAGATCAATGGTTTCAGGGTGGAGCCAGGCGACCGGAAGGCTTGTGTCATGTCTATGAAACCCTGCCGGGCGTCGTTTGCGCTATAGTCTGCGGATCCGATGGAAGACAGGATTTCACCCGTTGTGTGGTCCGCGACGACGATGGCCACGGACACACCGTCTGGCAGCGTGCGAACAGTGCGTTTGGCCAGATTTTCCAGACTGATCTGCAAAGACTTGTGAAGCGTCAAGTCTTGGCGCTTTGCAGCCGGGTTCTCCTGCAAGGCACGATCCGCCATATGTGGTGCGACGCTGGGAAACGCACGGCGTTTGTTAGGCAATACTTCTTTTAGAGCAGAGTGTGCGTCCCCCTGAGATACCACACCGGCCTTCAAAGCACGCGCCAGAACGCGGTTTCGTGCGGTCGCAGCGCTTTCCGGAGACGTGTCAGGCCTGCGCGCTTCAGGGGCTTGTGGCAGCGCGACCAAGAGACCTGCCTCTGCTGGCGTCAAGCGCTTGGGTTCTTTGCCGAACCAAGCGTAGCTCGCCGCGCGTATGCCTTCTAGGTTCCCGCCGAAAGGTGCGTGTTCCAAGTACAGCTGCAGAATCTGGTCTTTGGAGAGGGTTCGCTCAAGCGCCAGCGCCACCCGCATTTGCCGAAGCTTTCCCGAAAGCCGACCGGTGCCCGAGTTTTCCAAAAGCCGTGCGACCTGCATGGTCAGGGTAGAACCGCCTGAGACCAGCTCTCCGTGCCAAATGGCTTGCCCAAACGCACGGACAAACGCCATCGGGTCGACCCCAGGATGGCTGTAGAACCGCTTGTCCTCATACGCGATGAGCATCTCAACATAGGTCTGGTCAACCATGTCTGGATTGACCGCCAACCGCCAGCGCCCGTTTTCCACAGTGTAGACGCGAAGCAGCTCACCATCCCTGTCGCGCACTTCTGTTGAGACCTCGCGAATGATAGGCGGCAATTCTGTTGTCGTGATCCACTGATCGAGACGGTCCCGCGCGCCGCCGGTTATCAGCAGCAACAAGGCAAGCAAGCCGGGCTTCAGCCAGCTTCGCTTATGACGGGCCTTACTACTCATAAGTGACGGTCATACGCCCTGTGGCCGATCTGGCGCGATATTGCGGGCGATACATATCCTCTACTGATGCCGCAGGGTGGTGATAGTCCCCGGGCGCCACGGCTCGCACGATATATGCGAGGCGGAATGGTTTGTCGGACCTCCAGTCGACGGCTGCCAGAAATCGCTCCGACCGGAATTCAGTGTGTTGCGTTTCCACCCGTTCCAGCCAGCTGAGCGAGCGGATGTCCCCCGCACGCAACAGGTTCGGGTTGTCTATCTCAAACCCGGCAGGCAGAGGGTCGTTCACCATCAACCGGGCTTCGCCTTTCTCAAAAGGCTTTACTGTGAGAACCGTCACAAGTCGGGTACCGGTTACCACTTGCGCAGGGTCAACAGACTGACCATCGAGATCGTAGTAACTGCGATCAATCGCGTAGCCATATCCGCCAGCTTCCGGTGCGGTCTCTGGAACGCCCAATGTCGTCAGTGTGATCTCTGTCGGAGAGTTACCCTGATTTGTGATCGTGTGCGTTCCCAATCCGCCAGCGTCGAATTTATGGATTAAAGCGCTTTCAAGTGGCGCGCCATCCAGAGTGAGATGTGATGCATTTGGGTTTTGCAAGAGGCTCTGAGTCGCCAGAAGCGACCACGCTTGCTCTTGCGTTGACATGTTGGGTCCAGAAGTCGCCAGGCTTTGAGCGAGTGTTTGAACATTCACTGCATTGCTTCCTGCTTCTGAGGCCAGGGTCAAAACGCCTGCTCGATCTCTAAGCCGGGTTCCATAGTCGACACGCCAAACCTGGGTCTCTGTGTCCGATGTCTGGGTGACCATGGCGACGGCGAGAGTAAACATGCGGTCTGCGCGTGTCTGGTCGCCGTAGTAGGCCAATGCTGCGCCAAGCTGCGCCAAAGCCAAGGGTGTGGCCAGCGCCCCTGCCTTGACGTCCGCATAATATCGCAAATCGCCCATACGCGCGGCCCCTTCGCGGGCCAGAACCATCAGAGCATAGGCAATATCCTCGCCGCCTTTGTCAAAGTCCGGAGCGTAGTTCACCCGATTACGGAGATTGTCCATGGCAAGCGTGTAAGCGTGGTCCGGCACATCGTAGCCTTCATCACGTGCGCGAGACAGAAAATCGGCTACATAGGCATCCAGCCAGAAGTCACCAGAACTGGCGCGCCAAAGGCCAAATCCGCCTCCGCTCGATTGACGTGTGAGAATGCGCTCAATTGACTGTGTGATCCTGAGCTTGGATTGATCCGCATTGCCTAGACCAAGTGCACTCGCCATGTCCTGGAAATAAAGGAGCGGCAGTGCCTGAGAGACGACCTGCTCGGTGCAGCCATATGGATAGCGTTCTAATGCGCTTAGCAAGCCTGGGGCATCCAGTTTGGCAAACGCACCCGATGAGATCAGTACCTCTGCGGTGTTACGTCTTAGACCTGCGAACACATCTTCATTGAGAGTGAAGGTATCTCCGGGAGCGAGTGAGAACCGGCGCGTGCTTGATACTTCTGGATCAAGCGATCTAACACCTAGCGTGAGGTCTTTGATCAGTTGCTGACCGTCCGGAGTTGTTAGGGCAACGCGCAGTTCATGGTTCCCGACTTCTTTGGCGGAAATGGGAATACGCAGCACCGCTTTTTCTTGTGCAGACAGATCGAGACCAGAGGGGACATTCCCGGCAAGCGTCAGGCCCTGAGCACTGATGTCCAGGCCCATACGCCCTGCGGGTCCTTCGGCATGGGTGATCTCCAATAGAATTTCACTCTGATCGCCGGGGGCCATGAACCTTGGCAAAGAGGCTGTGACGACAACCGGATCCCGGATGATTGTATCGGCTTCGGACTGACCAACAGACGTGTCTGACCAGACCACAGCCATGAGCCGTACGGTTCCATTGAAATCCGGAATGTCGAATTGTGCCTCTGCACTGCCATTCGGCCCTATCTTCACAGGGCCTGTGAAAAAGGACACCAACTCTTCGGTCGGAGGTGGTGATTGAAGGTCCATTTGCGCCCCGGCATCCCCCCGGACCGCACTTGCCCTTGTGCACCGTTCATCCCGTCGATCAGGCGTCCATATAGATCGCGGATTTCCACACCAAGGCGGCGCTGACCGAAATAGTGCGCTGATGGATCAGGGCTTTCGAAACCTGTCAGGTTCAAGATGCCTAGGTCCACCGCTGCCAGCGTCATGTAGGCGGTTTCGCCTTCTGGTATGCCATCGACTTGCACACTGACCGGTAAAGTTTGACGTGGCACGGTCACATCGGGTGCCAAAATGCTCACGCTCAACTGCTTTTTACCGGGATCAATTTTTGCGTAGGACAGGCCAAGGGCGCGCGCGGGATTTTGGCCGGAAGCTACATCCATAGGTCGAATGACTTGCGCCGTCACATAGGCTCCGGCACCCCAGTCGTCTGTTACCGTCAGTGGGATCAGGTTGTCGCCTGCGACGACCTCGTAGGCCTCCATGTGGATGACCCGGTTCGACATGACAGTGACAAGTGCAGTGCCGGCATAGCGTGGGACAAGGCGTAGATTGGCGGTATCACCGGGACGGTAGTCTTCACGATCCAGAGAAAGCTCAAGAGTGTCGGGCGTACTGCTGGCGTCGGCAGGGGCATACCAGCCTGCGTAGAACTCGGATGAGGACGCGACATAGGCGCCGTCTGTGCGCTCAACGACGAGCTCATACCGCCCCCACTTGACCGGTCCCGAAACGTCCAACGGCTCATCGCCCAGGGCTGCCGTTCCTGTCGTAACCTGTTCTCTTGTGGTGATGGGTTCCCAGTTCCAGTTGCCGAAAGCCTGATACCATTGGTATCTTGTTTCAACGCGGTTCAGAGTCCAGGTGACGTCCATTTGTGACGGTGCCAGATCAGGGCCAATTCCAATAATCTGAAACTCAGCGCTGCTGTTTTCTGACACGACACCCTCAAAACTCGGGCGAATTCCAATCATAGGTCCTGACGGCGCCAGCGCCTTGGTCAGACGTCTTTCCACGGGTCGGCCGGATCCTTCCTTGAGGGATATGGCGAACCGGGCTTCGTAAGGCCGGTCATCTTGTGACGCTTCGGGCATTGTCGCATTCAACGTTAGTGCGCCACTGGCATCTGTTGTGCCACCCTCAAGAAAAGTGGTCTGCGGCGACACCCATTCATCGTGGCGTCCAAACGTGTAGCCCGGATAGGCATCAAGTGACTGAAGAGCGCTCAAGGTGACTGACCCTTCCGCTTTCAACCCGGCACCCGGTGCGCCAAAGAGATACCTTGCCTCAACGGAAAGCGGTGCGGTGTCGCCTGGTTTGATTGGGGTCTCAGCCAAGCTGAGATCAAAATCAATGCGTTCGGGCAAGAAGTCTTCAACCAGAACGGTTTGGCTCGCAACAGGTGTCGCGGTGGGATCTGTCAGAAGGTCGATCGTCCAGGTTCCTCTTGGGACCGTCGCACTGACTCGGAACGCAAAGACATGTCCTCCAGACTGGCTTTGGTTTGAGACCTTGCGGGCGTATTCCACCCCGTCCGGACGTTTGAGAATGGCTGTTAAAGGCAGATCAGGAATGGCTTTGGCGTTGCCGTCGCGGGCAAGTGCAGTGACGTGAATGGTCTCTCCTGCCCGATATGCGCCGCGATCAGTTGTGGCAAAAAGGTCAATTGGAGGTGCGGCGGGCCGTCCTTCGACACCGCGGTCAGAAAGGTCGAAAGCAGGATCGGTCAACGACAGGAACGCCATGTCATCTTCGCCCTGCTCGACGATCACCATCGCAGGTGCCGCACCGCCTGTTCCACGCGCCAATCCGGGCGCAAACAAAGTGTGACCTTCAGCATTGGTTTGGCTTTCCCCCAGAACCCTGTTGGCACGCGACAACAGGGTGACTTTGACGCCGTCCACCGCAGCGGCGTCGCTGAGTTGGCGCACAAACACATGCAGCCCATCGGTGCCTTTGAGCGTGGTCAAACCAAGGTCGGTCAGCACAAACCACTGTGTTGCGCCTGGGTCTTCGTACGTGTTCGCACCCGGCACATGCGCGGTCAGAGCGTAGACCCCCGGAGCCTGCTCAGCGAGCACGTCGCCAAGCGGCAAGCGCGTGGTCATCGTCTGGTTCAACTCGTTTTGAACGAGCCCTTCGCCGGTCCAGACCTCTTCGGCCACATTTGAAGAGAATTGCGCGTCCTCATAGGCGCTCAGTGGGCGGCCAAAATAATTGTCCTGAATGGCACGCAGCAGATTGCGGTCGCTGACACGGCGCAAAACCAGATCTACTTCGTCAAGGTTTACGGTTTCGATCGGAAGCGCGGCATCCGCGGATTTGGGCAACACGTAGGCGCGTCCGGCAAAGCCCACACTAGGGCTTCTGGTCGCGAACATATTGTGCAATCTCCACGTCGCGGGTGAGGGTTTCGCCACTGGCTGCGGGCAGACCCGCGCGGAACGTGATGCGATACCGTTCGCCATGCTCGACACCGCTGATGCAGATTTGCTGTGTATCGGCCTGCACCACCAATCCGGCATCGGGCAGGCGCACAAAAGGTGTGTAGTCTACACCCGCCTTGACCAAAGGATCAGAGAACTCCGCACAAACACGCGGCACTGCACTTTCGTGATCAGAGCGATGCTGAACGATCCGGAACCCATACTTTGCGATTGCAGCCTCAAGAGCAGTCACCACATCCTCACGCGGTTGGATGGCCTCTGCCAGTCGCAGTGCAGGCACCATGTTGCGACCGCGTCCAAGTGCTTCTAGCGCATCAGCCATTTGCAACAGGGCATTGGCGCGCTCCGCATCGCGTAGACCGCGTAAATAGGCATTGGTCGACGCCTCTAACGCCTGTTGGGCATAGCGGCGCTTGTCATTCGCATTTTGTGTTTCAATTGAGCGCGACAGGCGGGCGTACTCCACCCACTGATCCGAGAGGTCAGACCGCGCAACAGCGGCCCCCATCCAACGCATTGCATTCAGGTAATCTTTTTGAGCAACCCTGTCCTGTGCGGCTTGCACCATTGTTGGTGTATCCCGCTGACCGCCGGGATGACGCGCGCCTATGTCCAGGGCCAGTTGACGGGCGCGTTGCAAATCATTTTGAGATAGAAAAGACAGGTCATTTGCGCGAGCCTGAGCTTGGTTCAGAACTCGGGTGTCTGTTAGCAGAATCTCGGCTGACACAGCACCCTCGTAGGCTTGCGTTTCTGTTAGAGCGCTCTTGGGAAAACACGAATTGGCACGTGCATTAAACGTGTAGGCCTTGCAACTTTGGTTGGCAAAACATGCATTGCGGCAGGCCTCGACGGTCGTGTCAAAAAGCGGCTCAAGATCTGATCCAAAGAAATCCGTATCTTGTGTCACGACCTGACGTTTTTCGGGCACGGGTGACTGAGCAGAAACAGATGTGGCAGTGAAAGCGATTAACAAAAGACATGCGAAATGACGGAGCATGACACCCTCCTTCTTTAATGGAGCTATCGTGCCACGCCTCTTGGCATCTGACAACGTGCGGTCGGTGCGTTTAAGCTCTTGTTCACCATAATCGCCGAGTGTGGTCACATTCGTTAACAGGCGTGGTGGAGACCGGCAGATGAGCCTGGCCAACAAACTTGCGGAGGAACGTCGCGCGCGGCTGGCCGCAGAGCGGCTTTTGGAGCAAAAGCAAGCGGAGCTTCAGGCGGCAAACCGCAAGCTGGGCAAGCATGCGAAAGCCCTGAGCGAGGAAATCGTTGAAACGCGCGCCGAAGTACAGAATGTACGTGATGAAAACGCGCGCGTGAAATCCGATCTGACGTTGGCCCACCAAAAGGTTGAGATCGCCGAACGCCGCCTTTGGCATTCCATTCAGACCATTCAGGATGGTTTTGCATTCTTCGATGGCGAGAGTCGCATGATAGCAGCCAACCAAGCCTGGTTGGCGGTTTTTGATGGCCTCGAGGATGTCAAGCCGGGGATCAGCTATATAGAAATTCTTCAATATGCTACCGAGGAAGGCATCGTCGATATCGGAGATGCAGAGCCGATTGAGTGGCGGGAAAAGATGCTTGATCGTTGGCAAACCGCGACCCCGGAACCGGCGATCATTCAGCTATGGAGCGGGCAGTACATCAAACTCATTGATCAGCGTGGGGCGGGTGGCGATGTTGTTAGTCTTGCGCTCAACATCACCGATACGATCCGTTACGAGCAACAACTCAAAGATGCGCGGCACAAAGCCGAAGCGGCCAATCGCGCCAAGTCATCATTCCTTGCCAATATGAGCCACGAGATTCGGACGCCGATGAACGGTGTTGTTGGTATGGCCGAGTTGCTCACCGATACAGCGCTGGATGATGAGCAAGAACTTTACGCAAATACGATCAAGAACTCTGCTGAAGCGTTGCTTGTCATCATCAACGATGTCTTGGACTACTCCAAGATCGAGGCGGAAAAGCTGGTGCTGAGAGAAGAGGCATTTGATCTTGAGCGTTGCATTCATGAGCTTGTGATGCTCTTGCAAGCAAATGCACGAGACAAGGGAATTGATCTTGTTGTGGACTATGATCTGTTCTTGCCTACATCGTTCATTGGAGATCCTGGTCGCATCCGACAGGTGATGACAAACCTTTTAGGCAACGCTGTGAAATTTACCCAGACCGGGCATGTGTTGGTGCAGGTTGTCGGCGTACCCGGTAAGGGAGTGGATGCAACTCAGGTCAACGTCACTGTCCAGGACACAGGCATTGGAATTCCCGCGTCCAAGGTTGATCATATCTTTGGTGAATTCAATCAGGTGGATGACGAGACCAACCGCAAGTTCGAAGGTACCGGGCTTGGGTTGGCCATATCACAAAAGCTGATTTCGCTAATGGGTGGCAATATTTGGGTTGAGTCTGTCGAAGGCGAGGGGTCGGCCTTTGGCTTCTCTCTCAAGTTGCCACATGCAGATGCGCCCGACAAAGACATGGCTGGTGCGCCCGATCACCTGCGCAAGGTCTTGATTGTGGAAAACCACGCATTGACCCGCTCCATACTTGAGCGCCAATTTGGAACACTAGGTGTTGAAACCGTGTGTTGTGAAAGTGGTGCGGAAGCGCTTGAGCTTATCTCTTCAGACGTCGATTTGGTTTTGACCGATCATGTGATGATGCACATGGATGGATTGGAATTGGCCGAGGCTCTGCACAGCCAAGGTTTTGATGTGCCGGTTATCCTTCAAACATCGAACACACGCAGCGCAGAACAGGACCCTGACCGTAAGTATTTGCATGCGATTCTTCAAAAACCTGTTGCACGTGCAGAGCTGTTTTCTGCCTTGGCAAAGCTGCCGGTCCGCTCAGTTGAGACCGCCGAAGAGGAACAGCTTTCTATACCCACTCCAGACACCGAGCCACGTCCGATGCGCGTTCTTGCAGCAGAGGACAACAAGACCAACAGGCTGGTTTTCAGCAAGATGCTTAAGGGCCTCGACCTTGAAATTGAATTGGCGGAAAACGGGGTCGAGGCGGTGAACCTCTATCAAAGCTTCGCACCTGATCTGGTTTTTATGGATATCTCAATGCCAGAAATGGATGGCAAAGAAGCCACGCAGCGCATTCGCGAAATTGAAAATGCGTCTGGGCGACATGTTCCTATCGTCGCAATGACAGCACATGCCATGGACGGAGATGCCGACAGTATTCTAGAGGCGGGCTTGGATCACTATTTGACGAAACCTTTGAACAAATTGGACCTTGTTGATCACGTGCTGAAAGCGTGCCCCGAAGATGTGCGTAATCCAGAACCTGTTCAGTCGGTCGCGTAGTCTCTCAGAAACACCAGTCGATTTTCCGTTGATGTATCGGGATCAAATTTGTATCCGCCGCTATCAAAACCCTGCAGGGCGTCGAGCTCTGTCAATCGGTTCTGGATGATAAACCGCGCCATCGCGCCCCGCGCACGTTTGGCGAAGAAGCTGATGACTTTGGGCGTGCCATCCTTCACTTCCATAAAGACAGGCGTGACGACTTTCAGCTTGAGTGATTTTTGATCAACTGCTCCGAAGTACTCCTGGCTGGCGCAATTCACCAAGACGTTTGTCCCCACGACATTGGCTTGCAGGTTCAAAGCTTTGGAGAGTGTATCTCCCCAAAAATCATAGAGCGACTTGCCACGCTTTGTCTTAAGGCGGCTGCCCATTTCGAGCCGGTAAGGTTCAATTTCGTCAAGCGGACGCAGAATACCATAGAGACCGGAAAGAATGCGTAGATGATCCTGCGCCCATGACATTTCGTCTTGATCAAGACTTTCTGCTTCCAAACCTTGGTAGGTATCTCCGGCAAAAGCATAGGCCGCCTGTTTGCGGGGCATGTTGCCGAAATCACGGAAACGTTCGACATTCAAGGCAGCAAGGTTGTCGCTTATCCCCATCAGCTTTTTCAGATCGCCGGCTTTGAGCTCGCGGGCGGTCTTAACAAGCGTTCCCGCGTCACCCATGAACTCAGGCTCCGTCCGCGGTGCATCTTCAACTTGGTTCATGTCCAGTTTCTTGGCAGGCGAAACAACAATCAGCATACGCGTCCCCAATAAAGCTCTTGAGGCTGACTTAGTCCGCTATCTGCAGAACGTCCAGAAATGCAGGGCCAAATCTTTGCGCTCTTTTGTCCCCCAGGAGCCGTTCAAGGTCGGTAAGCGTCCTGGGCCGTGTTGAAACAACGCGCGCCAAAAGAGATGCTGAACAGCTTAAGGGTTTCTCCATACCGTCTTCACCGCGGGATAGGTCAGCCTGTACTTCGAGCAGGCGGTCGTACAAAACGCCGGTTTCCCGCCCCGCCATTTTACGGCGTCTTGGGTGCATGTCTTCGGCTTCGCCATTGATCACCTCCAAAAATGCGGCGCCATATTGCTCCAGCTTTTTGGCTCCGACGCCACTGACCTTAGCCATGCCGTCCAGAGTTGCAGGCCGGGTTTCAGCCATTTCGATCAGAGTGCGGTCTGTGAAGACGATGTAGGCCGGGACTTTGGCGGCTTCAGCAAATTCGCGTCGTTTGGCTTTCAGAGCAGACAAAAGTGGTGCGTCTTCGTCTGAAACCAGCGCTTTGGCCACTGGCCGGCGTGACTTTGTCACAAGCGTGTCGCGTCGAAGTGTGATTTTTTCCTTGTCTTTCAAAATAGGTACAGCTTTGTCGGTCATGCGTAATGCGCCGTGTCGAGACGGATCGGGACGTACCAGATCATGACCCATCATTTGGCGGAAAACTCCTTGCCACGTGCGCTTGTCCGTTTCCTTACCCACGCCAAAAGTTGGAAGTTGATCATGCCCTCTGGCACGCACTTTGTCTGTCAGAGTGCCGCATAGGATATCTATGAGATGGCCCGCGCCGAAATACTCGTCAGTTCGTAGCATGGCCGAAAGCGCTTTGCGCACGTCTTGGGTACCATCGAAAACTTCTGGGGGCGTCTGGCAAGTATCGCAGTTGCCACATGGCTCGGCGTTTTCGCCAAAGTAGCTCAGCAAGGTACAACGCCGGCACCCTTGTGCTTCGGCCAAGCCCAGTAAGGCATTGAGCCGTGCGTGATCTGCGGAGCGCCGCTCCGGAGGTGCCAAACCTTCGTCAATCTGACTGCGGCGCAGGCGGATATCATCCGCCCCGAACAAGGTTAGTGTGTCTGCTGGCGCACCATCGCGCCCGGCACGGCCGATTTCTTGATAGTAGGCTTCGATTGATTTCGGAAGATCAGCATGCGCCACCCAGCGGATGTCGGGCTTGTCCACGCCCATACCAAAGGCCACCGTGGCGACGACAATCAACCCGTCTTCTTGCGCAAACCGGGCTTCAACCTCGCGGCGCAATTCGGCCTCCATCCCGCCGTGATAAGCACAGGTGCTATGCCCTGCGTCGCGCAGCGCTTGCGCCAATGTCTGGGTCTTGGCTCTCGTGCCACAATAGACAATGCCACTTTGTCCTTCTCGCGCTGCGGCAAATTCCAGGATCTGCTGGCGTGGAGAGGACTTAGCTGTAAATGCAAGCCGGATATTCGGTCGGTCAAATCCCTTCAGAAAGATCTCGGGTGGCTCGCCGTCAAAGAGTTTTTCGATGATTTCGTCACGGGTTTCCGCATCTGCTGTAGCTGTGAACGCCGCCAGGGGCACATCCAACGCTCTGCGCAGATCGCCAATGCGTAGGTAGTCGGGCCGAAAGTCATGGCCCCATTGGCTCACACAATGCGCTTCATCCACAGCAATCAGCGAAACACCAATCCGGCGGAGCATTCCAAGAGCCGACCCAGCAGCAAGACGTTCCGGTGCGATGTAGAGCAGCTTGAGCTGCCCGCTCTCGAGCGCGTCCCATACGGCCTGCGTTTCTTCCTCGGTATTACCAGAGGTCAGCGCCCCGGCATTCACACCCACGGCACGAAGCGCACGCACCTGATCGCGCATCAAGGCGATGAGCGGTGAGATCACTACCGTAACACCATCGCGCATCAAGGCGGGCAGCTGGTAGCAAAGAGATTTCCCGCCACCGGTTGGCATGATCGCAAGGGTGTTATTGCCAGCGGCAACTGTCTCTACAATTTCACCCTGTCCGGGGCGAAACGCGTCGAATCCAAAGATATCTTGCAACAGCGTGGCAGCGCACTGCATTTGAGGCCTGTAAGTTTTTGTTCTGCTCTTACAGGAGACCTTTTCACATTAATGTCCGGTTAATCAACCTGAGATCAGCCACAATATGTCAATCGGTTCCCACCGCACAGAAGCTCTGGAAGAATGAAGTCACGCAGAGACAGCAAAATGATAAATGCCACAAGCGGAGCGAGGTCCAGCGGATGGGTGTTGGGCAGAAAACGGCGAATTGGCGTGTAAATCGGCTCTAACAGACGATTTAGCCCGTACCAGATTTGCGCCACGAACTGTTGGTGCAGGTTGAGAACCTGAAAACTGATCAGCCAGCTCATGATGATATGGATGATCATAATGAAAAACGCGACATCAAGGATCAGGCCGATAGGCCCCGCGATTGCCTGCATCTGTTTGGTTCCCTTCCAGTGTTGAACCTAGGTAATCAGGGTCGCGAAAAACCGCAAGGTTTACGCGAGGTCGTGGGTTGACGTTGCCGCAACTTACGTCAACTTCGAAAAAGCTAACTGCAAAGGATTACCCCCATGTATCCTGTCTTCAGAATGGTGTGGCAAATATTCAAGGTGCGCAATGCTGCTCCGCTCAAACTCGGAGAGGCGCATATCTCGCACCACATCTGTCTTCCCTGGGACATCGACATCTGGATGGAGCTCAACAACGGACGGACACTGACGCTTTATGATTTAGGGCGCATCCCATTCGCAATCCGATCTGGGCTTGTAAAGGTAATGCGCAGAGAAAGCTGGGGTTTGACCATGGCTGGTGCAAGCGTGCGCTACCGTCAACGCATAAGGATGTTTGAGGTGGTTGAAATGCGCTCTCGTGCTGTCTTTTGGGACGCGCGTTTCATGTACGTCGAACAGTCGATGTGGAAGAAGAACGGTGAATGCGCAAACCACATTGTCTACCGTGCTGCGGTAACAAGCGATGCCGGTATCGTCGCGCCCGTGAAAGTCGCGGAAGCAATGGGCGTTGATCCTCAGCCGCCGCTGGCTCCTGAATGGGTCGCAGCCTGGATTGCAGCGGATCAGGTGCGTCCATGGCCACCCATGCAAGAAGACCTTGCCACTCCAAGCTGAAGCTAGTCATATCGCTCTGCACAAGGGGGCAGTATGGCTCAGGTTTCGGCACGCAAGCGCATTTGGGGTTGGTTCTTTTTTGACTGGGCCAGCCAGCCTTACAATACACTGTTGATTACCTTCATCTTTGCGCCGTTCGTCAAGGAACTCATTGACGATGGTGCGCGCGCGCAATCGGTCTGGGGCTTCACAGTT
This sequence comes from Roseovarius sp. W115, assembly GCF_032842945.2. Taxonomy (NCBI): domain Bacteria; kingdom Pseudomonadati; phylum Pseudomonadota; class Alphaproteobacteria; order Rhodobacterales; family Roseobacteraceae; genus Roseovarius; species Roseovarius rhodophyticola. The sequence goes on from NZ_CP146606.1 coordinate 1,693,050, forward strand.
GGGGCCGCGGGGCTGACCATAGCGCTGGCCGCTCCGATTCTAGGGGCAATTGCCGATACCTATGGCAACAGGCTCAAATGGATTTGGTTTTTCTCTGTTTTTTATGTGCTTGGAGCGTCCGGCATCTGGATGGCTAACCCAGAGGATCTGACACTTTGGCTGGTGTTGTTGTGTTTTGCCATCGGTTTGATTGGTATGGAGTTTGCCACGATCTTCACCAACTCCATCTTGCCCGATCTTGGAACGCGAAAAGAAATCGGTCGGATTTCTGGGAAGGGGTGGGCTTTTGGCTATCTCGGCGGGTTGGTTGGTCTTTTGATTATGTTGGCCTTCTTCGCGGAAAACGCAGAAACCGGACAAACCATGCTGGGACGAGATCCCGCTTTTCGCCTTGACCCGGATCGGCGAGAAGGCACGCGGTTTGTCGGGCCGCTTACAGCGATCTGGTATGTGGTCTTTATGATCCCGTTTTTCCTCTGGGTCAAAGATCCGAAGGTTGATGCGCCAAAGAGCGGCGCTTTGAAAGATGCGATGCGGGGACTTCGGAGCACAATCCGCAGTTTGCCGCAAACACCATCGCTTTTTGCCTATTTGGCTTCATCTATGCTGTATCGAGATGCGCTGAATGGAATGTACTTCTTTGGCGGAATTTATGCAGCTGGGGTTTTGGGCTGGACCGTCGTGGATACTGGTGTGTTCGGTATCCTTGCAATTGTGTCAGGCGCTCTGTTTGCTTGGCTTGGCGGCTTTGCAGATGACTATTTTGGCCCCAAACCGGTGATCCGGCTTTGCATTCTTGTGCTATGTGCTGTTGCAATTTCGATTGTCTTCGTGTCCCGCGACAGCGTCTTCGGAATCGCGGTTGATCCGACTTCCCGACTTCCCGATTTGGCATTTTACATCGTTGGAGCCGTGATCGGCGCGGCAGGTGGCGTGATCCAATCGGCCAGCCGGACCATGATGGTCCGTCAGGCACGGCCAGACCGCATGACAGAGGCTTTTGGTCTTTATGCTCTGGCGGGTAAAGCCACCAGCTTTCTTGCGCCGCTTTCGGTCGGTGTCGTCACCGGGTTGAGCGGAAGTCAGCAAATCGGTGTGACGCCTCTGATTGTTCTTTTCCTGCTGGGTTTGCTGCTGCTACGCTGGGTGCATCCAGAAGGGGAAAATGCATGATGCGACATGGGTTGAAGATGACGTGCCTGGCCGTTTTACTTGCGGCTTGTAGCGCTTCAACAAATGACTCATCAGACCTTTCGCAAACCGTTCTTTCGACGCAGAGTATTCCGGTTGCGATGCAGGGTGTTGAGGCGCGCCAGTTGTTTGGAGCGAAGCCCGACGCATCACAACAAAGCACAGCGCCGTTTGGCGGATATGCCAAGGGCTGTCTTGCTGGCGGCGTTCAACTTGCCGAGACCGGGCCAACCTGGCAGGCAATGCGTCTCAGCCGGAATCGAAATTGGGGGCACCCTCAGGCGATTGATTTTGTCCAAAAACTGTCGCGCTTTGCGGCAACTCAACCGGGTTGGGAAGGTCTTTACATAGGCGATATCAGCCAGCCACGTGGTGGGCCGATGCTTACCGGCCACAGAAGCCACCAGTTGGGCCTCGACATCGATATCTGGATGTTGCCACCCAAACGATTGAACCTGAGCCGTGCAGAGCGCGAGAGCCTCTCATCTATTTCTCTCAGACGGGCCAATGGGGCCTTTACCAACGACAACTACTCCCGCCAGCATCATGAGATCATGAAGGCCGCAGCTAAGGACCCGAGGGTGGCACGAATTTTTGTGTTCCCGGGTGCTAAGGTGCGGATGTGCAAGGAAGAAAAAGGTGACAGGGCGTGGTTGCGGAAGATACGACCATGGTATGGGCATCACTATCATTTCCATGTGCGGCTGAAATGCCCTAAGGGCGCGTCGGGCTGTGTGGATCAGGCAGCACCGCCTGCCGGGGATGGCTGCGCGGATGCCGAACAGTGGGCCAAGAACATCCTGAACCCGCCGCCGCCCGATCCCAATGCGCCGCCACCGAAACCGCGTCGTGAGCTTCGGATGCAAGATTTGCCACGACAATGCGTTGCGGTATTGCAATCACAGTGACGCCACATCCTGTGGATAAAAATCAGGCAACCGCTGCATTTTGTTTTGACAAGTATGAAATCTGTGGCAGGCTGCACTTGAGTTCAACAATCGAAAGGAGGTGATCCAGTGTCTATAAAGGGATTGGAGAGAGGTGTCGGAACAGTCAGGGAGGACCTCGTCTAAGGCAAACCTTGGGCGTGTTGACCCACTGATTGGCACGGCCTAACCGGCCCGCCTCCGAAAACTTTAGGGGCCGCTCCACATCTTGGAGCGGCCCTTTTAGGTGTAAATTTCCCCGTCGGTATTGCGTCGGTATAGTGTCGGTATCGCATCGGTGCGAAGGTCAGTGCGCAGCAGAGTGTTATGTTGAAGATCAACGAGCAGATCACGATTGAGGATTGGGAACTAACCGAGCAATTCGTGCGCGCGTCAGGGCCCGGCGGTCAGAATGTGAACAAGGTGGCCACGGCGGTAGAGCTTCGGTTTGAGGCGGAGCGGTCGCCGAACCTGTCCGACCCGATAAAGCGAAGACTGAGGCGACTAGCCGGAAGACGCTGGACCAAGGAGGGCGCTCTGGTGATCCAGGTGTCCGAGGAGAGATCGCAGGCTCGCAATCGCGAGATTGCCCGCGAAAGGCTCAGCGCACTCATTCGCAAAGCCTGCGAAAAACCCAAACGCCGCATCCCGACCAAAGTTTCGGCCAATCAAAAACGCAAGCGTGTAGAGGCCAAGAAAAAGCGCGCCGAGGTAAAAGCGCTCCGAGGTCGGATTGACGACTCATGATGGTTGGACCGTCGCAAGGCACGCGTGTCCTGACCGGAGCCTCCCTTCTTTCAGCAGTCCTGGGCTCTATTCATGCGTTTTCGATTTTCATTGAGCCGTTGGAAACCCAGTTTCAAGCATCACGTGGATTGGTCAGCCTGACCTATTCCGGCGGACTGATGTGTCTCACCCTGATGGTGCTGTTGGGCCATAAATTTTACGGACGAGCACCGGCACCAATACTATGCCTATTTGCCGTCGTCTTGGGTGCGATTGGCGCCAGTGTGGCGGCTAATGCAAATGCGCTTTGGCAAGTTTGGCTTGGATACAGCATCCTGTTTGGTCTGGCCAATGGGATTGGGTACGGCTTTGGGCTTCAGATGGCGGCACAGGCCAATCCAGGACAAGAAGGATTTGCGATGGGTATGGTGACTGCTGCCTACGCGCTGGGGGCCGTTGTTTCACCCGCATTGTTTGAGTTAGGCTTGGCCAGTGGAGGGTTCTGGAGTGCGATGCTGAGCCTTGCAATCGCATTGCTCGTTTTCGGATTGATCTCTGCTTGCTTAATGCGGGGTGCGCGATTTTCTGCGTCGATACCGGTACGGCCGGGGTCAAAGGTTTCAGGCGTATGGCCCATGTGGCTGGCGTATTTCGGAGGCGTTATGGCGGGATTGATGGTGATCGGTCATGCTGCCGGGATTGCAAAGGCGCTTGACCCGAGCAAGGCCTTGTGGATTGCGCCAGCTGTTGTCGCGGCATGCAACCTTTTCGGAAGCTTGCTGGGCGGTCAGGCTGTTGACCGCCTGCCTCCGCGTTGGGTTGTCGTTGGCTTCTCCGTGATCACTTTTGCCGCACTTGTTGCTTTGGTTGCAATCGGTGCGCCAATTGCAATGATCACTTTGGGGATGGTTGGTTTCGCCTATGGCGGAACGATTGCTTCTTGGCCGCCAGTGATCGCAAAACGCGTGGGAATGGATCAAAGTGCCAAAGTCTATGGTCGGGTTTTCACAGCCTGGGGTATGGCGGGCCTTGCCGGGCCTTGGCTTGCAGGAACCCTTTATGACGGTACGGGTGCCTATACGGTTGCGTTGGGGGTGGCGGCCATGTTTTCCGGAGTTGCAGTTGTGATGTCTGGCCTGGTTTTGGCGCAAGGCCGCTAGGCATCCTGAAGTGATACAACTGAGATCCCTCTCGCCACCGCCCCCTCCAGCAACCGCGCCACCTGCTTTTGCGCGCTGTAAAACCCTGGCCCCGTTTTTCGCGCTCTGATGTCGTGCCCGACGAACACCGCTGTGCCGCCGGTTTCCGCGATGAGGTCGAGGAACTCCATTTGGCGCTTCCAGCCCGGGAAGGCTTTGTGCTGCATGTCGGCGAAGCTGAGGTTGGCGAGGCATTTGTTGGCTGGTAATTCTTGATAGATACGAGCGCCGGGATTGTCGGGGTCGATGCTGCGCGGACCATCTGTGCGGATGACTTCGAACCGCTCGGCCAGGGCTTTGCGTGTTTCGGATGTTGAGGCGTGAAACGGGCAGGCGAAGCTGCGCGCGGGAAAACCCAGGGCACGATGCTCTGCGACACCGCGGTCCACTTCGTGTTCAAGCCAGTGCTCCAGGCCATGTCGCTTCAGGTACTGGTCAAGCCGAGGGTGAGTTCGGGTGTGATACGCGATCTCATGCCCATCACGCTGCAAAAGATGCAGCCCCTTAATCTGTTCAGGCGTGGCGGTGTGGAGGTGGCTGATGCAGAAAGTGACCCGCGCTTCATAGGCGTCGAACACCGGTCGCGCGGCGCACCAGTTGTTCACGAAAAGATCATCAAAGGTTAGGCACAGTTTTCCCGGCATAGCGGTGTTTTATCCGGGGTTGTCGGTATTGCCTACACGGCACCGGCATATTTGCTGTAGGCGCCATAACCATAAGGCCTCAGGGCGCCAGGCGAGACGCGGGCGAAGACAAGGCCAGTTATACGCTGACCGGCGCTATGCAAGAGGCGCAGGGCCTCGTTGACCTGTGCTTGGCTCGTTTTGTTCCAGTGAACCGTGAACAGAATGGCATCTGCCGAACGTGCGATGAGACGCGCATCGGGCACGGCAAGAACCGGCGGTGTGTCGATGACGATGTGATCGTAGCGGTCGCGCAAGGTTTCGATCAGGTTCGCAAATGCATCCGTGGCGAATAGATCGGGCGCATTGTGCATTGAGGATGCCCCGGACAGGACGTCGATCTCAAGCTCTCGCGGATGATAGATGGCGTCCTCCAAACATGCCTGATTGAGCAAGACAGACACCAGATCGGTCTCAGGCAGTTCGCGAAAGTACTCGGGCAGTGTGCTGGCGCGGATATCCGCGCCGAGGAGCAGCACACGACGGTTAAGACCGCTTAGAGAGTGGGCGAGGGCCAGCGCGTGGGTGGTTTTGCCCTCCCCGGGCATGGCGGAGGTTGAGACCAGCACTTGTGGCGGATGGTCCGGATCGGACAGAAGCAATGAGGTGCGCAGGTTGCGGATGGCTTCGGCCGCTGCAGAGGTCTGATTTTCGATCAGGCTTGCCAGAAGCTTTGGACGAGTACGAATGGCCAGGGCCGGGACCTGTCCCAGGACGGGATAGCCCGTGGTGGCCTCGATATCTTGCAAAGTCTGGAAGCTATTGCGCAGGCGCTCTCGCAAAAGGACGATCAAAGCACCGAGGACGAGACCGGCCAACCCTGAAAGCGTGAGGATACGCAATGTGCGCGGTTCGGAGGAACGCAAAGGGATCACGGCGCGGGACAGGATACGGCTGTCGGCTTGTTGGATGCCTTGTTGGGCCGCAGTTTCGTTAAATCGAGCCAGAAAGTATTCGTAGAGCACGCGAGACGCTTCGGCCTCTCGTGTAAGCTGCTGCAGGGTAATGAGATCCTGGTTTTGCGCGCTGATCTGCCTCATTAAATCCTGCTCCGAGGCGCGCAGGGAGGCCAATTGCCGGTTAATGCGAGTAAGGTCTTGTTGTTTTTCTGTGAGCTCGGCGGTTTCATGGTTCACAGCCGCGGTGAGCTTTGTTTTCGCGTCGGCCGCGGCCACGATCCGTTCGCGCAGTTCTTTGGCCTGACGCTCCAGAAGGCGCAGGGCATTAGTCGAAATCAGCTCTGTGTTTGCATTGAAATTGGCCACTTTGCTTTCAGCATCCTGCAGGGTTTGTTCCAGTTCTTCGACCTGCGCGCTGAGCCAAGCGGTTGCCTCGCGGGTGGCTTCGCGCTTCACGGTGACTTGGTCGGCGACATAGGCCTCGGCGATTGCGTCGGCAATGCCCGCGGATTTTTCGGGATCGGTTGATGACGCCGTGATGCGGAACACCAGACTGGCGCGTATGTTGGAGACGGATACCTGTGATAAAAGCGCAGAGACAACGCGATCTTCGGCGCGGCGCAGGTCGGTTTTTGCAGGGTTGCTGTCGGGTCTCAAAAGAAACAGATGTTTGACGCGGGTCAGCCAATTTGCCGGGGCTAGGCTTCGGTTGAATTCCGGGTCGCTGATGAGGTTCAATTCCTGCACCACCTTTCCCATAAGCCCACGACTGCGCAAGACTTCGAGTTCAGAATTGATCTCAGACGTATCTCCTGACAGGCCTGCGGCCACGCTTTGCAGATCAACAATCTGTTCTTGGTTGGGTTCAAGGATAATGACAGATGAGGCGCGATAAACTGGAGTTGCGATGCCGATCGCATAGTAACCGCCTATTGTTGTTACAAGTGCGCCGATCAGAGCAATGATCCACTTGCCGCGCCATAACGTTGCAAGAATGGCTCCGAAATTGATTTCTTCCCGATCAAGCTCGGACGCACCTTGGCTCGGAGCATAGAATGCCTGTCTGTGCCGGGGATCGGAAACTGTCATGAGTGGTACCAATTCTGTTAACCCTGACCTTCTTATGCAGCGCAAATGGATAACCATTTCTTAACCGTTTTCACGGCAGGGTGCGGGTTGTGGCCTTTCAGATTTTCCAAACGGAATGACAGCTCAAAAAGGATACATTGTGCTAATACGTGTCGCATGTGTTTTCATTCTTATGTGCTTGGCCCCGCCCGTTCTTGCAGAGGATGCAGCAAAGGATTTGGATTGCTCTGATATTCGCGATGCATCTTTGTCGGAGTGTCTCGACCTCCCGGATGCGGATGAGCCGATCACAAACTTTGCACCGGTCGTTGCACCGATTGCAGGTGTAGCCGCCGCATTGGGCGGTGTGTTGGGGGCAGGCGGGTCAAGCCCGTCGACCACGTCAACAAGCACCACTGGCACACAATAAAAGCCTCTCACCATTCTAAAACTCAATTCAACTTGTTGATGAGTGGATCTTCGCGCTCAACCTTTCCTTAGGACGTGTCTGGTGTTCTTGGGTGTGGTGGAACGCGCTGAGTTTGCTTTGGCGCAATGGTTTGAGTGGGTGTGTCATGCGAGTTTTTTGCAGTATAGGCGCGGGGCGTCTATTGAGAGTTTTGTTTTTTGTGGTGTCCGCTGGCGTTGGTCTGAGCCTTGCTTTTGTAGCGTCAGATCCCGTTTGGGCAAATGAGAACAAGCCTTTGGTTGTTCGCAACGACCGCGGTGGAGAGCTGAAGAAACGCCTCCACCAGCTTAGCGAATTGAGACAAAGCGGTCGTCCGGTAGAGATCCGAGGCGGTGTATGTTTTTCAACATGCACGATGTTCCTCAGCCTGCCGCAGACATGTGTTTTGCCACGCACGACATTCGGGTTTCATGGACCAAGTTCATATGGAAGACCTCTCGCGCCCAAAGTCTTTGAAGAGGCGTCGCACGTGATTGCCGATCACTACCCTCCCGCTTTGAGGCGCTGGTATCTTGAAACGGGACGGTATCGCATTCGCACGCTCTATCGCATACGCGGAGCGAAGCTGATCGAACTGGGCGTGCAGGCGTGTTGAGCTGGCAGCGCACGACGCATTAAGTATTGGGAAACCCACACGGCACAGGGTCGCGGCGACCTCAACATGGAGACCGCAATGCCGATTACAGACAGTTTCTCAAGCTTTGAAACAGGGTTGACCGGCCCGATTTGTGGCGGGTTTGATATCACGCCAGATGATGCAAGTGACCTTTTGACAATGACCCGTGCGATCATGGTTAGCGGGGCGGGTGATCTCAATGTCCTTCTCAAAGATGGCGATACGCTCGTGGTTCCGGGACTGACACCCGGTGTGATCTACCCGTTACGCGTTGTGCGCGTTCTAAGCACTGGAACAACGGCAACCGGATTGAAGGGGCTTTTGTGATGATTGGCCTGTCGACGGGTCTAAAACCACAAGCCAGCGCGCGACAAGGCGTGGATTTTCCAGCGGGGTTTGATTGGGATCAGGCACGCTTTGGGTTTGTAGTTCATAGGATGGGCAAAACCTATGGTACCGACATTCAGCCTCGCAATCTGGTTGATGCCGGAATCTGGTCGGGCGCTGCGATTCACGTGGACGGTGCAACCGGGGATGACAGCAACTCGGGGCTCGGAACACAGGACGGTAATTTCATCAATGCCAAGCGAACGATCCATGCGGCCTTTGTCGCCGGGAACGCAACGGCAGCCCCGTATCGCGTGCTGGTCAAGCCAGGCACTTACGAGGAAAGCGCCTTTACGCGCAACGGCAATGAAGAGCCGGATCAACCTGTTGCAGTGATTGGATGGCAGGGTCCGGTGCGCTATAGGACGGGGCCGTTTCAACCTGTTTGGAGCGATGCCGACGGAACCTATTCATCCGGAGTAAGCTCGGTCAAACGCGCGTTTCGGACCGACATGCTTACGGCTGAAGGACATTTCACCGAGCTTTCCAAAGTGGTTGATGTGGCCACCTGTGCCACAACACAGAATAGCTGGACACAAGATGGTGGCACAGTTCATGTCAATGTGGGTGGTGCGCCCGGCGCCGAGGATATAGCGCTTTTGCGATCCTTTCACGGCGCGCGCTTTATGAGCCATGATCAGGATTTCTATCTTGAAAACATCCATACCGAAGGCGGCATCACTGGGGCTTTGCATTTTGATGCAGTGGCCACGCGCAACATTGTCGGGGTGAATTGTTCGTTCCGCTATTCGGCCCCGTCCAATCCGTCGTCGCCTTTGGATGCTGCACGGGTGCGTCGGACGAATGGTCTGGTTGCGTTTTTGGATGCGATGCAAGCCACGGGGCCAAAGATGGCTGGTCCTTTCACGAGGACGGCACGCCGGGGATGCATGTGCTTTTGCAGAACTGCACCGGGTGGCAGAACGGGGTGGATGGGGCGACGTCATGCAACGCGTTCACCACACATGACTCGGTGCGTGCGATTGTATTGAACGGAGCTTTTGGTCTGTCGCGCAATGGCACAGAGATGCATTGCATTCAGTCCACAGAAAGTTGGCTTGCGGGGGTGCGCGCCGTGGCGCGTGATGTCGATGGAACGTCTGTTGCGTTCAAATGCTCCAACCCATCTTTCATGTGGTTGCAAGATTGTATCGGCGATGCCGCCGGGGCTGCGGCAAACTATGCGCTGGAGGCCAATGCCGGAACAGTTTTCACCCGTGATTTTGATATCGTGGCGGGATCTGTCGAAACCTCACTTGGTGGGTCTGTAACGCCCTTCTGAACCAGACGCCGGGCAAGCTCGGACCAGTCAGGAATATCTTCGGGCCTGTGCGGAAACTCTTCGCACAGGTCCATTGCGTTTGGGGTGTTGTATCCGAAAATCGATGGGTTACCGGAAGAGCAGAGCCGGTCCGGTCCAAGGATCGGCAGGCCGAAGTGTCGATAAAGAAGCATCCTGTTGGAATTGGTGACCTGATACTCAATCCCCGGCTTGTCGAGATAGGGCGAAAGCCCAATATCCGCATGAGCGATATGGGCAAGGGTCTTTTCAAAATTCTGCTCTCCGTGCCAGAACAGATTGCCGCGCTTTGGGGGAAGCTTCTTTAACCGGCCAAGGATGTGGACATTCCAGTTCGGGCGAGAGGTGGCGATGCGCATGATGGCTTCGACGTCGAGCTGTGTCGTGCCCGCGCAGACAACGATCTTGCAATTTGGGCTGTGCTTGTATGGATCGGCGTGAGGGTGATTGACCAAGGACTTTGGAATACCCATCGGATCGAGTGTGACATGCGTGTGCTTGGCAAAACGCTTCGCAAGGACAGGGCTGGCCGTGCTGATCCGGGTAAAGCACTCAAGGTTACGTTGCTCAGCCGCGATCAGTCCGTCGGGTGCGTTGAGCAGCCGGATGTCATCATTCACGCGATAGATGCGCTGGGCTTGTTGTGCATGGTGCGCAAGCGTTGGGGCCAGCAGGATGGGCGGCCCACTTTCACACATGGCAAGATCAGCTTGGCGCAGAGGCCCCTGCAAGCGGCGCTCCCAGTAGGCTGTGAAAAGTGGCCATGTGGTTTGCGCCAGTCTTGTGAGCCAGGTTTGGCGCAGGTTTATCGGGTGGACCGGGGCGTAGCCAAATATGGTTGTCAGATTCGGATTTGGATGCCAGACCCCTGTGCAGGGCTTGTCGTCCAGCGATGTCAGGCGCGGGTCGCCAAGTACCTGCGAGATCCAGGAAAACCCAACGGTGACATGTGTGACATGCCAGCCACTCTTTTGCAGGTGATGTGACACCCATAAAAGGCTTGGCCGACGTTTCTGGTTTGGGAAGTGACCGGTTAGAATAACGGCGCGCTTCATGTGAACCTCAGATGAGGTTTGGGCAGAAGAGCAAAAAGGCTGGTGTAGACCAACGTGCCGCAGAGAATTTGTGCGAGCATTGGCAAATTGGGCGTCGTCAGGACAAGAAAGCACGCGAGCCCCGCCGCAAAGAGTGGTGGTATTGCTGCTGAGAGGTCGGACGAAGTCAACGAAAGGCGCGGCAATGCCCGTCGAACATACCAAAGGCCGGTGAACATGGCCGCGATGGATAAGGCCAGTGCACAGATTTCGGCTGAGACCATTAGAGCCGGAAGTAAGAGTGCAGTGCTAAGGCATAGCGTCAGAATTGCTCGGTGCAGGACAAGTGTGGTTTCTAGTCGTGCGGTCAATGCCTGGTTCACCGGCATGATCACGGCGCTGCAAAATCCGAGACCTGCCAAGGCGCGCAAGATCGGTGCTGTGGCGCCTGCGTGTTCAGGTTCTAGAACTATACCAAGTATCTCGGGCGCAAACAGAAGGACAATCGCCCAGATCCAAGACGATAGCCAGGCCGCGTGTGCAAGATGCTGAGCAAAGCGTTGCTTGGCGCGCAGCGTATCCTGCGCCAGTTGAGGTAAGGCAATGAAGCGGAGCGGTGATAGAGTCAGCGCGTCAATCAGATTGTAAATACGTGCCGCAATCTGGAACGCGCCTGCGGACTGCAAGCCAAGCATCATCCCGATGGCCATCAGCGCCAAAGGCATCTGAGCGGCTCCAATAAAGTCGCGCGCGGCAATCTGGGTGACTTTTGGCAAGAGCAAAACAACCTTTGCAAATGTTGGCCAACCGGATGGAGACCAGCGCGCCAAATAGGCCGTTAGAAGGCAATTTCCGAGCGCATTTATCACTGCAAAGCTCACCAGGGCCCAGATACCCAAATCATAAATCAAAAGCCCGAGCGCGATGACTGCTGCCAGCGATTGTATGAAGATCGTTCGAAGCGCGAGCGCGCGCAGGCGCAAGCCTCGACGCAGAAGGCCTTCTGGCACTGCGCTGATACCGTTCAAGAGAGGGATGGCACTTAGGGCGATCAGTGCAGGTATTGCTGCAAAGTGGCCTATCACTCCAAAAATAAAGGTAAGACCAACACCAGACAGACAGGACAGAGCAAAGAGTGCGTTGAGCCTTGTTTGATACTTGCCGAGAACGATCACGCTCTCAGAGATGCCCGCACGATGCAGGCCCTGACTCAAACGGACCGGAGCGAAGGCAGTGGCGAAGAGACCGATTTCTGCCAGGGTCAAAAACCGGGTCGCAACAAGAAACAGTGCGGCGTTGATGCCCACGCGTGACCATTGCAAGCCAAAAGACCAGAGTTGCGTACTCATGCCGGAACCACTTTTGGATAAGATGCCAGAGCACGCATTATGGGTCGCTCTAAAAGCAGGTGGGTCAGAATGCCCAATCCAAGAGCCAGGCCTGTTACCAGTCCGATGTAAATCCACGCGCCCAGCTGCGTTTGTGGCAGGAGCGGCAAAAGCAACAGCGTCGCAGCGCGAAGGGCAAACCGATGAGACAGGTAAAGCGCGTAAGACGCGTCGCCAAGGAGCTGCCCGGGTGTTGCTCTGTTGGGACAAAGCAAAGTGCCGCTGGCCACAATCAAAGACGCGGGCAGGCCGGCAGCCAATACGCGGGGAATGTTGAAGGCATCAAGGAGTATCAGGAGAGCGACGCCCAAAAAGAGACCGGCAATGGCAAGCACGGTGTTTGGCCTGTGCCAGCCGGTTTGATAGAGCCGCGCCAGTCCCACGCCGAAGAGAAATTCAAGGATGAGAGGATTGGTCCAGAAAACGAATGCCGTGGTGGTGCCGGGATAGACCAGACCAGCGATGACGCAGGCCGAAAGGATTGCGGCAAGGGCGATCCGAGGAGAACGAAAGGCCAAGCACAGGGCAAACATCGCATAAAAGAAAACTTCGTAGTTTAGGGTCCAACCCAGAGAGAGGACAGGCGCGATGCGTCCATCTTCCCGGGCATAAGGCAGGAAGCTATAGGACGAAAGGATTTGAGCCGGATCGAGAGATGTGTCCTTGGTCGCACCGGGCAAGAAAAGCAGGACAATCACCATCAATGTGGTGAACACATAGTAGAGCGGTACAACTCGGAGCATGCGCCGTTTCAAGAAGTTAACAGGTTCCGCGCGCAACCGGTCAGCCGACAACGCAATGACGAACCCTGAAATGACAAAAAAGAGGTCTACGCCTCGGGTCCAGGGAACAGTATCTCCCGGAAGTGACAGGTCAAAATAGTGCTCGGCCTCGGCCAGTACGTGCCCGATCAGGACCATTCCGGCGGCGAGTGCTCGAAGCGATTGAAGTCCGGGCAGTTTCTGGGTGTTCGACAGTGTCACGCGATATGCGCTCTGCGGCAGCTTTTGAAAACGGGCCTTTCGGGGGGCTTTAATGAGCTCTTTGTGCGGCGCGCCACGCGGCAGATTACGGCTATGACCACCACGGAGAACAGGAAGTTCTGATGCGTGACATAGACGGAATGGCTGGAGAAGAGCAGAGCCGCCCCGATCTGTGCGTAGATTGCGGCCCAGCCGAGTGACTGGCAGGCGCGATGGAACACAAAGCGGAACAGAATTGCAAAACACCCGATTACCACCATGCCCAATACAGGGCCAAAATCGACGTAGGCGGTGGTAAAGAATGGAAACTCGCCACCGCCGAGAACGGCATTCAACTCGGGGATCTGGCTTGGGTTTGCACCATCAAAGAGACCATCGGTCAGGGTCAGGAATGTCAGCCCTTCGAACGTAAGTGCGCCATGCGTGTGGGGGATTGGGCGACTGAGCGGAGCAAGGCTGTTCCATGTGTCGTTGATTATGTAGAATGTCAGTTTCTGCCAGGCAATGTCGGCGGCGGAATGATCGAGACTTGGATTTGTGATGATCTCACGGGCGATCCAAAGCCCAAGAAAAAGACAAAGTCCCAGACCCAGAAACCGCAGGCCAAAAACATGCCCGCGCACAAGGCAAGCGGCGATGTAGGCTGAGAGCAGGAACTGTAACAGCAAGAGCCGCTGGCTCATGACGATGGGCAAAACGAAGAGAAGAACAAGGTTTAACACAAGCGTGATCTGGCACATACGCCGCGCTTTGGATGATAACTGGCCATGTGCCAGCAATGCCGCAGCAAGACAACCCGTGGCAGGCAAAGCAGCATAGAACAAGCGCATGCCGGTGAAGAGCTTGTTCTCCAAAAGCATGTCGCGGGTGTTCAGGCTGTCGACATAGACAGCCGTGGCTAGTTGCAGCAACCCACCTGCGCCACGTGCCGTTCCAGCGATCCAGAGCAGGGTCACAAAGGCAAAACAGGTGTTGATCGCGAAGGTTGCTTTTGCCGCAGCGTTCACGTCCAGACGCGGGTGAAATGGGCGTGGTTTGGGTAATGACAGGCGCGCAATCCAATCGGCCAGGATGTAGATTGTGAGGCTGAAGAGAACCCAGAGGATACCAGCCAAAGTGATGGCCGAGAGATCAAGATGCTCGCGCGCAATGAAGATTTGCACCAGCGGCAGGCGATCGAGCGACATAAAAGCCCAGATCGAGAAGGCGCCCGTCAAACCCCAGCAGCACAGCATCAAAGTCAGCGGTGATAGAGCTTGGCGCGTCATGCTGCAGCCTTATGGTGGCGCACACTTTCAAAGATTTCCAGATCGGGCGCGCAGAGATGTTCAAGGCGGGATCGTAGGTTGCGTGGAACCGACACGCTTTGCGGCGCGCGATTGCGATGCCAAAGGGGAAGTGGTCCGTTGGTTATTTCTCGCAAAGCAGCGTGACAGGCCTGGGGATCGGACAAGTCTCCGACAAGGTCAAAGCAGGACAGCGCGCGAATGGCACGGATCACAAGCGGACCGGTATCCTGTGCCTGCCCTTGGCTTTGGCCTGCGAAGTAGAAGAGATATTGTGAGGCCAGCCTGTGGGCGGCGCGGGTTTCGAGAAAGGCGTCCAGCGTATCGGGCCGCTGCGCATCAGGATGTTTGCGCTGCAGGTAATTGTAGTGCGACACGAACCGGCTGACGGGGTCTCGCAACAAGGTCAGAAAGCCATAGTTTTGCGCTTCATTCAGGTGCAAGTCAGAGTCGTATTGCACATGTCCGGAAATCATCCGAACGCCCCGTGCCACATGAGCGTGCAACTCACGTCTGCGCGCGGCGTAGTCGCTCAGGATGTGGGCTTCTCCGGTCAGGCTGAGATCCCCTTGGCCCAGTCGGATGGTGGCCTGTGATGTCAGGAAGCGCAGGCGCAGAGCTGCTCCAAAAGACGAGCCGCCGCATTTGGGTACATGGATATAGATGAAGCCTGCCACGTTGCTTTGAGCCTCCCTCTTGTGGTGGATCAGGTACAGGATGCAACACCCGGTGGGGTGTTAGCCTTTTGGTAAGATTCGCACGGCAGGGTTAACGGGTGCTTAACGTCCAAAGGAGGCTGCACCCGTATGCATATTGTGCATCTGATTACCCGTCTTCTGCGTGCAGGATCAGAAGAAAATACAGTCGAAACAATGCGCTGGCAGCTTGAAGCCGGGCATGAGGTCACACTGATCCATGGCTCTGACGCAGATCCCTTTTGGGACATGAACTTGCCCGAGGGCTTAGGGCGAATCGTGCTGCCTGATTTGGTGCATCCTGTCGATGCAAAGCACGATTTTCGCGCGATCCGCTGGTTGCGTGATATCTACAGAACCCTGTCGCCGGATATCATTCACACGCACCAGAGCAAGGCCGGTCTGGTTGGTCGGTTGGCGGCGGATGCTGTGCCAAATGCGCTTGTTGTACACGGCGTGCATATTCTGCCGTTTGAAGGCGTCAGCCCGATGAAGCGCGCAATTTACCTTGCGGCGGAACGCATTGCGGCGCGGCGCACCGACGCCTTTGTTGGAGTCTCAGAGGCGGTGTCGGATGCCTATGTCGACGCCGGTCTGGCGGATCCGGAGCAGATCTATTGTGTGCGTTCCGGCATGGGTCTGGATCGATTTCGAAACGCGCAGCTGCCGCCTGACTGGCGAGCATTGTCCAATGCCGATAAAGATGGTCGCCGTGCACCTGTGGCGCTGATGATGGCTGCGTTTGAGCCGCGCAAACGGCACATACCATTTCTGCGCGCGTTTGCACGTGTCGCGAACCGGTTGCCGCAAATGCGTCTGTTGCTGGCGGGACAAGGACCCGAAGAAAACCGCGTGCGCGATGAGGTGGCGCGTCTTGGGCTTGAAGATCAGGTGGTGTTTTGTGGGCATCGCGTTGATGCCGAAGCGCTCTTTGCTCTTGCCGATGTCTCGATACTTACCTCTGAACGAGAAGGTCTGCCGCGTGTCGTGGTGCAATCCATTGCCGCAGGGTGCCCGGTGCTGGCGCAAGCGTTGCCGGGTTTGGATGAAATCCTGGCGCATGACATCAACGGGTTGATCCTGCCGGCTGACAATATGGATGTGGTGGCGGATCAGCTGATCGAGGTGTTGGAGGAGCCGGCCAAGCGCACGCGCCTGTCTCGTGGTGCGCGACACACAGATGTCTCGGATTGGGAATTGGCGCGACTGGGATCGGGAACCGAGCGTTGCTATCGCAGCGCCTTGGGTAAACAGGAGCTTGTCCTGCAGGCCAAACTCGCATGACGTTGTTTATCAACGGGCGGTTTTTGACCCAGCCCTTGTCAGGTGTGCAACGATACGCGCACGAATTGGTGCGGGCGCTGGATAATCATTTGGCAAAGCATCCTTCGGTCAAGGCGCGGTTTGGGCAGGTTGTGGTTTTGACACCATTTGCATCCGGCACTCAGCGTAAAAATCTGCCCCGTTACCGCAGCATTGAAGTGTTTCCGACAGGCGCCTCACAAGGGCATGTGTGGGAGCAATCACGGCTTTATCAGATCAGCAAGGATGGTGTTCTTCTAAGCCTTGGCAATTGCGGCCCGCTTGCGCATGAGGCACATGTGGTTGCGTTTCATGATGCGCATGTCTTTGAAATGCCCGAAGCGTTTTCGCCGGGTTATCGTCGTTGGCATCGGTTTCTGCGGCCTCGACTGGCGCAGCGTGCCAAGGGCTTGATCACAGTGAGCCAACACTCGGCGCAGACTTTGGCACATTGGTTGGACGTGGATACAGATCGGTTCGCGATCGTACCGAATTCGGCGGAACATGTGCTTCGAATAGAAGAAAACCTGCAAGCCACCGAAGAGCATGGATTGAACCCAAAGAGATATCTTTTGTCTGTTGGCAATCAAAGCCCGAACAAGAATCTCATTCGGCTGATCGAAGCACATCGCGATGCGGGATCGGATGTTCCGCCCCTCGCCATTGTCGGAGACGCGCCGCGTGCGTTGAACATTGCAAAACTGGAAACTCAAAACGGATTGTATGTTCTGGGCCGTGTGTCCGATGCAGACCTGCGTGGACTGTACAAGGGTGCATTGGGTTTCGTGTTTCCATCCCTGAATGAAGGATTTGGCATACCGCCTCTAGAGGCGATGCAGCTCGGTGTCCCTGTGCTCAGTTCGAACGCCACGGCGATGCCCGAGGTGCTGGGCAATGCGCCGATGTGGTTTGATCCCCGGGATCAGCTTGGGATGACCTTGGCGCTCAAACGCTTCGCGGCAATGGCAGAAGAAGAGCGCAAAATTCGGATCACCAAGGGCTTGGCACGTGCAGGGCGCTATTCCTGGCGGGCCAGTGCAGAGGCGCTTGTAGAGATGTTGGGCCCCATGTTTGCTGCTGGTGCGAGACCAGTACGCAATCCGCGGCTGCGCAAGCTGATCAGCGCCCGGTAGGGCGAAAGATCACAGTCGCGGTGCGCAGTATGAGCGTCAGATCCCGAAGCGGCGTGATAGCGCGGGCATAAGCCATATCAAGGCGGAGACGCTCAGTGTAACACCCATCACTGCGACCCATGACTTGCCACAGGCCCGTGATGCCCGGACGCAGTTTGAGATAGACTTTGGCGTCAGGTCCATAGCGATCCAGTTCAGGTTTGGTGACGGGACGCGGCCCGACAAAGGACATATCCCCGCGCAGCACATTCCAAATCTGTGGCAGTTCATCAAGGCTGGTGCGGCGCAGAAACTGGCCAAGTTTTGTAATACGCGGATCGCGGCTGAGTTTCTGTGTCCTTCGCCATTCGTCAGCGGCCAGTGGGTCAGCATCAAGAAGTTCAGTCAAAAGCCGTTCGGCATTGGGCACCATGGTTCGGATTTTCCAACAAGAGAATTCTGCTCCGTTTCGACCTACCCGTTTATGGCAATAGAATCCGCTGCCACCTTGCAGGCGTATGAGCGACCACAACAGCCCAATCATCGGAAGCAGGATCGGCAAGAGCAAAACAGCGATTGCAATGTCCAAAAGACGTTTGCCCAGAGTTGAGTAGGCCAGCGAAAGAACAGATGCGGTCGAAGGAAAAGGGCGTGCGTGCGCGTGGTCCAGCATGGCCATAGGTTGGCTCCGTCGTATGTCCCCACTCACACGTCGATAACCAATCTTTAAGCATCGCAAGGTTTAACAAGCGGTAAACAAGACAGCTAAATTTTGCTGAAACCGGATAGTTTTTGTTCAAGCGGTCTCGAAGCGGACCTGCCCTGTCTCGATGATCGCCGCCGTCAGGCAGTCCGTGGCATAAGCGCCTGTGTCAATGGCGATGCGCCCGCCCTCGGCGATGGCTGCGTCGACAACCGTGTGCCCATGTACCACCCACATGCCGTCGGTGCGCGGGGTGGTCAGGAACGCCGGATGCCCCCAGCGCAGGGTCTGCGGTTTTTGATCCGCGATGGGTTGCGCTGGATCCGCCCCGGCATGAAGCACGGCCACATTGCCGGATTGCCAGAGCGTGGGTAGGTCCCTGAGCCAGGTCAGCATCTCATCGCCCATCGTTTTCACAAACACATCGCGCAGTTTGACAAGCTCTTCGCCACGTGCCGAAGGAGAGATCCCACCCAGACCAAAGCTTGCGACGGTCTGCATCCCGCCGTGCAAGAGCCAACGACCGCCTTGTTCAGGTGTATCAATAAACTTCAGCATCATGTCTTCATGATTGCCCGATAAACAGGTGATATCTGTTCGCTCCATCAGCAGGCGCAGCACCTCGGCGCTGTGATCCCCACGGTCGACATAGTCGCCCACGCAGATGATCGGAAGATCAGGCAGGCGTGGGAGCAAACGAGTCAAAAGGTCGATACGTCCATGGATGTCGCCGATGGCAACAAAAGGCGTGTCAGGCGCAGGCGGGCCGAGCTCGATATCTGGCTTGTTAAGAAAGTTCCGCAGCGCGTTAAGCATATATTAACGACCCGTCTCCGAGAATTTTAATCAAACTATCGCGTTGTGACGCGCGTGCCCACCTGTTTCGCGCAGCGTGGCGCGACTTGGGGTGAGAGTGTGAATGAGATTTAGGAACGCTGTTTGAGATTTACGGAATTTTTCCCTCGGCTCTTATGCTGTGTTCTGATCCTGGTTTTGGCATCACCCATGCAGCTCAGGGCCGAAACCCTGTCGACATTTGGTACGCCTGGTCTGATCGATATGCCAACCGCTGTGGTGCTGCCTGATGGGCATGTGGCGATAACCGCAAGCACGTTTGAGAACAACCAGCGTCATACGCTCACCTTTCAGGTTTTGCCGCGGGTTTATGGCTCATTTCGGTATTCAATCCTGCGCGATTTGGTTCCCACAGGTCCAAATGGTGGTGATGTGTTTGATCGCAGTTTCGATGTGCATGTCCAGCTCTTGGAAGAACGTCCAAACCGTCCGGCGCTGGCCTTTGGCTTGAGGGACATTGCCGGAACGAGCATTTTTTCCAGTGAATATGTTGTGGCCACCAAGTCGCTTGGCCCAAACCTTCGGGTAACCGGCGGTTTTGGATGGGGGCGATTGGCGCAGCGAGGCTCGTTTTCCAATCCGCTTGGGGTTTTGTCTTCTGGATTTGACACGCGTGCACCACGCGCCACCACGGGGCAGTTGGCGGTGGACTCGTTCTTTCAGGGACCCGTTGCTTTTTTTGGCGGGGCAGAGCTGCGGCTTAGCGATCGTTTGAGTTTGCAGTTCGAGTATTCTTCGGATGCCTATGACCGCGAGCGCGCGGCGGGTAATATCGATATAGACAGCCCAGTTAACATTGGGCTGACCTATCAGTTCGACCAAGGCGCGCAGCTTCGCGGGTATGTGGTTGGGGGAACGACACTCGCGCTGCAGTTCAGCTACTTGTTTGATCCCGCGAAACGTCCTGTGCCCGGTGGACGTGACAAAGCGCCTGTGCCCTTTTCCAGCTCGGCCGTGTCCAGTTTTGGCGATTTTGATGACCCTACAACCCGCGAGAAAGCGCAGGCGCAGCTGTTCAAACAGCTTGATCAGGAAGGGCTCACACTTCAGGGCTTCAAAATCCAAGGTGGCCGGGCACTGGTGCGCGTTGAGAACCGGCGCTGGGATGTCGAGGCACAGGCTGTTGGGCGCGCAGCGCGTCGGCTGGCAAAGGTACTGCCTGCACAGATTGACGTCTTTGAAATCACAGTGCAGCGACGCGGCACCCCGATCAGCACTATCACGCTGAACCGTTCTGATCTTAAAGAGCTTGAACGGCACTACGACGGACCCTGGCGAAGTCTGACGCGTGCACGCATTGCAGATGAACATCGTGTTGATCAGGCAGGTGAACCGAAATCAGCATTCCCCGTTTTTGACTATTCTGTTGGGCCTTATGTCGCGCTGTCGTTTTTCGACCCGGACCAACCCGTGCGCGCGGATGCCGGGATACAGGTAAATGCCGATTATCGCCCATCGCCGGGCCTGACGTTTTCAGGGGTGTTTCGCCAGCCGTTGGTTGGAAACATTGATGATGCGACACGTATGTCTGACTCAGTTTTGCCAAGGGTGCGCTCGGATGCTGTGCTCTTTGCACAGCAATCTAATTTTGAGATCAACGAGCTTACCGCAGAATACCTATTCCGCCCCGGCGCTGATCTCTTCGGGCGCATCACCGCTGGATATCTTGAAAGCATGTTCGGTGGTGTGTCTGCCGAACTACTCTGGTTTCCTATTGAAAGCCGTTTGGCGCTTGGTGCAGAGCTGAACTATGCCCGGCAACGCGATTTCGACATGCTCTTGGGTTTTCAGGATTACGATGTCCTGACAGGCCACGGCTCTGTCTACTATGATCTTGGCCATGGCTTTACCACGCAACTTGATGTCGGTCGTTATCTCGCGGGTGACTGGGGCGCTACATTTTCGTTGGCGCGGGAATTCAACAATGGATTCAAAATCGGTGGGTTCTTTACACTCACCGATGTGCCGTTTTCTGAGTTTGGCGAAGGCTCATTTGATCGCGGAATTACCGTGGAAATTCCCATATCGTGGTTCACCGGTCGTTCCTCTCGCCGCACTTTCCGGCAGGTGATACGCCCGCTGCAACGTGATGGCGGCGCACGGCTGAACGTGAGCAACCGGCTCTATGAAGCGACCAGGGATTACCGGGCGCAAAGACTTAGCGCGGGCTGGGGACGGGTGTTCCGATGAAGCGTGTTTTGGTACTCATGAGTGCAATCTTCGGTTTGCTGGGCTGTGGCACTTTTCAGGCCCCGGAGACACGTCGCTTACTGGCGCAAGTTACTGGGCAACCGGAAGAAATCGCGCCGCGCTACGCTACTCTGATCAAGTCAAAGGCGCCTGCTTTGCAAATCGGGTTTCCTGACCTAGGCAAAGGGGGCGGGACGCTTTTGCTGGAAAGGCGCGAAGGCGCTTTTGAATACTGGCTCAGCCCCGAAGGCGCTCAGGTCATTCTGCAAGGCGGAATGCTGCATGGATTGCATGGCTTTGGAGAGGGGCTTTTGGCCTCGGAACTGACCGAACCCCTTGCGTTAGTTCGCGCGCTACACCCGGGCGTGTCTGACCGATTCCAGACCTTTTTGGATGGCGGTGATCGTGCCGTCACGCGGACCTATCGCTGCACCATCGAACGCATCGGCCCAGAGGACATCGCCCTGGCAGATCGTCTGGTGAGCACCGTTCTGATGGTCGAACGGTGTCGTAGCCTCGATCAGTCTTTTGAGAATTTCTACTGGGTTGTGCCTGCGAGCGGCCAGATCGTCTTGTCGCGCCAATGGGCGGGGCCGTTTCTTGGCGCGCTGTCAACACGTGTTGTGCCGTGAGCGTGCTGATGAAAACTAAAAGGAGACGTGTGAGATGAGGATGATCATTCTTCTGGTATCGATGATTGCGTTGACGGCGTGCGGTGCTGTTTATCGATCCTCGTCCGTAAGCCCCGGTTTGCAAAACGGCACTCAAGTGCGTGTCGTGCCGCTCTCGGCTGAGACAGTGGTGCAGGCCAATCGCTCAACCTACACGCCCAAAACACTTCCAGCTGTGTTTTCCCTGACTGCGGGCACAGGTGGTGGGGTGCGCAGCGTGGGCACGTTACCGCAACCTACATTTGATGCCCAGCTCAAGCCCGAAACCCTCGACGTGCGTTTGCCACCTTCGACAAGGCCGGGTCCGTACCGGATTGGCGTGGGGGATGTGCTTGTGCTGACCACACCAGACACTGGCGTATTGCTCTCAGAGTCGAGTGTGCCGTCTGGTCTCAGGAATGGAAGGCAGGCCTACACGGTGCAGGATGACGGTGCGATCAACATTCCCTCTGTTGGGCGTGTTAAGCTTGCCGATCTTACAATTGAATCCGCTGAGGCGGAGCTTTTCCAGAAAATGGTGACCAATCAGCAGGATCCGACCTTCAGTCTTGAGATCGCCGAATTCAATTCGCGGCGCGTCTCGGTGGGTGGCGCCGTGGCCGCCCCTGCAGTGGTGCCGGTAACGCTGACGCCGCTGTCTCTAGATGCCGCGTTGGCGGCAACGGGGGGTGTTGCGGTGCAGGATCAGGACAGTGCATCGGTGCGGCTCTACCGCGATGGATCACTTTATCAAATCCCGCTCAGTGTGCTTTATGCGCGGCCTGATCTTCTCAAGACCCGGCTTCTCGACGGCGACTCCGTCTTTGTGGACACCGAGTACGAACTTGGCAAAGCGCAGGCGTTCTTTGAACAGCAGATTGCGCTGGTAGCTGCCCGCCAGCAAGCCCAACAAGCAGCCTTGTTGGAGTTGCAGACCGAAGTCAGCCTGCGTCGTGCGCAGCTCACAGAAGCGCGCAGTAACTATCAGGCGCAAGTGGCGCTCGGGGCAGACAAGAATGACTACGTCTACCTGACCGGTGAATTCCGTGAGCAAGGGCGGTTCGCTTTGCCTTTCGAGCGCCGTGCGGTCCTGGCAGATGCGCTCTTGGCGCAGACGCGGGGTTTTTCGGTGCAATCGGCGGACATATCACAGGTCTATGTGCTGCGCGCCTCAAGCGACCCGCGGGAATTTGGAGCGGTCACGGCCTGGCATCTTGATGCCCGCAACGCTGCGAGCTTTACCCTCATGACCCGTTTTGAGTTGCGTCCCAACGACGTGATCTTCGTTGCACAACAGCCCATCACGAAATGGAACCGTGCGGTGTCACAGATATTGCCCTCTTTGATCAACGTGAGCCGGGTAGCGGTGGAGTGAGGGTGTTAAACCACAACCTCCATTTCTTCTTGTTTCCCAACACCAAACACCCGCTTGTAGCGGTCAATCTGGTCTTGGGGGCCCATCGCCTTGCGCGGGTTGTCCGAGAGTTTGACCGTTGGTGTGCCATTGGCGGCCACGGCCTTGCAGACAAGAGAGAAAGGCGCGAGGCTATTGTCGGTGGTGAGGTCTCGGAAGTCGTTCGTGAGCAGCGTGCCCCAACCAAACGATACTTTCACCCGGCCAACGAATTGCTTGTGCAACGACAGGATTTTCTCCTCGTCCAGCCCGTCAGAAAAGATGATGAGTTTTTCTTTTGGGTTCTCACCTCTCGCCTTCCACCAATTGATCGCAGTTTCAGCGCCCTCGGCTGGGTCTCCAGAATCGATGCGAATTCCCGTCCATCCTGCCAGCCAGTCTGGGGCGGCATCGAGAAATCCCTTGGTGCCGTAGGTATCGGGCAGGATGATGCGGAGATTACCATCGTGTTCTTCGTGCCAGTCCGAGAGCACCTCATACGGTGCCTGGCGCAGGGCCTCATCGTCCTTGGCCAGGGCGGCATAGACCATCGGCAATTCATGCGCATTCGTGCCGATGGCCTCAAGGTCGCGGTTCTTTGCAATCAGACAGTTGGATGTGCCAACAAATGCGCCTTCCAGTCGTTCGGTCATGGCCTGAACGCACCAATCCTGCCAGAGGAATGAGTGCCGCCGTCTCGTGCCGAAATCGGCGATGCGAAGCCCCTCAACGTCACGCAGGCGCTCGACTTTTTCCCAGAGTTTGGTCATCGCGCGGGCATAGAGCACCTGAAGTTCGAACTTCCGCAAAGTGTTCAGTACCGCCCGAGAACGCAGCTCCATCAAAACCGCCAAAGCGGGAATTTCCCAGAGCATGACTTCGGGCCACTTGCCCTCAAATGTCAGCTCATACTGCCCGTCACGTTTCTCCAGATGGTACGGCGGCAGGCGCAGGTTCTCAAACCAGTCCATGAATTCCGGTGTGAACATCTGACGTTTGCCGTAAAACGTATTGCCGCGCATCCACGTGCTTTCGCCACGTGACAGCGACAGAGAGCGGATATGGTCAAGCTGTTCGCGCAACTCGCCCTCATCCACCAGCTCTGCCAAACGCACGGATTTGGTGCGATTAATAAGTGAGAAGGTGACGTTGGTGTCGGGTTTGTTTCGAAAAACTGACTGGCACATCAGCAGTTTGTAGAAATCCGTGTCGATCAAAGACCGGACAATCGGGTCGATCTTCCACTTGTGGTTCCAGACGCGTGTGGCGATGTCGACCATATGTGGCCTCCAGGGCAAATTCAGCGATGTCCTTTAGATCAAACAGCTCCTGAATCCGCAAGTTACCGCTTCGGAATGTGTTTCTTGCCGCGCTTGATACAGTTTCCTGGCCTGAGTTTCCTGGTCTGAGCGGCCTGCGCGGACGTGGCTCAACGACGTCGACACCTGAATGTGCTATAGTAGGCTATTCTCAATGGAGGATTTGCCATGCCTATGAGTGCAACCGATATTGAGTTGGTACAGCGTAGTTTTGCGCATGTCCGGGCCGAGTTGGAAACCCACTCTGACGTCTTTTATACCGCTCTCTTTGAGCGCGCCCCCGCTTTGAGGGCTTTGTTCAGGGATGATTTGGAAGGTCAGGGCATGAAATTCATGACGACCTTGCGGTTCGTTGTGCGCAACCTTGGCGATCAAAAAGCCATGGATGAAAAGCTGGGTCAGCTGGGCCACGCACATGCAACCCTTGGCGTAAAGACGGCCGAATTTGACCCAATGGAAGAAGCGCTGATCGACACAATAAGAAACACCTTACAGGACTTGTTCACACCACAGTTGGAATCAGCTTGGAGAGCGGCCTACGCAGAGGCACGCGATACAATGGTACATTCAGGTGGTATTGTCGGCTAACGACGTCTGGTCGGATCTGTCAGCCGCCATGAACCGCTTTGCTGTCTTCCGGTGTCTCGTCGCGCTCGAACATGCCATAGTCGCGGATCACGCTGACCACCCGCAGACGGTAGTCGTCAAACATGATGTCGCGGCCTGCCTTTTGTGCGTTGCGATGGGCCGTCAGGCAGCGCCATTCATCGAGCGCAGCTTCGTCGCGCCAGAAACTCAGTGACAGGAGTTTACCGGGTGTCGTCAGGCTCTCGAACCGCTCAACTGAAATGAACCCGTCGATTCCTTCGGCCAGAGGCCGCATTTTGGCCGCCATGTCGAGATATGCGTCTTTTTGATCTGACTTTGGATGAACTTCGAAGATGACGGCGATCATTTTGGGTCTCCATGCGGGTGTGACACACATTTCACAAAGGTCCGCCTCTCGCGCAACAGGAACTTCTCTGACCTCGCGAATTCGTAATTGGCCTTGCCCAGTGGATCGGCCGCCAATCTTGCGCGATAGGCCTCATATTCTGCTAGTGAGCGGATGTTGTAGATACCATAGGCAAGGTTTGAAGACCCTTCATGGGGCGCAAAGTATCCGATCAGGTCGGCGCCGCAGCGCGGGATGGCCTGACCCCAGGCGCGGGCGTATTGGGTAAAGGCATCACGATTGTTGGGATCGATGTCGTATTCAATGATGCAGGTCAGCATGGTGTATCTCCTTTGTGTTCGACACTAATGGCCTATGGACGTGATTAGATGCTTCGGTTAACGTCGAACTATGAAAGACGGTCCTGACATCTCTCGTGTTGCGTCCCTTATTGGCGACCCTGCCCGCGCCAACATCCTGACAGCGCTGATGAGCGGCAAAGCTCTTACAGCCAGCGAACTTGCGAATGAGGCTGGCGTGACGTTGCAAACTGCATCCTCACATCTGGCTAAACTGGAGAGCGGCGGATTGATACGCCTTCGCAAGGAAGGGCGGCACAAGTATTTTCGCTTGTCCGGAGAGGAAGTGGCCTCTGTGCTCGAGGCTTTGATGGGTCTGGCGGCAGGTACAGGCCATTTGCGTCACCGACCGGGCCCCAAGGACCCCGATTTGCGCAGGGCGCGCGTGTGCTACAATCATCTGGCAGGTGATATGGGCACGCAGATGTTCGACAGCCTGAAATTCCAGAGCTTTTTGTCCTCGAACGGTGATCGTCTTGCACTGACGGCAAAGGGGCGGGCGTTTGTGACCAAGTTCGGAGTGGATTTGGACCATCTGCCCAAGTCCCGCGCGCCGTTGTGTCGCGAATGCCTTGATTGGTCCGAACGGCGATCACATCTTGCGGGTCAGCTTGGACGCGCGATGTTGGCCCGGATGGAAGCTTTGGGTTGGTCCAATCGGATCGAGGGCACGCGTGTGGTGCGGTTCACACGACATGGAGCGGCGGCGTTCGACCAGTGGTTTGGCGTGCGCATGTAGCGACCCTGACGGTCATGCAGAATGCCCCGCAATAAATACATCCAGATTGCGGCTGTGATAAGTCCAGTGTAAACCCCATGCATGGCAATATCGGTCGAAACCTTTTTCCTTGCTCCTGGCGCAGAGGGCACGCTTCAGGCGCAGATCCAGCAGATGATCGCCCAAGGCATCCTGTCGGGACGTTTCCGTAAAGGTGAAAAGCTCCCATCTTCGCGTCAGCTCGCACAGCACCTTGGAGTCAGCCGGATCACCGTCACGCTGGCCTATACAGAGCTTTTGGCCAACGACTATCTCGAAAGCCGCGACCGGTCTGGGTACTTTGTTTCTGAAAACGCGCCAGAGCCACCGCAGTTTCCGCCGCGCGTGTCCCGCCGGGACGTCGTTGATTGGACGCGTGCGTTGGGGCGCAAATTTACCGGCGGCGCGATGCCGGACAAACCCAAAGACTGGTCGCAATATCCCTATCCGTTTATTTACGGCCAAACAGATCCAGGCCTGTTCGATCATGCAAGCTGGCGGCACTGCGCGCTTAGGGCGCTGGGACAGAAGGACTTTCAATCTCTGGCGGCGGATCACTATGATCAGGATGATCCACAGTTAATTGAGTTCATCGTGCGTCACACACTGCCGCGGCGGGGGATACTGGCCGAACCTGGTGAGGTGCTTTTGACAATGGGCGCGCAGAATGCGCTTTGGCTGACGGCACAGGTTTTGTTGACACAGCGCCGGACGGCCGCGGTCGAAGAACCATGCTATCACGCTTTGCGCGATATTCTGACTCAGTCACGGTGTCATCTGGTCTCTGTGCCTGTCGATCGTGACGGGGTGCCGCCCGACCTGCTTCCCAGCGAAGTAGATGTCATCTTCACGACGCCCAGTCACCAGTCGCCAACCAATGCGACAATGCCTCTGGAGCGGCGACAGGCGCTCTTGCAGGAAGCCAAAAAGAGGGATGCGCTGATCGTCGAGGACGACTATGAGTTTGAGATCTCGTTCCTGCGCGCGCCGCTACCTGCGCTCAAGTCGCTCGATACGGATGGCCGCGTCATCTATGTTGGCAGTTTTTCCAAGTCTATTTTTCCCGGTTTACGACTGGGCTACCTTGTTGGGCCCGAGCCTTTCATTCGCGAGGCGCGCGCGCTTCGGGCCAGTGTCCTGCGTCATCCTCCGGGGCATATGCAGCGCACAACTGCGTATTTCCTCAGCCTCGGATATTATGACAGTTTGATCCGTCGCATCGGTCAGGTCTATGCCCGCCGTCGCAAAGTTATGGAGGCCGCACTTGATGCGCATGGTTTGGGTGTGGAAGGGCGCGGCGTGTTTGGCGGCAGCTCTATCTGGATGCGTGCGCCTGAGGATGTGGACACGGAAAAACTGGCCGAGGCTCTAAAAGCCAAGGGTGTTCTGATCGAGCCGGGATTGCCCTTCTTTGATGCAGAGCAGGCGCCCAGAAACAACTATCGTTTGGCTTACTCTTCGATTCCTTCAGAAAAGATACCAGCGGGCATCGCGATTCTGGCTGAAACTTTGCGGAGCTGGGTTGACCATTAAGGCTCGAAGTCAGGGACATGAAAGCGTATTATAAACAATACTTTAAAGACATTGTTCGGCTATGTGAGGTCGCAAGGTATTTGCCAAAAAAGTCAAAAAATGAGATGCAGTGTCTCAATAATTCCCACTTCTGGACATAGAATGCTTGACCATCTGGCCCTAGAATGGGAGCGGGACCGAGTCTAGTTTCCCTTCAAATGCGCCGGGAGACCGGCTCCTTTGCTATTGGATAGGAGCACACCCATGAAGATGACGACCGAAGAAGCCTTTGTCAAAGTTCTGCAACGCCACGGCATTCAGCATGCTTTTGGTATTATTGGTTCGGCGATGATGCCGATCTCTGATATTTTCCCTGATGCTGGTATCCAGTTCTGGGACTGCGCCCACGAAGGCTCCGCAGGCATGATGTCTGACGGGTACACGCGCGCCACCGGCAAAATGTCGATGATGATCGCGCAAAACGGCCCCGGCATCACCAACTTCGTGACAGCCGTGAAAACAGCTTATTGGAACCACACACCCCTTTTGCTGGTTACACCACAAGCGGCCAACAAAACCATCGGTCAGGGCGGTTTCCAGGAAGTCGAGCAGATGAAATTGTTCGAAGATATGGTTGCCTATCAAGAAGAAGTCCGCGACCCAAGCCGTGTGGCAGAGGTTCTGACCCGTGTGATCAGCCAAGCCAAGCGTTTGTCTGGCCCAGCACAAATCAACATCCCTCGCGATTTCTGGACACAAGTTGTCGACATCGAAATCCCAGACCCGATCGAATTCGAAGCCAGCCCCGGCGGCACCAACTCTGTTGCTGAAGCAGCCGCGCTGCTCTCTTCCGCGAAAAACCCTGTCATCCTGAACGGCGCGGGCGTTGTACTGGCCAAAGGTGGTCTGGAAGCCTCCCAAAAACTGGCAGAGCGTCTGACCGCCCCAGTTTGTGTTGGCTACCAGCACAATGACGCCTTCCCAGGCAACCACCCGCTCTTCGCAGGTCCATTGGGCTACAACGGCTCCAAGGCCGGCATGCAGCTGATCTCTGAAGCAGATGTTGTTCTCTGCCTCGGTACGCGCCTCAACCCATTCTCCACACTGCCAGGCTATGGCATCAACTACTGGCCAGCGGATGCGAAAATCATTCAGGTTGATATCAACCCGGATCGGATCGGTCTGACCAAGAAAGTCACTGTTGGTATCGTCGGTGATGCGGCGAAAGTGGCGGAAGGCATTCTGGCCCAGCTGGCGGATGATGCCGGTGACGCAGGCCGCGAAGAGCGCAAAGCGAACATCGCGCAGAAGAAATCTGCATGGGCGCAAGAGCTGACGTCCATGAACGAAGAGCAAGACGATCCAGGCACCAACTGGAACGAGCGTGCACGTGCCGCGAAGCCAGATTGGATGTCCCCACGGATGGCATGGCGCGCGATTCAGTCCGCACTGCCACGTGAAGCGATCATCTCTTCCGACATCGGCAACAACTGCGCGATCGGAAACGCTTACCCAAGCTTCGACGAAGGCCGCAAATATCTGGCACCCGGCCTCTTTGGCCCATGTGGTTATGGTCTGCCTTCCATTGTTGGTGCGAAAATCGGTCAGCCTAACGTTCCAGTTGTTGGCTTTGCGGGAGACGGTGCCTTTGGCATTGCTGTGAACGAACTGACGGCGATTGGCCGCGGCGAATGGCCTGCGATCACGCAGATCGTCTTCCGTAACTACCAGTGGGGTGCGGAAAAGCGTAACTCGACCCTCTGGTTCGATGACAACTTTGTTGGAACAGAGCTTGATGAGCAAGTGTCTTACGCTGGCATCGCTCAGGCTTGTGGCCTGAAAGGTGTGGTTGCGCGGACGCAGGAAGAACTGACCGATGCGTTGAACCAGGCGATCAAGGATCAAATGGAAAACGGCATCACCACACTCATTGAGGCGATGATCAACCAGGAATTGGGTGATCCGTTCCGCCGTGATGCGATGAAGAAACCTGTCAAAGTTGCTGGCATCAGCAAAGACGACATGGTTGAGCAAGTCGTATAAACCACGAAACGGGCCGGGATATGACTGCAAAACCTATTGCGTTGCTGCTGTCGGATCCCCGGCCTGAACCCGCTACGATTGCGATGAGCGAAGGCACGGACCCTCGCATCGTTCAAGGCGCTCTGGCGGCTGTGAAGCAAGGCTTTGCGCACGTGATCCTTGTAGGTGATGCCAGCACGATTGAAGCTGAGCTCGCCAAACATAATGCGCTGGGCAGCGATGGGGTTGAGGTGCATGATCCGGAAAACTCGCCCTTGCACGACGAGTTTGCCAAGGCATTTTTTGAGCTGCGCAAGCATAAAGGCATCGATGAGGTCAAAGCGCAGGCTGCTGTTCAAGATCGCCTGACCTATGCGGCCTTGCTGGTACGTCAGGGATATGCCGATGGCACGGTCGGCGGTGCGGTTGAAACGACGTCCAATGTCGTGCGCGCGGCTATTCAGGTCATCGGCAAGGCACCATCCGCCAAGCTCGTGTCGAGTTTCTTTCTGATGTACCCGCCGGATGCGGCACCTGACGGCGCACGTGCCATGCTGTATTCCGATAGCGGTTTGGTCATTGATCCAAATGCGGAAGAGATGGCAGCAATCGCTGCTGATGCGTCGACCTCGTTCAGGGCGTTGATGCGGGATGATCCAAAAGTTGCGATGTTGTCTTTCTCGACGAAGGGGAGCGCCAAGCATCCGATGACCGAGAAGGTGGTTGAGGCCACCGCACGTGTGAAGTCGGACCACCCTGATCTAAACGTCGATGGCGAACTGCAATTTGACGCGGCCTTTGTGCCGTCAGTCGGCGCGAGCAAGTCGCCGGGATCGGACGTGGCGGGTCAAGCAAACGTCATGGTGTTCCCAAATCTCGACGCGGGGAACATCGCTTACAAGATCACGCAGCGTGTCGGCGGTTACACGGCCATTGGTCCTGTGCTTCAGGGTCTTGCAAAGCCTGCCAATGACTTGTCGCGTGGGTGTGTGGCAAGTGACGTTACAGAGATCATCGCCGTCACAATTCTTCAGTCGCGCGCTAGCACGGCGTGAGGACTCTGTGACGCGTTAAACCTGATTTTTCGGAACATCTGTTCCTGAAGATCAGCGAAACAGGAAAACAGTCGCGAAGGTCGGGAAACTGGCCTAACGTGATTTGAATGCGAACAGGGAAGGCAAGTTGATGCTCGATCAGCCCAAGGTAGATACGTCGCCCAAAGTGTCCGACGAGGTGCGCAAAACGACCTGTTACATGTGCGCCTGCCGCTGCGGCATCAACGTGCATATGAAGGATGGCAAGGTGGCCTATATCGAGGGCAACCGTGATCATCCGGTGAACAAGGGCGTGCTCTGTGCCAAGGGCAGTGCCGGTATCATGCAGCACAATGCACCGTCTCGCTTGCGCGCACCTTTGAAGCGGGTTGGCCCACGTGGGTCGGGTGAGTTTGAAGAGATCAGCTGGGATGAAGCGCTGGAGATCGCCGCGGGCTGGTTGGAACCCATTCGTCAGGAAGACCCCAGCAAACTGGCCTTCTTCACTGGGCGCGACCAAAGTCAATCTTTCACCAGCTTCTGGGCACAAAACTTCGGAACGCCCAACTATGCCGCGCATGGTGGCTTTTGCTCGGTCAACATGGCGGCGGCTGGCATCTACACGATGGGTGGTGCGTTCTGGGAGTTCGGCCAGCCGGATTGGGATCACACCAAGCTTTTCATGATCTTTGGCGTGGCTGAAGACCATGACAGCAACCCGATCAAGATGGGCATCGGCAAGATCAAAGCGCGTGGCGCCAAGGTTATTGGCGTGAACCCCATTCGTAGCGGCTACAATGCCGTGGCTGATGAGTGGGTTGGGATCACGCCGGGGACGGATGGCTTGTTCATTCTGGCGCTGGTGCACGAATTGCTCAAAGCGGGCAAGATTGACCTCAATTACCTCGCGCAATTCACCAACGCGCCGGTATTGGTCAACTCTGACCCCGACTCGCCGGAATACGGCCTCTTGATGCGCGACAAAGATGGCAAGCTACTGGTCATTGATCGCAAGACGGGCAAGCCCGCGCCGTTTGACAAAAAAGGCGTCAAGCCTGACCTCTCGGCGACCTATCGTCAGGCGGGCATCACGCATCGTCCGGTTATGCACCTTCTGGCCGAGCGCTATATGAGCGATGAGTATTCGCCCGAAAATGTGTCGGATCGTTGCGGCATCAGCGCGCGCCGGATCAAGGCGATTGCCGCGGAACTTGCGCGCGTGGCTTTTGAGGAAGAGATTGTCCTCGATCACGAGTGGACGGATTTCCGTGGTGAAAAGCACAAAACCATGGTCGGTCGGCCTGTGAGTTTTCATTCGATGCGCGGGATTTCGGCGCACTCCAATGGCTTCCAGACCTGTCGCTCACTGCACCTTCTGCAAATCCTGCTCGGCTCGGTTGAAGTGCCGGGTGGCTTCCGGTTCAAGCCGCCCTATCCCAAACCGGTGAGCATTCATCCAACGCCGCATTGCAAGGTGACACCGGGTAAACCGCTCGATGGTCCACATCTGGGCTTTGTGCGTGGACCCGAAGACCTGGCGCTTAAGGATGACGGAAGCCCGGCGCGCATTGACAAGGCCTACACCTGGGAAAATCCGATGAGCGCCCATGGCCTCATGCATATGGTCATCTCCAACGCCTATGCGGGTGATCCTTACAAGATCGACACGCTCTTTATGTACATGGCCAACATGTCCTGGAACTCGTCGATGAACACCCGTGGCGTGATCGACATGCTGACCGATAAAGATGAAAGCGGCGACTATGTTATCCCGCGTATTATCTATTCGGATGCGTATAGTTCTGAGATGGTTGCTTACGCCGACCTTGTCCTACCCGACACCACGTATCTGGAGCGGCATGACTGTATCTCGCTTCTGGACCGCCCGATCTGTGAGGCAGACGGAGCCGCCGATGCGATCCGCTGGCCGGTGGTTGAGCCGGACAGGGATGTGAAAGGCTTTCAGACCGCTCTGATCCTGCTTGCCAACAAGATGGGTCTTCCCGGCTTCACGAACGAAGATGGCAGTGCCAAATATCAGGATTATGCGGATTACATCGTCAATCATGAGCGCAAGCCAGGTATCGGTCCGCTTGCAGGGTGGCGTATGGGTGAGAAAGGCCTGACTCACGGGCGCGGTGCCCCGAACGAGGCACAACTTCAGAGCTACATCGCCAATGGTGGGTTCTTTGTGAAGCATATCCCCGATAACTGCGCCTATATGAAGCCGTGGAACATGGGGTATCAGGATTGGGCCGTCGAGCTTGGTCTCTATGACACGCCGCAACCCTATATTTTTGATCTCTATGTCGAGACGATGCGCAAGTTCCAATTGGCAGCTGAAGGGCATGGTGAACGGCAACCGCCCGATCACCTGCGGGAACGGGTCAAGAAGACACTGGACCCGCTGCCAATCTGGTATCCGCCCTTTGAAGATGACCATGTGGATGCGAATGAGTATCCGGTGCATGCGCTGACGCAGAGACCCATGGCAATGTATCATTCCTGGGGCACGCAAAACGCGTGGCTGCGGCAGATTCACGGGCGTAATCCACTCTACGTTCCCACCAAGATATGGGAGGCCGAACGCTTTGCCGAAGGCGATTGGGCGTCTGTGTCGTCGGCTCATGGCGAGATCACAGTCCCAGTGGCGCATATGGCGGCGCTGAATGAAAACACCGTCTGGACCTGGAATGCGATAGGCAAACGCAAAGGCGCCTGGGCCTTGGACAATGACGCGCCGGAGGCCACGAAAGGGTTCCTGCTCAACCATCTCATTCACGAGCTGCTGCCGCCCAAGGGCGATGGTCTGCGCTGGGCCAACAGTGATCCGATCACGGGGCAGGCTGCCTGGTTCGACTTGCGCGTGAAGATCAAAAAGACCCACGCCCCCGCCGAGGCACAACCGGCCATGGCGCCGATCAAATCCCCGGTGGGACAAGGGCCTGATGAATTGACATGGAAGGTGGGCAAATGAGCACGGCCCAAAACTTTTCAGAAAAGTTTGGGCAAAAGTCTTTTGAAGACTTTTGCTGCGGAGGATTGGCATGACGACGCTACCTGAAAGCACCCAACGCAAGATGGGTCTGGTGATTGATCTTGACACTTGTGTGGGTTGCCACGCATGTGTGGTGTCCTGCAAAGGCTGGAACACCGAGAATTATGGCGCGCCGCTGAGCGACCAAGACCCTTATGGTGCCAATCCTTCCGGCACGTTTCTCAATCGGGTGCATTCCTACGAAGTTCAGCCTGCTGAAGGCGCGGCGCAGCTTATTCACTTCCCAAAATCCTGTCTCCATTGCGAAGACGCACCATGCGTGACCGTATGTCCAACTGGTGCGAGCTATAAACGCGTGGAAGATGGCATTGTTCTGGTCAATGAGAGCAACTGCATTGGCTGTGGTTTGTGTGCGTGGGCCTGCCCTTACGGCGCGCGCGAGATGGATGCCGCCGAAGGCGTTATGAAAAAGTGCACGCTTTGTGTGGACCGTATCTACAACGATAACCTGCCTGAGGAAGACCGGGTGCCTGCTTGTGTGCGGACTTGCCCGGCAGGCGCGCGGCATTTCGGGGATCTGGGCGACCCTGAAAGCGATGTGTCCAAACTGGTCGCGGAACGCGGCGGGATGGACCTCATGCCGGAACAAGGCACCAAACCGGTGAACAAGTATTTGCCGCCGCGCCCTAAAGATCAGGTCATGGCCGCACCTGAGGCTGAGATTGACATTCTTGCCCCGCTGCTGGCCCCGGTTGCCGAAGAACCCAAAGGGTTCATCGGCTGGCTCGACAAAGCTCTGGAGAAAATCTGATGCATCCAGCCCCGTCCGTTATTGTTTTCACCACCCTTTCGGGCCTCGGCTTTGGTCTTTTGTTCTGGCTGGGCTTGGGTTTACCAGCCGTGACAGGCTGGGTTGCTTTCGTGTTTTTTGCCATCGCCTATGCTTTGGCAGTGGGTGGTCTTATGGCTTCGACCTTTCACTTGGGTCATCCCGAACGCGCGATGAAGGCATTCACGCAGTGGCGCTCGTCTTGGCTTAGCCGGGAGGGCGTTTGCGCCGTGGCAGCGTTGATTGTCATGGGCGTCTATGCTGCGGCTATCGTGTTCTTTGGCGTCAGGCTGGCTGCTTTGGGCGTGATTGGCGCAGTGCTATGTGCCGGAACGGTTTTCACCACCTCCATGATTTACGCACAGCTTAAAACCGTGCCGCGTTGGAATTCGCCTCTTACCTCCGTGTTGTTTCTGTCGCTGTCGCTTGCTGGTGGCGCATTGCTGGCCGGGCAGACGCTAATTGCACTGGTGCTTTTGCCTGTTGCAGCTGCAGCGCAGGTTGCCTGGTGGTTTGTTGGTGATAAGGCTTTTGTCAAAAGCGGCACAAATCTTGCGACAGCAACCGGCTTGGGCAATATCGGCGCTGTTCGGGCATTCGAGCCGCCTCACACGGGAACAAATTATCTGCTGCGGGAGTTTGTGCATGTGGTGGGACGCAAGCATGCCGCGAAACTGCGGATGATTGCTTTGGCGTTTGGCTACACGGTGCCATTTGTGCTGTTGCTGGTGCCGTTTTCACACGTGGTCGCACTTTTGGCAGTTGCCAGCCACTTGGCCGGGATCGCCGCGTCACGCTGGCTCTTTTTTGCAGAAGCCGAGCATGTTGTGGGGCTCTATTACGGCAAGCGCTGAGTACGGCCAGGCGCTGATACTGCCGGGCGGCAGTTCACCCCCAGCCATCCGTCCATTCATCGACCACCGGGTTGATCTTGTTCTCGCGGAACCGGATCCATCGGACGCGGATGGCCCAGAAGATGGCGAAGAGCAGAGCAAGAATAAAGATGCTGAACCACGGGATGAAGCGCACATCCGGGCCGCTCACGGCGCGCACGCCCACCGCGTTGGGGAAAATCGAGATCAATTCGTTGCGCCAACCGTAGTGCTTGATCGCCACCCATTTGGGCGCTTCTGCTGTGGATTTTAAATCGGCTGCCTCGGCCTGCAGGTTCGAGGTGTCGAACTTGAAATAGGGTGGCCAGCCCCAACCTGTGTCTTCATTCCGATAGACCATGACGCGCCCATTGGTCCGAACGGCTTGGATGAAGAACACATCGCGGTTGGAGGAGGTTGTGTCATTGCCCACATCAGGCGCGGCCCAGAAGATGCTGTTTTCACCAAAATCAATACGCTTTGTGTAGGTGTCGGTGACGCGAGCGACATCGGTTTGTGGCAGTGTGTAGTGTAGAAAAGCCGCGACAAAGACCCACATCAGTGCCCAGAACAGAAATTTCACATAGATCATTTGGGTCTCTCTTACGCGGTCAAAGGGTGCCAATGTCGGGCGTGTGAATTGACCTGCCACGTTCACATGTCATGTTATCGGTGGAAACAACCCTAATTCAACCGACAGGAGGAAAGAATATGTGCGACATCTGTGTGATGAATGCGGTGAAAGACAAGATGCTCTCACGGAGACAGTTCTTTAGCGCGAGTGCGGCCGTTGGCGCCGCCGCTGCAATTGGAACCGTGACGGCACCACCTGCTTTGGCGGATGGACACAGCTCGGTCGAAGATTTAACGCATACCTATGACGATACCTTTCCCACCTATTTCGGAGAGCCGGGTATTTCGATGGAGCAAGTGTTCAATTATGCCGAACACAAGTTCAACCTCCTGAAACTGTCAGTCAATGAGCACACCGGGACGCATATTGATGCGCCTTTGCATTTCTCGGCAGATGGAAACGCGGTGGATGAGATTCCCGTCGACACGCTTGTGGCACCCCTTTGTGTCATTGACGTCGCCGCTAAAGCTGAAGGTGATGCGGATGCGCAGGTGACGCCAGATGACCTAAAAACCTGGATTGCTGCCAATGGCGACATTCCCGACAATGCCTGTGTCGCGATGCATTCCGGATGGGGTGGTAAAACCGGGGGTGACGCCTATCGCGGCTTTGATGGCGAAAAAATGCATTTCCCCGGCTTTCATATCGAAGCGGCAACCATGTTGATGGAAGAAACCGGTGCGCAATCGATGGCGGTCGATACGCTGTCGCTCGATCATGGACCGTCAGCGGACTTTGCAGTGCATTACGCGTGGCTTCCAACAGGTCGGTTTGGGATTGAAAACATCGCCAATCTCGACAAGCTTCCCGCAAATGGTGCCACTATCGTGATTGGGGCGCCCAAACACAAGGGTGGCACAGGCGGCCCAGCGCGAATTATGGCACTCGTC
Organism: Roseovarius sp. W115; assembly: GCF_032842945.2. NCBI lineage: Bacteria > Pseudomonadati > Pseudomonadota > Alphaproteobacteria > Rhodobacterales > Roseobacteraceae > Roseovarius > Roseovarius rhodophyticola. The sequence continues at coordinate 1,730,265 of NZ_CP146606.1, forward strand.
TAAATTTTAAAGGCCCCGGTGTATCGCCGGGGCCTTAGCCTTTTATCCCACGACGTTGAACTCAGGTCCATAAGGATAGCCCGTGATGTTCTCGTTGCCATCTTCGGTGATGATCAGAACGTCATGCTCACGATAGCCGCCTGCGCCGCGGTGATCGTCAGGTAAGGTCAGCATCGGCTCCATTGAGATCACCATGCCGGGTTTGAGCACAGTGTCGATGTCTTCGCGCAGCTCAAGGCCAGCTTCCCGGCCATAGTAGTGAGATAACACACCGAACGAATGACCATACCCGAACGTACGGTATTGAAGCAAGTCTCTTTCGCCCAGGAAATCGTTGATCTTGTGTGCGACCTCCGCACAGCTGATCCCTGGTTTCAACAGCGACATGCCATATTCATGCGCCGCAACGTTGGCTTCCCAAATGGCAAGCGACGCGGGATCGACCTCTCCGACAAACAGCGTGCGCTCAAGAGCGACATAGTAGCCAGAGATCATCGGAAATGTGTTTAAAGACAGGATATCGCCGCGTTCCAGTTTGCGCGCTGTGACCGGGTTATGTGCGCCGTCTGTGTTCATCCCGGATTGAAACCAGACCCAGGTGTCGCGATATTCCGCATCCGGAAAATCCTTTGCAATCGCAAGCTCCATCGCATCTCGACCGGCCATTGCGACGTCTACCTCGCGGGTGCCTTCGCGAATAGCATCGCGGATCGCATAGCCTCCGATATCAGCTATGGCAGTGCACTTACGGATATGGGAAATTTCTGCTATAGATTTTTCCATACGTTGGCGCATTGTTTCTGTAGAGATATCCTTGACGTGGCTTGGGGACAGAAAACTATCGAGCATAGTGCGCTGCACCAGTGTCAGGTGGTCACCTTCGATGCCGATGACTTTGCCTTCGCCTGAAACGGAACGGATTGCGCGCCAGTAATTGTCGCGCTGCCAGTCGGTATAGGTGATATTGTCACCGTAGCACCGGCGCCAGGGCTGACCAGCATCGATGCCGGCGGAAATGGTAACGTTTTCGGTGGGCGTCACAACCAGCGCATAGGGTCGTCCGAAGGCACAGTACAAAAACCCTGAATAATAAGCGATGTTATGCATTGATGTTAGGACTGCGACATCAACGCCTGTCTCTGACATGATACGACGCAACTTGGCAAGGCGCGCCTCATATTCTTCGGGCGCAAAGGGCAAGGGTGCCTTTTCGCCATTGTGAAAACGGTAGAATTCGGGACGTGTGCCCACGAAATCAGTGGATTGGATAGGTGCAGTCATAGTGACCCTCCTTCGTAAAGAAAGGTCCCGGCGTTCAGGACTGTTTGGGATGTGAAGTCCGGCTTGCTGAACGACGCCATCGCTCGCGGACTTACCCGCTTGTTGCGCTCTGGGCGCAATCTGGCAAGATGTTTTGCGACAAAGTGAGGACGGAAACAGACCATGGATGCGAGGCCAGGACAGCGTAATCTGATTACCGATGTGCCGGGTTTACAGGTAGGGCAGGCCCAGGATGACGTTGTCAAAACTGGCGTCAGCGTGGTTATGGGCGCCGCGCCTTTCACGGCTGGTGTGCATGTCATGGGCGGAGCGCCGGGCACCCGAGAGACGGATTTACTCGGGGCTGACAAAGTGGTGGAGCAGGTCGATGCGTTGGTTTTGTCTGGTGGGTCCGCTTTTGGTTTGGATGCGGCCTCTGGAGTTGCGGATGCTCTTCGCAGTGAGGGTCGCGGATTCGCCATAGGCGATCAACGCGTGCCCATCGTACCAGGAGCAATCCTGTTCGACCTTCTTAATGGGGGCGACAAGGCATGGTCCGAGAATCCCTATAAACGTTTGGGTCGAGACGCACTGGCCAAACGCAGCGAGGTCTTTGAGTTGGGCTCTCATGGGGCTGGTACAGGGGCGACCACCGCCGATTTCAAAGGTGGTATCGGATCGGCGTCTTTGGTCCTGCCGGATGGCATAACAGTAGGTGCGTTTGTGGCTGTAAACGCGCTGGGGTCTGCGGTTGCTGGCACTGGCCCAAAATTCTGGGCTGCGCCATTTGAGTTTGGCGATGAGTTTGGCGCTTTGGGTGTTTCAAGCGACCCAGGCGATGTGCAATTGCCAAACACCAAGCTGGGCCAGCATCAGGCGACGACAATCGGCATTGTGGCAACGGATGCAGCGCTAAGCCAAGCGCAGTGCACGCGTATGGCTGTGGCTGCACATGATGGATATGCACGTGCCTTGCTGCCATCCCATACGCCGATGGATGGAGATTTGATTTTTTCACTCTCTACAGCAGATCGAACAGCGCCCGATCTGGCAGGGCAACTTGCCATTGGTCATGCCTCGGCAACCTGCATCTCGCGCGCCGTTGCGCGGGCTGTTTTTGCGGCGCGTCCTGCGGCAGGAGACACGCTGCCATGTTGGGCCGAGGCGTTTGGGTATTTGTGACAAGAAAGAAGCAGGCGGCGTTAGAGCAAAACGTCTTTCATCATCTCGCTATTGGGATCCGAAAGTGCATCGATGACATCGAAATGGTGTTTGTTCGTTGCGATGTGAAGCGGGCAGGACCAGGCTTTGCTCTGCCACTCGGCCTGATCAAGGAAGGCCGGACGCTCTTTGCTTCCGACCCAGATTGACACAGGAACAGATAGGCGATGTGTCATCAAAACGGGGCTCTCGGCAGCAGCACTATCTTCAGTCAGTTTAAAAAGCTCATTCATTGACGTGTGCAACAAGGGTCGCAGATCGGATACAGGAGAGATCGGAAGGATCCGCTTCACTCTCTGCGCGGTCGTTTCTCTCAATAGACCCGGTTCACACATGCGGGACACAAGATGTCCACCTGCAGAATGCCCTGTCAGAATGAGGGGGCCCTCTACGTGTTCAGCGATCGTCTCAATTGCACGGGTGATCTGTTGGGTGATATCGGCGATGCGCACTTCGGGACAAAGATCGTATGACGGCATCGCGACGCAGTATTCGTGCGCCAACGCGCCTTCACTTAGATGGGACCAGAAGCTGCGATCAAACCGCCGCCAATAGCCGCCATGCACGAAGACCAGTGCGCCCTTGGCGGCATCTTTAGGATGAAAAAGGTCAAACGCTTGTCTCTCAGTGCCGCCATAAGGAAGGCCAAGCAATGCGCGTCCCTCGGCGATCAGTACGTCACGATATGCCCCTGCGGCTTTGGCCCAGCGAGGAGGATAGGACATAGCATCGGGAATATACCCGACATTGTCATAGGCATCATCCAGTTCCATGGCACATTCCTCGTCTTACGGCCTAGACAATCCTTGCCCCAAATGCTTAGCCAAGACGAGACGTTTTCTGGGAGGATACGCTATGCTCGATACAACCACCAATCTGAAGTCGCTATTGAAAGACCCTGCGCTTTTGGCCGAGCAAGCCTATGGCGCGGGCGAGTGGATGGACGGGGCGGACGGCACCTTCGAGGTGACCAACCCTGCGCGTGGAGATGTGATCGCCAATGTCGCGGATATGAGCCGCGCGCAGGTGGCTGATGTGATTGCCAAGGCTGAGGCGGCGCAGAAGGATTGGGCCAGCTGGACGGGCAAAGAGCGCGCAACTGTGCTGCGCCGCTGGTATGAGCTGATGATGGAGCATGCCGATGATCTGGCGACCATCCTGACCGCCGAACAAGGCAAGCCGCTGGCCGAAGCCAAGGGCGAGATTGCTTATGGCGCATCTTTCATCGAGTTCTTTGCCGAAGAGGCCAAGCGCATCTATGGCGAGATGATCCCCGGCCATCAGCGGGACAAACGGATCATGGTGCTCAAGCAGCCGATTGGCGTGGCCGCCTCAATCACACCGTGGAACTTTCCCAACGCGATGATCACGCGCAAGGCAGGCCCTGCGCTTGCAGCGGGTTGCTCCTTCGTGGGGCGTCCGGCGAAAGAGACGCCGCTCTCTGCCACTGCGATGGGTGTTCTGGCAGAGCGTGCGGGTATTCCGAAGGGCATCTTCAGCATTGTCACCTCATCGAGTTCCTCAGCCATTGGCAAGGAATTCTGTGAGAACCCGGCTGTGCGCAAATTGACCTTTACTGGCTCGACTGAGGTGGGTCGTATTCTGCTGCGGCAGGCGGCGGATCAGGTGATGAAGTGCTCCATGGAGCTTGGCGGCAATGCGCCCTTTATTGTGTTTGATGATGCCGATCTTGATGCCGCCGTTGAGGGCGCCATCATGTGCAAATTCCGTAACAACGGGCAAACCTGTGTCTGTGCCAACCGCATCTATGTGCAGGCGGGTGTGTATGATGCCTTTGCCAAGAAGTTGCAGGATGCAGTGTCGAAGATGAAGATCGGCGATGGTCTGGAAGAGGGCACGCAGCTTGGGCCGCTCATTAACGCCGATGCGATTGAAAAAGTGCAAGAGCATGTGGCCGATGCCACAGCGAAAGGCGCCAAGATTGCCATGGGGGGCGGAGACCCCATTCAGGGGCTGGATATTTCCTACCACCAACGATCCTGACGGATGTGACGCAGGACATGATGGTCAGCCAGGATGAAACCTTCGGACCTCTTGCGCCGCTCTTCAAGTTCGAAAACGAAGATGACGTGATCGCGATGGCCAATGACACGATTTTTGGTCTGGCGAGCTATTTCTACGCCAAGGATCTCAGCCGAGTCTACAAAGTCGCTGAAGCGCTGGAATATGGCATTGTGGGTGTGAACACCGGGATCATATCGACAGAGGTTGCGCCGTTTGGCGGGGTCAAGCAATCGGGCCTGGGACGCGAAGGCAGCCATCATGGAATCGATGATTACCTTGAGATGAAGTATGTTTGCATGAGCGTTTAAACGAAGGGTCCCAGCAATGGCTTCTCAGGTGGAAAAAGCAAGCTTTTTCAAGGCGCTTCATGTTAACGGCGCGCCGGTCATCCTCTACAATATTTGGGATGCGGGTAGTGCCAAAGCAGTGGCCGATGCTGGTGCTAAGGCGCTTGCCACTGGCAGTGCGCCTGTGGCCATGGCGAATGGGTTCAGCGATGGACAGGCAATGCCACTTGAGCTTGCGCTGGCCAATGTGGCCCGGATCGTCGAGGCCGTTGATCTTCCGGTTTCCATGGATTTCGAAGGTGGATACGCGGTTGATGCCGATGCAGTGACGGCGAATTTCGCGCGTGCGGTTGAAGCGGGCGCGGTCGGGTTCAACTTCGAGGATCAGGTCGTTGGCGGGGAAGGGTTGCATGCAATTGACGTGCAAGCCCAACGCGTCAGCGCGGCGCGAAAGGGTTGTGACATAGGCGGAGTTGGCGCATTTCTCAATGCGCGGACGGACGTGTTTCTCAAAGCGTTCATCGCCAAGCAAGACCCGACACGGGCCATGCTGGATGAGGCAATCACACGCGCGGCGGCTTATGCCGATGCAGGGGCCGATGGGTTTTTTGCGCCTGGTCTGCTCGATCGTGAAATGATCACTGAGCTCTGTGCGGCGGTGTCTTTGCCAGTCAATATCATCGCTTTGCCCGGTGCACCTTCAAACGTGGATCTGGCCAAGGCGGGTGTGGCGCGGATCAGCTATGGGCCTGTGCCGTATCGGCAGATGTCGGCATGGCTGACGGAACAGGCGACAGCCGTTTTTGAGGGCAGTTAAGCCGATCTCAACAAAATTTCAAAGTACTGCCAAGGATTGACCTCTGGCGCGCGTCCAACAATCGTGATGCGCATGGAAGTGACGGATGAAAGCCTGGCCAGGGCGGCGGCGGAAGGGGACGCGGAGGCGTTTACGACCCTCCTGCAGCGCCATTACGGTGGCGTCTTTCGATTGGCGTTTCGTCTGACCGGTGCGCAGGCGGAGGCCGAAGATCTGACACAGGATGTTTGTGCGGCATTGCCTGCGAAACTGCAGGGTTTTCAAGGTTCTGCACGATTTACCACCTGGCTTTACCGGGTTGTTGTGAATGCGGCGCACGACAGTCGTCGCCGCCGTGCGACGCGGGCAAAGTATGCCGATGGCTGGGGCGACTGGGAGGTGGACCGCCGCGCGGCGGATGCTGAAACAGCAGAGGCGCTTGATTGGCTTACCCAGGCGATGCGCGCCTTGCCTGAGGATTTGCGCGACACGTTGGCGTTGGTGCTGGATGACATGAGTCATGCGGAAGCCGCGGAAATCATGGAGGTTTCTCCTGGCACAATCAGCTGGCGCGTCTCGGAAGCAAAGAAACTTCTGCGCGCTTTGCGCGAGAGTGAGGAACGCTCATGAGTGATGATCTTGATGACCTGAAGGCGGCGATGCGGGCCGCTATGCCCACGCCGGATGCGGCGCGGAAGGCCGACGATATTGCCCTGGCGCAGAAAAATTTTACGGCGCTCCAAGAATCCCGGGATGCCGCCCGTCAAACCTCTGAACGCCCCAAACCGGGGCTGATCAGAGGAGTGATGAATATGATCATGCGGATGAACACGCGCGGGGCGCTGACGGCGACCACGGCATTGGTGGCGCTGGGATTGGTGGCTGTTGTGCCGGACTGGCAGACCGCGCCGCGGCTTAACGGGCCGCAGCCGGTGGTTTTGGAGTCGGATGATGTATTGACGGACCGGAGCGAAGACCGGACACGTCAGGTGGCCGAAGAACAATTTGCAACAGAGGCCGCACCGGAGGTGGCGGCTGAGCCTGCACCAGCGGAAGCCCTTGAGTCGGAAAGCGCGCAAGACGCCGAAAGTGCCATCGCGCCCCAAGCTCTGCAACCCAGTGAGACTTTGAAGCGAGAGCAAGCTCCGACAGACGGGCAGACACTGGGTGGTGCAGTGCAGGGATTGGTTCTGCAAGATAGCGAAAACAGCCGTGCATTGATTGCACCGGCTCCTTCGGTGGATGATGTCTATATCCAGTCTGAGGCTAACACCGAGGCTTTTCCCGATGCCGACCCGAACCCATTGAAAGTCACGGCCGAGGAACCGGTTTCGACCTTTTCCATCGACGTGGATACGGCATCCTATGCCGTGGTCAGATCGTCCTTGATGGCAGGGCAGGTGCCACCGAAAGACGCAGTACGCATTGAGGAAATGGTGAACTACTTCCCCTATGACTATGCCGCACCCGAAGGTGATGCGCCGTTTCAGCCGACCGTGACGGTGACGGGAACGCCATGGAATGCCGATACGCAGCTGGTGCATATTGCGATCCAGGGGGAAAACAAATCCTTAACGGAGCGTCCCCCGCTCAATCTGGTATTCCTGATTGATACATCCGGGTCGATGAATGCACCGGCTAAGCTGCCGTTGTTGAAGCAGTCTTTGGCGCTGATGTTGCCGGAACTGACCGAGCGCGACAGTGTTGCGATTGTCACCTATGCAGGAAGTGCGGGGCAGGTTCTTGAGCCGACGCCAGCGACGGACCGGACGCGCATTCTGGAGGCTTTGGACCGGCTGGATGCAGGTGGGTCAACTGCCGGGCAGGCCGGGTTGCAACAGGCCTATGCGGTGGCCGAAAGCATGGCGGAAGAGGGCGAAGTGACCCGCGTCTTGCTGGCCACGGATGGGGATTTCAATGTCGGCCTATCAGACCCCGAGGCACTGAAAGACTTTATTGCCGACAAGCGCGAGAGCGGCACCTACCTTTCGGTTCTGGGCTTTGGTCGGGGCAATCTCGATGATGCGACAATGCAGGCGCTGGCGCAGAACGGCAATGGGCAGGCGGCGTATATTGATACGCTCAGCGAGGCGCAGAAGGTGCTGGTGGATCAGCTTTCTGGCGCGCTTTATCCCATTGCGAATGATGTGAAGATTCAAGTGGAATTCAATCCGGCGGCGGTCGCGGAGTATCGGCTTATTGGGTATGAAACCCGTGCCCTGGCGCGCGAGGATTTCAACAATGACGCGGTGGATGCGGGCGATATTGGGGCCGGGCATCAGGTGACGGCGCTTTATGAGATCACGCCGGTGGGCTCACCTGCGCGATTGACCGATCCGTTGCGGTATGGCGAGGCGGAACTGGCCAGTGATGCCAGTGAGCTGGGCTTTCTCAAGCTGCGCTACAAGCGACCCGGTGAGACGCAAAGTGAGCTGATTGAGCAGCCGATTGTGCCGGGTGGGCAGGCCAATGCCGAGATGCAGTTTACCGCCGCCATCGCAGGGTTTGGTCAGCTTTTGCGGGGAAACCAGTATCTTGGCGACTGGGGCTATGACGATGCGATTGCCTTGGCCAATGAGGCGCGGGGGGTAGATGCGTTCGGCTACCGCGCCGAGGCGGTGCAGCTGATGCGGTTGGCGCAGAGTTTGCAGCGATAGCGCGACTCAGGGTTAACGCGCGGATTCAAAGCGAATTTGGCATGTCGGTATCACGTCGGTATTTTATCGGTGCGACGTTGGTTCGGTCGCCGCGTTAACGGGGCGTTCGATGACCCCAAGACAAAATTAAGCGCCCCGTGGAATGCTCCAGGGGCGCTTGGTTCGTAACGGTGAAGCGTGTTGCTTAGTTTACCGCTTTGGCGTCAACCACGTCTTTGGTGATCACATCGCCACGGGCAATTTCGATCTGACGGGGTTTGAGCGCCTCGGGCACTTCGCGCACGAGATCGATGTGCAGCATCCCGTCTGCGTGGCTTGCGCCATCGACACGCACATGATCGGCAAGTTGGAACTTGCGTTCAAAGGCGCGGGTGGCAATGCCTCGGTGCAGATAAGTGCGCTCGGCATCATCTTCGGATTTGCGGGCCGAGACGATCAGGGCGTGTTCACGCACTTCGACCGAGAGGTCCTCATCGGCAAATCCGGCCACGGCGATCGAAATACGATACGCATCATCGGCGGTTTTCTCGATGTTGTAAGGGGGTAGGTGGGTTGGTTGACGTCGCCGGACAGAACACGGTCCATCATGTCAGCGATTTGGTCAAAACCAATGGATGCGCGGTAAAGCGGCGCAAGATCAAAGTTTCGCATGGGTCATCCTCCATTGAGCGATAACGATATGTTTGCCTTCCCTTTTTGGGACAGGCGAAGGGAACCGGCCCGCTCGGCGGCGCCGGATCCAATATATGTGGGATTTCAGAATTGAGGTTTCAAGATGCTATTAAACACCTGTAAAATCAGGGTTTTGCGAACTTTGCACCGGAGGCAGTTCCGCCTTGGCCGACCTTTACACGCTTGTGTTCGGTGGTTGTGGCGACGGCGGCAGGTGCGGCGCTGCGCAGTTTGCGCTTGAGCGCGTCCAGAACAGGCGGCAGATGCATGCCGTACGCCGTGGTCGTGCCGTCGGGGTTTTTCGATCCGCCGACAACGAGTGACACGATCTGCGCCCGGTAAGCGCCATCGGTGAAGACGGGCGCGCCGGAAGAGCCGAAGGTAACGTCGCAATCAAAAGACACCAGCCCTTTGTGTCTCCAAAGAACGCTGCATTCGCGCTGGCGTGACGGGGCGCGATCACGGCTTTGGCCATAAGACACAACGCTGAGCTTGTCGCCGGGTCGGGGGCTTTCATAGGGCACGAATGGCCCAGCCACCGCGGTGGGGATGGCCTCGGTCAGTTCCAAAAGCGCTGCGTCCGTGCGAATGTTGTCGAGTGTCATGCCGACACCCGGCGCATATCCGTCTGCAACCACGAACCGCCCCACAGAGCGTGTGGCGATTGCGGTGCCATCGCTCAGCCCCGCACGGAATTGCAAGTCCGATGCTTCACGCATTTTGCCGCTGTAGTCAAAAACACAATGCGCGGCGGTTAGGACGAGGTTGCTTGCCACAAGTGAGCCCGTGCAATAACCGTCATCGGTGATATCCACGCGGCCCACGGCCTCCCATCCAAAGAGGTCATCGCGGTCGGACAATCGGGTCAGACTGTCGGCTTGAGACTGGGCGCCGAGCAGGAGCGCGACAGCCGTCAAGGCAGATATGACCGTGAGCCGTTTCAATCTGCTGCGGTCTCCGGTTTGGCGAATTTTGCGCCGGTGTCTCTATTGGATCCGTTCGAAAACAGGCTTTTCTTGCTCTGTGTCTGCAAGCGACCGGTGGAGCGAAGTTTTTCACGCATATCATCGAGCGGTGTTTGAAGTTGCGCGCCCAGAGCAACCTTTTCACCATCCACTTCGGCCATAGCCGAGACGACGGACACCACGCGTGGTGTGCCATCTACGATGGAAAAGACCGGTGCGCCGGACGAGCCGAAGTTCACATCGCAAGACATAACGAGCACGCCGTGTTGACGGGCCAGGACTTTGCAGACTTCTTGCAGTGATGGGGCCTCGGAACGGTCGCGCGCATAGCTGACGACGCCGATTTCATCGCCTTTTTTGGGACGTTCATCGGTGCGGAATGGTACGACGCCTGATTTTGAGATCGGGTGCTGCAGTTCAAGAAGGGCGATGTCGTTGCGCACGCGCTGGGCGTCGACATCTTTGGAAAACACGTAGTCGGGATGGATCACAGCGCGGCGGACCCAGCGATAGGCCGAGGCGCGGCCATTGCGCCAGCCGGCCAGGAACTCAATTTTGGATATATCGACTTCTTTTCCGGTGTGTTTGTTGTAAAGGCAATGCGCGGCGGTCAGAACCAGATCCGGCTCAATGAGCGCGCCTGTGCAAAACCCCTCACCGCCAATATCCAGGCGACCCACGCCTTCCCACAGACGGGTGTCATCACCGGTATCGAGACGTTTCAGAGCACCTTCATCAGCAAACGCAACCGACGCGGCCAGGCCAAGCCAGGCCATTACCAAAAACTTCCGCAAACCCTTACCTCCTGCTTCGATTTGGGCTTACGTGTGTTTTAGGGCAAAAATTTGGCGTTTCAGAGCCCTGCTTTGGCCAATGCGGGTGGTTTTGGACCACCTGTTGCCCAATCGAGCAGTTCTACGGTGTGCACCATGGGGATGTCCGTGCCTGAGCCGATTTGCATCATGCAGCCGATGTTGCCTGCCGCGATAATGTCGGGGTTCTTGGCCTCAAGTGTTTGAACCTTACGGTCTTTGAGCTGTCCTGAGATTTCGGGCTGCATTAGGTTGTACGTGCCAGCCGAGCCGCAGCAGAGATGTGAATCCTTGGGTTCCACCACCTCAAACCCGGCCTTCTTGAGAAGGGTTTTGGGGTGTGTCTTGATCTGTTGGCCGTGCTGCAGAGAGCAGGCGGCGTGATAGGCGATGCGCAGGCCTTTGTCGGCACCTTCGGGGATATCGATCTGCATCAGCAGTTCTGAGATATCCATCGCGATGCCAGAGACGCGCGCGGCATCTTCGGCGAGGGGTTCGTTGCGGAACATATGGCCATAGTCTTTGACCGTGGTGCCGCAGCCCGAGGTGTTGATGACAATCGCATCCAGCCCGACGCCATCCATCTCGCGCGCCCAGGCCGCGATGTTTTTGCCAGCAGTGCCATGGCTCTCGGTGGTTTTGCCCATGTGATGGGTCAGCGCGCCGCAGCACCCTGCGCCCTCGGCCACGACCACCTCACAGCCTAACCGTGTCAGAAGTCGGATTGTAGCATCGTTGATATCCGTGTTGAGTGCCTTTTGCGCACAGCCGGTCATCAGAGCCACGCGTTTGAGTCTCTGTGTCTTGGGCGCAAAGGTTTGCGGGTCGTCATTGCGGCTGACGGGCGGAATTTCCTTGGGGGCCATGGCGAGCATGGCGCGAATGCGCGCGTCAGGTATCAGACGGGCAAAGGGTTTGGCCATCTTGGCCCCCAGCATCGCCACGCGAAAGCGCATCGGGTAGGGGAGGATACGCGCCAGCGTCCAACGCAGAATGCGCTCGAAGACCGGGCGATCGTAGCGCTCTTCGATGTATTCGCGCGCATGGTCCACGAGATGCATGTAGTGCACGCCCGAGGGGCAAGTGGTCATGCAGGCCAGACAGCTGAGGCAGCGGTCGATGTGCTTGACCGTCTTGGGGTCCGGATCCCGGTCGTTTTCCAGCATGTCTTTGATGAGGTAGATACGGCCGCGGGGGCTGTCGAGTTCGTCGCCCAGCACTTGGTAGGTGGGGCATGTGGCGGTACAGAACCCGCAATGCACGCAGGTGCGCAGGATCTCATTCGAGCGCTCTATGGCCGGGTCGCGCAGGCGTTCGGGGGCGAATTCTGTTTTCATGTCAGATGCTTATCATTCTATGTGTAAAAGGATCAGGCCGCCTGGCCCATGAGACCGGGATTGAGAACACCCTTGGGGTCAAACCGGGCGCGCAGTCCGTTTTGCAGCGCCGCGACAGGTGCGGAGAGGGGTTGGAACGCACCGGCCGCGCGATTGCCCCGGATCAAAGTGGCGTGGCCGCCTTTATCTGCCACTGCCGAGCGGATGACCTCTGCTCCGGTATCTTGCGGCATCAGGAGCCAGATCAATCCGCCGCCCCAGTCGTAGACCACGTCTTCGGGCCCAACTTGCGCAACAATGTCGGGGGCGTCGGACGGTTTGACCGACAAGCGCCAGACATCGCCGTCGCGCCCGTGAAATGCGTCAACGTCGCGGATGTTCTGCCAGAGTGTCGCGTTTGCTTGCTGATCCAGTTCAAACTTGACCTCGCCAAGATGCCCGAGCATTTTGAATAGCTCACCAGAGCGATACTTGACGGAGTTTTCGAACCCTTCAATGCGGATGAACGTTTGCGGCGTGCTGTCATTTCCCTTCGGAAGATGCGCGGCGCCGGTGACTTCGTAGGGGGACCCAAGCGCGGCAGAGAGAGCAGAAATCGCCTGAACGTCGGTCAATCCGGCCAGCTTCAGGGTGCCGGTGACATTGCTGCGCGGCAGAACCTTGAGCGCGACTTCGGTTAAAACGCCTAGGGTGCCGTAGCTTCCTGCCATGAGTTTGACGATGTCGTACCCTGTGACATTTTTCATCACGCGGCCGCCGTTGCGGGTAATTTGCCCCTGACCATCGACGAAGCGCACGCCCAGCAGGAAATCGCGCGCGGCTCCGCATTGGATGCGCCGGGGTCCAGAGACATTGGCGGCAAAGACCCCGCCAATCGTCGGTTCCCCCTTGGTGCCTAGCAGGCCGCGATGATCCATGGGTTCAAAGGCCAGACGCTGGTTTTCCTTTGCCAAAGCCTTTTCTATTTCCGCGACGGTCGTTCCCGCCTTGGCGACAAGGGTCAGTGCGCCGGGTTCATAAAGCGCGATGCCACTGATTTTTTGCGTGGTCAAAGGCTGCGCGTTGACCGGGACACCAATAGGTCGCGTACCACCGCCCATCACGCGCAAAGGTTCGGACGTGCTTGAGACGAGTTCGGCCAGCTCGGCCTCGGATGAGGGAGAAAGAGGTTTCATCGTTCCAAAAATACTCCGGAGGTGAGGCCAAAGGCCTCGCAAGACAGGTTGTGGGGCAGCCCCTATTCGGCAGCGATGCGGCGCGCGTCGCTTGACGCAAGCGGGAAGACCTTGGCCGGGTTCAACAGCCATTTGGGATCAAAGACATCTTTGATGGCCATTTGAATTTCGAGATCCGCCGGGTCGTATTGATGCAGCATCAGATCGCGCTTCTCGATGCCCACCCCATGTTCGCCGGTCAGACAGCCATCGACCTCGACGCAGAGCTTGAGGATCTCTGCCCCAAACTCTTCGCAGGTTTCCAGATCGCCGGGTTTGTTGGCATCAAACAGGATGAGCGGGTGCATGTTGCCGTCGCCTGCGTGAAAGACGTTGGCCACGTCGAGGCCAAATTCCTTGGACATTTCACCGATGCGCTTCAGAACGTATGGCAGTTGGCTGATGGGGATCGTGCCGTCGAGACACATGTAGTCATTGATCTTGCCCATTGCCCCGAATGCCGATTTGCGACCCAGCCAGATCTTGGCGCTTTCCTCGGGAGAAGAGCTTTCGCGGAGGTCCACAGGATTGTGGCCTCGCGCTATTTTCATGATGGTTTCAAGCTGTTCGTCAATCTCGGCGTCCGAGCCTTCGACCTCAACGATCAGGAGCGCCTCGCAATCGGGATAGCCTGCGCCGGCAAAATCCTCGGTCGCGCGGATGCAGGGGCGGTCCATGTATTCGATGGCCACGGGCAGGACGCCCGCCTTGATGATGTCTGAGACGCATTGACCGGCAACTTCGGCCGAGTCAAAGCCCATGAGAACGGGCCGTGCACCTTCGGGTTTGTGCAGGATGCGCAGTGTGGCCTCCGTGACGACGCCAAGCTGCCCTTCAGAGCCGCAGATAAGACCCAGGAGGTCATAGCCTTCGGCATCGAGATGTGCCCCGCCGATATCCATGATGGTGCCGTCCATCTGAACCATTTTGACACCCATCAGGTTGTTGGTGGTCACGCCGTATTTTAGGCAATGTGCGCCGCCAGAGTTCATTGCGATGTTGCCTGCAATGGCACAGGCGAGTTGGCTGGATGGGTCAGGGGCGTAGAAGAATCCGTCTTCTTCGACAGCGCCGGTGACAGAGAGGTTGGTTCGCCCGGTTTGCACGCGGATGAAACGATTGTCATAATCTGTCTCCAGCACGTCGTTCAGTTTGGCGACGCCAAGGATCACACTGTCTTCGGTTGGCAACGCCCCTCCGGCCAGGGACGTGCCCGAGCCGCGCGGGACGACCGGGACGTTCATGTCGTGGCAGATGCGCAATGTGGCGGAGACTTCCTCGGTTGAGGATGGCAGCACGACGGCAAGTGGCGGACATTTGTAAGCGGTCAGACCATCACATTCATACGCGCGCGTTTCAGATGGATCGTGGATCACCGACGCCTTCGGAAGCACCTGTTCCAAACGTTCGATCAGCTCTGCTTTCCTGGACAGGACTTTTGGGTCCGGGCTTGGCATTTCCATTGGCGTTCTCCCTGAATTGGTAAGATAATATAACCAATTTAAAAAATAGCAAGAATTATTCAGAAAATCCTGCTGGTCGCGGTTTGTTGAAGCCGCGACAGTGGGTCGTGACTGCACAATTGCATAGTTTGGAGTATAGTCCGATTCATGAAAAAACGACTGGCTGTTCTCATGTTCTCTCTGGCAATGACCCCGGTCTTCGCGGATGAGCCGGTGATCACTGATGTCGCGGCCAAGAAAGTAGGGATGGTTTGGACTTTCAAAGTCACTGTTGAGCATCCTGACACAGGGTGGGATCACTATGCAGATGGCTGGGAAATTCTGGACAGTAACGGAAAGCAGATCGGGTATCGCAAGCTGTTGCATCCGCATGTTGAGGAACAGCCCTTTACGCGGTCGCTGACCGGGGTAGTGATTCCGGATGGCACGCGAGAGGTGTTTGTGCGGGCGAAGTGTTCGGTGGACGGATGGTCCAGCGAAAAAATCCGGGTTGAGCTTTCGCCCTGAGGTTTATCGGCGGCCTTCGCGCAGCCATCCGCCGACGACAAATCCGGACATAAGCAACAAGACCAGCCAAGGCGGCAGCAAATCTGTTTGCCGGACCGAGCGTGTTTCGTAAGCGCCACGTGGCGTTATGCCGATCCAGCCGCGACCGACCGCTGCGCGCCCTTCGCGAACGGCGCGCAAACGTGGGGTCCCATCGGACAGCGCGACAACGCCGCCGCCGGTGGCGTCAACGATGGGTTCCAGAGTCGTGGTGTCGGCAATGGTGTTCACAAACTCTACCGGGGCAGCGGGGCCAAGGCCAATCACGGCGGTGTGGTCTTGGTTCTCAAGCCTGTAGAGGCCGATATCGGGGCCGTCATAGAGCGTCTCAAACCGGCCTGGCGCGACTTCTTCAAGCGACATTTCAATTTGTTCGCCACTCGGGGTGGTGATGATGACCGGTCCGACGGTGTCCTCAAGAGACCGACGGATGATGCGCATTTGCTGGCCGGTGGCTTCGGCCCAGAGCGCCTCTTCCTCCAACTCGGGTTCTTTCATCATCCAGTGTGCAAGGCGACGCAGCAGTTCCAGTTGCGGCCCGCCACCTTCGTAGCCACGGTTCCAAAGCCAGGCGTGATCCGAGGCCAGAAGCGCCACGCGCCCTTCGCCAACGCGGTCAAGCACCAGCAGAGGACGATCATCGACTCCTGTCATGACGGCATCGCCAGAGGCTTGTTCCACTTCGATCTGGCGCATCCAGCGGCCCCATTCGGCACCAAAATCCTGTTCCAGACCGGACGTCACCGGGTGACGTTGGCCTAAATCGGTGATGGCCGGTCGGAAGCGTTCTTCAAGCACGCGGGCGGTCGGACGCGCTGGCAAAATGGCCTCCAGAGGGGTGCGAAAGAGGCTATCGGCGGAGGCGAAATCAGGGCCAGCGGCGATGAGCACAGCACCGCCGCCTTCAACATAGTTGCGCACGTTCTCCAAATAGACTGATGGCAGGATGCCGCGGCGCTTGTAGCGGTCAAAGATTATGAGGTCGAAATCGTCAATCTTCTCCAAAAAGAGCTGCCGGGTAGGGAAGGCGATGAGGGACAGTTCCCGGACAGGCACGCCGTCTTGTTTTTCCGGCGGACGCAGAATGGTGAAATGGACCAGATCCACCGAGCTGTCAGATTTCAGAAGGTTGCGCCAGGTGCGGCCACCGGCGTGAGGTTCCCCTGACACCAACAAAACCGAAAGCCGGTCGCGTACCCCGTTGATCTGCACCAGCACAGTGTTGTTGCGATCCGTGAGTTCACCATCGACCGTGGGTGTCGAGAATTGCAGCACATTGCGACCACCATGGGGTAGCCGCACCGGCAGGTCGATGTCTTCGTTCAGTGGTACCTGAAACCGTTGCGGGGCTTCTCCGTCGATGGACACATCGACCGAAACAGTAGTCGCATCGGCAGGCGCCGCGCCCAGATCAGAGACGCGCAAGGTCATTGAAATATCCTCGCCCAGAATACCGAAGGCGGGGGCGTTGTTGACCTCGATCTTACGGTCCCAATCTTGTTCCTGGCCGGTGTGCAGAAGATGCAAAGGGGCCGGCATGTCTGGTGTTCGATCGAGATCGTGCAGGCGGCCATCTGAGATCAGGATCCCCCCGGCAATGCGGCCCCGAGGTTCTTCGGCCAGTGCCTCAGAAAGGGCCGTCATGAGGCGCGTGCCGGTGTTGTCCGGTCCATCGCGCAGGGTGATGCGGCGCAATTCGGTGTTGGGGCGAGCCTCTATGGCGGTGGCGAGGGCATCGGCGGTCTTAGATGTGGTTGTGCCGCGATCTGCCAAAGTCTGGCTGGCGGTCTCGTCCTCAACCATGATGACGATGTCACTGAGCGGTTCGCGCTCTTCGAGCTGGTAGACCGGACCAAGAAGCGCACCGAGGATCACCAACCCACCCAAGGCGCGGAGCGGCCAGCCGGACAGGCCACGCCAGTAGGCAAAGGCGATGCCAACGACAAGCAAGACGGCCAGTGCTGCAATCAGCCAAACATTGAGCAGTGGATCAAAGAGGATATTTCCTGTCATTGGCCCAACCTGTCCAGAAGGGCCGGTACGTGGACCTGATCGGATTTGTAGTTGCCCGTCAGAACATGCATCACCAGGTTCACGCCAAAGCGATAGGCCAGTTCCCGTTGCCGTTCGCCCGCAAAGCCGCGCCCGACCGGGAACAGGGAGTTGCCCCTTGTATCCGTCGCCCAGGCCGAGGCCCAATCGTTGCCACCGATGACCACCGGCGTGACGTTGTCGTTGAGGTTGCGGAACGGCATGCCTTCGACCTGTTCCGCATCGGGGGTGCTGCTTCAACCCAAACGCCGCGGCCCGTATGGCGGCCCGGGAAGTCCTGTAGCAGGTAGAAGGTGCGTGTCAGCACGTGGTCCTGCGGGATGGGTTCCAATGGGGGCACGTCGAGTGAAGCGGCGAGGCGTTGCAGTTTTTGTCCATTGGGCGAGGAGGCCCCGAAACTGGCGATATTGGCGTCGCGGGTGTCAAACAAGATCATGCCGCCGGTGCGCAGGTAGGTGTTGAGCTTAGCATAGGCTTCGGCAGAAGGGATCGGCTGGTTTGGCGTTATGGGCCAGTAAAGCAGCGCATAGACCGAGAGCTCATCGGTTTCCAGATCAATGCCGACGGGCGTGTCCGGTTCCACCGAGGTGCGGAAAAAGAGCGTCTCGCCCAACCCGCGCAGCCCGGCCTGAGCGGTTTGATCAAGCTGTGGATCGCCGGTCAGGATGTGGCCCAGCACAACCTCTGAAGCCGCCAGGAGTGTTTTTTCCTCGGCTGTCAGGTCGCTTTGTGCTTCGGCGGTTTGTGGGATGAGGATTATTGTCAGAAGGAACGCGGAAAGTGTGGCGCGTGCTGGGACCAATCGGCCTGAGAGGGCCAAAGAGGCCATGATATCGGCCATCAAGAGCGCCAGTGCCGCAGCCAGCAGCCATCCGCCAAGCGGCGTTTCGGGCGCGCGTTCCAGGCCCAGAACCGGAACGTTTGCAGGCCATGTTGCAGGCTGCAGAACGGATTCCGTGTCGAGCACATTGAGCGCAAGGCGCCGGTCGGGGCCTTCATAGATGCCGGGGCGCAAATCTGGCCCGAGTGGGTCTTGCAGGAAATTTTCTCCATCGACACCCGGTAGGGTTCCGGCGTCGGTGAGTGCGCCAAAGCCATTGAGCACCTGAACGGGCTGCCACGTCGTGCCCTGCAGTTCGCTCAGGTCCGGAAGGGCCAGAGTCGAGGATACGGCGAGCCGTTCGAGCATCTGCACAAACACGCCGGAGAGTGGCAGAGTGGACCATTCGGCATTGGCGGTGATGTGGAAGAGCACAACTTGTCCCGCGCCGATGCGCTTGCGGGTGACAAGCGGTGTGCCGTCAGAAAGCTGTGCGATGACGCGCTCTGCCAGGGTCGGGTCAGGTTGCGCCATGACCTGTGCCGAGACGGTGATGTCTGGCGACGCCGTGAGGTCAAAGAAGGGACTGTTCTCTGAGAATGGGGCCAGTTGCTTGGGTTCCCCCAGCTCATGGCACCACCAACCGTCCGCCCCCCGCGCGCAGGCGCACCGGGAGCAGTGGACTTTCGGAACTGCGCGAGACGTCAGATGCGGCGAGACGAGGTCCAGCAAAGCGCAAGAGCATGCCGCCTTCGTTCGCCCAGTCGAGAAGGGCTTCTTCTTCCGCTATGGACAGGGTGGCGACATCGGCCAGCACGACGACGTCGGGGTTGGCAGGCAGGATATCGAGAAGGCTACCTTCCAGAAGGTCTGCGGTGGGTTCCAGCGCCTGTTCAAGATAGTGTAGCGGCGAGAGGAGTTCGAGACCTTCGCGGTCTTCGCGCCCGGCGATCAAGGCCACTTCGCGACGTTTTAGGCTGTCATCGGTCAAGGTCACGGCGCCTGCATGACGCTGGCCGGCAATCTCGAAACGGGTGAGACGCGCGCGCAGCTCGGAGGGCAGCGAGAGCAGACCAGTGGCTTCAAGGTCATCGGGTTGGAATTGCAGAGTCAGGTCTGCCAAGACGCGCGAAATACCGGAGGGATCGCGCCCATGGGCCTCGACCTGCACCGCGCGCGGGGTGCCCGCAACAGCACGCAGGCCTGTGATGCGGATATCACCATCTTCGACAATAGCTTGCTTGAGGGCGATGATGGGGACAGGGCTTTCATAAACAGTGACGGGGCCGCGATCTTCGAGTGCTTGCAAAAGCGTGTCGCGACCTGAGCGGTCAAGGCCGTCAGACATCCAGCGGGTTTCGAAGTTCTCGTCTCCTAGCATACTGGCGGCGTCCGTCATCGTGGTTTCAGAGGCAGTCCACGGAGAGGGGGCCATACCAGACAACCGGCTGCGCCAAGCTTCTGCTGCCTGAAAGACAGGTGGCTCTGCATCCGAGAGGCGCATCATACCAACCGGACGCGCATCGCGGCCTGCCTCAGCGAGCATGGCATCGAGCAGGTCGGATTTCGCGGGCCAGTCGCGGGCGCTGGCCCAGCTTGCGTCCAGCACAATAAGAAGTGGGCCAGAGTTCTGCGTTTCCGCGGTTTGACGCGGGTTCAGAATGGGGCCCGCAAGCGCCACGATGGCGGCAGCCACGGCCAGCATGCGCAACAAGAGCAACCACCAGGGTGTGCGGTCCGAAACGGTGTCGTCGTCTTTGAGACCCAACAGAAGCGCGACACCGGGAAAGCGCCGCCGGATTGGCGCAGGCGGTACCGCGCGCAGGATGATCCACAGAATGGGCAAGACCAGAAGTGCGGTCAGAAGCCAGGGTGTGGTGAAGCCAATTGCGCCGAGCGTCATCTGTGATGCTCCCCGTCAATGGCGTTGTATAGCCACAGAACTGCGGACTGCGCGCTTTGGGACGTGTGGTGCAAGCCGTATTGCCAGCCGGTTGCTGTGCAGAGGGCCTGCAACTCATCTTTACGGGTGGCGAGGCGTGCCAGATAACGATCTCGTAATTCAGACGCTTTGAGCGTTTCATGCGCAAGGGTTCCGCCGACACTTTCAAAGATCGTGCGGCCGCGGTACGGGAAGCTTTCTTCGGCTGGATCAAGAATTTGGTAAAGCGCGCCGCGCACGCCTCGATCAGCGGCGCTGGTCAGGGCTTCTTTGACCGGGTCCAGTTCGCCCAGGAAGTCCGACAGAAAGACACCGCGCCCGTGGGAGAGCATTCCGGTGGTTTCGGGGGCGCCGTAGTCGGCGCTGTCTTCGTGCATGAGCGCCATTGAGATGCGTTCGACTTGTGCTTCGCCGCGCCGCGGCGGCAAGTTCGCCCCGGACAGGCCGACACGTTCTCCACCACGATTGAGAAGGATGGCCATGGCGAGGGCGAGAAGCCGCGCGCGATCGGATTTTTCGGGCAAAGCATCATCTGACGAAAACCGCATGGAGGCGGCACCGTCGACCCAAAGTGTGACGCTTTGCGCAATCTGCCATTCGCGTTGGCGCAGGAATTGACCGTCCGATTTGGCCGAGCGCCGCCAATCGATATGGCGCAACTCATCCCCGGCTTGCACGGGGCGGTATTGCCAGAAATCATCACCCATGCCCGACCGTCTGCGCCCGTGTTCGCCCAAGAGAACCGTGCCTGCCAGATGTTCGGCCCTCGCGAGCAGCGCGGGGAATCTGGCGGCTTCGGCCTCGGCCTGAGCGCGGAGGGGCGCGATTGGACTCACGCAGCAGCCTCGGACCGTGTAAAGTTGGTGACGGTTTCAGCGATGATGGTGTTCAGTTCCTCGCCACGTGCGCGAGCCGCGAAGTTCAGCGCCATGCGGTGGGTGAGGACCGGTTGCGACATCGCGGCCACGTCGTCGGCATCAGGCGCGAGGCGACCATGCAACATCGCACGCGCCCTAACAGTGAGCATCATCGCCTGAGCAGCACGAGGACCAGGACCCCAGGCCACAGTCTCGCGGATTTTCTCTGAGGCTGAGGGGTCTTCGGGCCGGAAGGCGCGGACGAGATCAATGATCTGTTCCATCACAGCTTCACCGACAGGCATCCGGCGTAACAGGTTTTGCGCGTCGATTAGTTCCTGTGGTGTGAACACCTCGTGCGATTCATCTTCTGTCAAGCCAGTGGTGGCGAGGATGATGTCACGTTCTGTGTCACGGTCCGGGTATGGGACGTCGATTTGCACCAGGAATCGGTCAAGCTGCGCCTCAGGGAGCGGATATGTGCCTTCTTGCTCGATCGGGTTTTGCGTGGCCAGCACGTGGAAAGGGGTGAAAGCGGGCGATCTTCGCCTGCGACAGACACTTTACGTTCCTGCATGGCTTGCAGTAGGGCGGATTGAGTTCGAGGGCTGGCGCGGTTGATCTCGTCCGCCATCAGCAACTGGCAAAAGATCGGGCCGGGTATGAATTTGAAAGCCCGTGTGCCGTCGGCACCGGTTTCGAGCACTTCTGAGCCAAGAATATCGGCTGGCATCAGGTCTGGGGTGAACTGAATGCGGTTGGAGTTTAGACCCATGACCGTGCTCAGTGTCTCGACGAGGCGCGTTTTACCCAGACCTGGCAGACCTACCAATAATCCATGACCACCACATAGAAGTGCGGAAAGCGCGAGATCCACGACGCTTTCTTGCCCGATGAAGCGGCGGGTAATTGAGGCGCGCGCCTGGGCGAGCTTGTCTTCCAGGGCTTCGATTCCCTTCAGAAGGTCCGCGTCGTCGGTCATGGAAAGTCTCCGTTTGGGTCTATATCACTCTGGTAGAATGTATCGTGTGTATTCAAAATGGCAAAAGCAATGAGCAAAGATTCCATCACGACACCGTCAGCAGAGCGTTTGGCGGATGCTGCACGTGCAGTTGTGGGCAAAGGTCTTCCGCCTGTGCATCTTTGGAACCCGCCATTTTGCGGTGATCTTGATATGCGCATTGCGCGGGATGGCACGTGGTTTTACCTCGGTTCACCGATTACGCGTCCTGGTCTCGTGCGCTTGTTTTCCACCATTTTGCGGCGTGAAGATGGCAAGTATTTTCTTGTCACACCCGTAGAGAAGGTTGGCATCACAGTGGATGATGCGCCCTTTGTGGCGGTGGATTTTGAAGTTGCCGGTGAAGATGAGGCTCAGGTTTTGGTGTTTGAAACCAATGTCGGGGACAAGGTTTTGGCGTGCTTGGATGCACCAATACGCTGTGAAACAGACCCGGCCACAGGAGAACCGTCGCCTTATGTTCATGTAAGAGCAGGTCTTGAAGCTCTCATTGACCGTAAGTCATTTTATCGGCTGATCGACATTGGAACTCATCACGAGGGGGCGTTTGGATTGTGGTCGGACGGGGTGTTTTTTCCAATCGCAGATTCAAATGAGGTGATGGTCGACTGAGTCTTTTAGGGTTTTTACGCTGATCTCGAAGTGGACCGACGCAGAAGCTGAGCTTGTCACAGCCTATCGAACGTGTTTCGACTTTAACTGGAATCATCAAAAAAGGCGAAGCACGCGCAACATCCAAAGGTCACGCCGAGTCTCGCAAAAAGCCGTGACGCAGGTTTTTCTTGGGACGCTTTGGCGTTCGAAATCCGCGTTCGAAATTTTGAAGCAAAAAATGTGATCTGCGTTCATATGAACGCGTCTCTGCAAACCCTACATCAGTGGATGCAAGGGCCAAAAAATTTTCGGGACGAGGGCATATGGCGAACCCGCCATAGCTCCCGTCCCGAAGAATTCTGAAACGCGTTAACGTTTTAGAGTTTTGTTGAAACAGGCTCGGGCTCAATCGGCGCCGGTGCTGGTTCTTCTTGTTGCGCGCAAGCTGCTACGCCTACGGTTGCGACGAGTGCTGCAATCAGTGCAAGTTTATTTGTCATGTGAACAGTTTCCCTCCAAGTGACATTCCATACATTCCGTTAAAGGGAATCGTTGTCAACACTAAGGCGTTGCGATTAGGCGGATTCCCGTTGACGCGCGGCATTTTTGACAACGTTTGGGGGAAATGTCACTGGTTTGTTTCCAAAATAGGTAACAACCTGTTGCAAATAAACAATTTCAGTGAGCTTCTGCCCAGTTTTTCCCTGTCCGGCGTCCACTACAAGCGGGACATCAATATGTAACGCAGGCTTTGCCGCATCTTGCATGACATTTTTTGCTGTGGCGATCACGCGGTCTTCCTGTCCTTTTTCGACCTCAAAGAGCAATTCATCATGCACTTGCAGCAACATTTTGCAGGGAAGGGCGGAAATCGCGCCTGGCATCCGAATCATGGCTCTGCGGATGATGTCCGCCGCTGTGCCCTGAATCGGGGCATTGATCGCCGCGCGCCGTGCGAACCCCGCGCGTGGGCCTTTGGCAGCAATCTCGGGCGTATGGATTTTGCGGCCAAACAGGGTCTGGACATAGCCATGTTCCTTGGCGAACTCGATGGTGCTGTCCATATAGCCGCGAATGCCGGGGAATCTTTCGAAATACCGGTCGATGAAGGCTTGAGCCTCAGATCTGGGGATACGTAGGTTGCGGGCCAGACCAAAGCCGGAAATCCCGTAGATCACACCGAAATTGATCGCCTTGGCGCGTCGGCGCACCTCGGGTGTCATCTCATCAAGCGGAACGTCGAACATTTCCGAAGCCGTCATCGCGTGAATGTCGAGCCCGTCGGAGAAGGCCTTCTTGAGTGCCTCGATATCGGCCATATGCGCCAGAATGCGCAGCTCGATCTGGCTGTAGTCCAACGACACAAGCGTATTGCCCGGCTCTGCGACAAAGGCCTCTCTGATACGGCGGCCTTCCTCGGTACGGACAGGTATGTTCTGCAAATTGGGGTCGGTGGATGCGAGCCGTCCGGTGGAGGCGCCGGTCTGAACATATGACGTATGCACTCTGCCCGTATCAGGATCGATGTGATCCTGCAGAGCGTCAGTGTATGTGCTTTTAAGTTTGCTCAACTGCCGCCAGTCGAGCACGCGCGCAGG
Organism: Roseovarius sp. W115; assembly: GCF_032842945.2. Classification (NCBI taxonomy): domain Bacteria; kingdom Pseudomonadati; phylum Pseudomonadota; class Alphaproteobacteria; order Rhodobacterales; family Roseobacteraceae; genus Roseovarius; species Roseovarius rhodophyticola. Next base: position 1,754,404 of record NZ_CP146606.1, read on the forward strand.
CAGCTCATGTTCGGTGGCGAGGTCTTCAAGCACGTCCGCGCCTGTGGCATAGGCGCCGGTTTTGCCCTTTTTGCCTCCTTCAAGCCCCATCTTGTCGAACAAGATTTCGCCGAGTTGCTTGGGCGAGCCAACATTAAAGCTTTGCCCGGCCAGTTCATGAATCTCTGCTTCAAGCCCGGCCATTTTCTGAGCAAAGGCATTGGACATGCGGCTCAGGGTTTCGCGATCGATCTTGATTCCATGACGCTCCATTTGCGCCAGCACAGGGACAAGTGGGCGTTCAAGGCGTTCGTAAACAGTTGTGACATGTGATTTGTGAAGTTGATGCTTGAATGTGTGCCAAAGCCGAAGTGTGATGTCAGCATCTTCGGCGGCGTATTTGACGGCCTCGTCAATGGGGACACGATCAAAGGTTATGGCGGATTTGCCTGTGCCCAAAAGTTCCTTGATTGGGATGGGAGTATGGGTCAGATAGCGCTCGCTGAGTGTGTCCATGCTGTGGTTGTGGATGCCGGAATTGAGTGCGTAGGACATCAGCATCGTGTCGTCGATGGGATGGATCGATATGTTGTATCGAGCCAGCACCTTGGCGTCGTATTTCATATTCTGCCCGATCTTGAGGATCGCCGGGTCTTCAAGGATGGGTTTGAGTGCGGCAAGTGTGTCTTCTAGGGGCAGTTGACCATCGAGAATTGCATCTGACCCGAAAAGGTCATCAGCATTTCCATCCTTGTGCTGAAGCGGGATGTAGCAGGCCTCACCAGGGACGACGGACAAGCAGATACCTACCAGATTCGCCTGCATTTCGTTGAGCGACGTTGTTTCCGTATCAAAGGCCACGTAGCCGCGGGTGATAATCTGGTCGATCCAGCGTTGCAGAGCATTGGTATCGGAGACGCGCTCGTATTTTTCCGAATCGATAGCGGGCCATTCTGGGGCGGTGTCTTCGGACGTGCTTGGCGCAGGTGCATCTGGTATCACCGGAGGCTCGACATCCAAAGCTTGGGAAATGCGTTTGGTCAGAGTGCGGAATTCCATTTCGGCCAGGAAAGCCAGCAGCCTGTCGGCGTCAGGGTCTCGCACCTCAAGATCATCGAGCGTGAAATCAAGCGGCGTGGCGCAGTCGAGTTGCACGAGGCGTTTGGACAGTTCGATCTGATCACGTTTCTCGATCAGGGTTTCCCGGCGCTTGGGCTGTTTGATCTCTTCGGCGCGATCGAGCAAGTCTTCGAGCGTGCCATACTCGTTGATGAGCAAGGCGGCGGTTTTCACGCCAATGCCGGGCGCGCCGGGCACGTTGTCCACGCTATCACCGGCGAGCGCCTGTACGTCCACGACGCGCTCCGGGCCAACACCGAACTTTTCCATGACGCCGTCGCGGTCGATGCGGCGGTTTTTCATAGCGTCGAACATCTCGACGCCACCGCCCACGAGTTGCATCAGATCCTTGTCAGAACTGATGATTGTGACGCGACCGCCGGCGTCTCGCGCTTGCACAGACAGGGTTGCGATGATGTCGTCGGCCTCAAAGCCTTCCAACTCTTTGCATGCGATGTTGAAAGCCTCTGTCGCCTGTCGCGTCAGCGGGATCTGTGGGCGCAAGTCCTCTGGCATGGCTTCGCGGTTGGCTTTGTATTCGGGGAACATGTCATTGCGAAACGTGTGACTGCCCTTGTCAAAGATCACAGCGACATGGGTGGGGGCATCGGGGCCTGTATTGTCCGAGATGTAGCGCTGCAACATGTTGCAGAAGCCCGAGACTGCGCCGATTGGAAGACCGTCGGATTTGCGGGTGAGCGGCGGCAAAGCGTGATAGGCACGAAAGATAAAGGCGGAGCCATCAATCAGGTGCAGATGATGCCCTTTGCCGAAATGTGTGCTCATCCTGGCCCCCGCCGTTTGCAAACTGGTGTTGCAAAACTATTGCCACGAAGCGGCGCGGGCTTCCACCCGGATTGCATCGAAAGCTGTCAGGCAGTTTCAGCTTGTTGATCGAAGAAAGAGGTAGAGGTGGGCTTTTCCGGGATCTCCATCTCGTAGGAGGAGCAGCGCACGCGCCCGGTTTCGACACCGCGCACAAGCTCATGCGTATGGCGGCTGGGTAGGTGATTGGCGCTGAGTTCAATCGCGTCTTCGGCGTAATAGGTGGCGATATAAAGCGTGCGCGGTTGATCCGAGAGGTTGGGGGCGGAGCCGTGCAGAAGGCTGGAATGCATCAAGCAGACAGACCCGGCTTTGCCGGTGCACTGTACGATGTCGTCCTTGTGCGTGTTCAGAACGTCATCTGAGACAGCGCCGGTGAACTGCCCGTTATGCCAATGCGAATAAAGCGGGCCTTTATGTGTACCGGGAACGACTTCAAGCGGGCCGTTTTCGAGTGTGACATCATCGACAAAGAGAAGGGCCGTGATCAGGTCATCGTTGGTCATCGGTTGAAACGAAAAGTCCTGATGAAACTTGATTTCCGTTGCGGCGCCCGGCTGCTTGGAATTTACCTTGCCATGGTGAAAGCGCAGGTTGGGGCCGATCAAGTCAGCAACCATATCGACGGTTTGGGCCGTGCGCATGGTGTTGAGAAAGACATCCGAGACTTCTTCCGGGGATTGCACCCGGCGCAAGGCAGGAGTTTCGGCGCTGTGGCCCGGTTCAACGGAGAACCGCGCGCGGCCATCCATGGTCTCGCCATAGTCGTTCTGGTGAGCACGGCTTTCTTCGATCCAGCCCTCGAACTCTTCGCGCATGGCGGCAAGTTGATCTGGACTGACGGCGTTCTCAACAGTGAGCACACCATCGCGCCAAAACGCATCGATCTGTGTTTGGGTCAGCACGGTCATTGGCGTTTCTCCGCATACTCCAACTCGAATGGAACATGGGGGACAAGGCGTATGTCAATGCTGTTTCAGCGCCATGAGGCAGGAAGGATGTCGGTTTCAGACTTTGCCTTCAAAATCCTTGTGAACCAGCTTGGCGTCACAATAGGGGCATTCCACAAAGCCGGTGTCATGGGGAATGGAAAGCCACACACGCGGGTGGCCCAACGCGCCTTCACCTCCGTCACAGGCCACACGGTAGCTGTCGACAATACGTGTTTCGGGGGCTTCGGTCACCATTGATGGATTTCCTTTTGGCTTCATGTTCCCTAAACCGCGACTATATCCAAGCGCGGGCCGGGGACAAGGGTTGCAATGCCATCACATGCGATAGAATTACGAGGGTTGCAAAAGACCTATCCGGGTGGACGGCAGGGACCTGCCAAAGAGGCATTGAAAGGTGTTGATCTTGATATTCCGGCAGGGTCCATTTTTGGGCTGCTGGGGCCAAATGGTGCGGGCAAGTCGACGCTCATCAATATTTTGGCCGGTCTCGTCGTCAAATCTGCGGGCAGCGTGCGCATTTGGGGGTTTGATCAGGATGTGAACCCTCGCCAAAGCCGGGCGGCGATTGGAGTGATGCCGCAGGAATTGAACCTAGATCCTTTCTTCACACCGCGCGCCGCATTGGAAGTGCAGGCCGGACTTTATGGGGTGCCGAAGGCACGGCGACAGAGCGACGAGATCCTCGCCATGGTGGGATTGTCCGATAAAGCCGAGGCTTATGCGCGGACACTTTCCGGGGGTATGCGTCGGCGGCTGTTGCTGGCCAAGGCTTTGGTACATCAGCCGCATGTTCTGGTTCTGGATGAGCCGACGGCAGGCGTGGATATCGAGCTGCGGCAAATGCTTTGGCAGAACATTCGCAAGCTCAATGAAGAGGGGATGACGATCATCCTGACGACGCATTACCTCGAAGAAGCGGAGGAGATGTGTGACGAGATCGCAATTATCGATCAGGGCAGTCTTGTGGCACGCGACAGCACGGCGAACCTTTTGGGGCAGCTTGATGCGCGATGTCTGGTGGTCGTGCCAGAGCAAACGCCTGGCCTTATGCCAAATCTGCCGGGTCTGGATGTGTCTGAAAGAGACACGGGCGAACTTGCCCTGTCTTACAGAGGGTCTGTTTTAACCGCGGATGCCGTTTTGGAAGCTGTGCGCGCAGCCGGTATCGTGATCCGGGATGTGCGTACTGAGCAGGCCAATCTAGAAGATGTCTTCTTGTCGTTGACCGGGTCGCACTAGGGTTTGCCGGTCCCGTTCAGGCGCTCTTCGATGGATTGCAGGCGCTTGAGAACCTCATCACGGTACTCATCCGTGCGTTCGGCATCTTCGACACCATGTGCTTCCTGCATAGAGTTTACGATCAGACCCACCACGAGGTTCACAGTGGCAAAGGTTGTCACAAGGATGAAGGGCACGAAAAACGCCCACGCATACGGATAGACCACCATGACAGGCCGCACGATACCCATGGACCAGCTTTCGAGCGTCATGATCTGAAAGAGTGAATAGGCCGAGCTTCCTATGGTGCCGAACCAGTCCTGAAAGTTTGCCGCTTGTTCGGGTGTGCAAGCGCTACAATCGCCGCCAAAGAGCTTGGTCGCCATGACCGAGCCAATGTAGAAAATGATGCCCATCAAAAGAAATACTGAGCCCATCCCAGGTAAAGCGCTCATCAATCCTTCGACCACTCGGCGCAGGGATGGCATGACTGAGACAACGCGCAAAAGGCGCAAGATACGCAGCGCGCGTAGAACGCTTAGTCCCTGTGCGGATGGAACCAAAGAAATGCCGACAATGATGAAATCGAAAATGTTCCAGCCATCGCGGAAAAACGTGAGGCGATAGACGTAAAGCTTGAGCAAAAGCTCCATCACAAAAATGCCAAGGCAAATCGTATCAAGCGCCTCAATGACCGGCCCCGCGGCGTTCATCGCAGTTTTTGAAGTCTCAAGCCCCAGAATGACAGCGTTGAAGAGGATCACACCGAGGATGAAGTTCCTGAATGTGAAGGATTCCACCAATTTCTTGATGCGAGACTGCTCTGATGCGTCATTCATTGGTGTGCTTTGGCTCATGGGGGTGGATATGTATCACCCGAACCATGCCTTCAAGATGGCGAAAAATTGACGCATGGGTGAGTGTGGCATCTGCCACTCACTGTGGTTTGGAGATCATACGACCCAGGCCACGGCCTCCAAGGATGTGCAGGTGGTAATGTGGCACATCCTGCACCCCGGCCTCTCCGGCGTTTGAGATCGTGCGGTACCCGCTTTGACCATCTCCCGGTGAGACACCCGTCATCTCGCAGACTTTGGCCGTGGCTCTGATGAAATCAATGATTTCCGCCTCGCTGGCCTCGGCCGCGAAATGGTCGTGGCACACATAGGCCCCTTTGGGGATGACCAACACATGCACGGGCGCCTGCGGCTGAATGTCGTTGAAAGCCAGCGTATGCTCTGTTTCCAGCACGGTGTTGTTGGGAATCTCGCCGCGCAGGATTTTAGCAAAGATGTTCTGGTCGTCATAAGAGTAAGGCATGGCGTCTCTCAGTCAGCGAAAAGATGATCTGTTTGGGCGATTTCAAGCGCCTTGTCGGGCGCGATCTTTAGGAAGTTTTCAATTTGTTCGGCGTTTGCGTCGGGTGGGTTTGACTGCTTCAAAATCAAGTGGTTCTCAAATTCCGCGTCACGGATGCGGTCGGATTCGAAGTTTATGTCACCCCGGATCGTGGGCAAGAGACGCTCTAGAGTTTCGCGCGGCGTGCGTTCCCCAGCAAGACCCACACGCTTGGCGTGGCCGATCAAGTAGTCGTCGGTGAAGTCACATTGGATTTCCAACATCCGAGTTGTGGATCGGTCGCTGTTGAAATCTTCCAAAAGCTCAATGTTGCCGGGGTCCATGCAGACGATCAAGCGGTCGGTTTCGAAATAGTCAAACAGCATCCGCATCAACGCGCGACGATGGCGTGTACGTTTGCCTAACGACCTTTGGATGCCGCCCAGATCAGGCAGGGGCGTGTCATCTTCGTTAAAGAGATACTCAACAGCGGGCACATTTGTGACCTGACGGATGCGAGCCAACAGGCGCTTGGCCACGTGCCATTTCTTGCACACCAGGATCATCAGCTCGCGTTCGCGACCCAGGGTGCTTTCGGTTTCCCAAAATCGCAGGGCAAAACGACGACCAATCCGCCCTCGTCCGGAAAGGAACTTAAAGAGACTGCGCCCTTCGTCGGAGATTTTGAATTCCGCATCCTCATCGGCATAAAGCGCGCCAAGTCGTTTTTTGAGTTCGGTCGCTTCAGCACTGATTTTGCGGGCAAAGAGCGCATCCTGGCTCAGCAACAGGTCGTAATGATCATTGTAGAAGGTGACCGGCATTCCGTAGTCGGTGAACATCAAGAAGGTCAGAGTTCGTGTGCGGATTTCATTTTCCGGGACGAGGTGGCGGACAATGGTTTGAAAAAACGTCTCGTCTGGGATCCATGTGGTGCGGAAAAATCGCATCACGTCCGGACGTTTGCGCGTGAAATCCAAAATCCATTCAATGGTCCGGCGGCGCAGGCACCACCACTGGCTTCCGATCATGATTTGAATATCAGAGGGAATCTTTCGGGTTAATCCAAGCTTTCTTTGCAAATTGAAGGAAGTGTAGAACAGTTTCTTGTTGTTGCGCTCATTGAAGACGTGCCGATAGATCAGCCTTTCTTCCTTCATCCCCGTTTTGATCCAGTCGCTGGCGAAGAAATCGAAGCTTTCGATATAATCGTTGTCTTCACGATCCAGAAAGTCATGCGCAAAGCGCGCTGATTTTATGGCCGCGCAGTCGCCTGACAACATATAAAAATGCGTAGCGCGCGGAAATTTTTCCACTGCCGCCTCTATGGCGTTGAGCGTTGCCTGGACCAGTGACCATTCCCCCCAGCCGCATTTGATGCGTTTTTTCGCAAAGGTCACATTGGGATTGTCGGCCAGGGCGGCGCGAATCTTCTGATAGGCTTTCGCATCTGCGCGCGCATCAAAATGAATCGCCATGTAATCACCGGCGGCCGTGAGCATATTGGCTTGCCCAATGATGGCATTCGGGTCTTTGTGACACAGAAGAATAAAGGCGATTTTAGCCATATCTCAGCGAAGGTCTGCTCTTTTTGCGTTTGCCTATAGTGATAGTCGTGAACAGGCGTTGAATAAACAGCCTTTCTTTGGTTTTTTGTTGGATATAGTTTGGTAAGACCCGACAAAGGCAAAAGAACGGGTTTGGAGGCAGGGAATGGGCTTTCCCGGAACATGGATGACGGAAAGCGAGAGCGTGGTTTACCGCGTTGTGCCGAAATGCGCCTGCTCGACCATCGGTCAGATCATGTACTACTCCGACCATGGTGCCTTTTTTGATGGCGACATTCACGATGCTGTGGATGGGTTGCACAAATGGGCGCGTGAAGACAGCCAGCCCTTGATCAAGGCCAATGTGCGCACGCACACGTCTTATGCTTTTACCTGTGTGCGGAACCCCTACACCCGCATCCTGAGTTCGTTTTTCGACAAGATTTGCGGCATTCAGCGCAATGGAAAACGCTATCGCGGCAAGCTGGTGCCGCTGCTCATTCAAAAATACGGCATTGATGTTGGCGGTGAGGATGGCAAGCGGGAGTTTGACCAGATCAAGAGCTTCCGGCGTTTCCTGCTCTTTGCGCGGGATACCATTCGGTGGAAGCGTCCGATGGATCCAGACATCCATTGGTCGTCAATGTCAGGACATGTCTCGACCTTCATTGTGAATGGCGGGACCTATGACAAGATCTTCTGGACCGAGCAATTCAATGATGGGATGGGCGAGGTTCTCAAAGAAATCAAAACGCCAAAGAAAATTGATCTGAAGAAAATTCCGCGTTTCAATGAAAGCGAAGGGCATGGTCCCAAGCGCGCGCATCCGGTGGAAGATTATTTCGATGATTTGTCGATGCACCTGATCAAGGAAATCTATCACCGGGACTTTGAACTCTTCAAATATGACTTCGACAATCCGGGCAACAAGATGCCGATTGGCGAAATTGATTTGGCCGAGGTTCACGCGAAACTGGGGGAGTAGGCAGGGAGCACTCAATTCTTTTTAGTTGTTTTCGGTACTTGATTGGTGCTGAGTAAACGAAGGATGAATTGAGCCTTCGGACCAACAGAATTGAACCCAGACCAAGCCAGATTTGATTCTTTGATCAAAGAAGCAGAGTTGCTGCGCACTGAAGCGTTGCAATGCATCGGTAATGTGCGACGGTTGACTGGGTTTGTTACATCCGTCGCGGGAGCCGGTATTCCCTTGCTGGCAGCTCTATTGAACATAGGACCAACATCAGACGTCAAAATTTCCACGCTTTCTGAACTGAACACTCAGATCATAGAGAACGCCATTATCGTTCAGATGGTGATGGTGAGTATTTCTATAACCTGTGTGTGTTTTCTGATGATTTATACAGGAGTTTTCACCCAAATCTTTGTGATTGCAAAATACTTCCGAGAGTATCTGAGCATCGAGATCAATAAGATCGTCACACAACCCGATGACGGGATTACGCCCGTTTTTCATTGGGAAGATTGGTTGCAAAAGTCTCGCAAACATTCCGGTTTCAAAGTTGGTGACATTGAGCTTGCTATTGAACCGCTGATGATGACCGCCTTTAGTGTTATTTATGCGGGGCTGGCGTGCTATGTGTCCTACATCAGCACAAACGCTTGGATTACGTATTCCATCAGCGGAGTGGTTGGCTTTTTGTGCCTCGCGTCATTGGTAAAATTCTTTAGAACGCTATCTGGATCTTTGGTCGTTTCAGAAGCTGTTGCAGATCCGGAAACTGAAAAAGAAACAGTCGAGGAAAAATCAGAAGAAACTTAGGCTTGGTTTTTCGTGAAGTGAAGAATTCCTGTCCCTGTCCACATTAGAAAGGACGGGTTTGAAATTCGAAGGTCGAAGCCGGCATCCGCCATATCCAAGAGAAGTTTGCGTACTTTGTCGGGTGTGGCGTAGTTGCAATGAATCTCCATTGAAATCGAACTAACTCTGGAAAGATACGGCAGGTTGGCGCCCGAAAAGACGTCGAATTCTCCGCCTTCAATATCACATTTTACGAAGTTGAGCCTTTCAATTTGATGGGCTTCGAACAGCGTCTTGAATGTAATGTTCTCCACGGTTTCTGATGTCTTGCTCGGGCCTTTGAACAGCGTCGACGACATGCCGTTGTTCACGTCGTGAAAGTTAAGCGTGCTTTTACCATCCTGAGATGCCGCGCATGCATGTATGGTTGACATATTGTCCAACGCGTTGAGCTTGATGTTCTTTTGTAAGCGCTGAAAATTCTGCGTTGAAGCCTCGATGGCGATCACGTGTTCTGCCGTTTGCGCCGCATAGATTGAAAACGCGCCGATGTTTGCTCCGATATCGAGGACGACGCCAGTGTGGTTTTCGCCGTACTCGTGATTTTGCCAGACTTCATCTATAACAAAGCTGTCGGATGTTCCGCGGCGCACCTCAAAGCGTGAGCCTTTTTTCGCAATTTGATAGAGTTCTGGTTTTTTGCGGTCCTGTTTGACGAATTGCTTGTGCAGGAAGTAAAGCAAGATGCGAAAGCACATCCACCTGAGCTGCCAAAAACCGGGGAAACCGAACCCGTTCAGCTGTCGAACAAGAGCTTTCAAGCCATCTTTATCAGACTGAGAGTATTGCGTTTGCAATTGGAGACCTGAGACAGAGGTTCACGATGCGAGTGTTTATACAGTCAGTCCTTTGAAACTGAAACAATATCAGCAAGAGTTCGCGTGTACGATCCGCGCTACACCAAGCCGTGATCTTTGAAAGCTTGCATTACATCCGATTCCGGTCGCGCGCCGTAGTGGCCTATGACCTCTGCTGCTGCTACACAACCCATGCGGCCTGCAATCTCCAGTGAAACACCTGTTGCCAGGCCGTAGATGAAACCCGCTGCGAACTGATCGCCTGCACCGGTTGTATCTATCGGGGGCACTTCATGCACAGGAACAGTGATTGTGTCGTCGCCTTCGACAATCACAACATCATGGCCTGAGCGGGTGCAGACGATGAGTTTACTTTCCGAGGCTGCCGCCTCCAGTGCCGCGCCCAGATCGTCTGTCTCATAAAGCGACCGCCATTCGTGTTCGTTGCCGATGACGACATCAAGTTCTCGGGCGATTTTGCGGAAATCGGCGCGATGGCGGTCAACGCAGAATGGATCGGAAAGGGTGATCCCGGCCTTGCCGCCAGCTTTCCGACAGGTCCGTGCAGCGCTGAGCAGGGCTTCTTTGCCTTTGTCCTTGTCGTAGAGGTAGCCTTCGAGAAAGAGCAGCTGCGTAGCTGCAGCTACGGCATGGTCCACGTCATCGGTGCTGAGTTCTGTAGAGATGCCCAGGTAAGTGTTCATCGACCGTTCGCCGTCTGGTGAGACGAAGATCATTGAGCGTGAGGTTGGTAACTCGCCATTGGTTACGGGGTCGTTGATAAATGCCGTGCCGCTCTCTTTCATTCCTGCGATATAGTCTCGCCCAGCCTCATCATCGCTAACGCGTCCGATAAAGGCAGTATCAAGACCCAAAGCTCCGATTCCCGCGATGGTATTGGCGACAGACCCGCCTGCCATTTGCGTGCGGTTTTCCATGTTGTCATAGAGAAACGCGCAGCGATCTTCATCAATGAGCTGCATCACGCCCTTTTCGATGTCCATGCGGCTTAGGAAACTATCGTCAGCTTGGCTAATGATATCGACGACGGCATTGCCGATGCCAACAACGTGGTACTTTGTCATAGAGTTTTGTCCTCGAATGGGCAGAGATCGCGAATAAGGCACGCACCGCATTTGGGCTTGCGCGCAACACAGATGTAGCGGCCATGCAGGATAAGCCAGTGATGGGCGTGCAGTTGGAAATCAGCGGGGATGTGGTCTTCGATTGCGCGTTCAACGGCATCGACATCTTTGCCGGGGGCGATGCCGGTTCGATTGCCAACGCGGAATATATGCGTGTCGACGGCCTGAGCCGGATGGCGCCACCACATGTTGAGCACCACATTTGCGGTCTTGCGCCCGACACCGGGCAAAGATTGCAGAGCGGCCCGGGAATTGGGCACCTCGCCGCCATATTCCTCGACCAAAATGCGCGAGAGTTTCATCACGTTTTTGGCCTTATTGCGGTAAAGGCCAATGGTCTTGATATGCTCGATCAATTGCTCTTCGCCAAGATCGAGCATTTTTTGCGGGGTGTCGGCTTTTTTAAAGAGCGCCTTGGTGGCTTTGTTCACTCCTGCATCCGTTGCTTGCGCCGAAAGGGCGACCGCCACGACAAGCGTGTAGGCGTTGACATGGTGCAGCTCGCCTTTGGGCGCATCCTCGGCGTCGCGAAAGCGGGTGAAGATTTCGCGGATGGTGTGGTAGTCGAGTTGCTTGGCCATAACCGCCTTTTGCCGGAAGGCCGAGGAGGGAGCAAGAGTGCGTCAACACTATTGAAACCGGAGCCTGTCATTGTGCGCCAGGTTTTAAGTGGTGTGAGTTATGGCGACGTACGAGTTCTACATCTACAACACCAGTGCGGTGGGATATAATTCCGGCACTGGACGTTTTGATTTTAGTTCCAGCTATACCGCGGATAGTGGTCGTTATCGTGTTGTTGTGACCGATGATGATGCCACAGCGCATGCAACTGGAGATTCGAACCAAACGGCCGATGTTTATGACACCGCCGGAAACATAGTCACCAGTGGGGCAATGGAACTGCCTGGCTACGCCGAGCTTTCTGGACCGGGTGGATACATCTATTTGGATCGGCTTGAGGTGGGCGGCATGCATGTGGGGTATGCCTCAAGCGAGCACCTTACACCGGGCGGTAGCTATCCGGTCACAGACTCATATCAAGTTGATATTGCGTATTCCTATTTCGAAGGAAACTCGATCCCTTGTTTCACCCAAGGAGTAAAAATCGAAACTGAACTGGGCGCTCTGGACGTTGCCGACATTGCCGCTGGAACCCGGGTGCAAACGCTTGACCATGGATTGCAAGAGGTCCTTTGCCATTTTATAACGCCGGTTTCTTTGGCGCGTCTGGTGACGTCTCCCAAGCTGTGGCCAGTAGTGGTTTCCGATAAAACAACAGGTTGCAAGGATTTGTGGGTATCGAGAGACCACCGGATTCTTGTGCGTGATCCCCTGATTGGCTTGTGCTTTGGATATGAAGAAATGCTTGCTCCGGCGGCCGAATTTGGGCGCTCCAGACTAAACCCGGAGCGATGGCCGGGTGGAATTCAGTACCACCATCTTCTGTTTGAAACACATCAGATTATACGAGCTAACGGTCAATGGGTTGAGAGCTTTTTCCCCGGTAGAGAAGCGATCCAACGTTTGTCGTACAAGGACCTCATGCAGGCGGAAGAAGCTTTGGGCGATGCGCTCTACAAAATGAAAACGGCCCGTCCCTGCCTAAGTGTGAGAGAGGTGCGCGCGTATCTGAAAATCAGAAAATCGCTTCGCATGAAACGCAAATCACCACCACAGTTGCGCAATATTCGGGTCGCAGGGGACATGCGCATAGCCTAAATTCGGATCATCTAGCCTACGAGGTCCGCTATGAATGTTCCTGCACACGATGGATATCATTTTAACGTCATGCGCCGCGCCATTGACCTTATCGATGACGCAGATCCAAAGCTTTCGCTGAATGAGCTGGCTGAAAAAATGAACATGAGCCCGGCGCATTTTCAGAGGCTTTTCACTCAATGGGTGGGTGTTTCTCCGAAGCGATATCAGCAGTATCTTGCGCTGGGACAGGCAAAAGACATGTTGGCTGAGCGGTTCACCACACTCGATACGGCGCATGAATTGGGCCTTTCCGGCACTGGTCGGCTATATGATCTTTTCCTGCGTTGGGAAGCGATGAGCCCAGGTGAATTCGCGCGCAAGGGTGAGGGGCTCACGATCTATTGGGGGTGGTTCGACAGCCCCTTTGGTTTGTCGCTTGTGATGGGGACTGAGAAAGGCATCTGCGGGATTGGCTTTGCCAGTGAATCTGGTGAGGACGCTGCCATGGAAGATCTTTTATCCCGCTGGCCCAAAGCAAACTTTGTGGAAGATCCGATGATGCTTCGACCTTGGGTTCTGACCGCCTATGGTGCAGGGGACCAGGCGGTGGAAAAGACACCTCTCTACATGATCGGTGCGCCGTTTCAGATCAAGGTTTGGGAAGCTCTGCTGCAGATTCCATCAGGGCACGTCACCACTTACTCGGAGATTGCAGAGGCGATCGGTCATCCCAAAGCCGTGCGTGCCGTTGGCACTGCGGTTGGTCGTAACCCTGTGAGTTTTCTCATCCCATGCCATCGCGCGCTTCGTAAGTCCGGTGGTTTGGGTGGGTATCACTGGGGCCTTCCGGTCAAACGCGCCATCCTGGCTTGGGAAAGTGCACGGGCCGACGCCTGATCCTAGATTTGAGCAGGCCACAATACGGGAATCAATGTGGCGACCAGAAGAGTGGCCATTACGATGTTGAACACCCGAAGGCGTGTCGGGCTATTGAGGAACCGGCGCATTTGTTGACCGAGGGTGGTCCAGCTTGTTGTACTTACAGTGGACATTGCAACATAGGCGCCCGACACCCACAAGATCGCCTGTAGATCCCGGCTTGTCGCGTAGAGAGTGATGGCGGACAACGCCATGCTCCATGCCTTGGGATTGACCCACTGAAACGCTGCAGCTTGTAAAAAGGTGAGCGGGCTGCCCTTGGATTGCGCGTTTTCGGGTGGGGCTGCATTGGCAATCTTCCATGCCAAATAGAGCAGATATATGACACTGAGGCCCTTAAGGATCGTGTAGCTTGGCTCCCACATGTCAAAAATTTGCATGATGCCAAGGCCCACAAGAAAAATCATTGATGGAAAGCCAAGGCCGATACCCAACATATGTGGTACCGTCCGGCGGAAGCCAAAGTTTGCACCTGAAGCCATCAGCATCAGGTTGTTTGGGCCCGGTGTGATGACCGTAATGAAGGCAAAGCCGACCAGCGCAAGGAAGAGTTCCGGTGTCATTGCGCAATGATATGCACGCCAGAGTGCATAAAGATTGCTTTGTATCGTGCATTTTAAAATTTTTTGCAATATTAAGTGACTATGGATCAGATAAATGAACAAATATTGCACGAACTTCAAAAGGACGGCCGTCTCACCAATCTGGAGCTTGCCGATCGTGTTGGGCTATCGCCGTCGGCTTGCTTGCGGCGGGTCCAGGATCTGGAGAAAAGGGACGTTATTGTAGGGTATCGTGCCAAGCTTGATCGCGCCAAAACCGGGATTGGGTTTGTGGCCTACACAACAGTTGGCCTGAATTCACACACCAAGGACAGTCAGCAGGCGTTTGAACGTGCCATGTCCATCGCGCCGGAAGTTGTCGAGTGTCACAATATCACCGGATCTGTTGAATACTTGTTGCGAATCGAGGTGGCAGACCTGCCTGCCTACAAGGCGTTTCATACCGATGTGATCGGGACCTTGCCGCAGGTGAATGCAATTACGTCTTATGTGGTGATGGGATCGCCCAAGGACATGCGAGCCTGAGCCGATTGATACAAAAGAAAACACCCGATCCTGAGATCGGGCGTTTGGGATTGGTTTCGACTAGACCCGGCCTTTCCAGGGCACGAGCCAGTTTTCGAGGGCGCGTACGCCGACGTCGATCAGGAACCCGATGATGCCAATCAGGATGATCCCCACGAGCACGATGTCGGTCAGCTGAAACTTGGATGCGACCACGATCATCTTGCCAAGCCCAACTTCGGCAGCCACGAGTTCAGCGGCCACAACCGTGCCCCAGCAGACCCCCATGGCAACCCGCGCCCCAGTGAAGATTTCCGGTAGCGAGTTTGGTACGATGACCCGACTGAGAATTTGCCACTTGGACGCGCCAAGGGAATAAGCCGCGTGAACCTTCGAAATGGCGACACCGGACACACCGGACCTTGCGGCGATGATCATGATCCACAAGGCGGCCAGGAAGAGCAGGATGACCTTGGACAGCTCTCCAATCCCGAACCAGATGATCATCAGCGGGATCAAGGCCAGAGGTGGCACGGGGCGCATGAATTCAACGATCGGGTCAAACCAGCCGCGCGACCAATTGGTCAGGCCCATGGCATAACCGATGGGAATGCCAATCAGTGCACCGAACAGAAAGCCCAAAAGCACGCGTTGCAGAGAGTACCGTGTGTGTTCCCAGAGTGTGAACCCCTGATACCCCTCTTGGTTCAGGCGGATGAACCGTTCCAGCACAACTTCGGGCGCCGGCAAGTAGAGCCGGGCCATGCGCAGGCCTGTTTTGGGCTCGAAGGTTGGCGTGCCCTTGTCGGTCAGACCAATCGTGCCTTCTGCAATGGTGATCTTTTGTCCCGGTTCGACAGGTTGTCCATTCAGATGTGTGATCTTTGATCCATCGCTTTTCGACACGTCGTCATTGTTCCAGACTGGAATCACCTTGAACCCGTAGCGCGCCACAGTGAGCGAGTCGTTCTTGGCAAAACCATCCCCTGGTTCAACTTCGGGAGCGGGCGGTTCTCGTCCGGGATTGCCATCTTCGTCGAGCGTTTGCTGTATATCCTCACGGAACACACGTATCGTGACTTCGGCGTCGTCAGTTGCGCCGTCAGGTAGTGTGGCTGTGTAGGTGAAGGTCACGTCTCCATCGAACGGTCCGGGCAGCTTCGGCAGCGGAATTGCGGAGTTCGTGAAGGCGACCCACAGGAAGAAGACAGTTATGACCGAAAGGAACGAGGCTATTCGGTTGGCTTTCACAGCACTTTCGTCGCCGAAGGTTACAGTCTTGAGTTTGTTGAACCCTTCGCGGGCAAAGTAACGTTGAAGCAGTCTGGACAGGATCAGGTAACTGCCAAAGAAGGCGCCCACATAGAGCGCAAGTACGAGAATACCGGTCATGCGCTTTCCTCCGCCCGGCCCATGATCTCTTCTTCCATGTTCCAGATCATTTCGAGAATTTCTTCACGGGTTGTGTTGTAGTCTTTGTGTTTC
Organism: Roseovarius sp. W115; assembly: GCF_032842945.2. Classification (NCBI taxonomy): domain Bacteria; kingdom Pseudomonadati; phylum Pseudomonadota; class Alphaproteobacteria; order Rhodobacterales; family Roseobacteraceae; genus Roseovarius; species Roseovarius rhodophyticola. The sequence continues at coordinate 1,770,339 of NZ_CP146606.1, forward strand.
TTAACATCCCGAAGGTCGTTGCCTACGCCGAGATCGGCAAAGGGCAGACGGTATTCTTTGTGAACACGCCCTGGACGTGGCGCCATGACAAGCAGGCGCTCCCCGAGAAGAAGGGCTTCTTCCACGGAGTGCGTTATCAGGATGATGGTCTTGCCCGTGTCCTTCCAAAGATCGAGCACGAGGCTTTGCATTTTTTCGCGCGTCAGAGCGTCAAGCGCGCCAAGCGGTTCGTCCATCAGGATCACGTCGGGATCGTTTGCCAGACAGCGGGCGAGCGCCACACGCTGTTGCATGCCCCCGGAAAGTTCGTAGACGGCCTTTTCCTTAAAGTCCTGAAGTCCCACGATATCGAGCAGATGCTCAACGTTTTCGGCACTCTCCTTGCGGCTCATGCCTTTCATGTCCGGACCGAAACTCACGTTGTCACGAACGTTCATCCATTCAAATAAGGCACCTTGCTGGAACACCATTCCGCGTTCGGGGTGTGGCCCGGTGACTTCATGACCGTTCAACATAATCTTGCCTTCGGTCGGTGCGAGAAATCCCGCCACGATGTTCAGCAGGGTTGTCTTCCCGCAACCAGATGGACCAAGAACGCTCATCAACTCGCCCGACTTAATGTCGAGCGTCACATTTTTCAGCGCCTGTACATGTCCACCATTTGGCAGGTCAAAGCGCATTGAGATGTCATCTATGAATAGACCGTCCACAAGTGTCCCCTTTTTGGCAGGTCGTTTGGCGCTTGGATGCGCCGTAAAGAAAGACGGGCGCACAAGGCGCCCGCCTTTTGAGCTTCGTAAGTTACTGACCCAGCGGGCCGGTGTTTACGTTATCGGCATAAGATGCTTTGGCCGCGTCAATAGAGCCCGCTTCCACGAAGACGTCTGCAACGCCCTTCATGAATTCCTGAGCGCCACCGCCGAGCCATTTCTCGGACATCTGATCGTCTACAGTAGGGAAGACGAAGGTGCTGATAGTGGCCATTGTGTCTTCTTCGGACATACCCGCATCTTTTGCGATCACGGGCAGCATTTTGGCGTGGTTGGCCTCATCGGCCCACATCGCATTTGCGTCTGCCGTCACATCAAGAAATTTGGCAACCATGTCGCTGTTCTCAGCTACAAAAGACGTTGGTGCGGATGTTACGTCGAAGACGAGAATCCCCAACTCTTCTTTTTCGGCGCCGGTCAAAAGCACGTTGCCGCTTTCTTTCATGCGACGCAGTGCGCCACCCCAGCCACATGCCATGTCAACAGCGCCTTGTGCCAGCGCTGCCTGACCTTCGGCAGGTGCCATGTCGACAACATTCAGGCTATCGAGGGCCACGCCAAAGTGGCTCATCTGCTTGAGGAAGCCATAGTGCGCAGCTGTGCCGAGCGGAACAGCGACTTTCTTGCCAGCAAGCTCTGCGGCGCTTTCCTTGTCGATTTCGAGGCCTGAGGACACAACGCAGTTGTCGTTGTTCGAGTAGGACACGGCCACGTCGATGATTTGCAGGTCCTGACCGGCTGATGTTGCGACTACGAAGGGCGGTACACCTTGGCTGACAGAGATCTGGACGTCGCCCGATGCCATGGCCGCGCTCATGGCGGTCCCTGTATCGAAGCTCACCCAGTTGACCTTGGCGCCGAGTGCTTCGTCATACATGCCTTGTTCTTTGGCAAACTGGAACGGCATTGGCCATTCTAGGAAATAGCCCACGGTGATTTCGTCCGCAGCCTGCGCTGCGCCTGCCATAACGGCCAGACCGGCCACGGCACCCATGAGTGTTGACTTGCGTGTCATGTGAAGATTTCTCCCTATATTCTTCGGTCATTGTTTTGTTGTGCGCCTGCCCATGACCTTGAAGCAGACACAAAAATCCTGCGCCACTCCTGTGGGAGTGGCAACAGACGCGCCGACATCCCATCCGAATTTACGATTCCGTTCAATGGTTTTGTGACATTTCAAACCAATGTTTTGCACATCCGAAACTGAACTTTCGAAATTCTTCCGCCAAACCTTTTGAAAATAAATGTTTTTCAAGGGCGAGTTGTAGGGGTTTCATTTGAATTGGCTGTAATCAAAGCTCCCAACTGGCCCTATTTTAGAGGCGGGATTCAATGCTGATACTGGGCAGAGTTTTTGAAATGGCAATCACCTGTGCCCGTCCCGTTGACGGGCTTTACTTGATGGAGCTTCTCATGGATGGCAACCAGCTGAATGATATTGAAAAAATCGTCGATGCCGATCGCGCACATGTGTGGCATCACCTGATCCAGCACAAACCGTTTGAAACCGGTGCTCCACGGATCATCGTGGAAGGTAAGGGCATGCGGGTTTGGGACCAGCATGGCAAAGAGCATCTGGATGCAGTGTCCGGTGGTGTTTGGACCGTTAACGTAGGCTATGGCCGCGAGCGGATCGCCAATGCGGTACGCGACCAGTTGATCAAGTTAAACTACTTCGCTGGTACGGCTGGCTCGATCCCGGGCGCGCAATTTTCCGAACGTTTGATTTCGAAAATGCCTGGCATGAGCCGCGTGTACTACGTGAACTCAGGGTCAGAGGCGAACGAAAAAGCGTTCAAGATGGTGCGTCAGATCTCGCACAAGCGTTACGGCGGCAAAAAGCACAAGATCCTTTATCGTGATCGCGATTACCACGGCTCGACCCTGGCGACGATGTCAGCCGGTGGTCAAGATGAGCGCAATGCGCAGTATGGCCCCTTTGCGCCGGGCTTTGTGCGGGTTCCGCACTGCCTTGAGTATCGCGCGCAATGGGATCTGTCGGGTGAGGAATACGGCATCGCGGCGGCTAATGCGATTGAAGAAGTCATCCTGGCAGAAGGTCCGGATACTGTCGGAGCACTTTGCCTTGAGCCAGTGACAGCGGGCGGCGGGGTAATAACGCCCCCAGAAGGTTACTGGCCACGTGTGCAAGAGATCTGCCGCAAGTATGACATCCTTCTGCATATCGACGAAGTGGTTTGCGGTGTGGGACGTACGGGCACCTGGTTTGGCTACCAGCATTATGGCGTTGAGCCGGATTTCGTCACCATGGCCAAAGGTGTGGCCTCGGGTTATGCGGCTATTGCATGCTGCGTGACCAATGAGCGTGTCTTTGAGATGTTCAAAGAGAATGTTGAGGATCCGCTGGACTACTTCCGTGATATCTCGACTTTTGGTGGCTGTACTGCGGGCCCTGCAGCGGCTCTTGAAAACATGGCGATCATCGAGGAGGAGAACCTTCTGGAGAACACGGCCCAGATGGGCGATTACATGTTTGATCAACTCAGCGCGCTTGCCGACAAACATGCTGTGATTGGCCATGTGCGTGGCAAGGGTCTATTCCTTGGCGCAGAGCTTGTGGCGGACCGTGACAGCCGTGATCCTGTAGACGAAAAGCAGGCTCAGGCGGTGGTTGCCGACTGTATGCAGCAAGGTGTCATCATTGGGGTGACCAATCGGTCGATCCCGGGGTTCAACAATACGCTTTGCTTCTCACCTGCGTTGATCTCAACCAAGGACGATATCGACGAGATTGTCTCGGCTGTGGATAACGCGCTGGGCAAGGTCTTCGGCTAAGCTTCAAGGTATCTAAGTCAAAAGGGCCCTTCGGTTGCGCACCGAAGGGCCTTTTTAGTGCCACCACGCGGTCCGGTGATGCCGGTTAAGCCAGCCGCCCAGGCTCAGGTGATCTCGACGGATCAAGAGCACCAGCGCGATCAAGGCGCCGAGAACGGCAAGATCAATTACCGGGTTTCGGTTGATGGGAAACCCACGATCATTGAGGGCGAAGGGATCAAAAAACCGCTCCCAACGACGTGCCACCGTGAAAAAATGCATAACCAGAAGCGTCGAATAGGAAGCGTATCGGAAGATGCCAATGGCCACGCATAGGCAGATTGCAATTTGTAGCCCGCCTGCAGAGTAGACCTGCCAGAGGCTTAGCTCGACCTCATCAAAATGGCGGGCCAATTGTTGATACTGGCCTGGCGTGATGATCTTGTGTGCGGCCCACAGGAACATAAACCACGCCAAACCCAGACGCAGGATCAAAAGTGCTGTGCCATCCAGCCAGTCGTTTTTGGTCAGGCGAAACTGATCATCCATCCCTTAGCTGTCCTTTTGTGCCGGGGTTTGGCCATACGATCGGAAACCAATCTTCGCGCAGCCTGTCACCCGGTTGCATTTCATGACCGGGAAAAGGTGGTGATGTCCGCCCTTGCCGTTCGACATAGCGCGCGTCATCGCCAACCAACCGAAGCGAAAAGGCCCGTCGGCGTCGGGTGGTTTCATTCCCGCGTGCGCCGTGCAGGGTGCCAAAGTTGAAGGCTACGGCATCGCCTGGTTGCATCGGCCATTCCGCAATGTCCATTTGTCCGGCATCTGGGTCCGGTACGGGCATAAATTCGTTTGGGTCAGGATAGAAGTTCTCTTCGCTGAGCCATCTTGTGGGCAAGACTTGTTTCTCCCAAAGGTGCGAGCCTTTGACACAACGCAGGCTGGCCTCATCCACCGGATCTACTGGACACCAAAAGCTGATGCTCTGTTGACCTCCAACAAAATAGTAAGGCGCGTCCTGATGCCAGGGCGTGGGTTTCGAGGTCCCGGGCTCTTTGACCAGAACATGGTCGTGAAAAACTTGAACAGTCCCGGACTGCATCAGGTCTGCAGCGACTTCACCCACGGCGGATTTCTCGATCACTTCAGCAAATTCTGGGACATCTTGCCAGTTGCAGTAATCATCGAAGAAACGTCCGTTTTCGCCTTCTTTGAGGTTTTCCGCTGCATATGGCCCAGGGTTTTGCATGTTACGTTCTATGCCGTCCCGCAATGTGTCGACCCAGCCAGCAAAAAGACCGGGGATCATCACGACGCCATCGCGTTGAAATGTTTCAATGTCAATTTGGCGGATGCGTGGATGTGGCATCATGCGTCTCCCTGTCACGAGTACAACTTACTGATGCGGTGTAGAACGTCTACGGCAAAAAAAACCGGACGTGTTTGCCGCCCGGTTTCAAAATGGTCTTTGAAATTGGTTAAGCTGCGTTTGGCAGGATCACGATCTCAACGCGCCGGTTTTGTGCTTTGCCTTCGGCGGTCAGGTTCGACGCAATTGGCTGGTCCTCGCCACGCCCGAAGGTCTGGATGCGACTGAAATCAACGCCGCCATCCATGAGGACGTCAGCCACTGAGTTGGCGCGCCGTTCCGAGAGTGCTTGGTTATATGCCGCACCACCGGAATTATCGGTATGGCCAATGACCTGAACAGTTGTGTCCGGATAGTTTTGCATGCTTTCCGCCACTTTAAGGAGGTCCGTCCTCAGAGCTGGGAAGACTGCGGCACTGTCGACATCAAAGAGAATGTCTTGGGGTAAGGACACAATCAGACGGTCGCCGGTGTTTGTGATCGTCACGTCCTCATTGCCAAGCGACTGCCGCAACTCGGCTTCTTGTTCGTCCAGCAGGCTACCGGCCACAACGCCGCCGGCCGCGCCAACGACACCACCGATGACGGCACCTTTGCCCTTGTCATCGCTCACAAGTGCGCCGACGCCCGCGCCGAGAATGCCGCCCAAAAGTGCGCCCGACTTGGCGTTCTTGTTAGGGTCGTTTTCGTTCAAATGTGCCGGGCTGGTGCACGCGGCCATAACGCCAAGTGAAAGCCCTGCCATCATAAGAGGAAATTTCTTTGAAATGCTCATGTCCTGAAGCCTCGTAAGTTACGCCCGTTGGTCCGGGTCTGAATTTTATATTAAGCAATCAAAACCCATTCCCCAAGCCATATCTGGGGGGAAATTGGCGTCTTGGGGTGCAAATCATGGGGAAATGGGGGATTTTTCGGAGAATGCGCAGATCTGATCACCGCTGGCCGGGCCTCGGGGTGCATGCTAGGGACAAAAGATGAGTGTGCATCTTGTTCATACCGCCCGAGTTCATTGTGCAACCTTTGATCGCTTGCGTGACTTGATTGCGCCGGGTGTCGAGGTTTCTCACCATGTCCATGAGTCCTGGTTGGATCGTGCGCGCAGGGCGGAAGATAACAGCCTCAAGGTCGAAATCGCGGACTATTTGAGCCAACTTCATGGTCCGGTTCTTTGCACTTGTACGACCATTGGGCCTATGGCCGAGGCTGCGGGTGCTTTGCGTATCGATTGGCCCATGATGCAGGCCGCAGCGCAGACAAAAGGTTCTGTTCTGTTGGTGTATTGTCTTGAAAGCACGCGGGAGCCAAGCCGTGTGCTATTGCAGCGGGCACTGGATGACGTGGGTTCCGAACACTCCGTAATTGATCTACCACTTTTGCATCTTTGGCCGCTCTTTGAGGCGGGTAAGGCAGATGAATTTTCAACCGCGATTGCGAAGGGAATTCGGCAAACTCTGAATATTCAGCAAGGCGTGAAAACTGTCATCCTCGCACAGGCGTCTATGGCTGCTGCGGCTGACAGATTAGAGGATGTCGAGATCCCAGTTCTGAGCTCTCCCAGGCTTGCTCTTGAGGTGCTGCTTGGACTGGGCGGCGTTAAAGCCGGTTGAAAGGCCCCTTGTATTCAATATATCCATCCTGCCAGAACGAAGACTGGCGTGGAGACCAGCCATGACGAATTATCTCGACTTCGAAAAGCCTTTGGCGGAGATCGAAGGCAAGGCAGAAGAGCTTCGTGCTATGGCCCGGACGAATGAGGAAATGGATGTTGAGGCCGAGGCCGCAGCACTGGATCGCAAAGCGTCTGATATGCTGGTCGACCTCTACAAGTCTTTGACACCCTGGAGAAAATGTCAGGTTGCGCGTCACCCTGATCGGCCGCATTGCCAGGATTATATCAAGGCACTTTTTTCTGAATACACGCCATTGGCCGGGGATCGTAACTTTGCCGATGATCAGGCTGTCATGGGTGGGTTGGCGCGGTTCAATGACACGCCGGTTGTTGTGATTGGCCATGAGAAAGGCACGGACACCAAGAGCCGGATTGAACGCAATTTTGGGATGGCGCGCCCCGAAGGATATCGAAAAGCTATTCGTTTGATGGATCTGGCGGATCGTTTTGGGTTGCCGGTGATCACGCTTGTAGACACGCCCGGGGCCTACCCCGGAAAAGGTGCTGAGGAGCGAGGTCAGAGCGAGGCGATTGCGCGGGCCACAGAGATGTGTCTCCGCATCGGTGTGCCATTGATCAGCGTGATTATTGGCGAAGGAGGTTCAGGTGGTGCCGTGGCCTTTGCCAGTGCGAACCGCGTGGCTATGCTGGAACACTCGATTTATTCGGTGATCAGTCCCGAAGGATGTGCGTCCATCCTGTGGAAAGACGCCGAGAAAATGCGCGAGGCGGCAGAGGCGCTGCGTTTGACGGCTCAGGACCTGACCAAGCTTGGCGTGGCCGACAAGGTCATTACTGAGCCGTTGGGTGGGGCGCACCGCGATCCGCAGGCGGCGATCGAGTCAGTAGGGCGAGCGATTGAGCAGATGCTCAAACAGCTTTCTGACAAGAGCCCGGAAGCATTGGTTGAAGACCGCCGCACAAAATTTCTGTCGATGGGGTCGCAAGGTTTGGCGGCGTGAGAAGAGAGTGACCTCCCTTCCGCACTGATCAGTCTTTGAAATTCATAACGAAAAGCGAGTACGTGAAAACGCTGTCCTCGTCTTTGATAGCCGCGTCTGCAACTGCTGCTGCGACCATAACACCAATGACGCCAAAGAACTCTGATCCCTGTGTCTTTTCAAGCTCTGTAAGGTTGATTGGTTTCTGAACTCTGGATTTGGTTTCGTCATTGTAGACACAGGTGAACGTGGCGTCGGGTGTCTTGTCGGCAAAACTCGGGACGTTCGCAAAAGCAGGTGTCACAACGTCTATGGTGTATAATGAAGTCGAAATTTTGCAGGGCACGCCGACGAGTTCGGTGCGACCGCCCGAGCCGTTTTTGAATGTGCGTATCTCGTTTTTGATCAACTTATTCGGCGTCAGGGCCTTACCAGCGCTATTGTAAACTGGGTTGACCGGTGGGGACGTGATTGCCGAAGTCTGGGGTGCCGAGCAACCGGACAAAACCGCCAAGCCAAGTCCAAAAGCCGCGAATTTCTTGATCATTTTTGCATCTTTCTACTTAATGTGGAATTCAATAATAATCACTCACTCTTAGGAGGCAATTTCCGACAACCAAGAAACTACGGATGTCTTTGAAACTGTTGCAAAAAGGCTATTTTTGGCGCGGAAAACTTATCCCAGCAACATCTTCAACCCTTGCGTGACGTCCGAGCGTACAGCGAGGCGCAGTCCCGGTTCGTCCCCTGCCTTGAGTGCCGCGATCATAAGACGATGGTAGCGCGGGGGTTCTTTGTGTCGCAAACGCCCATACAGCGCGCGCATCGTGGGACCAAGTTGCAGCCAGACGGTTTCCGCCATGGCAAGCATCGCAGGTGCCTGCGCACGCAGGTAAAGCGTTCTGTGGAACTCCAGATTGGCACGGATATAGCCAACAGCGTCCTGCTGCGAGATCATGTCGGCCACGCGGGCGTTGATGCTGTTGAGACGATCAATAAGGGCGATATGGGCGCGTGGTAGAGCGCGGCTGGCCAGCTCGACTTCGATCAGTGCACGTAAGGCGGCCAGTTCTTCGATACGTTCGTTGGCCAGATCGGGGGCCGTGACCCTGCCGGAGCTTGATACGCTCAACGCACCTTCTGCCGAGAGACGCCTCACAGCTTCACGCGCTGGCGTCATAGAGACATTATACTCCGCACCAATGCCTCGCAGAGTCAAAGGCTGTGCTGGCTTGAGCTCGCCATGCATAATGCGCGCGCGCAATCCGCGATAGACGCGATCATGGGCTGAACCCGACTGCGCCGCGCCCGGTGGCGCAAAAACTTCTGAGCGTTGAGCAGAAACCATAGCCACTTGTGATCACAAAACGGGCTCTGGTCAATCGTGTGGCGTGGTTTCAAACCGAAACCTGTGCAGGGCGGCGCCGTTTTCTCGCAGCCAACGCCGAGGCTCGTCGTAGTCGGGAAATATATTCTCAACAGTGGACCAGAACCGCGCTGAGTGATTCATCTCGACCAGATGCGCCACTTCGTGGGCAGCCACATATTCCAACACTTGAGGTGGGGCCAGGATCAGACGCCAAGAATACATCAGTCCACCCTGATGCGTGCAAGACCCCCATCTGGATCTTGTGTCGCGCAATGTGATGCGCGTGTAGTTGCGCCCAAGCAGAGCGGCATAGTGATCCGAAGCCCGAACCAGTCTTTCACGTGCCTGCACCTTGAGCCAACCTTGCAGGCGTGCAGCGACTGTGTTCTCTGGGCCGGGGACGTAGATCCCCTCGTTGTCTCTGATTATGCGTTTGCCGCGTCCTTTGAGAACTCTCAGAGTTTGCCCTTCGATGGGCAGATCCGCCCCCAATCCTACAGTCTCTATATCCGGGTGCCGATCAAGTTGCTTACGCAGCCAGCCCGACTTTTCTTCCACAAAGGCCAGACCTTCTTGATCGGGCACATTTTTCGGCAAAGTGAGAGTCACACGGCCGTCGACCCCCGAGACTCGCAGCGAAATTCGGCGCGCCCGGCCAGACCGGCGGAGGGTTATTGCAACAGGGGGGTTGCCCGGCAGGACATGTTGGCCCATATGACCTCGCAGTTTATGACATAGCCGCCCGCGTCAAAGCCTTTGACACCTCTTTCGTCTTATGGCAGGGGACGCGGATCGTCTGCAAGACAAAGAGATGCCAAAGGGGATCAAAATGCCCAAGGAAGAATGGGGCGTTAAGCGTATTTGCCCAACGACAGGTAAACGCTTTTACGACTTGAACAAGGATCCGATCGTTAGCCCCTACACGGGTGAGGTCGTAGAGATGCATGCTGGCAAAAGCCGGTCCATCACGGCGGATGCGGAAGATGCTGAAACCAAGAAGCTGAAGACCGCGGAAGTCGAAGACGAAATCCTCGAAGATGATGAAGACGTCGATGTAGATGTTGATCTTGGTGATGACGTTTTGGATGATGACGACGAAGAGGACAATGTCTCGCTCGATGACATTGCCGATGTCGCGCAGGAAGACGACGACAGCTGAGGATTGGCTGTTGACGGCAGGGGCGCGCCGCGCGGGAATTTAGACTTGATCCCGTCCGGCGCTTTCCTTAGACAGCGTCGAGCGTTTGGCCAATTGGCCGCGTTAAAAAAGGGGCCTTAGCTCAGCTGGGAGAGCGCTTGCATGGCATGCAAGAGGTCAGGGGTTCGATCCCCCTAGGCTCCACCAAATCTCCTAAAAATTGTAATGTTTACTGTCATTGTCGAGATGTGACTTTCAGCGAAGTTCCTCTTTGAAAAGCTCGACGATTTCTTCGCGGTGTACTTTGGTTCTCTGTTTGCGATCATCTTGTGTACGGGCAAACAAAGGTTCGCTTTGACCGGTGGTCAACAGCGCGCCGAAAGTCGGCACATAGTGTTTTAGCAGTTCGCTCATGTCTTCCTCCTGTTGCTCTGCTTCGGGTCAAAGGCAGCAACCCGAGAGCACGAGGATGAGATCGCCTGTGACGATTACAGAAATCAGTGGGAATGGACTGCTCACGTTACCCGGAAACTGAAATTATCTTTAAAATTCAAAGCTAAAGAACAAGGCTGTTGTTTTGTGACGTAGCGTCATCAAGTCAGCGCGCAAACCTCATGTTTTTCGCGCTGTTCAACAATGTGTGGCCTTTGGAAAGTATTGTTCACGACTCTGGGGCTATCTAGTTTCGATGATTCTTCGAAGAAACAATGGCAGACAGGTCGTTATCCAGTTACTTCAATTTCTGTCCCGTGCGTATTGCAGAATTGTGTGCAGCGGGTTGATGGGTGCTTGTCTGTAAAGAACACATCAATCTCAGAAAGGTCTGCAATTTTTGCTGGCGCACGCCGCTCAAACTTTGAGGCATCTGCGGCGAGAAACACCGCCTGGCTTTGGCGGATTATGGCCTTGCTCACGCCAACTTCCTGAATATCAAAGTCCAGGATATCGCCTTCTTCGCTGAGTGCTGAGCATCCGATCACGGCGAGATCAAAACGAAACTGTTTAATTGTCTGTTTGGCCAACTCGCCAACCAAGCCGCCATCAGAGCGCCTCAAGTTGCCTCCTGTAACGACGACTTCAATGTTAGGATTTGCCGAGAGAATGAGCGCGATATTGGTGTTGTTGGTGACAACCAAAAGCCCCTGGTGATGCAGCAATTCTGTTGCGATGGCCTCGGTCGTCGTGCCGATGTTGAGAAACACAGAACAGTCATGCGGAATATGCTGTGCGCAAAGTCGCGCGATATCGACTTTCGCAGATTGATTGAGCCCGCGTCTTTCGTTGTAGCCAATGTTTACTGTGGTAGATGGCAAGACGGCACCACCATGAACGCGCTCTAGTTGACCTGAGTTTGCGAGTTCAGTGAGATCGCGGCGGATGGTTTGCGGGGTCACGCCAAAGTGCTCTACCAGCATATCCACCGTGACTTTCCCTTCGCGCCGGGCAATGCCAATAATCTCTGGTTTTCGCAGTGTTTGGCCCATGATTCCTCTAGGTGCTTTTGTGCGTGAGTCGCGCGATTTTTCCATAAGAAGCAACCAAATGCGCGCGAAATTTTTCGTTTTGAGCAAATCGCACTGATTATGAACATGTGTATGTGAGAGTTTGGGTGGCAAAAGTGAAATGAATTCATATGTTTATGCGTAAACGCGCATAAACGAACATTTTTTTCTTCCATTTGATATCGAATTTTGTCAGCGATTGTATGTGTGGCGCGCTAAGCCACATGGGAGGATTTCGATGACGCCGGACTTTGACCTGCTGATTATTGGCGGGGGGATCAATGGATGTGGCATCGCCCGTGACGCAGCGGGTCGTGGCCTCTCTGTGTGTCTGGTGGAAATGAATGACTTGGGTTCTGCGACTTCCGGAGCGTCAACGAAACTCTTTCATGGCGGGTTGCGCTATCTGGAGTATTTCGAATTTCGGCTTGTGCGTGAGGCGTTGATGGAGCGCGAGGTTCTCTTGCGCGCTATGCCGCATATCTCCTGGCCGATGCGCTTTGTTCTCCCTTACCACCACGAAATGCGGTTTGATTCCGAAACGCCCACATCGAAATTGCTCAGCTATGTTATGCCGTGGATGAAAGGCCGTAGACCGGCTTGGCTCATCCGGTTGGGTCTTTTTATCTACGACAACCTTGGTGGTCGCGATCTTTTGCCAGCCACAACATCCATGCGTCTTCAGGGTCGTTCAGAGGGCGCCCCCTGAAGCCAGAGTTTCAAAAAGCTTACGAGTACTCTGATTGCTGGGTTGAGGATTCGCGCCTTGTTGTTCTGAATGCCCGGGATGCGGAAGCAAAAGGCGCTTCTATTCGTCCGCGCACGAAAGTCACTTCAGCAACGGTCGAGGACGGCATTTGGCGGGTGTCCGTGAATGACAGGGTGGCGAATGAAACCTACGACGTAACTGCCAAGATGGTGGTGAATGCGGCTGGCCCCTGGGTGGGCGATGTGCTTCGCGGGACACTCAAGAGCAATCAGCAAGGCGGTGTCAGGCTTGTACGCGGCAGCCATATTGTGACGAGAAAGCTATTTGATCACGACAAAAGCTACTTTTTTCAAGGAATTGATGGGCGGATCATCTTTGCCATTCCGTATGAAACGGATTTTACCTTGATCGGGACAACGGATTCAGATCACGCGGATGCGGATGAACGTCCGCAGATTACAGAAGCGGAACAAAGCTATTTGATCGAATTCATCAATCAGTATCTGGCCAAGCCGATCTCGAATACAGATGTCGTCTGGACGTATTCTGGCGTGCGGCCGCTCTATGATGATGGCGCCAAATCAGCGACGGCAACCACGCGTGAGTATGTTCTCAACCTGGACAAAAGCAGAGGTGCTGCGGCGCTTCACATTTTTGGTGGGAAAATCACGACATATCGAAAACTAGCTGAAGCCGCGCTTGAGAAGGTGGCCGGTGTTTTTCCGCAAATCGATGAGGCCTGGACTGCTGGTGTTGCGCTCCCGGGCGGAGACTTTCCGGTCGACGGTTTCGACGCATTGGTCGATGCCTTGCAGGCCGAGTTCATGTACTTGAATGAGCGTTGGGCCAAGCGTCTTGTAAGAGCGTATGGCACTGAGGCACGCGACATTCTCGGGGACGCGGTTACCAGAGATGATCTTGGTGCTGACTTTGGAAGTGACTTGACGCAGCGCGAAGTTGAGTGGCTCATTCACAAGGAATACGCACGTGCTGCTGATGATGTGCTCTGGCGTCGGTCCAAGCTTGGTCTGCGCTTGAGCGAGGCGCAGATTCAAAAGCTTGACAATTGGATGGCGGACTACCTGCGTAAAAGCTTTCCAGCGGCGGCAGAATAGGGGGGATGAGATGACATTGGAGCTCAGGAACATCTCAAAAGTGGTGAACGGCGTGACGCATATTCGCCCCACTGACCTTGTTCTTGAAAAAGGCACGATGAACATCCTATTGGGACCTACACTATCCGGGAAAACCAGTCTGATGCGCCTGATGGCGGGGCTGGATATGCCGACCGGTGGGCAGGTGTTTTGGGAAGGACAAGACGTCACTGGCGTGCGCGTGCAGGACCGGGGCGTCGCCATGGTGTACCAGCAGTTCATCAACTACCCCTCTATGAGTGTTTACGACAACATCGCCTCGCCGCTCAGGATTTCTGGCATGTCCGGGGCCGAGTTGGACAAGGCGGTCAAGAAGGCGGCGGATTTGATGAAACTGACGCCGATGTTGGACCGTAAGCCTTTGGAGCTTTCAGGTGGTCAGCAGCAGCGCTGCGCACTGGCGCGGGCGTTGGTCAAGGATGCTGGACTCGTCTTGCTGGATGAGCCTCTGGCAAATCTTGACTACAAGCTACGCGAGGAATTGCGCGCTGAGATCCCGAAGATCTTTGAAGAGTCAGGCGCGGTTTTCGTCTATGCCACAACCGAGCCGGAAGAAGCTCTGTTGCTGGGTGGGTCTACCGCAACCCTTTGGGAAGGGCGGATCACACAGTTTGATGCGACCCCCTCTGTATACCGCCAGCCAGTTGATGCCACCACGGCGCGTGTCTTCAGTGATCCTCCGATGAATTTCCTGAAGATCAGCAAGACCGGCACCAAATTGATGTTCGGCGACGGTCAAACTGCCCCGGCAACAGGTGCGCTGGAAGGCTTGGCAGATGGTCGTTACCTCGCTGGTTTCCGGCCCAACCATGTCGAGATTAAGAGCCATACGACAAGTGCCATGGTCTTTGAGACGAGCTTGGTTGTCACTGAACTGACGGGATCTGAAACATTCGTGCATCTCGATCATCATGGGGAGCGCTGGGTGGGACTTTTGCATGGGGTGCACAATCTTGAGATAGGCGCTGCCCTGCGCGTCTATCTCGACCCAAGCCACGTTTACATTTTCAGTGAAGACGGGACGCTGGTTGCGCCTGCGTCCTACGCGTTGGCGGCATAGGGGGCGACGATGGCGAAGATAACCCTGGACAATCTGGCGCATTCATACTTTCCCAACCCAACCGGAGAGGCGGATTTCGCGCTCAAGGAGTTGAACCACGATTGGACGGATGGTGAGGCCTATGCGCTTTTGGGGGCCTCAGGCTGCGGCAAGACCACGTTGCTTAATATCATTTCGGGACTTTTGATACCAAGTCAGGGTCGCATTCTGTTCAACGATGTGGATGTGACGGCGTCTTCGACTACGGATCGCAATATCGCGCAGGTGTTCCAGTTTCCAGTCGTTTACGACACGATGACGGTGCGCGATAACCTTGCCTTTCCATTGCGCAATCGTGGGGCGGATGCGGGGTATATTGCTGCACGTGTGCAAGAGATTGCTGCGATGATCGGGCTAGAGGAGACGCTGGACCGCAAGGCGCGGGGCCTGACGGCAGATGCCAAGCAAAAGATCAGCCTTGGGCGTGGCATGGTGCGTGAAGACGTCAATGCCCTTCTCTTTGATGAGCCGCTGACGGTGATTGATCCCCATATGAAATGGGAATTGCGCACACAGCTCAAGCAATTACACCAGAAATTTGGGCACACGATGATCTATGTGACCCATGACCAGACCGAAGCGCTCACATTCGCCAACAAAGTGGTCGTGATGCATGACGGGCGCGTGGTTCAGATCGGCACGCCACAAGAGCTGTTTGAGCGACCTGAACATACGTTTGTTGGCTATTTCATCGGCTCTCCGGGCATGAACCTTATCCCGGCGGACGTCGATGGGAAGACGGCTAAGGTGCATGGGGCATCGCTTTCGCTGGCGCGCGCCTATGGGGCGTTATCGGGCAAGGTAGAGCTTGGCGTGCGGCCTGAGTTCGTGTCGCTGACCGAGGATGAAGGCCTGCCGGTCAAGGTGCGCCGAGTTGAGGATGTGGGACGGCACAAGATCGTGCGCGCGGATCTCTTTGGAAGTGAGATCAACATCGTGGCGGGTGAAGACCAATCCATCTCGCCAGATATGACCCGTGTGGCGTTCGATCCGGCTCGCGTGAATGTCTATGTCGATGACTGGCTGACCGAGGGGGAGGCCGCATGATGGAGAAAACCCCAAATCAAAAGGCCTGGTTCCTCGTTCTACCGGTTCTGATCCTTGTGGCGTTCTCGGCAGTGATCCCGCTGATGACGGTGGTCAATTACTCCGTGCAGGACACGTTTGGAAATAATCAGTTTTTCTGGGCCGGTCTGGAATGGTTTGAAGAACTTCTGGCCTCGGACCGCATGTGGGATGCGCTGGGTCGGCAATTGATGTTCTCGGCGATCATTCTCGCGATTGAGATTCCTTTGGGCATCTTCGTGGCACTCAACATGCCCAAGAAAGGCGTATGGGTGTCGGTCTGTCTTGTGCTGATGTCCTTGCCCCTGCTTATCCCGTGGAACGTAGTTGGCACAATCTGGCAGATTTTTGGTCGCGTGGATATTGGCCTTTTAGGCTATACGCTGTCAGCTTTGGGGATCGATTACAACTACACGCAAGACACGTTTGACGCGTGGGTGACTGTCATTGTCATGGATGTCTGGCACTGGACCTCGCTTGTGGCTTTGCTGGCCTATGCCGGGCTGCAGTCTATTCCAGATGCCTATTATCAGGCGGCCAAGATTGACCAGGCCTCGCGTTGGAAGGTGTTCCGCTACATCGAGCTTCCCAAGATGGCAGGTGTTTTGATGATCGCGATCCTGTTGCGGTTCATGGACAGTTTCATGATCTACACAGAGCCTTTCGTGGTGACGGGCGGTGGTCCCGGCAGTGCGACGACCTTCCTTAGTATTGATTTGGTGAAGATGGCGCTGGGGCAGTTTGACCTAGGACCGGCGGCGGCGTTCTCGATCATGTATTTCCTCGTGATCCTGCTCATCTCCTGGGTGTTCTACACCGTGATGACCAATCTTGACCGGCGGGAGGGATAAGCGATGTCTGACGCAACAGCACCTCAAACACGGTCTTCTTCGATCCCGGCCATCAATTCGCGGGCCGTGGTGATGGGGCTTTACCTGATCTTCCTCATGCTGCCGATCTATTGGCTGCTTAATATGAGCCTGAAGACCAATACGGAGATCCTGAACACCTTCACGCTTTGGCCGGACAATCCAACGCTCGACAATTACAAGACGATCCTGACCGATCCGGCGTGGTACTCCGGCTATATCAATTCGTTGATCTACGTGGTGATCAACACGGTGATTTCCATCGCTGTGGCCTTGCCTGCCGCCTATGCGTTCTCGCGCTATAGCTTTATGGGTGACAAGCATCTCTTCTTCTGGCTTTTGACGAACCGTATGGCGCCGCCGGCGGTGTTTGCGCTGCCGTTCTTTCAGCTCTATTCAAGCGTGGGTCTCTTCGACACCCACATCGCTGTGGCGCTGGCGCATTGCCTCTTCAACGTGCCTCTCGCGGTCTGGATTCTTGAGGGCTTCATGCGCGGTGTGCCCAAGGAGATTGACGAGACGGCCTATATCGACGGGTATTCCTTCCCGCGTTTCTTTGTGAAGATATTCATGCCGCTGATTGCCTCGGGCATCGGTGTGGCTGCGTTCTTCTGCTTTATGTTTAGTTGGGTTGAGCTGCTGCTCAGCCGGACACTGACAACCGTGGACGCCAAGCCCATCGCCGCCATCATGACCCGCACTCAGGGTGCTGCTGGCATTGACTGGGGTGTGCTTGCGGCGGCCGGGGTTCTGACCATCGTGCCGGGGGCTTTGGTGATCTACTTTGTTCGAAACTACATCGCCAAGGGCTTTGCCCTGGGGAGGGTGTGAAAATGGCCTGGATGGCATGGACATGGCCCACCGCCGCTTTCTTTGGTGTTATCGCGGCCCTTCTGATCACTTTCACGATCCTTGCGATCAAGTATCCCGAAACCCCACGGGTGGGTATCCTTCGGATCGAAACCACACGGGGCGACCGGCTTTTCATCACGCTTCTGGGCTCGGCCTTTATCAACCTGGCCTGGCTGGGCCTTGTGGGGCTGTCTCAGCCTTATGCTTTAGTCGTCTGTGCGATCTATGCCTTTGCGGTGTTCCGATGGGTTTGATCGACAAAACGCCGGTGGCCTTCCCCTAAATAGGGTCGCCTTACATAACCAAAGTTCGAATAACCAATGGGAGGAAACAATGAACTTTAGATTGAAATCAACCACCGCGCTGGCGGCCGGTCTTGCCCTTCTGGGCAGCACGGCCTGGGCCGGGATGGAAGAGGCGATGGAGTTTCTCGACAACGAAATCGCCGGTCTTTCGGTGCTTGACCGCGCAGGGCAAGAGGCAGAGATGCAGTTCTTTGTCGATGCGGCCAAGCCGTTTGAAGGCATGGAGATCAAGGTCGTCTCGGAGACCATCACGACGCATGAATATGAAAGTCAGGTTCTGGCGCCTGCGTTCACAGCCATTACCGGCATCAAGGTTACTCATGACCTGATTGGTGAAGGTGATGTGGTCGAGAAGCTGCAAACGCAGATGCAGTCGGGCGAGAATATCTACGACGCCTACATCAACGACTCGGACCTCATCGGCACGCACTGGCGCTATCAGCAGGTGCGCAACCTGACCGACTGGATGGCGGGCGAAGGTGCTGATGTGACCCTGCCGACGCTGGATGTGGATGACTTTATTGGCACGTCCTTTACCACCGGACCGGATGGTAAACTTTATCAGCTGCCAGACCAGCAATTCGCGAACCTCTACTGGTTCCGCTATGACTGGTTCAATGATGAGAAGAACAAGGCCGACTTCAAAGAGGCCTATGGCTATGACCTCGGCGTGCCTGTCAACTGGACGGCTTATGAGGACATTGCTGAATTCTTCACCGGGCGTGACCTGAGCCATCTGGGTGTCGAAGGCGAAGTCTTTGGAAACATGGACTACGGCAAGAAAGACCCAAGCCTTGGCTGGCGTTACACCGATGCGTGGATGTCCATGGCCGGTATGGGCGACGTGGGTGAACCCAATGGCCTTCCGGTTGATGAATGGGGCATTCGTGTCAATGAGAACAGTCAGCCAACAGGTTCCTGTGTGGCGCGTGGTGGGGCGACCAACGGACCGGCAGCGGTTTATGCGGTGACCAAAGCGATTGAATGGCTGCAGAAATACTCGCCACCTGCGGCGGCTGGCATGACTTTCTCTGAGGCGGGTCCAATCCCGGCGCAGGGCAATGTTGCGCAGCAGATGTTCTGGTACACGGCCTTTACCGCTGCAACTGTTGAGCCCGATCTTCCTGTGATGAATGAAGACGGGACACCCAAGTGGCGCATGGCCCCCTCACCGCATGGCGTTTACTGGAAAGACGGTCAGAAGATCGGCTATCAGGACGCAGGGTCCTGGACGCTGATGCAGTCTACTCCGGTGGATCGTGCAAAGGCCGCGTGGCTCTATGCGCAGTTCGTTGTGTCCAAGACAGTGGACCTCAAGAAAGCGGATGTGGGCCTGACGTTCATTCGTGAGAGTACCATCAACTCCGATCACTTCACGCAACGCGCCGACAAGCTCGGTGGTCTGATCGAGTTCTACCGCTCACCTGCGCGGGTGCAGTGGTCGCCGACAGGCACCAACGTTCCTGACTATCCGAAGCTGGCGCAGCTGTGGTGGCAGAACATTGGCGACGCCATGTCCGGTGCCAAGACACCTCAAGAGGCTTTGGACTCACTTTGTGCAGACCAGGAACGTGTGCTTGAACGCCTGGAGCGCGCTGGGGTTCAAGGCGATCTCGGTCCGGTCATGAACGAGCCGCAGGATGCGCAGTATTGGTTTGATCAGCCAGGTGCGCCTTATGCGAAGCTCGAGAATGAGGACGAAGAGCCCAAGACCGTTTCTTATGACGAGTTGATCAAGTCCTGGCAGTAAGTCCAGGCTTCTCCCAAGTGCGGGGCGCGTGTGTTGTTGCGCGCCCCGTGCGCCTATCTTCCTGACGACTTCTTAGTGTCAACCTGAGCGGTTCAGAGGCCGCTCATTTTTTGATCACAGCAGTAGACCTCAGCGCGCCAAAGGCAACTCAAACACAAAAGCCGCTCCTTGGGCCTTGTCGTTCTCTAGATGAATCTGCCCTTTGTGCGCCGTGATGATCCGATGGCAATAGGCCAAGCCCACGCCGGTGCCTTTGCCCGCCTGTTTGGTTGTGAACAGCGGGTCGAAGATGCGACTTTTGAGGTCATCTGGGACGCCGGGACCATTGTCTGCGACGCGAAGGCATAGCGTATTGCCATTACATGTCCAGCCGATGGAAACCTGATCGCCAACACCCGAGTCACGGACCGCATGGACGCCATTGGTCAATAGATTGATGAGAACCTGTGTGAGTTGCACCTCGTCGGCTATGACCTCTGAGCACGGCTGTGAGCCATCTACTTCCAAGATGACGTTGGCTCTTTCGGCTTCTTGCGTCGCCGCCTCAACAGCATTTGAGACAAGTTCAGAAATCCGGAGTGGCTTGAGGTCAAGAGGCTCCTCGCGTGCAAGCGACAAGAACGACCGAACGATCCGAATGCACCTTTGTGCCGCCTGCGAGAGCTTTTCCACGCGTCGTTCCTGTGGCGAGTTTTCCAGCTCTTCGTGCAGGATCTCTGCATTCCCTGCGATAATAGAGAGCGGGTTGTTCAGCTCATGCGCAATGCCCGCCAGAAGCTCGCCTAAGGCGGAAAGCTTCTCAGCCTGGAACAACTGATCTCTTTGGCGGTCAAGTTCGGCCTGGACAGCCAGTTCCTTGGTCAAGTCTTCGATGTTGCTGACGATCACGTCCTCGCCGCGATAGTCTATAAGTCGCGCTGAGAGATCTGCGGGGAAATGCTCTCCACTTGCCCGGATACCGGTTACACGCATGTTGTCCACGCGCGCATCCGGCAAAAGAGCCGTGACGAAATCGGCGCGCTCTTCGGGCTGTGCAAAATGTGAGAAGCTGCTTTTGGCAGAGCCCAATAGCTCTGTTGCGGCAGGGGAGCGGTAAATCACTTGCCCATCTGTGACCCGTGACATGGTAAGACTGGTGGGGCATGCCTCGAGAACTTTGCGCAAAAGGGTTTCGGCCTCACGCGCGGCATCGATTTCCTTGGATTGATCCCGGATGTTGGATTGGGTGAGCGAAAATCCCCCATCGGAGGTCGCTGCCATGGTCAAAGCATAGGAAAGACCTCCCGCTGAAGGCATCAGAACAGGATCGGCGGATGGTCTATTGTAGTCGAGCGAAGATTCAATTTCGTCCAGTCGTTTCGCCACTGGAACAGGCATTGCCCCGTTGCTAAGCGCTTCGCGCAGAAAGATGGTCCAAGGCAATTCAGGTCGCAGCAAATCAGCGAGGTCAGGGTACATTTTTCGAAAGCTGCTATTGGCCAGAGTTAGAGTGCCATCGGCGTCGAACACCGCAATGCCCTGATCAAGTTTCTCTAGGATTTCATAAAGCGCTTTTGCAGTGACTTTTGCTGGTGTGTTTTGAGGGTCAAATGCCATAAAGCACGCCCTCTAGGCGTTTTCCGCCAGGTCGCGCATCAGAACATGCGTACCGTCTTTGGATGCTTCAGCTCCAAATTTTTCGGTAACACTGTCAGCGAAGGCCGTGTCTGTCGCGATGGTCATGTCATCCGCGATTGACCGATGATGCAGCGCGGCGCCGACTGTCGGACCAAAGACGTCGTAGATGTAGTTCTGACTGCCGACAACCGATCCAATCACCGAACCGGAGGCCACTCCGATGCGCGCGGTCCACTGGATCGGATGAGACTCGTTGCGCCGCACGAGGTAGCGCAGGAAGCGCACACAAGAATTGGCGACGGCCATGGCATGATCCTGGTTCGGGTCGGGTACGCCCGATACAGCAACATAGCTGTCTCCGTTTGTCCGGATACGTTGGCAGGAAAACTGTGCGCCTATGCGGTCAAATGCGCTGTAGATGTCGTTGAGTTCGCTGACGATCACACCGGGTTCGTGCTGCGCAAGCTGTTCATCGAAGCCAATGAAATCAAGCGCAAGAACAGAGACGGGATCGAACAATCGTGGTGAGACAACACCGAAGGTTTTGTATTCCTCATAAGCAGCTCGTGGCATCATATTGAGCAGGAGTTTTTCGACCTGCTCTTTCTCACGTTTGATCTCGTGTGTGTTGCGTTCCACCATCATGGAATAGGAATCAATCATGGACTCCAGTTCCTTGATCCGCGTGATGTTCTGACAGACAAGCACCGCGATATTTTCGCTGGCATTTTGCGCCAGATTGAATTCCAGCGCGACCGTCATGGTGCGCCGGCGCAACTTAAACGACGCTTCGGTCGTCATCCGACCGCCGCTGTGCATGTCTGCCCTAAGCGTTTGAGCGTCAAGATCAGGAAACAAATCGCTCAGTTTTGTAGACGGGTCTGGTTCGCCGAACCACTCATTGAAAGTGTCGTTGCGGAACGGAAACGACAGGTTTTCAAGGTCGACCAAAGCCACACCAACGCCAATGGCACGCAGAAGCTGCTCGTTGATGGCCTCAATTGACATCTGGTTTCTCGATCAGGATGTTGCGCCGTGCCTCAAACGCACCAACAATCGTCGCAATATCAGGACCTTCAACGTCAAAATCGGTGAGAACTTCCGCGACGATTTCCTTCAGTCGGTCAAACTGATGATCCTCTATCTGCATGCCGCGATGGGCGCGTTCGATATGATCATCACTAAAGGATGCAGGACCGCCCATTAGGGAAGACACGAATTTTGTTTGGTGATCAATCAGACGTGAGAGATCGACGTCATCGAAAAACGGCCCGACATCATCGTCTTCCAGCAAACGATCATAGAGTGTCAGGACAATTTTGCTGACGGTAGAAAAGCCGCCATATTTGTCAAAAAGAGATTTTTCCATAAATCTTCCAAGTCCTATCTGACGAAGTGAAGTTTGGGGTCAGACGTGGTGGATTAATGCAGGATTGTTCGCACCGGTCAATATCGACCCTCTGGGAATGATGAGGCTCTTTGTCTGAAAGCGATTGACCCACTCTCAGACAAAGAGGTTGTGTCGGTTTTTCATATCCGTGCCACGCGTTCAGATCATTGCGTGATCGTACCCAAGTTTTGCAAACAAGCTTGTCTCGACCAAAGGTGTTCTGCGGTGACGCGTGTCGGTGGAATGAACGTATGCCATCTCATGGGCAGCGTGGCGGTTAGAGTTGCGAAAGCGGGCCATTATGGTTTCCTTTCAAGTTGTCTACACGATCCAGCCATCGCGGTTGGAGGGCTGGATTTTGGGCAGGCTGACCATGCGTGTGACCTTTTCTCGACCTCTCTTGTGTGTGGCCTTGGCCGCGGATTTGATCCGGGTGACGAGTGAGACAAGGTTGCGCTGATCCATCGACATGGGCAGGGTTGTGTGTTCTGCGAAGGTATGCATTGTCATGTTCCTTATTGGTCTTAAGATGCGGCCCTCACGGGCGTTTGCGGTTGGGGTGATGCGAGCTCGCCGAAGGGAGGGTCGACGTCCCTGCATCGGGAATATCCTTGTTCTAAGCTTTTGATGTTTCAGCTTTTGGTCACGCGATGGCCTTTGGTGTTTCAAGTGTTTCAAAACGGGTATGATTTGGGTTTGGAAGCCTCTCAAAAGACCAAAAAACCCGCCAGGCAAGGCCCGACGGGTTCAGGAGCGGCACGCGTGAGTGGTGGCCGCTCTAGGCTCTGATATCACTCCAGAGCTTTTCAATCTTTTGGGCCAGAGCAGAGATGTGGCGGGGGCCTGTTTGCTGATTGATGATTGAAATGCGCAACACACGTTGCCCGCGCCACTGCGCCGTTTGAAAGAAATGTTGCCCATCTTCGTTGAGCGCATTTTCCATTTGCTTGGTGGCCCGGTCGGCGGCCTCCTGACCTTGCCCCGGATCAAACACCGCAACGAGCTGGTTCAAAACCACATCGTTGAGAATGCGGATGCCGGGGACTCGCCGCAGCTTATGCGCAAGAAGGCTGGCGCAGGCGCAATGATTGTGAACCATGTCGGCGATCCCGTCACGGCCAAGCGACTTGAACGTGGCCCAGGCAGAAAACCCGCGTGCGCGGCGAGACAGCTCGGGATTGAATTGCGTTGCATCGCGTCCGCCGTCCGGCGCCTCGGAGAGATAACTGGCGGTGATGTCCATAGCGCGGCGATGAGCATCGCGATCACGGACAATGGCAAAGCCTGCATCAAAGGGCATTTGCAGCCATTTGTGCCCATCCGTTGACCAACTGTCCGCGCGTTCGATGCCGCGGGTCATGAAGCGGGTTGTGACATTTGCGCGTGCCCACAATCCAAACGCCGCGTCCACATGCAACCATGCGCCATGCAGCTTTGCCAAATCCGCAAGCGCGGGAAAGTCATCGAACGCGCCGGAGTTAATATGTCCAGCGGTCGCCAGAATGATTTTTGGTGCCCGGCTGTTTGCCAGTTTGTGGCCAAGTACAGTGACATCCATACGACCTTGATCGTCGGCTGGAACTTCAACAATGTTGCGTTGTCCAAAACCAAGGAACCGCAGGGCGGCCCGGTTTGACACATGTGTGTCTGCGGACAGGAACACCTGAACAGGCGGGGCGTATTGAAGTCCTGTCTCAGCCAGGTCGTAACCCGCCCGGCGCAATACCTCATCACGCGCAGCGGCCAACCCAATGAAACCCGCCATGGTGGCCCCTGTAGTCAAGCCAACAGAGGCGTCGCGTGGCAAGTCCAAGACATCCAAAAGCCAATTGCAGGCAACTTCTTCGGCTGTGGCAGCCGCTGGGGAGCATTTATATATGCCTGCATTTTGCCCCCAGATTGACGTCAGCCAATCTGCCGCAACGCCAGTGATGTTCGCCCCACCCATAACCCAGGCGTGAAACCCAGCTTGCGTGTTGCCAACAAGACCGGGCTCGGTGGCTTGGATCAGCTCGGCGATGACATCTTCGCCGGGTTGCCCTTTGGCAGGAAGGTCTCCACCAAAGGATTTGCGCAATTCGGCCAAAGTGGCCGTGGGATGCAGGTTTGTTTTGGTCTCGCGATAGCCATTGGCATAGGCTGATGCGGTGGCCAGAGGGCCTGAGAGTGTGGGAAAGGCATGAACCTGTTGCATGGCTTGGTTCCTTTGAGATTCTGTGTTTTCGGGCATGGTTTGACCGGAGGAAAATCTGCCTTCGGCCAGGTGTTTTAGTTGCCTGCAAGAGCAGCGACGGGTGATGGTTTTGCTGGTGCGGGCACGTCAAAACGGACGCTGGGTGTCGATTCTGAAAGCGCGAGTTCCTCATCCGTCATCTCAATTGCGACATCGTCGAAAAGCGGGGTTGAGAGGTAGCGTTCGCCGGTGTCCGGCAACATTGCGAGGATCTTGGAACCTTGCGGCGCTGTCTTGGCGACATGCAAGGCGGCCGCGAAGGTCGCTCCCCCACTGATGCCGCAGAAGATGCCTTCTTTACGGGCCAGGTCCTTGGCAATGGAAATTGCATCGGGTCCGGCAACAGACACCATCTGATCGATGAAGCCGTTCTGCATCGATTGGTGTGCGATGTCCGAAATAAAGTCTGGCGACCAGCCTTGCATCGGATGTGGGTTAAAGGCGGGATGGCTTTCCGCGGCACTTCCATCAGGGTTGAATGGCTGCACCTCTCCGCTTTGCATCAGCGCAGCTGTGGCAGGTTCTGCCGTTACAATCTTCGTCTCGGGGCTTTCGTTGCGCAGTACGCGGGCCACACCCGTTAAGGTACCGCCAGTGCCAAAGCCCGTGACCCAAAAATCCAAACCGTCATTCCCGAAATCCCTTAGGATCTCCCGCGCTGTGGTGCGGCTATGGATCTCGACATTGGCCGGGTTTTCGAATTGCCGGGACATGAACCAGCCATGCTTTGCAGCCAGCTCTCGCGCCTTGGCCACCATGCCGCTGCCCTTTTGCGCAGCGGGGGTCAGGACGACTTTGGCACCAAGAAACCGCATGAGTTTGCGGCGTTCGACGCTGAAGCTCTCTGCCATAGTGACTACCAGCGGATAGCCCTTTTGGGCACAGACCATTGCCAGGCCAATACCGGTGTTACCGCTGGTGGCCTCGACGATGGTTTGCCCCGGACGCAGCGATCCATCGCGCTCGGCGGCTTCGATGACGCCAAGGGCCAATCGGTCTTTCACCGATCCCATGGGATTGAACGCTTCGAGCTTCACGAAAAGCTCCACGCCCTTGGGGCCGAGTTTGTTGATTTTGACGATCGGCGTATTGCCAATCGTTTCGAGGATGGAAGATTTGATCTGTGACATCTGACGGTCCTTTGGGGATAGATTGCTGAGTTGATGTCACAGGTTTTGGGCGTGCGATGTTGCAGTCTGATGTCCGTGAAAGCGGTTTTGTGTTTCAGTTGGGAAACAACTTAGAGGCAGCTTGAAAAACAGATTATGCAAATAATTTCAGCCGCTTGAGGGAGGCTCACTTCCTTGACTGTATTTGCTCGCTGTTACAATTGAAACAAAACAGAGGCGAATTGAAAACGAGCTGAAACATTCGCTGGATAGGTTTGTGTACATGACACCAGAGACTCAAACGGGCGCAACGGACCACTTACCAACCGCAGATCTTCTTTGGGATGCGATTCAATCCCTTTCCGAAGGGATAGCCGTTTATGATGCAGACCATCGGCTCGTGACCTTCAATCAGCAGTATCGCAACATGTTTCCAATGATTGCGGACCTGATCGTACAAGGTGTGCGTTGGGATGATCTGTTGCGGGCGGGTGCGGATAGAGGACAGTACAAAGATGCCTTGGGCCGTGCGGAAGATTGGTTAGAAGACCGGCTGGGCCAAGGTGTTCCGATTGGCCAGGCTTTGGAAGTATCTCTGACGGATGGAACGTTCTACAAAGCCCAATTCAGCGCCACGAAACGTGGTGGTTTTGTGGTTGCCAATACGGACATCACCGAACGCAAAAAAGCCGAACTTGCGGCGCAGGAACAGGCGCAGTTGCTGCGTAAGGTTTTGGAGACAAGTCCGGTTGCCGTGGTCATGGCGCAAATGTCGGACGGTAAGATACTCTATCGGTCGCCCAGAGCAATTCAGATGTACGGCGATACAGAATGTGCGCTGAAGCATTATGCTGATCCGAAGGATCGCGACACATATATCGCCGCGTTGACAAAATCAGGGGCGTTGGATGACTACCGCCTCACGATCAGGCTTTCAGACGGTGCCACGGTTCCTGCCACTTGCTGGGGTCGCGTTATTGAGTTTGAAGGCGAGACCTGTGTTGTCTCAGCAGTTGTCGATTTGAGTGAACGCCAGGCGCAGGAAGAGATGATCCGTCATGTGCTGGAGGCGTGTCCGGCACCCATTCAAATGACCAAAGCTGAAACAGGCGAAGTGCTGTTTAGCAGCCCAGAAACCATCTCACTCTTTGGAACTGATCGCAATGCGCGGACCTTTTACGCAAATACAAAAACGCGTGACGCCTATCTTCAGAAGTTGAAACAGGACAGAGCAATTCGCGATTTCAAAGCCGAATATGTC
The DNA here is from genome assembly GCF_032842945.2 of Roseovarius sp. W115. Taxonomy (NCBI): domain Bacteria; kingdom Pseudomonadati; phylum Pseudomonadota; class Alphaproteobacteria; order Rhodobacterales; family Roseobacteraceae; genus Roseovarius; species Roseovarius rhodophyticola. The sequence goes on from NZ_CP146606.1 coordinate 1,797,285, forward strand.
AGAGCTGATGGCTCAACGTTCTCGGGTTCGGTGTCGGCACGACTTATCCGTTACAACGAGCAAGATGTGATCGTCTCGCATACGCGTGACTTGACAGACCAGCTTCGGATCGAGGCGGAATTGGCACAACAGCAAAATCAACTTTATCAGAATGAAAAAATGTCCGCGATGGGCGAGCTTTTGGCAGGGGTTGCGCACGAGTTGAACAATCCATTGTCCGTCGTGGTCGGACATTCGCTTATGCTGCAAGAGGATTGCACCGATCCAGAAACGCTTCGCCAAGTTGATAAAATCAGCCATGCGGCGGAACGGTGCGCAAAAATTGTGAAAACCTTCCTGACCATGGCGCGGCAGGAGCCCGCGAAACAGCAGAGCACAAATATAAATGAGATTGTGCAAACCGCAGTTGATGTTGTGCGTTATGGGGATGGAGGCGGTGGTCCAGACATTACCTGTGACTTGGCAAAGGACCTGCCGTTGGTTGCGGTTGATCCCGACCAGATGACACAAGTTTTCATTAACCTCATTCTAAATGCCGAACAGGCCATAAGTAAAAGCGGCAAGGGCACAAAAATTGTGGTTAGAAGTGGCCTAAGCACGGCCAAGGACGGCGTTGAGGTTTGGGTGGAAGACGATGGACCGGGCATACCTGTAAGCATACGTAGCCGTATTTTTGAACCGTTCTTCACGACCAAGGATGTGGGCGAGGGTACGGGCATTGGCCTTGCTTTGTGTCACCGCATCGTAAAAACGCATGATGGAGGGATAGTTCTTGGGGAAACACCTGAAGGTGGTGCGAGTTTCCAGATATACTTGCCTCAGGACATCCCCACTCAGCGTCACTCAGGCAAGAAAGACCCATCGGATACGCGACCTTCCGAAATACGCGTTCTGATCGTCGATGACGAAGAAGATGTCGCAGAGCTGAACGCGGAAATTCTGATACGTGGCGGATACACTGTTGATATGTTCAATGTGGCGGATCAAGCGCTCGAAAGCTTGCGCAACCAGACATATGATATCATTCTCAGTGACCTGAACATGCCGGATACTGATGGACGTGGATTCTTTGAAGCCATATCCCAGGATTTTCCGGAAATGGTGCGGCGTATCGGATTCGTGACAGGAGACACTATGGGACGGTACTCGCAGACATTTCTCGTTGAGGCGCAGCGACCTTATATTGAAAAGCCTGTTTCGCCAAAAGAACTTCGCGGGTTCGTATCGGACATTCTGAACAAGTTGGAGCAGGGTAACGCATGACGACCACCGCCAAAATTCTCGTATGTGACGATGAACCGGATGTTCGCGATATGCTGCGCGAATATCTGACCAAGCGGGGCTTTGATGTTGTTCCAGCTGGTAACAGCGATGAGTTGCGCAATGTGATCGACACAACTTCGGTGGATCTCATTCTCTTGGATATCAACATGCCGGGTGAGGATGGATTGACCACTTTGCGCAGTCTGCGCACATCCAATCAGGTGCCAGTTGTTATGCTGACCGCCGCGGGCGAAGTGATAGATAAGATCGTGGGTCTGGAGATGGGCGCCGATGATTATCTGGCCAAACCCGTTGACCTTCGTGAGCTAGAGGCGCGCATCAAGGCCGTGCTGCGGCGCAAGGTTGAGGCGGTTCAAGAACCTGCTCAAGGGGACGCGCCCAAGACGGCACCGTTTGGTGAATTCACGCTCGACCTTACTGCGGCAAAGCTGATTGATCCCGAAGGTGCAGAGGTTGCGTTAACCGCAATGGAGTTTAACTTGCTCAGCCTGTTTGCTCGCAACAGAGGTCGCGTCTTGAATCGTGACCAGATTTTGGAGCAGGCGCATGACCGGTCCTGGGACCCGTTTGACCGCAGCATTGATATTCGGATTTCCCGCTTGCGCCGCAAGATCGAGCCCAACCCCCAGAAACCGCAGATCATCAAAACGGTTCGGGGGATTGGGTATATTTACAATCCCAAATAGAAATAGCAGTGTTCTATTTCACACGTGGCTGCGCCATTTGATGCCAAGAGCAACTTGACTTGATGCCGCAACCATACGGCGTTGTATGTTTTTAAGTGAGCCGACAGCCGCGCCAAACAGTACTTGCCATGTCGTGTCACGCATCTGGCCGATGCAAACAGCGACCAGGATCAATGTGGCGCCAGGGACAAATCCAATGCCGGGGTTTTCTCCTAACAGCACCATTGCAAAGACGATACCAGCCAAGGGTGAGACAGAAGTTGCCAGAGACAAGTCGCTGGCCCGTGCGTATTTCAGCGCGAAGAACCAGGCGAGTTGTCCGATTACGATCACCGGAATTGCATAGACCCAAATCCAACCCAGCAAAACTGGTGAGAAGAGATCCTGAAACTGCTCGGGTCCTTGCAGAATTGAGACAAGCGCAAAATACATCGCAGCACCAACAGCCGTGCGGTAGATTGAGAATATGCCCATTGGAATCCTCTTCAGGACACGGCGCGCAACGATTGCTGACGCAACGTAGGACAATGTGGCCGTAGCCGCTGCGATTTCGCCGATGTTAAACACGTTAGTGTCGCCGCCCCCCTCAAGCCGATCATCAGGGTCGCACCGATCAGGGCGACCAAACCTGCGGAAAACGCTCTGGGGTTGATGCGTTCGCGCAAGAATATCGCGGCCGCCAAAAGAAAAAGCGGTGGTTCAATCCGGCTCACCAACACAACGTTTGTCACGTTGGAGTGCTCCAATGCAAAGAAGAACAGGCCGGGGGTCAGGGCGGAGGACAAAAAGGCGGACAGTGTCAGAAAGCCCCAGTCCTTGCGTGACAACACCCGCAAGTTCGTTCGGGTCCAGTCGCCTCGGAAAAATGCGATCATCGGAACCAGCGAAATGAGCGACCCCAGAAACAATAAGTTTGTGAACGTGATGGCATTCCGCCCACCGGCAACTGGATTGGCCGACCCAATGTCAACCAATAGTGTCGCGATGGAATTTGACGCGGCATAGATCATCACGCCCACCCAAGCAAAGCCCATGCCGATGGTGGCAGGAGAGAGGTCATTCAATTTATTCAAGGCATTGCGAGGCATCGTGCCGCTCCGGGTTTATTCGATGCCGCCTACCTAGGAGTGTCGCGTTTCTGGCTTATGTCGCGTCAACTGTGTTGGGGTTTCATTTGTTTCGTTTTTGTAACCGAGAGCAGATGGTGGACTGCCCTTGCCCTTGCAAACAGCGGTTTTGATGCCATTTTCCTAGTGAACAATGAGGGAAAGGGGCCTGCGATGAAGTATGAAAAAAGCGACGCCGCATTGGCGAAACTCACGCAGGAGCAATTCCGTGTAACGCAGCAGAACGGTACAGAGCGCCCCTTCACCGGGGAGTATAACGACAACAAACAGCCCGGTATCTATGTCGATATCGTTTCGGGTGAGCCACTCTTTGCCTCTTCTGACAAGTTCGAATCCGGATGCGGTTGGCCCAGTTTCACGAAGCCAATCGAGACGGCGCATGTCACCGAGCACCATGATGCGACGCACGGCATGGTGCGCACCGAGGTGCGCAGTGCGCATGGCGACAGCCATCTGGGGCATGTGTTTCCGGACGGGCCGCGCGATCGCGGAGGTCTTCGCTATTGCATCAATTCAGCGTCATTGCGGTTCATTCATCGTGACGAGATGGAGGCCGAGGGTTATGGTGCCTACCTAGATCAAGTGGAGGACGTGTGATGACAGAAGAACGCGCAGTATTAGCCGGCGGGTGCTTTTGGGGCATGCAAGATCTCATTCGCAAGTTGCCTGGAGTTCACAAAACGCGTGTGGGTTACACTGGCGGCGATGTACCCAATGCGACCTATCGCAACCATGGAACGCACGCCGAAGGCATCGAGATCATATTCGATCCCGAGACGATCAGCTTTCGACAGTTGCTGGAGTTCTTTTTTCAGATTCACGACCCAACAACGCCGAACCGACAAGGCAATGATCGTGGTATGAGCTATCGGTCGGCGATTTACTATGCGAACGATGAACAAAAAGCGGTGGCCGAAGATACGATTGCTGATGTGAATGCCAGCGGGCTTTGGCCAGGACGCGTTGTTACGGAACTTGAGCCAGTTGGCGACTTCTGGGAAGCGGAACCAGAGCATCAAGACTATCTTGAGCGCATTCCGAATGGATACACTTGTCATTTCGTGCGCCCAAATTGGACATTGCCAAGGCGGGATGCAGCGGAATAGCCGGAAAGCTGGTCAACGAAAGAACTGATTGAATGATCCCGGTGCCGCTTCTGCGCACTGGGTTTTTCTTTGCGTTGATTAAGTTTCTTTACATTGCCCATGTAAAATCGCCTGTTGCTTGCGCGGCTCAGCCCCCTAATATCTGCCGCACAAGATAGGGAGAGAAACAATGCAAAAACTATTTGGAGCCGGCGTCACCGCCGCGCTGTCATTTGCCTTTGCCGGAGAGGCCCTGGCGACGGAATGGAATGTATCCCTTTGGGGTAAACGCCGCGCCTTTACCGAGCATGTTGAAAAGCTGGCTGAATTGGTCAGCGAAAAAACCAATGGCGAGTTTACTCTGAACATCAGCTATGGCGGACTTTCGAAGAACAAGGAAAACCTTGACGGTATCTCGATTGGCGCCTTTGAAATGGCACAGTTTTGTGCCGGGTATCACCGGGACAAGAACCGTGTGATTACTGTACTGGAACTGCCGTTCTTGGGCGTGAGCAATCTGGAAGAAGAAATGGCGGTCTCGGCGGCTGTCTATAGTCATCCTGCTGCTGCGGAAGAAATGGCGCAGTGGAATGCCAAGCTTCTGATGACGTCGCCTATGCCACAATACAACATTGTTGGCACTGGCGAACCGCGGGATGAGCTGAAAGATTTTGAAGGTATGCGCGTACGTGCAACGGGCGGGCTTGGCAAAGCTTTTGAAGCTGTTGGTGGCGTGCCAACATCCGTCACGGCGACCGAAGCCTACCAGGCGATGGAATCTGGCGTTGTCGACACAGTCGCGTTCGCGCAGCACGCCCACCTGAGCTTTGGCACAATTAATCAGGCCGAATGGTGGACCGCCAACTTAAACCCTGGCACCGTGAATTGCCCGGTTGTGGTTAATATCGACGCCTATGAAGGCTTGTCGGATGAACACCGCGCTGCATTGGACAGCTCGGTGTCAGAGGCGTTGGATCACTACCTGGCGAACTACGGCGAACTGCTCAAGAAGTGGGACAGCGTACTGGAAGAGAAAGGCGTTCAGAAAGTCGAAATCGCGGACGGCGAAATTGAAGCTTTCAAGGCCAAGGCTGCTGATCCAATTCGGGAAGCGTGGATTGCTGATATGGAATCCCAGGGCCTGCCAGGTCAGGAACTTTACGATCTTGTGATCAAGACACTCGAAGATCACCGCAGCGGAAGCTGAAGCTAAAAAGCCAGCAAACACAAGAAATCAGGCCGGGGAGTCCCTCGGCCTGAACACTATACAGGAGGGGACAATGGCCGGCGCATCCACTGTATTACAAGATTCCAGCCTGCTCAGTCGGCTGGACCGGGGCTTGCTACAGCTTGAACGTGTGTTCGCGCTCTTTAGTGGTCTTGCTGCCTTTTCCTTGATGTTTCTTGCCGCCTATTCGGTCAGTGGGCGCGAGTTTTTTGGCGCACCTTTGCCCGGCTATGTCGATTGGATTGAGCTTTTGATGCCGCTTATTGCGATCATGGGGGTGTCCTATGTTCAGCGCGAAGGCGGGCATATTCGCATGGATATTCTGATTGGTCAGCTCAACGGCCGCATTCTCTGGGCGCTGGAATTGATCGCTATCCTGTTGATCTTGCTCCTGATGGTGGCGCTGGTATGGGGGAGTTGGTCGCACTTTGATCGCAGCTTTGACATGAGCAAACCGCTGTGGAGCCGGGATAGCACGATAGATATTGGCCTGCCGATTTGGCCTGCGAAACTTCTTGTCCCAGTCGCGTTTTCTGTTCTGTGTCTGCGCTTATGTTTGCAAGCTTGGGGATACGCGCGCGCGCTGGTGCTCGGGTTGGAACGGCCCGTTGCAGTGCCTCTCAAGATGACAGTGGCAGAACAAGCTGCAGCGGAAGCAGAACAGTTGGAGGGTCGCGACTGATGGACCCAATAACAATCGGACTTTGGACCACCGCCGGCATGTTGGCCATGGTTGTTCTCGGCATGCGCGTGGCGTTTGCTGCGGGTTTGGCTGGCTTCCTTGGGCTGATTTGGCTGCGTTGGAATGGCTTTGACTATGATCCCGCCCGGTTCTGGAAGGCGGTTGAAATAAGCGTCAAGGTGGCAGGACAAGTGCCGCATTCAAAGGTATCGGCGCATGCGCTTAGCCTGATTCCGACATTCATTCTTATTGGATATTTGGCCTACTACGCCGGGTTGACACGTGCTCTTTTCGAAGCAGCAAAACGTTGGATCGCCTGGGTGCCGGGGGGCTTGGCGGTCTCGACAGTGTTCGCCACTGCAGGATTCGCTGCGGTCTCCGGGGCCAGCGTCGCCACGGCGGCGGTTTTTGCGCGGATCGCGATCCCAGAGATGCTCAAAGTCGGCTACAACAAGCAATTTGCAGCAGGTGTCGTGGCTGCTGGTGGTACCCTGGCTAGCCTTATTCCGCCTTCTGCAATTCTGGTGATCTATGCATTGATCGTCGAACAGGACGTGGGAAAGCTTTTGCTGGCTGGTTTCATCCCCGGTGTCTTCTCGGCGTTTGTCTATGCCATTTTGATCATCACTATCGCCATGGTTTTCAAATCGGTTGGGCCGCCTGTCAGCGGTTTTACATGGCGAGAGCGTTTCGCCTCGCTGCCACCGGCCTTGCCGATTGTCGCTGTGGTCGTGATTATCATCTTCTTTGTCTACAACCCTTTCGGCGATGCCTGGGGCACACCAACCGAAGGCGGTGCCGTGGGCGCTTTCATCGTGTTTCTCATGGCACTCTATCGCGGTATGGGTTGGGGAGAGCTAAAGTCTGCACTCATTGAGACAGCGAAGCTCACTGTCATGATCTTCTCGATCATCTGGGGTGTGCTGATCTACGTTCGCTTCCTCGGTTTTGCCGACTTGCCTGGCGCGTTCTCAGATTGGCTGACCGCTTTGGAAATGTCACCGTGGCTCATTCTGGTCTGCATCCTTTTGGCTTATGCGGTTCTTGGCATGTTCATGGATGCCATTGGCATGCTCTTGCTTACGCTGCCCGTGGTTTATCCTGCGGTTATGGCGCTCAATGGTGGAGAGGATGTTTTGGCCGTTGACAGCACCTTTGGCATGTCAGGTGAGATGTGCGCGATCTGGTTCGGCATCCTAGTTGTCAAAATGGCGGAGTTTTGTCTCATCACACCTCCTATTGGCCTCAACTGTTTCGTGGTTGCGGGCGTACGTGATGATCTGAGCGTGCAGGATGTGTTCAAGGGTGTGACGCCATTCTTCATCGCAGATGCCATCACGATTGCCTTGCTCGTGGCCTTTCCAGCCATCGTGCTTTGGCTGCCGAGTTTGGCATAGATCACAAAGAGAATTGCACTTCGGCTTTGAAACGCGAAAAGTAGCGCCAAGGGTCGGAGGCTTGCATCATGAAAACCATCACTGAGTTTCCTCACGAGATTGAGGTGCTGGACCCGGTATTTATCGAGATGTCCGATGGCGTGCGCCTGGTTGCCAAAATCTGGAAACCCAAAGGCACGGAACAGGTTCCAGCTATCCTGGAATATCTGCCTTACCGCCGCAGTGATGGCACTGCGGAGAGGGATGCGCTGACCCATCCGTATTTCGCAGGCCATGGCTATGCGGCGATCCGCGTGGATATGCGTGGCTCAGGTGACAGTGAAGGTGTAATGGAGGGGGAGTATCTCAAGCAGGAACAGGATGACGCGCTTGAGGTGATCAACTGGATAACCTCGCAACCGTGGTGCAGCGGCTCGGTGGGTATGATTGGCATTTCGTGGGGCGGGTTCAACGGGTTGCAAGTGGCAGCACGGCAGCCCGAAGCGCTCAAGGCCATAGTATCCATTTGTTCGACCGATGATCGCTATGCGGATGACATCCACTATATGGGCGGTTGCCTGATGATGGATAACCCATGGTGGTCCAGCTACATGTTTTCGCTCAACACCACCCCGCCAGACCCTTTGGTTGCCGGTAACAAGTGTCAAGAAATCTGGTTGGAGCGTCTTAGGGGCAGTGGGTTCTGGATTTCGGACTGGTTGCGGCATCAGCGCCGGGATGACTTCTGGAAACATGGTTCGGTCTGCGAGGATTTCTCGCAGATCAAGGCGGCGGTCTACGCTGTTGGTGGTTGGGCAGATGGGTATTCCAACGCCGTGTTTCGCCTTATGGAAGGATTGGACAGCCCTTGTAAGGGTCTTGTAGGGCCGTGGGCGCACAAGTACCCGCATTTTGCCAAACCGGGTCCGGCGATTGGGTTTTTGCAAGAATGCCTGCGCTGGTGGGACTATTGGCTGAAAGGCATTGAGACCGGCATCATGGATGAACCCGCTCTGCGCGCTTGGGTGCAGGATGGTGTGTCGCCACAGACGTTTTACGACCATCGTCCGGGACGGTGGGCTGCAACCGAAAGCTGGCCGAGCCAACAGGTAAAGCAAGAGATTTGGCACCTCAACTCAACGGGTCTTGAGCCTGTGGCACAGAATGCCCAAGCATTGACTCTCTGTTCCCCTCAGACAGTCGGCATGGCTGGCGGCAGGTGGTGTGCCTTTGGGCTCGATCCCGACGGTCCCGGGGATCAGCGCGCCGAAGCGGGTGGGTCGCTGGTGTTTGATACTCCTGTACTGGAAGTGGATTTTAGCATTCTCGGTGCGCCGGAGCTTGAGCTAGAATTGGAAAGTGATCAGCCTGTGGCAATGATCGCTGCGGTGCTGAGTGACGTGATGCCTGATGGGGCCGCAACACGCGTCAGCTACGGTGTCCTCAATCTGACGCACCGCGATGATCATGAACATCCTACGCCTTTGACCCCCGGCAAGCGCTATCGCGTGGGTCTCAAACTGAACGATTGTGGGCACAGGTTTGCGGCTGGCCACAAACTGCGTATCGCGCTTTCAACGACGTACTGGCCAGTGATCTGGCCCATGCCCGAAAAGGTCACGCTGCAGATTGTGACGGGGCAAAGTACGGTTGCACTACCAGTGCGCCACGCCTCAGACCTGGATGCCGAACTACCAGAGTTTCTACCACCAGAAGGCGCTGAGCCTCTTGATATAGAACAGCTTTCCAATCCTGAATTTGAGAATGGGTTCCAAACTGATCTGATCACCGGAGAGGTCACCTATCGTCTCAAGGTGGATGAGGGCCGGGTGCGTCACAACGATCATGATGGTTGGACCACAGCATCCACGCATGAAGAGATTTATCGCATTCACCCGGATGATCCATTGAGCGCATCGTTTGACGTGACGTGGACAGAGGAGGTGTCGCGCGGCGCGTGGCAAGTGACAACACGCACCCGAACACGCATGCACGCGACAAAGACGCACTTCGTTTTGAAAGGTGAACTAGAAGCGTATTTTGGCGAGGAAGAGATATACCGTCAAACCTGGGATGAGGAAATTCCCCGCGATCTGGTCTAGGCGGGCTTCGGTAAACGTGTTCAACATGGACAGACGGATTTTTGATCTGATTGGCCATGTTTCATGCCCGAAGATACGCAATTCAATATCCTTGTTGTCGTGACGCCGCATTTCAATGTGCTGGCCACAATGGGATTTCTCGATCCGTTTCGCGCGGCGAACTATCTGGAGGGGCAGGTGCGTTTCCGTTGGCAGATCGCGTCCGAGGCGGGTGGTCCTTGTATGGCCAGCAATGGCATTGAGGTGACGACACGAGCCTTGCCAGAAGACCGGGCCGACTTGGTGGTCGTCTCCAGCAGTTGGACACCTGAACGCCACAGCACGCCTGCCTTGCAATCCGCTTTGCGGCGCTGGGCGCGACAGGGGGCCACTTTGGCGGGACTCGATACAGGGGCTTTCATTCTTGCCGAGGCAGGATTGCTCACCAATAAGCGCGCCACGGTTCACTACGAACATATTGATGCCTTTGGCGAGACTCATCCGGAGTGTGAGGTCAGCGAAGAGCTCTTTGTCTTTGACGGCAATCGTCTCACCTGTGCCGGTGGGAGCGCATCGACGGATTTTGCCCTTAACATTCTGCGCGGGTTGGAGGGTGATGCGCTTGCCAACGATGCGGCACGCTACATCCTGCATCAAAGCGTACGCCCTATGGGCAGCCCACAAAATGCGGCACCGGTCGAACCATTGGGAAACACGGCGCCCGGGTCGGTCCGGCGGGCGATTTCCATCATGGAAAAGAACCTGGAGACGCCGCTTTCGATTGCCGAGGTCTGCCAACAGGCGCGCATTTCGCACCGACAACTGGACCGGTTGTTTCGCGACTATGTGAAAAAGACGCCGCAGCTGTATTACCGTGATATTCGCCTTGATCGTGCGCGTGGATTGGTCACACAAACCGAGATGCCTTTGTCTGAAGTGGCCGTTGCCTCTGGCTTTGCCAATCAAGTCCATTTCAGCCGGGCCTACAAAGCGCGATTCGGGCTGCCGCCGCTCAAAGATCGGATTGAAGGTCGGGTTCCGTTTGAGTTTCGCGCCTGGCCGATGCATCGCAAGGCATGACAAACGGGTGTTATGGCGAATAAAGTTAAATTTCAGACGAGCAAGATGGCATAAGTTGATGTTGTTAAGGTTCAGAATACCCGAGCGCAAAAAGGGAGATTGCTATGACCGAACGGCCCAATCAGTCAGAATTCGAAGCCATTTCCCGGGGCTATTCCGCTGATGCGTCAAAATCGCTGTCACTGCGCGCTGAAGCCTATGTCGAGCCGCGCTGGTACGACATTGATCAAAGGGCCGTGTTTGCCAAGACCTGGCAATGGGTGTGTCACGTTGAGAAACTGCGCAACCCCGGATCCTATTTGACCACTCAGATTGCAGGCCATCCCATTGCAATTGTCCGCGACCGCGAGGGCGCATTGCGTGCCTTTTACAATGTTTGCAAGCACCGTGCGCATGAGCTTTTGTCAGGCGAAGGCGAGACGACGCGCATCATGTGCCCGTACCATGCCTGGGTCTATAAACTTGACGGTCAACTCGTGCGCGCACCCGAGACCGAAGGTCTTAAGGACTTCGATATGGGGCAGATCTGTCTCGATCAGGTACAGGTCGAAGAATTCTGCGGGTTTGTGTTCGTTAACCTTGATCCTAAGGCCGCATCTCTGAGTGAGCAGTCGGGCGACCTGGAAACGGAAATACGCCACTGGGCTCCGGATATCGAGCAACTGACCTTTGGCCGTCGCCTAACCTATGACATCAAGTCCAACTGGAAGAACGTCGTCGACAATTTTCTCGAATGCTACCACTGCCCGACAGCACACAAGGATTTCTGCGATCTGGTCGACATGGACACCTACAAGGTCACGACGCATGGAATTTATTCCTCGCATATGGCCGATGCGGGCAAAGGGTCAAACACGGCTTATGACGTCTCAAACGCTACGGTGCGCACCCATGCTGTCTGGTGGCTTTGGCCGACAACTTGCCTGATGCGCTATCCGGGGCGGTCGTCGATGATCGTTCTCAACATCATTCCTGTTGGACCTGACCGAACGTTGGAAACCTATGATTTCTTCCTTGAGACACCTGACCCGGATCCGATGGAGCTTGATGCGATGCGCTATCTTGACGAGGTGCTTCAGGTCGAGGACATCAATCTGGTCGAAAGCGTGCAGCGCGGGATGAACACACCCGCCTTCACCCAAGGACGCATTGTCAATGATCCGTCAGGCTCGGGCAAATCCGAGCATGCGGTGCACCACTTCCATGGGTTGGTTTTGGACGCTTACGAACGAGCCGTAGGATGAGCGCCGATGTGCCAAACATCGTTGTCATTATGGCCGATCAACTGGCCCCGCACTTTACCGGGGCGTACGGACATCCCATAGCCAAGACACCGCACCTAGATGCTTTGGCTGCGCGCGGGGTGCGGTTTGATGCGGCCTATTGCAACTCGCCTCTCTGCGCGCCCTCGCGCTTTGCTTTCATGTCTGGCCAACTTATCAGCCGGATTGCCGCCTATGACAACGCGTCCGAGTTTCGCGCCTCTGTTCCGACTTTTGCACATTACATGCGGATGCTGGGCTATCGAACCTGCCTGAGTGGCAAGATGCACTTTGTTGGCCCGGATCAGATGCATGGCTTTCAGGACCGGGTCACGACCGACATATACCCGGCTGATTTTGCCTGGACGCCGGATTGGGAAGCTGCCGATGAGCGGATCGATAAGTGGTATCACAATATGCAGACGGTCAAGGAAAGCGGACCGGCGGTGGCCACGTTCCAGACCGACTATGACGATGAGGTCGGTTTTGCCGCGCGTCGTTGGTTGATTGACCGAGGACGGGATCGCGCGGCAGGGGATGCAGCACCATTTCTATTGGTGGCGAGTTTCATTCACCCACATGATCCATATGTGGCGAAACCGGAATGGTGGAACCTTTATTCCGACGATCAAATTGACATGCCCGAGGTCGGTTTACCGCCGGAGGCGCAAGATCCCTTCTCCAAACGGATCATGGACGGCATCGAAGCCAGCTACGTGCCCCTAACCGACGAAGAAGTGCGCCGTGCGCGCCGTGCCTATCTTGCCAATGTCAGCTACTTCGACAGCAAAATCGGTGAGATCGTCAAAACGCTCGATGAGATGGGTGAAACCGAGAACACCATAGTCATTGTCACGGCGGATCACGGTGACATGCTCGGCGCGCGTGGGTTGTGGTACAAGATGAATTTCTTTGAACATTCCGCACGCGTCCCGCTGGTCATGGCCGGACCGGGCGTTGCGCAGGGCGTTGTGTCAAACGCCTGTTCACTGGTTGATATGTTGCCGACATTCGTAGACTTGGGCGGTGGCGATACCGGTATCTTTGGGGAACCGGTTGATGGCCGCAGCCTGGTTCCGCTTATGCGCGGCGAAACGGATACCGCAGATGAAGCCATCGGCGAGTATTGCGCGGAAATGACGCCTGCGCCGGTGTTCATGATCCGCCGAGGTCGATTCAAATTCATACACTGCGATGTTGATCCGCCGCAGCTCTATGATCTGGAAAATGACCCCTCAGAGCTGGTCAATCTGGCCAATGACGCCGCCTATACCGAACAGGCAGCAGCGTTTGCTTCAGAAGTCACCGCGCGTTGGGACAGCGAGAAGCTAAAAACCGACATTGTCTCCACGCAACGCACACGGCGCGCGTTGCATGCGGCGATGGAGGCTGGTGCATCGGAAACCTGGGACTACAACCCGCCACGTGATGCAAGCCAGGAATATGTGCGTAACCACATGGACTGGACGGTTGCCGCGTCCCGCTACAGGTTCCCGCCACTTGGAAAGGAAGAAGGATGATCTTGAAGGGTAAAGTGGCCGTTGTCACGGGTGGTCGTGGGGGCATAGGGCGCGCAATCTGTGACCGGTTCGAGCGTGAAGGCGCGACGGTCTATGCTGCAGACCTAAATGCGTCTGGATCGTTTGGAAAACCTGAGGACAGTGCTCGTTTTCTCAAGCTGGACGTGACCAGCGAAGATAATGTTCGCACTGTCATGGACCATGTTGGCACTGAACACCAACGTTTGGACATTCTGGTCAATGCCGCCGGAATTGAGATCGAGAAGACGATTGAAGAGACCAGTTTAGAGGAGTGGAACCAGTCCTTTGCAGTGAATGTGACGGGTACATTTCTGACTTCGAAGTATGCGCTGCCCCTCATGCGGAAAGCAGCGCAAGGGGCGACTAGCGCCAGCATTATCAACTTTGGTTCTTATGACGGGTTTATCGCCGACCCTGGTCTGGCGGCCTATTGCGCCACGAAAGGAGCCGTTCACGCACTCACCCGTGCGATGGCCTGTGACCATGGCCCAGAAGGTATCCGAGTAAACGCTATCTGCCCCGGCTATGTCGATACGCCGATGTTGCAGAGCTTTTTCACCGGGGAAGGTTCAGGCGGTGGCGGCCAGAGCATTGATCAATTGCAAAAGGCTGTGCGCGATGTGCATCCCATGCGCACTTATGGCACGCCCGAGGACATCGCCAATCTGGTAAACTGGTTGGCCAGCGACGAAGCGCGCTATGCCTCGGGGCAGCTTTGGGTGCTGGATGGCGGGTTGTCGGCCCAAGTGCAGCAGATGCGGTTGTGAGCGTCTTGCGAAAAGTGAAACACAGGTGAGTGTGATGCGACTGGCAAAGAAGAAGGCACTTATCACTGGTGGACGGCAAGGGATTGGCCGTGGCATCGTTGATGCTTTTTTGGCGGAAGGGGCGCAGGTCTGGACCTGCGGTCGCAGCGCACGGCCAGAAGACTTGCCAGACGCGGTGGGTTGGATGCAGGCAGACGTGTCCCAGGTTGAAGCTGTCGAGACCTTGGCCGAAGGCTTAGACACACTTGATGTGCTGGTGAACAACGCAGGTGTTCAAGTTGAAAAAACAGTTGTCGACAGCACAGACAAAGATTGGGACACGGTTGTAGGCGCGAATTGCTGTGGTGTGTTCAACATGTGTCGTGCGCTGATCCCCAAGATGAATACAGGCGGTGCCATCATTAATATCGGGTCCATTTCGGGCCACGTCGCCGATCCCGGCATGGCGCTCTACAATGCGTCCAAGGCTTTTGTGCATGGTTTGACGCGGTCCATTGCGGTGGATCATGGGCCACGAATTCGGTGCAATGCAATTTGCCCCGGTTGGATCAACACCGGCATGCTGGAGGCGGGGTTTGATCTGGCGCGTGATCCTGCCGCTGCGCGCAAAGATGCTCTGTTGCGCCATCCTGTCGGACGCTTTGGACATCCCGAAGACATCGCGGCCATGGCGGTTTGGCTTGCATCTGATGATGCCTCATTTGCGACAGGTCAGATGTTCACCGTGGATGGCGGCATGACAGCAGCCTCGCCTCTCAATCCGGGAATGTTCTAATGGCCAATTTTGAAAAAACCGCCTGCCTTGGGGCTGGTGTGATAGGTGCAAGCTGGACTGCGCTCTTTTTGGCGTCCGGGCGATCCGTAGCGGTTTACGATCCGGCACCGGACGCGGAAAAACTGGTGCGGGACTACATCACACGCGCCTGGCCTGTCATGGAGGCGCTTGGGTTAACTGAACGGGGTGATCCTGAGGCTGTCACGTTTCATTTGGATGCGAGCGAAGCTGCTAAGAGTGCTGATTTCATTCAGGAAAGTGTACCTGAACGCATAGCAATCAAGCATGGGCTTTTTGCCGAGATTGAACCACATCTCAAAGTGGACGCGGTTCTTGCCAGCTCGGCCTCTGGCCTGACGCTTGGGCAGATGCAGGCTGGTTCGAAGAACCCGTCGCGTATGATTTTGGGTCATCCGTTCAATCCGCCGCACTTGATTCCATTGGTGGAAATCATGGGAAATGAACACACCGCAGAAGGCGTGATAGAGGCGGCGGAAGCATTCTACGCGGATGTGGGAAAAACGACGATCCGAGTACAAAAAGAAGTGCCGGGCCATGTCGCCAATCGTCTTCAGGCGGCCGTCTGGCGAGAGGCGATCCATCTGGTGCAATCCGGTGTGGCCAGTGTTGCCGACGTGGACAAGGCAATGAGCGCGGGGCCAGGTTTGCGCTGGGCGGCGATGGGGCCAACGATGCTCTTTAACCTTGGCGCTGGGCCGGGTGGGCTCGCTGCTTTTTGCGATCACTTCAGTGATACGTTCAATGGCTGGTGGGATGATTTAGGCGCACCGGTGCTTGATGATCCGACGGCGGATATGTTGGTCGAGGGTGTTGCTGAGGCCGCAGATGGTCGTTCCGTGCAAGAGTTGTCAGCAGAGCGTGACCGTATGATCCTGGCCATGCAACAAGCCCTGCGTGCAAAACCCTGAGTTAAGCCAAGTGATCAACCACCTGTAAATGCTGGGCCAGCCTGTCGACCTCGGTCAGGAACCGGGTCACCAGTTTCGGATCGTGTGGCGCGGGGCTTACACCAGCAGGTATTTCGCGATTCATTACCGCTTCGACGGCCATGGAGACCGGAACGGAAACCAATCGCGCCATAGCCGTGCTGCGCTCATCCCCCCATGCGTCCATGACAAAGGTCTTGTGCCATACCGACGTGCCTTCGCGTTCGGCTTTGACGTCGACGCAAAGAACCACGCGATCCGGCTCACCTTCGCCATATGCATTTTCGCGCCAGAACTGATCCGACATTTCCTTGAGCCGGGCTTCACCCGCATCGCCCTTCAAGGTCTCAATTTCCGCAAAGACATCTGCCCATGCATCGGCCCAACCGTTGAGACGCAAGGTGCCGCGCACGAATTCCTTTACACGCCAGGATGGTTCAAAGCGGTAATCCTCCATGAACGGAAGGGAGTCGCGGTTGGGATACACTTCAAAAGTTTCAGGTGTCGGCAAAGGTGCTTCGTAAGACGTGATTGCGTCCCAGGGTCGTGCGACGTTGAGTTCAGTGTAGTTCCGAATGGATTTCGACGGAGACCGTAGCGCTTTGAGGACGCCCAAAGGCGACCAACTGAACTTGTAACGAAAGGCATTCGTGATCTTTGGAATGCCGCCGCAATAGGAGAGAAAAGACAGGTCATTGACTGCGCTGAAGGCAGGTGAGGCGATGTAGTCGGCAATAAGATGGTGCGCCATCAGGTGGTCGATGCCCGGGTCAAGACCAATTTCGTTGACCACGGCCACGCCGCGTATGACCGCTTTGGCATGCAGTTCACGCATCTCTGGTGCGATGTAAGACGAAGACACGAAATGCGCGCCCTTGTTGATGCACATCTCTGCGAGTGGCACATGCCAATCGCCAGGAAGCATCGAGACAACGATATCACCTTCGATCACATCTCCTGAGAGAGTGTCGAAATCAAACGCATGGACGCGGTCTGTTAGATCGCCAACTGCGGTCAATGCCTTGTCGGTTGTTCTGTTCCAGACCACAACATCATGACCGGCCTCGATAAGTCGCCGCAGTCCTGGAATGGCCGAAAGACCTGTGCCGCACCAATGTATTGTCATGTTTCAGACCCCTCCAACATGCGTTTGAAACTCTGCCTCCGCCCGCGCCCAGACGCCTTTCTCCAGATTGTCGAGGCTTTGCAGCGTTGGCAACAGTTGTAAGGCGTAGTCGATGGACGACTCCAACGGCAAAAGCGACGGCAGATTGTCGATGGCCATGACATCCAGTGGCGGGTTTTCATGCACGCGCACGACCGGTTCGGACCAGCTTGTCGCGGCATCATAGATCGGCACGGGATTGTAGTCGCTGTCAGGGTCGCAGGCCACATCACCGATCACGGAAAGCTTTCGGTCAACGGTCAGGGCGGTCTTGGGTACAAAAACCGGTGTGCCCGGGCGCGCGAAGATACAGTTGAGGAAAAGATCATGGTTCAGGATTTCGGGGAAAGGCCCGCCATGAGCTGTTTCCGCCATATCCCAGCGTGTCGTCGGGACATTCATCGCTTCACACAGATCCGCCGCCCCAGTTCCAACGCGCCCCAAGGCGCCAATCACGATAGAAGTGGGACGTGGCGCACCTGTTGCATCAAGCTGTGCTTTGAGCTCTTCAAGCAAAGCCGTCTTGTCGCGATAAGCTTCAACCGCGGCGCACTTTTGCCTATGTTGCTGCGCGGCCCAGGCCAAGAGGCTCACAGCGGCCCCTGCATACCCGGCCCAATAGCCAAATGCCGCGACACGTCGCCCGGCGTCGTCCACCAGGTATTCAAGATCGTAGAGTGTGCCGCCGCCAGCTTTGAAGCGCTTCAATAGTCTTTGGCCCGAGAATTGACCCTTGAACGCATGACCGAACATGATGTGTCTGTGCCGTAGGGGCGTTGCGTCGTCGGGAAGCTCCTTCAGCCCGAAAACAATTGCATCTGATGGCGCATCCGGCCAGCTGAACTCAGGAACAATAGTGCACCCTTGGTCACGGTAACCATCGATCGGGATCACGCGGCTGCGACTCTCTTCAACACTCACTTGCATGCCTTGAGCCAAAAGTGCCGCCGCCCCCTCGGGCGTTAACCCAACGCGATCCTCATTTTCGCGGCTTTCCGCTCTGACCCAGAGATGTGTCATGTTCGCTCCTGTCGCAGCACGTATGTTGGTTTTCTAGACGTATGTGCGGGCATGGGCACGTTCGGGGGTATCCAGATGAGGTGTGGCATTGAACCCGCCGACCATCAGTGTCTCATGCACAAAATGCAATCGATGCAGAGAGGCGTTTGTGACCTGCAGCATGATCTTTGCCATGCCTTTCTTGTCGAGATTCAGAGCGTGGCGCATGGCCACGCCAATTACGCCACCAGACGTTACCAAAAGCGTCCTCCCGGCGGCATTGCACATCTCATCAATGAGATGCGTGATCCGGGACGCAAAGCTGTCAAACCTCTCAGGCACGTCGGACAACTGATCGCTCATCCACAAGTCCATCAAGAGCGGCAGATGCGTGGCGAAATCGGCCGTCGACTGCGGAGTTGGCACACCATGTTCGGTCAGGGCCGCATCGGCCAGCGCGAAGTAACTCAACTCATTCAGTCTCGTATCTTGGCTGGGTCTGTCGTAGCCCATTGCGCGAGCTGTCTCGACTTGCCGGCTTAGGGTTCCGGTCAAAACTCTGTCGAACCGTGGATTGGTTTCACGCAGATGATCGCCGAGCCATTTTGCCTGTTCCCGGCCCAGATCAGACAAGCGATCATAGCTTTCTTCGTCGGTCGCAGTGCTGTTGGCCTGACCGTGCCGTACTAAGATGATTTCAGCCACCGCAGTGTGCCCTCGTTACTATCTTTGCGACACAGTAGCCTTAGTGGCCGCTAGGGTGAAGATGTGGTCGCTCTGGTATCAACTCCAATGTACATCCCCAAGAAATATATAGCCTGCCCCATAAATTGTTTTGATCAGTTTTGGGTTTTTTGGGTCTTCATTCAGCTTGGTTCGAAGGCGCGAAATCCGGACGTCCATGGCCCTGTCAAAGCTCTCTCCCGCTGCACCGCCCAAAGTCTCTTGCATGGATTGCCGGGAAATGAGGCGCTTGGGACGCTCCAGAAAGAGTCGCAGGACCTCACCTTCGGCATGCGAAAACGGTGTTTCGATGCCAGCTTCATTGCAAAGGACGTAACGATCGAAATGCGCGATCCAGCCATTGAACGTTGCTGTGTCTCCCTTGTTTTCTGTTGGAGCATCCCGCCGCAGGTGCGCTCTGATACGTGCAACCACCTCAGATGGGTCAAACGGTTTGATGATATAATCATCTGCTCCAAGCTCTAGCCCAGTGACCCTGTCGCGCACTTCGGCACGCCCGGAAATGATGATCACCCGTGCACCTTGTTCTAGGGCCAACTGGTGTACCACTGTTAGCCCGTCCTTGTCAGGCAACGAAAGGTCAACCAGACATACATCTGGTGAGGTTTTCGCCAGTGCTGCTTCAAATTCAGTGGCGCGAGCGAACGACATGGTCCGAAACCCTGCATCTTCCAAAGCACTGGCCAGTATGGTGCGAATGGCCGGTTCGTCATCGAGAATCGAGATCAGCGGAGCATCTGCAACTTGGGTCATGCACAGACCCCGGACTTGAGAAACTCTTCCAAGGCGCTTGCGTGAAACGGTTTGCGCATAACCGGTGCGATTTGCCGCGCCGCCCGGTGTAGCGGATCACCTTTCGGTAGTGATGTGATTAGAAACACAGGCCGTGTGTCGCCAGACAAAGCTTTGATCAGGTCAAGCCCGGTTTCTTCTCCTTCCAGAGAAATATCTGACAGGATTGCAGTGATCTCTGGCATGTTTTGGGCCAGAGTAATAGCCTCAGGCACGTTCGATGCCTCAATCACGTTGTGCCCCGCATCACGCAGCATATCGCGTATTGAGTCGCGCAAATCGGGGCTGTCTTCAACAAGTAGCACTAGTCCCGGCGCGTCGATCCTATCGGTGGCTCGGAAGGGCAGACGCAATGTAACAGAACCGCCTGCAGTATGATTGGCCAAGATAACGCGCCCGCCCGCCAGTTTTGTCATGTCGTAAACCATCGTCAGGCCAAGCCCCGAGCCTTCGCCGCCTTTGGTTGTGAAAAATGGATCGAACGCATGCGCCAACGCCTTTTCCGAAAACCCAGCGCCTGTATCTTGCATGATAAAGTCGATCCAAGTGTCTTGTATTGTCTCAATGCGAAGCGTGATATTGCCCGTATCGCCACAGGCGTCACGCGCGTTTATTGCCAGGTTGAGCAGAGAATCCTGCAACATGCCGGGATCGAGCAGACAGGTTCTTTGGCCCACAGCGTTTATCGTCTCAAATACCACGTCTTCGGGCAATGTGGATATCACCAAGGTGCTCAGGTCGCTGAGGAAACCAGGGATATCTATGGCCTGTGGTGTATAGTCCCTGGGCCCGGTCATATCTGCGATACGATTCAACAAGCTTCCCCCGCGCCGCGCCGCATTGATTGTGGCTGCGATCAACTCTGCACCATCCTCAGGTAGAGCCATGATTTGTAGGCGTGACTGCATTCCCAGAATGATGGTCAGCAAGTTGGAAAAGTCATGCGCCAGGCCGGACGTAAGCTGCGCGGCCATTTCACGCCGTCGCGTTTGTTGCAAGGCTGCGCGCGTTTGCGCCTCCTCGGTTATGTCCATCGACAAAATATACACCCCTCCCGTTGCCCGATCAGGCGTGAGTGCCACACGAATTCGGCGCGAGCTTTCCTCGTGAGTGAATTCAAAGACGCCAGGCGCGCCATCAAACGCATTCTTCAAATGCGGCTCTAGAATAGCAAAGGGTTGCTCTCCGAGTGCCGTTTTGGGGGTCAGGCCTACAGGGTTGGCTTGCGTTCCGGGCATGATCACACTCAGTCGACGGTTGGAGTAAGTGTAGCGCCAGTCTGGACCGATATGCGCGATATGTGCGGGAACCATTTCCGTGGTCAGCCGCATGCGCGCTTCTGCTTCGGTGATTTGGCGTTTGGCCTCCTCCAGAGCTGTGATAGTTGCCTCAAGTTTACGGTTTGCGGAAGTGAGGTCCTGTGAGTAGCTGACAAGTTGATCTGACAGTTCTTCTGATCGCGTGCTGAGCAGTTCTTCTTGTCGGCGGGTTTTTGTTATGTCTGTATAGACCGTGACCCATCCTCCTTCTGGCAGAGGGGAACCTTCCACCGAGATGATCCGCCCACTGGCGCGCGTACGTTCCATGTAATGTGGCTCAAACGCGCGTGCGATCTCCACTCTGTCCGCAACGAAGTGGTCGACATCACCGACATCGCCGTAGTCGCCGCGTTCGGCCAGATATCGGATCGTGTCGGCAAACTGTGCGCCAGGTGTGACCAGAGCCATGGGCAGATCGAACATTTCCTGAAAGCGGCGGTTGCATACCGCAAGATGCAGATCGCGATCATAAATCGTGAGTGCTTGCTGGATCAGATTGAGACCAGCGATGGTCATCTGTGTTTTGTCAGTTTGGCTCATGGTTCTGCTTTGGCAGCCCATTCCAGCGCTGCTTCTAGCCGGTCATCACCCCAAAAAAGCTCATCGCCCACGGTAAAGCTTGGTGCGCCGAAAATGCCGTGACGCATGGCCTCTTCGGTGGTTTCACGCAGGCGATGCTTGTTGGGAACCTCTTGCGCCCGTTCAATTATGTCCGTGGGAAGTTTTGCGGCTTCTAAACAAGCGGCGATCACCTCCGGCTCCTCGATGTTCTGTCCTTCATCGAATTGCATTAAGTAAACGTTTTGGCAAAACGTAACGCCTTGTGGTTCTTCAAGTGCAATCTGTGCCACGCGCGCCGCCAACAGACTGTTTTGTGGGAAGGGACTGGGATGTCGAAACCGCAAGCCGCAGCGTTCTGCACGCCGCTCCATATCGCGCAGCATGTGTTTTCCCTTGGCGGGATAAACAACGAAAGGCGATGTGTCCCAGCCTTGCGATTTGAAAATCGGCCCAAGCAGAAAAGGTCGCCAACTCACTTTGACATCCGTTGCTGCAGCCAGGTCAGGCAGTCTCATCACACTGAGATAGGAATAGGTCGAGGCAAATTCGAACCAGAAATTCAGCTTGGCTTTTGTCATGTTTCTGCACTCCTGCTCCTTAAATTCCGAATACTGGCGGCGCGATGTCAAGGGGCGCTTGGAGCTTGTTACAATTCGTAGGAATTTGGAAAACTTCAGGAAAAAGTTGACGTCGACTGTCAGGCGCGCACTCTAGGAAGTGTTAAGAATCGTCCAATGAATGACGATCCGTTCGCATAGCGGACAACGGGAGGAAAAGAATTGGCAAAGTCGTCAATGGCGGCGGAGGGGCTTCAGTCCATTCCGGCGCTTCTTCATCGGAATGCTACCCAGTTTGGGGCAAAACCGGCTTACCGCGAAAAAGAATACGGTATCTGGCAAACCTGGAGCTGGGCTGAGACCGAGAAAGAGATTGAAGCGCTTGCTCTGGGATTGCTGAACCTTGGCGTCAACGAGGGCGACTTCATTGCTATCGCGGGACGCAATCGGCCTTACTTTTATTGGTCTATGGTCGCAGCGCAATGCGTAGGTGCTGTGCCGGTTCCTGTATATCAGGACGCAGCCGCCGAAGAGATGGCCTATGTCCTGGATCATTGCGGGGCACGCTTTGCCATTGTTGAAGACCAGGAGCAGGTCGACAAGATCATCGAGATACAAGACCGCCTGCATCAATTCGAGCATATGATCTATGTCGACCCACGCGGTTTGCGAAAGTACGACCATCACAAACTTCATGAATTCAGCCATGTGCAGCAACAAGGTCGCGCTGCACGAGACGAGTTTTCGGGAGATTTGTCAGAAAGGCGCGCCAAACTTGATTACGACAGCACCTGCGTCATGCTGTACACGTCCGGGACGACGGGGAAACCCAAAGGTGTGGTGCTTTCAAACCGCAACATCATCGAGGCATCAAAATCCTCCTCTGAGTTCGACAAACTAACCGGCACCGAAGAGGTGCTGGCCTATCTGCCCATGGCGTGGGTTGGGGATTTCATTTTTTCCATCGGTCAGGCTTATTGGTGCGGGTTCTGCGTGAACTGCCCCGAAAGTACAGACACGATGCATGTTGACCTGCGAGAAATCGGACCGACCTACTATTTTGCTCCACCGCGCGTTTTCGAGACACAGCTCACAAATGTGATGATCCGCATGGAAGATGCCGGGCGGTTCAAACGATGGCTTTTTGAAAAGTTCATGGACCATGCCCGCAAGGTAGGCCCGGCCATTCTCGATGGTGGATCGGTCAGCGGTTGGGATCGCCTAAAATACAAACTTGGGAATCTGATGATCTATGGCCCGCTGAAAGACACGCTTGGGTTCGGGCGTGTGCGTGTCGGATATACGGCTGGTGAAGCGATTGGTCCTGAGATTTTTGAGTTTTACCGTGCGCTGGGCATTAATTTGAAACAGCTCTACGGCCAAACCGAGGCCAGCGTTTTCATCACTCTTCAACCTGATGGCGAAGTGCGCAACGACACGGTTGGCATTGCGGCACCGGGTGTCGAGCTGCGTATCGCGGACAACGGTGAGGTGTTCTATCGCAGCGCAGGCGTGTTTGAGGAATATTACAAAAACCCCGAAAGCACCGCGTCGACCAAGGATGCCGAGGGTTGGGTTGCGACAGGGGATGCCGGCTTTATCGACGAAAGCTCTGGGCACCTTCGAATTATCGACCGTGCTAAGGATGTGGGCAAAATGGCCGACGGTCAGATGTTCGCTCCCAAATATGTTGAAAACAAACTGAAATTCTATCCCAACATTCTGGAGGCTGTGGTTTTTGGCAATCAAAGGGATGAATGCACAGCGTTTATCAACATTGACTTGAACGCCGTGGGCAATTGGGCAGAGCGCAACAATATTGGGTACGCCTCCTATCAGGAACTGGCTGGTCATCCGCAGGTTCTTGAGACGATCAAGAGCCATGTCGAAGAGGTCAATCGGTCGCTCGCCGAAGACCCGATGCTGGCGCATTGTCAGGTGCATCGTTTCATCGTTTTGCACAAGGAACTGGATGCGGATGACGGTGAAATGACCCGCACGCGCAAGGTGCGCCGCGGCGTGATCTCGGAGAAATTCGAAGACCTTTTGGGTGCGCTTTATGACGGTTCGGACGACATTTTCACGACCACAGAGGTGACCTACGAGGATGGGCGGAAAGGCTCGATCAGCGCTACGCTGAGCATTGTTTCGGCAAGGGTCGAAGCCGTGAGTGCACCAGATAAAGTAGCAGCGGAATAGGATGGGTTGACGATGCTTGACGCAACCGAAGGCTACACCACAGAAGACGGTCGCAAGATTGGTGGGGTGGTGATGGAGATGAAGAATATCACGCTGCGCTTTGGCGGGGTGGTGGCGATCAAGGATATTTCTTTTGATATTCGCGAAGGCGAAATTCGCGCCATCATCGGGCCGAACGGTGCTGGGAAGTCCTCAATGCTCAATGTCATCTCGGGGTTTTACAATCCGCAGGAAGGCGAGGTCTGGTATCAGGGGCAAAAGCGCCCGCCGATGAAGCCCTTTGAAGTGGCGCAGCAGGGCATCGCCCGCACGTTTCAGAACATTGCGTTGTTTGAAGGTATGACTGTGCTGGACAACGTTATGACGGGCCGTATCCGTCAGATGAAGTCCGGACTGTTTGCGCAGGCATTCTGGAAGGGAAAGGCCGAGCAGGAAGAGACGGAAAATCGTGAATTTGTCGAGAAAATCATCGATTTTCTAGAAATTCAGCATATCCGCAAAACTCCTGTTGGGCGGCTTCCATATGGTCTCAAGAAACGCGTGGAACTGGCTCGTGCGCTCGCGGCTGAGCCATCCATTTTGCTTCTGGATGAACCCATGGCGGGCATGAATGTCGAAGAGAAGGAAGACATGTCTCGGTTCGTGCTGGATGTGAATGATGAGTTTGGAACAACCATTGTTCTGATCGAGCATGACATGGGCGTTGTTATGGACCTGTCTGACCGGGTTGTGGTCATGGATTACGGCAAAAAAATTGGCGACGGCACACCCGATGAGGTGCGTAGTAACCAGGCGGTGATTGATGCCTATCTGGGGGTCGCGCATGACTGATTTGGCACGTCGGTATCACGTCGGTATCACGTCGGTATTGCGTCGGTGCGCGCTGGCCTTTTCCTGTGCTTTTCCCGTGGCTGCCCAGGCCGATGCCTGGGATGAGTTCGTAGACCGCTGTTTGGACCCTTACGAACACCTCGCCTTTGAAATCGTGACAGGGCTTGAACCGCAACCTATTGACCAGATGCACGAGGCGCGTCGCGTCTACGGGCCTACGGATGGTGGATATCTTCTGGTGCTGGACGCGGCCCCCTCACTCGGCGAGCGTGCGTGCGCGGTTGAATTTGCCGGCAAGGAAGAGTCCCAAGCGGCTCATGACTGGATGGTGGAACAGCTTGCTTCGGGGAGATACGCGCCCGGCGAAGACGGTTGGCTTGTCAGTCAGGACTGGATTGAACCGCGCCTGATGGTGCGGACAGAAACGGGCGCGGCCCGAACGTACTATGCCGTGGTGGAGACTGACCTTGAAAGCTGAGATCAAAACAAGACCGGAGATAATGACCCATGCCTGATCAGCTCATCTTCGGAATGGAAGTTTTCCTTAACGGGTTAATGGCGGGGGTACTCTATGCTCTTGTCGCTCTTGGATTTGTCCTCATCTACAAAGCGTCGGGCATATTCAACTACGCTCAGGGGATCATGGCGCTGTTTGCGGCCATGACGTTGGTTGGAATTATGGAAGGCTTGGTGCCTTTTGCACATCTGATCAACACCATCTTTGGAACCAACATTCATCACTTCGGCTGGCACGTTCCGGCCCTTGCTGCGATTTTGCTCACTGTTCTGGTCATGGTCGGGTTTGCCTGGGTGGTCAACGTCGTGATCTTCAAGCACCTGGTGAACCAGGAACCCATCATTTTGTTCATGGCGACGATCGGTCTGGCTTATTTTATGGACGGGTTTGCGCTCATCATGTGGTTCTCTGACATTAAGGCGCTGGATGTCGGGCTTCCGCAAGGGATCAATGCCGCGATTGACGAAGCGACGTTCCAAATCTTCGACTACGGGTTTTTTATCGACAACCTCGATATCGTTGCGACGTTGGTCGCTGCGGTTCTCGTGTTCTCACTGATCGTATTTGCACAGCGCTCCAAGCAAGGTCGGGCCATGCGCGCGGTGGCTGATGACCATCAGGCGGCGCTTTCGGTTGGGATCAGCCTGAACTTCATCTGGGTGATGGTCTGGTCGCTGGCGGGGTTTGTCGCGCTGGTCGCCGGAATGATGTGGGGCACAAAGTCGGGCGTACAATTTTCGTTGTCACTGATTGCCTTGAAGGCTCTTCCGGTTTTGATGCTGGGAGGGTTCACATCGATACCGGGTGCAATCGTCGGCGGATTGATCATTGGTGTGGGTGAGCAACTTTTCGAATTTGCGATTGGCCAGCCATATCTGGGCGGTGCAACACAGAATTGGTTTGCCTATGTCTTGGCGCTTATCTTTCTGTGTTTCCGACCCCAGGGCCTTTTTGGCGAAAAGATCATCGAGAGGGTGTGATCATGCAAAAAGTCATTGCCATAGCAAATGTGATCGCCTGGTCAGGGTTTTGGGCCTTTGGGTATCTCGCTTTTACTGCCGGCGTGGACAATACCGGCCAGATGGTCACCGCCGCAGTTCTTGCTGCAATGGGCGGGGGAGTTGGGATGCTTGCCTATTTCTGGCTCATTCGCCATTCGGAAAACGTGGGCTATGCACGGGTGCCCAATCGCGCGGTCAAACGCGAACACGATGACCTGACTGAGGAGGGCATCTCATGATTTACCGTGAGTCCGGTGACTTTTCGACAACCTATAGTCAAGATAGTCAGACCTTTCCGATCAAATTTGACCGCTACCGGTACTACGTGCTTTTGGTCCTGGCCTTTGCGGTCGTGCCCTTTGTGATCAATGACTACTGGGTAAATGCCGTCTTCCTGCCTTTCCTGATTTATTCGATTGCGGCCATCGGGCTGAATATTCTGGTGGGGTATTGTGGCCAGGTCAGTCTTGGCACAGGCGGGTTTATGGCTGTGGGGGCCTATGCCTGTTACAAGCTGATGACGGCCTTTCCGGATGTGAATATCTTTTTCCACATCATTCTGTCGGGCGGGATCACGGCCTTTGTCTGCGTGTTGTTCGGGTTGCCGAGCTTACGGATCAAAGGATTTTACCTGGCGGTTGCCACCTTGGCTGCACAGTTCTTTCTGGTCTGGATGTTCAACCGGATTGGCTGGTTCTACAATTACTCGGCCTCAGGACAGATCAATGCACCGGAGCGAACAGTTTTTGGGGTGCCGGTGACGGGAGCCGAAACCGCGCCTTGGGCGGCGTATTTGTTCTGTTTGGTGTTCACCGTGGTTTGCGCACTCGTTGCTCGGAACATGACGCGGGGCATGCAAGGGCGGCAATGGATGGCCATTCGTGACATGGACATCGCCGCCGAAATCATTGGTGTGAACCCGCTCAGAGCCAAATTGTCGGCCTTTGCAGTGTCCGGGTTTTTTGTCGGTCTGTCCGGTGCCTTGTTTTTCGCGGTCTACCTTGGCGCCGTGGAAGTGGGCGAGGTGTTTGGCATCAGCAAATCGTTCCTTGTCCTCTTTATGGTGATCATCGGTGGGCTGGGGTCGATCTTTGGCAGTTTTGCCGGAGCGGCTTTCCTTGTGCTGTTGCCTGTCTTTTTGAAGAACGTTCTGGTCGGCGGCCTGGGGTGGCCCACCGATTTGGTCGAGCACATGCAATTCATGATCGTCGGGGCGATGATCATTATCTTCCTGATCCTCGAGCCGCATGGGCTGGCGCAGCTTTGGCGCGTGGCGAAAGAGAAACTGAGACTATGGCCTTTCCCGCATTAGGGCAGGGCCTGTGCGGGGCTTTACCCGCACTAAGAGTTGGGCGCGTGAGTGCTCATGAAAAAGACATCGGATAAACCAAGGGAGGATATAAACCGATGAAACAGAAACTACTGACCGCGATTGCGGCGACCATGATGGCGGCAAGCCCGGCGCTTGCCGATCTTGTCATCGTCGACACGAGCTATCGTACCGGGCCTTACGCTGCGAACGGCATTCCGTTCTCGGATGGGTATCAGGACTACTTCACGCTTCTCAATGAACGCGATGGTGGCATTGGTGGCGAGGCTGTGCGTGTTGTGGAATGCGAAACAGGCTACAACACAGAGAAAGGTGTTGAATGCTATGAGGCAACCAAGGGTGAAGGCGCGCTGGTGTACCAGCCTCTTTCAACCGGCATCACCTATCAGCTAATCCCCAAAGCGACGGCTGATGGCATCCCGCTTCACACCATGGGCTATGGACGGACGTCGGCTAAGAACGGCGAAGTCTTCAAGTATGTCTTCAACTATCCTGCGAATTACTGGGATGGCGCGTCGCTGGCGATCACGCATCTGGTTGAGCAAAACGGTGGAAGCTTGGACGGCAAGAAAGTTGCGTTGGTCTACCACAACTCCGCCTATGGCAAGGAGCCGATCCGGACGTTGGAAGGTCTGGCCGAAAAGCATGGCTATGAGTTGATGCTGTTGCCGGTCGATCACCCCGGGCAGGAGCAGAAGTCGCAATGGCTGCAAGTGCGTCAGCAAAAGCCTGACTATGTGCTGATGTGGGGCTGGGGCGTTATGAACCAGGTGGCCATTCAAGAAGCGGTCAACATCCGTTTCCCAATGGAGAATTTCATTGGTATCTGGTGGTCCGGCTCTGAGAATGACGTGAAAGCGGCTGGTGAAAAGGCCAACGGCTACAAGGCCCTGACCTTCCACAATCTGGGCTCCGACTATCCGATTTATGCGGATATCCAGAAGTATGTCGTAGATGCAGGTAACGCTGCCGGTGCAGGAGATCAGGTTGGCACGGTGCTTTACAACCGGGGTATGTATGCTGCGATGTTGGCTGCTGAGGCGATCAAAACAGCACAAGAAATGCACGGCACAGCCGACATCACAAGCCAGCAGATGCGCGATGGCATGGAGAATCTGGAAATCACCGAAGCCAAGATGGCGGGTCTGGGCCTGCCGAACTTTGGTCCGGAATTCAAGGTCAGTTGTCAGAACCACGGTGGCAACGGCTTTGGTGCCGTGTCGCAGTGGGACGCAGCTGCGGGTGAGTTCAAGCTGATCACTGAGTACTACCAGTCTGATCAGGATGTGATTCAGCCTCTTGTGGCCGAGGACTCTGCGGCGTTTGCTGCTGAGAACGGCATCGAAGCGGGCTGCTGATGTGATCTTTCTTCCGGCCGCGGCGTTGCGTGGCGGCCGGGAGAATTTGGGTATTTTTGACAAGAAAGAAGCAGAGGCGCAGAGCCCTTTGCAGGAGATGACGGCCCATGCTGGACGCGGTGAAGACGCAAGAAACGCTTTTGGAAGTCAACAATATCGAGGTGATCTACAACCACGTGATCCTCGTTTTGAAGGGTGTGAGCCTGAATGTGCCAAAGGGCGGGATTACGGCCCTTTTGGGCGGTAACGGTGCGGGCAAGACAACCACGCTCAAGGCTATTTCCAATTTGTTGAAATCCGAGCGTGGGGAGGTGACCAAGGGGACGATCACCTATCGCGGTGAGCGCGTGCAGGATCTTTTGCCATCTGATCTTGTGAAGATGGGTGTCATTCAGGTCATGGAAGGGCGACATTGCTTTGAGCATTTGACGGTGGAAGAAAACCTTCTGACCGGGGCCTATACACGCGGCTCAAGTCGGGGCGAGATCGATGCTGATCTGGAGAAGGTCTATACGTATTTCCCGCGTCTGAAAGAGCGACGTAAAAGCCAGGCGGGCTATACGTCCGGCGGGGAACAGCAGATGTGCGCCATTGGACGCGCGTTGATGTCGCGGCCCGAGACGATCCTTTTGGATGAACCCAGCATGGGGCTTGCGCCGCAGCTGGTGGAAGAGATTTTCAACATTGTGAAGTCGCTCAATGAGAAGGAGGGCGCGACGTTCCTTCTGGCCGAGCAGAACACAAACGTGGCGCTGCGCTTTGCGCAATATGGCTACATTCTTGAGAGTGGCCGTGTGGTTATGGACGGTCCCGCCAAGGAGCTACGGGAGAACCCGGATGTGAAGGAGTTCTACCTTGGTATGTCGGATGAGGGGCGCAAGTCGTTCCGCGATGTGCGCAGCTATCGACGCCGTAAGAGATGGCTGAGCTAATGTCAGAGGCGCGTGTTGCCTGTAGAACTCCGGCGGAAGGCCGGGATGGCGTGACGAATATTCCAA
Source organism: Roseovarius sp. W115 (assembly GCF_032842945.2). Taxonomy (NCBI): domain Bacteria; kingdom Pseudomonadati; phylum Pseudomonadota; class Alphaproteobacteria; order Rhodobacterales; family Roseobacteraceae; genus Roseovarius; species Roseovarius rhodophyticola. Next base: position 1,827,577 of record NZ_CP146606.1, read on the forward strand.
CATGGAAGTTCGAAATATTGCGTAGTGCGATTTTGGATGTTCTGCGTGAGGGCGAAATAGCCTTCAAGGACCTTAAGAATTTGGCTGGTGCGAAGTTGAACAAAGATGAGCTTGAGCGTCTTGGATCGCTCGGCTGGCATGTGACGACGGTTAAGCTGGAGCTAGAAGTGCGCGGCGAAGTGGAACGCGTGCCGGATCGGATGCCACAAGTCATCCGGTTGGGCAGGGCTGCGTGATGCTAACTGCTTGTCAGTTTCGCCCGCATTTCTTCGATGAGGTCCAGCGCCTCTTCGCGGGTGTTGCGGATGTTGGGGCGAAAGCCTGCGGTTTCGGCGCGCATGCGGATGTCTTCTTCGGTTTCCGATCCGGCAGCGTACCGAACAGATCCCAGAGACCCGGCTTTGTTCAAGCGCTTGCCGCGCAAGGCGTATTGCACCCAGGCGGCCGGCAGGATCTGACAGCCGTTGAGGTTCACCAGGAAAAACCAACGCTTGTCGCTCTCAATGATGCGCTCTTCGATATAGTCGTAAAAGTCATCCACATCGCGGCTGTGGTGAAACGTGAAATGGGAAAAATCCACGTGCATGATGGTCGTCTCGTCGTCAAAGGAAATCCGGCGGACAAAATCGGACATTACGTAATTCGCGTCATGGACGATCTTGGCACGGCGTTTGCTGGGAAGGCTGGCCAATCGGTTAAGGGCCGCGTCGCGGTCACTGAAGAGATTGGGGTCAAACGCCTCTGTGTTGGCGGCGCGAATGATTTGTTGTCGCGTCTCATCGGACGCGTCAAAGCGTACAGAGCCCATGGAATGCGCCAGATTGAGTGCACGACCGCGACGGGAATAGGACGTCCAGGCGGCAGGGTCGATACGTGTCCCGTTGAGATTGACCATGAAGAACCACAATTCTTCACCCGTTTCAGCAATGCGGGCCTCCAGCCGGTCGTAAAAAGCGTTCACAACTGCGCTGCTGTCAAAATGGAAGTTGGAGAAGTCCGCCTCCATCACCTGAATATCGTCGTGAAAGACGATCCGGTTATTCATGTCCTTGGTGTCGATGCGGGTGGCTGTTTCAATGTCCGTCATAGTGCAGTCGCTTTCGAAAACTTTGATAGATCAGAAATGTATACAAATGTATGCAATACGTGCCTGAGCCAGCAAACTTTAGCAATCGGGCAAGCTGTCGCGGGTCCAGCGCGCGCGAGGTTTAAACATGTCTGAGTATTTCGACGAATTGGAAATCCGTAAACCCGAGGCGCGAGCGTCGGCCATTGCCCGCGCATTGCCGGAACAAATTCAACGGGCACAAGGCCTTGCGGGCTATGGCGAGACGTTGAGTGAGATGGATGCACGTGCGGTCACCTCGGTTGAGGCGTTGGCGCAGCTTCCTGTGTTGCGGAAATCGCAGTTGTCGCAGGCGCAGGCGGCGGTGCGGCCCTTTGGCGGCCTGACGCCGCAGAAGCCGACAGAGTTCGCGCATATCTTTCAGAGTCCGGGACCGATCTATGAGCCGGGCAGTGTTAGCCAGGATTGGTGGCGCATGGGGCGGTTCCTACATGCGTGCGGCATAGGCCGTGGTGATGTTGTACAAAACTGTTTTGGGTATCACCTCACCCCGGCAGGCATGATTTTTGAAAATGGCGCGCGGGCCGTCGGCGCGGCTATATTGCCTGCGGGCACCGGGCAGACTGAGCTTCAGGCGCAGGCGGCGCATGATGTGGGTGTCACGGCCTATACAGGTACACCAGACTACCTCAAGGCGATCCTGGATAAAGCGGATGAACTGGGGCTGAGCTTGCAAATCAGCAAAGCAGCCGTTGGTGGTGGCGCGCTTTTCCCTTCACTGAGGCAGGAATACGCAGATCGCGGTATTGCCTGTCTGCAATGCTATGCGACTGCCGATCTGGGCAACATTGCATATGAGAGTGCAGCGCAAGAGGGGCTCATTGTAGACGAAGGGGTGATTGTAGAAATTGTCACGCCTGGTACCGGCGATCCGGTTGCGCCGGGAGAGGTTGGAGAGGTTGTGGTCACAACGCTTAATCCGGATTATCCGCTTATTCGCTTTGCTACAGGAGATTTGAGTGCCGTGATGGACGGCGAGAGTCCTTGTGGTCGCACCAATGTGCGGATCAAGGGGTGGATGGGGCGTGCGGATCAAACCACCAAGATCAAGGGTATGTTTGTGCGCCCTGAGCAGGTCGCAGCGCTGGTCTCTCGGCATGATGCAATCGCCCGGGCGCGGGTGGTTGCCAGCCGTGAAGGTGAGGCGGATGTGATGACTGTCAAGATCGAGGCCGATGGAGCGCCGCCTGAGAGTTTTGCCGGTGCGGTTGTGGACACCCTCAAGCTCAAGGGGCGGATTGAGGTTGTGCCCCGCGGAAGTCTACCTAACGATGGCAAGGTGATTGAGGATTTGCGCCGCTACGAGTGATGCTGGTCAGCGGCTATACTTAATAAATGGTGTGAGGGTCCCGATCCGGTCGTATAGTTTTCGGGCTTGCGAATTGAAATCCTGAGTTAACCAATAGACTGAGGGGCAGCCACGCGCGTCGGCGGCGGCATAAACGGCTTCGATCAATTTGCGACCGACACCTTTGCTGCGCTGGTCCGGGTCTGCATAAAGATCTTGCAGGTAACAGACGTCTTCCAAACGCCAGTTATGGGGGTGATAGATGAAATGCACGAGGCCTACGGGTTTGCCGTTTTCCACGGCTAGGAAAGCATTTTGAGCCGGATGATCTTCGGACAACAAGCGCTCAAAAGTAGTGTTGTAGACCTCTTCTTCGACACTTGCTTCGTAGAACTCAAGATAAGCTGTCCAGAGACAGCGCCAGTCCGCTTTGTCGGTTTGCGTGAGAGGGCGGATGTTGATGCTCATTTTCTGGGTCCTTTGAAGGATCATCATTCAATGGAAAATGCCCTCAATACGCCCCTTTTTCCAGCATCAATCCGCCGAAGCAGTTGCATAAAGCGCGCGCACGGGCCATGTCTCAGTCAGAAGGCGTAGTCCTTTGAGGAGAGCAAAAAATGAAACAGCATTTTGCAGCAGCGCTGTCGGCCGCGTTTGTATTGGGTGGCGCAAGCTTTGTTTTTGCACAAGAGGCAGAAACAGATGGCACAGAAACCGCAGGAGCCGAAATTACCACGACAAGCAGTTCCGAAGGTTTGACGCTGTCGCAAATTGAGCCTGCCGAAGGGCTTACCAACGAGACCATAGATGATGAAAAGGTGGATTCCTTTATTCAGGCGGTTTCGATGATCGGTCAGGTCAGTGCGCACTACAGCCGCCTTGCTCAAGAGACCGAGGACGAGGAAAGACGCGAGTTTCTTCTCGAGAACGCGAACAAGGACATTGTCAAAGCAATCAATGCTGCGCCAAATATAACACCGGCAGAGTTTGTTGCCATTGATCAGGCGTCCCAGCAAGACAACCTTCTAAATGAGCGCATCCTGGCGCGCATCAAGGAACTACAGGCCGAAAACAAGCCAAAAGAAAGACTGCAATTCTCGGTCCCGCAGTCTGAACAGGCTCAGTGACCCTGTTATTCAGCGGCGACGGCCTTGGGGTCGGCGAGCGCTACGATATCCATCATGATTGTGTTGAGTTCAAAATCCTTGGGCGTGTAGACGCGTGCGACGCCCATTTCGAGCAGGCGCTGAGCGTCTTCGTCCGGGATGATGCCGCCGACGATCAAAGGGACATCGCCCAATCCTGATGCACGCATCCGGTCCAACAGGTCTTGGACCAACGGCATGTGCGAGCCTGACAGGATCGACAGACCCACAACATGCGCCTGATCTTCGATGGCCGCAGCCACGATTTCCTCGGGCGTCAGGCGAATGCCTTCATAGGAGATGTCCATGCCGCAATCGCGTGCGCGGAAGGCGATTTGCTCGGCACCGTTGGAGTGGCCGTCCAATCCCGGCTTGCCCATCAGGAATTTCAGGCGGCGTCCCAAACGGTCACTAACAGCGTTTACCGCATCTCGAATGTCATCCAGCCCTTCGGTCTTGTTCGACGGGCTACCAGACACGCCGGTGGGGCCGCGATACTGACCATGAGTCTGACGCATTTGCTCTGCCCATTCACCAGTGGTCACCCCTGCCTTGGCGGCTTTAATGGAAGCAGGCATGACATTGGCACCGGACTGCGATGCCTCCCGCAGCTCTGCCAGAGCTTCTTTTACGGCATTTGCATCACGATCTGAACGCCAAGCGCTCAAACGCGCAATCTGTTCGGCCTCAACGGCAGGATCGACTACCATGATGCCACCATCTTCGGTTTGAAGCGGGCTTGGTTCGGTGGTGGTCCACTGGTTCACACCCACGACAGTAGTTTCGCCGGCTTCGATCCGTCCAAGCCGGTCGGCGTTGCTATCCACCAAACGGGATTTCATATACTCAATCGCGCCGATCGCGCCCCCCATGCTGCCCAGCGTTTCAAGCTCGTGGCGTGCACCGTCTTTTAGTTCTTCCACCTTTCGATCCACAGCAGGGTTGCCGTCGAACAGGTCGTCAAATTCCAGAAGATCGGTTTCATAGGCGAGGATCTGTTGCATGCGCATCGACCATTGCTGATCCCACGGGCGTGGCAGGCCTAGGGCTTCGTTCCAGGCAGGAAGCTGTACGGCGCGCGCACGGGCCTTCTTGGAGAGTGTCACGGCTAGCATCTCAATCAGGATGCGATAAACGTTGTTTTCTGGCTGCTGCTCGGTCAGGCCAAGCGAGTTGACCTGAACCCCATAACGGAAGCGGCGGAATTTTGGGTTGTCAACGCCGTAGCGTGTTTCAAGAATTTCGTACCAAAGGTCGACGAAGGCGCGCATCTTGCACATCTCTGTGACAAAGCGGATTCCTGCGTTCACAAAAAACGAAATGCGTCCTGCCAGTGCCGGGAAATCTTCGGCCGGGACGCGTGGTTTCAACTCATCCAGCACAGCCTGCGCGGTGGCCAGCGCAAAAGCCAGCTCTTGTTCCGGTGTCGCGCCTGCCTCTTGCAGATGGTAGGAACACACGTTCATCGGGTTCCATTTCGGGATGTTTGTGTAGCAGTACTCGGCCACATCCCCGATCATTTTGAGCGAGGGTTTTGGCGGGCAGATATATGTGCCGCGCGACAGGTATTCTTTGATCAGGTCGTTTTGCACGGTGCCTTGTAGCTTCGAGACATCAGCACCTTGTTCTTCGGCCACGGCCACGTAGAGCGCCAGAAGCCAGGGTGCTGTGGCGTTGATGGTCATGGAGGTGTTCATCTGCTCAAGCGGGATGTCTTCAAAAAGCGTACGCATATCGCCCAGATGGCAGACGGGTACGCCCACCTTGCCCACTTCCCCACGCGCAAGAACATGGTCGCTGTCATAGCCAGTTTGTGTGGGCAGATCGAACGCCACTGACAGACCGGTCTGACCTTTCGCGAGGTTGCCGCGATAAAGCGCGTTCGAGGCCTTGGCCGTGGAATGACCCGCGTAGGTTCGGATCAACCAGGGACGATCTTTCTGCATCTGCGACATAGAGGGCCTCGTGAATCAAATTGCGTAATTTTGTTACAACAGCGGCAATTTATTCGGAATTATGTGACGCTGTCAATTCGCTGCGTTGCGGCATTACATATGGCTTTGTCCTGCATGTGGGGACAGTGAGTGATTCATGCCAGTCGGCTCTGGAAAGCCCATTTTCGCAGGTGGTTTTGCATTGAGGGTGTGACGCAAGGCTGTCAATGTCGACGCAATGACGACAGTAGTAGAGCTTCCTCTTTGGCTTTTGATCCTGATCCTGCTTTTTGCGGCGGTCACCTTTGCGTCCCATTTTCTCTTCCCATCCGTGCGATGGTTTTTCCGACGACGGATGCAAAAGGCGGTGGCCAAACTCAATACGCGACTGGAACGCCCGATTGAACCGTTCAAGCTGGCGCGGCGTTACGACATGATCCAGCGTTTGATTTATGACCCTGAAGTCAGCGTGGCGATTGCCGAATATGCGCGTAAGAACAACGTGCCGGAAAACGTCGCATTCGAGAAAGCGCGCAGGTATGCGCGAGAGATTGTGCCCAGCTTTTCTGCCACCGCCTATTTCAGTGTGGCCATTCGTGCGGCCAAGGCACTGAGCCTCGCGCTCTATCGCGTGCGGATGGGGCGGTTTCACGACAAGGAACTTGGCAATATTGATCGCGATGCCACTGTGATCTTTGTGATGAACCATCGGTCCAACATGGATTACGTGCTGGTCACTTGGCTGGCCGCCGAGCGTTCCGCTCTCAGCTATGCCGTGGGCGAGTGGGCGCGGGTCTGGCCGCTCAGCCGGCTGATCAAGGCGATGGGCGCCTATTTCATTCGTCGCAAGTCACGCGACTCGCTCTATCGTCGCGTGTTGTCTCGCTATGTTGGTTTGGCCACTGATGGTGGCGTGACACAGGCGGTGTTCCCCGAAGGTGGGCTTAGTCTGGACGGGGCGCTGGCGGAACCCAAGCTTGGTATTTTGAAGTATATCATTGAAGAGCGCTCTGATTTTGAGCGTGACGTGGTGTTTGTTCCTGTGGCGGTCAACTATGATCGGGTGTTTGAAGACAAGATCCTTGTCGAGGCTGGACAGGCGGGGCATCGGCGGTTCGGGGCCAAGATTAGTGTGGTGGCGGGCTTTATCCTTAAACAATTCTGGCTCTGGATCACGCGGCGATATCACCGTCACGGTTACGCCGCAGCTAGCTTCGGTGCACCCGTAAGCTTGTCGGAGTTTCAAAAGAAACACCCCGACGCGCCGGTAGAAGCGCTGGGCGAGGTGTTGATGCAGCGGATTGGTGAGGAAGTGCCCGTGCTGCCGGTGCCGCTGATTGCTTATGCTTTGACGACTGCCGATGGGCCGATGACCCGGGACGCGCTTTGTGCGCGTACAATAGAGTTAACCGAACAGCTCTCACAGGCGCATGTTCATGTGCCGCGTGACGACCTGGACTATGCGGTCGAGGTTGGCACACGAAATCTATTGAAGCGCAACCTGATCAAAGATGGGCCGGATGGCTACATGGTCGTTGAGGCAAAACGCGCGATTTTGTCTTACTATGCAAATTCGATCACACAGTTGTTTCGCTAGTGCAGCACCGTTCGTCCAGATTTTCTGCAATTGCAGGGTTATAAAGTTTCAAAAACCACATTCTAAGCATTGCATTGTTGCGCGACGGGCGATATTTCTCCTTTGATCACCGCGATTCTGCATTGCGGCAATTATTTTGCTAGGGAGGCCAATTATGGCTTTGGATACGGACACCGGCATCGCGCCTTACGAGGCGCCGGAAAAAGACCTTTACGAATTGGGCGAGCTGCCCCCGCTGGGCTACGTGCCCAAGCAGATGTACGCCTGGGCTATTCGCCGTGAGCGCCATGGGGAGCCGGACAAGTCCTTCAAAGTCGAAGTGGTTGATGTCCCCAAGCTTGAAAGCCACGAAGTGCTGGTTCTCGTGATGGCAGCTGGCGTGAACTACAACGGTGTGTGGGCTGGTCTTGGGGAACCCATCAGTCCGTTTGACGGCCACGGGGCCGACTATCACATTGCAGGCTCGGATGCCTCTGGCGTGGTCTGGGCCGTTGGTGACCGCGTTAAGAACTGGAAAGTGGGCGATGAGGTTGTGATTCATTGCAATCAGGACGATGGCAGTGACACGCATTGTAACGGCGGCGACCCGATGTTCAGCCCGACCCAGCGGATCTGGGGTTATGAGACGCCAGATGGCTCGTTCGCACAGTTTACCAACGTGCAAGCGCAACAGTTGATGCGTCGTCCCAAGCACCTGAGCTGGGAAGAAAGCGCGTGCTATACGCTCACGCTGGCGACGGCCTATCGCATGATCTTTGGTCATCATCCGCATGAGCTCAAACCAGGCCAGAACGTGTTGGTATGGGGTGCGTCTGGCGGTTTGGGGTCTTTTGCGATCCAGTTGGCGAACACTGTAGGTGCCAACGCAATCGGTGTGATTTCGGACGAGGACAAGCGCGAGTTTGTCATGAGCTTGGGCGCCAAGGGTGTGATTAACCGCAAGGACTTCAACTGTTGGGGTCAATTACCCAAGGTGAATTCGCCGGAATACAAAGAGTGGTTCACAGAGGCGCGCAAGTTCGGCAAAGCGATCTGGGACATTACCGGCAAGGGCAACAATGTCGACATGGTGTTTGAACACCCCGGCGAAGCGACGTTCCCGATTTCCACGCTGGTGTGCAAAAAGGGCGGCATGGTCGTCATTTGTGCAGGCACCACCGGATTTAATTGCACGTTCGATGTGCGCTACATGTGGATGCATCAGAAGCGATTGCAAGGTTCTCACTTTGCGCATCTGGCGCAAGCCTCTGCAGCGAACCAGCTGGTGATTGAGCGCCGGATTGATCCATGCATGTCCGAAGTGTTCCCGTGGGAAGAAATTCCCGACGCGCATATGAAGATGATGCGCAATGAGCACAAGCCCGGAAACATGGCGGTGTTGGTGCAAGCGCCGCGCACCGGGTTGCGGACTGTGGAAGAAGTGCTTGAGGCGGGTAAATCTTAAGCACCACTGCCTAAAGTTTTATCGAATCAGCCCGCGATGTTGTGTAACGTCGCGGGCTTTTGTTAACGAATTTCGCTGAAAATCAGCGAAACTAAGCGATTTCTTCACCAAACTCGCTATTTCTGGGGAAGGAAAATTCGTGAGTTCGCCTAAAAAAGTGAACATGCTAAGGTTGATTAACCTTTCATTAACCACCGTTAAGGGATGTTTAAGATGCAGAATGAATGGATTCTCGACGTATTAACTGATTTGAGGACCTTCGCGCATCAGAATGGCTTAACCACTCTGGCCGAACATCTTGATGATACGCGTCTGGTCGCGGCGTCGTCTTTGACGTCGACAGGGGAAGGGTTAACGGGGAATGAATGCAGAACCGCCCAGGCGGCTGGACACGATACTAGAGGAGCTGGAACGCGCCTCTGAACCATCGCATCTGCAGGTGATCAGCGAACACCTGCGCGATCTCTTTCGCATCGACCATCTGGTTTATCACTGGGTGAGTGCCGCGGGTGATCAATATGGCTGTGGCACATATGATCCTGCGTGGGTCGAAAGGTATCTTGAAAAGGAATATCTACGCGTCGATCCGGTGATAAAGGGGTGTTACCAGAGGTTTCATCCCGTTGACTGGAAGCGGCTGGATTGGTCAGGCAAACACACCCAGGCGTTTTTGAAAGAAGCGTTGGAGTATGGCCTTGGCAATCAGGGGTATTCTGTGCCGTTGCGCGGCCCAAACGGGCAGTTTGCGCTCTTCACGGTGAACCATCGCTGTGACGACGAAACATGGGATGATTTCACCGAAAAGCATCGCCGGGAGCTGATCCTCTGTGCGAATTACTTTAACCAAAAAGCGCTGGAATTCGAGCCGGATCGCGCGCCGGCGCCAGCGCGACAGTTAAGCCCGCGTGAGGTTGAGGCGCTGACGCTTCTGGCGTTGGGGTATGGTCGTGCTCAAGTGGCCGATACCATGTCGATCTCAGAACACACCTTGCGCGTCTACATCGAGTCGGCTCGTTTCAAACTGGGTGCTACCAACACGGTGCACGCGATTGCCCGGGCGATCAGCCAGGGTTTGATCGTGATTTGATCCACGTTTGTGTCTGCGCAACGCACGGTGGTTGCGTAAGCTGTTAAGTCCTTCTTTCCAAAGCTTGGTTCAACCAACATGGGAGGACCAACATGCTGCGCTACATATACGCCGATGAATTGCATCGGTTTCCGAGACTTCGAGAAGGAATGTTTCGGGACAGGGCCGATCAGTTCAAGTCTCGCCTCGGCTGGGAGGTCGAAGTGGATGCAAACGGGTATGAGCATGACCATTACGACACGCTCAATCCGCTTTATGTGATTTGGGAAGGGTCAGATGGACGGCATGGCGGATCAATGCGCTTTTTGCCTACCACTGGCCAGACAATGATCAACGATCACTTTCAGCATCTCCTGGGCGGTGGCACCATCGAAAGCCCGCTGATCTGGGAATGCACGCGGTTTTGTCTTGCGCGGGGTGCCGAAAGCCGTGTCGCCGCGGCGCTCATGCTGGGAGGCGGAGAGTTGATGCGCCACTTTGGAGTGCGCCATTTTGCGGGGGTTTTCGATGCACGGATGGTGCGGATTTACCGGGTGATCGGATCGTCACCAGAGATACTTGGCAGTGACGGCGAGGGGCGCGACCAAATCAGCGTTGGACTTTGGGAGTTTACCGAAGATGCGCGCGCTCAGGTGGCCAAGCGAGCCAACGTGACGTCAGAGCTATCTGAACTTTGGTTCAGGCGCAGTTTTGGTGATGCTGAAATCGCCTTTGCGCAATCTGCTTGAAGCGGCTTTCGCTGGCACCTGGACAGAGGCGGTTGTAGGGTCGGCGCATGTCGACCCTTGCCCCCGTATTCTCTGATGACCAGGCTGAAGCGCATGATCGCATTTCAGAGGTTCTGCGCGAGGTGGGCGTGGATCTGGACGATGCGATCCTGACCCCACCACGAGAGGGAAAATCCTCGGTTATGGCGGTTGTGGGCAAGGCGGGGTCTGGCAAGACCTTGTTGCTTGCCGAGCTCTATCGCGCGCTGGAAGAGGCGGGGGTTGATGTTGTTTCAGGAGATTGGGAAGGGCGTCGGCGCAAGGACCGTCGCACATTGGCGATACTGGCTCCAACCAACAAAGCCGCCAGCGTGTTGCGCATGCGTGGTGTTCCCGCCACGACCATTCATCGCATCCTCTATACGCCGGTTTACGACCCGGAGTATGAACGCATCGCCGCCTGGCTTTCCGGGCAAGGAGAGCGGCCCGAGATCGAAGGCTTGACCGACGAGGCGTTGGATCGCGCGCATACGTTTTTCCAAAGCCACAAGTCCATACCCGGTGCGCTGGCGGCGGCTGGGCTGCGCGGGTCGGACTTCATCACCGGATGGAAGCGGCGCGAAGATCCTCTTGATATTGGGTTTATTGATGAGGCCTCGATGCTGGATGACAAGCAGTTCGAGGACCTCAAGGACATCTTTCCAACCCTATTGCTTTTTGGGGACCCCGCGCAGCTTGCGCCAGTGAATCAATCCGGTGCGATGGTTTTTGACGGGTTGCCTGCTCCGGCTACGCTGAGCCTGAGCCGGGTGCACAGGCAGGATGCGGACAATCCGATCTTGGATTTGGCGCATGCCTTGTCTGATTCTGAAGTTGGGTTCGAAGAGTTTGAGCGTCTGGTTGAGACGACAGCCGGCAAAGATGATCGCGTCGTCTGGGCGAACAGGGTAGAGGTGGACCTCATGGCCCGCAGTCCGGTGTTGGTCTGGCGTAATGCGACGCGCATTCGTCTGATCAATGCATTTCGGTCGGTACATGGTGCGCCGGAGACCGAGCTTCTGGAAGGTGAGCCGCTAATTTGTGACGGGATTGAACTGCCGCTCAAACACCGTAAGAAGCGGCTCGATCTTGAAGCGCGCGGTCTGATCAAAGGGGCGCAGGTGATCTATCTTGGACCGGGGCGCAAACCGGGTTTTTCCCGTTTGCATGTGATGGGAGCCGAGGATCCGCGCGTGTCTGCCGCGTCAATTGTGAAGATTGAAAAACCCGACGAAGAGGAACCGTTCATCCCATTTGCAGCGCGTATGGGGGCCACTTTTTTGCACGGCGCGGCAGTGACCATTCACAAGGCGCAAGGCAGTCAGTGGCCCGATGTACAGGTTTTTGCGCCTGACCTGTATGCGGCTGCGCGTATGGGCAGGACTGAAGCCGGTCAGCCGCTTTGGAAGCGGTTGGCCTATGTGGCGATCACGCGGGCCGAGGAACGGCTGCATTGGGTGGTGCGCAACCGAATTGCCAAGCCTACAGGCAGTTTGCGTGTGGATGATTTGAAAGCAGCGCCCGTGCCGTTGGAATTGGAGGTCGAGACATGAAGAGCATTCTGATCACCGGGGCCAGCTCCGGCATTGGGCGCGCAACAGCAGAAGAATTTCTTAAGGCAGGATGGCGTGTGGGATGTGTGGCGCGGCGCGCGGAGAAGCTGGATGAGATCACGTCATCCCATAAGGCGGCTATCGCTCTGCCTGCGGATGTGACCGATATGGCTGCAATGCAGGATGTTTTCACGACTTTTGTCGCCTCGGTTGGTCGGATTGATGCCGTGTTCAACAACGCCGGGATGTTTGGTCCTTCCACCTCTCCGGATGAGGTGAGCCTTGATGCCTTTGATCAAGTCATCAATGTCAATGTGCGGGGCATGTTCATCACCGCCAAACTCGCCTTTGCACAGATGCGTGCGCAGGATCCCCAAGGCGGGCGGATTATCAATAACGGTTCGCTCTCGGCCCACAACCCGCGTCCCGGCTCTATTTGCTACACAACCTCGAAGCACGCTGTGACTGGTATGACGCGATCCATTTCTCTTGATGGGCGGCCCTTCAACATCGCCTGTGGGCAAATCGACATTGGCAATGCACGTACCGAGTTGGTCGAAGATCTGAATGCCCGTATTCTGGCCGAAAACCCCGATGCGACGCTGATGCCGATGATGGATGTGGGTGATGCCGCGCGGTCTGTTTTGCACATGGCCAGCCTGCCTTTGGAGGCCAATGTGCAATTCATGACGGTTCTGGCCACCACCATGCCCTATATCGGACGCGGCTGAATTCGCTTGATTTACCCCAAGTTTGCAGCAAGGCTGATGCTATGACCGTTCAGACACCCGTTCCTTTTTCGAGCTTCAAGGGACCAGAGCAGGTTGCCTTTCACAGAACAGAGCTTTCCGTGATCCTGTCCGTCTATGGGCGCATGGTGGCCGCTGGCGAATGGCGCGACTATGGGATTTCCTCGCTCAAGGACGTAGCGATCTTCTCAGTCTTCCGCCGCACGGCGGAACATCCTTTGTACCGGATTGAAAAACGGCCAAAGCTGCGTGGGCGGCAAGGTCAGTACGCCGTCATCGGTATGGATGGGCAGATCCTGAAACGCGGATCTGATTTGCGGACCGTGCTGCGTGTGCTTGAGCGCAAGCTTATCCGAGCCATCGACTAAAGCGAGAATGACATGACGACGCTGCCCGATTTTCGGCTTGAGACGCATTTTGCCAAATGGGAGTTCAAGGCGCGCTACCACATGACCGCCTCGGATGCAGAAAGCATGTCGCTGGATACGTTGTTGGAGATGGCCACGCCTGAAGACCGAGACGCGTTTGAGACAATGTGGCTTGGCTATACCGAAACCTTTGGTGCACCTGAACTGCGCGATGAGATTGCCGGGACATATGTTGGGCAAAACTCTGAAAACATTTTGTGCTTTGCTGGCGCCAGCGAAGGCATTTTTGCCGCCAACACAGTGCTTTTGGATCGTGACAGCCATGCAATTGTGGTCACGCCGAACTACCAGTCGCATGAAACCCTGCCAATTGCGATTTGCGAGGCCACGGGAGTACCACTTGACCCCGAAGATGGCTGGTCCTTGGACATTGACCGCATTGCGGCAGCTATTCGGCCTAATACGCGTTTGGTGACGATCAATTTCCCGCACAATCCAACAGGCACAATCCTGCCTTTGGATCGCTACGAGGCGCTGATCGCGCTGTGTCGCAAGCACGGCATCTACATTCTGCATGACGAGATTTTCAATGGGTTAGGACCCAGCGATGCGATGCATCTTCCGTTCATCGCGGATGTTTATGAGCGTGGTCTGTCGCTCGGGGTGATGTCGAAATCCTATGGGCTCCCTGGATTGCGCATTGGGTGGATTGCCAGTCAGGACAAAGATGTGCTGTCCCGGATGGAGCGGCTCAAGCATTACCTGTCGATCTGCAATTCCGGGCCGAGTGAGCAATTGGCGCGTATTGCCTTGAAAAACCGAGATCAGATTTTGGCGCGCAACTGCGCCATCGTGGACGAAAACCTGCCAAAATGGGAGGCGTTCTTTGCGCGGTTTCCGAACTTGTTTGAATGGCAGCGGCCCGACGGCTCTTGCATGGCCTTTCCACGCTACAGGGGCGCAGAGGGTGTAGAGGCGTTTGCGCGATCATTGGTGGAAGAGGCGGGTGTCCTGCTTTTGCCAAGCACGATCTACAGCTCGGAGCTTGGACCGACCCCGACCGACCGTTTTCGCCTTGGCTTTGGCCGCAGCGGCCTGGACGAAGGGCTGGCGGCGATGGAAGCGCATATCATGGCGAATACAAAAAACTGATACGACAGGGCGCTTGCCATGCCGGAAAAGAGCCACATGACGTGGGATGCGATCATCCTGGGCGCTGGGGGTGCCGGACTTTTGGCCGCCGCGACGGCTGGTCAGGCGGGGGCACGCGTTTTGCTGTTGGACCACGCCGACAAGGCTGGCAAGAAAATCCTGATTTCAGGCGGCGGGCGGTGCAACTTCACTAACACAGGGTGTGAGGCCAGTTGTTTTCTTTCCGAAAATCCCCATTTCGCGAAATCTGCGCTGAGCCGGTATACCCAATGGGATTTTCTGGCGCTGATCGAAAGCTATGGCATTGCCTGGCACGAGAAAACCTTGGGACAACTTTTTTGTGATGGCTCCGCGCGGCAAGTTGTTGCGATGTTGCTGGAGGAATGCGCGAAAGGGAAGGTTGATGTGCGCCTGTCCACGCAGATCAGTGAGATTGCCCATCACGATGGTCTTTTTCATGTTGCAGGCGAACGCGGACGTAACTTGGTGATTGCCACCGGTGGTCCTTCTATTCCCAAGATGGGGGCGACCGGCATCGCCTATGACATTGCCCGACAATTTGGCGTGCCAGTAGTCACGCCGCGACCGGCATTGGTGCCGCTTACTTTGGGTGAGACAGACCGGTATTTTAAAGACATCTCAGGTGTGGCAGTGCCCGCCATTGCGTCGGTAGAAGGCGCGCAGTTCGAAGAGGCGGCACTGTTCACACATCGTGGTTTATCTGGTCCATCGATTTTGCAAATATCCTCCTATTGGTCACCGGGCCAGCCTATCTGGCTCAACCTGTTGCCGGATGCGCATGCAGTGTTGAAAGAGGCCAAGGCGCAAATGCCAAAGGCGCACATGAAAGCAGCATTGGCAGAGCACGTGCCAAAGCGGCTGGCCGAAGCGTTACATAACCTCCTTGGGATCACCAAAGAGCTTGCTAATGTTCCGGATGCTGCCCTTGAGGCGGCAGCCAACAGGTTAACACATCTGCAGTTTCATCCGACCGGAACAGAAGGCTATGCCAAAGCCGAGGTGACAGCAGGCGGCATTGATACTGGTGCCTTGTCTTCAAAAACCATGGAAGTCAAAGCTGTGCCGGGACTTTTTGCCATTGGTGAGGCTATAGATGTCACCGGGTGGCTCGGAGGGTACAATTTCCAATGGGCGTGGTCGTCGGCAGTTGCTGCAGGCACTGAAATTGGGGATCGGGCCACCCGTGCTTGAGCCAAGTAAAAGAGCCGTGGGTTTTAAACCACGGCTCTCTCTGGGTTCTGAATGTTCGCGTTATTGGTCGTCGCCGAGCGCTGAAAGGCCCTTGAGGATGTCTATGGCGTAGGCCAGCTGATAGTCTTCTTCGCGCAGTTTGGCGACTTCTTCGGCCTTCGCACGCTCTTCTTCAATCTGACGAATTTCGTCTTCGCTCAGGCTGTCATTGCCCAGGCTACCGCGCAGGTCCGCCTCAGAGCGTGAACGGCGGTTTGTGTCCTCTTCCTCGTCTTCATTCGCACGGGAGCGAGGCTGTTCAACAACAATGTCCGGGCTGACGCCCAAAGCCTGAATGGATCGACCCGACGGAGTGTAGTAGCGCGCCGTGGTCAGGCGCATCGCGCCGTCACCACGCAGGGGCATCACTGTCTGAACCGAACCTTTACCAAAACTCTTGGTGCCGACGACCACCGCGCGGCGATGATCCTGCAGTGCACCGGCGACAATCTCGGATGCACTGGCGGAGCCGCCATTGATCAGCACCACGATTGGTTTGCCTTCTGCGAGATCGCCGGGTGTTGCGTTGAACCGTTCACCATCCTCTGGATTGCGGCCCCGCGTGCTGACGATTTCACCTTTTTCAAGAAAGGCGTCCGAGACTTGGATCGCCTGTGTCAGCAAACCGCCAGGGTTATTGCGCAGATCCAGTACAATGCCGGCGACGCTCTCTTCGCCCCCGGCTTCTTCGATCTGTTCGGCCAAGCCACTTTCAAGGTTCTTGTAGGTCTGATCATTAAATGTCGTCACCCGCAGAACCACGGTGTCCCGTTCGGTGCGTGCACGAACCGCCGTTAGCTTGATCGTGTCGCGGATGATCGAGACGTCGAAAGGCTCAGTTTCACCTTCACGCACGACGGTAATAACGATCTCGCTGCCCACGGGACCACGCATGAGCTCGACCGCCTCGTTCAGGTTCAGTCCCAGAACGCTTTCGCCGTCTACATGCGTGATGAAGTCACCGGACTCGATACCGGCGCTTTCTGCCGGGGTGCCGTCAATAGGCGAGACCACTTTGACAAAGCCCTCTTCCAAGGTCACCTCGATGCCAAGTCCGCCAAACTCGCCCCGTGTTTGCACACGCATATCGGCGGCGTCATCTGGGCTGAGGTAACTGGAGTGCGGATCAAGCGATGTGAGCATGCCGTTGATGGCTGCTTCGATAAGGTCGCTTTCCTCTACTTCCTCGACATATTGAGCACGGATGCGTTCGAAAATATCACCGAAAAGGTCAAGCTGTTCATAGACATTTGATGTTTTCGCAGCTTCCTGAGCCAGAAGCGGCGCGGCCACCTGGGTTGTCACAACGCCTCCGGTGAGGGTACCAACAGCCGCAGCCAATAGGAATTTCTTCATCGGGTTTCTATCCTTCATCAGTCAGGAACCACGTCTCTGGGTCGACGGGTGTGTTGTCTTCTCGTATCTCAATATAGAGGGTTTGACTTCGTTCGGCACCCGCGTCTTTGCCATTTTCGATCAACAGAGCGTCAGATTCTGTATCCTCACCCCCCATAAGACCCACGGGGCTGCCTCCGGGCAAAACCTCGCCTGCTGCTCCATAGACCACATCGAGACCCGCAAACACCAGCAGAATTCCCGCCTCAGGCTCAAGGATGACGACATTTCCGTAGTCCAGCAACGGGCCTCTATAGCGCAACGTAGCGGGCGCAGGCAGCGTGACAAGCGCACCGGGGCGGGTTGCGACGACAATTCCAGGGCGCGAAATACCTGCAGCATCTCGTTCATTGGCTCTGCGCAGCACACGTCCATCCACCGGAAGCGCAAGTTCCCCCTTGCGGTCGGAGATCGTTGGCAAAGACCCTGGCACTTCATTCACAGCGGTCCCGGCAAGCCCGCTTGCAAAACCTTCAAGGGTTTCAGATGACGCCAGAAGCAGAGCAGTTTTGACAGGATCTTCCGCGAAACGGCGCGGCAAATCAGTACGGTCAGCGACCGCTTTGCTGAGTTCAGATCTTGCCGTTTGTGCGCCTTGCAATCCTTCTCGCAAAGTCTCGACAGCGCTTTCCTGGAGCTGGCGGAGGACGGTGACTTCCTCCAAGCGCTCACGAAGCTCTTTCGCCCGCAGATCCAGGGCCGGGGCAACATCCGAGAGGATCATCCCAGACCGTGCTGTGCCCACAGGACCGGACGGGTGCAAAAGGACCACCGGACCCCGCGTCTGCCCAATGCTTTGCAGCACGCCCAGCAACTGGCCGATTTCAGCATCCCGCGATTGCAATTCACGGGACAAGGTTTCTTCGCGGATACTCGCCCGCCGCAAGCCTTCGCGCATCGCCTGCAACCCGTCTTCATAGGCGTGAATTGTTTCCGTCAGTGCCTTGACCCGATTGCGCGCGTTCTCAGCGTCGTTCAACATAGATGACGCACGGCCAAGACGTTGTGCCGCTTCTCGCGCAGCCTCGGCAGGATCTGTCTCGGCCCAGACCAAAGTCGCACTTAAGAGCGCAGCGCCGAGACCTGCAATCAGTCCGCGCATATCAAAAGGCTCTCACCAGTCATTTCGGGTGGTTTCGGCAACTGCATCAGTTCCAGCACACTAGGTGCAAGATCCGCCAGGCGCCCACCATCCCGCAGCTTTACACCATCTGGTCCGCCGACCAGGATCACCGGCACCAGGTTTGTGGTATGTGCCGTATGCGGCTCACCTGTGACCGGGTCGACCATGGTCTCACAATTCCCGTGGTCGGCCGTAATGATCATCGCGCCCCCTGTCTGCTCGAGCGTCCGAAGAACTTGCGCTATCCCTTGATCAACAGCTTCACAAGCTTTCATAGCTGCCTCAAGATCACCCGTATGGCCGACCATATCAGGGTTAGCGTAGTTCACCACAATCAGATCGTATTGCGCATTGATGGCTTCGATCAGGTGCCGTGTCACGTCCGCCGCCGACATCTCGGGTTGCAAATCATAAGTGGCAACTTTGGGTGACGGGGCGACATAACGATCCTCGCCCTTTTCTGGCGCTTCGCGACCACCGGCCAGAAAGAACGTCACATGGGGGTATTTCTCAGTTTCTGCTGTATGAAACTGAGTTCTGCCATGCTGCGCCACCCATGAACTTAGCGTGTTAACTGGCTGCTCATCGGGAAAGATGCAGTCCATATATGCGCTATGTTTGCGTGAATACTCTGTAAAACCGCTAATCGCTGCAAACTTCGGGCGCGGTCCTGTGGAAAAATGTGAAAACTCTGGATCGGCGAAGGCCGCCAGGATTTCGCGGGCTCGGTCAGCGCGGAAATTGAGGCACAGTATGCCATCGCCGTCGGTCATGCCCTCATAGTCCCCCAGCACGCGGGGTTTGATGAACTCATCCGTGCGTCCCTTGGCATAGGCATTGTCAATGGCATCTGAGGCTGTTTGCGCCGTGTATCCCTGCCCCAAGGCCAGCGCCTCATAAGCAAGTTGCACACGGTCCCATCGATTGTCCCGGTCCATGGCGTAGTAGCGTCCTGAAACGGTGGCAACCCGAGCGCCCATCGGCAAGGCGGCGCGCAAGGCTTCGAGATAGATCTTGGCAGAGATAGGCGCCACATCCCGCCCATCGGTAAAGGCATGCAATGCGACTGGGATGCCATGTTTGGTCAACGCGTTGGCCGTGGCAATCATATGACCGATATGCGAATGCACGCCCCCATCGGAAAGCACGCCCAAAACATGCGCCGTGCCGCCAGAGGTCTTGAGCTTGTCAATAAAACGCAGGATGCCCGGCAGTTCGCCAAAAGTGCCGGTCTCAATCGCGCGGTCGATGCGGCGCAGGTCCATTTCAATCACGCGACCGGCACCGATATTCAGGTGCCCCACTTCGGAATTGCCCATTTGCCCATCAGGTAGGCCCACATCATGCCCATGCGTGCGGAGCGTGGCATTGGGACACGTCGCGAACAAACGATCCATGGTTGGTGTGTTTGCCAAGACCGGCGCGTTGGCCTCACGTTCTTCGCGCAGGCCCCAGCCATCAAGAATACACAAGATAACGGGTTTGGGTGTGCTCATCGTTACTCCTGCCACTTGGCCTGCGTTCTAGCCGGTCTTTTGCAGTACGTGAACCGGTTTTCTTGACGCTAACTCCACAGCCTTCGGTAAGGCTGTTTTCAAGACAATGAAAGGAAGGTTTTCAGTTTCTTTCTTGTCACAAATACCCATGTCAGACGCGGTGGTACGGTGCACCAGAGAGGATTGAGGCCGCGCGGTAGAGTTGTTCGCTAAGCATCACGCGGGCCAGCATATGCGGCCAGACCATTTTGCCAAAAGACAGTGCGAAATCTGCTGTCTGACGCAAAGCAGGGTCGATCCCGTCAGCACCGCCAATGACAAAAGCTACATCTGCGTGTCCGTCGTCGCGCCAATTGGCGAGAGTGTCGGCAAATTGAGGAGATGTCATGAGTTTGCCGCGTTCATCCAGCACGGCCAGCTGAACTCGGTCCGGAAACGTCCGGCGCAGTAGATCCGCCTCGGCCTTCATGCCGCCGCCTTTTTTGTCTTCCACTTCGTGTAGAATGACCGGGCCTAGTCCGAGAGGTCGCCCGGTTCTTTCAAACCGGGTAATATATTCATCCAATAAATCGCGTTGGGGGCCTTGCCGCATGCGGCCCACCGCACAGATGTGAATGCGCATTCAGCTTTCGACAGCGGCTGTCTTGTCACCGGGCAGCCACATCTTCTCAAGCTGATAGAACTCCCGCACTTCGGGTCGGAAGATGTGAACAATGACATCGCCAGTGTCAATCAATACCCAGTCGCCGGCATCTTTGCCCTCAATTTTGGTCAGAACACCGAGCTCCGTTTTCAGACGATCGGCCAGCTTTTCAGCAATAGACGTGACCTGCCGCGTAGACCGACCCGTACACACAATCATGAAATCGCCGATGGCAGATTTTCCTCGCAGATCAATCTGCACGATGTCTTCGGCCTTGTCTTCACTGAGAGACGTCAAGATGCGCGCCAGCTGCGTTTCGCTGTCTGCGACTGTTTTGGGCGCCGTCACAGCCGCGCCCGACCCTGCGGTGTTTGCCGCATCAACTGTAAGAGACAGGACATTGTCCTCCTTCTTTGCACACCGATCCGCCCCGGTGCCGGGCATAAGGCAAACGTAGCAATGCAAAAGTGACATTTCAATGAAAGGATCAAGGCATCTGGCGAGATGTGATCATGCAGAGACAGGCGGTGTATCTTCGTCGCCCAACAAACGAACTTCGCGCTGCGGGAAGGGAATAGAGATATCGTGTTCCTGAAACGCGTCCCAAAGCGCCAGATAGACATTGCCGCGAATATTGGTGAGACCACCTGTCGGGTCACTGATCCAGAAGCGCAGTATGTAATCAACGCTGCTGTCGCCGAACCCCACGATATGACAGACAGGCGCTTTGAAGCTTAGGACACGGTCCACGCCTTTGGCTGCCTCGATTGCGATCCGGCGCACCTCGTGGGGATCACATCCATAGGACGTTCCAAAGTAGATATCGAGCCGGACGTAGTCATTGGAGTGAGACCAGTTCACCACCTGACCCGTGATCAAGTCCTCGTTGGGGATGAGGTATTCGCGGCCATCTCGGGTGACAACACTGACATAGCGGGCACCCAGGGAATTGATCCAGCCAAAGGTTTCTCCAAGGCTGATCACGTCGCCGGGTTTGATGGATTTGTCGAGCAGGATGATCACACCCGAGACAAGGTTTGAGACGACCTTCTGAAGCCCGAAACCCAGACCTACACCAATCGCACCTGAGAGCACGGCAAGCCCGGTCAGATCCACACCAACGGCCTTCAGGCCGATGAAGAAGGCCGCTCCGTAAAGCAGGACTTGCAGAAACTTGACCGCGAGCACCTGCATCGAGGGCGAGATGTCTTTGTTGTTCTTGATGCGTGATGCAGACGTGGTCGAAATGAACCGAGCGAGGAACATCAGTGTAGCAATGACCACAAGGGCCTGAAGCACCAACCAGACCGACAAACGCACACCGCCAAGCTCTAGCGCGGCACTGTCCAGAAGGGTGCGCACTTCGTCGGACAGATCAAGGATCACGACTGTGGCCCATGCCCAGCCGAGATAGCGGACGACGCCTCGTACGAACGCGTTGCTGATCAGGCGCGTCAGGATCGCGATGACAAGCCAAGCGCTGGCCAGACCGGCGATGATGCTGAGGATATAACTTCGACTTGGCCAGGTGACTTCTTGCATGATCCACACGACCGGCCAGATCAAAATGACGAAGAAAATCAACGTCAAGCGCCGATGAAGTAAAACGAGAAAGCGCATGCGCCATTTGGGCCAGCCTTCGCGCGTGCGCATCCAGTCGTGCAGTCGCGGACCGAACAGTTTTGTCAGGCAATAGGCCAGAACCAATAGCCCTAGGGCGATACCAATCTGATAAGCATTCCAGGGACGCAACAGGCCATAGACGAAGTCGACACCCTGAGACCATAGGTCAAGTGCAACTTCCTTGGCCTCTTCAGTGCCCGCCGTTTCAACAACAGCGCCAGTGACTTCTGCGGGCGAGGCAACCTCGGCTTGAGAAGATGTTTCTTCTTCCATGATGTCACTGTGACATGCTGTTCGGAAGCCGACAAGGTGGGGCTGGACAGATGTGGGCAAAGCGATAGGGTGCGCACGTCAATCTCAATAAGGCACACCGCACATGACCACGGCCCTGATCACGCATGGCAGCAGTTTGTCGCATGTCACACCGGATGGACATCCTGAGCGTGTTGCACGGCTGGAGCATCTTTTGCCTGCGATGGAAGCCAAGGACTTGTTGCGAGTGGATGCGCCGGAGGCGACCGATGAGGATTTAAGGCTATGCCACCCGCAAGACTACATTGACCGGATAAAAAGCGCAGGGCCTGCTCAAGGGTTTAACCAACTCGACGCCGATACCTGGATGTCACCCGGTTCTGTCAGTGCCGCGCTTCATGCAGCCGGTGGCGCGGTAAGGGCTGTAGATATGGTTCTGTCTGGTGATGCGACAAATGCCTTTGTCGCTATGCGCCCGCCGGGCCATCATGCCGAAACCGAAACGCCAATGGGTTTTTGTTTTTTCGGAAACGTTGCGATTGCCGCCAAACATGCCTTGGAACGCCATGGTCTGTCACGCGTGGCAGTTGTTGATTTTGATGTCCATCACGGCAATGGCACGCAGGATCTTTTGCGATCCGAAGCGCGCACGCTTTTTGTCTCCTCCCATCAAATGCCACTCTGGCCTGGGTCTGGAGCTGCGAGCGAGACCGGCGATCACAATAACATTCTGAACATTCCGCTTGCCCCGGGTACTGGTGGGTCAGGATTTCGGCAAGCCTATGAAGGGGCTGTATTTCCCGCACTGGATGACTTCAAGCCGGAGTTGTTGATCATCTCGGCGGGTTTCGATGCGCACGCAGATGATCCATTGGCCAATCTGAATTTTCTGGAAGAAGATTTTGCCTGGGTCACGCGCAGGCTCTGTCAGATTGCAAATACCCATGCCGAGAGCCGCGTCGTATCCTGTCTGGAAGGGGGTACGACCTTCGCGCGCTATCGGCCAGCGCAGCGGTTCATGTCGATGAGTTGATTGCGGCAGGTGCGTAGGCGCGGGGGTTATTCCGCCGCATATCGTGTGCGCTCAGCGCTTTCTTGTAACAGCCAGCGTATCACGACATCGCTTTCCGCACGACGCCGCTCGTCCCGCTTTTGCAACAAGTAGTATCCCGACTGCGTGCGCACATGCTCGGTTCTCAGGGGTCTCACCAAACTACCTGCGCGCAAATGATGATCCACCAGATGGCCCCAGCCAAGGGCAATGCCCAACCCATCAATCGCAGCCTGTATGGCCAAAGGATAGGTGTTTACATATGTCGAATGCCTCACACTGTCAGGGTCTGCGCCCTTGCTGGACAACCAGGTCTGCCAGTTAAGCCATTCGGTGTGGTTATTGCTCACCTCAATCAGCGCGTGACTGGTCAGTTCGTCAACTGATTTGATGTTAATATGGTTGTCGAGATAGCCAGGTGCGCAGACCGGATAAACCGTTTCGCCAAACAGAAGCTTTGCGTCATATCCAGGCCACTCCCCATCGCCGCGCAAAATCGCAAGATCGACGTCTTCAGAAAGGCATTCCGAATCGAGATCTGAGGCCAGAAGACTTATGGTCACGTTACGATTGGCTTGCCGGAACTTGCGCAGGCGGGGCATTAACCAGAGGGATGCAACAGAGTTCGTCGCCGCCATGCGCACGGTACTGCGACCCCGTTCACTCAGCATGCCTGCCGACACACGTTCCAGCGTTTTGAGTGCGGGCGTGATTCCATTCAGTAGTTTGCGACCCTGTTCGGTGAGCGTGACGGATCTGTGTCCTCGCACAAACAATGCACATTTATAGTGTTGTTCCAAAAGGCGAATCTTACGGCTGACAGCGGTTTCGCTGACGTTGAGCTGCTTGGCGGCTGCGGCAAAGCTCTCAAGTTCGGCCGCCACTTCGAAGGCCAATAAATAGTCTAGTCGTGGCAAGGCAGCCCGATTTTTGAGCATCCAGTTTGATTCCTAATCTCCCGCAGTAAAAGTCTATGCTTGTATCGAGATTTTGCCAAACATTTTGTTGGGCAAGGCGCGCGGAATTTATATTCAGAAATTGCTGCATCGTTTGCCATACTCAGCCTTGTTGAAAGAGATGCTCCGCCCGCAAAGAGGCGCGCAGACACCAAACCAACTGGGAGTTAACATGAAAACGAAGTTTATTATGTCCGCGGCCGCGATGGCCCTGGCTTCTGCAACCGCGAGTTTCGCGGCAGACGACAGCGCGGATCCAATCGTCATTCCAATCCACAATTGGTCGAGCCAGATTGTGATGAGCCACGCCGTGGGACAGATTTTTGAATCCATGGGCAATAACGTGGAATTCGTCACAACCGACAGCCAGGCTGTCTATGAATCGGTTCGCCTTGGTGACGTGACGCTGGAACTGGAAGTCTGGGAAGGCGCCTTTGGGCAGTCTTTCCGCACAGCCCTTGAAAAAGGTGGCCTGCATGACGCGGGTGATCACGATGCGGTGACGCGCGAAGACTGGTGGTATCCGATGTGGACGAAGGATGCATGCCCGGGCCTGCCAAGCTGGGAAGCCCTGAACGAGTGCGCCGCTCTCTTCGCCACGGCGGAAACCGGCGACAAGGGCCGCTATCTTGACGGGCCAGTGGACTGGCTCAAGCACGGCAAAGAACGCGTGGAAGCGCTTGGCATGGACTTTGTTGTGGTGAACGCGGGTTCTGCGGCGGCACTCTGGGCTGAAATCGCAGCGGCTGAGGCTGACAAGCGTCCCGTGGTTGTCTTCAACTGGACGCCAAACTTTGCCGAAGCCGTCTGGCCGGGTGAATTTGTCGAATTTCCTGCATGGGAAGACGGCTGTGACACGGATCCTTCCAAAGGTCCAAACCCGGATGCGCTTTTTGATTGCGGCAACCCAGCGGATGGGTACCTCAAGAAAGCTGCTTGGGACGGCATGAAAGACAAGTGGCCAAATGCCTACGAAGTGCTGACCAAGATTTCGTTCACCAACGCTCAGATCGCCGAAATGGCGCGTCTGGTTGACATCGAAGAGATGGAGCCAGAAGAGGCTGCTGAAGAATGGTTGGGCGCAAACGAAGACGTCTGGAAAGGCTGGCTGCCAGAAGGCGCAAGCTGATCTAGCTGACTGAGTATCACCCCTGTCTGGTCTTCGGATCTGGCAGGGGTCTTTTGTCTAGGGGCCAAGATACCCGCTGGCCCAATTGAAATTTAACACAAGAGACCAACCGCCCAATGACCGATGCCCCTGTCATTTCCTGTCGTAATGCGTGGAAACTGTTTGGCCCGAACCCCAAGCAATACCTCGCCCAAATGTCGCCTGGGCGCAGCTATGAGGATATCCGGGCGGACGGCTATATTGCTGGCGTCAAGGATGTGACGGTGGATGTGGGCCGGGGTGAGATGCTTGTCATTATGGGCCTTTCCGGATCGGGCAAATCCACTCTGGTGCGCTGCCTGTCGCGTCTGCATGACATCACGGGCGGCACGATTGAGGTCGAAGGGCAGGACATCATGGCCCTGCCTGAGAAAGAGTTGATTGAACTCCGGCGCTCGAAAATGGGCATGGTGTTTCAGTCATTCGGTTTGCTGCCGCACCGGACGGTTCTTGAAAACATAGCGTTTCCTTTGGAAATGCGCGGCCAAGACAGACACACGCGTCGCGAACGGGCTCTGGAGGTCATCAACCTTGTGGGTCTGGAGGGCCGTGAAGACTATTTCCCTCGGGAACTCTCAGGCGGCCAGCAACAGCGTGTCGGCATTGCCCGAAGTCTTGCGATTGAACCCGACATCTGGTTCCTGGACGAGCCGTTTTCGGCACTTGACCCGCTTATTCGTCGCGAGATGCAGGACGAATTCCTGCGTCTTCAGGAGATGCTGGGAAAGACCATTGTCTTTATCACCCATGACTTTGATGAGGCCCTGCGCCTGGCCGACCGGATTGCGATCATGAAGGACGGCGCAGTTGAGCAGTGTGATACGCCTGACAAGATCGTTCTCGACCCGCAAACGCCGTATGTTCGCAAGTTTACAGAGGAGATCGAAAAGGCGCGCGTGGTGCACGCGAATGTTTTGGCCGGGCCGGTAAATGGCGCGGAGATCATTGGAGAGCCCGTCCCCGGCCACCACACGATCCAGCAACTGGCCCGTCAGTTGGTGAATGATCAAAGAGATCAACTTCCAGTGGCGGACAAAGATGGCAAGATCACGGGGATCATGCCACGCCAAAAGGCACTGGATCTCCTCTTGGGGGATGCGTCTGATGGCTGACATCGCCACAAGCTCCGATCCTACGGCAACCGCGCAACGTGGCACTGGCCTGCGCGCGATGCTTGAGGATCAGACAGTGGCGCGTCGCGTGTTCTGGGGGCTTCTTGGTGTCGCGGCACTTCTCACGGTTTTGCGGCCATGGCTGCCTGACGGGATGGTGCGAATACCCGAGGTACTCTTGCTGCCGTGGCGGGATTGGATTGATGCGGCGTTTCAACTCATCGCGTTTGACCTTGGGTTTATCCACGTCACCCGGTTCCTGAGCGGCATTCTGGAATTTGTTCTCGATGCAGTGGCCAACATTCTCTATGGCCGCGCCCGCTGGCCGCGGTTTGAAGCAGTACCATGGACGGTTGTTGCATCTGGCGCTGCCATTCTGGGTTATGCGTTGGGTGGTTGGCGCCTGGCGCTGCTCGCGGGCGGAACATTTGTCTGGGCCGCCCTGATTGGTCAGTGGAAATGGACCATGGAAACCATGAGCGTGATCGTGGTCGCGGCGCCGCTTGGGTTTGTCATTGGCGGTCTGGTTGGTATCTGGTGCTGGAAGTCCAAACGCGTGGAAGACACCGTGAAACCCCTGCTACTTGTGATGCAGGTGATGCCGTTCTTCTCGTATCTTCTGCCCGCCGTCATCTTCTTCAAAGTTGGACCAACAGCAGCGACCGTGGCTACGGTTGCCTATTCTTTGCCACCGATGATCCTCATGACCACATTGGGTCTCAAGAAAGTGTCCCCTGAAGTTGTTGAAGCCGGGAAAATGGCCGGTTGTTCACGCTGGCAGATGCTTCGCTATGTTTACCTGCCTTCCGCGCGCACAGAGATCCTTGTAGGCCTCAATCAGGTCATCATGCTCTGCCTTGCAATGGTTGTTCTGACTGCGGCTATCGGGATGCCAGGCCTTGGAGCCAAGCTTCTGGAAGCGATGGGGTCGTTCAAGCTGGGCCGGTCTTTTGAGATCGGTGTGACCATCGTTCTTTTGGCGGTGGTTCTGGACCGTCTGTCGAAGGCCTGGGTGGTCAAACAGCCTGAGCATTATGAAAAAGGCACGCCTTGGTGGCAGCGAAACTTCCTGCCATTGTTGGGCGTTGCAGCCTTTGTTCTGTTCCTCGTTTTGTCGCGCATGGCTTCTGGCATGGATCCTGTGCCATTGGTGGTGTCCCCGATGTCAGAATTCAACCTGCCAACCTGGATTGCCGGTGTCGCAGACGAAGTTCATCGCAAGGAATCTCTGTCCCAAGGACGAGAATTCGACCAATCGATCAAGGCATTCCTGGCTCTGGATTGGCTCCAGGCAATCACCTACGCCATTCGCTTTGTCGTGAACAACTATTTCCTTGTCCCGACGGAGAAGGCGCTACTCTTTTTGCCGACGCTGTCTGTCATCCTTGCTGTCACCGCCATTGCCTATCGTCTCGGCGGCGTGACGCCGGGCATCTTGGCTTTTGTCTTCTTTTGCATTGTCGCTCAGCTGGGGTATTGGGACCGTGCCATGCTCACACTGCACTCCGTGTTCATGGCGACGTTCATCGCGCTCGCCTTTGGTGTGCCGATGGCGATTTTTGCGGTGCGCAAGGAGAAGCGTGCCAGGTTCATGATCCTGCTTTGTGACACGTTCCAGACGTTTCCGTCTTACGTCTACCTGCTTCCCGCGGTCATGCTCTTTGGCATCTCGCCTGTGACTGTGATCATCTCGATCCTGATTTACACAATGGTCCCCGTTGTCAGGTACACGGTTGAAGGCTTGCGCAACGTGCCGCCGGAACTTACCGAAGCGGCGGATATGTCCGGTGCGACGCGCTGGCAGAAGCTGACCAAGGTGCAGTTGCCGCTGGCGATGCCGACCATAGCGGTGGGTCTCAACCAAGCACTCGTCTTTGCCTTCTTCATGGTGATCATCGCCGAATTCATCGGCACGCGAGACTTGGGACAAGAGATGCGCCGGACGCTCGCGGGCACCAATCTGGGGTGGAACTTCGTCCTTGGCTTCTCGGTGGTGTTCATGGCGTTGACCTTTGACATCGCGATCAACGCCTGGGCCGAGAAACGGCGCAAAATTCTGGGGCTCGCCTGATGCAAGGTCCCGCCACATATCCGGAGGTGCGGCGATGAACGTGACCCCGATTTTTGAAACGCCATATGAGCGCGCAGGGATTATCACACCTGGTTTGCCAATACTGCCGCATGGCACTGAACGGCATCCGATCCCCGGCGGCGGATCGCGCGCTGTACCGATTTACAAGGGCGATGAGATCAGTGTGCTTGATTTCGAAGGCCTGCAGCCCGGAGAGTTGGTGTTTTTCACGCCGGATGGCAAGTCAGACCCTGGTCGCCTTGGGGCATCAAGCCATGGAAGACCGGATGGTGTGATTTCTGTTTTGGACAATGGCTCGCCCTCCGGTGCGAAAGTGGCTGGCGCGCTAGACAAAGCTGGCTTCAGATTGGGCGACGCGCAATGCGTCCGTATCTTCCCGGAGGGATCAAAGCCGGGTGATATGGCGACGTTTTTTGCCGAGTGCGATGGCCTTTTGATTGTGGCTGCGCCTGGCAGTCCGATGAACCCGGCGGAGCAAACACCAGCGACGGATCTCATCCTTTACATTCGCCGCGCCAATCCGAGCCATGCTAAGGGAGGGCATACTCCCCCTGATCCGTTGGCTAACCCGTTGGTAGATATCAACATTCAGCCCGGCAACGCAAAAAGCTATGAGGTCAAGAAAGGCCAGTTCATTCAGGTTCTTGACGTGCAGGGCCGTGAGTGCTCGGATTTTCAGGCGTTCTCGCTGCGGAGCCTTGACGCCGGACTCGAGCGCGAAATCGACCCAACCACCACCCGCACATTGATGGGGTCGCTCTATCCGCAACCGGGCATCTTCTCGAAATACTGGAACGTCGATCAGGAACCGTTGGTCGAGATCGTACAAGACACCTGTGGGCGCCATGATACGTTCGGCCTTGCCTGCACGGCGCGGTACTACGAGGAATTGGGATATCCCGGGCATATCAACTGCTCGGACAATATGAACAAAGACCTCCAGCAATACGGCATCCGTCCACGCGGCGGCTGGCCTGCAATCAACTTCTTCTTCAACACGATGCTGGATGAGACCAATGCACTTGGAATGGATGATCCATGGTCTCGCCCCGGGGATTACGTGCTGATGCGCGCCCTCACTGACCTGATCTGTATTTCCTCAGCCTGTCCCTGCGATGTGGACGAAGCTAACGGCTGGAACCCGACAGATATTCAGGTTCGCACCTATCCTGAGACCAATTCTTTCAGCCGCTCGATCGGCTATCGCAAATCACCGGAGGCCCACTTGGAACACACCAAAGAAACCGGGTTCCATAACTGCTTTGCCCGGCACACACGGGATTTCGTGGAATACAACGGCTATTGGCTGCCCAATTCTTTCCCATCGCACGGGTCTGTCGGCGAATACTGGGCCTGTCGCGAAAAAGCCGCGATCATGGATCTTTCGCCTTTGCGCAAGTACGAGGTCACCGGGCCGGATGCTGAAGAGTTGATGCAGTATTGCGTGACGCGCAACGTAAAGAAACTCGCCGTCGGTCAACTGACCTATACAGCAATCTGCTACGAGCATGGTGGCATGATTGATGATGGCACACTCTTCCGCATGGGTGAAAACGCCTATCGCTGGATTGGTGGCAATGACACATCTGGGCTTTGGATCCGTGAGCAAGCCGAAAAATTGGGGCTCAACGCCTGGGTTCGCAATTCGACAGATCAGCTTCACAATGTTGCCGTGCAAGGCCCACTCAGCCGGGACATCCTGAAAGAGGTGCTTTGGACTGCGCCGGCCAACCCAACGGTGGAGGAGCTGGGCATGTTCCGCTTCACACCCGCGCGGCTTGGGGATTTTGATGGAACTGCCGTCGTGCTGGGGCGCGCGGGCTATTCCGGGGAACTGGGCTACGAGGTCTTCTGCCATCCCAAGGATGCAGAAGAGGTGTTTGATGCCATCTGGAAGGCTGGAGAGCCGATGGGCCTGGCACCCTTGGGCCTTGCCGCGCTCGATATGATCCGCATTGAGGCGGGTCTTATCTTTGCTGGATCTGAGTTTGACGATCAAACCGATCCTTTCGAGGCGGGCATAGGCTTTACCGTCCCTCTCAAGTCCAAGAATGACGACTTCATCGGCCGTGCTGCGTTGGAAGAGCGCAAGGCACATCCGCACCGCAAACTGGTTGGGTTGGAACTGGATGGTGGACTTGTGGCAAGCCCCGGTGATTGTGTTCGCGTTGGCAAGGCGCAAGTGGGCGAAGTCACATCCGCTGTGAAATCCCCAATACTGGGGAAGAACATCGCATTGGCGAGAGTCTCTGTCACCCACGCTGAACTTGGAACTGAGATCGAAGTTGGGCAGCTTGATGGATTGCAAAAACGTCTCAAAGCGAAAGTTGTGGCTTATCCGCATTTCGATCCAACGAAAGAGCGGGTGAAGGGAAACTACGGATAAAATCCACTCTATGTGGTCCTGATGCCTGTCCAATGGACAGTTTGGACCGAACGTCACCTGCTCTTTGAATGCGGTAATCTCACATTTTTGTAGAAGCGGTTTCGCTTTGTTTTTAACACGCCTAACGTCCAGCCAAGTTTGACTTGGTAGGACATTTCGCACGATGCCGTCTCTCTTTACGCCTTTCACCTTACGTGATGTCACATTCAAAAACCGCATAGCTGTTTCTCCGATGAGCCAATACCGCGCCAAGGGTGGCCTCGCCAATGACTGGCATATGGTGCATCTTGGCCGGTTCGCTTTGGGTGGAGCGGCGCTTGTCTATGCTGAAGCCACGGCGGTGAGCCAGGAAGGGCGGCGCACGCATGGGGATTTGGGTCTTTGGACAGATGAACAGGCCGAGGCTCTCGCACCGGTCGCAAGGTTTATTGAAGCAGAGGGCGCGGTCGCGGGGTTCAACTGGCGCATGCTGGTCGAAAAGCATCTGAGCGACGACCATGGCATGGGGAAACCCCCGTAAATGCGGAAGATGAAGTCGAGCGAGGCGAAGCACCATGGCAAGCATTGGGCGCATCCTCTATACCATACGCTGACGGATGGAGAGCTCCGAAAGAAATGACGGAGAGTGATATTCAAGACGCAATAAACGCGTTTGGCCAGGCTGCAAGACGCGCGCGCGAAGCAGGGTTTCGAATGATTGAGGTTTATGCTGCGCATGGGTTTCTTATTCATCAGTTCCTGTCCCCCATAGCCAATCAGCGGAATGATAGATGGGGCGGTTCACCGGAAAACAGACGCCGTTTTGCAATTGAGGTCGCTCGGGCTATCCGTCTGGAATGGAACGATAAATATCCCCTAGCCTTTAGACTCTCTGCAACAGACTACTTGGACGGTGGTGTTGAGTTGGAAGATACTATTGAAACGGCAAAGGCTCTTAAGGCCGAAGGCGTTGACATGATTGATTGTTCGACTGGTGGTATTGGCGGAAAAACCAGACCTAAGCGTATGGTAATTGAGCAAGGCTTTCAGGTTCCGTATGCTGATACCGTGCGCTCTGAAGCAAAAGTGGCGAGCATGGCTGTTGGGTTTTTATGGGATGTTGATTTTTGCGACGCGATCATTCGTGAGGAGCGCGCAGATATGATCGCTCTGGCACGTGAGCTTCTTGATGATCCCAATTGGCCCTTGCACGCGGCGGCCAGGCTTGATGCCGATGAAGGTCATGCGATGTGGCCCGTCGAAGCGGGCTGGTGGTTGATGCGGCGGGACCGGCTACTGCAAAAATTAGGGCTCCGCTAGCGGCATCCATCGCTGGACAGAAAGACATACTGGTTGTTCTGATGCCCGAATTGACCTTCTGTTAACGCGTCAGCATGTTGTGGTGTTGCATGCCTTGCGCCACGTTGACCATCGTGGCTTACCGACCTTGCACCGACGCAATACCGACGTGATACCGACACGATACCGACGTATAAATACCGGAAAAATAAGGATGTTAACCTTTTCATCTCTTAGCTGAAGCGTTTGGGCTTTAACCTGAGAGATCAGTGAAAGACGTAACGCGTTACGCAAATCTGCCCTGACAAAACCAGCCCGATGACAACATACCGCCATGCGCATAGTAGAGCCAAAACCGCTCTCCCCGCTTGGTGATGACATGCCAATAGTCCCTGACGCCGCTGCGCCAATCCGGTTCATCGAGCCACCATTCCGGCGCAATCCGCTCTGGCCCTCGCGCCTCAGCCAATTCATGTAAGCGACCTCGCCAGCGAAATTGATCTTGCATATGTGGTGTATCCGCCGCTGTCACAGGCTCAGGTCTCCAAAGCTGCAAAGGACGTGGAGATGGAGGAGCAGGCCAGCTATCCGCTGGCTTGGACCACGCTGCAGCAAGGGTTTGTGAAGTTTTTTCTGGGATATGGCTACTGGCTGTATGATAGCGCGTTACCGCGTCCAGACCAATACGTGCGCCCACGCGCCCGATCAGGTCATCAATGCGTGTATCGGTATCCATACGCTTGCGTACACTATTGGAAGCCTCCAAATGCCCTGACGCGGTACGATGATGCAAGGTTTCTGTCTGTATGGCTTCTAGCCGCAGCATATCGATGCCAAATCCCGCATCCAGATTATCCAGCTTCATCGTTAAAAGGGGGCGGATTCGGTCTGGCTCATGTGACGCTCGCGCCAGCCCGGCTTCAACCCAATCCATCGTACCATCTGCGCGCCAAGCTTGAAGCCGCACAAGCCGGGCGCCCTGGCCCTTCATTTGAAGAAGCTGGCATAGGCGAGGCAGGAGTCGTCCTATTCCACTCTCTAAATCATTCTTTAAACCAATAGGTTCTGGCAATGTCATCCGCACGGCAAAGCGTGGTGGCGGCGCGCGGGGCGAGACAGGTTCGGGGGTGAGTCCAATAGCCTGATCAAGCTTCAGAATGAGCCGTGGGCCAAACCTTCGAACCAAAGGTGCGCGCGGTTGCGAAAGCAGATCTCCAATCCGGCGCAGACCCAGTTGATTGAGCTCCGTGACTTGCTCTGCATCTAGCCGCAGCGCAGCGACGGGAAGGTTGGACAGCGCCGTGCGAATCTGCCCCGGTTGGGCAATCTGCAGATTTTTACTATACGTAAGCGTATTTTTTTCTAACAACACTGCACCGCCTCTCTCCCAATGCCGACGTTTGGCGGCACGTGATCGGGTGGCGCGGGCTTCTTGATCAATCGCATCTCCGTTACGTGTCTTGTCAGGTGATGCGCCGCTATAGCGGGCCAGAGCCCAGGCCGCACCGACCGACCCGGCCAATCCACAGCGTGCAGTCAGCCCAAGGTCGGCGGCTGCTTCTGTCATTTGAGTCAACAACGCGTCTTCACCACCAAAAAGATGCGCGCACCCGGTGATGTCCAGAACTAGGGCATCTGGCCGCTCTTGCGCCACCCACGGACTGAACTGACCCGCCCAACGTGCCAGAGCGTCCAGAAACCAGGCTTCGGCCTGTGGGTTCTGCAGTCGGGTTATAAGCGTACCACATATGGCATGGGCATCGCGTAAAGGTTGATCCACATGCAATCCAGCAGTGCTTGCGGCGTCACTTAAAGAACTCAACACCTGCATCTGCCCGGTTTCACGCACCACGGCGAAGGGCGCATCATGCCCAATCGCCATGCGTCGCAGCAGGCGTTCTGCTCCCAGTCGGGGAAACCAGACAGACAGAATTCGCCGTTCAGGCATGATGGCAGCAGCCTCGGATCGACCTTGTATGTTCATCTTTTGTTCTAGCCTAAAAGGCTCAAACACCAGAGTCGAGTCTTCAGGTGTCGCGCACAACAAAGACCGAAACAGGCGCGTGCGTTGCCAACCTTCCACCGTGAGAGTCGATGAAGTATTCCACCCATCCGGGTTGATGCGTTGCCATAACAACAAGATCCGCCTCAAAATCAGAGATTGCCTCAAGAAGCTTGCGGTCCACCTCCACACTGGGATCCGGGACACCATAGACGTGACTGTTTATTTTTACACCGTGCTCCGCTGCCTGTTCTGCTGCAAACTCCCCCAGAAGCTGAGCATACTTGACTGAAGAATGAGACATCTTTGCCTGCAATCCGCCTGTTACACTGACCAGGGTAAGTTGTGCCGAATAAAGCTTTGCTTGGTCCGACGCGACAGAGATGGCTTTTAGAACGCTGTCCTTCTCGTCCAGGTCCACGGGCACCAAAATATGCTTGAACATGAAGAATCCCTCCTGCGCAAAGTCTAAGTGGTTCAAAAATGTAGCGCGTTGTTTCAGATCAATGCAGTTGACCTTGCCATCAATGCCCGGCTTAAACGACATACGATGCCTGATCCGCTAGATACCGTTTTTGCTGCTTTGGCTGATCCCACCCGCCGCGCGATCCTGATCATGTTGCTGGAGGATGATATGGCCGTCACGGATGTCGCAGAGCCATTTGAGATGTCACTGGCAGCCGTGTCAAAGCACTTGGCAATCTTGACCAGAGCTGGATTAATCAGCCAAGAGCGACGCGGTCGGGTCAAATGGTGCAAGCTGGAGCCCGATGCGATGCGAGATGCCAGTGTCTGGATGCAAAGTTTCGGGCAATTTGAAGCCGTTAACCTCGACGCGTTCGAGCGATTTTTAGAGGCCGAGCTAGGCGAGAAGGATGAACCGGCTTGAGTGCTTCATCCAAGACTGTTGCACCTCTAACACCGCTGCATTTGCCAGAAGGGCGAATTGAACGCGTACGCAATGCATTGGTCGTGCCTGTGCAAAAAGGCGGGCGTCTTCCGAATGGTGTATTTCGTGCCAATGGCACTTTTTGTGAACATTCCCGCACGCTTTTGTCTCAAAGCCGGTTCACGAACATCCCGGATCGTCCGGACCGTAAGGGCTTGATGCGGATCTCTGGCCGGCATCTTTACGGTGGGGTGATGCGCGATCACTTTGGGCATTTTCTTTTGGAAAGCCTTGGGCGGTTATGGGCCTTTGACCATATTGATGATCCTGTTGATGGTGTGCTGTTCTCGCCACGCAGAAGTGGCGAGCGCCTGGCGCGGTTTAACCCGAGGTATGAGCCACTTTTTGATGCGCTTGCCGGAGAAGCGGCACCTCTCATGTTCACAGAGCCGGTCGTGGTAGAAGAGCTTTTGTTGCCAAGCCCGGGGTTCGGGCATCAGGCGTGGATCGTTGGCACAGCGCAGTTTCGTTCAGCTATTCATTCGCGGCTCACAGCCGCTTTTCCTGTGAAAGGCGTTAAAGATATTTACGTGTCGCGCTCTCGTCTGGACGGGAGTGAAAAAGCGGTGGACAAGGAGGCTCGGATTGAGCGTCTTATGGTTAAATCAGGCTATGAGATATTTCATCCTCAAGAGCACAGTATTGCGACGCAGATCGCAAAGTATCGAGCGGCGCGCCGGATTGTAGGGCCAGATGGGTCAGCGTTCCACCTTGCGGCTTGTGTGGCGCGACCTGACGCAAAGATAACTGTCATCCAGCGCCGACGCCGTGAGAAAATCGTTCAGTCTTTCATAGCGCAATTCAAGGCATTCGGCGTAAAGGATATTCGATTGCTCAACCCGCTTGTCCCGAACGATCACCAAAGTGCAGGCGCAGTTGAAGGACCAGCGCCAATAAATTTTCGTTTACTCGTCAAGCAGTTGCAAGAGAATGGATGTCTCTAACCCGCAAGCGGTTCATCCTTGAGCAACAGCAAAAGCGCAACGATCGTCAATGCGATACCGCCCAGACTCCAAATCGATGGCAGCCCGTGCCCCAAGGCTGCCTGCCAGGCGATCACCCAAGTAGGTGTGAGATAGGTATAGGCCATGACTTTCGCGCTGGGCAGGCGCAGGGACGCGAACTGAAGAAGCACGAATGTTACGGCGGTGGCGACGACGGCCGTGTAGAAGATTGTGATCCAGACTATCGCTGGAAGCGCACTCCATTCAGTTGAGGCCATGTCGCGCCAGCCGGTGATCAACAGCAAAAGCGCCGCGCCGACAACCGCGCCGAACGAGAAGACAATCGGGTGCTCGCCACGATTGAGCTTGCGCACCATAGGCGTATAGAGCGCGTGGGCAATACAGCCGAAGAAAAAGATGATTTCGCCACGCCCGACCTCAAGCCGTATAAGCGCATTGAGATCGGCGCGGAAGATGACCCAAAGCGCTCCTGCTGCGCCAATGCTCAGTGCCATGGCCATTCGGTGTGTCATGCGCTGGCGCAGCAGAAGATAGCCGAAAAACCCGGACATGATTGGGGTCAGCGTGAAAACAGCTGATGCACTTACGGGTGGCGCGGTTTTCAGCCCTTCGAACATCATAACGAAGTAGAGCCCCATCGATCCGCCGAGAAGCAGATATCGCCAGGGTGCCTGAAAAGTGCGACGAGGTATGCCGACTGTGAACCAGGCGACAGTGCCGACCAAAACACCAGCTAGAACGAAACGCACGGCGTTTAGGGCCGTCGGTGCAATATGCGGGGCTGCCATCGAGCCAAGCGCGAAGGACCCGGCAATCAACGCCGAAAAGGCAAGCATGGCGGCATGGCCGCGCTGAGCTTCTTTCATAGTGCGTCCCAGGATTTCGCGCGGTCTTTGAGAAAGTTAAGGAAAGCCTGAACCTTGGTTGTGCGATGTAGGTCCATATGTGTGACCAGCCATAGAGGTGCGGTCCACTCTTCGCGAGGTGGAAGCACCTCGACCAAGTCGCCAATTTCTTGCGAAAGAACGCGAGGAATAAATCCGATCCCGGCGCCTGCGGCAATGGCCCGGCGTTGGGCGTGTACATCCTGACTGCGAAAGACGATGCGATTTTCTGGGGCAGTATCGCGGAGCCATTGGTTGAACGGCGCACGGTTCTTTGGGTCATCGGCGCTGACGAAACTGTGCTGATCAAACTCGGCTTCAGATTTTGGAAGGCCGTGTCGGTCAATGTAACTTTGGCTCGCATAGAGCGTGTACTTCTGTTGGAAAAAGGTTGCACGACATTGTCGGGTTGATCGGGCGCGCGGCCCGCGCGGATGGCAACATGTGCCTCGCCGTATTCCAACCGGAAGAGCCGTTCGCCCGTGAGAAACCGCACGATTATGCCGGGGTATTCTCTTTGAAAATCACTTAGCACGGGGACCAACAGGTGGCTGAGCCCGCCAAGAGATGTCACAACCAACTCTCCGGAAACGTCGTGGCCCCGTCCTTTGATCCTGCCAGATAACTGGCTGAACTGATCGTCTGTCGCCTGTGCAACGCGCAAAAGATCCTCACCGGCCTCAGTGGTTGTGTAGCCCCGCGCATGACGTTGAAAGAGCTTCACGCCAAGCCTTTCCTCTAGAGCGTCAATGTGGCGGATCACGGTTGCGTGGTGCACACCCAAAACATCGGCCGCTCCACTCACTGTGCCGACACGCGCAACATGGTAGGCGGTGCGCACTTCATCCCAACTGTCCATGTTTTCGGTGCTCCCAGAATTGTGCAATTTTCAACAAAAAATGTCTCATTGCGATAGTTGCGTTTTCTGAAGCACAAGTCAAACTCTATGCCAGAACTTGCAAATACATATTGAGAGATTTCAGAGGATCTGACCAATGACACATACTATTCTACATATCGACGCATCCTCGCGGACCGAAGGCTCTGTAACGCGGGATTTATCGGCGCGCCTTGTGGCGCAAAACCCCAAAGCCAAAGTGATCATCCGCGATCTCGCCGCCGCGCCCCTGCCGCAGATTACCGAGGATTGGGTGAATGCCAACTTTACGCCTGTTGATGCCCGCACAGAGGCACAAAGGAAAACGTTGGAGCTTTCGAATAGCCTTGTGGAAGAACTTCAAGCGGCCGATACATTGATCATCGGCTTGCCGATCTATAATTTCGGCGTGCCTGCAGCTATGAAAGCCTGGATTGATCTGATCGCTCGGGCCGGGCTGACCTTCCGCTATACGGAAAATGGACCAAAGGGGTTGCTGGACGGGAAACGCGCGATTGTTGCGGTGGCTTCAGGTGGCACCAAGACTGGGTCTGAGATTGATTTCGCAACACCCTACATCCGGCATGTTCTCGGGTTTATCGGGATCACAGATGTGGCGATTGTTTCGGCAGATCAGATGTCTGTAGATGCCGATGCAAGCCTTGCGCGCGTTGAGGCGGAGATTGAGGCGCTAGCTGACGCAGCTTGAGCGAGTTTGGAGAGGGTGGGCGCATCGCTCACCCACACCAAAACCGTACGATTTCGTTTCGACTGTTGAGATCGACGTTTAACCGTTTCGGATTGTACTCGGTTGTTACAATTCCACCCGGCGGGATGATCCGCACCGGGTTTGGCCATGCGGCTTCGTTGAAGGCGCTGACGGGTGCGCCTACAAGGCTCGCATTTTCAGCCACGCCGCATTCGTCTGGTCCAGCCTCTTCAAGTCTTGGAGGGGCGTCTGCTTCCACTTCCGCTGGGCCGCAGCTTGTCAGAACCAAACTCAATCCTGACGCCAAAATCAATGACATGCGCATGTGACTGTCCTTCTTTAGTTGGCTACAGTCTTGTGCCAAATGCGCTTTGCCACAACCCCAATGTGTCCAGTCTATTGAAATGATGCGCGGTTTCGCCCAAAGTCGGCAAAAGACTCTGGGAGGACAGTAAGATGCGTACCACCGCAGCCGTGGCCCTTGAGGCCGGAAAACCAATGGAAATCATGGAAGTGAACCTCGATGGCCCAAAGGCCGGAGAAGTGCTTGTTGAAATCAAGGCGACGGGGCTGTGTCACACGGATGACTTCACGCTGTCAGGCGCGGACCCGGAGGGCGCATTTCCTGCTATCCTTGGCCATGAGGGCGCGGGTGTCGTGGTCGAAGTGGGTCCGGGTGTAACCTCGCTGGCAGTAGGGGATCATGTGATCCCACTTTACACACCTGAATGCCGTGAGTGTGAGTATTGCCTGAACCCCAAGACGAACCTCTGTCAGGCAATCCGCTCGACCCAAGGCCAGGGCGTGATGCCTGATGGTACGTCGCGGTTCTCCATGCTCGATGGCACGCCGATCCTGCACTATATGGGCTGCTCAACCTTCTCCAATCATACGGTCCTGCCAGAAATTGCACTGGCCAAGGTGCGTAAGGACGCGCCGTTTGACAAGATTTGCTACATCGGTTGCGGCGTGACCACAGGCATTGGCGCTGTGATGAACACCGCCAAGGTCGAGATTGGCTCGCGCGGCGTGGTGTTTGGTCTCGGCGGTATTGGTCTTAATGTGATTCAGGGTCTCCGCCTGGCCGGTGCGGATCAGATCGTGGGCGTTGACCTCAACCCGGCGAAGGTTGAAATGGCGACACGGTTTGGCATGACCGATTTCGTGAATCCCAAGGATGTGAAAGGCAGCCTTGTGGACCATTTGGTGGAGCTGACCGGCGGCGGGGCAGATTATTCCTTCGATGCCACAGGCAACGTGCAGGTGATGCGCGACGCGCTGGAATGCGCGCACAAGGGCTGGGGCGAAAGCGTGATCATCGGTGTGGCACCAGCCGGTGCCGAGATTTCGACACGGCCCTTTCAACTGGTCACTGGCCGGGTCTGGCGCGGCACGGCCTTTGGCGGCGCACGCGGGCGCACGGACGTGCCCAAGATTGTCGACTGGTACATGGATGGTAAGATCGAGATCGATCCGATGATCACCCACACCATGCCATTGGAAGACATCAATAAGGGGTTTGACCTGATGCATTCCGGGGAAAGCATCCGGTCGGTGGTGATGTATTGACCGAAGAACAGTGCGCTGAGAACCGTTACATCGAGGTGGTTGGGTCGGCCAAGTACGAACTAACAGCAATAGCTTTTCCCTTGGAACTGACTTTTACCTCAGCTTCCAAGGGAAGGGTTGATAGATACAAACTATCTAAAGCTGTAGATGGGTTTGTAGTAGCTCTTGAGGAGCAGGGTTTTGACCTGAATAAGTTAAGCCATGGAGGTTCGCGCGATACCAAGAGATATTGGGGTAGCCGACAGTTAAAAAGCGAACTTGTTCTGAGGATGATGTGCGAAACAGCCCAAGAGGCTGCAGACCTAAATTCGGCCTGTGCACAGATCCCTCACGAGGGCGCGGAATTGGCATTGGATGCGAAGGTGCCTGTTTTCGAGGAAGGATCAGACAAACGTTCCTCTGCCTTTGCGAAGGCAACAAAGAACGCGCAAAAAAGCGCGGGTTTAATTGCACAAACCGC
Source organism: Roseovarius sp. W115 (assembly GCF_032842945.2). Taxonomy (NCBI): domain Bacteria; kingdom Pseudomonadati; phylum Pseudomonadota; class Alphaproteobacteria; order Rhodobacterales; family Roseobacteraceae; genus Roseovarius; species Roseovarius rhodophyticola. The sequence goes on from NZ_CP146606.1 coordinate 1,868,007, forward strand.
AGGAGCTCAGTTGGGGCGCATAGTTTTTGCCAGAGAAATGAACGACGCGGCTAGAGGAAGTGGCTATGGTTCGGACACCGACTGGGGTGAACATAACATCAGATCTGCGCTCGTGGCTGGAGCAGGAGGTGGTTCCCCGCACGCCCAACCTGGCGGTGATGTGCATACAGCCAGAGTAGTGAATCTGCTGGTGCGTTTTGAACTCAAGTAGCGAGATGAGTTCTGAGCGAAGGAAAAACCTCAAAATCGAGTTTTCCTTGCTGCCTTTCAGCATCTTTGGATAACAAACCCTTGTCTCGACAGTTCTTCGATGGCGCGGTAACACGATCACATAAGATTAGTCTATCGAGGTTCGAATGACGCAGTTTACGCGCCGTGCTTTCTCTCTTTCTTTGGTCTCAACAGCTGCTCTCGCAGGCTGTGCGACACCGCCCGTTCATGCCCCTGATGAGGTGAGCCGTCTGGCCAACGGGATTGCGGCTTTGAACCCAACGATCGACCCCGGTGAGGCGCTGCGCGCTGCGGATATTGGGATCAACTATCCAAAGCAGCTGCGTCGGGAATACGGCGTCACGGACTCTGCCATTGTGCACAACATCAAAGTAAACGCAGGCACGCGACCGCGTGGGCTTTGCTGGCACTGGGCCGAAGATATGCAAAAGCGTTTAGAGCAGGAGCAGTTTGAAACACTTGTCACGCATCGCGCCATTGCCAATGCGCATACAAGGCTTTTGATTGATCATTCCACCGTTATCGTCTCGGCGCGGGGGGATCAGTTTGACGAGGGTATGGTACTTGACCCCTGGCGTTTCGGCGGCACGCTCTATTGGGCGCCAACCACAGAGGATGTAAAATACACTTGGGTGCACCGCCAAGAAGTCTTTGCCTGGAAACGCGCGCGCGGCATCTTGAAGGGGAGCGATCCGTCTTCTGAACCGATCCCTGCGAGCTAAACCCCATTTGCACAGACATGTGTGCACCAACGCACTTGCATCGACGCTTAGGGCAGTTACCTCTTGGACAACGCACGCATCAAAGAGGGAGCGCCGATATGAGCGACACATATACACCCCCCGAGGTTTGGACCTGGGAACAGGAAAACGGGGGCACCTTTGCTTCGACCAATCGTCCCATCGCTGGGGCAACGCATGACAAAGAGCTGCCGGTAGGCAAGCACCCGTTTCAGCTTTACTCGATGGGCACACCCAATGGGGTGAAGATCACTGTGATGTTCGAAGAGCTTCTGGCGGCTGGGCACGATGCGGAATATGACGCGTGGCTTATTCGGATCGGCGATGGGGATCAGTTTGGCTCGGGGTTTGTTGAGGTGAACCCGAATTCGAAAATTCCTGCCCTCGTGGACCGTAGCGGAGCCGAGCCTTTGCATGTGTTTGAGTCTGGTTCGATCCTCATCCATCTGGCAGAGAAATTTGGGGCGTTTCTTCCTTCATCAGGCCCGGAACGCACGGAGGTCATGAACTGGCTGATGTGGCAAATGGGGAGCGCGCCGTATTTGGGCGGCGGCTTTGGTCACTTCTACGCCTATGCGCCTGAGAAGTGGCAATATCCGATTGACCGCTTTGCGATGGAGACCAAGCGTCAGCTTGATGTGCTGGACAAGCGCCTCGCGGACCGGCCCTACATCGCCGGCAATGACTATAGCATCGCCGATATGGCGATTTGGCCTTGGTACGGAAACTTGGCGCTTGGGCGGCAGTACAATGCCGGGACGTTCCTTTCTGTGCATGAGTACAAGAACGTTGTGGCCTGGGCCGAGAAAATCCTCGACCGCCCAACGGTTCAACGCGGCCGCATGGTGAACCGGACTATGGGGGATCCATCTGAGCAGCTCTGGGAACGGCATGACGCGTCGGATTTTGAGACGCAGACACAGGATAAGATCGGCGAAAACGCCTAATTAAGTTTTACTTTGGGTTGTGGTCAGGCAGGGTGATCCAAAGGAGATTGCCCATGCCTGACGATCCAAAGCTTTTGGCGGTGTTGATTGATGCGGATAACGTTCCTGCAAAACACGCTGATGCGATTCTACGAGAAGTGACCAAGTACGGCAAACCGGGTTTGCGACGCGTGTATGGGGATTGGTCTGATGCCCGTCTCTCTGGATGGAGCAAAGCGGCGCAGGAACTGGGTTTAGTCCAGCATCAGCAGTCAGCGAATACCAAAGGTAAAAACGCGTCTGATATAGGCTTAGTGATTGATGCGATGGATATTCTGCATGCTGGTCAATTTGACGAGTTTGTCTTGGTGTCTTCCGACAGTGATTTTACTCGGCTGGCCAGTCGTATCAGGGAAAGTGGATTAACAGTAAACGTAATCGGTGAACGTAAGACGCCGAGCGCGTTAAAGAATGCCTGTAACCGATTTGTAGCAATCGAAACTATATCTCAGAAACCTGACGATAAGAACACTGATGCTTTGAATAAAGAAGCCAAAGAACTGATTTTAGGGGCGATCGAAAAGATAGATCTAGATGTAGAGTGGTATCCTTTGAATAGAATAGGCCAGTTAATTAGAGCAGATAAACCAGATTTTGATCCCCGCAACTATGGTCATACGAAGCTCATTGACATGGTCAAAACCATTAAAGGTTTTGCAACAAAAACCGAGGGTGAAACGAATGTATACATACAATGCGAGAAATAGGTTTTAGGCTCTCAAAACACCCCCATACTCAACCCCGCACCAAACGCCTGACCCAGATCACGGCACGGTGCGAGCTGTTCGTCCGTTAACTTCTTCTCCGCCAATATGGCGTCGGGCGTCTGCGCATGGGTACACACGATGATCGGCTCTTGGATGATTTTCAACCGCCACCCTGTGGCGATCCGGGCGATTTGGCGCACGGCGTTTTCGCCGTCTGAACCGGCACACACCATTTGAGCGTAGGGGCGGCCTTCGATCTTGCCCAAAACAGGGTAGTAGCAACGATCAAAGAAATCCTTCATGACGCCTGATATGGAGGCCAGGTTCTCCGGCGCGCAGAAGATATAGCCCGAGGCTTGCAAAAGGTCTTCGGGTGTGGCCTCTGCTGCTTCGACAAGCCGTGTCGTGGTCTCTGTCTCTGCGGCTTTGGCGGCAGCCTGAGCCATTTGGCGGCTGCCACCGGTGCGGGAATGATAGACGATCAGCAGCTCTGACATCGGTCTGCCGCGTCCCTAGGGTTAGTTAATCAGCCCGGCAAAGCGCAGACCATCATCCACCATAGCGCGCGTCTCGTCACTAAGCCCTGTGAGAGGCGAGCGGACTTCCTCGCTGCACAGTCCAAGCTGAGACATGGCATATTTTGCGCCGACAAGGCCGGGCTCTGTGAAAATGGCCTTGTGAAGAGGCATCAGACGATCCTGAATTTCCAGTGCCTTGGCATAGTCGCCGGACAGTGTGGCATTCTGGACGTCAGCCACCATTTTTGGCGCCACATTCGCGGTAACCGAAATGACGCCGACACCGCCCTGGGCATTGAACCCATGTGCGGTCGCGTCTTCGCCGGAAATCTGGCAAAACTCCGTGCCGCACGTCATGCGCTGCTGGCTGACGCGGGCCAAATCGCCGGTGGCATCCTTGACGCCGACAATCCGGGGCAGTTTGGCCAACTCGCCCATGGTTTCAGGTGTCATATCGACGACCGAGCGACCGGGTATGTTGTAGATAATGATTGGAAGCTCACAACAATCGTGCAGCGCGGTGAAGTGGGCGATCAGGCCGCGTTGGGTCGGTTTGTTGTAGTATGGGGTCACAACCAGTGCAGCATCCGCACCGACTTTTTCGGCGTGTTGCATGAATCGGATGGATTCTACCGTGTTGTTACTGCCTGCGCCGGCAATCACAGGCACACGGCCCGCTGCGGCGCGCACGACTTCTTCCACCACTTTTTCGTGTTCTTCATGGCTTAGCGTGGGGCTTTCACCGGTCGTTCCAACCGGCACAAGTCCATGACTTCCTTCACCAATATGCCACTCAACCAGTTTCTTGAGCGTATCAACATCCAGTTCACCGTTCTTGAACGGCGTGACCAGGGCAGGAAAAGATCCTTTGAACATGATACGCTCCTTTCTATGTCTAGCCGTAAGCGGTTTAACACTTGGGCTGGTGTATTGACATGTCCCGTTCGGGCCATGCCGGTGCCATCTTTCTGCCAAGCAAGTGATTAGACTGTGTCTGATTGCCTGCTTAGGCTGGCGTTGTCTATCGTCTGTGGTTAGGAAAATGCAAGAGATGTTGCGTACCCTGAGCCTTGTTTTTGCTGTTCTTGTGCTGTCACCTCCGGTGTTGGCTGGAGAACCTGCGCCTGTTGGTCCGCGCCCTTTGTCCAGTGCCTTTGACGCAATGCAGGCGGGGCGGTGGAGTGTGGCCACACGTCTTGCGGAGCGCAGCGGACCGGGTGCTGCGGCACTGATCGAATGGCACAGGTTGCGCGAAGGCTATGGATCACAGCAAGACATACTGAACTTTCTTAAGGACCATCCGGATTGGCCGGGCCTTGAATTGCTGCGTCGCAAGAGTGAATTGACGATTGCGCAGGGTGATCCGAAGTCTGTCATCGCCTTTTTTGAGAACAGCGCACCGCAATCGGGGCGTGCGGCCCTGGGTTTCGCCGAAGCGTTGCGCGCCGAAGGGCGAGAGGGTGATGCGGAAGTAGCTGTTGTTCTGGCTTGGCGCACGCTTGATCTGACCACAGATGAACACAACGCTTTCATGAAAGATTGGGCGGAACTGCTAAAACCGCATCACAAAGCACGGCTCGATATGGCACTTTGGCGTGGACTGCGCGATGTGGCCTTGATGCTGCCCTTGGTGGATGACGAAACGCGTGCTTTGGCTGAGATTCGGCAGAGTATTGAGGCAGGGAAAACTGGCGCGCTGAAGCGTCTTGAAAAGCTGCCCAAGAGTGCCAAGAGCAATCCGCATGTCGCCTATGCTCTCTTCAATCGGCACATCAAACGAGGTGAGCGCGACGAAGCCATAAAGATGATTTTGCGCCAAAGCCGCGAGGCCGATGGTCTTGGGCAAGCCGAGCGTTGGGCAGGGTGGCGACGGGAGTTGGCGCGTGACCGAATGCGCGATGGCGCTGCGCAAACGGCTTATGACTTGGCTGCTACGCATGGTTTGGTGGAAGGGTCTCATTTCGCTGATCTGGAATGGCTGGCGGGGTTCATCGCACTAACTGATCTGAATGATCCAGAGACAGCGGTCGCACATTTCCAACGCTTTATGGATAAGGTTGAGACGCCGATCTCGCTGGGTCGTGCTGGGTATTGGCTTGGGCGCGCGCAAGAGGCCATGGGCAACGCGGAGGGTGCCGCGCTGGCTTATGAATTAGGGGCGCTGCACCAAACAAGCTTTTATGGTTTGCTTGCCGCGGAACGCGGTGGGTTTCCGTCGGACCCTGAGTTGGTTGGAGATGAGGAATTTCCCGACTGGCGCACGGCCGAATTTACCAAGCGTGATGTTTTCCAAGCTGGGTTGCTGGCCTACGCGAATGGGCGCCAGAACCTTGCGGAACGGTTCTTTCGACATCTTGCTCTTGACCTGAACCGGACCGAGCTGGGGCAGTTGGGCGATGCGATGGCCGCGCTTGGCTCAGAACATCTACAGGTGATGGTGTCGAAAACGGCCGCAAGGCGCGGCGTGGCATTGCCGGGACCTTACTATCCGTTGCATCCTCTCAAGTCGTTAGAGTTGCCAGTGCCGGCCGAATTGTCATTGGCCATTGCGCGTCGAGAAAGTGAATTTGACCAAACTGTCACCAGTGGTGCAGGAGCTATGGGGCTGATGCAGCTTATGCCAGCCACGGCGGCTGAGATGGCACGGGCCATTGGCGCCACAGGCCACAACCGCGCTCGGGTTTTCGAGGATTGGAAGTACAACGCGAAGCTGGGCGCCGAATATTTGGCGCGTATGGCTCAGAGATTTGACGGAAACATCGTGATGATGGCCGCAGCCTACAATGCAGGGCCGTCGCGCCCATCGCGGTGGATGTCACGGTTTGGCGATCCACGCAGAGGCGGGGTAGATGTGATCGACTGGATCGAACACATCCCCTTCAACGAGACGCGCAACTACGTCATGCGTGTGGCAGAAAGCCTGCCGGTCTACCGCGCAAGATTGGGACGTGACCCGCACCCTGTACCGTTTAGCCAGGAATTGACCGGGTCCACGTTTTCCGCGGCTCTGGATTAGACCCTCAGTTTGTTGAGTGATCTGAATGGTCGCTATGGTCAGAATGATCATGCGACTTGGCCTCGCCATGGCGTTTTTCGACCTTAAAGACGACTTCCAATTCGCCAGCTTTTTCAAACACCAGCGTGGCAGGAATTTCTTCGCCTTCTTCAAGCGGATCACCATCAAGCCCCATGAACATCACGTGAAGCCCACCAGGTTCCAAAAGTACGGTGTCCCCTGCAGGGATGTCGATGGCTTCAAGATGGATCATCTTGGCGATGCCATTTTTTTCTTCGGTCGTGTGAAGCATCACGCGCGGGAAGTCCGCTTTGACTTCGAGCAGCCGGTCGGCGTCTTCATTGTCGTTGGTAATGGCCATGTAACCAGCGCCCGCTTTCGCGGATTTTGATGTTTCAAATGCCATTGGGTGAATCACTGAGACGCCATTGACTGAATGCTCATGGGCAAGGGTCGGTGAGGTAAAAAATGCTGCCATTGATGCGGCGAGGAGGGTTTTTTTAAGTGTCATATCAGTCTCCTGATGGGTCTGAGTTTCAGATGCTTTTTGGAAAGTCTTTTCCGCTGTTCTTTGTTTCAAGGCCGGAAACCTGTACCAGGATCCGATGAAGCGAATTCACATGTTTTTTTGAAATCAGATTGAAAGTGGCGGCGCGCGCGCCTCTGAGGGAAGGTAAGCTTGGTGCGCTTGCAGGACCAGCGCGGTTGGAAGAATCACAAGATACTGGGCATCAGCCACCCAAAATGGGGGGTGTTGGCCGCCAGCTCATGCGCTGTGCTTACGCCAAAATACGGGCAAGGGTCTGTGTAGAGGCCTTCGTTGTCTTCCAGTGGCAGGCCAGTATCTGTGTCAACATATACGATCTGTCCATTCACGCAGAGCGCGATTTGGCCTTCCTCGGGCGCGGCCAAAACCAATGGCTGCGCAACAACGCGCAGGGCCAGAAACCAAACAACCACGAAGGTCAGAATGATCTGTCCGATTGATTTTGTCTGGTATCTCACCGCGACTCCTTTATTCGAACGCTTTCAGCCTGAGAGCTTTTGTCGGATTTGTCAGCAGGCCTTAATGCCGCATGGCCTACGAGCTGACCCTTTGCCGCCAAAGGGTAAAGAGACCGGCGGCAACGATCAGCGCAGCGCCAATGGCTACGTTGGTCCGGATTGTCTCAGCAAATATGCTGACTCCGATAATGCTAGCGAAGACAAGCTGCAGGTAAGCAAAAGGCTGTACCGCGCTGGCCTCGGCCACTTCATAGCATTTGATGAGTGTGTAGTGTCCCGCGGCTCCGGTGATGCAAAGTGCGCCCATCCAAATCCAATCATTGGAGCTCATGGGTTCCCAGAACCAGATGCCGATGCAGGACATTGCGATGGCGCCCATAGTGCCAGTCCAGAAAAAACTAGTTGCGGCGCTGTCCTTGCGGGCAACGAAGCGCGTCAACAATCCGTAAAGCGCAAACATCAGGGCAGAGACGACTGCGATGGTGGCTTCGGGGCGGAAGACGCCAAACCCGGGCTCCAGGATGATCAGCACACCGACAAATCCCACACCAATGGCGGCCCACCGCCGCCAACCGACCTTTTCGCCAAGCACAGGCCCGGATAGGGCGGCGATCAGGAGAGGATAGCATGCGAAGACCGCGTGACTCTCGACCAATCCCAAATAGGTGAAAGCTGCAACCATGACGCATATCTCAGCCGCCAGAAGAATACCCCGAAAGGCTTGCACCACTGGTTGTTCCGTCCGCGCCGCGGCACGCAAACCGCCCGCTTTGCGGCTGGCGACAGTCATCACGAAGGCGGCGAAGAACCAATAACGGATCATCACCACCATAAGTACATTGTACTCGCGTGCGAGATGTTGAGATATTCCGTCCTGTACGGCAAAAATGAAGGTTGTGGTGACCATCATCAGAATGCCAAGGCGGGTGTTTTGTTCTGCCATGTTCAGATCCTGACGGCACGCGTCATGTGGCGTTTACGACCAAAGCCGGGGGAGCGCGTGACGTCGAAACCCGCCGCTTCCAAGGCTCGGCGCACATGTCCGGCGGCAGTGTATGTGGCCGCGGTGCCACCTGCGGCAGTGTGGTTCCCAACAGAAGAGATCAAAGCATCCCCCCACAATTCAGGATTTTTGGCTGGCGAAAATCCATCGAGATACCAGGCATCCGCGATGCCATCCCAGTTTTCTAGTGTTTGGCGAGCGTCCCCTGTGATCATTTGGAAGTGCAGACCGGGCAGGGTAAATGCTGTCTTCTCCCAATGTGGCACAAGTTCTTGGGCTATATCGCGCAGTTCCGGAAAGGCAGACTGCGCCCGGACCATTTCGTCTCGCGATAAGGGATAGGCCTCAAATGTTGTGTAAAACAACGTGCCCTTTGTGCCCGATGCGCGCCAGGCATCTATTGTGGCCAAAAGATTAAGGCCCGTGCCAAAGCCCAGTTCTGCCACGTGAAACCCATCGCAGAAACGCTCTGGCAGCGCGTTGCCCGCCAAAAACACATGCTGTGTCTCCGCCAGCCCGTTGTCGAGGCTGTAATAGGGATCATCGAATCTTGCGGAAATCGGTAGGTCCCCATCCCGCCACTCAAGATCTGATTGCTGGTCCTGCATTGCGGGTTGAGCTACCTGTCGTTTCGAACAGAACGACCATGCCGCCGCCTTTGGGAAATGACAATGCCAGACGTGACCATCTTTGGTGCCGGAATCTTCGGCCTTTCGGTTGCCTGGGCTTGTCGACAGAAAGGAGCTTCCGTTCAGGTCATTGATCCAAATGGGCCCGGCTCAGGGGCGTCAGGCGGACTCGTCGGCGCGTTGGCCCCGCATGTGCCTGAAAACTGGAATGAGAAGAAGGCATTCCAACTCGACAGCCTTCTGATGGCTGAGGAGTTTTGGAGCGAAATTGAAACTCTGTCTGGTCACTCGTCGGGGTATGCGCGAAGCGGTCGTGTGCAACCGATCAATGATGAGCGAACACTGGATTTGGCGCGCGCACGGGAAGTCTCAGCAAATGAGCTATGGGGCGAACATGCGACCTGGCAGGTCGTGGGCAAGGATGATGTGCCACTCGCGCCTCGTTCTAAGACTGGGTTCTACATCTACGATAGCTTGTCCGCCTCGTTGCATCCGCGTCACGCGTGCTACGCCTCAACAGAGGCACTCAAGAAGCAAGGCGTTAGCGTCGTTGCAGACAGCAAAGCGAAGGGTCAGGTCATCCATGCCACTGGAGCGCGCGGCTTGACAGAACTATCGAATGGAATCGGTTTCACCGTGGGAAACGGGGTCAAAGGTCAGGCTGCTCTTTTGGATTTTGCAGCAAGTGGAGCGCCACAGGTTTTTGCAGACAGCTTGCATGTGATTTTTCACAAAGACGGAACGACTGCAGTCGGCTCAACTTCGGAAAGAGAGTTCACGGACGCCCACTCTACAGATGAGCAGTTGGATGAGATCGTTTCGCGTGCGCGATATGCCGTGCCTTCACTTTCTGATGCGCCTGTCATCGCACGCTGGGCAGGCCTAAGGCCTCGTGCGAAGTCGCGGGCGCCGATGCTGGGGGTGCATCCGCTTCATCCAGATCAATATATCGCAAATGGCGGTTTCAAGATCGGTTTCGGCATGGCCCCGAAGGTGGGGCAGGTGATGGCTGATCTTGTGCTTGATGGGAAAGATACAATCCCGCAAGAATTTAAGCCCGAAGCGTCACTTCCCAAAGGACGGAACGCGCAAGACTAGTGTTTAGAGGGCTTGCGCTTGCATGCACTGCCGCCCGTCCGGTCCGCGCACCCAGCAGGTACCACCTTCTCGCCAGCACAGCATTGCGTCTTCGTGGTGCATCAAAGGACTTGTGGCGCGAAAGGCAAACGATGTGAGCCGTCCTAGTTTGCGTTCGGCCAAAAGCATCAGCATTTGCGCCAAAAGAGGACCGTGCACGACCAGACCAGTATAACCTTCGATCTCCTTGGCGTAAGTTTCGTCGTAGTGTATCCGGTGCCCGTTGAAGGTCAGCGCGGAATAACGAAACAGCATTGTGCTGTTTGCCGAAAAGGTTTCCGAGTGGGTTTCGTCAATCTGTGCTACTGGCGGCACAGGTTTCGACCCAGACCCTTCGTCTTCGCGATACACCAGGTCCTGATGTTCGATGACGGCACATTCGCCCTCTTGCCAAATCTCATGACGCACTTTGACAAAGGCCAGCGGTCCGCTGCGTCCTTGCTTGTGCTCTGCTTTTGCAATCGAGCTGCGCCTTTCGGCGAGGTTTCCGAGGATGAGTGGTCGTTTGCACTCCAATTGACCACCGGCCCACATCCGACGCGGCAATCCCATATCCGGAACCAGCCCTCCCAATTTTGGATGACCATCGCGACCGAGATCTTCGGGTGGCTTTGGATCCCAGAAGTAAATTTGGTGGAAGAAGGGCGGAAGACTATCACCACTATTCAGATTGGGAGAACTGCCAAGTGTTGCTTGCAATGCCCGCGCGCGTGCGGTGTCCATAACGTCCTGAACGGATTGCGTCTCTATTCTCATGCTGTCAGGTTAGGGCGCACTCAGAGCCGGAGCAATCTTGAAATGCCACTGCAAATTCAATCTCTTGATCATATTGTGTTGACGGTCAAAGGCATCAACACAACCGTCGAGTTTTACCAAGCTTTGGGCATGTCGGTGCAGCGATTTCAACCAGCGGATGGGACGGAGCGGACGGCGCTCTCATTTGGGTCGCAAAAGATCAACTTGCATCAGGCAGGGGCGGAATTTGAGCCGAAAGCTGCTGCGCCGCTACCGGGGTCCGCGGATTTGTGTTTTCTGACGCAGACGCCTTTGGATGAATGTGCTGCGCATCTCCAGGCATGCTCAATTGAGATCATTGAAGGGCCGGTTCCGCGTACTGGTGCAACTGGACCACTTAAGTCGATCTACACCCGCGATCCCGACGGAAATCTGATTGAGATTGCGAACCAAACCGAGTTTTGAAGGGTGCTAAGCGATGGTCTCCCGCAGCGCTTCCATGCGTTCGTGTACCAGCTTCTGATAGGTTTCGGATGTAAGTCGACCATTCTCATCAAACTGATTTGACGCATCGGCCACCATGATGGCTGGGCCAAAGACAAAGTGCACCTGAAACTGGGACAGACAGCTCAACGTCATGAAGAGCGCGGTTTCTCCGCCTGTGCGCCCTGCGGCAGCCGACATCACGACTGTGGGTTTGTGGCGAAGAGCAGGCATATCGATGCGGCTGAGCCAATCCAGAGCGTTCTTCAAAGCACCGCTGATACCCTTGTTGTATTCAGGACTGCCGATCAGCAGCGCATCCGCTTTTCGAATTTGTTCTGCAAACCTATGCACAGATTTCGGGGCGCCATCGGCGTCTTCGTCATCCCCATTGTAGATAGGAAAAGTGATGTCCGCTTCGGTGACGTCCGCTGGACCAAACGATTGTGCGGCCTCGCGCAAAAGCGCGCGATTGTAGGATGCCTTGCGGAGTGATCCCGAAATCAAAAGCAGGTTTGGTTCAGACATACGGCCCTCGTTCTTTGGTGCGGATTTTACGGTAAATTGAGGCATGGACTTAAAACGACAAGAAAATTCGGTTTGTATTTTGGATTCTGCACAAAAAAACGCCCTGCCAAAGCAGGGCGCATTTCAATTTGTGCATGCTTAAAAAGTTACCAGTCCGTTGGGCCTTTTTCAGCAAAGACATTTACGAGAAAATCAATAAACGCCCGCACCTTGGGCTGTGTGAAACGCCCCGGGGGATAAACCGCGTAGATACCTTGGGTTTCAACCGGCAGGTCCGGGATCACGTCAACAACATGACCGTCTTTCAGGGCGCTGGAATACAGGAAACTTGGTAGGTAAGCGATGCCCAGACCCGAGATTGCCGCATTCAGCAGCGACTGTCCGTCGTTTACCGACAGACCACCAGCGGTGCGCACTTGGCGCTTTTCACCCGATGGCGCGGTCAACTTCCAGACAGAACCGTTGGATTGGTTGGAATAATGCAGCAGCTTATGTTCGTTAAGATCGTCGATTTTGGCTGGCCGACCGTGTTTGTCAAGGTAAGCCGGGCTTGCGATCATGCGCTTGGTGGTTTCGGTCAGCTTGCGCGCGCGCAATGTACTGTCTTCGAGTTCCCCAATTCGGATGGCCATATCAAAGCCCTCAGAAATCAGCTCAACATAGCGGTTGTTGAGAACCATGTTGACCGTGATGTCCGGGTAGTCGTCTAAAAATTGACCCAAAACAGGGCTCAAGTGATTGACGCCAAAATCGGTTGCAACGGAGATGCGCAAGAGCCCGGATGGGTCTGATTGCATTGAACTGACAAGTGCGTCTGCTTCACCTGCATCGTTCAGAACACGCAAAGCACGGTCATAATATGCCAAACCAATTTCGGTCGGGCTGACTCGGCGCGTGGTCCGATTCAGAAGGCGGGCACCGAGACGCGCCTCGAGCGAAGAGACGTGTTTCGACACGGCAGACTTGGAGATGCCCATCTTTCGCGCGGCGTCCGTGAATCCCCCTTGATCCACAACCGTTGCGAAGGCCTCCATTTCGGTAAGGCGATCCATACTCGATACCTCTGTGAAGTCTTTTGATCTGAACCGTGTATCGCTTCTAATTCGGGCACAACTGCGGCACCCACTCGACAATATCTGGGTTTGTCTGAGGCTATTCAGGATCAAACCCAGTAAAGGTTTTCAGGCGTTTTCAGCCTTGAATGCGTCTCGAAAGGCAGCCGCCGCATCCTCAAGGCCGGTCTCATCCCCCGGCCCAACCAGCAGAATTCCGAATCCATCTTGAGTCCAGCTATATGTGTCCAGCCCATGCAATTCGGCGAATTCTATCCTATCGGTTGTTTGGTTGCCCGTTTCCACAATGCAAAGGGCAACCGGCCCCATGTCTGTCGTTAAAAACGTAAGTTGAGCCAGCGGGCGACCTTTGAACCCGAGTTCCTGTGCGCGCACAAAATCAAGGCCTTCGATCTCAGGCAAAGTCGCAACATTAAAGCCAAGCTTGCTGGACAGACGCACGAGGCTCGCGTTTTGTTCTGTTTGCGAAACGTTGCTCAAAGACAGGGTCTCGGTGACATAAAGCGACTGGTAATTGGCCACCACATCCTTCCAATCCGAACCAGCAGAAGATGGAAAAGAAGATGTCAGCCCCCAAGTCAAAAGTGCGCCCGCCGCCATTGAAGCCACTGCAACACGCAGGTTCCGTGATGGCTCGCGTGAAGGAATGTCCATTTCCGGCGGTGCTGGTGCCAAAGACAACATACTATCCATGGCCGCTTTGTAATTGACGCTGGCCTGAACCATGCGATCGTGACGTTGACGCAGGTTCGCATCTGACTTCAATGCGGCTTTGATGCGCCCGGACAGCTCTTTTCCCGCTTCCTTGTCAATAAAGCGAGTCAGATCGTCATCTGAGAAATCTGACTTCTGCGTCATGCGTCGGTTCCTGTGGCGGCTTCCATTTGTGTCGCAAGCGTTTTTCGCGCGGCTGATATTCTGCTCATCACTGTTCCAGGCGGAATGTCCAGCATATCCGCCGTTTCAGCATAAGTATAACCTTCCACGAACACCAAAAGCGCTGTGACTCTTTGGGCTTCGGGCAGGGCATTCATCTTCTGAAACACTTCACGCGCCATAATATTCGTTTCGGTGGACGGAATTTCTGCGGGGTGCTGGTCATCTGCATTGGCAGAGAAGGATTCTGTTTGCCGGATCGCATCGCGCCGCAATTCGTTCAGCCAAAGCCGCCGGGCCATGACAAAAAGCCAGCGGTCCAGATGCGTGCCGGGTGTGAATTGATCCGCCTTTTCCAAAGCACGCAGACAGGTCATCTGCGCCAGATCATCTCCTAGCGCTCTCTGCCCGGTCAATGCCACACAAAACCGCCAGAGCCGGTCAAAGCATGCTGGAATGCCGTCACGAACCGCCTGGTGCGGATCTTTTTTGCCCCAGAGGCGAATAGAACCATCTCCTTAGGTGTTACCGAAGTATTGCGAGTGAAGCGCAAAGAACTGAAGCAGACAAGGGAGGACTCCTATGAAACTCATCACGAAAGCAGCAGCAATTGTTGCACTCACGGCCTCAATGGTGCTGGCGGAACGCACAGCAGCGCCCGAAGGTGCGGAAGTGTATTTCATCGATCTTGACGACGGTGCGACAGTCTCTTCGCCTGTCAAAATCAAATTTGGGCTGTCCGGCATGGGCGTGGCACCAGCCGGTACTGAAAAGGAAAACACCGGGCATCACCACATCTTGCTGAACCGACCGCCTCTTGGTGAGGGTCCAGACGGAGCCGAAGAGTTGGAATACGGATTGCCCGCGGACGAAAACCACATCCACTTTGGCGGTGGACAAACCGAGGTGTCTCTCGACCTGCCTGCTGGAACGCACACGTTGCAGCTTGTTCTGGGCGATCTGAACCACGTTCCACATGATCCGCCGATCACAACAGACGTGATTTCAATCACCGTGGAATAAATTTCAAAGCTTAGCGGCCAGGCGCGTGCCTTGGTCAATTGCGCGCTTGGCATCCAATTCGGCGGCCACGTCTGCGCCGCCGATGACATGGCAGGCCACGCCTTTTTCCTCTAGCGCATCGGCCAGACTGCGGTCGCTGAGCTGACCGGCGCAAAGAACGACCGTATCCGCCTCAATCGTGCGTGGGTTTTCTCGTGTTTCTCCGGTGGAGACCATTAGACCTGCGTTGTCGATGCTCTCATAGTTCACACCACCGATCATTTCGACACCCTTCATCTTGAGCGCAGCTCGGTGAATCCACCCTGTGGTTTTGCCCAAGCGCTTACCCGGACGCTCGGCCTTGCGCTGAAGCAGAGTGACTTGACGCGCGGGCGCGTCTGGTTGCGGGCCTTCTGGCGCGAGGCCACCGGGTGTTTTGGCTGGATCTCCGACGCCCCATTCCTCTTTCCATTCCTCAAGGTTTTCGGTGGGGCTTTCGCCTTCATGGACGAGGAATTCGGCCACATCGAAACCGATGCCGCCGGCGCCAACAACCACCACGCGCTTGCCCACCGGTTTTTTGTGGCGCAGCACGTCGATGTAAGAGAGCACGTTGTTCCCATCCTGACCGGAAATCTCCGGGTCACGCGGAACGACACCAGTGGCAATCACCACCTCGTCAAAACCAGTAAGGTCTTCGGCTGTGACTTCCTGGCCCAGTTTCAATGTTACACCAGCCTCTTTGACCATCACTTCGAACCAGTCAACGAGGCCAAAGAACTCTTCCTTTCCCGGCACCTGTTTGGCCATGTTGAGTTGACCCCCAATCTGCGTGTCGCGATCAAAGAGTGTTACCTTATGCCCGCGCTGGGCGGCTGTAATTGCGGTGGATAGCCCGGCAGGGCCTGCACCGACAACTGCAACAGTCTTTGTGGCTTGTGCTGGCTCAATCACCAATTCCGTTTCGAAGCAGGCGCGAGGGTTGACCAGGCAGCTTGAAATTTTGCCGGAGAACGTATGATCGAGACAGGCTTGGTTGCAGGCAATACAGGGCGCGATGGTCTCGGCCCGACCTTCGATGGCTTTTTTGACAAATTCGGCGTCCGCAAGGAATGGCCGTGCCATCGAGACCATGTCAGCGCACCCCTCGGCGAGAACTTCTTCGCCCACTTCTGGTGTGTTGATGCGGTTCGAGGTGATCACAGGAATACTCACGTGTCCCATGAGCTTTTTGGTGACCCAGGTGAAAGCCGCACGAGGCACCGAGGTTGCAATCGTGGGAATCCGCGCCTCATGCCAGCCTATGCCGGTGTTGATGATAGTGGCCCCGGCCTTCTCGATTTCCTTGGCAAGCTGAATGACCTCGTCAAAAGTTGACCCATTTGGGACAAGGTCAATCATCGACAGGCGGTAGATGATGATGAAATCCTGTCCCACGGCTTCGCGCGTCCGCCGCACGATTTCAATCGGCAAACGCATGCGGTTTTCATAGGATCCGCCCCACCGGTCTTCACGCTTGTTGGTGTGCTGTACCAGGAATTGGTTGATGAAATATCCCTCGGACCCCATGATCTCGACGCCGTCAAAACCCGCCTCGCGGGCCCGCTCCGCTGCTGTTACGATATCGGCGATTTGCTTTTCGATACCTTCTTCGTCCAGCTCTTTCGGTGGAAAGGGAGATATCGGTGACTTGATCGGCGAGGGTGCGACGCATTCCGGGCCATAGGCATAGCGTCCTGCGTGCAGAATCTGCATCGCAATTTTGCCATCCGCCTCATGCACCCTGTCGGTGACGATCTTATGGTTGGCAATGTCCTCATCCGAGAAAAGCCCCGCCGCACCGGGAAATACACCACCTTCGCGATTTGGAGCCATGCCACCGGTGACCATAAGGCCTACACCGCCCCGCGCACGCGCCGCATAGAACTCCGCGACGCGGTTCCAGTCCTTGGTCTCTTCCAAACCCGTATGCATCGAGCCCATCAGAACGCGGTTTTTCAGCGTGGTATGACCCAGGTCAAGCGGGGCAAGAAGATTGGGGTACTGAGTCACGAGATCGCCTCCTGAAGTTTACGTGCACCATGATTGGGTAAAGCAAACTTGTCACGTCAGACGCTGCGTAAAGACATCAAGTTAGTTTGCTGAAGCCGCCCAATCCCAATACATGTCGCGCACCCTGCGCGTGACAGGGCCGATTTGGTAGTTGGTGTCATCAAAGGCCGTGACCGGCGTGACCTTCATCATGTTGCCGGACAGGAAGATTTCGTCAGCGTCGTGGAAGTCTTCAAACGACATGATGTTTTCATGCACCGTCACACCGTCGGCCCGCAGGTTTTCGATGTGGCGTGCACGGGTGATCCCGGCAAGGAATGTGCCGTTGGGAACGGGCGTGAAGACCTCGCCATCCTTAACAGCAAAGACATTCGCTGTGGCCGTTTCCGCTACATTACCAAGCGCGTCGGCGACGAGCGCATTGGTAAAGCCCTTAGCCTTCGCCTCTGCCAGCATGCGGGCGTTATTGGGGTAGAGGCACGCCGCCTTGGCATTGACCACGGCATCCTCCAGCACTGGTCGGCGGAAACGAGTTTTTGTCAGCGTCGCCGACATCTCTGGCGTGGCCATGGGAATTTCTTCCAGGCAGATGGCAAAGCCCGTCGCGCCGCCTTCTTTGGGGACAATGGCCGACATGCCACCTTCAATAGCCCAGTACATGGGACGAATATAAACGGCAGCGTCGGGGGCGTAGAATTTCAGGCCTTCCTTTACGATCTCAACCATCTCATCCGGGCTGACCGTTGGGCTGACCATCATCGCTTCGGCCGAGGCGTTTACCCGTGCGCAGTGCTTGTCGAGATCAGGTGTCAGACCATTGGCCAGACGCGCGCCGTCAAACACATTGCTGCCCAACCACATGCCATGGTCCGCAGCACGCATCAACGGCACGTCGCCCTTATGCCATGTGCCGTCATAATAGGTGTGGATGTTGGTGCCGGTTGCCATGATCGCCTCCCTTTGCGCGCCACCCTAGGGCGTGCTTCGGGAGGCGTCCAGAGCGATCAAACAGCCTCTGCCAAAAGGGCTTCGATATCCAGCCGCGCATTGACCATAGCAAGCCTGCCATCGGTGTCGCGGGGCCATTCGGGCTCGGGTTTATCACGATAAAGCTCGACGCCGTTTCCATCAGGATCGGAGATGTAGACTGCTTCACTTACACCGTGATCCGCAGATCCTTCGATGGTAATACCCGCTTCGACCACTTGCTTTAGCGCTGTCGCGAGAGACGCGCGGTCTGGGTATAGAAAGGCGGTATGATAAAGCCCGGTGTGGCCCTTGGGCGGGGGTGTGCCACCTGCGGATTCCCAGGTGTTGAGGCCGATATGATGATGATATCCGCCCGCCGAGAGGAAGGCCGCGCCAGAGCTCATGCGTTGCTGAAGCTCAAAACCAAGAATGCCGGAGTAAAATCCAATCGCGCGGTCGAGGTCGGCGACTTTGAGGTGCACATGACCGATGCTGGTTTGAGGGTGCGTGACATGGGACATGAGAGGCTCCTTGTTTTGCGTGCACTCAATTTGGCGTAGCGGGTGCCTCTGTGCAATTCGGCAAAGTTTCTCAGGATGTGTGTGTAGATGCACAGCTGAGGATCAGCTATTTGCCCATTTTATCGAGCACCCCATAGACGCGATCTGATCTTCTGGCCCGCGCCCGGTCTCAGCGACCTGTTTCATGGCCTCATAGAGGTCCCGGCGCAGGTTGGTTGGACCGGGCTGTGCGCGCGAGGCATCCAAACGTCCGCGATACTGCAGACCCAGCTTTGCGTTGAAGCCAAAAAAGTCAGGCGTGCAGGCCGCGTCATAGGATCGGGCAACGGACTGGTCCGAATCATGCAAGTAGGGAAAGGGAAGCGCGTAGTCCTGCGCCAGACGCTGCATGTTGTCAAAACTGTCTGCTGGATAGCTCACGGCATCATTTGAGCAAATCGCAGCCACGCCGATGCCAAGCTTTTGCAAGTCGCGCGCATCGCGGATGATGCGGTCCAGAATGGCCAGGACGAATGGACAGTGGTTGCAGATGAACATGACCAAGGTGCCGTTCTCGCCAGCAATGCTGTCAAGAGAATGCATCTGGCCGTCTGTGCCCGGCAGCGCGAAGTTTGGCGCGGGCCAGTCAAAATCACATACCGGGGGCATCATAGCGACCATCAGGTTTTCGCTCCGACCATACCGACGATCTCGTATGTTTTTTGCAGAATGGGTGTCGCAATGGCGCGGGCGCGCTCGGCCCCATCGTCGAGAATTTTGTCGATCTCGGTGGTATCCTGCATCAGGCGCGCCATCTCGGTGGAAATAGGCGCAAGTTTGTCCACGGCCAGATCGGCTAGCATGGGCTTGAATGTGCCAAATTGCTGCCCACCGACGTCGCGCATCACGTCGTCGACGCTTTGCTCAGAAAGCGCGGCGTAGATGTTCACCAGATTGCGCGCCTCAGGGCGCTCTTCGAGACCTTTTGCCTCAGAAGGCAGCGGTTCGGGGTCTGTCTTGGCCTTGCGGATTTTCTTGGCAATCGCGTCGGCATCATCCGTGAGGTTGATGCGGCTCATGTCCGACGGATCGGATTTTGACATCTTCTTGGACCCGTCACGCAGGCTCATGACACGGGTGGCTGCCCCTTCGATCACAGGTTCAGTGATTGGGAAGAATTCAACGCCGAAGTCATTGTTGAATTTGATCGCGATGTCACGCGTGAGCTCAAGATGTTGCTTTTGATCCTCGCCCACAGGCACATGGGTTGCGTGATAGGCAAGGATATCGGCGGCCATCAACGCCGGATAGGCAAAGAGACCAAGCGAGGCGTTTTGCGCATTCTTGCCCGCTTTGTCCTTGAACTGCGTCATGCGCTGCATCCAGCCCATGCGCGCCACACAATTGAAGATCCAGGCCAGTTGTGTGTGCTCGGGCACCTGGCTTTGATTGAAGAGAACGGACTGCTTAGGATCGAGACCCGACGCGATGAATCCCGCGCAAAGCTCTCGCGTGGCATGGCGTAGCTTGTCCGGGTCTTGCCAGACGGTGATGGCGTGCAGATCGACCATGCAATAGATCGTCTCAAACTCTGATCCCTGCATTTCAACAAAGCGCTTCATCGCGCCCAGGTAATTGCCAAGCGTCAGGCCGCCCGAAGGCTGGATGCCTGAGAAAACACGGGGTGTGTGGACCACCTCGGTCATGGGTCTCTCCGTCTGGATTTCTGTGCCTGCCTCGCTTACTTGTGCGCTTAGGTGCCGTCAAGGAGAGCTGCTATGTCCGAGTTTCGCGAACCCAGCCCGGTGAATTCGGTTCCTCCGTTGATCCTGGCCATTGCGCTTTTGATCATGGGTATCGAAGTTGTTTTCCAGATGGGCAATCGTGGGATGCTTGGTGGGCCAGAGGCGATTGGTTGGCGATTGGAAGCCATCCGAGACTATGCGTTTTCCAACCGTGGTCTTGCCTGGATGTTGGAGACTGGTGAATTGCGCTTTGATTTCATGAAGCGCTTTGTCACCTATCCGTTCTTGCATGGCACATTGATGCAGGCGCTTTTTGCGGCGGTGATGACGCTCGCGCTGGGCAAATTCGTAGGGGAACGCATGGCGCAGTGGGCGGTGTTCGTGCTGTTTTTTGCCTCCGCGGTGGGTGGCGCGCTCATCTATGGTTTGTTCTTGCCCGAAGGCCCTGGGCTGATTGGTGCATTTCCCGGTGTCTACGGGCTGATCGGAGGGTTTACGTACCTGATCTGGCTCCGACTGGGTCAATTGGGTGAAAACCAAACACGTGCCTTTTCAATGATTGGCTTCCTCATGGGAATTCAACTCATTTTTGGCGTGATGTACGGCTCAGACAGTCGTTGGCTGGCCGATGTGGCAGGGTTCGGGATAGGGTTCTTTTTGTCCATTGTTCTTGTGCCAGGTGGGTTTCGCAATCTGCAAGACAAGCTGCGCCAGCGATAGATCACCTGCGACGCAGGGTTTCGCGCAACTCGGACATGCTGAATGCGCCCAAGAGGCGGCCTGCCAAAAAGTAGCTGAAAACGCCAACGCCGATCAAAAACAAGAGTGCTAACCAGCGCCATCCGCCCAGCGCAAAGAAAGGTGTTAAAGACACCCCAACTGTCCACAATACTGCACCCATAGCGGCCGAGGCGACAATGATGCGCCAAATTCTTTTTCGAAAACGTGTATCAAAGCGTGCGACTTCTCCAAACTGCCGCGCGCCCAAGTGTAAGAGAAGAACCATAATCCAGGCCGCAACAGTTGTTGCAATCGCGGCGGCCACCCAACCAATGTAGAAAGACAGCCCGACAGCAAGCACCGCATTCACCACCATGGCAACAACCGCGTAGTGGAATGGTCTGCGAGTGTCTTCTCTGGCGAAGAAAAGTGGTTGTTGAATTTTCTGCATGACAAAGGCCGGAAGCCCAAGGCCATATATCGCCACGGCTGTGGCCGTAGCCGCGGTGTCGTCGGTCCCGAAGGCACCGCGCTCAAACAAAACCGAGACAAGCGGCAAAGGAACAATCATCAAAGCCACAGAAGCTGGGATGGTTAGCGCCAATGAAAGCTCTCCGGCGCGAGAATAGGCTCCACGCGCTCCGTCTTGATCATCGGCCTGCAGTCGCCGCGCAAGGTCGGGGAGCAGGACGATACCGACAGCGATGCCAACCACGCCCAATGGGAGCTGATAGAGACGGTCCGCAGCGTATAGCCAACTCACTGCTTTCTCGGTGTTTGATGCTACAAGCTGACCCACCAACAGGTTGATTTGAACAACACCGCCCGCCAAAGCCGCGGGCACCGCAACACGCACAAGCTGCGCCATCTCAGGTGTCCACCTTGGGCGTTGAGGTCTGATCCGAAGGCCAGCCCGGTCAGTAGCGTGCCAGACCAATGCAAGCTGCGCTACACCTGCAAACGGAATTGCCCAGATCAAAGCGTCTGCAACTTTGCCTCCCATGAACCAGGCGAAAGACATGGCCGCAATGAGCATTACGTTGAGAAGAACCGGAGCTGCTGCAGCAGCGGCGAAACGGCCTGAGGCGTTCAATACTCCCGATAGCAAGGCGGCCAGCGATATAAAGAAGATATAGGGAAATGTGATGCGCGCAAAATCCACGGTGATGTCAAAACGCGCATCACCGTAGAACCCTTCGGCTGTTGCGTAGACAAGAGCAGGCATAAACACCATCGCCAACCCGGTGAGTGCCAAAAGAACCAGGCTTAGGCCAGACAGTGCAAGACTTGCAAAACCGGTGGCGTCCTCGCCCCCTTCCAGACGTTTTGCAAACATTGGCACAAAGGCCGCGTTAAAAGCCCCCTCGGCAAAGAAACGGCGGAACATGTTAGGTAGACGAAACGCGGCGACATAAGCGTCCATCAGAACGCCGGGCCCTAACAAATTGGCAATGATGACGTCTCGTACGAAACCCAAGAGCCGACTGAGCATTGTCCAACCACCCACGGTCAATATGCCGGAGAGAAGGCGGATGGGTTTCATGCGGATGCCTGCGTTCAGCTTACTTACCCGAGGAGTAGCCGATAGACCGTGTATGGGAAAGAGGGCGCGGACGAGACATATCAAACTTGTGCTCTGACCCGCCCTCTCTGATCAAAGTCATGGCAAAACGGCCTTTGTTCAAGCTGATCCTAATTTCAGCTATCTTGTTGCCGAATGCCCTCGGCACGGCACACGTCATCGGCCTCACGCACAGACATGTTGTCTGGCCGGTCAATAGCGCGATCCCATAACACACGCTCTTTAGTGTAGAGCTGGCATGTGACGATGCCTTTTGCGGTTTTCACCTGCACTGGTGTGGTTTCAAAGTTCCGAGGATCGACAGAGCATCCTGCCAAAACTATGGCTGAAATGCTGCCAAGCGCCGCTGTCTTAAACAAAGCCATATCTGCTGTTTCCTTTTGCACTTAAAACGAACGGGTCCCGATTGTGTAATGCCGCGAGACGAATTCTGGTTACGGTTTGCTATCTTTCGGGGCAATATGCTGTGTCTAGACTGTTGAAATCTAGCGGGAATTTGAGCAAAAATTCACCGTCAACGCGGCGTTTCGCCAATTATTGAACTCTGGTGATGGAGCCTACAGACATTATTGTTAAAATTTCACAAACGACGCGTAGCGTTGCGACACGATAGATTCGAGGGAAACATGCGCTTAGCAATCCTTGCTTTGTTGATTTGCATGACTGGAAGCGGAGCATTTTCAGAAGATGGAAAAAGTCTTCGATTGATTGCTTTGGGCGACATGCCGTATGGACCGCCTGCAGAGGTCTATCCGCCCTATGAGACGTTGATAGAAGAGATAAACGCTCGGTCGCCTGAATTGGTTTTCCATGTCGGTGATACAAAGTCAGGAAGGGATGATTGCACCGACCAGCTTCTCATAGAACAGCTGGATTATCTTCAGAGTATTGAAGCGCCAGTTCTATACACACCGGGGGACAATGAGTGGACGGATTGCCACCGTGGCGCGGAGCCATGGGCGGATCCTCTGGATCGCTTGAATTTTATTCGAGACCTGTACTTTTCTGCGCCTGAGCAAAGCTTTGGGCGCGCACCTGTGTTGCTCGAACATCAAGGTGAAGCCGGATATCCAGAGAATGCGCGGTATCAGTCGCGTGGGATTGGATTCATTACCGCCCATGTGGTGGGATCCAACAACAATTTTGAAAGTCGCAGCCTGGAAAACGTCGAAGAGTATTTTGCGCGTAGCCGTGCAAGTGCCGAATGGCTGACTCAGAGTTTTGAGGCCTTTTCTAATCTTGAGGTCATGGTTGTGGCCATTCACGCCGACATATTCGAATTTGATTTCAATGAATTTGGCCGGGAACGTTGGTTGCGGCATTCGGGCTTTCACGAGTTTGGCAATGCGTTCAAGGCTGTTGCTCAGAGCTTCGGAAAACCGGTTCTGCTTGTTTTTGGTGATAGCCACCGGCACGTGATTTTCCGGCCATTTCCAAACGATGCACCCAATGTTCATGCGATGGAGGTGTACGGCGCCCGCGACATGCATGCTGTTGAGGTTGTCATCAGCCCGGGCGCATCGCAGCCATTTGTATTTGAAACTGTTTGGAATCCTGCGTTTCCGCAATAGCGCTCAGGTCACGGCGCGTTCAGCGCCCTGCTCAATGGCTTCGCGCAACTTGCGTTCCAGCGACTTCTGCTTTGAAGGCGAGTGGAATTTTAATCCAAACATGTCTTTGACATAGAATGTATCCACGACTTGCTCACCATAGGTCGCGATAACGGCCGAGTTTATATAGACATTGCTGTTGGCCAGCGTGCGCGTCAGATCATAAAGCAGGCCTGGCCGGTCACGGGTGTCCACCTCGATGATCGTGTAAATCTCGGACCCTTCGTTGTCGAAGGTGATGTGTGTCGGGACCCGGAATGCGCGTTCGCGTTTCTTGATCTTGTCACGCGACTTGATTGCTTCGCGGGCCACAACTTCACCCTTGAGGGTTTTGTGGATCATCTGGCTGAGCCGGGTTAGGCGCGCAGCTTCGTAAGGTCGACCTTCAGCGTCCTGTATCCAGAATGCCGCCGTCGCGTATCCGTCTTGTGAGGTATAAGTGCGGGCATCGACAACATTTGCTCCGACCAGTGCTAAGGCGCCTGCAAGACGTGAGAAAATTCCCGGGTGATCGGCCAAAGCAAAACACGCACGTGTGGCGTCGCGGTCCTCGTCAAGATGCAGGTCAATCGCGACATCGTCATCCCGCAGATCCCGCAGAAGTTTGGCAAACACGACATGCGCAGTAACATGCAGGCCTTGCCAATAGGGCGGATAATGTCGCCCTGTTTCCACTTTAAGATCTTTGGCGTCCCAATCAGACAGCGCTTCGCGCAGGTTACGCTTGGCGTCAGAACCACGTTGTTCGCGGTTCAGAGCTTCAAGCCCGCCTTCCATGGCGCGCCGGGTTTGACGATAGAGTGCACGGATCAGCGACGCTTTCCAGTTGTTCCATGTATCGGGACCTACGCCACGAATGTCGCAAACTGTCAGAACGCAGAGCAGATCGAGACGTTCTTTGGTTTGCACCGCTTTTGCAAAATCACGCACGGTGCGCGGATCTGCAATATCGCGCTTTTGCGCCATATCTGACATCAAGAGGTGGTAACGTACCAGCCATTCGACCGTTTCGCACTCTGCGGGTTTGAGCCCGAGACGCGGGGCGATATGCCGAGCCATTTGTGCGCCTAGGATGGAATGGTCTTCATCCCGGCCTTTGCCGAGGTCATGAACCAAGAGTGCTACATACAGCACGCGGCGATTGATCCCCTCGTCGAGGATCGAAGACGCCACAGGAAGCTCTTCAATCAATTCGCGCCGTTCAATTTGAGCCAGTTGGCTAATCGTCTGTATAATGTGCTCGTCGACCGTGTAGCTGTGATACATATTGAACTGCATCAT
Source organism: Roseovarius sp. W115 (assembly GCF_032842945.2). Classification (NCBI taxonomy): domain Bacteria; kingdom Pseudomonadati; phylum Pseudomonadota; class Alphaproteobacteria; order Rhodobacterales; family Roseobacteraceae; genus Roseovarius; species Roseovarius rhodophyticola. The sequence continues at coordinate 1,893,135 of NZ_CP146606.1, forward strand.
GGCGCGGATTGGCTCAAATTCCGGGATAAAGGCGGATAAAACGCCCAGTTCATTCATGCGACGCAAGGCGCGTTCGGGGTTTCCGTGCTTAAGAAGCAGATCAAGAAACAGCTTTTGCGCCTCAGGTGTGGTTCTGAAGTCCGCGTCAATTAAATTCAGATTGGCAGTGACCAAACGCATGGCATCGGGGTGGATCAAAAGCCCGGTGCGCAGCCCCTCTTCAAATAAACGCAGCAGGTTGAGACGGTTTTTCAGAAATTTCTTTTCATTCAAAATCCCAAGCCGACCGTTCACTTCGATATAGCCAGGCTTCATTTTCCGCCTTCGCGCGAAAAGGCGTTGCAACAGGGGCTCTGATTTGACGTGATCGGCTTCAAGTTTGGTGAGCAGAATACGGGTCAGATCACCCACCACCGTGGCTTGACGGAAATAGTCTTGCATAAAGACTTCGACTGCACGACGTCCGGCTCTATCTGTATAACCCATGCGCTCGGCCACTTCGACCTGCATGTCAAAGGTCAATTGTTCGGTGGCACGTCGCGTTGCGAGATGCAGGTGACAGCGCGTTGCCCAAAGGAAATTCTCAGCTTGCGCAAAGAGGTCAAATTCATCTTGCGTGAAAAGCCCGCGGTCCACGAGCTGTGCCACGTCGTCCACTTGATAGGTATACTTGGCAATCCAAAAGAGCGATTGAAGATCGCGCAGTCCGCCTTTGCCTTCTTTGACGTTGGGTTCAACCATATAGCGCTGACCCTGCTTTTCGTGCCGGGCATCACGCTCTTCCAGCTTGGCTTCCACAAACTCACGTTCAGTGCCTTTGAACAGGTCGTCACGCAGCCTAGCGTCTAGGTCTTCGCCAAGTCCCACATCTCCAAAAAGAAAGCGACGTTCCAGCAGAGCGGTGCGAATGGTGAAATCCTGTGTGCCGAGACGAAGACAATCGCGCACTGTACGGCTGGAATGGCCAACCTTTAGCTTAAGATCCCAAAGTACATATAGCGTGCTTTCAATCACACTTTCGGCCCATGCCGTAATTTTGTAGGGCGTAAGAAACAGCAAATCGACATCGGATTGAGGGGCCATCTCACCGCGTCCGTACCCTCCGACTGCAAACACGGCAAGTCGTTCTGACTGAGTCGGATTGGCCAACGGGTGCAAATACTCGGTTGCGATCCAAAGTGCATTTTTTACCAGACAGTCGGTTAGCCAGCTGTAGGAACGGGTCGCGGCATGTGCCGCAAAGGGTGTTTGCGACAAAGCATTTGAAATGACATCGCGGCCCTTGGTTTGCGCGTCCATCAGAGTCGCAACAGTCAGCTTGCGCAACTGTGCGTCATCGCCCTGTGTGTTGGTAATATGTGCTTGGATCTGCTGCCTGACGGCGCTCAGGTCAAAAATCTGTTCTGCAGGACAGATCAGCGTATCAGGCAGGGGTGGGTTGTCTTTCATTCAGTGATTTTACGCGATGCTGCGTTCAAAACCCAGAGCCAGCAAAACTACCGGGCGCGGGCGAGATGACGACAACCTGTCGGTTTTGTATGGTTGCTATGGCCAATCCACGTTGGGTTGTACCGTTTGGCAGAAAGCGGAATATACCGTTGACGCCACCAAAACCCGCAGATTGCGTCAAACGACCACGGGAAAACGCATCACTTTGACCAGACTGGGCCAGTGCGCCAATCGCCGCAATAGCATCATAGGACAGCCCTGCAAGCGGGTGCGGTGTCGTGCCATTCGCTGCCTGAAACCGGCTGCGGAATTGAACCACGCGCTGTGGATCTTGCATGGCAAACCACCCACCCTGAACACCGGGAAGATCGCGGGTTTGCGGCGGTGTATCCCAGCGCGACAATCCAATGTACTGGATGGTTTCTGCTGACAGGCCTGCCTCGGGTAGCATTTGCGTGAGCAGCGGCAGAGCGCCTGCGCTGTTCGCATCAAGGAAAATCGCATTAGCAGAGTTTTGTTCCGCTGCTGTACGAATGGCAGGCACTGCGGCAATCACGCTTTGTTCGGAAAAAGCATAGCCCACCGATCCGGCTTGCGATGCACCATTTGCTGATATCGCCTGTTGAATGGCTTGGCGGCCAAGCTCTCCGGCGAGGTTATTGGAATGGACCGTTAGAATACGGTTGCGTCCCTGGCTCACCGCATATCTTGTCAGGCGATTGGCTGTGTCCTGAAATGTCTGACCCAAAATGAAAAGATTGCCGCCAGCTATCGTGGGGTTGTTGGAAAAGGCTAGGACGTTCACACCCTTGGGGGCGACCGCAACAGCCGCAGCATTGGCGGATTCTGCGTGCAGTGGGCCGACGATGATTTTTGCGCCGTCTTCAACAGCTTTCTGTGCGGCCTGTTGTGCCTGCCCTGCATTTCCCGCCGTGCCGTAAACGCGCAGGTCAATTTGCACACCTGATAGATCAGCCACCGCAAGCCGTGCGGCACTTTCAAGATCGCGGGCAAGTTTTTGTTCGTTTGCGTTTGACGCGCCGTGCGGCACCAATAGTGCTACAGGAACGGGTGCACCCGGTGTGATCGATGTGCTAGCGCCAGTCGAAAGCCCGGTTTGACATGCGACCAGAACAAATAATGCGGTGATCATCGCGATGCAGGCGCGCAGCTTGCGAAGAACTGAAAAAACGGCAAACATCAAATAGAACTCCTGTCTTCCGGCGCAGCTCGAGTGGCGCTGGTTTTTGGAGATAATAAACGTCCAGAGAGGCTGGTCCAGAAATGAATCCTCAAATGGGCCCGCTTTTGCCGGGGCTTTACCTCGTGGCCACACCTATTGGCACAGCGCGCGACATCACATTGCGCAGCCTGGATATTCTAAGCAGTGCCGATGTGCTGGCGGCCGAGGACACGCGGAGCCTGAAACGACTTTTGGATATCCATGGTGTTATTTTGGGCGACAGACCTCTCGTGTCTTACCATGATCACAACGGGCATCGTGTACGCCCTCGGTTGATTGCCGAGATAAAGAAGGGCAAGTCGGTGGTTTACGCATCCGAAGCTGGCACACCGTTGGTTGCTGATCCTGGCTATGACTTGGTTCAATCGATGATTGAAGAAAGTTTGCCGATTGTGTCGGTACCCGGGCCTTCTGCGGTGATTACAGCCCTCACTCTGGCAGGGCTGCCAACCGATCAATTCTTTTTTGCAGGGTTTTTGCCATCAACCTCTTCCAAGCGGAAAACCGCGCTTCGAACCTTGACCGAAATCCCCGGCACTCTTGTCTTTTACGAATCGCCGAAGCGTATTTCCGCGATGTTGCGAGATGCCAGTGACGTGCTTGGTGCAGATCGGAAAGCCGCGATTTGTCGGGAGTTGACCAAGAAGTTTGAAGAGGTCACGCGCGGTTCGTTGGAAGAGCTCGACACTTTGTGCGAAACGCGTGATCTTAAAGGTGAAATCGTAGTTTTGATTGATCGTGGGTCAGAACGGACCGCGAATGCTGCGGATGTCGAAGCTGCACTTGAGTCAGCCCTGGAAACACTGAGCGTTAAAGATGCGGCCACTCAGGTTTCAAAGGAAACCGGATGGAAGCGCCGAGAGGTTTACCAGCTGGCCTTGAAAAAGAGCGAGCAGCGTTGAGACATCTTTAACCTACGACAGGCCTAGTGTTTTTTTGCATCAGGAGAAGCACGTGTCGCTCAAAGTTCCGTCGAAACAAGAAAACACACACCTTATGACACGCAAAAGCCGCCGCGGTCAGTTGGCCTATCTCAAAGGGGATGCGGCAGAGGCGTCTGTTGCGGCTGCGTACAAAGCTCTCGGCGCAACCATTTTGGAAACACGGTGGCGTGGGAAGGGCGGCGAGATTGACCTGATTTTTCTGCATCAAGGTGTTTATGTTTTTTGTGAAGTAAAAGCGTCTGTCACGCATGAGGCCGCGCGTCACAGGCTTCTTGAAGCGCAGATGAGGCGCATCCACTTGGCAGCCTCTGAGTATCTCGCACATACGCCGAATGGGCAGCTCAGCGATGTGCGTTTTGATTTGGCTTTGGTCAATGCACGCGGCGAGGTTGAAATTCTGCAAAACGCTTTCGGTCATTTCTGATTTGCACCCAAGCCACGCATACCCCATGTATGTGGCCAGAAAAGACCGGAGAGAACCGCATGAAAGTTGCGTTCCAGATGGACCCAATCGGTCCGATTGATATCAATGCAGACAGCACATTTCGCATCGCTCTTGAAGCGCAGGCGCGTGGGCACGAGCTATTTTACTACACACCTGACCGGCTTGCCTACAATCAGGGACGCGTCACTGCGCGTGGCTGGCCGCTGAAGGTACAGGCTGTCGAGGGCGATCACTATCATCTGGGCGAAGAGCAGGTGGTGGATTTGGCAGAGTTTGATGTGGTTTGGCTCCGTCAGGATCCGCCATTTGACATGTTTTATATCACCACAACGCATCTGCTGGACCGACTGACGCCCAGTACACTTGTTGTGAATGATCCGTTTTGGGTGCGCAACTACCCGGAAAAGCTTTTGATCCTTGATTTTCCTGACCTCATGCCTCCCACGGCCATAGCACGCGATCTCGATACGATCCGTGAGTTCAAGGCGCAGCATGGCGATGTCATCCTCAAACCGCTTTATGGCAATGGCGGTGCGGGCGTCTTTTTCCTGCCTGAGGGTGATAAGAACCTCAGTAGCCTGCATGAACTATTCACAGGCTTCAGCCGTGAGCCACTCATCGTGCAAAAGTACCTGCCCGAGATAAAGCAGGGCGATAAACGCGTTATTCTGGTCGATGGTGAACCTGTGGGGGCGATCAACCGATTGCCGGCGAAAGGTGAGACGCGGTCCAATATGCATGTCGGTGGACGGCCTGAGAAGGTTGCCATGACAGAGCGCGACCTGGAAATCTGCGCCACGATTGGACCACTTTTGAAGGAAAAGGGTCAGGTGTTCGTCGGCATCGATGTAATCGGGGCGTATCTTACCGAGATCAACGTGACGTCACCTACAGGCATTCAGGAATTGGAACGCTTTGACGGCACCAACACTGCCGAAAAAATCTGGCAGGCCATTGAGACCAAGCGCCAGTGAGCCTGGCGCGCCCGATCCTGAACGCGTGGCTACGTTGGACCGAGAAGTCATTTCTGGCCCGGGCAGAAGATCCGCTTGAGGTTAGGCGGTCATTTGAGACCAAAGCTCGTTTTTATTTTCACGCGCCTTTCGGCACACGGTATTCGCATGACAAAATCGGTGGTCGGGACGTCCAATGGGCCCGCGCCCGCGGCGTTTCGAAAGACGGCGCGCCCTTACTGCTCTATTTCCACGGCGGGGCCTATGTATTCGGCTCTCCGAACACGCATCGCGCTATGCTGGCGCGACTGTCAGCAGACACCGGATTGCCTGCGTGCCTGCCAACCTATCGGCTTGCACCAGAGCATCCATTTCCTGCTGCGTTAGAAGATGCTGTTTCCGTCTATCGCGCCGCTATGGAGCGACCCGGTGGTGTCATCCTGGGAGGAGACAGTGCAGGCGGCGGGCTTGTTCTGGCGCTTCAAGCCGAGATCTGCAAGTTGGGGCTGCCAAATCCGCTCGGTACGTTTGCCTTTTCGCCTTTGACGGACATGACCTATTCCGGTGAGAGTTTTGTGTCGCAGGCGGATGCAGATGTGATTTTGCCTGCAGAACGGGCACAGGAAAGCGCAGACTTTTATCTCAATGGCGCTGACCCAAAAACGCCTGGGGCGTCCCCGCTTTTTGCAGAGTTTGCAGGTGCTGCGCCGGTCTGGATGTGCGTTGGAGATACGGAAATTCTTTTGGATGATACGCGGCGCATGACCAAACACTTGCGTGCTCAACGTGTTGAGGTCACCGAGCTCATTGAGCACGACTTGCCGCATGTCTGGCCACTCTTTCACAACCTATTGCCAGAGGCACGCAACACACTGCGAGACTTGGCGCAATGGGTCAGATCTCTTTCGAACCGTTAAGACGATAGCTGATGGCCTCAGCGATATGAATCCGCCGGACATTTGCCTCGGCGTTCAAATCGGCGATAGTGCGCGCCACACGAAGCACACGGTGATACCCGCGCGCAGATAGCCCAAATCGCTCTGCCACCTGATTGAGCAAGTCTCGGCCCTCCGTGTCGGGTGATGCGATCTCTTCTAAAACTTCGCCCTCCGCATCTGCATTGAGCCGCATGTCGAGAGTTTCAGCGAAACGTGTCTCTTGTACCTTGCGCGCTACAGAGACACGGGCCGCCACCTCCGCTGAACTGTCACCAGTAGCGGGTAGATCAAGGTCTGTGAACGCCACAGGGGGTACATCCACACGCAGGTCAAATCGGTCCAGAAGAGGCCCGGAAATGCGCCCCATGTAGTCCTCACCACAAACTGGAGCGCGCGAACACGCCCTTGCCGGGTCGGGTAAATACCCGCATTTGCAGGGGTTTGCCGCCGCTATGAGCATAAAGCGGCAGGGGTATTTCACATGCGCATTGGCGCGCGCCACCATGACCTCACCGCTCTCAATCGGTTGGCGCAAGGTTTCCAGTACTGCGCGCGGAAACTCGGGAAACTCATCAAGAAAGAGAACCCCATTATGGGCAAGGCTGATCTCTCCGGGACCGGCTCGACGCCCTCCACCTACGATGGCTGCCATGGATGCGGTGTGGTGGGGTTCGCGAAAGGGGCGAGTCCGATTTATCCCGCCTTCATCAAGCAATCCTGCAAGAGAATGGATCATGGACGTTTCCAAGGCTTCGGTCGCGCTCAAAGGCGGCAAAAGACCGGGTAGCCGTGCGGCCAGCATGGATTTTCCAGACCCAGGCGTACCGACCATCATCAGGTGGTGCCGCCCTGCAGCCGCGATCTCTAGCGCACGTTTGGCGCGTTCCTGGCCTTTGACATCACGCAGGTCGCGTCCGGATGTGTCGGAGGTGACTTCTCCGGGTTGGGCCGGAGCCAAAGGCGATTGACCGGTATAGTGACGCACCACATCGGCAAGGCTGGCAGCTCCGATCACTTGCGCCGCGCCGACCCAAGCGGCCTCTGACCCCGAACCCTTGGGGCAAAGCAGAGTACGGTCTTCATCGGCGGCGGCCATGGCTGCGGGTAGGGCACCAACCACCGGGATAAGCGAGCCATCAAGCGACAATTCCCCAAGTGAACAGGTGCCTTCAACCGCGTCATGTGGAATGATTTCGAGGGCGGCAAGCAGAGCCAGGGCAATGGGGAGGTCAAAATGGCTGCCCTCTTTGGGCATGTCCGCAGGCGATAGGTTGATCGTAATCCTCTTGGAGGGAAGAGCGATTGCCATCGAACTGAGGGCTGTGCGGACCCTGTCGCGCGCCTCGGTTACCGCTTTATCCGGCAAGCCGACGAGAGAAAACGCGGGCAAACCCGGTGTGACGGCACATTGCACCTCAACCGATTTGGCCTCAACGCCTTCAAAGGCGACAGTATAGGCGCGCGCAACCATTCGTGACCTGATGTCCCATTGCCCCGTTGTCTTGCGTAACGCGCAATGTATTGACGAATGGTTAATGGGCGTGTGCCAAGGCGTTCATTCTGCGTCCCGCATCGCTACGAATTTGGGCCAGGCCTCTTGATCCGCCATGGTCTTGTCACGGCAAAACGCGTTGCAAAATCCAAAGATACGCCCGCCCGTTTCCATGAAATGCGTGACAGGCAAATTTGAATAGGGACAGTGGGTGTTCTCTGATGAACCCTCTTCTGTAGGTGCGGCTACTTTCGCTGTGGGGCCAGGCCATACAGAGTTAGGCAAACCCATGTCATAGGGCATCGGATCATAGGTCTTGGTCAGGCCCATCGCGCGCCACTGACGGAAACTGGTGTCGGACAACGTGGTGTCCATGTAATCCTGTGCCACCGCGTTCACAGTCAGGCCATAGCCGGCGATGCGTGCCGCAATGGGGGCATAAAACACATCGGCGAGCGAGTATCTCCCAAAAAGCCAAGGTCCGGATTGGCCATGCTTTTCCCGTGCAAGTTCCCAAAGCAATTCGAGCCGCTCCAATTCAGCAATAACCGCTCGAGATGGCTCAAACCCCTGCACCTGATGCAAAAGCTGCATTGGACACTCCCCGCGCAGAGCGCTGAAGCCCGAATGCATTTCTGCTGTGATTGAGCGCGCTAAGGCGCGTGCAGCGGGGTCATCGGGCCAAAAACCAGCTTCGGGGTGCCGCTCGGCCAGCGTTTCAGCCATGGCAAGCGTGTCAAAGATCACCACACCATCGCTGTCGCGCATCACTGGAACAAGGCGGGCGGGGTGCAGATCGGCCAGATCTTCGGCCATTGTGCCGTCATATAGGCCTACCATGTGCGTGCGGTGCGGGATGCCGAATTTTTCAAGCATCAACCATCCGCGCAAGGACCAGCTTGAAAAACTGTGGTCCCCTGTAAAGAGATCGTATTGCATGGATTTACTTTAGAACGCGATATGCTTTGGCCAAAACCATGTTTTGTGCGGCGGTTCATCACAGCAGGTGATTGATGCAATCGATCTGCCATCCCGTTGGCTTTTGATGCAACGTGGTGACAGAGAGGTTGTCAATGCGATGACCAATAGCTTCTTCAGGCACCAGACTATCGGCGCGTTGTACCTGCGTGAGGATGACCCCGATGTGAGCCACGGCGATGATATGAGCATTGGGGTGTTCCGTATTCAAGCGATCCACAACTGCTGATATCCGCAAAGCCGCGCTGTTCCAGCTTTCGCCACCAGGCGGGGCCACGTCTCCGGGCGTTTCCCAATAAGCCCGGGACAGCTCCGGGTGGCTTTGTGCAACCTCGTCAAAATGCTTGCCATCCCATTCGCCGAAATGAAACTCGCGCAGATCTGTGTGGCTTGGAAGACGCTTGCGTCCGGCCTCAATCGCATCCGCCGTGGCGGAAGCGCGGATAAGATCCGAGGAAATGACCAAGGCGCTTTCCGGCAAATATGCACTCAGACGTGCGATTTGAGCGGTATCCGATAAATCTGCTGGCACATCGCGCCATCCGACAAAGGTCTTTTGATGCGTTGGGCCGTGCCGCACCCAATGCCAGGTTGTCATGGCAATGTGCCTTTCAAAACCTGCGGAAGCCCCGCGACTACATTTACCACCAAGTCTGCCTTAGCGGCGATTTTCTGGTTCAAACGCCCTTGCGCCTCTCGAAACTGACGCGCCAGTGCGTTTTCGGGAACGACAGACAGGCCCACTTCGTTGGTGACGATCACAAGCGGCGCGGGGCAGAGCGCCAAACCCGCCATAAGTTCCGCCTCTGCTTCATCCAAAGGGTTTTCCGCCAGCATCTGATTGCTCAACCACATGGTCAGACAGTCCAGTAAAACCGCGTTGTCCCCGCTGATCGTGGCGAGGGTTCGGCCAATGTCGAGCGGCTCTTCAATGGTGCGCCATCCTTCGCCGCGTTGCTCCTTATGCTTACGCAATTTGGCCCGCATCTCGGCGTCATGGGCCTGTGCTGTGGCCAGGTAGACCAGATTTCGACCTGTGCCCTTCACCAACCCTTCTGCAACAGCAGACTTGCCTGACGCGGCCCCACCAATGACCAAGCTCAACCCCGGTAACATAATTTTCCGACTCTTTTTTGTGATCCACTTGCCGAACTCCTGCGTAGCACTAAGCGAACGATCAAAAAAGATCGATAAGCTCAAAGCACCAGGGAGTACGAAATGGCATTAGATAGTGGATACAACACGGACATGTCTCGCGCTGCCATGCGAGCCGAGCTTCTTGATGCCGATACAGAACGCGATCTGGCCTATGCCTGGCGCGATCAGCGCGATGAGCAAGCGCTTCACCGTTTGATCACGGCCTATATGCGTTTGGCCATTTCAATGGCGGCCAAGTACCGCCGCTATGGTGCGCCGATGAGCGACCTGATCCAAGAGGCTGGCCTTGGATTGATGAAGGCGGCGGATAAGTTTGATCCAGATCGCGGCGTGCGGTTTTCAACCTATGCCGTTTGGTGGATCAAAGCATCCATTCAGGACTATGTCATGCGCAACTGGTCCATGGTGCGCACCGGGTCTACCAGCAGTCAAAAATCACTATTTTTCAATATGCGCCGTGTGCAAGCTCGTCTCGAGCGCGAAGCAATGTCGCGTGGCGAAAAGCTTGACGGTCATCAATTGCGCGAAATGATCTCACACGAAGTGGGTGTGCCACTGCGTGATGTTGAGATGATGGAAGGCCGTTTGTCGGGCACTGATTTTTCTTTGAACGCAACGCAAGCGTCTGATGAAGAGGGCCGGGAGTGGATCGATACCATTGAAGATGATGGCCCGCGAGGTGACGAGGTTGTGGAAGACGAGCATGACAAGGGCGCCTTGCGCAATTGGCTGACCGAAGCGATGTCCCGCTTGAATGATCGCGAACGCTTTATTGTGCGCGAACGCAAATTGCGAGATGACGCGCGAACATTGGAAAGCCTTGGAGAAGAGCTGAAACTCAGCAAAGAGCGTGTACGGCAGATAGAGGCCGCTGCGTTTCAAAAAATGCGCCGCTATCTTGAAAAGCAGGGATCTGAGGTCCAAAACCTGTTGGCATGAAGCATGTCTCTCTTATGAGTGTTTTGGTTCTGGTCTTTCAGGCGTCTTCAGCTTGGGCATCTGGTGCCATAGAGCACTTTAGCCAGCCAGATATAACTGCACTGAAATCAGCCGATATTGTCCTTTTGGGCGAGCGCCATGACAATCCTGCCCACCATGAAGCTCAGGCGCAGATCGTGGAATTGCTTACTCCAAGCGCAATCGTGTTTGAAATGCTGACCAAGCGACAAGCGTCGGTTGTTACGGATGAAAATCGCGCATCTGAAAATGATCTTGAAAAGGCTTTTGACTGGAACAATTCCGGATGGCCAGATTTCGCAATGTACTACCCGATTTTTGCAGCTGCTCCACAGGCCAAGATTTATGGCGCACAGCTTGATCGATCTGCGTCCAAGGCGGCATTGAAAGATGGTGTGGAGGCGGTTTTTGGCGAGGAGGCAGAAGCGTTTGGCCTAACGAAGCCTCTTCCCGAAGACCAACAAGGCGCGCGGGAACGGCTTCAGGCGGTTGCGCATTGCAACAAGCTTCCCGAAGATGTGCTGCCCCGGATGGTCATGGTTCAGCGATTGCGAGATGCCTATTTAGCGCAAGCATCACTACAAGCATTGACTGAGACGGGCGGTCCGGTTGTCGTGATCACGGGCAATGGTCATGTACGTTCCGACTGGGGCATACCCGTTAACTTGCTTGCCGCTGCTCCGGAAGTTTCCGTGATTGCTGTGGGGCAGGGCGAGGAGGAAAGTCCGCCTGTTGGTGTCTTTGACCTGACGCTCACCGCGCCTGTTCCTGAAAGAGAAGATCCCTGCGCTGCCTTCAATTGACGCATTCCACGCGCCCCTTGTGTTGGTCATAGGCCGCGCATAGTCTCGGCGCGACGTAATGCAGGACGGTGCACATGCTCGCATCCAGACGAATTTTGCTACTCATCGGTGGTGGGATTGCGGCCTATAAGTCGCTTGATCTCATTCGGCGGCTGCGTGAACGAGGGGCGTCGGTGACGCCCGTTTTAACACGCGCTGGTTCAGAGTTTGTCACGCCACTTTCGGTGTCTGCGCTTGCGGGTCGTAAAGTGTTTCAGGACCTCTTCGATCTGACAGATGAAGCCGAGATGGGCCATATTGAACTTAGCCGCAGCGCCGATCTCATTGTGGTTGCTCCTGCGACAGCGGATCTGATGGCGAAAATGGCGCAAGGCCACGCTGATGATCTGGCGTCGACACTTCTGCTTGCGACCGACACGCCCGTTTTGGTCGCGCCGTCGATGAATGTGCGCATGTGGGATCACCCTGCAACGCAGCGCAACATGAAGACACTCAAAGAGGACGGTGTTGCCTTTGTCGGCCCGAATGAGGGCGATATGGCCTGCGGGGAATATGGCCCCGGGCGCATGGCCGAACCGCTTGAGATTGTTGCGGCGATTGAGGCGCAGATTGCTAGCGGACCGCTGGCGGGAAAGCGTATCCTTGTCACATCAGGCCCAACGCATGAACCGATCGACCCCGTACGGTATATTGCCAACCGATCCTCTGGCGCACAGGGCACGGCGATTGCCAGTGCTTTGTCGGCATTGGGAGCGGACGTGATCTTTGTCACGGGTCCTGCGGATGTGCAGCCGCCAGAAGGTGTCACAGTCGTCCCGGTGCAAACTGCGCAAGAGATGCTTGATGCGGTTGAAGATGCCCTGCCGGTTGACGCGGGTATATTTGCTGCCGCTGTTGCTGATTGGCGGGTTAAATCAGCGTCCGAACGTAAGCTGAAGAAAACCAAGGATGGGCTTCCCGATCTGTCTTTTGCTGAAAACCCGGATATTCTGGCGACTGTGTGCAAGTTGAAAGATGGAAGGCCTGATTTGGTCGTTGGGTTCGCTGCAGAAACCGACGACGTGTTGACCCATGCAACGGCCAAGCGCCAACGTAAGGGGTGTGACTGGATTGTTGCCAATGATGTCAGCCCCGGCACGGGGATCATGGGCGGATCGGAAAACCATGTGACTTTGATCACCGCTGACGGCGCTGAAGATTGGCCGCGGTTGTCGAAGGATCAGGTTGCCAGACGTCTGGCGCAGAAGGTTGCTGAGGCGCTTGCGTGAGCCACAGCATGCCTCCGGCGGGGATATTTTGGGCAAGAAGAAAGGTCTGTCGATGGTGAGCATTTCTGTTCTCTGGGAGGACGGAGCGGATACGTCGCTTGGCTTGCCGCGCTATGAAACGGCAGGCGCGGCGGGTGCGGATTTGCGTGCGAATTTTCCCAACCGCCAATCGGTGAAGCTGAAACCCGGTGAACGTACACTTGTGCCAACGGGTTTGCGCATTTCTATCCCCGCGGGTTATGAGGTTCAGCTGCGTCCTCGATCCGGTTTGGCTCTTAAGCATGGGATCACTCTGCCAAACAGTCCCGGCACAATAGACAGCGATTATCGCGGGCCCTTGGGTGTTATTGTGATGAACGCGGGTGCGGAGTCTTTTGTGGTGGAACACGGCATGCGGATTGCGCAAATGGTTGTGGCTCCGGTTGTGCAGGCGCAGTTTGTCGAAAGCTTGTCGCTTGAAGAAACAGCGCGTGGGGCTGGCGGATTTGGCTCAACAGGGGCGAGCTAATGTTGCTGGTGCTTTTTCTGGCCGCTGTGCTTTGGGGCATAGGGATGATGATGGGCACGCCGCATCGCTTGCGGTGGTCCATGATCGGATTTTTGTGGGTGGGCGTCGTCGTACTGCATCTTGCTTTACCAGATGGGCACCCCCTGCGCGTCGCGACGGGCGAACAAGCGGCACCTTGGTTGTTGCTGGGCGGAATGGGAGCGCTTGTTCTTCTCTACCGGGCTGGCCTGCAGCGGTTGAAAACCAAAGCCCAGGCAGAAGAGCCGGCACCGCAAGCTAGCGGCACATTTGCGCCAACTGAACTGGAAAGATACGCCCGGCACATTGTGTTACGCGAAATCGGTGGGCCGGGGCAGAAGGCGTTAAAGAAAGCCAGTGTTCTGGTGATAGGAGCAGGGGGATTGGGATCTCCCGCAATCCTTTATCTTGCTGCGGCCGGGGTCGGGCGCATCGGTATCATTGACGATGATGTGGTCGATCATACCAATTTGCAGCGCCAGATCATCCACACCGATGACCGTAGCGGTATGCCCAAAGTTTTTTCGGCGGCTGAGGCGGTTAAGGCGCTCAATCCCTATACCGAGATCCGGCCCTACAATCGACGCCTGTCAGAAGAAGAGGCCGAAGCGCTTTTTGGTGATTACGATCTGATCCTTGACGGTACAGATAATTTTCAAACCCGGTATCTTGCTAACCAGGCAGCGTACAGTGTTGGTAAACCTTTGATTTCAGGTGCTTTGTCTCAATGGGAAGGTCAATTGAGTGTATTTGATCCTGCTCAGGGCACACCGTGTTATCAATGCATTTTCCCTGAAGCGCCCGCCCCCGGGTTGGCGCCAAGCTGCGCCGAGGCAGGTGTGCTGGGTCCACTACCAGGCGTGGTCGGGTCCATGATGGCAGCAGAGGCCATCAAAGTGCTTGCTGAAGCTGGAGCGCCGCTGAGGGGTGAAATGCTTATTTATGACGCTCTATATGGAGAGAGTAGGAAGATTTCATTGAGCCGCCGGATGGATTGTCCGATTTGCGGCCAAGTAGGAGAACAAGATGACCAATCCGCTGCTGAGTGAGTGGACGACACCGTTTGAACTGGCCCCGTTTGACAAGATTTCCGATCATGACTTCGAGCCGGCGTTTGAGACCGCGTTGAACGAGGCCCGCGCGGATATTCAGACGATTGCAGATGATCCCACAGACCCCAGTTTTGCCAACACAATCGAGGCGCTGGAAGTGGCTGGCAAAAAGCTCGATCAGGTGCTGTCTGTGTTCTATTCGGTCGCAGGGGCAGACAGCAACGACAAACGCCAGGAATTGCAGCGGTCATTTTCGCCAAAACTGGCCACGTATTCGTCTGAGATCTATGGCAATAAGGCGCTCTTTGCACGGATTGAAGCGCTTTGGGAGGCACGGGAGTCACTTGGTCTAAGCGATGAAAAAGCACGAGTTCTGATGCTCACTCATCGCGGCTTCCGTCGGGCAGGAGCGGGGTTAACCGGTGCGTCAGACGCCCGCATGCGCGAGATTCGCACGCGTTTGGCTGAACTTGGCACGGCGTTTACGCAAAACCTGCTCGCCGACGAAGCTGGCTGGCATATGGAGCTTGCTGAAGGTGATCTGGAGGGGTTGCCGGGCTTCGTTGTGCAAGCCGCGCGGGCGGCGGGAGACGAGAAGGGAACGGATGGGCCTGTGATTACGTTGTCGCGGTCGCTTATCGTGCCATTTCTGCAATTTTCTCCCAGGCGAGATCTGCGCGCAAAAGCATTTGCTGCTTGGATCGCGCGTGGTGCCAATGGCGGAGAAACAGACAACCGCGCAATTGCTACAGAAATACTGACCCTGCGGGAAGAGCGTGCTAAGCTTCTGGGATATGATGATTTTGCGGCCTTCAAGCTCGAAACCGAGATGGCCAAGACATCTGAGGTCGTGCGCAATCTTCTGATGGATGTTTGGGAGCCCGCCAAAGCACGAGCGGAAGCCGATGCAGAAGTGCTTACCCAGATGATGCAGGCTGATGGTATCAACGGTCCGCTTGAGCCTTGGGATTGGCGGTACTACGCGGAGAAGCGCCGCAAGGCAGTGCATGATCTTGATGAGGCCGCACTCAAGCCGTATTTACAACTTGACCGCATGATTGAGGCGAGTTTTGCGTGCGCCAACAGGCTTTTCAGTCTTGAGTTCAAACCCATTGATGTGCCGCTCTACCATCGCGATTGCCGTGCATGGGAGGTAACCCGAGACGGGGCACATGTGGCGGTGTTTATTGGCGACTACTTTGCGCGCGCGTCGAAACGATCCGGTGCGTGGTGTTCGGCTATGCGGGGGCAGGCCAAATTTCCGAAAGTCCAGGGTCCTGTGGTCATCAATGTGTGCAATTTTGCCAAGGGCGATCCGGCTCTTTTGAGCTATGATGACGCACGAACACTCTTCCACGAGTTTGGACATGCCCTGCACCAGATGCTCTCGAATGTGACCTATGAAAGCATCTCAGGTACATCCGTCGCCCGCGACTTCGTGGAACTGCCCAGCCAGCTTTATGAACATTGGTTGGAAGTGCCTGAGGTATTGGCCGAGTTTGCAACTCATGCTGAGACAGGTGAGCCGATGCCTAAGGATATGCTCGATAAGGTGCTGGGGGCAGCCACCTTTGACATGGGCTTTCAAACTGTTGAGTATGTCGCCTCTGCACTGGTCGATCTGGCCTTTCACAATGGTCCTGCGCCAACTGACGCTATGGCCAAACAGGCTGAGGTGCTGGAAGACCTTGGCATGCCACATGCAATTACAATGCGTCACGCCGCACCACATTTTGCACATGTGTTCAGCGGCGATGGGTATTCCAGCGGGTACTACAGTTACATGTGGTCCGAAGTGATGGATGCCGATGCTTTTGCCGCTTTTGAGGAGGCGGGTGGACCGTTTGATCTGGAGAAAGCCAAAGCGCTTGAGGCCAACATTCTGTCTATGGGTGGCTCGCGTGAAGCGGAAGAGCTCTACCTTGCCTTCCGTGGCCGAATGCCCGGTGTTGAGGCGCTTCTCAAGGGACGGGGGCTGGCAGCGTGACGCCAGAAGAGATTGAAAAGCTGCCGTATCGGCCCTGTGTTGGGGTTATGCTGGTCAATACGGAAGGCCATGTTTTTGTTGGCCAAAGGATCGATAGTGAGGTTGTCGCCTGGCAGATGCCACAAGGCGGTGTTGACGAGGGCGAGACCCCTCGCGATGCAGCTCTCAGGGAGTTATGGGAAGAAACTGGTGTGACTGCAGATCTTGTCGCAGTTGAGGCGGAAACGCAGGATTGGGTGACGTATGATTTGCCACACGAGCTTGTGCCAAAGCTTTGGAAGGCGCGGTTCCGAGGGCAGAAACAGAAGTGGTTTCTCTTGCGGTTCCATGGCATGGACTCAGACGTCAATATTGTCTCCGAGCATCAAGAGTTTTCCGAATGGCGTTGGTTGCCACCCGAGGAGCTTCCCGCGGCCATCGTGCCGTTCAAACGGGCAGTTTATGAAAGCGTTCTGGACGCGTTTTCTGAGGCCTTGTGATGCGTGTTCTGATGTTTGGGTTGGCAATGTTTATCGCCGGGCCTGCTTTGGCGCTGTCTTGCGTCCGCCCCGACGTAGCAAACACATACAAAAACGCAGCAGAGGCGGAAGAGATTTATGTGGTTGTGCATGGGACGCTTACGTTCGATCAGAATCGCATGCCGGAGTACGATCTTTCAGACCAGAACCGCCCTGATACTTTGATCCCGGCACGGCTTGAGGGCGTATCTTTGTCGCGCGAGGGTTTCGTGGCGCCATTCAAGCGTAATATTTCCCTGCTTCGTCAATGTATTGGTCCATGGTGTGGTGGGGTGGCTTCCGGTGTTGATTACCTGGTCTTTTTGCAAAAAGCGGGCGTGGATTACGTGATGGTGGCCGGCCCTTGTGGCAGTTTTGCTTTCCCAGAGCCAAGTCAGGTGCAGCTTGATCAGGCAAGATCCTGTATGCGCGACGAAGGATGTGATCCACTGCGGTAATCGTTCATTTACAATCAAGACTCGAAAAAGAACAAAACGTGAATATAATGGTGACTCGCTATGTTTGCCGAGCTGTCGATCACGTCGAACTTCACTTTTCTCACCGGGGCCTCCCACCCTGAGGAATACGCCTTGCGTGCGGCCGAGTTAGGCTTATCGGCATTTGCCATTGCCGATGAAAATTCCGTGGCAGGGATCGTGCGTGCGCATGTAGCAGTGCGCGACTTGGCCAACGTGGTGCGAGGTCGCAAGGAGCTTGAGGCGCGCGATGGTTTGGTTGGCCCGCCGGCGCCCAATCCGCAGCCACCTGATTGGGCGCATGTGCCCCGGTTTCTACCCGCAGCCCGGCTGTGTCTTGCCGAAGGGATCACGGTGACGGCCCTGCCGCAGGATCGCGTCGGCTGGGGAAGACTCTGCCGCCTTATCAGCAAGGGTCGGCTTAGGACTGAAAAAGGCAGTTGCCATCTGACAGTGTCGGATGTGGTGGAAGGAGCAAAGGGGCTTTGGCTGCTTCTCCACCCTGCGCGCTCTACAGAGGAAAGACGCCATTGGCGCGAAAACGCAAATCTGCTTGTACGGCGCTTGGGAGCGCAGATGCATTTGCTGATGATGCCGTTCTATGATGGACAAGATGTGGCCCGCTTTAACCGCTTGGCAAAACTGGCCAAAGAGATGGGCCTGACACCTGTGGCCTCTGGTTTTCCCCTTATGCACCACGCTCGTCGCCGCAGGCTTGCCGATGTGTTGACTGCTATCCGGCAAGGGCGGCAGGTCGATACGCTGGGCCGTGATGCGCTGGCCAATGGCGAACAACGCCTGCGATCTGAGGCTGAGATGCTGCGACTTTTTGCTGGCCATGAAGAGGCGGTTCGCCGGGCCGAGACACTGGCGCAAAAGCTAACCTTCTCACTTGATGAACTGCGCTATGAATACCCAAGTGAGGTGATGGATGGCGAGCCACCCACCAATCGGTTGCGACGGTTGGCGCAGGAAGGGCTTACTTGGCGTTATCCTGGCGGCGTACCGGAACGCGTGAAGAAGATGATGAGGCATGAACTGGCCCTCATCGCCAAGCTGAAATATGAACCTTACTTCTTGACTGTGCGTGATGTTGTGGCCTTTGCCCGCTCTCGCAATATTCTGTGTCAGGGTCGCGGTTCAGCGGCTAATTCGGTTGTCTGCTACGCGCTGGGAATTACCAGTGTGTCCCCTGAAATTGGGACAATGGTGTTTGAACGTTTCGTATCCGAGGCGCGCGACGAGCCTCCTGATATCGATGTGGATTTCGAACACGAACGCCGCGAAGAGGTGATCCAGCATATCTATGAACGTTACGGCCGCCACCGTGCCGGGCTCTGTGCCACGGTCATCCATTATCGTGGCAAGCGGGCCATTCGCGAGGTCGGTCGAGCGATGGGGTTGAGTCAGGATACAGTCGGGGCGCTCAATTCACAGCTTTGGGGGTTCTTCGCTACGTCTGGCGCTCTTGAACGCCAGCGCATGCGTGAAATTGGACTTGATCCCGATGATCAACGGCTCAGACAGACCATGGAGTTGGTGCGCGAAATCGAAGGATTTCCGCGCCATCTGAGCCAGCATGTCGGTGGGTTTGTGATGACCGAGGGGCGGCTGGATGAACTGGTGCCTCTCGAGAATGCCACGATGGAGAACCGCACGGTCATATGCTGGGACAAGGATGATATTGATGCTCTTGGAATCCTGAAGGTCGATGTGCTGGCGCTCGGTATGCTGAGCTGTATCCGCAAGGCATTTGATCTTATCGATCAGCATCATGGCACGCGCTACACACTCGCCACGCTGCCTCCCGAAGACCCACGTGTCTATGACATGCTCTGCGCAGCAGACAGCATTGGTGTCTTCCAAGTGGAAAGCCGCGCGCAGATGAACTTTCTACCCCGGATGCGGCCACGTACCTTTTACGATCTGGTCATCGAGGTGGCGATCATCCGTCCTGGTCCTATCCAAGGCGACATGGTGCACCCCTATATCCGTCGTCGCAATGGCGAAGAAGAGGTCAGTTTTCCCTCCGATGAGCTTGGCAAGGTGTTGAGCAAAACGCTAGGTGTCCCTCTCTTTCAGGAACAGGCGATGCAGATTGCCATTGTCGGGGCAGGGTTCAGCCCTGAGGAGGCTGACCGTCTGCGCCGATCTTTGGCCACATTCAAAAAGCATGGCAATGTTAGCGCCTTTCGCACGCGATTCCTGAAGGGTATGGCGAAGAACGGCTATGATCAGGAATTTGCTGAACGCTGCTTTTCTCAGATCGAAGGGTTTGGCTCTTACGGTTTTCCTGAAAGCCATGCCGCTAGTTTTGCACTTCTGGTCTATGCCAGCGCCTGGATCAAATGCCACCACCCCGGTATTTTTGCCTGTGCATTGCTCAATGCTCAGCCCATGGGGTTCTACGCCCCTGCACAGATCGTGCGCGATGCCCGTGAACATGGTGTTGAGGTGCGCTCGGTCTGTGTAAACCGCAGTTTTTGGGACAATGTCATGGAGCCCAACGACAAGGGTGATTTGGCACTTCGACTGGGGTTTCGTCAGATCAAAGGCATCTCGGAAGAGGATGCATATTGGATCAATGCTGCACGCGGCAATGGATATCACGCAGTTGAAGATGTTTGGCGTCGTGCAGGTGTGCCGCCCACAGTTATTGTGCGGTTAGCTGAGGCGGATGCTTTTGCAGCGCTTGGTGTAAACCGGCGTACTGCACTTTGGGCTGCCCGGGCGCTTATTGGGCAAAAACCCCTGCCGCTTTTTGCCGGTGATATGGATGGTGAGGCCATTTCAGAACCGGAGGTTCATTTGCGCCCCATGACACTGGGCGAAGAGGTGGTTGAGGATTATGTCTCTACCCGGCTTTCTCTCAAGGCGCATCCGCTGGCTTTGTTACGTGATGCTCTGACGCCGCCTGATGGCCAGATCACAGTCCATATGGCTGATGTCGGAGCCTCCGGCGGGGATATTGAGAGCAAGAAGAAAAGATAAGTTTTGCTTTGTCTTCTTGCCAAAATATCCTGGAGGCCTCGGGGTGGACTCCCCAAATTGCTCTAAAACAAGATCAGGCTATTCCAATTTATCAGATTGTTTGGTCGTATTCGCCAACTGACGGCTCTGTGCGAATGACTTTGTCAATCTCCTCGAAGATCGCGTGCATTTCCGCATCAGACGATGCGCTCTCGCACACCACCACCAAGTTTGGCGTATTAGAAGACGCTCGGACAAGACCCCAGCTTCCGTTCTCCAAAATGACGCGCGCGCCATTGACGGTCACCACTTCCTTGATGGGTTGTCCGGCAAAAGACTCACCCGCATCATGCTTGGCGACAAGTTTTTCCACCAGCCGATCCAGCACTTCGTATTTCTCCGTGTCGGCGCAGTACGGTGACATGGTGGGGGTTGAGTAAGTGGTCGGCAACGCGCGGCGCAGGTCAGACATCGACATATCCGGATTGCGGTCCATCAGTTTGCAGATTTCCACAGCCACCCGCATACCGCAGTCATATCCACGCCCTACAGGTTCGGCCAGAAAGTAGTGGCCGGATTTCTCAAACCCGGCCAATGCGCCAATTTCTTTAACGCGCCGTTTCATGTGGCTGTGGCCCGTTTTCCAGTAGTCGGCTTTCACCCCATTTTTCTTGAGCTCAGGGTCTGCCGCAAAAAGACCGGTGGACTTCACATCCGCGACAAAAGTTGCATTAGGGTGCAATTTGCTGAGATCGCGCGCCATGATCACGCCGACTTTGTCCGCAAAGATTTCCTCACCCTCGTCATCCACAACACCGCAGCGGTCCCCATCGCCGTCGAAACCAAGTGCGAAGTCCGCGCCGGTCGCCTTTACGGTTTCAGCCATATCATTCAGCATCTCCATGGCTTCCGGGTTCGGGTTGTAATTCGGGAAATTATAATCCAGCTCGTTGTGAGACGGGATTACCTCTACCCCAAGCCGTTCAAACAGCTCGGGTGCAAAAGCTGCGGCTGTGCCGTTGCCGGTGGCGCAGACCACGCGCAGTTTGCGCGTCATTTTAAAGTCGCCCACGAGGTCATTGAGATAAGCCTCACGCACGCCGTCTACAAACTCGTATCCGCCGCCGGGGCGCGCCTCGCCTTCACCGCCCAGAACGATGTCACGTAGCTCGCCCATTTCATCCGGTCCATGAGTGAGGGGCCTTTCAAACCCCATTTTCACACCGGTCCAGCCATTGGGGTTATGTGACGCTGTGACCATTGACACAGCCGGCACATCAAGATGGAACTGTGAGAAATACGCCATGGGTGAGAGTGCCGGGCCAATATCCTTGACCTGAATGCCAGCCTGCATAAGTCCAACGATCAGCGCATTCTTGATGGATAGCGAATAGTCGCGATAGTCGTTGCCCACAGCGATCACCGGCTCGATGCCGCGACGGTGGATTTGTGTGCCAAGGCCCAGGCCCAAAGCAGTCATGCCCGGCAGGTTGATCTCGTCAGGATACTTCCAGCGTGCATCATATTCGCGAAAACCTGTAGGTTTGATCATGGGATCGCGCAGGAAGGCCCATGTATTTGGCGTAACTTCGGGTAAAGGTTTGCTCATTTGAAAATCTTTCTGTGGTTCAAAGACGCACCGGGTCCGATTTGGCCAGTTTGTCAAAACGCATCAAACTTTCCACCAATGCAGGCATTTCGTTCAAAGGGACCATGTTTGGACCATCTGAAGGAGCGCTATCGGGGTCTTCATGGGTTTCAATAAAGACAGCCGCAATACCCAGAGACACTGCGGCACGGGCCATGACAGGGGCAAATTCGCGTTGTCCCCCAGAGCTTCCGCCCTGACCACCGGGTTGTTGCACCGAATGAGTGGCGTCCATCACCACTGGGTAGCCTGTACGTGCCATCTGCGGGAGCGATCGCATGTCAGCCACAAGCGTGTTGTAGCCGAAGGATGATCCACGCTCTGTCAAAAGAATGCGTTTGTTGCCCGTACTCTCAATTTTTGAGACTACGTTTGGCATATCCCACGGTGCCAGGAACTGACCTTTCTTGACGTTTATGACGGTGCCTGTCTCGCCTGCCGCCAAGAGCAAATCGGTTTGTCGGCATAAAAAGGCTGGGATTTGCAGGACGTCTACCACCTTGGACACAGGCACGCATTGCTCTGGTGAGTGAATGTCGGTCAACACCGGCACCCCCACATCGTCCTTGACGGTTTGCAAAATGCCCAAACCGTCGTCGAGCCCTACACCTCGTTTCCCCGACAGCGAGGTGCGGTTGGCCTTATCAAAAGACGCTTTGAAGATGTACTGCGCCCCCGCTGCATCACAGGCGGCCTTCATGGCACGCGCAATCATCAAGGCGTGCTCAGTACTTTGGAGCTGGCACGGTCCTGCGATGAGTGTGAGCGGTTGGTCGTTGCCAACGCGCAGACTTGAGATTTCGACAACTTTCATCGGATCAAGATGAGACCTGTTCTCTGAGTACTGATGCGGTCAGCGACATGAGCAGGTAGATACCGGTAAAGATCAGAAACGCAAGCAAAGTATTCTCGAACGACCTCGGATAGGAGGGATCTTGCGAGGCCACCGGTTTGACCGCAACTGTCAGGTATCGCACCTGTTTGTTGGCTTCGATCTCT
The DNA here is from genome assembly GCF_032842945.2 of Roseovarius sp. W115. Classification (NCBI taxonomy): domain Bacteria; kingdom Pseudomonadati; phylum Pseudomonadota; class Alphaproteobacteria; order Rhodobacterales; family Roseobacteraceae; genus Roseovarius; species Roseovarius rhodophyticola. Next base: position 1,915,918 of record NZ_CP146606.1, read on the forward strand.
GACTGCCGCTTGGTTTCAAGCGAGGATTGCAGCACCAGATCAGCGGTGGCCAGGTCGGCCTGAGCCATTTGGATTTCTGAGGCCTGTGAAGCAAGGGATGAATTGTCCTCTGTCGCCTTGTTCAATCGCGCGTTTTGTTTGTTGAGCTCGGCCTGAAGCACGTCAACTTCTGTGCGCAACGCCTCAACCCGCGCTTGGTTTGGCCGCGAGTTGTTGAGCTGTGTGTTTAGCGCCAGTTGTTTTTCCTGAAGCTGAATTTCCACGTTGTTGATCAGGCTACGGATATTTGCAATTTCACCTTCCGGGTCCAGAATTGTACCTTCCTGCAATGTCACAAGCCGTCTTTGTGCGGCGCGGCGTTCATCCTTAGCCTCGTCAAGGCTTTCTTGTGCCGTCTTGACGGCATCAAACCTTTTTTCCTGACTAAGCTGATCCACACGTTCTTCGGCGTATTCAATCAATTGTTCAGAGAAAAGCCGACTGATTTCGGGATCGGCTGTAGAAAGCTCCATCCGAATGACGCCTTCTGTGGGATCATAACCAAGCTTAACGTATTTCTTGTAGACCTTGTAGGCCGCTTCGTTTGTTGCGTCCGAGTCAAGCCGCTGCAGCGCGTCAATCGACTCCTGGCTGAAATGGGCGCGGAAACCCAGGTCTTCGTCGAGCCGCAGCATCGCATCCTTTGATTGCAGATAAGACTGCGTTGCGATGGAGTCTTGGCCAGTGGCAAATTGGCTCGGCAAAAGCCCTCCAAGACCACCTGCGCTTGCTCCTGCACCATCTGCCGTAAGGATCAGAAACTCGGATTTGGTGGTGTACATAGGCGTTGCGATGGCAAAGAAATAATATCCTGCAATGAGCGTAGGTAAAAACACAAAAGCCGTCAGGCGAGAAAGCAATAGTAGAAGTTTGCGCCGCCGCCTTGCCGCGATATCTTGTTGGATGCTTCTGATGTCTTGTGCGCGGCGCTCAGCAGGGCTGATGTCGGTTGCCGGTAAGTTGGTGCACTCACTTGGCAGTGTTTGGGGAAGCTGAACGTCTTGCTTTGTATCGGTACCACCCGTAGCAGCACCGCTAGCTCCGTTCGAAACGAGTTCGACAATATGTGCGCGTTGAAACGGATCAATTCCCTTGGCCCGCAAGAGCCGAACGGCATCAAAGTCAGATGTCGGAGCAAGCCCATGTTTGTGAGCCATGCGGCGCGCCATGCGCAACTGCCGTCCAGTCAAGCCTTCCTTGCGGATATGCTCAATGTCCAGTGACGCTTGGGATGTTGTCTCGACGGGAACAGCAGGCTGGGTGCTTTTCTCAATCTCCGGGCTGTGTTCTTGCGCAGCGGTGACGTCCGCTTCACCGGGTTCCGCCGATGCGCCCCCTTGGACGTCGAATTCGCATTCCGGCGAATGCGAAACTTTCTAGCTTTGGGTTTCGTAGTCATAAAGCTGTTTAGCCTCTTCCAAAGTATCGAACATGTGCAGTTTGCCATCCATAAGAACTGCGGCTTCTCTGGCGAATTTCTCTAGCGTGGCTGGCTGGTGCGATACGATCACAACTGTCGTGGTTTGCAAACGTTCCCGCAAAATTCCGCCGGCACGGCGATTGAACTCTACGTCTGTCGAACTCGGCATGCCTTCGTCGATCAGATACATGTCGAAGTCCAACGCCAGCATCAAAGCCAATGAAAAGCGTGACCGCATGCCAGACGAGTAGGTGCCGAGCGGCTGATCGAAATACTCACCCAGGTTACAGACATACCTGCAATAGGCTTCGACATAATCCGGGTCCAGACCATAGAGCCGCGCAATGTACCGTGAGTTTTCCTTTGCGGAAACGCGGCTGACGACGCCTCCCATGAAACCCAAGGGAAAGCTAATTCTGCAATCGCGACGCACATCGCCTTCGTCGGGCTTTTCCAAACCAGCCATGATGTTGATGAGAGTGGTTTTCCCTGTGCCATTCGGAGCCAAAATGCCGAGGCTGCGGCCCAATTCGACGCGAAAGGACACGCGATCAAGGATAACCTTGCGCTGTGTTCCTGTCCAAAAGGACTTACTCACATTCTCGAACTCGAGCATGCAAACGCTCCGAACTGCTCCGCTCGCCCTCTTTAACGGGGCTGCCTTAACACGGCATTAGCCGCTTTGCGGGACAGTATGTCTGAATTTTCGCCTAAATTACAATGAATCAGGGCTTTTTTGTGCCGGTGCGGCAAAAAAGCGGCTCACGACAGATCACATCGCCGAAACCGCCTTTTTCAAAGAGAACATGTTTGGCTTCGAAGGGGCTTACGCTATGGGCTGCCAGGCAAGGCCCGCCAAAACAGCGCCGGAGATCGCAAAACCTATGTAGGCGGCAAAGACACGCGGTTTGACCAAGGCCCAGACCGCAATGGCGGCAGGAATGCAGCTCACGCCGCCAGCTATGACAAAGCTCATTGCTGCTCCGTTACTCATTCCTTGGTCCAACAGTCCGCTGACCAGCGGCACTGCGGCATAGCCATTGAGGTAGGCCGGAGCGCCGACCAACGCACCAAGTACAATGGTTCCAATGCCATCTCCCCCAAGGGCTGTGGCAATCCACTCCGCTGGAACGTAGCGCAGCATCAAGGCCTCAAACACATAGGCAAGGGTCAACCATTTCAGAAGAAAAATGCCGTTCTCCAATAAGTTACGCCGAAACACTTCGTTGCGCGGGCTATCCACCCAAAACGCCCAAAGCGGTTTGCCTTCAAATGGTTTTTCGACACCACAACACCCGCCAATCTGGGGCTTTTCCCGCAATGGATTGGCAAAGATTACTGAACGCGCGAAGAGCATGGTTGCAGAACCGCCGAATAGGCCAAGACCTACTGCAGACACTGTTTTGGCGATGGCAAACTCCCATCCCAAGGTGCCCGAGGTGATCAGGAACATTGCGGGATCCATCAACGGTGATGCCAGCCAAAAGGCCATGACAGCACCGAGGGGCGCACCTAGGGCCAGCATAGCTGCGATAAACGGGATGACTTCACAGCTGCAAAACGGGGAAAGACCGCCCAGAAGCGCGGCGAAGACCACCATTTTCGCCTGATTGCCTTCAAATGCCTTTGCCAAGAGAGTCTCGGCGCCGGTTGCTTTCATATAGGCCACAGCCAGAACCGCGAAGACGATGAACGGTGCAGTGTGCAACAAGGCACCCGCGGTGAAGGTTACAGTTGGCCAAAGCTGTGGAGGGTCAAGGACCGCGACAAGCACTAGCACCAAGATCAAGGCCAGCCATGCCTTGTCGATATTGTGCCAGGTGCGACGCAGGGCAGGGGGTGAGATGTCAACCATGCTCATGACCTTCATGTGGGTGATCGGTATCGGCGCAACATTCACGCAAGAGAAACTCGCTCAATATGCGCAGCTCGTCATAGGCCACGGCGGCGCAAATGATGCTGCGCCCTTGTTTTTCCTGTGTGACAAGCCCGGCCTGAGACAGGATTTTCATATGATGGGTCAGGGTTGAGCCGGTGACACCAGTGCGTTCTCCCAATTCTCCGATACGCAATCCATCTGGCCCAGCACGCACCAACGTGTGCAGCACGACCAACCTTTGTTCACTCCCCAAAGCGGCAAAGGTAGAGGCGGCCTGTTCAAGCGGGATATCGGGAATCAATGCTGTTTTCATATTTCTAAAAATATAGAAATAAATATCTGTGACAAGTAATATTTCGAAAATTGTTGAAATAACGTGGTTCTGATTGCCGCAGGGCCTTTTATATCAAGCGTCTGTGGGGTATGAGCGCGCCGTTGTAACTCGAAAAAGAAGGATTCCCGAAATGGGGTACAAAGTCGTCGTCGCGGGGGCCACAGGCAATGTGGGCCGCGAAATGCTGAACATCCTGGCCGAACGCCAGTTTCCTGTCGATGAGATCGCCGTGCTTGCAAGCCGCCGGTCGCTCGGCACAGAAGTCAGCTTTGGCGAACGAACTTTGAAGACGGAAGATCTGGATACGTTCGACTTCACGGGCTGGGACATTGCGCTCTTTGCCATTGGTTCGGATGCCACCAAGAAATATGCCCCAAAATCTGCGGCGGCTGGATGTGTCGTGATCGATAACAGCTCACTCTATCGCTATGACCCAGACATCCCGCTGGTGGTGCCTGAGTGTAATCCCGAAGCAGTGGAGCAATACGCGAAGAAAAACATCATCGCCAACCCCAACTGCTCAACCGCGCAAATGGTTGTCGCACTAAAGCCGCTGCACGAGCGCGCGCGCATCAAACGGGTTGTGGTCAGCACCTATCAGTCTGTTTCGGGCTCTGGCAAAGACGCGATTGATGAGCTCTGGGACCAGACCAAGGCTCAGTACAATCCAACTGCCGATTATGAGCGCAAGGTCTACACCAAGGATATCGCCTTCAACGTCATTCCGCATATCGACAAATTCATGGAAGACGGCTCCACCAAGGAAGAATGGAAGATGGTTGTCGAGACCAAGAAGATCGTCGATCCCTCGATCAAGGTCACAGCCACCTGTGTGCGTGTGCCAGTGTTTGTGGGCCACTCTGAGGCGGTGAACATCGAATTCGAAGAGTTTCTCGATGAGGACGAGGCCCGCGATATTCTGCGCGAAGCGCCGGGTGTCATGGTGATCGATAAGCGCGAGGATGGCGGTTACGTCACGCCCCGCGAATGTGTGGGGGACTACGCCACCTTCATCAGCCGTATCCGGCAGGATAGCACAATCGACAATGGCCTGAACCTGTGGTGCGTGTCCGACAACCTGCGCAAGGGCGCGGCTCTCAATGCAGTGCAGATCGCCGAAACGCTCGGCAATCGGGTGTTGAAAAAGGGCTGAGCGGCCTTCTCAAATTCTAGATGAAATATGTGCCGTCCACATCTTGGGCGGCGCATTTTTTTATTTCTGAAAAATTTGCATAAACTCCCAAGAAACCGGGCGCGGCAGGCGTCATAAGGTCAGATGATCCTTGGATCGACGTTTCAGGAGAGTACCCCATGCGTGCAATTCCCCTCTTTTTGGCCGCGTTGCCAATTCCCGCCTTTGCTGACGATTTCGCCCTGTCCAGTGATGTGAGCGCAGTGACACTTTATCCTCAGGGTGCCACCATCACCCGCGAAGTGCCCTATACCATTCCAGGGGGTCAGCATCAGTTGATCCTATCGGATTTACCGCGCTCTACGCCTTTGGCTTCCGTGCGGGTCCAGGTCACCGGTGCGCAGATGGGCAGTGTGTCGGCACGCAACGATTTTGTTCCGCCGCGCAGCGAGAAAGAGACATCGGAACTTCAGGCCGCAAGAGCCGAAGTAGAGCGCCTCGAGGCTGCGTTGCGCGGAGCAGAGGGCGATATTGACGCCATCAGGCTTGAAGCAGACGCGGCGCAAGCGCGGGTCACGTTTCTGGAAAAACTGGGTGAAGGCGACGGTGTGGCAGAGCTGGATGTTACCTCCCTCAGGGATTTGTCTGCAATGATCGGAGACGAGACCCTAACCGCCCTGAAAACTGCGCATGAAGCTGAGCGCCGCGCCGAAGAGGCTACTTTGGCACTCAAAGACCTGACCAAAGACCTGGATGCGGCGCGTCAAGCTCTGGCGGCGCTGGTGCCTGAGCAGGAAGACAAAGCCATGCTTGCCGTCTCCGTGTCATCTGACGTGGAAACGCAAGGAACGCTGACCGTCACGTATAACACACACGAAGCAGGCTGGCAGCCGGTTTACGATGTGCGCCTGACGCGCGAGACTGGTGCGCTCAGCCTGGAACGCGGAGCCTATGTGGCGCAATACACCGGTGAGAATTGGGAGAACGCAGCGCTGACCCTTTCGACTGTGCGCCCAAGCGAGCAAACTGCGCCAAGCGATGTTTGGCCCTGGCTGCGTCGGATTTATGAAGCAGATGTGCAAGTGCGTGGCGCGGTTCAAAGCCTGGAAGCGTTCGCGGATCAGGCCGAAGGTCGTGTTGCCGCAGAGCCTGTTGCGGTGGAGCAAGCGGCGGCCAACTTCGATGGTCTTTCGGTCACGTATACCTATCCCGGACCTGTATCCGTGGCCTCAGGCGCGGATCGCGTGCGTCTGGCGTTGGGAGAGTTGGAAACCTCTGCCGAGCTTGTTGCTCAGGCTGTGCCGCTCAGTGATCAAACCGCCTTTCTTATGGCGAGTTTCACCAATGACATGGGCGAGCTGATCCTGCCCACGGCCGAGGCAAGCTTTTATCTGGATGATCGCTTTGTCGGCCAGCGTCCGATGCAAATGGTGGCATCCGGCGGTGAGGCTGAATTGTCCTTTGGTCCGATAGATGGCCTGCGCCTGACACGCACAGTACTTGATCGGAATGAAGGCGACAGGGGTGTCATCACAAAATCCAATCAGATCACCGAGGATGTGCGCATCGAGGTTGAGAACCTGACGGGACAAAGCTGGCCTGTGCGTCTGGTGGACCGCGTGCCCTATTCTGAGCAGGAGGATCTGGAGATCACCTGGAGCGCATCCCCCAAGCCGCAGGAAACAAGAGTAGACGACAAGCGCGGTGTTATGGCCTGGAACTTTGATCTTGCCGCAAGTGAGAGTCAGTCGGTGAAACTGTCACATACGATTGAATGGCCCGAAGGCATGTTCATTCAATAGCTGCGTGTTGCGGGCGGGGTTAAAACCGCTCCGCCCGCAGCACTTCACAATCGGTCACACAGACAACGCCTATGTGACGTTCCACCACTGAAAACGCCGCCTCCAACAGCGTATCAAGACGTTCGGGGCGAATGATGCACACGACCTGCACCATCCCATCGGCACGACCAACCTGACCGGACCGGCTCCATTCCCCTGATCGCCCGGATCCACCAAAAACAGGGAGAACGGTGTATCCCGTGACGTCGGCTTTCTGAAGGGCGTCGGTCAGGCGGCTCTGCATCACTTTTTCAATCGTGATTTCCACCCGCTTGGCTTTGTGGGTTTGCATATCAGCCTCCTGTCGCAGCACTGGCAATGGCCACATAGAGCGGAATGCCAAGCACAAGATTGAAAGGGAATGTCACGCCAAGTGAAAGCGTAAGGTAAATCGAAGGGTTGGCTTCGGGTAGGGCTACGCGCATTGCGGCGGGCACGGCAATGTAACTGGCCGAAGCCGAGAGCACCATGAGCAGCACAGTGCCACCAGTGGACAGGCCGAGCACCATGGCGGCAGCCAAGCCAGCAAGACTGCCGACGACTGGCATAATGAGACCGAAAGCCAAGCCTCCAAGACCAATCGCGCCTCGCCCTTTCTTCATACCCCGCCCTGCGACAAGCCCCATGTCGAGAAGGAAGAGGCACAGCACGCCTTTGAAGGGCGCTACTATGAAGCTGTCGATTTCTTTGAGCCCCTCGGGCCCTGTGACCCAGCCAATGAGGAATGCGCCGACCAATAGGACAATCGAACCATTGAGCAGGATCTCCCGCCATAGCCCTGCATCCATGCGCCCGCCTTTTTCGCCTCGCGAGACAAGCCAGAGCGCCGATAGGATCGCCGGTGCCTCCATCGCGGCAGCCACGGCGACCATGTAGCCCTCTGACGGGATCCCGCGGCTTTCAAGCACAGATGTGGCTGCCACAAAGGTCACAATCGAGATCGAGCCATAATGCCCGGCCACGGCAGCAGCGTTCAACCGATCCATGCGTGACACAACACGCAACAGCATGAAGGCAATGAATGGCAGGCTCGCAGACAGGACGATCCCTGCCAAGAGTGTGAGGCCGAGAGTGGCGTCGATGCCATGATCGGCGACGCTCACTCCGCCTTTGAACCCAATGGCAAAGAGCAGGTAGATTGATAAAGCCTTGGCAGCCGCTTCCGGCACCGAGAGATCGGATCTTGCCAGCGCTGCAGCGAGACCAAGAGCGAAGGACAAGACAATAGGCGAAATCAGATTGTCTGCGGCCAGCGAAAGAATTTCGGTCATAAAGTTCCTGTCCCTGTTTCTGGGGAACTAGTCGATTTGTAACGAAAAGAAAGTAGGACTTGATTTAGGCTTAAACCGGCACGAACTTGTCGTCCACCGCGCTGTAATGCTCAATCTCGCCTTCGCCAATGTCATGCCACAGGCCATGCACGGTCAGGGTGCCCTCGGCAATGCCATCACGCACGAAAGGGAAAGACATCAGGTTTTCCAGCGAGACGATGACGGCCTGCTTCTCTAACTCGGCGATACGTTTTTCCTTGTCCTCAATATCCTTGACCCGGTCATAGCCCGGGCGCAGAATATCCATCCACCGGCCCACAAAGCTTGTTTTGCCTTCCAGCTCGGGCGCTTCACCGGAACACATAGATTCACAGCCGCGCACGCCCCCGCAATTCGAATGGCCCAGCACGATTACATGCGCCACCTTCAAAGCAGTCACCGCGTATTCCACAGCTGCGGATGTACCATGCTGCGCGCCGTCCTCGGTAAAGGGGGGAACCAGGTTGGCGATGTTGCGGTGCAAGAAAAACTCACCTTGGTCAGCCCCAAACACGGCTGTGACATGCACCCGGCTGTCGCAGCAACAGATCACCATTGCGCGGGGATGCTGGCCCTCATGCGCCAGATGGCGATACCAAGCCTGATTATCTTTGTACTTTGTTGCCTTCCAGCCCTGGTAGCGCTGGACTAGATAACTTGGAAGCGGGCGGACTCTCTTCATCGCAAACGCCTCATTCTGTGTCCCATCGCTGCAGTTAATAATCCCAATTCGATAAGAATTCGAGAGAGAATTTGGCCCCCAGGCAAGGATTTGGGAACGTTGAAGGCGTAAAGGTCGCCTTGCCGATGGGGGCAAAACATGTGGGTGAAGATGTGGAACAGGTTACCCTTTTAGAACAAAAAGAGACGGTTCGGCTTGATTCCGATCGTCTGGAACAGCTGTATCATCAACTCGGCGAAGCTGGCGCGGAGAACATTGTGTGCCGCGCGCTTGAAGAGCTGGCGGCGCGGTTGTCACATACAGAGCGATGTTACCGTGCCGGTGAATTGCGAGACATGCGAAAAAACGCCCGCAGCTTGATCGCTATTTCCGAACAAATTGGTATGGAAATGCTGGCGCATGTGGCACGGGATGTCACCAAGTGCATTGACGAAGATGATCTTGTGGCACTCGCCGCGACTTTGGCTCGTTTGTTGCGTATTGGGGAAACATCGCTCTACGAAATCTGGGATCTTCAGGATTACTCGATCTGAATGCTTGCAGGCGGCGCAGTTGCGAGTAGGTTGAGGCGATACGTGCTTTGATCAGGATCGCTGCCTATGCCGCTCAAGTTTGCTGCCGAAAATGCTGATGCCATTCCTGTGCATGTGCTGGAACAAGAGGATGTTGAGGCATGGCTGGCAGATCAACAGAAGCGCACACAAACCTGGGTCAACGCCTCTGGGTTTACCGGCGCGTTGGGACAGATCACGCTCGTGCCCTCGTCGGATGGCGCGATCGAAATGGCACTGGCAGGATATGGCGCGTCTTCAAGCAGGGCGCGTGGACGCTTTCATCTGGCCTCCGTTGCGGGGCAGCTTCCGGAAGGCACCTATCGGCTTGAAGGTCTGGGATCAGACCGTGCCGAAGAAGAAGCGTTAGGCTGGCTTCTGGCCGGTTATGCGTTTGATCGCTACCGATCTCAAAAACCCGCAAATGCTCAACTTGTTGCCCCCTCAGGCGTGGATGCAAAACGACTGGAGGTGATTGCTGCTGGTGAAAGCCTCACCCGCGACCTCATCAACACGCCTGCTTGGGACATGGGTCCGGTTGAACTTGAAGCAGCCTGTGCAACGCTGGCCGATGAGTTTGGTGCGAACATCAACGTGACCCGTGGCGAGGCGCTTCTCGAACAGAATTTCCCGATGGTTCACACAGTTGGCCGTGCTGCAGAACAAGCGCCGCGTCTGATTGACATACGCTGGGGGGATGAAGGTCCAAAGCTTACGCTTGTGGGCAAGGGTGTGTGCTTTGACACAGGTGGGCTCAATCTTAAACCCGGGTCGAGCATGGGCCTCATGAAGAAAGACATGGGCGGCGCGGCAACTGGCCTGGGCTTGGCCCATATGATCATGGGGTTGAACCTGCCGCTTCAACTGCGTGTTCTGATCCCAGCGGTGGAAAACTCGGTCAGCAGCAATGCCTACAGACCGGGCGACATCCTGACGGCGCGCAATGGCATGACGGTTGAGATCAACAATACCGATGCCGAAGGGCGTCTTGTGCTGGCAGATGCGCTCAGCTTTGCCGCCGAAGATAGCCCGGATTTCATGATTTCCATGGCGACTCTGACTGGCGCGGCGCGCGTGGCCGTTGGTCCTGACCTTGCGCCGTACTTCACGGATGACCTTGCTTTTGCAAGCGCGCTGGAAACGTCGGCGGCAAAAGTTGCAGATCCGGTTTGGCGGCTGCCATTTCACACGCCCTACGAGGCGATGATCGAGCCTGGGATCGCTGACCTGGACAATGCGCCGAAGGGTGGATTTGCGGGATCGATCACAGCAGCGCTCTTTCTGAGACGTTTCGCGTGCGAAACATCTTATGCGCATTTCGACATTTACGGCTGGAACCCCACCGCCGCCCCGGCGCGTCCCAAGGGTGGCGTTGGTATGGGCGCGCGCGCCATCTTGCAAGCCCTGCCCGAGGTGCTGGGCCTATGAACGACCGGCGGCGCACACCATTTAACGGCAAGGTAGCAGCTGCGCATCTTAAGGGCCTTGTCGATGCAGATCGCTATGTTGAGGCGGAACCGAAACATGTCGCGGTTGTTACTGCCGACTTGTGCACCGAACCGGGTGGTGCCAGAGATCGCCAGCTTCTGCGTGGCGAGGCGTTCATGTGTCTAGATGTGCAAGAAGCATGGGTTTTTGGGTATGCCGAAAAAGATGGTTACGTCGGGTGGGTCGAGGCGGCCAGCCTCAATGGGCACCCTTCCGATGTTCCGACGCATCGCGTCGCGTCGGCTCGAAGCTATGGCAAGTCCACGCCAGGTCTGAAGGAGATGGGTCGCGTGACCCCCTTCCGTTTGATGCCCGCCTTGCTGTGGTCGACGAAATCGATGGATGGTCACGGATCGCATGGGGGCGCGGTACTCTGCCGCGTGACCTGTATGTTCCGTCCAAACATCTCGTGCGTCTGGATTTTGCAGCAGAAGATCCCATCGCAGTCGCCGAACTCTTTCTTGGAACGCCTTATCTTTGGGGTGGCAATTCCGCGTTTGGCATTGATTGTTCGGGTCTTATTCAAGCAGCGTGCGTTGCATGTGATGTCGCGTGTCCGGGAGACAGTGACATGCAGGCGGTCGAATTGGGTGTTGAACTGCCTGAAGACGCGCCACTCAAGCGCGGTGACTTGATATTCTGGAGCGGTCATGTGGCCTGGGTTGTCAATCCTGACAAGATTTTGCACGCCAATGCCCATCACATGGCCGTCGTACACGAGCCGCTCAAGTCCGCGATTGCGCGGATTGAGACGCAAGGCGGTGGGCCGGTGACCGCCCGCAAGCGACTGGAGATACCAACATGAGCGATCCCTTCTTTCAGCCTGTATCGGGAATGGAATTGCCGCGGTTCGCGGGTGTGCCCACCTTTATGCGCTTGCCGCATGTCTCCAAAGATCATGCCAAATATGGTGACGTTGATGTGGGGTTGATCGGCGTGCCCTGGGACAGTGGCACCACCAACCGTCCCGGCCCACGTCATGGGCCGCGACAGTTAAGGGATGCTTCGACCATGATCCGGGCGCAGCACGCGGTGAACGGCGTGCGTCCCTTTGAGGCGCTGAACTGTGCTGATTTGGGAGATGTCGGGCCGAACCCGGCGGATATCGAAGACAGCATGGCGCGGATCACCGCATTTTACGGCGATGTACTGTCCTCTGGAATAAAGCCACTGACGGCAGGGGGCGATCATCTAACGTCGCTGCCTATCCTCAGGGCCGTGGCCAAAGATGGCCCGGTTGGCATGATCCATTTCGACAGCCACACGGATCTCTTTCACAGCTACTTTGGCGGGCAGATGTACACCCACGGCACACCGTTCCGGCGCGCTGTGGAAGAGGGGCTTTTGGACCCCAAACGCGTCGTTCAAATCGGCTTGCGCGGCAGTATGTATGACGAGGAAGACCGTGATTTTGCCGCAGCTGAGGGCATTCGCCTGATCTTGATCGAAGAGTTTTTCGCACGCGGGGTCGAAGATGTGATGGCCGAGGCGCGCGAGATTGCCGGTGAGGGTGCGACTTACATCAGCTACGACATCGACTTTGTGGACCCGACATTTGCACCCGGGACTGGCACTCCCGAGGTGGGTGGCCCGAATAGTTTTCAGGCGCTTCAGGTGTGTCGTGAATTGGCCGGGGTGAACATCGTTGGGGCGGACATGGTTGAGGTCTCACCACCCTTCGACAGCTCTGGTAATACGGCTTTTCTGGGCGTGTCGATCATGTTCGAAATTCTGTGTGTCATGGCCATGCAGAGCGCCGCATGAGTGAGATTGCCAACACAGATCAGGCTGAATACTGGTCTGGGCCTTCCGGTCAGAAATGGGTTCAGAAGCAGGATATGTTTGATACCTTGATGACGCCGGTGCTCGAGGTGCTTCTGGCCAGAGCGGGCATAAAATCAGGTCAAAAGGTTCTGGATATCGGATGTGGGACGGGTGCCAGCCTGTTACAGCTTGCCGGCGTTGTGGGACCATCAGGGCATGTGACGGGTGTTGATGTTTCAACTCCAATGCTGGCAATGGCGCGCGGACGCATCGAGACTGCGGGGCTGGACAATGTGACATGTATTGAGGCCGACGCGCAGGTGTATAACCTTGGCTCAATGGCCGTGGACCAAATTGTTTCACGCTTTGGCGTCATGTTTTTCGAAGACCCCTATGCCGCCTTTGCCAACATTGCCACGGCCCTTGCACCGGGTGGAACCATAACCTTCATCACCTGGGCCGGACTGCCAGAAAACCCTTGGTTTCGCCTGCCCATCGAATTTGCCAAAGCGCGCGTCGGGTCACCGCCGTCCCCTGATCCCCGTGCACCTGGTCCGATGGCGTTCAGTGAACAGGACTATGTAAAGGACATCTTGACCCAGGCTGGGTTTCGGAACGTCACGGCAGAGACTGTGCGGCCCAATCTTACGCCTTTGGGTAGCTTACCTGACGTTGCTGACTTTGCGGGGCGCGAAGGGCCGGCCAGCAGGATTGTCAACGATATGGGCGGATCGGACGATGATGTGTTGGCCATTGTCTCTGACCTTGAAAACGCGATGCGTGATTTCGACACGAGGGACGGTGTGCGTATTCCTGCGAAACTTAATCTGTTCAGCGCGTCCGCAGCTGATTGAGCAATGTGCGTGATGGGTGCCCGTCGGCCTTGGTGCCGATGGATTGCTGGTAAGCAATAATGGATTTGCGGGTGTTCGGTCCGATCAATCCGTCAATTTTTTCAAGCGGATACCCTTTGCGTTTGAGAATACGCTGGATTTCCTTGCGCTCTTCAAAGCTGACTGGCTCATAGCCGCGGGGCCAACTGGCCTGAATTTCAGGCCGGCCTGCGATACGGTCAGCCAGATGGCCTACGCCAATCGCATAGGCATCGGCGTTGTTATAGCGCTTGATCACGTCGAAATTGGCAAAAACCATGAAGGACGCGCCTTGAGGACCTGCCGGTTGCAGGATGCGTGCCGCGCCATAGTCCCTCACCGCGCGTCCATCTATGCCCACAACGCCTCGGCTGGCCCAGTCCGATGGCATGCGTTTGGTTTTGCCGAATCGCGCCCCATTGGGTACGCGGACCTCAACACCCCAGGGCATGCCTTTGCGCCAGCCAAACCGCTTGAGATAGGCGGCGGTGGAGGCCAAAGCATCGGAAGGGTCTTTTGACCAGATGTCGCGCTTGCCATCGCCAGTGAAATCCACGGCATAGGCTTCATAGGAGGTGGGAATGAATTGGGTGTGTCCCATGGCTCCAGCCCACGAGCCCTTGAAGTTCTGGGGTGTGACATCCCCCGATTGCAGAATTTTCAACGCGGCGATGAGCTGTTTTTCGAAAAACGCCCCGCGCCGTCCATCAAAAGCCAGTGTTGAGAGCGCCTCAATGACCGGAATGTCACCGGTGCGAGAGCCGTATCGGCTTTCCAGACCCCACACGGCGGTGATCACTTCTTTCTCGACGCCATAGGCTTGTTCAATTCGTTTGAGTGCACGGTTGTGGCGGCGCAGGGCCTTGCGACCCAGATCAACACGCTCCGGCGAGGCCGCGCTGTCGAGGTAGTCCCAAATCTGGCGCTTGAACTCGGCTTGATTGCGATCTTTTGAGATCACGTCCGCATTGTAGGTCACGCCTCGGAACGCTCGGTCCAAAATGGCATTGCTGATCCCTGCGGACCGCGCCCGACTGCGAAAGCCGCGCACCCACTGGTCGAAAGCAGGGTTTGAGGCGACAACGGTGAGAGCTTCAGGTGTCTGCGCAACCGCCGATAGCCCATCAGGACGTGCCTTGGGCCGCAGGCTGCGTGCCAATGACGCTTTGATCACGGTCTCCGGCTCTGCTGTGGCAACGGCAGGTTCCGCCACGGGCCGGACCTGAGGTCGCAGCGAAGATTCCACCGGTGTAGCCGGTGCGATATTAGCAAGCGACGCGGCAAGTGCCGCGGTGACAAGGCGTTTGGTATACATGCTCGACCCCTTTTCGGGTTTTTCTTATTGTAGCTTGAAAGAGGAGTTCCTCAAAGACGTCAATTAAAGATGTCGCGAGGGTTCGCCTATGATGCCGGGCCAGCGTCGCAACTTTCGCCCATCTTCGCCAGATAGTCGCGCAGCATGGAGACACGTCTGGGACGAAATGAAGCTCCGGTTAACTCCAGACTTCGCATACGATCCAGACGGAATGCACGGAAGTCTTGGCGCAGGTGGCACCATGCCAGCAGACACAAAGAGGCCTGCATGAAAACTACGGACAAAGGATCAACCTCGCGTGAGGTTTCACGATCTTCGGCATCTGTATACTCAAAGCGGATGGTTTTTTCGTCCCAAGTGGCTTTGCGGAGCACTGCGGCGTCGATGCCAGGCTCGGGAAGAGGCCGGAAGCTGACCGCGTTGAGAACTGCATGTTCCAATCTGTGTGCTTGGCTGGCAGGCAAGCGCGCGCGCAGTTTTGCCAAGGCCGAATTGGCGGCTTGCGCCAACGTGCTGTCTCCAACCTCGCTCACTTCGCGAAGCCCAAAAACCAGCGCCTCAAGCTCATCATCATCAAAGCTAAGAGGTGGCAGAGCGGCGTCTTCGACCAGTGTGTAACCAAAACCGGACGCTCCATCGATCACCGCTCCCAGACCGCGCAGGGCGTCAATGTCCCGGTAAATCGTGCGTGGGGTGACATCCATGAGTTCGGCCAGCCGCGTCGCTGTTGCGGGCGGTGGCAAACTGCGCAAGGTTTGCATGAGTTGGAACAATCGGGTCGTGCGGCTCATGGGCGGACTATGCCTGAAGGTGCTGACAATTTGTGTCAGTACATCACCACGGGCTCGAATGGGAAAGGTTTTGCCGTCTTACCGCCGTTTGCGCGAGACCTTGCGCTTCACCTTTGCGGTTTTCTTTTTGTCCCGCGCAAGTTTGCGCTTGGGCCCAGACCCACGGCGTCCGCCCCGGGGTTTTGAAGTGTTCGGTGTGATGTTCTCACCGTCCAGCCGCACCAGATCCAGAGCGAGACCGCCGGTCACAGGGGCTGCTTCGGCCAGGCGCACAACAACCCGTTGTCCGAGACCTATGGTCAGTCCAGTGTCTTCTCCCATCAAGGTGCCCGCATCACGATCAAAACGGAAATACTCACGCCCCAAAGCGCGCATCGGGATCAGCCCGTCCGCCCCGGTCTCATCGAGTCGTACAAAGGCACCAAATTTCGCGATACCACTGATCCGCCCTGTAAATTCATCGCCAATCCGCTCTGACAGAAAGGCCGCGAGGTAGCGGTCGTTGGTATCCCGTTCAGCGGTCATCGAACGACGTTCGGTTTCCGAGATATGCTCCCCAGTGCCTTGCAGGCGCTCCTCGTCCTCACGGCTCAACCCGTCCTCTCCCCAGCCATGGGAGGAGATCAGCGCGCGATGCACGATCAGGTCGGCATAGCGGCGGATGGGCGAGGTGAAATGCGCGTATGACTGAAGTGCCAGACCAAAGTGACCAAAATTGGCAGGCGCATAATAGGCTTGGGTCATGGCGCGCAGCGTGGCGAGGTTCACGGTTTCGGCGTGATCTGTGCCAACAGCACCTTTGAGAAGCTGATTGATATGCGAGGTCTTGAGCACTTGCCCTTTGGCCAGTGTCAGACCCGCTGCATCGGCCACGTCTCGCAATGTATCAAGCTTTTCGGGCGGAGGTTCTTCATGGACCCGAAACAGCAGTGCGGATTTCTCGGCGATAAGCGTCTCAGCTGCCGCGACATTCGCCAACACCATCATATCTTCGATCAGGCGATGCGCATCGAGCCGTTCAGAAAAGTTCACTGAAACAACCTTACCTTCATCGCTCAGCACGACTTTGCGTTCGGGCAGGTCCAGATCGAGCGGTTGCCGTCGCTTGCGTGCCTCGGTGAGGGCTGCATGGGCGTCGTAAAGCGGAGTAATTACGCTATCCATCAAAGGGGTGCATTTATCGTTTGGTGCGCCGTCGCGGGCCTCCTGCACCTCTTTGTAGTTGAGCGAAGCCGCCGAGCGCATGAGGCCGCGCACAAAGTGATGGCCGATCTTGTCCCCATGTGCATTTATTTGCATCCGAACCGCGATGCAGGCACGCGGTACGCCTTCATGCAACGAACACAGATCCCCGGAGAGCCGGTCTGGCAACATCGGGACAACGCGGTCTGGGAAATAGCTGGAATTGCCGCGCTTGCGGGCCTCGGCATCAAGGGCCGAGCTGGAAGTGACGTAGTGAGCGACATCAGCAATGGCGACCCAGATGACATAGCCGCCTTCGTTTTTTGGATCATCATCCTCATGCGCCCAAACCGCATCGTCATGGTCGCGTGCATCGGCGGGATCAATTGTCACCAATGGCATATCGCGCATGTCTTCGCGACCTTTGAGGCCCGCCGGTTTCTTGGCATCTGCTTCCGCGATCACGTCGTCTGGAAAATCGTCGGGGATGCCATGTTGGTGAATGGCGATGAGGGAAACTGCCTTCGGTGCTGTCGGGTCACCGAGCCGGTCCAGGATGCGCGCGCGAGGCAGGCCCATGCGATCCTTCGGGCCGGCCTGTTCGGCCTCGACCAACTCACCGTCCTTTGCCCCGGCTGTGGCACCCGCAGCAACGACCCATTCCTTGCCGTCACCCTTGTCGATGGGCATGATCCGTCCGCCCTCAGCACGTTTGCGGAATATGCCCAGAATTTTGCGTGGGTTGGTCCCAATCCTCCGAATGAGCCTCGCTTCATATTGATGCGCTTCGCCCTTTACTTCTTGCAAGCGAGCTAAGATGCGTTCGCCCGGAGCCATCGCTGGATCGGAGGCGCGTGGGACAAGCATCACAACAGGCTCCTTACCCTCGCCGTGCCATTCCAAAGGCCGTGCTAGTAGCTCACCATCCGGGGTCTGGTCGTTGATCTGCAGGATACTCACCGGCGGCAATTTGTCGGGATCGCGATAGGTCTTCTTGCGCTTCTCCAGATGCCCTTCGGTTTCTAGCTCTTTCAGAATGCGCTTGAGGTCAATACGCGCAGCCCCCTTGATGCCAAATGCCTTGGCGATGTCGCGCTTGGATGTAAGCGTCGGGTTGTCGGCGATCCATTGCAGGATCTCGGGTTTGGTGGGCAGGGTACTCATACTGGTCGGCCTAACACGAAGCGGTGCGGGGTTCTATCGACGATTGATGGGTTGAAACTTGGCGAGGTCTTCGATGGTATCGATGTCGGGCAGCGTATCAACAAAGCCGATACGCTTGCCGGGCAGAGTGGCAAGACTGTCGTCCAGTGCGTGATTGGTTGACCAGCGTACGCCTTGGAACATTGTTGACGGTAAGGTGGCATTTGCGCCAGTGCCGACCAGCCAGAAACCGCCATCCTCTGCGGGGCCAAAAACGGCATCCTGCGCGCCGAGTGTGTTGAAGGCTTGGGAAACGTGGCGCTGTGAAATGCCCGGAATGTCGCCTCCGATGAGGCAAACAGGGTTTCGGTCAAACGTGCGCAAAAGCCGCGCCATACGCACACCTAAATCGCCCTGACCTTGCGGTATGCGCGGCAAATGGGCGGGCCATGCGCGGGAGGTAAGACCAGTGTAGTCTGGCGCGACAGCAAGGATAATGTTCCAGCGACGGGGTGCATACAGCCTGCGGAGCAGGGCACGGGATTGATGGCGGAACCACCAGGCCGCATTGGTCATTCCTATGTCGCGACCCAAACGGGTTTTCACCAGCCCCGCGCGTGGTTCTTTCAGCATGACGATCAGTATAGGTCGCAGCATGGCTCTAGCGGAAATAGTCGGTCAGGATGCGGCGATAGATCGCCTTTAGCTTATGCACGTCAGCGACATTCACGTGTTCATCAACCTGATGCATGGATTTGCCGACAAGACCAAATTCGACCACAGGGCAGTGATCTTTGACAAACCGCGCGTCTGATGTGCCGCCTGTTGTGGAAAGATCCGGCGCGATACCGGTTTCAGCTTTCACAGCGTTGGCAACCATGCTCGAAAGCGCTCCAGGAGGTGTGACAAAGCTTTCACCGGAGACTTTGATTCTAACATCACTTTGCACCCCGAACTCTGAGGAAACGTCTTCGATCTGCGACATAAGCCAAGCTGTCAGATTGTCGCTGGAATGCGCATCGTTGAACCGGATGTTCACGGTGGCGTGGCATTCGGCAGGGATAACATTGGTTGTCGGATTGCCTGTGTCGATGTTTACAACCGCGAGCGTAGACGGGTCAAAGTGATCCGTGCCGCTGTCCAAGGTGTGCGAGGCCAGTAGGTCTACCAACCGTGCCATGGCCGGAAGTGGATTGCGCGCGCGATGTGGATAGGCGGAATGGCCTTGCACGCCCGTTAGCGTGATCCAGGCCGACATAGACCCGCGGCGTCCGATCTTGATCATGTCCCCTAAGGTTTCTGGGCAGGTTGGTTCCCCCACAAGGCAGACATCCATTCTTTCGCCCTGGGCCTGCATCCAGTCCAAAAGCGCCACTGTGCCATCTGTCGCGTCGCCTTCCTCATCGCCAGTTATGGTCAGGACAATAGCGCCGTCCGGAGGGGTCTCTTTCACGTGATCTATGGCCGCTGCGGCAAAGGCTGCAACACCGGATTTCATATCGGTGGCCCCGCGCCCCCATAGAACACCATCCCTGATCTCAGCGCCAAAAGGTGGTTTTGTCCAGGCGGCTTCGTCCCCAACGGGAACCACATCTGTATGACCGTTAAACCCAAAACTGCGGGCTGCGCCTTTTTCTCCCCAGCGTGCAAAAAGATTGCATGTGCCCGCGCGGTCCACGCGCTTGCAATTAAAACCAGCCCTAGACAGTTCGGCTTCCAGCAGCTCAAGTGCGCCACCTTCCGCAGGCGTGATTGACGGGCAGCGTACAAGTCGAGCAGTGAGGTCTACTGGGTCTACAGAAGCGTGAGAAGAGTGCGACATGAACCGTCCTATTTGAGTTTCCAAAGCCCTAGCGTGGAACGGTCAAAACCGCAAATGCCAAGCCATTGATGCAAGCAAGACTCAGAGCAATCTCAAACTGTTCTGAATACTTAACAGCGCGAAATTTTCATGCTAAGGCATTCAAAAAATAAAGAACCGAGGCAGGACAGTGAGCAGTTGGGCGAAAGCCTTTGAAGTGGACGGAACGCAGAATTTCCGCCCTTCGCATTCCGAAAGCTTTCAGGAATAGAGACCGTTTACGTCTTGCCTCAGCGATGAGGCGGAAGACACATGGTTGCAGGGGTAGAGCTCCCGATCAATCGGTTTGCGACGGCAGACCAAATGGCGCAAACGATTTTCGGCGATGGTGTGAATATCATTTCCGCTAGTTACACCGGAGATCGGGATTCTTCCGGTATCTACACCAATGGTGATGCCATCGCGCCTGGTGTGACCCCAGGAGACACTGGTGTCTTGTTCTCGACAGGTGACTTGCGCGGATTTACCAACAACAATGCTTCGCAATCGAACCTCAATACCAACACGACAACAGGATCGAGTGGTCCAAATAACAATCCAGACTTTAATGCGGCAGCGGGTGCAAATACGTTCGATGCCTCGTTTCTAGACGTAGATTTTACGGCAACCGGCAACGTCATGACGATGCAGTTTGTCTTTGCATCAGAGGAATTTCCGGAATTTGCCAATGGGGCTTTTCAGGATTTTGTAGGCGTTTGGATCAACGGAACTCAGGTTCCGCTTGGTATTGGCGATGGAGATATCGACCCCAACAACCTGAACGCCGGGTCAAACGCGAACGTTTTCATCGACAACACCGCTGATCAGTTCAACACGGAAATGGACGGTTTCACGCTGACCATGACCTTAACCATTCCCTTGGTTGATGGCGTAAATTCGTTACGCATCGGGATCGCGGATGTTGCGGACAACAACTTTGACTCTACCCTTTTGATCGCTGCGGATAGTGCGCAAACAACCCTTGTTGCGCTGGATGACTCGGCCAATCTGTTTCCAACCGGGTCTCGCACCATTGATCTGTTGGGCAATGATATCAACGGCACGGGTGGCACACTCAGCATTTCCCTGATTAATGGCCAAACGATTCCACCAAGTGGTGACGTCATTCTTCCATCTGGACAAACAGTTCAGGTTAACGGCGACGGAACGATCACGGTTCTTGGCGATGGTGATGTCGAAGAAGTCAACTTCACCTACGAAGTAACAAGCACAACCGGTGACACCGATATCGGCTTTGTCACGCTGAACTCAGTACCTTGTTTCGTCGAAGGCACGCATATTTTGTGTGAACGGGGTGACGTGCCGGTTGAAGACCTGCAACCCGATGATCTGGTACTTACACGTGATGAAGGGTTTCAGCCATTGCGCTGGGTGGGAAGCCGCACGGTTGAAGGCACTGCAAATTTTGCTCCCATCCGCATTGCCGCTGGAACGTTTGGAGATCACAAAGAACTTTGGGTGTCTCCTCTGCATCGGGTGCTGATCCGCGACAGTTTGGCAGAGCTTTTGTTTGGCGACTCTGAGGTTCTTGTGGCGGCCAAGGATTTGGTGAACGACCACAGCGTGCGTCGTAGTGAGATGCCGTCGGTGACCTATTTCCATCTTCTCTTCGACCGGCATCAAGTCATCATTTCCGAAGGGCTCGCGACGGAAAGCTTCCTGCCCGGGCCGCAAATCCATGACAGTTTCGAAGACGAAATTGTACGTGAAATTTGCGACCTATTTCCTGAAATGAACCCAGAAACGACAGATGGTTACAGTGCCGCAGCACGCCGAATGTTGCGCAGTTATGAGGCGCATGTGCTCGCCCAGAAATGGGTCGCCTGACATGGCCTGGCTGGGGTTGCGCGACAAGAGAGGCGGATGGTTTCGCAGCCATGCGGACCGTGCTGAGAGCGAAGATGTGCTGACCTCCAGAGCACGCGCGACCTGGCTCAAGCGTGGGACGATTTTAATCGAGACGCGGTTGTCTGCTCAGGCTCAACCCCAAACCTTGTTCTCGTTCCAACGCACTTGGCCCAAGGTTGGGCGCTTCAGCCTGCAGGCCTTGGCCCATGGCGGGATCGTATTGGTGGATGCGATTGGGGATGACGTGCGCCATGCTACTTTGCCATTTGATGCGAATGGGCGAATTGATGTGATCCGCTTGAGCTATAGCTGGGATGTCGCAACAGGGTTTGCCACCCTTACGCTTGAGCAACCTGAAAGTGAAAACATTGCAAGAGCGCAGATCAAAGACCCGGTCGGTCTATTGGAAGAGGATCTGGACGCGGCCTTTGCCAGTGGACACGCTAGCAATCTGCAGGAAGATGTGCTTTTTGCGGCTGTTTCTAACCGGATTGAACCTGTGGGGCCGATGCCGACGCTGACCTCCCATGTGCCGATCCGGACAAACTGCGGCGAAGTACCGGCCTCGGATATCCGGCGCGGTGATATGGTGATTACTGAGGCGGGCGACACTGTGCCGGTTCTTCAAGTTGTGCGTCGGACTGTGCCGGCGCGAGGCACATTCCGACCTATTCGCCTTCGGGCGCCTTACTTCAATCTTCAGCGTGACATCGTTGTCGCCCCTCAACAGCGTTTGGTCATGAGAGGATCTCAGGTCGAGTATATGTTCGGGAGCGAGGCGGTACTTGTCCCTGCAAGGCATCTTGTGAATGACAGCTCAGCCTTCGTAGCGAACGGCCCGAGCACGGTGACCTATCACCACCTGCTATTGCCTGGTCATCAGGCGGTTCTGGCGAGCGGATGTCCTTTGGAAAGCCTCTATGTCGGACGTATGCGACGTAAGCCAGAGGCCCTTGCAACCAGCATCCTGGCGAGTTTTGATCGCGCGCGCTTGCCAGAGCATTCGAAACCCATTTGGCCAGTCCTCAAGCCGTTTGAAGCGGTAACCCTGGCCACGATGCGCGCAGCGTAAGTCGCTCAGTCAAAAAACGGCGTGACCTGCGCCACGATCACGGCATTTTCGTCCAGGGCCCGCTGCATCAGATCACGTTCTTCATCGTTGATGTCGTGACCTTCTGCTTCCCGTTCTTGCAATGTCCCATAGCCCGACACATCCAGCGGTGCCGTATCGGCCTGTTTAAGGATTGCCACAGTTTCTCGCACAGCCTCTGCCTCATCCACGCCGCTGGCATAGACCACAAGTGCCGCACCGGTCGCTTTTTTGGGCAACCCATCGCCCTCTTTGCGGCCGATCTCAACTAGCAGGGTATAGACCTGTTGGCGGGAGGGTTTCTTTTCAGCCATATTCCTTTCCCTCGGTTTCGATCCATTTGCCCTTTGCATCGGGGCTTTGCCAGAATTCCCGCTCCAACTCATTTCCTTCGGCATGGCGTAAGGTAAATCCCGCCAGCAATGCGGACCGCCAAGGCTCCTCCAATCCGCGAAACCAAGCTTCACCCGGAGACTGAAACCACCGATAGTTCATATAATCCTGCTCGGTTCCGTCCAGTTCAGACACAACCAGCAAAGCATTGCAAAAAATCTGCGCGTGCTGAGAATGATCATCCACGGCATACGCGATGAGCTCGATTGGTTCGCAAGGATACCACGAGTTGTCAGGCTGTTTTTGTAATCGCCAATCATAGCTGTCCCGCAAGTCATGCAAGGCAGCCAAATGTTTGACACCGTCCTTCGGCATGGCCTGGCTGTCGCCATCTGCGATTTCTTTAAGCAAAAGCTCGCCCGAATATTTTCTAATCAGCGCAAGCAGGTCATTGATCACCTGCTCACGCCGTGCATCGAGATCAGTCACGCAAAAGCTCGTTGATGCCGGTCTTTGAGCGGGTGCGTTCATCAACCCGTTTCACAATCACCGCGCAGTAGAGATTGATGTTGTTCTTGGTGGGCATAGAGCCTGCGACCACCACGGAATAGGGCGGGACTTCGCCATACATCACATCGCCGGTTTCCCGGTCGACGATCTTTGTGGATTGACCAATGAACACGCCCATGCCCAGCACAGACCCTTCGCGCACGATACAGCCTTCGACAACCTCCGAGCGGGCGCCGATAAAGCAGTTGTCTTCGATGATTGTAGGACCGGCCTGCATCGGTTCCAGCACGCCGCCGATGCCGACGCCGCCCGAGAGATGCACATTCTTACCGATCTGAGCGCAGCTGCCCACGGTCGCCCAGGTGTCCACCATTGTCCCTTCGTCCACAAAGGCGCCGAGGTTCACAAAAGAAGGCATGAGCACAACGCCGGGGGCGATGTAGGCGGATTTGCGAACGACGCAATTGGGTACCGCACGAAAGCCCGCGGCTTTCCACTGGTTGTCGCCCCAACCTTTGAATTTGCTGTCGACCTTGTCCCACCAGCCGCCGGCCTGTGGCCCGCCGTCTTGCTGTTCCATATCCTTGATACGAAAGCCCAGGAGTACAGCCTTCTTGGCCCACTGGTTCACATACCAGGAATTGTCCGCCTGTTTTTCGGCCACGCGTAAGGTGCCACCATCCAGCGCATTCAGGGTGTCCTCAATGGCCTCGCGGGTTTCGCCGGTGGTTGCGGATGTGATTGTATCACGCGCCTCCCATGCGGTTTCGATCGCGGCTTCGAGTTGGGCGTTGGACATGTGAGCCTCTCTTTCGGAATCATCTGTTCGCGAAGGGCTATAGCGGTCTAACGGGCGCGATGAAACAGATAAGCGTGGCTATGGCCGGGAAAGGGAGCGTGAAACCGGCGCATAAGGCGGGTGTAGCTGTAGCCCAGGTCAGAGGCCTTGGCGCGTCTTTCGCCAGACGTTGCGCAGACCAGGGCAAGGCCTGCGCCAGCCTCTCTTAGAGCATACCCCTTGTACTGCAGCCGCTTTTGCAAATCTTGCCAATCTCGCGCATAGGCAAAATCATCGGCGAGGAGCGCGCGCAAGGGCGCGATGAGCCGCTCATCAGGCCTGATGGCCTTCTTCGCGCGGGTGCGACGAAACAGATCACGCCTTTCACAATTTCTTCGATGTCACAGTTTTCTTCACGCGCAATCTGAGTCAATGCGCGAAAGGTGGTCTGGTCGATATCCAGAGATACAGTGGACATGCCCAGTTCATGGGCGTTTGAGATTAAAGATCTGTAAACGGATCTGGGGCGATGTTCCCTCCGCAGACCAATACGGCCACACGTTCGCCTTTGGCAGGACGATATGCGCCGGACATGAGCGCGGCGAGGGCGGCTGCGCCAGCGGGTTCCACAAGTTGCCGTACTTCTTTCCAAAGTGCGCGCTGAGCCAGAATGATTGCCTCATCCGAAACAAGAACGGCTTCAATGTTCTGTTGTTTGGCAAGATCAAAGCAAATGTCGCCAATGCGCCGAGCGCCCAACGCATTGGCGGCAACGCCAGAGACGTCAACATCCACCGGTTTGCCTGCGATGCGTGCTGCATGCAGAGCGTTGCAGGTTTCCGGCTCAACAGCCACTATCTTGCGCTGCCCATCAAGCCACGCCATCGCCCCGGAGATCAGGCCCCCTCCGCCAACGGCGATGAGAACTGTATCCGCCTCCAGACCTTGCGCCTCCCATTCGGCCATGCAGGTGCCTTGGCCTGCGACAGTGCCAAGCGCATCATAGGCATGGATTTGCATGGCGCCTGTTTCGGCTTCGTAGACCTTGGCGGCATTGAGTGCATTCGCATAAGCACCTTCAACCACATGCAAATCCGCCCCAAGGCTTTCGATCAAGTTGATCTTTGCAGGACCCGCCATTTCCGGCACATATATGCGCGCCTTGTGCCCCAGTTGCGATCCGGCATAAGCCACAGCGGCCCCGTGATTACCACCTGACGCGGCGACAAGCCCGGCTTGGGGCACCTTCTGTGACAGAAGCGTGTTGAATGCGCCGCGGGCTTTGAAACTGCCGGTGTGCTGTAGATGTTCCAGCTTGAGCTCAACTTTGTAGGGAAGGCCAAAGGCATGAACCGTCGCCACAGGCGTGCGTCGGATATGTGGCGCAACACGTGCCTGCGCGCTCGTGATTTCAGCCTGCCAGTTCATGTTCATCTCCCTGTGACGGCGCTTGCCGAGGCTGGCCAAGTCGCGCTCAAGGTTATACGCCTTGTGAAAACGAGCTGAAAGAGACCAATACTATGAAAGATGACCGCCGTAGCCAGTTTCGCGATGCCCATTCGGATCGCTTTACCGCGGAAAATGTTCCGGACACCCCACAAACACGAGCGCCTGCCTATCGTTTGGCATTCGCGGACGAGGATTTCCTGTGTCGTGATGAGTTGCGGCCTGTCCGACTTCAGCTGGAACTGCTCAAGCCGGAAATGATCCTTAATGAGCGTGGGATAGAAAGCACTGTGGTGTTGTTTGGTGGCGCGCGCATTCCAGAGCCGTCCCAAAAAGACAAGGCGCGCACCAAAACGCTCGCCGATTTGTCCAGATTCTACGATGAGGCCCGAGTGTTTGCGCGGCTTATGACGGAAAAGTCGATGCAGAGCTATGGTCGAGAGTATGTCGTGGCTACAGGCGGTGGGCCTGGCGTGATGGAGGCCGGGAACCGAGGCGCGGATGATGCAGGAGGCAATTCAATTGGGCTAAACATCGTGCTGCCGCATGAACAGGCCCCGAATGAGTATGTCACGCCGGGGCTGTGCTTTAACTTTCACTACTTCGCCATTCGCAAGATGCATTTCCTGATGCGCGCAAAGGCGATTTGTTGTTTCCCCGGTGGGTTTGGCACCTTGGACGAGCTCTTCGAGGCGCTGACGCTGATTCAAACGGACCGGATGAATCGCGTTCCATTCTTGATGTTCGGCGAGGAATTCTGGCGCGGCATTATCAATTGGGACGCGCTCTCTGAGGCGGGGACGATTTCGCCAGAAGATCTTGACCTATTCCAGTTTGTTGAAAGTGCCGATGAGGCGGTTTCCATCATTGATGAGTGGTATAAGCCTGTAGACTAAGTCTGCGCGTGCATTCTGAAAAGCGACTGGCTCAGGGCGCGTTATGCGCGATCTGGGAAGAAATCGATTGACTCACTGGTAGCTTGTCCTATTTTTCGAATAGTTCGGAAATGGAAATATTCGAAAAATGATTGGTGGACAAGATCTGCAAACCCTCATTGTTGAGCTTTCGCAACGTATGGCTCAAATCGAAACGCGTTACGCAGACGCGCAAGAACCACCGTTTGCGCCCGCTGAAATGACTATGCTGCGCAGCGTTGTCCGAGAAGGTGCGGTGCGCATGAGCGACTTGGCAGCGTCTGTTAAGCTGCCGCAATCCAGCGCGACCAATGTAGCCGACCGGCTATGTGCGCGTGACTTGGTAGAACGCAAGAGACCCGAAACCAACAGGCGCACAGTCCTGCTAAGCGCGACGCGCAAGGCGAGACGCCTGATAAAAAAATCGAGGCAGAGCAATTGGCGTTGTGCGACGAATTGGTCGCCGGACTGGCGTCGGAGCAGGCAGAGCTGTTGCAAAATTTACTTGGTCAGCTCACCGAAAGTCGCGCGACATCAGAACCGGAGAAACGCAATGACGACTGATAGTTTGTTAAGCTGTACAACCCTCGACATCGAAACGATGCAAAACACTAAAGCGCATCTGCAAGAAAATCCGAACGACGCGAAAGGAAGTTTTTCCAGCACAACGAAATGGTTGGGTGGCGCACAAGCCAAAACGACCGCGCGCAGCTTTACGATAAAAACAGATGAGCCAACACCGTTAGGAGGGAAAGACGAAAACATCGACCCGATGGAGCTTTTGCTTGCAGCGCTTGGGTCGTGTTTGACCATTGGTTGGGTGACGCATGCCAATTTGCGTGGTGTGGATTTTTCCGATCTTGAAATTACGGTGAATGCGCCGTTTGATCTTCGTGGGTATCTGGAAATCGATAAGGACGTACGTCCTGGATTTGGCGAGTTGTCCTATGACATCAAGGTTAAAACGGATGCATCGGACGAACAACTCAACGAGATTCAAATGGCGGCTGAGCTTGGGTCACCGATGTTTGACAACATCAAAAACATGACGCCGGTGTCAGGTTACGTCGCCAAAACCTGAGATGGAGGCGCGCGCTTAGACGCCTTCGAAGTCACACAGCGCGTGCACATCCATGCCCAAGGCTTCCAGTTTGGCGCGGCCGCCCAACTCTGGCAGGTCGATCACAAAGGCGCAGCCGATGATCTCGCCGCCCAAACGTTCAACCAGTTTGATCCCGGCTTCGGCTGTACCTCCTGTGGCCAGTAGGTCATCAACCACAAGGATTTTCTCTCCGGCCATGATGGCGTCGTCATGCACTTCGACTATGGCTTCGCCGTATTCCAGTTGATATTCTTCTGAGATCACAGCGCCTGGCAGTTTGCCTTTCTTGCGGATTGGTACGAAACCAACCGAAAGTTGATGCGCCACAGCACCTCCAAGGATAAAACCCCGCGCTTCCAGCCCAACAACCTTGTCGATTTGCATCCCGGCGTATGGATGCAACAGCTGATCAATGGCCATGCGAAAGCCACGCGGATCGGCAAAAAGCGTTGTCACATCGCGGAACATGATGCCCTCGTGCGGAAAATCCACGATGGTGCGGATGTAGTCCTTGATCGGTTTGGAGTTTGGCATCTCTTGGTTCCCGGTTTCACATTCCACCCTCCGGTTTGGCCGATGCCGGTGGATTTGGCAAGGATTACGAAGGGTTGTGAAATCACCGTTAAAGCAACGTGCTTAGATATGCGGCACTTGCATATGCGTTGTATATACGCTTTGAACGGTTGACAGTCGCGGCACAAAAGGCACGCCAGCATGGCCAAGAAAGATGCTAAATCCAAGGACAACAAAGCCGGTAAGAAGAACAGCCAGTTGATCTTGCGACTGAACAAGGATGAGCGGGATGCCTTCGTGGCTTTGTGCAAAGACAAAGACACGAGTGCCGCGCGGGAAATCCGAGGGTTCATTCGCAGCTACGTGAAAAAGCACGGCTGATTTGGTCACCACAGAGCTGGTTTGTTCACCATAAGCCAAAATACAATCGTCAAGCCGATGAAGGCCGGCCATCCCAAGACGAACCACTTTTTGTAAGCGCTGCTAGCCGCTTCGGGGAGCGGCGTGTCCGTGGAGAGGGCTTCGCGGGCCAGGTCGCGAATGCAGATTTGCAGTCGAACAACCTGAAACCAACAGGCAAAGGCCAGAGCATAGAGCGCATATGTTAGTATGAGCCATGGTTCGCTAAGGCTGTATCCTGTCAGGTAGATCAGCCACAGCCCCGTCAAAGGCTGCAAAATGCCTGCGGGTGTCGTGAAGATCCAATCGGCAACCACGACGCCCGAGGTGACGGAATGAATGGTTTCAACCTTCTTCGTTCGCATGGCCCAGACCATTTGAAAGGCTGTGCCAATGCCTGTTCCGAAAAGGACCGTAGAACTCAGGAAATGTAGCCATTTGGCGATCAGATAGGGATCCATCGCTATCGCTCGTCTTCCAGAATCGCCATGACCGCGATGAGGGCGAGGATGGGCAGGTTCTTGAGCAGGCCACCTAAAGGCAAGAGCCAAAGCACAGAGGCCAAGGCTGTGAAAGCTACCGTGTAAGACAGGACCATCGCGGCCTGGAGACCAGCTATGAGTTTTGGACGCCACCCTCGAAACAGCGCTGCTGCGATCGCCAGATCGACTAACCCTCCGAGGCGGGCCAGGGCAATTAACAGGCCATCTGGGAGAGTGGCGTTTTGGACCAGCGGCAGGAAACTTTCAGATGGCAAGACAAGTCCCAAGACACCGGATACCAGCCAAAGCACTCCCAGTACGACCCTGACCAGAGGGCGGAAGAGGTAGAGCCTTGCATGCCACAGGTCTTGGGTGCCTGCCGGACGTGCGAAGAGGAATTGTGAGAATCCTCGGGGTGCATTTGGGAGGTTCGCGATGGCTTCGCCGGTCTGTGCCACAACACCACTGCTCAGCTGGGCGACGGATGTTGCCGATATTGGTCCCCATCGCATAGCATCACCCAGCCGTCCCATCATGCGCGCCACAGCCATCGGCAAAGGCAGCACAAGTGTTGGGCGCAGACCTAACCACTGGCGCATGGCGGCGATCATATCGCGTTGTGTCACGGTCTCGGGTCCGCCGATCTCGTGTGGTCCTGGACCATGCGAACCGCGAAGCATGTGATCAACGACCAAAGACAGATCACTGGCATGGATCGGATTAAAGGTTTGCATACCGTTTCCGACGACAGGTGTGGCAACAGGCAAAGCCGCAAGGGATCGCGCCAGAGATGAGCCACCATAGGATGTGTCCGCCAATACCAGACCTGCGCGCAGGATCGTCATTCCATGTGCCTCGGCGGCTTGTTCCCCGTCGCGGCGGTAACGGGCAAAAGCGGTGTCTGCCTCGTCTATTCCCACGGCAGAGATGAGGATGCCGCGGACGGTTTTCATCGCAGCGTAAAGAGCATTAGGGGCATCAACATGCACGGCTTTGTAGGTGGTGTCAGAGGCATGCAGCACGCCAGCGGCATTGACCACGTGGGTTACATCCTCAAGCTTGTCGCGCCAATAGTCCTGTGTCTGGGCCTCGGCCGATGTGAGGTCTGCCTTTAGTGTGTTGAACCCCATTCGTTCCAACCGTTCAGGGCGCCGCGCGGAGGCCAGAACATCCCATCCGGCGTCGCGCAGGCCAAAGGCGAGGTGGCGGCCAATGAACCCATCTGCCCCGAGGACAAGGACCTTTCCGCACGCGTCTGTCACGGGGAGCGGCGCAACGTTGCCGTCATCACGCCCATGCCGATCAGAGCCACGCCGCCGCCACGTGTAAGCCAGGTGATCACGCTGCCGCGTCCAATAGTTTGGCGCAGCTTGTCCGCGAGCAAAGCATAGGCCAGCGCATTGATTGCTGCAAGGCCCACGAAGGTGGCAATCAGGATGGTGAACTGTGGCATAAGTGGCTGGTTTACAGACACAAACTGCGGCACGAAGGCGATGAAAAACGCAATGGATTTCGGGTTAAGCGCGGTTACGGCTGCGGCATGCCAAAACACACCGCGTGCTGGTTTCTCATTGGGTGTCAGGGTTTCAAGACCGTTGCTTGGCGCGCTGCGCAAAAGCTTGATCCCAATATATATAAGGTAAATCGCGCCAACCCATTTGAGAATGGTGAACAGCGTGGCGGAGGCCAGCACCAGGGCCCCTAATCCTGCCAGTGATGCGGACATGGCCACAAGGTCCCCCAAGGCCACACCTGTTGCACTGGCCACGGCAACGCGGCGGCCCTGGCTCAGCGCGTAAGAGAGGACCAGAAGGACGGTTGGTCCTGGAACGAGCAGTAGCGCAGTTGAGGCGGCCACGAAGGTCAGCCAGAGATCGAGTGGCATCTATGCGTCCTCCCTTGGACAAAGTACGCGGCCCGCCACGGCATCCAGCTTGGCTGTGAGCGCAGGATCACGCGCCTCAGGTGTCGTCAGGATGGCGTATTCCAGCGCCCGGTCACAGCCGTGTGGGCAAGGCGCGCGCTCCGGTCCAAGTAGGTCGGGCAGACGCGAGACCATAGTGCGGGCTTTGTCGGCATTGCCCATGAGCGTGGCGATGATTTGCGTGACGTCTACTTCACCGTGGTCAGGATGCCAGCTGTCGTAGTCGGTGATCATGGCAACGGAGGCGTAACAGAGCTCGGCCTCGCGGGCGAGTTTGGCTTCGGGCATGTTGGTCATGCCAATGACATCACAGCCCCAGCTTTCACGGTACATTTTTGACTCCGCCAACGTCGAGAATTGCGGACCTTCCATGGCCAGGTAAGTGCCGCCGCGATGAACCGTGATCCCGGTCTCGCGCGCGGCGGTTTCACAGGCCTCTCCAAGGCGTGGACAGGTTGGATGCGCGACGCTGACATGCGCGACGAGGCCTGTGCCGAAAAATGATTTTTCTCGTGCAAACGTTCGGTCAATAAATTGATCTACAACAACAAAATCGCCGGGCGCCATTTCTTCGCAAAATGAGCCACAGGCCGAAACGCTGATCACATCTGTCACGCCCAGCCGTTTGAGCGCATCTATGTTGGCACGATAAGGAACGGTGCTGGGAGAGTGCACATGCCCGCGACCATGGCGGGGCAAGAAGACCATTTTGACGCCGTTCAACATGCCGGTCAGGAATTGATCAGATGGAACGCCCCATGGGCTGTCGACACTAACCCAATCAGCGCCTTCAAGCCCGTCAATGTCATAAACGCCTGAGCCGCCGATCACGGCGATACAGGTTTGTGGCATGTGCTGTCCTCCGCTGCTTGCCGTCACACAAACGCGGCAAGTTGCGGAGATCAAGTCTTAAATCGGCAAGGTGGCCTTAGGCAGCGGCACCCAGCGTGCAGATTTCACGTCCGCCGATGAGTGAGGTCACGACTGTGCCTTCATCGGTGTTGCGGATGTCGTAGCCATAGCCTTGCAGCCGGAATTTCCATTCGCGCTCGGACAAGGCAAGCTCGCGCTCGCGCATGACGAAGTCGCGGATCTCTGTCGGATTGGTCGGCATTGTTTTGTTACCCCTAACATTCAATGATGATTCCATGGATAAGCATGGGATGTGGCAACAATCGTGCTGAAATGGGGCGGGGTTGGACTGTTTTCGCGGCATGTGACGGTGCGGGATAAAGCACTTCGCGTGCGAAATGGTTAAAGCCTTTGTTTCATGGGGATTTCGACATCGGTAATACGTCGGTATCACGTCGGTATTGCATAGGTGCAACGTCGATAAGTGGTGTTGGTTAACAAGCCGGGCGCGTCGCAACACCCAAGATGTCGAATGTGTTAGCAGGTGCTTTACACACCTCGTCCGACTTACATCTCAATACATTGCTCGCGGCAGGGTACAGGATTGGTACTCAGGATTTTGCCAGTGGCGGGCCACATCGATCTGGGCAGCCATTTTCAGGTCACAAGGACTAAGACCAAATTCAACGAGTCAGGTTTTGCGCAAAAAGCTTTTACAGCGATGTAGAACCGGGTTGAACAATCATCAGCTTGCTTCCTCTGAGCCAAATGTCGGTGTCACACCCTTGGGAGGAGTATTTTGGATATAGCGGCCGATTTTTTCGAGTAATGGTTTGCGTGGGCAGTTTGGGCGCGAGGCGGCGCCAAGGTTGCGTAGGTTACCTGGGCCTTCAAACGGCACAAAACTCATTGGCCATAGGTCTTTCTTGAACTGTTCAGCCGCCAATGCCGAGACAATGGTGCAATCGTCTGAATGGCATACATGCCGGCATACGGTTTCAAATCTTAGGGCAGAGAGATCAAAACGTTTGCCAATTCGGCTGCTGCTGTCCGGTGAGGGAAGTCTTGCCTCCAACTCATAGCCGAAGGAATAAGGCAGCCGAATGAAATCGTGTGTCGGCACGTCTTCGGGCGTGATCGATGACAAAGTGCTTAGTGGGTGCTCTTCGCGCATTGCCAGGTAAAGCGGCTCAGACCAAATTGATGTAAAATCCAGATCGCCTTTGTGATTAGACTTTGCCACCAAAGCGGTGTCCAGTTTGTGATCTTCCACCATCTGCAACATGTTGTGCGGCAGATCTTCGATCATGATAACTTTCATGCTCGGGAAAAGAGCCTTGAACAAATCTGCGAAGTACTGCGTGAGATATGGCGCCAATGTCGGGGTCATCCCAATTTTGAATGGAATGGCCTCGGGGTCTCTAAACTGCGTTGCTGTGTCCTTAATCCTCTGCGCGTCATCCAGCACGCGCTCTGCGATTTCCGCGACACGCTGTCCGCAATCAGTAAGCCGTACTTCGCCACTGAGCCGCAAAAACAGGTCTGCACCGAGCTCTTGCTCCAGTTTTTTGATCTGATTGGACAGAGCGGGTTGCGAAACGTTGCACACTGCCGCTGCCTGGCTGAAGTTGCCGTGTTTTGCAACAGCAACGACATATTCCAAGTCTCTTAGATTCATAAGATCAGTTCGCGATTCAATGTTCGATAATTTCGAGGCAGCGGTTCGTTCTAGCCGGATTGTCGCACGCGGTGTCACACAAAATACACGCTATACACGCCGAAAACGCAATCACGTTTGCTGACGGTTTTGTCAAAACATGGCATTGAATAAACCGCGAAGTGTGATCGATGAAATCTAAGAATTTGTTTTAATTCATTTTTTTGAACGCCTTTTCACGAACGCCGTGAGTATTCGCGTTGGTTATAGGACCAATTCGGAACATGAATTTCTGCTGACCAGGCCGGCTGCATAGACCTTTGCTCGTACGAACCCCCGTTGCGAGGGGCGACTGCATGTCAAAGCAAGAATGATGGAGTAACCCATGCTTTTCCAACTTCTATCCAGCCTGCGCGCACGTCTTTTGACGTCGTCGTCGTTGGCGCAAGAGACGACCCGCGACGGTCAGACCTTGTTTAACAACTTCTTCCAAAGCACGGTTGTGGATGACACGCCCGCGTTTGTTTTGGCGAACGACTTTTCGCGTTTGCTGAACTTTGGTGAGATCACAACCAACAACGCTGTGGCGGCCGTTCTGGCTGAAGGTGAGGATGCTGATATCTTCAACTTCCGCTCCGGCAGCATCGAAGCGAACAACGGCGCAGATGTCTTGACGGCCACAGGCGTCCAAGTGACCGGAAGCGCGGACATCCGCAACTTTGGTGAAATCGCTGGTGAGTTTAACGGTGTTCAGTTCGCTGGTGCACAAAGCTCCGGCAGCCTCGATAACTTCCGTGGCGGCGTCATTTCTTCCGACAGCCGCGCCGTTGACATCCAAGGCGAAGGCATTGACGTCCGTAACTTCGGCGACATCGTCGGAACTGGCGATCAGCGCAACGGTACGATCTACACCAACAGCACTGCCGAAGACATCACCATTTCGAACTTCTCGGGCGGCACAATCGACGCCGGTGAAGACAACCAGGGCGCGGGTATCTCGCTCCAGGTTGGTGATGAAGTTGGTGACGTGGTCGAAACGGATATTTTCAACGGTGTGGGTGGCGTCATTCAGGGCCGCGGTCAGGCCGCGTCCAACACAACGCTCGCCGGTGACGGCATCCGGATTGACGATGGCGCAGAAGGCGCGATCCTCGACACCGAGATTGTCAACGCTGGTCTGATCTCTTCCGAGAGCGAACAAGGCACAGCCGGTGGTATCCGCATCGCGGATGGGGCCAATGCGGAAGGCGAGATCCTCAACACGTCCACAGGTGTGATCGAGGGTGCTGCTAACGGTCTTTACATCGGTCAGGGCGAACATGACATCGACGTGCTGAACTTCGGCACAATCCAATCCGACAGCCGCGCGGTTAACATCGACGGCACAGGCGTAAACCTGGTCAACGGTGGTGACATCCTTGGCACAGACGATCAGCGCAACGGCACAGTATACGCCGATGGCACAGCTGACGATTTCGAAGTCAACAACCTGGCCACTGGCACAATCGACGCCGGCGAAGGAAACCAGGGCTCAGGCTTTGGTGTTGAAATCGGTGGTGCGGAAGATGGGGCGAATTCGTTCACCCTAGATAACGCAGGCACCATTCAAGGCCGTGGCAATGCCGCAGCTGGCACCAATGCCGCTGGCGACGGTGTGCGTATCGGTAACGTTGGCAATGTTGGAACAACCGACGCTGTGATCAACAACACAGGCACCATCGACTCCGAAGGGGCCAACGGCACGGTTGCCGGTGTTCGCTTTGTAAACGGTGTGTCCTTCCAAGGTGAGTTCAACAACTCCGGCGATATCTCCGGTGTTCAGAACGGTGTTTATTTTGGTAACCCAGTGGCTGGCGAAGGCGCAGATCACACTGGTGGTGTGTTCAACAACCTCGAAGGCGGAACCATTTCGTCTGACAGCCGTGCGTTCAACATTGATGGCATTGGCCTTGAAGTGAACAACGCAGGTGACATCATCGGCACAGCCAGCCAGCGCAACGGCACTGTCTATGCGGATGGCACAGCCCAGGACTTCACCTTCAACAACCAAGAAACCGGTGTCATCGACGCAGGTGAAGGCAATGAAGGGTCTGGCTTTGGTGCCGAGATTGACGGTGAGAACACCTTCGAGCTTAACAACGAAGGTACAATCCAGGGTCGCGGCAACGCTGCTGCTGGTGTCAACGCTGCAGGCGACGGCATCCGGATTGGGAACGTCGGCAACTCCGGCACGTTTGACGGAACGATCGTCAACTCTGGTCTGGTGGCCTCTGAAGGTGCCAATGGCACAGTCGGTGCGTTCCGGTCCGTCAACAACATCAACTTCCAAGGTGAGCTGATCAACGAAGAAGGTGGTGTGTTTGAGGGTGGCCAGAATGGCGTCTACTTCGGCACTGGTGATCACACAGGCGGTTCGTTTGTAAACCGTGGCACTGTGACCTCCGACAGCCGCGCGCTCAACATCGACGGCGAAGGTCTCGAAGTTGTCAACGAAGGCGACATCCTCGGCACCGGCAACCAGCGCAACGGCACTGTCTATGCTGATGGTACTGCTGACAACTACTCCTTCACCAACTCCGGCACGGTTGATGCTGGCCTTGGCAACAACGGATCTGCTGTTTCGCTGCAAACAGGTGATGAAGCGGGTGACGTTGTCTCGGCTGTGATCGTCAACGAAGAAGGCGGTGTCTTCCAAGGTCGCGGCGACGCGGTTGAAGGAAATCAGATTGGTGACGGCCTGCGTCTCTTCACAAGCCAGGAAGATGCGTCTTTCGCAGGTGTTGTGATCAACGAAGGCGTGATCTCCGGCTCTGAAGATTCTGATGCCGCTGCTGGTATCCGGGTGGACGGTGGTCTGAACCTTGTTGGTGCCATCCTCAATGAGGGTGAAATCAACGGCGCAGTCAACGCAATCGATGCATCAGACGCTGGTTCAGTGACAATCGTCAACGACGATGAGGGTGTAATCAACGGCAACGTTCTGCTGAGCGACGGCGAAGACATCTTTGTCGATCTGGGCACAACAAACGGCGACATCGTCGGCGGCGCAGGTGATGACGTTGTCATCGCAGGTGATGCAGACAATGTGATCACCGGCGGTCTGGGCAATGACTTCATCGACGGTGGTGATGGCTTTGACACAGCAGACTTCTCTGATCTGGACGTTGCTGTCACAGTTGAACTGGACGAAAACGGCAATGGTACAGCCACACGTGACGTAGGCTTCAATGTCTCTGTCGTGAATGCGGTTGTCGCCAACCCGGCTCAGTTCGGCTCAGCGATTGCTGATGGCGCAGCCTTTGTGGACCAAGCGGTACTGGGCAACCTGTACTACAACATCCACACGGCTGACTTCCCGGGCGGTGAAATCCGCGGTCAGTTGCTTGTTGATAGCGATGAGACGGTTGGCAATATCCGCACCATCGAACTCAGCGGCGGTCTGGATGCAAGCCAGGAACCTGGTCCAACATCCGACAGCGAAGCCACGGGCGACGCGACAGTGGTGATCACTCAGAACCTGGAAACAGGGGAAGTGACCTACTCAAGCGAGCTGAGCGTTGTTGGCCTCAACGAAGCTGACCTTCTGACCCCGATCCCGGGTGTTGTTTCAGCCATCCACCTGCACAATGCACCTGCCGGTCAAAACGGCCCGGTTGTACAGGACACATTGTTGGATGCCGGTGCAACTCTGGACGTCAATGCCACAGGTGGCACCGGCGTGATCGGCGAAGACGTGATCGACAACCAGATCGAAGTTGATGTTCTGTCCTCAATCGAGGCGGTCATTGGCACCGACGATGGTGACGTGATCATCGGAGTGGAAGACGCCCCAGTTGTGGCTGACTTCTCGGACCTGGACGTTGCAGTGACCGTCAGTGTTGACGAGAACGGCAATGGCACCGCAACCCGCGACACCGGCTTCACCGTTGTTGTTGAGGATGCTGTGATCGACAGCCCCGGTCAGTTTGGTTCGGCGATCGCCAATGGAGCGCAGTTTGTGGAACAAGCGGTTGCTGGCAACCTCTACTACAACATCCACACAGCTGACTTCCCGGGTGGTGAAATCCGTGGCCAACTGTCTGTGGTTAGCGATACAGGCCGAGGACATGACCGTGTCATCGAACTTGCTGGGTCGTTGGATGCAAGCCAGGAACCTGGTCCAACATCCGATAGCGAAGCCACAGGTGAAGCAACGGTGACGATCTCGTTCGACGAGGAAGGCAATGTTCTCTACTCAAGCGAGCTGAGTGTTGTTGGCCTCAACGAAGCTGACCTTCTGACCCCGATCCCGGGTGTTGTTTCAGCCATCCACTTGCACAATGCACCTGCCGGTCAAAACGGCCCGGTTGTGCAGGACACATTGGTGGATGCTGGCGCAACTCTGGACGTCAATGCCACAGGTGGCACTGGCGTGATAGGCGAAGACGTGATCGACAACCAGATCGAAGTCATCGAGCTTATCGGTGTTGATCAGGTGATCGGATCGGGCGATGCAGACACAATCGTACTGGACCAGTTCGATGGTGTAACTGTTGACCTTGACCTGAGCGGTCCTGCGCCAAACCCGGCTGCTGTTGGCGGTGAAGGCCCACAAGATGGTGCCATCATCCAAGACGGTGAAATCCTGATCGAGTTCGATGATTTCGAAAACGTGACGGGTTCGGATGGCAATGACCTGATCCTGGGCAACAACGAGATCAACGTTCTCGAAGGCGGCGATGGCAATGATGCGATCCATTCCTTCGGAGGCGCGGATATCATCGACGGCGGCGAGGGCACAGATACAGCGCTCTTCACAGCTGGTGGCGGTGTTGTTCTTGATCTCGATGAAGAGGGCAACGGTGTTGCTACTCTGAACGCTCCTGAAGGTGCGACGCTCGACAGCGTGTTCAACTTTGAGAACATCAATGGCTCGAACAACGCAGGCAGCGCCAACGGTGGTGCGGACATTCTGTCCGGCAACTCCGGTGCGAACACTCTGAACGGCCAAGCTGGTGACGATGTTCTCAACGGTGAAGGCGGCGACGATGTTCTGATCGGTGGCGCAGGTGCAGACACCTTCATCTTCGAAGGAGCCTTTGGCAACGACATCATCCAGGACTTCGAAGCCGGTGTCGACTCGCTTCAGTTTGGCGACTTTGGTTCGGCCTTTGGCCTCAGTGCAGGCCCAAGCGTCAGCGTCAGCCAAGACGGGGACGATGCCCTCATCAGCTTCGGCGACCAAGGTTCGGTGCGTCTGGCGGGTGTCAGCAGCTCCGATCTGAACGACGACGACTTCGTAGCTTAACGCAAAACAGGAGGGCGGCTTTGCGTCGCCCTCCTCAACTCATGAAAGGCATTCCCATGTTTAAGAAACCTAGCCCCGTCAAACGTGCTTGGTCCTCGCTTCGCAAAGGGTTCCTCGCCGTTGCCTTCTTCAGCCTCTTTCTCAACCTTCTTATGCTCGCCGGCCCCCTTTACATGCTTCAGGTCTATGATCGGGTTCTCACCAGCCAGAATATGGAAACACTGGTGGCTCTGACATTGCTTCTGGGTGGCGTTTTTGTTGTTACCGCATGCCTCGACCTCATGCGGATGCGTATCCTCAACCGCCTCGCCGCGAAATTTGAGCTCAATGTTGGCGCCCCCGTGCTGAGTGCCGCGATGCGCCGCCGGGTAGAAGGGCGTAGCGCCCCCGGTGAAAATCTCGTGGATGACATCAATGGCTTCCGCGAGTTTATTTCAGGCACAACCCTGACCGCATTCTTCGATGCGCCCTGGATCCCGATCTATCTGCTGGTGCTTTATGTTCTGCACCCTTTCCTGAGTCTGCTCGGGTTGGCCGGTGCTGTTGTTCTGACCATCATGGCTTTGATCAACAACTCACGTGCACGTGCACCGATGCAATTGGCTTCGGAAGCTCGCAGCCGTTCTGATGCGCTCTTCCAAACCAGTGATCGTAACGCCGAAGTGGTCCATGCCCTTGGAATGAAAGGTGACCTCTCTCGCCGTTGGTCCGACCTTCAGCGCGAGGCGCATGTCCACAAGACCCAAACGTCTGATCGGATAGCAGGTTTCTCTGTGCTCTCCAAAACCATCCGGATGGGCCTTCAG
This sequence comes from Roseovarius sp. W115, assembly GCF_032842945.2. NCBI lineage: Bacteria > Pseudomonadati > Pseudomonadota > Alphaproteobacteria > Rhodobacterales > Roseobacteraceae > Roseovarius > Roseovarius rhodophyticola. The sequence continues at coordinate 1,955,463 of NZ_CP146606.1, forward strand.
TCCGCCATTCTCGGCTTCGGTGCCGCTCTGGCAATCACTGGTGAAACCACCGCAGGCGTAATGATTGCCGCCACCATCGTTCTGGCGCGTGCGCTGGCCCCGATTGACCAGTTGATCGGTCAATGGCGCACATTTCTTGCCGCGCGCGGGTCTTACAAAAAAATCAAAGATCTGACCGTGGAGTTCCAGGAAGAAGAACAGCGTCTGCGCCTGCCACGCGCGTATCAGTCCATGGCCGTAAAAATTGGTCAGGCCGGTCCACCGTTCGCTGTCAATGCGTCTTTGCGTGGAATCGACTTTGAACTTCACGCAGGAGACGTTCTGGCGATTATTGGTCAAAGCGGATCAGGCAAAACCACTTTGGGCAAGATGCTCTCGGGAATTTGGGCACCTCAACGTGGTGAGGTCCTTCTTGACGGCAGTCCGATGTCTAAATGGAACGAGCAGGACCTCGGCCAGATGATCGGCTACCTGCCGCAGGATGTTGAATTGTTCGACGGCACCATCCGCGAGAACATTGGACGGTTTTCGACCGAGATCGACGATACCGAAGTTCTGCGCGCGGCGCGTGAGGCCGGGGTGCACGAGTTGATCTCATCTTTGCCTGATGGCTACGAGACATTGATCGGTGAGGGGTTTTTCCTCTCTGGCGGTCAACGTCAAAGACTGGCTCTGGCGCGTGCGCTTTATGGCGATCCCTTCTTGCTGGTGCTCGATGAGCCCAACTCGGATCTCGATGCCGAAGGCGAAGCTGCTCTGAGACAGGCGCTCCAAGCTGCACAGTCTCGTGGTGCCATATCAATCGTGATGACCCACCGCCCGGCCACGCTTCAGGCGGTCAACAAGGTGCTGGTCATGCGTCAGGGCACACAAACTCAGTTCGGCGACAAGGACGACGTGCTCCAGATGAACCGTCAGAATGTCCTTGCGACACCGCCGAAGAAAGCAATCACACAGGCTCCTGCTGAACAGGCGGCCTCTGAAACCGAAACTTCTGTGAAGGAAGCAATCCAATGACACAGCTTGTCCCGCATTCACAGGCGCGGTCTCTCGCGCATCTTGATCACACGCATTCCTTACCGAACACTCAATATGAGCCAAGGATTGGCCGCTATGTCACATTTGGCATGTTCGTCTTGTTGGCTTTTGTCGGCGGTGCCCTTTACTGGTCTTTTGCCTCAAAGCTCGATGGTGCAGTTGTCGCTCCGGCCTCTTTTGTGGTCGAAGGCAATCGCAAAACGGTCGAACATATCGATGGCGGCACCATTCGGGCCATTCTGATCTCTGACGGTGAGTTTGTAGAACAGGGTCAGCCTCTGATCCGCCTCGACAGCACCGATATTGACGTCGATATGAATGTGCTCGGCAGCCAACTTGGAGAATTGAGCGTCCGCCGCGCGCGCCTTCTGGCACAGATCAATGGACGAGACGCTTTTGTCGAGGCGGATGCCATGGCGCAATTGCAGCCCGAGGTGAATCGTTTGCACTGGTATTCGGCATTTTTGACGCAAAAGCAGCTGTTTGACACCGAAGCTCGTGCGCGTCGAACCGAGATGGAGATCGCGTCGCAACGTATTCTGAGTCTTAAAGACCAGGTCAGTGGGCTCGAAGAACAGCGCGACTCCACCCGCAGGCAACTTGAGATCACCAAAGAAGAGCTTGCTGGCCTGCAGCAGCTTTATGATCAGGGTCTTGTCACCGTTCCCCGTATCAGTGCACGTCGCGTTGAGGTGGAGCGGCTAGCCGGGGTTGATGCGTCGCTGCGCACTCAGATCGCACAGGCAGAAAACCAGGCGCGGGAGTTGGAGCTGACCCGCGTCAGCGCGCAGAAACTGCGCGACGAAGCGATTGCCAATGAACTGGCCGCGGTTGAAGCACAGCTTGCACTGGTCACGCCGCAATTTGCCGGTGCTGCAGAACGCCGTAAACGCATCGAGATCCTCGCGCCATCCAGTGGCCGGGTGGTGAATCTTGAAGTCTCTACAACCGGCGGCGTGATCCGCCCGGGTGAACCTATTCTTGACATTGTGCCTGCAGATCAAGAGCTTATCGTCGAGGCGCGCGTCAAAACCGCGGATATCGACAAACTTCAAATCGGTCAGCAAACACGAATTCGTCTGTCTGCGTTTGCGCAGGCGGATGTGCCCGAAGCTACTGGCCAGATTTTCGACATCTCGGCGGATGCGCTGGAGGATGACCGCACAGGCGAGGAGTTTTACATGGCACGTGTGAAACTTGATGCGGATCAGCCCACGCAAGTTGCCGAGTTGGACCTGCTACCGGGCATGCCGGCGGATCTGTTTGTCCGTACCGGCGAGAGAACGGCCTTTTCATACCTGGCGCAACCCATCAGTGACCGCCTTGCAAGGACGTTTATCGAGTAGGCGGGCTGGGCGAGAGCCCTGCCTATGCGTAGTAGGTGCGTTCGTGGGCCGAGGGTAACCTCGGCCCACGGGCTTTTTTGCGTTGTTTGCATTGGGTGAGACTAGGCATACTGAGAGTTGAGGCATTTCGCGCAACGCCTGAGCTTTCGCTTGGCCGGACCCAAGGCGGGCGCAAGCCTGGCGTATCTCAACGTTCAGAGGCCTGTCTCGGCTTCGATGTCTTTTCGTGATTTACGTTCGCGTTCCGTTGCGGATTTGAGCTGGCCGCAGGCAGCCATGATATCTTCTCCGCGTGGTGTACGAATTGGACTGGCATATCCGGCTTTGTAAATGATGTCGGCAAAGCGTTCGATGCGGGTCCAGTCGCTGCGTTCATGTGGCGCACCGGGCCATTCGTTGAAGGGGATGAGATTGATCTTGGCAGGAATGCCTTTGATCAGTTGCACCAGGCGGCGGGCATCTTCGTCGCTGTCGTTGACGTCCTTGAGCATGACATACTCAAATGTGATGCGTTCGGAATTGCTGGCCTTTGGATAGGCGCGCAGGGCATCAAGAAGCGCTTCAATGTTCCACTTCTTGTTGATCGGCACCAGCTTGTTGCGCACTTCATCTGTTGTGGCGTGGAAGGACACGGCGAGCATGCAGCCGATTTCTTCGGCGGTCTTTGCGATCTCCGGGACAATTCCAGAAGTTGACAGCGTGATCCGGCGGTGGGAAAGAGCTATGCCTTCGCCATCCATGGCGATCTTCATCGCGTCGCGCACATTGTCGAAATTGTAGAGCGGCTCACCCATGCCCATAAGAACAATGTTGGACAAAAGGCGTGGGCCGTCCGTGCCGGAGCCGACACCGGGTTGCGGCCATTCGCCAAGATCATCGCGCGCGAGCATAACCTGCCCAATGATTTCTCCAGCAGTCAGGTTTCGGACGAGCTTTTGCGTGCCGGTATGGCAGAAAGAACAGGTGAGTGTGCAGCCGACCTGGGAAGAGATGCAAAGCGTGCCGCGGTCTTCCTCCGGGATGTAGACAGTTTCAACCTCATGCCCGCCGGCGATGCGCACAAGATACTTGCGGGTGCCATCTGCGCTGACCTGTTTGTCGACAATCTCAGGAATGGCGATGGTGAAGGTATCGGCCAGTTCAGCGCGGTACGCCTTGGAGAGGTTTGTCATGGCGTGAAAATCGCGCACACCCCATTGGTATATCCACTGCCAGATCTGGTTCACGCGCATCTTGGCCTGCCTTTCCGGCGTGCCGTGGGCGATGAGTGTATCGCGGAGCCTGTCGCGGGTGAGACCGACAAGGTTCACAGGCCCCTCGGGCAGCTTGCGGGGGATGGTCAGGACATCCTGAGTGATTGGGGCTGTGTCAGTCATGGGTTTGCGCGTTCCGGGTCAGATGCACCCGTATATAGGAGCGTCGAAGGGAATCCAAAGGGTTCATTAAAGGTCTTCTGGCGGTGTGGCCTGCCGGATCCCATTAAGCGAACATTTGTCATTGATCTGATGCGGTCTTCGGCAGATAGAGAGATGTGCGCTGACTTTGCGCTCGTGCGTCGGTTGCTTAGGTCATGATGCTTCCGTCCACTACGTGGCTTTCATTCATGGCTCACGTGCCTGTTGCGGGCCTTGTCTGAGGATGTCATGCTTCCTTCTTCCAGCGGTCATCATAGCGCAACCCGCGCTATTGATCCTTTGCCATTGCGTCTGATCAAACGCGCTGTCCTGATCCTGTTTGGCCCGCTCTATTTCCTTTTTGTCGCCTTCGTTCCTTTGATCTGCGCGCAGCGCAAAGGGTTTCGGGGCTGGTATTGGCGGTTGGTGAAACGATCCTGTTCCCGGCTGTTGTGGCTTTTGAGCATTCGGGCCGAGATGCGTCCTGAAGAGAAGGCTGCACTTGCTGCTGATACTGACAGCATCATTGTCGTCAATCACCGCAGTCATCTTGATGGGTTCACGTTGATGCATGTTGTACCCGATGCCAAATGGTTCACGTTCGCCGCAAAGTCAGAGTTTTGGAACAGCAGGTTGCTGCGCACTGGTTTCGATGGAGCGGGTCTTGTTCCCATAAACCGAGAGTCCGGTTCATTGGCTATGCAAACACTGACGAATGCCGTCAAAGGCATGGCCGCCCGCCGTTCCGTTGTCCTCTTTCCCGAAGGCACACGCGCCAAAACGCGGTCGTTGGGGGAATTCAAAGCGGGTGCTATTCTTGTCGCTCGAGAAACCGGTCGAACGATCACCCCGATCATCATCCATGATAGTGATCAGTTGCTTCCCCGTGGCAAATACCTGCCGCGGAGTGGGAAAATCCGCGTGCAGGCTTTGCCAACTTTTGTGTGTGATCTGACCGTCAGCGTAGACCAGGACTTGGCACGACTGCGCGCATTGATGATGGCCGCTTTTGAGCAGTGACACCTCTCTCAATCTGAAGGGCAAAGAACGATTTCAGCTGACGGCGGAGGTCATCTGAGAGACCCGTGCGTGCTCTCAACTTCAACTCATCGCCGATCACCCAATTTCGCCACCTTTTCATGGCAAGGGCATGTCACCAAGTGGTCGTTGACCATGCCAACGGCCTGCATAAAGGCATATACGATTGTGGGGCCGCAAAACTTGAAGCCACGTTTCTTCAAATCTTTCGAAATTGCGCGGGAGATTTCTGTTTCGGTGGGCACCTCTTCAAGTGTGCGCCACTGGTTCTGCAAAGGTGTACCACCCATGTAGGTCCACAGATATGTATCAAAGCCCGTCTCCGCCTCAATCTCTTGCCAGACACGGGCGTTTGAAAGGGTCGCCTCGATCTTGCCGCGGTGGCGGATGATGCCTGCATCTTGCAACAGATGCGTGACCTCGGCTTCACCCCAAGTGGCCAGGATATTTGGGTCAAACCCTTGAAATGCAGCACGAAAGTTGTCGCGTTTCTTGAGGATCGTGATCCAGCTCAGCCCGGCCTGAAACCCGTCGAGGATAAGCTTTTCCCAAAGCGCGCGGCTGTCATATTCGGGCACGCCCCATTCAGTGTCATGATAGGCCTCATAGATGGGGTCCATGCCCACCCAACCGCAGCGATCTGACATGGTGTCTCCAAACATTCCTTGAAGTGCACACTATGACTCAAATTATGCATTTAACAATTCCTTAGCCGCCAATGCGCAAGGTGTGCCGGAGTGGAATTGGGGTCGTCGTTGCGGAGACTGGTATGGGTAAGAAAATTTGGGCAAATATTCCGGCGGGGCACGATAGCCCTATGGCCTATGCGATTTCATCGCGTGACCAGTCGGTTATTCGCATGGTGGATGAGGCTGTGCGGCACAAGCAAGTGACGCTGGCGTACCAGTCAATCGTCCCGGCCGGGGATCAGGCGCGGCCGGCCTTTTACGAAGGTCTGATCCGGGTGCTTGACCCCACCGGGCGGATCATTCCCGCGCGGGACTTCATAGGGTCCATCGAGGCGACGGAAACCGGGCGGATCATTGATTGTCTGGCTTTGGAAAAAGGGCTGGCCTGCCTCAGGCGGTTTCCCAGTCTTCGACTGGCGATTAACATGTCGGCGCGCTCCATCGGCTATCCCCGTTGGATGCGGTCGCTCAAACGCGGGATTGCCAAAGATCCGACAGTTGCAGAGCGTCTCATTTTGGAAATCACCGAAAGCTCGGCAATGCTCATTCCGGAGCTTGTGGTCAGTTTCATGTCCGACCTGCAACGCAAAGGCATCAGTTTTGCGCTCGATGATTTCGGAGGGGGCTATACGTCTTTCCGATATCTGAGGGATTTCTATTTCGATATTCTGAAAGTAGATGGCCAATTCATTCGCGGTATTGCGGATGATCCGGACAATCAGGTTCTTACACGCGCGCTTTTGTCCATTGCCGAGCAGTTTGACCTGGTGACCGTGGCGGAAAGTGTCGAGAACCCGCGCGATGCGGTGTATCTTAGCCATATGGGATTTGACTGTCTTCAGGGCTACTACTTTGGGGCGCCCACAATTCATGCGCCGTGGGAAGAAGTTCGGCAAGAGCGCGCCGCTTCGGCCTGACCTGTGACACTACGTACATTGCCGCGCTGCGGCGCCTGCGGTAAACCCCGTCGCGAGAGGCGGGGAATCCGGTACGCTACCGTTTGTTGCTGCAAGGTCTTCCTCGAAATGTGAAACCTAAATTCGTGGAGGACAACATGACAAATGTCGTCATCGCATCCGCGGCTCGGACCGCCGTGGGTTCTTTTTCCGGCTCATTCGCCAATACTCCTGCTCATGATCTGGGGGCTGCCGTTCTGGAAGCTGTCGTCGAGCGGGCTGGCGTGGAAAAGTCGGATGTATCTGAAACTATCCTTGGTCAGGTTCTGACCGCCGCTCAGGGTCAAAACCCTGCGCGTCAGGCGCATGTGAACGCAGGCTTACCCGTGGAATCATCCGCTTGGGGCCTCAACCAGGTTTGTGGCTCGGGTCTTCGGGCCGTGGCACTGGGTGCACAGCATATCCAGTTGGGTGACGCGGATGTCGTCGCAGCCGGTGGTCAAGAGAACATGACCCTCAGCCCTCATGCCGCCGCGCTGCGTGCTGGACACAAAATGGGCGATATGAAATACATCGACACGATGATCCGGGACGGTCTTTGGGATGCGTTCAATGGCTACCATATGGGCCAGACCGCAGAAAACGTGGCCGACCAGTGGCAGATCACCCGCGACATGCAGGATGAGTTTGCCGTGGCGTCGCAGAACAAAGCAGAAGCGGCTCAAAAGGCCGGCAAGTTTGCGGATGAAATCGTGCCGTTCACGGTGAAGACCCGCAAAGGTGATATTGTGGTAGACAGCGATGAATACATCCGCCACGGCGCAAACATTGAGGCGATGGCCAAGATGCGCCCGGCCTTTACAAAGGATGGTTCGGTGACAGCGGCCAATGCGTCGGGCCTGAATGACGGTGCAGCTGCTGTGCTATTGATGAGCGCTGACAATGCCGAGAAGCGCGGCATCGAGCCTTTGGCACGGATCGCATCTTATGCGACAGCGGGTCTTGATCCATCGATCATGGGTGTTGGGCCAATTCATGCCAGCCGCAAAGCCTTGGACAAAGCGGGCTGGAGCGTGGCTGACCTTGATCTGGTTGAAGCGAATGAGGCCTTCGCCGCCCAAGCCTGTGCCGTAAACAAGGACATGGGTTGGGATCCGTCGATTGTGAACGTGAACGGTGGCGCGATTGCCATTGGCCACCCAATTGGCGCCTCAGGCTGTCGTGTTCTGAACACGCTTCTCTTTGAGATGAAGCGCCGCGATGCCAAAAAAGGTCTGGCCACGCTCTGCATCGGCGGTGGCATGGGCGTTGCGCTCTGCGTTGAGCGCCCCTGATCCAAATCAATGACATCCCATCCGGGTCGAGATAGCTCGGCCCGGATCACATATTTTCGGAGGAAGAAACATGTCCCGAACTGCACTCGTCACAGGCGGAAGCCGTGGTATCGGTGAAGCCATTTCAAAACAACTGAAGTCGGAAGGCTACAACGTCGCCGCCACTTACGCCGGCAATGATGAAAAGGCCGCTGCCTTTACGGCTGAAACCGGTATCAAGACGTACAAATGGAACGTCGCCGACTATGACGCCAGCCAGGCCGGAATTGCTCAAATCGAAGCTGATCTTGGCCCGATCGACACCGTTGTGGCCAATGCGGGCATCACCCGCGACGCCCCATTCCACCGCATGAGCCCTGAGCAGTGGAAAGAGGTGATCGACACCAATCTCACAGGCGTGTTCAACACGGTTCACCCTGTTTGGCCAGGTATGCGAGAGCGCAAGTTTGGCCGCGTGATCGTGATCAGCTCGATCAACGGCCAAAAAGGTCAGTTCGGTCAGGTCAACTATGCGGCCACGAAAGCGGGCGATCTGGGTATCGTGAAATCGCTGGCGCAGGAAGGTGCGCGTGCGGGCATCACTGCCAACGCGATTTGCCCGGGCTACATCGCGACCGAAATGGTTATGGCGATTGATGAGAGCATTCGCGAGAAGATCATTGCAGGCATTCCAGCTGGCCGTCTTGGCACACCCGAAGAAATCGCGCGCTGCGTGAGCTTCCTCGCGTCGGAAGACTCGGGCTTTATCAACGGCTCGACTATTTCGGCCAATGGTGCGCAGTTCTTCGTTTAAGACAGCGACATTCAAAAATTGAAGGGCCGGTCACTGCGACCGGCCCTTTGCTTTTCCGCTGACTTGCAACGATCACGCGGAAGGCGTTTTGTGCATCAGGCGAGCAAAGAAGTTGCCGATAACCTGGCTGCGTTCATGATGGGCGGCGCGGTAGGCGTCACGGAGGCGGGCGTTTGATGTGATCTCGATCATGGCGGGTGATCCTTCTGTTTAACTTGTCTGATGTGAATATGCGCCTTCGAAATGAAGCTTACAAACGAGACTTTTCATTGCTTCAGTTAAGTATTATTTAACTGACATGAGTGATCGATTGCCTCCTTTGACCGCGTTGCGCGCCTTTGATGCTGCCGCGCGACATATGTCTTTTCAAAAAGCCGCGGATGAATTGAGTGTGACGCCTGCAGCGCTGTCGTTCCAAATCAAGTCGCTGGAACAGCATCTGGGGGCGCCGTTGTTCCGCCGGCTCAATCGGGCGGTCGCGCTGACGGAAGCAGGAGAAACACTGGCACCTGGGTGTCGGGACGGGTTCACATCACTCGTGGCAGCCTGGACGGCGACGCGACGGTTGCAGGACGTGTCCAGCCTGACGGTGACGGCGGGGCCGGGGTTTACTTCTAAGTGGTTGGCACCACGTCTTTTCGAGTTTGCACAGGCGCATCCCGAAATCGAGTTACGGTTTGCTGCGTCGCTCAAGGCCATGGATTTTGACCGAGACCAGGTCGACGTGGCTATTCGGTTTGGCTATGGGCCGGATACGGATGTGTGGTCCTTGCCCTTGGCCGAAGAATGGGTGACGCCGGTTATGACGCCGACGCTCGCGACACAATTCCCCACACCTGAGAGTTTGAGAGATGCGGTTCTGATTGTGGATCAGAGCATTGATTTTCTTGATCCGTCACCCACATGGGCCAACTGGTTTCGCAGTGTTGGCGTGGATCCGATAGAGGCGCATGGCCCACGGTTTTCACAGACCGACCATGCGGTGGATGCGGCGCTGGCTGGGGTTGGCGTGACCCTTGGGCGGCGGGCACTGGTGATCAAGGACCTGATGGATGGCCGTTTGGTGGCCCCTTACAAAGTGGCCCTCAGTACCGGCGCGCGCTTTCGGTTTCTGTGCCGCAAAGGGTCAGAAGACAAACCTCAGATAAAAGCGTTTCGGGATTGGATGCTTGCCGAGATAGACAAAGGGCGACCCAGTTCGGATCAGATGAAAATTCTACCACTACCCTCGGAGTAAACCCCAGGGCTATGTTCAGTTTCTGAAGGTGAGTTCGAGGTCTAGGACGAAAGCCTCTCAATTTCCTCTTTAAGTCGAAGCTTTTGTTTCTTCATATCCGCGATTTCAAAGTCGTTGGAACCTGGGGCACGCTGTGCGGCTTCTACCTGTTCCGAGAGATTCTGATGTTTTCTTTTCAGCTCGTCGACATGCGAATTCAAAGACATAAATGCCTCTCCTCTCATTTTCTGTAAGCGCGAATCTGAGTGCATCACAAAAGATGATTCCTGTCACGCTGCGCGCGCATAGTGATTTGCTGGAACATCTTAACAAAGCGTGAATTTTAAGCTGGAAAGTTTAGCGCACCGGCATCGCGCAAAATACAAACTGTTGCTTGAGTGTAGTTTTCCGCGTCAGCCAAATGTTTGTCACCTTCGTGCAATATCCACGGTTGATGAAGTCGAAACTCAGCGTTTCCATTTTTGCGACCGCGCAAAAGGATCAGCTTGGCTGCCCGCCCCGAACGCGGGGCCAGAGGTAGAGCTTCCAGACTGCCCAAGTGCGTTCGAAAGGCGCTTAGCAGGTCTGGCAGGCGTTCGGTTCGGTTAATAAAGGTAACAGTGCCCTTGGGGCAGGTACGTTTGGCTGCAGTGGCGACCCAATCGGATAAGGGCGCGGAGCCTGCCAGAGCGACCTCACGGCCTATATCGTCAGCAGCGGTGCGCCTTGCCTGATCAAAGTAGGGCGGGTTGGCAATGACATGGCTGAACTGTTTGTCCTTGATTTCGGTCGGTGGAGCGGCGATGTCACCCAAGATCACGGTCATGTCGATGCCATTTTCCGCCGCGTTCTGCGTTGCGAGTTCAGCATATTGCGCCTGCAATTCAAGGCCGGTCAGAGCGATCCCAGGTACGCGGCGCGCCAGGCACAACCCTGCGACACCTGCCCCACATCCAAGGTCAAGAATGCTGTCACCGGGTTGTGCCGGGACACTGGCGGCCAGAAGCACGGGATCTATCCCGGCGCGGTACCCTTGGTGAGGTTGCAGAATTTGAAGCCCACCGCCCAGAAATGCATCTCGGCTGAGGTCTGCGTCGGACTCACTTTGGGTCATCAAGCTCTATGCCGTTGTCGAGTAGCGTGCGGCGCGCGAGGGTGTAGTCGCCATCGGCAACCATCAAGCGCCGCGGGAAAATTCCGATACCACCTTCCAGGACGCTCATGTTTACGTCCATTTCAAAGCAGTTTATATCCTCGCCTTGAAGCAGAGCTTTGGCAAAGGCAATGATCGTCGGATCGGTGGTGCTGAGCAGGTGTTTCATGTTCTGGGGATGTAAGGGCTGCTCGCTGTGATGTCGAGCCGGGCGATGGGAGTAACATGGGATTGGATCATATTGCGACCAAGCCGCATGAAGCGCTGGCTGATCATCTGTCAGGAAAACTAGGTGATGTGAATACTCTGATCCGTGAGCGCATGGCGTCACGTCATGCACCGCGTATTCCCGAGGTCACGGCACACTTGGTTGAAGCAGGCGGCAAGCGGCTACGCCCGATGCTGACGTTGGCGACTGCGGATCTGTGTGGGTATGGCGGCGCATATGATGTGCATCTGGCGGCCACGGTTGAATTCATTCACACCGCGACCTTGCTGCATGACGATGTGGTCGATGAAAGTGCGCAGCGGCGCGGACGACCCACGGCAAATTTACTGTGGGACAACAAATCCAGCGTTTTGGTCGGGGACTATCTTTTTGCGCGGTCTTTCCAGTTAATGGTCGAGACTGGATCGCTCCGAGTGCTGGATATTCTGTCCAACGCGGCAGCGACGATTGCCGAAGGCGAGGTTCTACAGCTGAGCGCGGCGCGGGATTTGCGCACCGATGAGGCAATTTACCTGCAGGTCGTGCGCGGCAAGACGGCGGCACTCTTTTCTGCGGCAACTGAAGTGGGCGGTGTGATTGCCGAGGTTGACGAGGCGCATATCAAGGCGCTTTTTGATTATGGTGATGCGCTGGGCATAGCCTTTCAGATTGTGGATGATCTTTTGGATTATCAGGGCGATGCCAAGGCGACGGGGAAAAATGTGGGTGATGATTTCCGCGAACGGAAACTGACTCTTCCGGTGATCAAGGCTGTGGCGGCGGCGTCTGAGACGGAGCGTGCATTCTGGGAACGGACGATTGAGAAGGGCGATCAGCGAGACGGTGATCTGGAAGAGGCGCTGCGTTTGTTGCACCATCACGGAACCTTGGAGGCAACGCGTCAAGATGCGCTTGGATGGTCCGGGAAGGCGCGCGATGCGATCCTGACGCTACCAGAACACCCTGTGCGTGATATGCTAAGTGATCTGGCGGATTACGTGGTTGCGCGGATCAACTGAGCCGGGTCGAGCGGATCCACCAATTCGGATAGTTTGACTGAAGCCGCGCAGCGGCGTTTTTGGCCGTCGTGGCATCAGGATAAAGCCCGAAACATGTGGCGCCTGAGCCCGACATCCGAGAAAGCAAACAATCTTGGGTCGCGTTCAGTGCGTTCAGTGTGGCCGTCACGGCGGGCTCCACAGTAATGGCCGGAACCTCGAGATCGTTGCGCATCTGTCCAAGCCAATCGGCAAATGCGGGTGCATCAAGGTCGGCTGGAATGGTATCCGGCATAGGTGGATTGTTCGGCGTTTCGAGAATTCTAAATACCGGGCCGGTGGGCACGGCGACCATGGGGTTCACCAGCAGTGCTTCGAGCGTCGGCAAGTGATCCAACGGGATTATGTGTTCCCCGATCCCCCGCATTCGTGCTGCCTTGGCATGCATACAGACGGGAACATCGGCTCCGAGTGACAGGCCGTTGTCTTGCACCGGTGTGCCGGTTATGTTCCTTAGAACACGCAGGATCGTGCCAGCATCGGACGACCCACCCCCGATGCCAGCGGCGTTGGGCAGGTGTTTTTCAAGCTCGATCTCTGCGGTGGCCCCGATCAGATTGGCGGCTCGGATCACGAGGTTGCTGTCATCGGTGGGCACACCCTGTGAGAGCGGGCCGCTGACGCGTAGTATCGTCTTGGGGGCCGGTGTGATGCGCAGACGATCCCCCACATCGGCGAACATGACAAGCGAGTCGAGCAGGTGATAGCCATCGTCACGGCGGCCTGTGACGTGCAGTGTCAGGTTGATCTTGGCAGGCGCGAAGGCCTCAACCGTCATCGGCGACTTCAAGTGGGGGTGCGCCTTCTTCTTCGAGCACGACGTCGAGACCAACCTCAAGCTTGCGACGGATGCGATCAGGGTCGATGTCGGGCGACGGGTTTTCTTCATCCACAAATGAGAGCGCACGCTTCCATTGGAACTCGGCCTCGGTATGACGGCCCACTGCCCAGAGCACGTCACCCAAGTGGTCGTTGACCACCGGATCAACCGGCATCAGCTCGGCGGCGCGCTCCATGTGTATGATGGCTTCGTCATAGTTTCCCAGGCGGTAGAGAACCCAGCCGAGGCTATCGACAATGAAACCGCTGTCAGGCTGACGTTCAACAGCGCGCTCAATCATGCTGAGTGCCTCGTCCAACTTGATCTGCTTTTCGACCAGCGAGTAGCCGAGATAGTTGAGGACCTGCGGATGATCAGGGTTTAGTTCGAGGGCTTTGCGGAAATCGGCCTCGGCTTTCTCCCAAACTCCCAAACGTTCGTGGCTTATGGCGCGCGCGTAGTAGACGAACCACTGTTCAGTGCCACGGCCGTCATAAAGCGAGATCGCTTCGTCATAGGCGGCAACGGCGTCGTCGTAACGCTCGTTCTGACGGTAGAGATCACCTGAGGACACATGCACAAGGGGCAGCTCAGGATGCGAAACGCGAAGCTGTTCCAGAACTTCGATTGCGGCATCTGATTTCTCAGCCCGACGCAGGGACTCCGCACGTCCCATTTCGGCGGCAGTGAATGAGGGGTGATCCCGAGGCACGCTCTTGTACACTTCGGTTGCCAATTGATAGCGTTCCAGATCTTCCAAGAGTTCGGCAGCCATAAGGACGGAGTCGACGTGATCGTTATTCAGGAACTGCGCCGTGCGGGCATAAAGCAAGGTGTAGTCCCGACCCGCCTCGCTTAAAAGAATTTGTCCAAGCGAATAGAAAACCTCAGCCACCCCGTCTTGAGCCCCGGAGACAAGGCTAAAGGGAACCGGAAGGCCGGTTTCAAGCTCAGCACGCAGAGCTGCGATTTGTGGGTCAAGATTGCCGCCAAACGCTTCATCTAGGAGGGCGATCGCCTCATCGTTTCGCTCTAGCTGGCTGAGGACTTCGGCCCAGGCAATGGTGCCACGTCGCGTACGCTGTAGCGGCTCGTCTTCACCGCCGGAGAAGATTTGCTCAGCGCTTTCGAAATCGCCGACAGCAGCGAGCGCCAATGCTTTGTGGTAGTTCGCAAAGCTGCGCAGGCCGCGTTGACCCGCCACGTCATCGAACCTTGCTAAAGCTGACGCCATGTCACCACGGCCCATTTCAACCCAGGCAGCGATCAGGCCATCAGCCAGAGCGCTGACACCGCGTTGTGTCTCGATGCGTTCAAGCACCTCATCATAGCGTTCGTTTTTGACAGCATCAGCGATGAGCGCGATGAAAGCGACCTGGCTGCGCAGACCTTCCTCATCGATACGTTTGGCAACCGGAACGGCGCTTTCGATGTTGCCCAGAGCCATGAATGAAAAGACGGTGCTTTCCATGATGGCAGGATTAGAGGTGTCTTTGGTCAAGGCTTGGGTGAAATACTGCGCTGCCGTGTCGAAGTCGTGGTTAACGATCGCCTGGCGTGCGGCCAAATAGGCGCCGACATCCTCAGATGCCTGCACGGGGACGGCAAAAGCTTGAATAAACGCGGCCAGCGCGCCTGCGGTCAGCACTCTCACGGTGTGGGCTCCCTGCCTGTGATGCTCTTTGTTGGCGTGAAAGGTAGTGTTTGCTGTGCGCCAAGGCAATGAGGGCGGCCATTTCGCCGCCCCTGAAACGATAATTTTTCTGCGAACTGTCACATATTCGGGTAATTCGGCCCGTCTCCGCCCTGTGGGGTGACCCAGTTGATATTTTGGCTGGGGTCTTTGATGTCACAGGTTTTGCAATGGACGCAGTTTTGGAAGTTTATGACAAAGCGCGGGTCTTTGCCCTCTTCCTCAACAACTTCGTAAACCCCTGCGGGGCAGTAGCGTTGCGCCGGTTCCGCATATTTGGGCAGATTTACGGAAATTGGTACTGCGCCGTCTTTGAGCTGCAGATGCGCAGGCTGGCTTTCCTCGTGGTTCGTCATTGAAAAGCTGACATTGGTCAGGCGATCAAAGCTGAGCGTGCCATCGGGTTTGGGATAGTCGATGGGTTTGTGATTGGCGGCTGGCTCGGTGGCGTCCGCATCAGATTTGCCGTGACCGATGGTGCCGAAGACGGAAAAGCCCAGCGTGTTGGTCCACATGTCCAAGCCG
The DNA here is from genome assembly GCF_032842945.2 of Roseovarius sp. W115. Lineage (NCBI taxonomy): Bacteria > Pseudomonadati > Pseudomonadota > Alphaproteobacteria > Rhodobacterales > Roseobacteraceae > Roseovarius > Roseovarius rhodophyticola. Next base: position 1,970,664 of record NZ_CP146606.1, read on the forward strand.
CCCAAGGTGAGTGATGCGGTAAGACCGTATTTGGACCAGAGGGGTTTGACGTTCCGGACCTTCTTGAGATCCTTGCCGATGGCCCCTTCGCGCACTTCGGTTTCATAGGCTGACAACTCATCGCTGGCGCGGCCTGCCTCCAAAGCGGTGTGTGCGGCCTCTGCCGCGGCTTTGCCAGAGAGCATGGCGTTGTGGTTGCCCTTGATGCGCGGCACGTTGACCATGCCCACCGAACAGCCCAGGAGCGCCACGCCGGGCGCAACCATCTTGGGCATCGACTGATACCCGCCTTCGCTGATTGCGCGCGCGCCGTAAGCCACGCGTTTGCCGCCTTTGAGCAGGTCAGCCACCATTGGGTGATGCTTGAAGCGCTGGAATTCCATGTAGGGGAAAAGATGTGGGTTTTTGTAGTTTAGGTGAACCACGAAACCTACGTAAACCTGATTATTTTCAAGATGGTAGATGAAAGACCCGCCGCCGGCATTCTTTCCCAGAGGCCACCCCATTGTATGGGTGACAGAGCCTTCTTTGTGCTTGTCCGGGTCGATTTCCCAGATCTCTTTCATGCCGAGGCCAAATTTCTGCGGCTCTTTGCCCTTGGCCAGGTCGTATTTGGCAATGACCTCTTTCGAAAGCGAGCCACGCACGCCCTCGGACAGGAAAACGTATTTGCCGTGCAGCTCCATTCCCGGCTCATAGCTTGGACCCGGAGTGCCATCGGCCTCTTTGCCAAATTCACCCGCGACGACGCCTTTGACCTCGCCATTTTCGCCATAGACGATTTCTGAGCAAGCCATGCCGGGGAAAATCTCGATGCCCATCGCTTCGGCCTGTTCAGCCATCCAGCGGCAGACATTGCCCATGGACACGATGTAGTTGCCGTGATTGTTCATCAGAGGCGGCATAGGGAAGTTGGGAATGCGCATCTTGCCTGCTTCACCCAGCATGAAGAAGTTGTCTTCTTTGACCGGCGTATTGAGGGGCGCGCCTTTTTCTCTCCAATCAGGGATGAGCGCATCAAGGCCGCATGGATCAAGTACCGCACCCGACAGGATATGCGCGCCCACTTCCGAGCCTTTTTCCAAAACCACGACCTCGCGGTTCGGGTCGAGTTGTTTGAGGCGGATCGCAGCGCTTAGGCCTGCTGGTCCCGCGCCGACGATCACAACGTCGTATTCCATGGCTTCCCGTTCGACTTGCGCCATTTTTCCCACTCCATGTCAGAGCAGCCCCCAATAGGGCCGCTAAAAAGGTCGCATCTGGTTAGCGTGCCGCGTTGTCAGAGGTCAATTGGAACACGACGTTAAAACCGTCGAAATGCGCCAGTTTTCGACCATGGCACGCGGATTTCTTCCAAGCGGCCAATGAAATGTAGGTCTGCTTGCTATGTCCTATTGCATTCGGAATGAAGGTCGGGTCATTCTGTCGCGCATTGTTCACGATGCTGATTGGGGTGGCCAGGGCCGCCCACGTTGCCACGAGGGGCACAAGATAAATGGAAAAGATCCCGATGACTCAGGCCGGATTCGCGGCTTTGGAGGCAGAGTTGAAACATCTCAAGTCCGAGGAACGCCCTGCGATCATTCAGGCGATTTCAGAGGCACGTGAGCATGGCGATTTATCGGAGAATGCTGAGTACCATTCTGCAAAGGAAAAGCAGTCCTTTATTGAGGGTCGCATCAAGGAATTGGAAGGCGCGATAAGCCTGGCAGACGTAATTGACCCAACCAAGCTTTCGGGAACGATAAAGTTTGGGGCCACCGTGACTTTGGTCGATGAAGATACTGATGAGGAAAAAACCTATCAGATTGTTGGCGAATACGAGGCCAATATCGAAAAGGGTCTTTTGAACATAAAATCGCCGATTGCACGGGCTTTGATTGGCAAGGAAGAAGGTGACAGCGTAGAAGTGCGCACACCGGGCGGCGAAAAATCATATGAAGTGCTGAAGATTTCGTATCTTTAGAAAAGTTTGACCATGTCTGAACAGCAGGACACATCGACGACCCCATTGGGTATTTACAATCGTCCACAGACCGAGCGCATCACATCTATCGAGGTGATTGCGCTAGCTTTGACGATTGTGTGGCTGCTGGGCACGGCGGTGTTCTTTTTCCTGCTCGAACCGCTGAGTACCCCGCCGCAAGGCGGCGGTGGCATGCACCTGTTGTTCTTGCTCTTGGGGATATTTTTGCCCGTCGCGATGATATGGGTTGCGGCGACTGCGGCCCGGTCGAACAAACTGATGCGCGAGGAAAGTCAGCGGCTACAGACTGCGATTGATGCAATCCGTCAGGCTTATGTGGCGCAAAATCAATCCAGTAGTGTGGTCACGCAACCTTCTGTGGCGCGCAAGCTTGATGAGATTGCAGCGTCTCAGCGAAAGGCTGAGACTGTGTTGGCGACGTTTACTTCAACGCGCCAGCCCTCGCCGGCACCCAAACCAAAACCCGAGCCCGAAGCAACCACAGAAGGCCAGGTGGCATTGCCATTAGGCACTTCTGCCGAAGATATCGAGCCGCCGCTAGCCACTGATGATTTCATCAAAGCGATGAACTTTCCTGAAGATGCAGAGGATAAAGCAGGTTTCGCTGCCTTGCGACGGGCGTTGAAGAATCGCAAGACCTCCAAGCTTGTGCAGGCGTCGCAGGACGTTCTGACGCTGTTGTCACAAGATGGTATTTACATGGATGATCTGCGACCGGATATGGCACGCACCGAGATCTGGCGCCGCTTTGGAGCTGGGGAACGGGGACGTGCGATTGCGCCCTTGGGTGGCATTCGGGATCGGTCGTCGCTTGCTCTGGCAGCAGCTCGGATGAAGCAGGACACTATTTTCCGGGATTCAGCGCATCATTTCTTGCGCCTGTTCGATCGCACAATCTGTGAGTTTACAGAAACCGCAACGGATGCCGAAATTGCCGAGCTATCGGATACACGAACGGCGCGGGCCTTTATGCTTTTGGGCCGTGTGGCTGGTACTTTTGACTGATACAACAGTTATTTAGAGATCTCATTCATCATTCGGTTGCCCGATCATGTGGATCAGTTCAATATGACCCCTGGACAGGGAGACGACAGTAATGCGGAAATTCTTGGTAGTGCTGGATGACAGCCGCGAGTGCCTCAACGCCATGCGCTTTGCCGCATTGCGGGCCGCGCATACTGGAGCAGGGGTCGAAATTTTGGCTGTGATTCCACCAGAAGAGTTCAATCACTGGATTGGTGTGGGTGACATCATGCGCGAAGAGGCGCGGGAAAGGATCCATGCGCATTTCGAAGTTTTTGCGAAATGGATGCGCGACAAACAAGGGATTGACCCGGAACTGGTGATCCGAGAGGGCGACCCGATGACTGAAATCTTGTCGCAAGTGCAGGCTGATCCGGAAATTGGTGTTTTGGTTCTTGGGGCAGGGACAGACAAGAAAGGCCCTGGGCCGCTGGTTTCTTATCTGACGAAGAACTCGGGCAACTTGCCGATCCCGGTGACGATTGTTCCGGGTGACCTGAGCAAGGAACGGTTGGAAACGATCACCTGAGATTTCCAATTTAGAATCGTTCCAAACCTTGACTCTGCGGGTGTAGCTGCTCATATCCTGAATAACCCCAGCGAAAGGCCGGACCTATGTTTATTCAGACTGAATCAACCCCCAATCCCGCAACGTTGAAATTCCTGCCAGGCCAAGCTGTGCTTGAGGCTGGAACCGCTGATTTTCCGAACCAAGAGGCTGCCGAGAAATCACCTCTGGCGGCGCGCGTGTTTGGAGTTGAGGGCGTCACAGGCGTCTTTCTGGGTAATGATTTTGTGACCGTGACCAAAGCCGAAGATGTCGAGTGGGACCATGTGAAACCTGCCATTCTCGGTGCGATTATGGAGCATTTCCAGTCGGGCCAACCTGTGATCATCGGTGAGGCGGCTGCCTCGGGTCACGCGGATCATGATGGCGAAGATGCCGAGATCGTGGGTCAGATCAAGGAGCTTCTGGATACGCGCGTGCGCCCGGCAGTGGCACAAGATGGTGGTGACATCACGTTTCACGGGTTTGAGCGTGGCGTTGTGTATTTGCATATGCAAGGGGCATGTGCAGGGTGCCCATCGTCAACAATCACCCTGAAAATGGGGATTGAGAACCTGCTGCGGCACTACATTCCTGAAGTGACCGAGGTGCGCCCCGTCGGTCTTTGATATCCATGAATGAACAGCCGGTGATTCTGGGCTTTGACACATCAGGGCCTTGGTGCGGAGCTTTGCTTTTGCAGGGCGACGAAGTTCTGGCTGATTTCTACGAGGACATGCCGAAAGGTCAGGCTGAAGCGCTTCTTCCTGTTTTGGAGGGGTGTCTTGAACGCGGTGGCGCGACTTGGAGCGATCTTTCTGCGATTGGTGTGGGTGTTGGGCCAGGGAATTTTACGGGTATACGTATCTCTGTTGCTGCCGCGCGTGGGCTCGCATTGTCGCTTGGCGTGCCTGCGGTGGGCGTCGATTTGCTGGACGCGCTGGCTTTGGGGGCAGAGGGCCCAATGATCAGCAGCCTTACCGCGCCGCGCGAGCATGTTTATGTTGCCGGGTTTGGCACCCATGCCAATATTGCAAAGCAAATGATTGCGCTCGTGGATGTTCCTGCGGACTGGGCTGAACCGGGTCTTAAGTGCGTTGGAACTGGCGCCGTGGCTTTAGCTGCGACTCTGCGCGTCGATGCCGCGCTAGCCAAATATGCACCAGGGTCTGCCGTGGCGCGGATTGCGGCACAGCGTTGGCAATCTGAGACAGCGCGAGCCACTCCTCTTTACCTCAAACCTCCCGATGCTGCGCCATCGCGAGATACAGCGCCTGTGATGCTGGATCATGGCACCTGAGGACCTGGCGGCCTTGCACCAACGCGCATTTGAAGGGCAGGGCCGGGCGTGGAGTGTCGGCGAGTTTTTTGATCTTTTGCAAAATGACAAAATATTGCTTGTCGGGGACAATGACGCCTTTGCGCTGGGACGCGTAGTGGCAGATGAGGCTGAGCTTTTGACGCTTGTCTGCGATCCACGATGCCGCCGCCAAGGTCTGGCACATGACCGGCTCCAGCGGCTTGAGCTAGATGCCAAAGAGAGCGGCGCGCTGCGGATTTTCCTGGAGGTAGCGTCCGACAATATTGCGGCGATACAGCTCTACCAAAAGGCGCACTACGCCGAGATTGGTCGTCGCAAAGCGTATTATGGCACGCCAAACGGTCGCGTGGACGCGATTGTCATGGAAAAGTGTTTGTGCTGATAACCCTAGATGGCGGTGCTGTGTCCTGCACGGCTTAGATCATAGGCATCAAAGCTGCGCGCGATCATGCGCGTCAGAGACCGTGCCTCAGGAGGCACAAAGAGCCCGTCACCTCGCACATCCAATATGCCTTCAAACTCATCTGAGGTTTTTTTGAACATATCTTGGACGCGCTTGCGTGAGACATCAAAGTTGGCGCAGATTTCGTCGGTCGAAATGTGGAAATCACACATGACAGCCTCGATCAGACGCGCACGCATAAGATCTTCGCCCTTAAAGCAATGTCCACGGCTTGTTGCGAAATTGCCTGCCCGGATCGCTTTGGTGTAGGCGCCGGTCGCAGAGGCGTTTTGTGCGTAACCTTGGGGGAACCTAGAAATTGCCGAAGCTCCAAGCCCAACCAACGCTTCAGCCGTGTCGTCCGTGTAGCCCTGGAAGTTGCGGCGCAGGCGACCGTCGGCTTTGGCCGTGCTTAGGCCGTCTTCGGGTGCTGCGAAATGGTCTATGCCTATTTCCTGGTATCCGTCCCAGGCAAAGAGCCTGCGGGCAGTTTCGAAAAGCTCAAGCCGCTCTTCGGGTGTCGGCATGGCATCAGATGGGATCAATTGCTGCCGCTTGGCCATCCAGGGCACATGTGCATAGCCGTAGAGTGCGACACGATCAGGCGAGAGCGACAAGAGTTTCTGCACGCTCTCGGTGATGCGTTTGCGATTCTGATGCGGAAGACCGTAAAGAATATCGGTGTTCAGGCTTTTGATGCCACGCGCGCGTATGGCTTCGACAGTGTCGCGCGTGATCTCATAGCTTTGCAGCCTGCCAATGGTTTGTTGGATGATTGGGTCAAAATCCTGCACGCCAATGGACGCGCGATTCATACCGGCGGCGGCCAAGGCATCAAGGCGCGCCTCGTCAATCTCATTGGGGTCGATTTCGACAGAGAATTCCGTGTCTGAACCAAAAGGAATTGTCTCGCGAATTTTGCCGGCCAGTTCGGTCATCATTGGTGCGGATAACAGGGTGGGCGTTCCACCTCCCCAATGCAGGCGCGACAAAGAGATGCCTTCCGGCAGGGCCTCTTTCAGCAGATCGAGTTCGGCTTTCAGAACTTTGAGATAGGCAATGACCGGGGCATCGTTCTGCGTGCCCTGTGTGCGGCAGGCACAGAACCAGCAGAGCCGACGACAGAATGGGATGTGCAGGTAAAGCGAGATGGCGCTGCCTTTGGGCAGTGTCTCGATCCACGTGCGGAAATGGCCATCCTGCACATCTTCCGAGAAGTGCGGAGAGGTCGGATAGCTTGTGTACCGCGGCAATTTGGCGTCGAACAAGCCGAGCCGTGCCAGTTGTTTTTTCTCAATCATATGGGATAAGCTAAGTCAGGGTGTTTGTTTTAACTTTGATCTCGATCAAGCTCGAGGCTTTGGAGGCGTATGCTTAACGACCTGAAAAACCCCGCGCCGCGGGATTGTGGGGATTGTCCTATTCGCCACCGGGCCGTGTGCGCCCGCTGCGAAGCGGACGAATTGGAGAAACTTGACCAGATCAAGTATTACCGAAGCTTTGAAGCGGGTCGCACCGTTATCTGGGCCGGGGATCAGATGGACTTCGTTGGCTCGGTTGTGACGGGCATTGCCACTCTGACGCAAACCATGGAGGACGGGCGCACGCAGATGGTGGGGCTTCTTTTGCCCAGCGATTTTGTTGGTCGCCCTGGTCGAGAGACAGCCGCCTATGATGTGGTTGCAGTGTCCGACATGGTCATGTGCTGTTTTCGCAAGGGACCTTTCGAAGACATGATCGCAAAAACACCGCATATAGCGCAACGACTTCTCGAAATGACACTGGATGAGTTGGATGCGGCGCGTGAATGGATGCTTCTGCTCGGTCGCAAAACCGCGCGCGAAAAAATCGCGTCTTTCCTGTCGATTTTAGCGCGCCGCAATGCCACGCTCAATTTAGGACAAGCAGGTGGAGCAATGTCCTTTGAGCTGCCTTTGACCCGTGAAGCGATGGCGGATTACCTCGGCTTAACGCTTGAGACAGTGAGCCGTCAGATTTCGGCCCTCAAGAAGGACGGTGTCATCGAATTGCAGGGTAAGCGATTGGTAAACGTGCCTGATTTCGATCGGTTACTGGATGAAGCCGGGGATGACAGCGACGGCGGCATGTTGAGCTAGGCTGCTTTTTCACAACAATGTGAATGGGATAAGCACTCTGATTGCGCCACTGTGTGCTATTCGAACCCCATAGTCGATTTGTAAATGCCGGAATAAATATTGTGAAAAAGAAGGCCAAACGCGGTCAGCCTGCCAAATCCAAGAAGAACAAATCTAGCGCGCAGCAAATGCCTGCGGCTCCGGACAGGCGTAGATTTCTCAATAAGATGGCGTGGATTGGCGGTGGCATTGTTGTTCTGGGTGGCGCAACCTTGTTCGGGGCGCGTTCGGTTCGGGCCAAAGTGGCCGAACGCGATTTGACGCGTTTGGGCCAGGGAGTGCCTACAGTTGTGCAGGTCCATGACCCGCAATGTCCGATCTGCAACGCATTGCAAAGTCAGACGCGCCAAGCCCTCAAGGGATTTGGCCAAGACGAGTTGCAATATCTTGTGGCAGATATCAAAACCCAAGAAGGACAATCATTTGCCGGGCGCTTTGGCGTGCCGCATGTGACCCTGTTGTTGTTTGACGGCGAGGGCAATTTGGTCGAAACCTTGCAAGGTGTGCGCCAAGCCTCAGAATTGCGTCCGTCCTTCGAAAGGCTGGCCCAGTAGAAGACGCCCCTACCGTGCCATCAGGATGGGCACCGGTGCGCGTTCCAGCATGCCGCGTGTCGCACCGCCAAAGACAGCTTCGCGAAACCGGGAATGCCCATATGCGCCCATGACGATCAGGTCAGCCTGAGTGTCGAGCGCGTGACGAGACAACACGTCCGATACGCGGGGCATGTTCTTTGACAATACATCAATATCGACCTTGATGCCGTGCCGCGCAAGATATTGCGAGAGCAGCCCACCAGGATCAGACCTATCCGGACCGTGATCAGGCGGGTCGATCATGACAACAGTGACTTTTTCCGCTTCTTTGAGGATGTCCAAACTTGCGCGGATTGCTTTTAATGCTTCTGGGCTTTCGTTCCAGGCTACTAAGATATGCCTTTGGTGCGTGGCCATGGGCGCGCCGTCTGGCAAGATCAAAGTCGGTGCATGTGCGTCAAACATAACAGATTCTGTTAAAGGCTCGGCTTCGGGTCCGCGGCTGGCACCGTAGGGCGATGGCAGTATCGCCAGATCCGAAAATCGCGCCTTGGACGAAACCAGGTGTCCCATGTCGACCAATTGGGCCATGCCCTGACTACATGACCAACTTATGTCTGTCTGGGTGTTTAAGACTTCGCGCACAGCACCTTCGATCTCAACGGCCTCTTGCTGACAAGACTCCAGCCGGTCGGACAGTGCAATAGCCGTACCACCAGCAAAGAAGAAGTCAGAACTGAAGCGGTTCACGCCAAGGCAGAGAACGTCGAGATGAGCCTGATGCGCGGCGGCAAGGGCGGCAGCATGAGTGAGCGTGGGTTTCACAAATGATGTGTTGGAGAACGCGCAAAACAGATTTTTCCAGGCCATCTATAGTTCTCTCCGTTAAGCGTCGCGCTGGTGTATTTTAAGCAAGGCCCGTCACACGTCTTTGATGTCAATCAAACGCGGCACTTTCCTTCGAAGGCTTTGAGAATCTTGACTCAGATCAAGGTAGGTCCCCGGCCTTCTGTACATAAGCAGGCATGTCTGAAAGTGCCTGCACGTGTGCTCAGCTCGTGCAGAGAAGCGACAAAGGGACAAGAAAATGCTGAACTATATCAAGCTTATAGCGTTGGGGCTCATCACCTTTTTCGCGTTGATTGCGGCAAACTACGCCCGCGATCTGGCCTATCTGGTCAACGCTTTGACAATTGCACTCGTGGCGGGCGGATTATTCGTCTGGGTGCTGCGCAACACCGATGAGCCTGCCGATACGCGGGATTATTCTAATGAATACATGGATGGCGTGATCCGCGCTGGGGTCATCGCAACGGCACTTTGGGGTGTCGTTGGATTTCTGGCTGGAACATTCATTGCTTTCCAATTGGCCTTTCCGGCGCTCAACTTTGAATGGGCGCAAGGATACATGAACTTTGGACGTCTCAGACCGCTGCATACCAGTGCGGTGATCTTTGCTTTTGGGGGCAATGCCCTAATTGCGACGTCCTTCTATGTGGTTCAGCGCACTTCGGCGGCCCGTCTCTGGGGCGGCAATCTTGCCTGGTTCGTGTTCTGGGGCTTTCAGCTTGTGATCGTCCTAGCGGCTGCAGGCTACGTGCTTGGGGCGACACAGGGTAAGGAATACGCAGAACCTGAATGGTATGTCGATTGGTGGCTGACCATTGTCTGGGTGGCCTATCTGGCGGTCTTCGTCGGCACGCTGGTGAAACGCAAGGAGCCGCACATCTATGTCGCAAACTGGTTCTATCTAAGCTTCATCATCACGGTCGCCATGCTGCACCTGATCAACAACCTGTCGATCCCGGTCTCTATCTGGGGCTCGAAGTCGGTTCAGCTTTTCAGTGGTGTGCAGGATGCCATGACACAGTGGTGGTACGGCCACAACGCGGTGGGTTTCTTCCTGACCGCCGGGTTCCTGGCGATGATGTACTATTTTGTGCCAAAGCAGGCTGGTCGCCCGGTCTACAGCTACAAACTGTCGATCATCCATTTCTGGGCGCTGATCTTCCTCTATATCTGGGCGGGTCCGCACCACTTGCACTACACCGCTCTGCCGGACTGGGCCTCGACCCTTGGCATGGTGTTTTCGGTGATCTTGTGGATGCCCAGCTGGGGCGGCATGATCAACGGTCTGATGACGCTCTCGGGCGCCTGGGACAAGCTGCGCACTGATCCGGTGATCCGGATGATGGTGATCAGCCTTGGCTTCTATGGCATGTCGACTTTTGAAGGACCGATGATGTCGATCCGCGCGGTCAACAGCCTGTCGCACTACACCGACTGGACCATTGGGCACGTACATTCCGGCGCGCTGGGTTGGAACGGCATGATCACCTTTGGCTGCCTCTACTTTCTGGTGCCGAAGCTGTGGAACAAGGAACGGCTCTATAGCCTCAGTCTTGTAAGCTGGCACTTCTGGCTCGCTACGATTGGCATCATCCTCTACGCCGCATCCATGTGGGTGACCGGCATCATGGAGGGCCTGATGTGGCGTGAAGTGGATGCCAACGGCTTCCTGGTGAACTCTTTCGCGGACACCGTTTCTGCCAAACTGCCGATGTATGTCGTGCGCGGTCTTGGCGGGGTGATGTTCCTGAGCGGCGCAATCATCATGTGCTACAACCTTTTCATGACCGTTCGTCGGAGCCCGGCTGTTGAAGCCGATAACTCCGCGGTCCCGGCCGAATAAGAGGAGGGACAGATAATGGGAATTCTCGACAAACATACAGTTCTTGAAAAGAACGTAACCCTGTTGGCAATCTTTGCCTTCCTCGTGGTGACCATCGGGGGCATCGTGCAAATCGCACCGCTCTTCTGGCTGGAAAACACGATCGAAGAGGTTGAGGGCATGCGCCCCTATACACCTCTCGAGTTGGCCGGGCGTGACATCTACATCCGCGAAGGATGTTATGTCTGCCATAGCCAGATGATCCGCCCAATGCGGGACGAGGTCGAACGCTATGGGCACTACAGCCTCGCGGCAGAAAGCAAGTATGATCACCCGTTCCAATGGGGATCGAAGCGTACCGGTCCGGATTTGGCGCGCGTGGGCGGGCGGTATTCGGATGCCTGGCATCTGGACCACCTGCGTGATCCGCAATCTGTGGTGCCAGAGTCGGTCATGCCAAAATACGGCTACCTCGAAGACCGCCTGATCGATGGTGAATACGTCGGTGATTTGCTGAAGACGCATCGTTTCGTGGGTGTTCCTTACACCGACGAGATGATCGAAAACGCCCAGGCTGACTTCCTGGTTCAGGCGAACCCTGATGAGGATTTTGACGGGCTTTTGGAGCGCTATGGCGAGACGGTTCAAGTGCGTAACTTTGATGATGCTCCGGGCATCAGCGAGGCTGATGCGCTGATCGCCTATCTGCAAATGCTGGGCACGTTGGTTGATTTCTCGACCTTCACACCCGTGGCCAGCCGGTAAAGGAAAAGACGCATGGAAACCTATACATTTCTTCGCGCCTTTGCAGACAGCTGGATGCTGTTGGCGCTCTTCACCTTCTTTGTCGGCGTGGTCATCTGGGTCATGCGCCCTGGTGCCACAAACGCCTATGACAGCGTGTCGCGAATTCCATTCCGGCATGAAAATGCACCTGTGTCCGATACCGGACCTGCTTCTGAGGAGGATTGAGACATGGCTCAAAAACCAGAAGATAAACCCGATGTCGGAACCACAGGTCATGAGTGGGACGGTATCGAAGAGCTGAACAATCCTTTGCCACGCTGGTGGGTCTGGGTGTTCTACATCACCATCATCTGGGGCCTTTGGTACACGGTGGCTTATCCCGCCTGGCCGATGATCTCGGGGGCGACTGAGGGCTATATGGGGTGGTCCACGCGTGCAAATGTGGCCGCTGATATCGAAGAGGCTGAAGCGGCCAACGCCGAGATTAACACTAGGCTGGCCAGCGTCGAACTTACTGAAATCACCAGCGATGCTGAACTTCAGGGTTATGCCCGTTCTGCCGGTGAGGCGGTGTTCAACACCTGGTGCGTGCAGTGTCATGGCCGTGAAGGTGGTGGATTTGTCGGTTACCCGACTTTGTCAGATGACGACTGGCTCTGGGGTGGTACGATGGAAGACATCCATCTCACCATCAGCCATGGTATCCGCAACGAGGAAGACCCCGATGCGCGGTATTCGGAAATGCCGGCCTTTGGACGCGATGAGTTATTGGCCGAAGAAGAGATCGTGCAAGTGGTCAACTACGTGATGTCCTTGTCCGGTGAGGCGCAGGACCCTGCTCAAGTTGAGGCGGGTGCAGTGGTCTATGCTGACAATTGCGCGGCGTGCCATGGCGAAGCGGCGGAAGGCGATGTCTTTCAAGGGGCACCGAACCTGAATGACGCGATCTGGCTCTATGGCGGAGACTACGCATCTCTCATGGAAACAGTGAACAACGCACGTTTTGGCGTCATGCCCAACTGGAACAGTCGCCTTACTGAGGCTGAGATCCGCGCTGTCACAGCCTACGTCCATCAGCTTGGTGGCGGCGAATAAAGTTTAAGAACGATCCCCGGGGTCAGATTATCCCGAGGACATAGCACCGACCTTTCCCTCCTGTTCGCGCATTTTTGGAAAGGTCGGTGCATTTTTTTATCGGCGACCCCAGATCAAAGAACCAGAACGACGCCAGCGCCGCCCGCGCCAAGGCCAGGGATCACCTCTGGACACGGGCGGCTGCACCGGTGGGAGCAAGGGTCGTTTATACACGACGGCGGGCCACACGGTGTGCTTCAAGTTCGGCGCCAGCGCGGGTGTCAAACCGTTCTGAGGCTGGCCAATGCGACCGAACACGACCATTGGTCATGGAATCAGTCCGGGTCGCAGTGCGGAACGTATCTGAAAATATAGATAACATATCGTTTCCTTTTCTTACTGGATCATGTCTTTATTTATGGGGGAATATGCGCAAATATGCGACTCAGGAAAAAATCATAGATGTAAGTAAAAATTACATATGGATTGGAAAGACCTACCTCCTCTGACGTCTCTGCGTGCCTTTCATGCGCTGGCTGAAACCGGCTCGGCTGTTGCGGCTGGAACGATGCTTAATGTCAGCCATGCAGCGGTGAGCCAGCAACTCAAAGCGCTTGAGAGTCATATCGGTGTTCCACTGGTTGACCGATCAGGACGGTCCTTGACGTTGACGCCAGCAGGAGAAGAACTGGCCGAAGCGTTGAAATCCGGATTTGGAACGATGGCGCGTGCTGTGGCAGCTTTAACAGGCGCGGATGCAAACAGGCCTGTACATGTATCTACGACGTCGCTTTTTGCGACGACCTGGCTGATGCCGCGGCTTTTAGATTTTCAGTCTAAACATCCCGAGATTGATCTGATGGTGAACCCCTCTGCCGAGCTCTTCGATCCTGAACCTGGCGGTATCGATGTTGGCTTGCGCTTTGGCTCTGGCGATTGGCCGGGTTTGGAAGCCGAAATGCTGGTGCCAACGGATATTGCGGTAACGGCCGCTCCATCCTTGGTCGGTGATTGCGTGATCGAATGCCCGGCGGATTTGCTTCAATTCCCTTGGTTGGAGGAATTGGGCACAAGTGAATCCACAGATTGGTTGCGCAAGCATGGGGTGGTTGAAGGTCGCGCCAAACGGATTACTCAAATGCCTGGCAACCTGATGCTGGAAGGTGCTCGTGCCGGGCAGGGTGTGATCAGCACGGCTATGTCCTCGGTTAAAGATGATATAGCGTCAGGACGCCTGCGCCTGCTCTTTTTGGACCGCGGAGAGACAGGCTATCATATAGTGACCCGCCCCGGCGTTATGCGACCCAATGCCAAAGCGTTTGTCACTTGGCTCAAACGGCAAAAATTATCGGCATCTGAATGACATAACACTCCGTGAGAAGCCGCGTAGTTTGACTCAGGTCAAGGTGCTTGGTCGTCCGACATGGGATGAAAACCATGCGAAACAGGAGAAATAGAGGTCATTCACGTGCCCGCTGATTCAGATAATGCCCCACAAAGTCTTTATGCTGCGCAGGAACCTGTGTTCCCCAAACGCGTAAGTGGTTGGTTTCGCAACCTGAAATGGGTCATCATGATTGTGACGCTTGGGATTTACTACCTGACACCATGGATTCGCTGGGATCGCGGTCCGCAGCTTCCGGATCAGGCGGTTCTGGTTGATATGGCGCATCGGCGGTTCTTTTTCTTTTGGATCGAGATCTGGCCGCACGAGTTTTATTTCGTCGCCGGGCTGTTGGTTATGGCGGGCCTGGGCCTGTTTCTCTTCACATCTGCGATGGGCCGCGTGTGGTGTGGGTATGCTTGCCCTCAGACCGTGTGGACGGATCTGTTCATTCTGGTGGAGCGTTGGATCGAAGGGGATCGCAACGCGCGGCTGCGCTTGCATCGGCAGAAGAAGTGGGATTTTCGCAAAGTTCGCTTGCGGCTGACGAAATGGACAGTTTGGTTGATCATTGGTCTGCTGACAGGTGGTGCGTGGGTATTTTACTTCACAGATGCACCAACGCTGTTGCTCGATCTGTTTACGCTCAACGCGCATCCGATTGCTTACACAACAATTGCAATCCTGACGGCCACGACCTTTTTCTTTGGCGGCTTCGCTCGCGAACAGATTTGCATCTATGCCTGTCCCTGGCCGCGTATTCAGGCTGCCATGATGGACGAAGACACGCTGACGGTCGGTTATCGCGAATGGCGTGGCGAGCCGCGCAAGCATTCCGAAGAGGTCAAGGCCGGCGAGGCACAAGGCGACTGCATTGATTGCATGGCCTGCGTGAATGTCTGCCCCATGGGCATCGACATTCGTGATGGGCAACAAATGGAGTGTATCACCTGTGCGCTTTGTATTGATGCATGCGACGACATCATGGCCAAGATCGGCAAGCCGCGTGGTTTGATTGATTACCTGGCTCTGACCGACGAACAGTATGAGCGGCAGGGCAAGGCGCCGAAGAAAGTGATGAGCCACATCCTGCGTCCACGTACGATCATGTATACGGCTCTATGGTCGATTGTCGGGTTTAGCCTGTTGTTCGCGCTCTTTATTCGCTCGGATATCGAAATGACCGTGGCACCGGTCCGTAACCCGACCTTTATTACTCTCTCAGATGGTTCGATCCGCAACACCTATGAGGTGCGCTTGTTGAACAAACATGGCGATGATCGGCCGTTCCGTATAACGGTCACGGGCGATCCGGCAGTACGGGTTCAGCTAGAAGGCACGCCTTATGCATCGGTGAACGTGCCTGCCAACAAAACCCATCTGCAGAGGGTTTACCTTATCGCGCCAGCAGGCTCTGGTCCGGCGCAAGCTGAGCGGTCAGATGTACGGCTTTGGGTCGAAGACATCTCCAACGGTGACCGGGCTTACAAAGACACAATTTTCAACGGGAAGGGCAACTGATGACCGAGCGCAAGATTACTGGCATGCATGTCTTTTTTGGCTTTCTCGGTGCCTTTGGCGTCATTATCGCGGTGAACTTCACTTTGGCTTACTCCGCCGTAAAGACCTTCCCTGGGGTAGAGGTGAAAAATTCATACATCGCCAGCCAAACCTTTGATGATCGACGCGCGGCTCAGCAAGAGTTGGGCTGGAAGGTTGAAGCCACGCATGCCCAGGGGCAACTGCGCCTGAGCATTCGCGATGACAATGGCCGCCCTGTAAAGGCTGCCCAGATTCACGCGACTGTAGGCCGCGCCACGCATGTGCGCGAAGACAGTCAGCCGGAGTTTCGCTTTGACGGGGTGTCATATGTCGCACCGCTGGAGCTATCGGACGGGAACTGGAATGTCCGGATGCGCGCGTTGTCGGCGGATGGCACCGAGTTTCAACAACGTGTTGTCCTGATCAAGGAGTAAGGGAGCAGTGACCGCCACACTGAAGCAACCTGTCTCTGCCTGTCCGGCTTGCTCGGTTGTTCCGGCGGCGGAGGCATTGGCGGAGACAAAGCCTGTATCAGGTGATATCGCGCTCTCATTGCCTACAATCCATTGCGCCGCCTGCATTTCCAAGATTGAACGCGGCCTGTCGGCTCATCCCGGCGTGCGTGCTGCACGTGTGAACCTGACACTCAAACGCGCCACTATTGAGGCTGAGCCGGAAGTGACGGCTGCCATGTTGTGCAATGTCGTTGAAGGGCTGGGATATGAGGCGCATGAGCTTGATCCAAGTGCCTTGAACGCAACCAGCACAGATCGTGCCGGGCGCGAGCTTTTGATGCGGCTTGCTGTGGCTGGCTTTGCGATGATGAATGTCATGCTGTTGTCGGTCTCGGTCTGGTCCGGCGCAGAAGCCGCCACACGCGACATGTTCCACTGGATTTCTGCTGCGATTGCACTGCCCGCGATTGCTTTCTCGGGCCAGCCGTTCTTTCGCAATGCGTGGACTGCGCTGCGGCAGGGGCGGCTTAACATGGATGTGCCGATTTCTTTAGCCATTGGGTTGGCGGTAGTAACGTCGCTTTGGGAGACGTCTCTGTCCGGGTATCACGCCTATTTTGACGCGGCCATTGCACTGACCTTTTTTCTGCTGATCGGGCGGTACTTGGATCATCGCACGCGAGCCATTGCACGATCTGCCGCTGAAGAACTGACCGCGCTGGAAGTGCCGCGCGCGTGGCGTGTTGTGGATGGCACGGAGGAAGAGGTGCCCATTTCCGAAATTTCCGTTGGCGATCTGGTGCGGGTTCGCCCCGGTGGGCGTGTGCCGGTGGATGGCGATATTGTTGAGGGGCAATCTGAGATTGATCGTTCTCTTCTGACCGGCGAGACCCTTCCGGTTTTTGCGCAAGAAGGGCTTGCGGTCTCGGCAGGTGAAGTCAACCTGACCGGTCCTTTGACCATCCGGGCGACTGCCGTTGGTCGAGATACGTCACTTCACCGCATGGCCGATCTTGTGGCCATCGCTGAATCTGGCCGCTCACGTTACACATCCTTGGCCGATAGTGCGGCCAAGCTCTATGCTCCCGGCGTGCATATATTGTCGGCCTTGGCCTTTGTAGGCTGGTATCTCTACACATTTGACATGCGCACAGCGCTTAATATCGCGGCAGCGGTTTTGATCATCACATGCCCTTGCGCGCTTGGATTGGCTGTTCCTGCCGTCACCACTGCAGCATCAGGGCGGCTGTTCCGCAAAGGTATGCTGATTAAGCATGAAACCGCGCTGGAGCGGCTGGCCCAAGTGGACACTGTGGTTTTCGACAAGACAGGAACACTGACAGAAGGTTTGCCCCAACTGACAAATCTGGAGCAGTTGCCGCGCCCGGATGTGGAACTGGCCATGGCATTGGCGGCGCAATCGAGCCACCCATTGGCCAAGGCGATTTACCGTGCCGCTTTGGATGCGGGGTTTGCAGCCGCATCGATCAGTGAAGCACGTGAAGTTCCGGGATTTGGCGTTGAAGCTGTGTTTGAAGGCCAGCCGGTGCGTCTTGGTCGCGCCAAATGGCTCGGCGCCGAACCATTGGCCGAAACCGCGACCTATCTGCAAATCGGTGAGGAAACGCCGCTGGCGTTCCGTTTCGAGGATGCGTTAAGGGCAGGGGCGGAAGACGCGGTGCGCGCGCTTCGCGAACGTGGCAAGACGGTGTGCTTGATGTCGGGTGACACCACCCCTGCGGTCGAAGCTCTGGCGCGGCGACTTGGTATTGAAAACTGGATGTCAGAGGCATTACCGGAACACAAGGCGCGGCGCATTCAGGATATGACTCAAGATGGCGCGCATGTTTTGATGGTGGGTGATGGGCTCAACGACACCGCGGCCCTGGCAGCGGCGCATGTGTCCATCTCTCCGGCCACTGCACTTGATGCGGCGCGTGTTGCCAGTGACATCGTGCTTTTGGGCAATGATTTGTCGCCGGTGTCTGATGCCTGCACCACCGCGAAATCGGCCACCAAACGCATTCGCGAGAACTTCCGAATTGCGACGCTTTACAACATCATCGCTGTGCCGCTGGCGGTTGCCGGTCTGGCCACACCGCTGATCGCAGCCTTGGCGATGTCGGCAAGTTCGATTACCGTTTCGCTCAATTCGCTGCGCGTGAAAGGTCGTGGATGAACATTCTGACCTACCTTATCCCGATCTCGCTCATTCTGGGCGGGCTGGGGCTTGGGTTTTTCATATGGACGGTGAAGACCAACCAGTATGACGACCCGGATGGCGATGCGCAGCGGATTCTGAGCGACGAATATGATGACAGGCCCAAGCCATAAGGCGAGCCGATCATGTGTTTCTGCCAGATCTAAAGCTAAACGCCGCCGGGCTGAATCGTTTCGCAGGTGATCTGCTTGGCTTGCAAGCGACGACAGGCCATGTCCGCGGTTTCTTCGGTCAATCCCATGAAGTTGGCGTCAAACCCGGTATTGCGTTTGACCACTTTGCGCAAACTGCCATCCAGCGTTTCCATTTCATTCAAAGCCGTTTGCAAGAGCACCTTGCGCGCTTTGTATTGGCTTGGGTATTGACCAACATTGATGCCCCAGTGTCGCCCACCGGATGTCGACAGCCGTGTGACCACTTCTTGAACAGGGTCTTCTGCAGGTTCAGCCTTTGCTATCTGAAGGCTGGCCGGACGTATCTTTGGCGACAAAGTTGGCTTGGTCGGGGCTGCTGCAAGAACCGCTGCTGGCACATCGGGTTTGGACGACGTGCTGACCGCCGCCAAGAGGGCCTTTTCGATATCTGACTTGTTGGCCACAAGAACCGGAGCCTCTTCGGCAGGGACCGGTGTTGTTGCAGGTTCCGCGCCAGGGCGTGTTTGCGGACGTAAGCTTTTCTTCACAGCGGCGGCTGCAACCAAGCGTACTGTACGGCCGGTGCCGCCAGGAACCGAATGGCCATCTCCGCGGCCAGCTTTGCCCATGTAAGGCGGCTTTGCGGGACGCAGCAGGGCCGTGCGTGTTGGCGCACGTTTGAAACCCAGATCAAGAAGCTCAGCCACTTTGGCGTTACGTGTGGCGGTCGATCGCCCGCCAAAAACTGTTGCAATGATACGTTCATTTCCGCGCTCTGCGGATGCGGTCAGGTTGAAGCCAGCCGCGCGGGTGTAGCCTGTTTTAATGCCGTCGGCCCCACGATAGCTGCGCAATAGCTTGCGGTTTGTGTGATAGACCTTGGTGCCACCTGCATTCGCAGTGATCCGCGAGAAAAGATTGTAGTATTCAGGGTAATCATAAAACAAATGCCGTCCCATGATCGTCATGTCGCGGGCCGTGGAAAGGTGCCCTTTTTCAGTAAGCCCATGGGCGTTCTTGAAGGTTGTTCGCGTCATGCCAAGTGCCTTGGCGGTCCGGTTCATGCGCCGCGCAAAGGCCGCCTCAGACCCCTCGATTGCTTCGGCCAGAGCGGTGGACGCATCATTTGCTGATTTGATCGCCGCTGCACGGATGAGATACCGAAGCTGGATCTTTTGCCCTGCACGCAGCCCAAGTTTGCTTGGTGGTTCGCTTGCGGCATGCTTGGAGATGCGCACCGGCGTGTCCAGGCTGATCTCGCCATTCTCCACCGCTTCAAACACCACATAAAGCGTCATCATTTTGGTAAGCGATGCGGGATGAAGCCGTGTGTCGGCGTTTCGCGAATGCAGCACCTTACCGCTGCGTGCGTCCATCACCAGTGCTGCATAAGGGGCTGCTGCCGCGCTTAACGGGACCACCACCAACATCCAAATGGTAGCCAAAGCCACCAGACCCCAGCGAAGGGGCTGCTTGTTGCGCGTTCTCATGGAACTGCTCTTTCTCTGCCTCGTTGACCGCCGATTTTTTCGACTGGCCATGTTTTGATTGATAAAACAGTAGCATAGAGGGCGCGTTGAATAAAGTCTGAATTTTCATAGATTTCAGGGGCGATCTGCCAGAAATTTGACTACATGTTGCGGCATTTTTTAGCTGACCGGCAATATCGTCAATTGTGGCGGGACTGTGTCCGATCGGCTAGGATCAGGTTGTTGTCCATATTTGGGCAAAGCAAAAGGCCCAGGACAATGTCCCGGGCCTTGCTTCTGTTTTGTTTAATTTAGTTCAGCGCCGCATCCGTGATGGCATGTGTCCAAGCAGCTTCACCGGGGTGATCGGTTATCACTGGATCGGATCCACCTGCCAAAAGCGATTGGACTGTCCTTTCGAAATCTGCAGGGTCAAGTGCTCCGTTCGACCCTGCAGTCAGCTTAGCAATCTCGCCCATCATGCGTTTTTGGTGCTTCTCAGTCTGTGCACCGGTCTCGTCATTGTCGAGCACGATCAAAGCCGCATCATCGGGATTTTCCTCGGCCCACTTCCAGCCTTTCATCGAAGCCCGTACGAAACGGGTCATTTTGTCGACAAAAGCTGGGTCTTCGAGGTTTTCCTCCAGAACGTACATGCCGTCCTCAAGTGTCGCGACGCCTTGGTCTTCGTACTTGAAAACCACCAAGTCGTCCGGGCTCAGCCCCGCATCAATGATTTGCCAGTATTCGTTGTAAGTCATCGTCGAAACGCAAGCCGCCTGACCCTGCAAGATCGGATCGACGTTGAACCCTTGCTTGAGAACAGTCACGCCGTCCTCACCGCCATCTGTTGAAAGACCCAACTGGCTCATCCAGCTCAGGAAGGGGTATTCATTGCCAAAGAACCAGACACCTAGCGTTTTGCCAGCGAAGTCTTCGGGAGAAGCGACGCCGGCATCCTTGCGGCAGGTCAGCATCATGCCGGAGCTTTTAAATGGTTGCGCGATGTTCACAAGCGGCAGACCCTTTTCACGAGAGGCCAGAGCCGAGGGCATCCAGTCAAGCACCACATCGGCCCCGCCACCGGCGATGACCTGAGCCGGGGCAATGTCCGGGCCGCCCGGTTTGATCGTGACGTTCAGGCCTTCTTCTTCATAAAAGCCCTGATCGAGTGCGACGTAGTAACCGGCGAATTGCGCTTGCGTTACCCATTTGAGCTGTAGTGTGACGTCATCGGCGGCTTGTGCCATCCCGCCCCAAAAGGCAGCGGCAGCAAAGCCAATGGAATATGTGAGGTTCTTCATTTTCATTTCTCCCTTGGTTTAATTTTTTGTTTACGCCCGGCCCCGTTGTGATGGGTGCCAGAATGTCACGGCTCGTTCGATAAGTGCAACCGCGCCGTAAAATCCCGATCCCGCCAAGGCCGCGACAAAAATCTCGGCCCAGACAAGATCAATTGAAAGACTGCCGACTCCCGTGGAAATTCGGAAGCCCATCCCGCGCGTAGGTGAGCCAAAATACTCTGCCACAATAGCCCCGATCAGGGCCAGCGTGGCGGCGATTTTCAAACCGTTGAACACAAACGGCATCGCCGCCGGAAGTCTCAGTTTGGTAAGTGTGGTGATATAGCCTGCGGCGTATGTATGCATTAGATCGCGCTGCATCTGATCCGTTTCTCGCAAACCCTGAACCGTGTTTACCAGCATCGGAAAGAATACCATCACGACGACAACGGCGGCTTTGGACTGCCAGTCAAAACCGAACCAACTCACCAATATGGGTGCGATCCCAACGATGGGCAGGGCGGCAACGAAATTGCCAATTGGCAATAGCCCCCTGGTGAGGAAGGCTGAGCGATCAATGGCAATGGCGGCGATGAAAGCTGACAGACATCCGATGGCATAGCCCGACAATGCACCTTTCAGCACTGTCTGGGTGAAGTCCGCCCAAAGAATGTCTGTTGAAGTGACAAAGGTTTGAGCCACAACGGAGGGCGCGGGCAGGATGACGGGTGAGATGCCTAAGCCGCGAACCAACCCTTCCCACAAAACCAGAAGAGAGCCACCAAACAATAGGGGTACGATCAGACGCACTGGTTTGGTGTTGTGATAGCGCGACCGGGCCAGCGCCACGTTCACAGCCCAGGCCGCCAGCCAGAATATCAAGGCGATCCCCAGCCAGGTCATGATGGCATCCCCATGCGTCGCAGGATCAGGCGCTGGGACAGATCCAGGAAGGTGACTAGTAGCCCGGCAAGTATGGCGGCCGTGAACAGAGCGGCCCAAATCGCAAGCGGCGTGCCGAATTGATCTCCGATCAGGATGCGCGCGCCGAGACCGGAAACCGCGCCCGTGGGCAGCTCTCCGACAATGGTGCCAACAAGGGCTGCGGCGATCCCGATCTTGAGAGACGTAAAGAGGTACGGCACCGAAGCGGGCAGGCGTAGCTTGAGAAAGCTTTGCAAGCCCGAGGCGCCGTAGGTGCGCAAAAGATCAAGCTGTGCAATGGCGGGGGATTGTAGCCCTTTGACCATGCCGACAAGCACCGGAAAATAACACAAATAGGCAGATATGATCGCCTTTGGCAGGCCGCGTCCCTCGACCCCGAGCTGAGAGGAGAGAACGATGATCATCGGAGCAAGGGCCACGATTGGGATGGTCTGGCTGATGATCGCCCAGGGCATGAGACTCATGCGGGTGACCCGCGAGTAAACAATGGCGACTGCGCCCAGAATGCCAAGAACAGTCCCCAACACAAAACCAGACAAGGTCGATTTCAGTGTGATCCACCCATGGAGAATGAGCGAACGCTTCGACAGCGCCCGCCCGCGCAACACCATCTCGCCAGTCGTTTTCCAAAGCTCCTGTCCCACCTGCGTTGGTGTGGGCAACCGCGGGCGCTCAAGCGCGTATCCCACCGAGACATGTTCCGAGTTGTTGAGCATCAGCCGCCAGACAGAGGTCGCGCGCCGTTCGACGGAAGTGGCGGGCTCCACTGTTGCACCGCTGCGCTCAACCTGGTCCAGCGCCACGCGCAGATTCATTGGGGCGACCGCCAAGTACCAGATCGCGACTATCGCGCCGAGCACGGTCAGGATGGGCAAGAGGCTTCTCATGCGTACGTCCCGACTTCACAGTTCCAAAAATACTCAATTTCCATCGCAAGATTTGAGCGCAGTTTTTTGAGTATTTTAAGAACGATGAAAGGATTTGGTGGTTGCTTGCAGAGGCGGCACAGGCTGGAGAGCCGATGGCCGTGAACGGAGAAAGTCCCCTGCTCGGTCAAAAGGGTGGGGGCGTCCGGTTTTGGTGGTGTTTCAATCCTCATAACTGTGCCCCGCGCGCAGACCTTCGCGAACACGATGGGCAATGTCGAGAAATTCTTTCGTGTCGCGAATGTCCAGAGGGCGCTCTCGGGGTAGGGGCTTTCGATCACATCGGTGATGCGGCCCGGACGAGGGGACATGACGACGATTTTCGTGCTGAGGTAGACCGCCTCGGGGATGGAGTGGGTGACAAAACAGATGGTTTTGTTGGTGCGCTCCCAGAGGTAGAGAAGCTGCTCGTTCAGGTGGTCGCGGACGATTTCATCGAGCGCGCCGAAAGGTTCATCCATCAGCAGGATATCGGCATCAAAGGCCAGTGCGCGGGCAATCGAGGCGCGTTGCTGCATGCCGCCGGAGAGCTGCCAGGGGAATTTCTTTTCAAACCCGGCAAGATCCACGAGGTCGAGAACACGTTTTACGCGCGCGGCCTGATCAGCCTTGTCATACCCCATGATTTCGAGCGGCAGGCGGACATTGCCGCCGATGGTGCGCCAGGGGTAAAGGCCAGCGGCCTGGAAGACGTAACCATAGGCACGATTGCGGCGGGCCTCTTCGGGGGAAGTGCCGTTGACCGTGATCTTGCCGCCGGTGGGGTGTTCTAGGTCCGCCATGCAGCGCAAGAAAGTGGTTTTGCCGCATCCGGACGGACCGATGAAGGAGACGAAGTCGCCTTTTTCGACATCGAGCGACACGTCCTTCAGCGCATGCACCGGGCCATCACCGGTCTGGAAGGTCAGCGAGAGGTTTTGGGCGCTGATCACCGGGTTGGTCTTCACGAGTTCTTCCTTGCTTGCACTAGTGCATGGCGACGTGCTGGCGGTTCTTTGTCAAGGTGGTGTGAGGCAAACCACTCATGCCTTTGGAGCTTATTCAAATCCCCGCCGGAATATTCATCGGGTCGCGTTCGATCATTTTGGGCGCAGTGAGTTCCTTCCATTTGCTGAGCGCGGTATGCGCCGAGGGGAAGGCCGGGCGGGGCACGAAGCGGCCTCGACCGGGTTGAGGTTGTGAATTTTGGCCCCAGGCCCAGATCACCTCGCCCCGGCTGAGGGTGTAGCGGGAATTGGCGGTGACCTCGAATCCTTCGAAGACGTTGTAATCCAGGATCGAGTGGTGGTTGGAGGCAGAAATCGTCTTGGTGATTTTGGGATCCCAGACCACGATATCCGCGTCGGCCCCTTCGACGATGGCGCCTTTCTTGGGGTAGATGTTGAGGATCTTGGCCACGTTGGTCGACGTCACTGCGACGAACTCGTTGGGTGTCAGGCGGCCTGTTTCGACGCCTTCGGTCCAGAGCACCGGCATGCGTTCCTCCAGCCCGTTGGAACCGTTGGGGATGATGCGGAAATCATCGCGGCCCGCGCGTTTCTGCTCGGTGTTGAAGGCGGCGTGGTCTGTGGCGACGACTTGTAAGCTGCCTGCCTGCAGGCCTGCCCAGAGGCTGTCTTGGTGGTCTTTCGACCGGAAGGGTGGGGACATCACGCGGCGCGCGGCGTGATCCCAATCCTTATTGAAATATTCACTTTCATCCAGTGTCAGAAATTGAGCCAGAGGTTCACCATAAACGCGCATGCCTTTTTGGCGTGCCCGGCGGATGGCCTCATGGGCCTGCTCGCAGCTGACATGCACGATGTAGAGCGGCACGCCTGCCGTGTCGGCGATGGTGATGGCGCGATTGGCCGCCTCGCCCTCCAGCTCTGGGGGTCTTGAATAGGCGTGACCTTCGGGACCGGTAATGCCCTGGTTGAAATACTTCTCCTGCAGTTCGGCCACCAGATCGCCGTTCTCGGCATGGACCATCGGCAGCGCGCCCAGCTCAGCGCAGCGCTTGAAGGAGGCGAACATCTCGTCATCCTCGATCATCAGCGCGCCTTTATAGGCCATGAAATGCTTGAAGCTGTTCACGCCCATGTCGACGGCATCTTTCATCTCGGTGAAGATGCTTTCATTCCAGCCGGTGATGGCCATGTGATAGCCGATATCGGCACAGATCTGCGGCGCCGATTTGCGGTGCCATTCGTTGATGGCGTTCTTGATGGAGCCATCGGCACCCGGCAGACAGAAATCCACCAGCATCGTCGTGCCGCCACAGGCCGCGGCCCAGGTGCCGGTCTCGAAGGTTTCCGCCGCCGTGGTTCCCATGAAAGGCATTTCCAGATGGGTGTGCGGGTCAATGCCGCCGGGGATGACATAGGCACCTTCGGCGTCGATGTATTCGTCGCCCTTTAGGTCCTCGCCGATCTGTCTGATCTTCTCATCCTCGATCAGGACATCGGCCTTCCACGTACGATCTGCGGTACAGACGGTGCCGTTCTTGATGACTTTGGTGGTCATTGGGTTTCTCCTATTCGATTAGAAGCGGCAAGAGGTACGCTTCCATCCCTTTCGCGTTTCCAGCAGGCCCACGCGTAAGCCACTCCAAGCTCTTCAACCTCTTTAAATCTGGCTTTAGCGTGCTCACCACATTCTTCGACCGAGAATGAGCCCCACAACTCCCAAACTAAGTTGCCGTTTTCATAAAATCCAACTTCGGCAGCAAATCTATCTGACTTACATCCGGCCAAGAACAACACGGACAATCCACACAAAACCATATCTGTAACGAAGCCTCTGGGACTCACTCCACAATCCCCGCCGTTTCCACCACCGCGTGCATGAGCACGTCTGTGCCCGCTGTGGCCCAGTCCTTGGAAATCTCCTCAGCCTCATTGTGGCTAAGCCCATCAACACAAGGGCACATCACCATGGCCGTGGGAGCAACATCGTTGATCCAGCAGGCGTCGTGGCCTGCACCGCTGACGATATCCATGTGGCTGTATCCCAGCCGTTCCGCCGCATCGCGCACGGCGGTCACGCAGGTCTCGTCAAAGGCGGGCGGATCGAATTGACCGACGATCTCGGAAGAAAACTCGACGCCAATCTCTTCACACAGCTTTGGTGCGCGCTCGTCAAATTCGCCGACCATGGCGTTGAGCTTGTCCAGCAGATGCGTGCGCATGTCGACGGTGAAGACAACCTTGCCGGGGATCACATTGCGGGAGTTGGGATAGACCTCGATATGGCCAATCGCACCCACCGCATTGGGCTGGTTTTTCATGGCGATCTCATGCACGAGCTCCGTGATAAGCGCGAGGCCGCGCCCGGCGTTTTTGCGCATATGCATGGGTGTGGACCCGGTATGAGAATCCTTGCCCGTCACAGTGCATTCGATCCACCGCAGGCCCTGACCATGGGTGACGACACCGATATCCTTGCCTTCGGCCTCCAGGATCGGGCCCTGTTCGATATGCAGCTCAAAAAAGGCGTGCATTTTGCGATCGCCTGCAGGTTCATCGCCTTCCCAGCCGATACGCTTCAACTCATCGCCAAAGCGTTTGCCATCGGCATCCACGCGGTCCTTGGCCCATGCTTCGGTGTGCTTGCCCGCAAAGACACCCGAGGCGAGCATGGCGGGCGCATACCGCGTGCCTTCCTCGTTGGTCCAGTTGGTGACAACGATGGGGTGCTTTGTCTTGATGCCGAGGTCATTGAGCGTGCGGATGATTTCCAGACCGCCCAACACCCCCAGAACGCCATCATATTTCCCGCCAGTGGGCTGCGTGTCGAGGTGGGAGCCGACATAGACGGGGAGCGCGTCCGGGTCGGTCCCCTCTCGGCGGGCAAACATGTTGCCCATTGTATCCACTCCGGTGGTCAAGCCAGCGGCGTCACACCAGGATTTGTATAGCGCACGGCCCTCGGCGTCTTCGTCGGTCAATGTCTGGCGGTTGTTGCCGCCCGCGATACCGGGGCCGATCTTGGCCATTTCCATCAGGCTGTCCCACAACCGGTCGCCGTTGATCTTGAGGTTCTCACCCGGAGCCGCCATGTCATCCCCCTTTTGCCGATGGTCACTCATGATGTGCGATACCGCATCAGCGCCATTGACATCACTATATCATGGCGTGCGGAAACATCACTTTTGACCAAATGGTAAAACAACGATTGCGGAAGAACTTGCCCATGTCAACCAATGTGAGGATGGTAGGAAGCAACAGGCCAAACTCTGGCCAAAGATGCCTTGCCACTAAGCAATTCAGGCCAGGGAGAGCCATGCCGAGACCATCCGCAGAAGACACCGTGCCAAAGCCAAGCCGGATTCAACAACGTAACCGCGCTCTTATCCTGGATGCCGCGCTTGAGGTGTTCTCAAAACATGGATTTCGGGGGGCGACGCTGGACCAGATTGCCGAGCAGGCCGGGCTTTCGAAGCCGAACATTCTCTATTATTTTGAGGGCAAGGAAGACATCCATGTCACTTTACTCAACCGGCTAATGGATGAGTGGCTGGCCCCTATGCGCGAGATCGACCCTAAAGGGCAGCCTTTGGAAGAAATTCTACGCTACGTTCAGCGCAAACTGGAAATGAGCCGGGAGTATCCGCGCGAAAGCAGGCTTTTTGCCAATGAAATCCTGCAAGGGGCACCGCGCATCGGGTCTCATCTTGATCGCACGCTAAAGCCTCTGGTGAATAATACTGTAATAATTATTGAGGATTGGGTGGCACAGAAGCGCATTGCCAAAGTAGATGCCCATCATTTGATATTTTCGATCTGGGCCACGACACAGCATTACGCCGATTTCGATGCGCAAGTTCAGGCGCTTGTCTCGGAATCAAATGTGCATGCGGGGGCTTGGGAATTTCTTGATACGTTGTACCGCAGACTGTTGTCTGTTTGATGTGGTTTGACCGAAGTCGTCAGTTTTGGACCATTTGCACCATTGGCGCGTCGCTTGGATGCGCGGCATAAGTTCCCATCAACAGAACAGTCGATGACGTCAAAACAAGAAGCGTTGTCTTAATCACGACTCCAACCCTTTCTTAACAATTCTCAAGAAAAGGCTACTGCAGAACAATTTGTATTTGTTTGACTTAGGTCAAGATACCTATTCCGCAGCGCATGACCCCGGGTTGTTGGGATGCGTCGTCCAGTTGGCGTATTCTTTCTCGACAGTTTTCCCGGTGCGTTCATCGACCATCCCTGGCGCAAGCTCTTCCATCGTGATGCAGCCCTCTACAGGGCAGACATTCACACACAGGTTACAGGCCACACATTCGGCATCTATCACGTCAAAGACACGATCAGGCGTCATGGAGATGGCTTGATGCGAAGTGTCTTCACAGGCGGCATAGCACCGGCCGCATTTGATGCAGAGATCCTGATCAATCCGCGCCTTGGTGACGTAGTTCAGGTTCAGATGCTGCCAGTCACAACAGTTTGGCACGGCGCGACCCACAATCTCATCGACGCAGGTGAACCCTTTTTCGTCCATGTATTGCGACAGGCCCGAAATCATTTCCTGCACAATCTTGAAGCCATAGGTCATGGCGGCAGTACAGACCTGCACGTTTCCCGCGCCCAAAGACATGAACTCCGCCGCGTCGCGCCACGTGGTTATGCCGCCGATGCCGGAAATGGGCAGGCCTTGAAGCGATGAAGAGCGGGCGATCTCAGCCACCATGTTCAGAGCAATAGGTTTCACCGCCGGGCCGCAATAGCCGCCATGTGCGCCTTTGCCGTCAATGGTGGGCTCGGGGGCAAAACTGTCGAGGTTTACGGATGTGATCGAGTTGATCGTGTTGATCAGGCTGACCGCATCCGCGCCGCCATCGTGGGCGGCTTGTGCCGGTTTGCGGATATCTGTGATGTTTGGTGTGAGTTTTACAATTACCGGAAGGTTTGAGTGTTTCTTGCACCATTCGGTCACCTGTTGCACGTAGTCAGGCACCTGGCCCACGGCCGACCCCATACCGCGCTCGCTCATGCCATGTGGGCAGCCGAAATTCAGCTCAACCCCGTCGCAGCCGGTTTCCAGAACGCGATCCAGAATGGCCTTCCAGCTGTCCTCTTCCACCGGAACCATAAGGGAGGCCACAAGTGCGCGATCAGGATAATCCTTTTTCACGCGGGTCATTTCATCAAGGTTGACCTGTAGCGGACGGTCGGTGATGAGTTCGATGTTGTTTAGCCCCAGTAGACGTCGATCCGCGCCCCAGATTGCGCCATATCTGGGTCCGTTGACGTTCACGATAGGGGGGCCGTCTTCGCCAAGAGTTTTCCAGACCACGCCACCCCAACCGGCCTCGAAGGCGCGGCGAACGTTGTACTCTTTGTCCGTGGGCGGTGCAGAGGCGAGCCAGAACGGGTTGGGAGAGGAAATCCCGGCAAAGTTACTCTTGAGATTGGCCATTAACTTGGCTCCTTTCTCTGTAAGGGCGCGCGTCTATTCCGCGGCGCGAAAGATCATTTCTATGGGTGCGATATCGCCCGAATGCAGATGTTTGACGTAGTTTTGAATTTTCTGGCTGCTGGTGTCGTGCATCAGAAGGTGGATGCCAACAGGTGACGGACCACCGGCCTTTTCTATTCTGGCGAAGACGCGTTCGAAGAATTCCTTGGCGAAATCGCTGCGATCATGTTCCAAAACCTGCGTGAGTCCAGATGCAGAGGCGGCTTTTCGGTAAGCTTCTGGGGGCGTGACAAAGGAGAAATCCTTTTGCTCTGCCCAAGGGAAGGGAAAGGTCAAAGCACGGTCACTGCTACGCATGACGTCAAAAAGGGCGAATGTACCACCCGGCGCAAGCACACGCGCAGCTTCTGTGAAAAGGCGGGGCTTGTCCTCGATATTCATACCGACATGGAACATCAGAGCCAAATCGACGCTGTTATCAGCTTCGGGCATCTCAAGCGCACTTCCAACCTGAAACGTGGTGCGAGAGGACATACCTGTCGCGTCGCTTAGAGCTCTGGCTGTATTGACGAAGTCAGGCGTTAGATCAAAACCACGGACACATGCACCAGTTCGCTCGGACACATGACGCGCAGCCCCGCCGACGCCACAGCCTATGTCCAAAACCCGCGTTTCAGGTACGATCGTAAGCTGGTCGATCAACGCGTTGGTGGCTTCGACACCTCCAGTGTGAAACTCATCTACGGGCTTGAGGTCATCCAGAGTGGGCATGTCAGGGTCGGCGCCGGTTTCGGCAAGGGCCTGTCGGATGTTGTCCAGAAGACTAGGTCCTGAGTAATGGTCAGAGACGCGTGTTTCGAGATCACTCATGAGCACCTCCTTTTCTAAGGCGTGGACTCGGCCAATTCGTCACGAAATCAAGCTCCGGTGAATGTCTTCAGCCGCGTCGCGCCCTTCGGCCACAGCGGTTACCGTCAGGTCATCGCCGCCTGCCGCGCAATCACCGCCCGCCCAGACACCTGGGATCGAGGTGCGTCCAGGCCTTGTCACGGCGATTTTCCTGCCATCAAGATCAGGAAGATCGTCGTCTGCAAGTGTCTGACCGATGGCCTTGAACACCTGATCGGCGGCAAGGCGGAAGGTCTGACCCGTGGGGGTCAGATCATCATTGGTGTACTCAAATTCGATCTCACGGACTGCGCCGTTGCCGTGCAAGGCGATGGGCGAGGCATTGGTGATGATCCGCACGCCCTTTGAAGCGGCCAAGTCTTGCTCAAATCGGCTGGCATTCATGCGGTCGCGGCCACGGCGATAGACAAGGGTGACATTGAGTGCGCCCAAGAGTTTGGCCTGCACAGCGGCGTCAATTGCGGTCATGCCACCGCCAATCACAACGACATCGCGTCCTATTGGAAGGTTGGACAAGTCCTTGGCTTGTCTCAGACCCGAGATGAAATTGACAGCATCCTCAACACCTTCCTTATCCTCGTGATCAAGGCCAAGTGCATTCACGCCACCAAGACCAACTCCAAGGAATACGGCGTCGAAATCAGATTTCAGGTGTTCGAGCGAAACATCCTGACCCAGCTTTTGACCTGCTTTGACAGAGATGCCGCCGATCTGCAGAAGCCAGTCAACTTCACGTTCGGCAAAACTGTCAATTGTCTTGTAAGCAGCGATGCCAAACTCATTCAGCCCGCCCAGTTTGGAACGTGCATCGTAAAGGGTCACGTCATGTCCGTGCATGGCCAACCTATGCGCGCAAGCAAGACCGGCAGGGCCCGCGCCAACGACGGCTACCCTTTTGCCCGTCGCGTCAGCGCGCGAGAACGGGTGCACGCCTTTTTCCATAACCGTATCGGTGGCGTAACGTTGCAACTGACCGATCAAGACCGGCTTACCTTCGGCTGCTTCGCGCACACAGGCCTCTTCGCAAAGCGTTTCTGTCGGGCAAACCCGCGCGCACATGCCGCCCAGGATATTCTGGCTCAAAATCGTTTCAGCGGCCGCTTCTGGGGTGCCGGTCGCGATTTGGCGGATGAAAAGTGGAATGTCGATATCGGTGGGACATGCCGTGACGCACGGAGCATCATGGCAAAAATAACACCGATCCGCCGCAACCAAAGCTTCATGTGCGTCAATCGGAGGGTGCAAATCAGCAAAATTTTCGACGTAGTTCTCGGACGCAAGGCGCCCTGATTGAATTCCGGGTATGAGCGTGTTGTCCGTCACGATCCGTCTCCCTGGCTTTGGCTTGGGTCAGGATTAGTATCTCACAGGAAAAAATTTTATCAAATGGTAAATTTTTGGCGAACAGTGAGCAGATGGACCTATTTCGATTGCTCGTGTTCAAGGCGCTGCTGAGCAATCGCTTCATTGGCATCGGATTTCCGCTGATTGGCCAGGCATGTCTCAACGTAGTTTAGATGCGCAATCACAGCCTCTCGCGCCTTACCCGGATCGCGGGACAGAAGGGCGGCGTTTATCTCACTGTGCTGATCCAAAAGGGTTTTGCGGCGGTTGCCCTGCTGGAACATGATCTTGCGATTGTAGAACACGCCGCCCTGCAAGAGCTGAAACATGGAACGCATCATGTGCAGCATGATCACATTGTGACTGGCCTCTAGAATGGCCATGTGAAAATCGGCATCAAGTTGGGCCTCGGTCTCCGGGTCGGAGCTGGCATGCGCCTTTTCCATCTTTGTGTGGATTGCATCGATGACTTTGAGATCCGTATCAGAGGCCAGCCGCGCGGCACGCTCTGCGGCCAACCCTTCCATATCGCGGCGAAAGGCGATGTAGTCGAACACAGCTTCATCGTGAGAGGCAAAAAGCCCAATGAGCGCGTCCGAAAAGGCATTTCCCAGAACGTCAGCGACATAGATGCCAGAGCCCGCTTTGCTGGTGAGTAGGCCTTTGTTCTGAAGTTCCGACACCGCTTCTCGCAGAGAGGGGCGCGACACACCCAGACGCTCGGCAAGCTCGCGCTCTGCCGGGAGCCGCTCTCCAGGGTGCAGAATGCCGCGCAGGATCAATTTCTCGATCTGCGAGGTCACAGCAGACGAGAGTTTTTCGGGGGTCACTTTTTTGAAAGGCATCACGCGCTCGATTAAACTGGTCAAAATATATGACCAGAAAGGCGACGCGGCAAGGTGGATGTGAAAGAAACCTATGCCGCAGGTTGGGACCAGTTTCCAGATTGATCAGGCAGGAATGCCTCAACCGCCGCTGTGGCGACAACAATCGTGTCCCCGGTTTCAGGGTTGATGATGTTTTGCCCACCAAAGACTGCCTGAACAGAGGCGCGTCCACGTGGGAGGTTTTGTACCAAGGCATCGGTGTCGATCTTGCCCGGTTCCTGGACGCCAATTGTGACCTGCACGCGCATTTCAGTGTGGCTTAACCCGGTTGTGGCGTACATCGGTATGGCCGAACGCCGAATGGCGCTTTCGATCGCTCGCGCCGCGGCCTTTTGGTAATCCATGCCATATTGGTCGTTGCCCATACCCATTTCGATGATGAACCGCTGGTCACTCATGATTTTGGCTCCAGCATCAGGCTGACATTGATGACTGCGTTGGCGATGACAGTTGGAAGGCCAACGGGTCGCGGCACATCCAACCCGCCCTTGACGGCTGTGACGCTGATCTGGCCGTAGGGAAAGACGTTGGAAAGTGTATCGCAGTCCACTTGGTCGGGCTGTTGCACAGCGATTTCCACATCGATGATCATCGCCTCCTTTGGCTTGCCAAAAAGCTCCGCCAGATTGATCGAGTTGCGCCAAAGCGCGTCTTGCAGAGCCCGGCGCGCCGCAGCGGTGTAATCCTGATGGCGCAGCGATGAGCCGATGCCAAACTCTGTTAGAAGGCGGTGCTTGGGCATGAAGCGAAGGTTCCCGATTTTAGCGCTGGCATTTGAGTATTTGGGGAACAGTGAAAGTGCAAGTCAGTGCTGAAAGATCAGCGCCAGAACACCCACAAAAATCAGGCTGAGCGCCCAAACAACATCAAGGTTGAACCAGGATTTTGATAGGAATTTCAGGCCCAGCCAATGATAGACACCCACGGCCAATGCACCGCCTGAGAGGATCATAGCAGCGGTGTGAATGAGGGCGACAAGGATGGCGATGGTGAGAGTGCCGCCGATAAGGGTTTCGGCGGCGACATGCCCGGCGTCAAGTTTACCACAGATGCCCAGGTAGATTGGAACAAGCATCAACCCCGCACCATGAGCCATGGCAACAAGGAATGACCAGAGTGTGAGACGCGAAGGCGGCACGCGCGCCAGAAACCTTGGATGGCGGCGGTTGATCAATAGGTAAACGCCAAGCGAGATAACAAGTATGGCTGCACCAATTTGAATTTCCCGCTGCCATTCGACCAACCACAGTAGCATAGAGAATGGAAAAAGGATGACGGCCATGGCTATCAGATGGCCTAGGGCCAGGGCCGCCAGGGCCTTGTAAAGGCTTGCGTATTTCTGCTCCATCAGGGCGGAAGAGACGGCCAGGGGCCATCCCATACCCGGATTGATCCCGTGGTAGATGCCAGAGGCAACAACGGCCCACCAAAGGGCCGCTGTCGTGTTCAGGTCCCCCACGTGTCAGACGGAGGGGTAACAGAAACTGTCGGTTGAGCAGTCGCCGCCTTCCAGCCTGATCTGGTGGCTGCGGTAGCCTTTGGGGAACTCGACATAGAAATCCTTGTCGAGCTCCAAGCCGCCGTTTTCACCGACATTCGCCATGACCATCTGGCCACCTTCGTCGTCGGGATAGAACTGATCATCCCATGTGGAATAGAGCGAGTTCGTCCAATAGACGCGTTTTCCATCGCGGCTGATTTCAACCATTTGTGGCCCATAAACAAAGTCTTTGCCGTTGGGATGCTTGGCACCCCGCGCGATGCCGCCAATTTCCACTTTGCCAGCGAGTTTGGGGTTCATCGGGTCCGAGACGTCATATTGGTGCATCTCACCTTGACCCCAGCACGCAACGTAGAGGAACCTGTCATCCAGGCTCAGGTCTATATCTGTGACCAACGGTGGCACAGCCTCGAAACCTTGTAGCAGAGGTGGAAGATTCTCCGCCTTCTCTGGGCGCGGGTCAATTGTGATGGTCTTCTTGGCTTCAAAGGTTCCATCTTCGTTGCGCCACCAGGTGAAGATTGTGCCCTGTAGATTGGTGGTGTCGACCACCACGCCGCAAAAGCCGTACTCCTTGGCCGGGTCATGTGCGGGCCTAATTTCCAGCGCCATCTGGTGGTTTTCGCCCAGGTCAATGGACTGCACATTTTTGCGGGCGCGCAGGTCCCAGAAATGGATGGTATGGCCATATTTGTTTGACAGCAGGTCTTCGGCAACGATGCCATTTTCAAACTGTGGTGGCAGACCCCATTCTGAACTGACCATGTAGTCCCGTGGCAGGTTCCACCAGAAATCATAGTGCTTATCCTGGATACCACGATCCATTTCATAGCGACCGAGAATCTCAAATGTCTCGCAATCCATAATGAAGATACCCGGGGGGCCATCTGTGCCGTCTTCTCCTCCTCCACCAAGGGTCGAGACATAGATACCTTCGGGGCCGCAATGGATCGTGTGCGGCCGCGAGTAGCCAGTTTTTTCAAAGACCTCTTCGGGTTCAATAATCTTGTGGATTTTGGCTTTCAGGGGCTCTTTGACATCAATCACATAGATCCGTGACGACCGTATGCCGGGGATGATCAGATACCGACGTTCCAGGAATGCGTGCCCTGTGAGTGGTGACAAAGCAGAGGAGCAAGCATTCCAGCCAAAGTGATGAAATTCATCGCCCTTGTTGGGCATGATGACCTGATGGACGATCTGGCTATAGGTTTGGGACTTCGGGTCCACATCAACGACGGCCAAGCCATCGGGCTGAGACCCATCCGGGCTCAGCATCAATGTAAACGCCAAGGTTTCGGCCGGAGCGTCCATTGCCATTTTGGCGGTTGGATAGAAAGTCGGATCTGGTCTTAGATTCATGGTTTCCTCCCTTATGGACGCGGATTCTTGTTCTCGTTTCTCGTCCAAATACAGGAAAAGGGTCTCACAGAATCAAATGTCAGACAATTAAAATTTTTCACCACACATTGCTGGTCTGTTAGCCTGGTCTCGTGAGAGGGAGGTCGCATGAAATTTTCTCAACCCGTCCCGGCCTTACCGGTCCATAGCGTTGTTCAGGCGCAGCAATACTATCGTGACAAACTTGGCTGCGAGATCGCCTGGCACCACGAAGAGGGCCGCATCGGGGCTGTGTCACATGGCGAATGTGTCATCTTCTTCCGGGAAGTGGAGGGGCTGATTACCCCATGCATTCACTGGGTTTTTGTGGTCGACGTGGATGGTGCTTTTGATGAACTCTCAGAGCTTGGCGCACATATAGTGGAGCCTCCCGAAGACAAACCCTGGGGTCTGCGGCAATTCACGATCCAGGATCTGTGCGGCCACGTTTATCACTTTCACTGTGATGTCTAATCTGGAGAAAGTTTTCTAAATCACTGTTTTCAGTGGTGAGCCGTGCAGGATTCGAACCTGCGACCCACTGATTAAAAGTCAGTTGCTCTACCAACTGAGCTAACGGCCCACTAGGCGGCCTATCTAGAAAGCAGTGAACGGGCGGTCAACCCCTTATCGCGTTGATTCTGCTGCTGTGGCTGGATTCGTCGCAGCTTGACCTTTATATGCCCGATCATGAGCACAGTCTCTCACTCTGGACTGCCCTTTATGAAGATGCATGGGCTGGGCAACGACTTTGTCGTTGTCGATGCACGTGCGCGCAGTGTGGCGATCACTGCAGGACTGGCGCGGGCCTTGGGCAACCGTCACACCGGCATTGGCTTTGACCAGCTGGCTATCATTGAGCCGGGCAGGGGTGATGCGCATCTTCGGTTCTGGAATTCCGATGGGTCGATGTCGGCGGCTTGCGGGAATGCCACGCGGTGCATCGCGCGGTTTTTGATGGATGAAACCGGCAAGGATCATGTGCACCTGACCACGGAGCGCGGCGATCTGTATGCGACCGATGCCGGCGGCGGTTTGACCTCCGTGAACATGGGGGCGCCGCAACTAGAGTGGCAGGACATTCCGCTGGCCGAGGCTATGGACACGCTGGAGTTGCCAATCGAAGGAACGCCGACAGCGACTGGAATGGGCAACCCGCATTGTACGTTCTTTGTTGACGATGCCGAGGCAGTGCCGCTTGAAACATTTGGTCCGCGCTATGAGCATCATCCGCTCTATCCAGAACACACCAATGTGCAGGTCGTGAGTGTTGTTGCCCCTGATCATTTGCGTATGCGCGTTTGGGAACGGGGCGTTGGCGTGACCTTGGCGTCTGGGTCTTCTTCCTGTGCCGTGGCTGTTGCCGCAGCACGCAAGGGGTTGACTGGGCGCGAGGTGGAGATCGATCTCGATGGTGGCCGGATGCGGGTTGCCTGGCGAGATGACGGTGTTTGGATGACTGGGGCGACTGCGCATGTCTGTGACGGGGTGATTGCACAGGACTTTGTCGAGGCCGCGGGATGAACGCGCCCAAGTTTACCACATTGGGATGTCGGCTGAATGCCTATGAGACAGAGGCGATGAAGGACCTCGCCGGACAGGTGGGGCTTGAGAATGCCGTGGTGGTAAACACTTGTGCCGTGACGGCAGAGGCCGTGCGCAAGGCGCGGCAAGAAATCCGCAAGCTGCGGCGGGAAAACCCTTCGGCGCGGTTGATCGTAACCGGTTGCGCCGCGCAGACCGAGCCTACTACCTTCTCTGCCATGCAAGAGGTGGACGCCGTAATCGGCAACACCGAGAAGATGGCGTCTGCGACATGGAAAGGTCTGGCTGCGGATTTCATTGGTGAGACAGAGGCCGTGCAGGTCGACGATATTATGTCTGTCACCGAGACCGCGGGGCACCTGATCGACGGATTTGGCACCCGAAGTCGTGCTTATGTGCAGGTGCAAAACGGCTGCGATCATCGCTGTACCTTCTGCATCATCCCCTATGGGCGCGGCAATTCGCGGTCGGTGCCTGCCGGTGTGGTGGTGGATCAGATCAAGCGATTGGTGGATCGTGGATACAACGAAGTTGTTCTCACAGGGGTGGATCTCACAAGTTGGGGTGCTGATCTTCCAAAGACGCCGAAGCTGGGCGATCTGGTGATGCGTATCCTCAAGCTGGTCCCTGATCTGCCGCGCTTGCGAATTTCGAGCATCGATTCCATTGAGGTGGACGAGAACCTGATGCAGGCCATCGCGACTGAGCCGCGCCTGATGCCACATTTGCATCTTAGTTTGCAACATGGCGATGACCTGATCCTCAAGCGTATGAAGCGGCGGCATTTGCGGGAAGATGCCATTCGTTTTTCCGAAGAGGCGCGAAGTTTACGTCCGGATATGACCTTTGGAGCGGACATCATTGCCGGGTTTCCAACTGAGACCGAGGCGGCGTTTGAAAACTCCTTGAAACTTGTCGAGGATTGCCACCTGACCTGGTTGCATGTGTTTCCCTACTCACCGCGTCCTGGCACCCCTGCGGCGCGGATGCCTCAGGTGGATGGCCAGGCCATCAAATCGCGCGCGGCGCGCTTGCGGCAGGCGGGTGAGGCGCGTGTCACCCGGCACCTGGCTGAGCAGCAAGGGCTCATTCATCGGGTTTTGCTGGAAAATCCCCGCATGGGCCGAACCGAGCAATTTACCGAAGTTATGTTTAACTCCGACCAACCTGAAGGTCAGATTGTGACAGCAAAAATTACCGGTACAGACGGTCAAAAACTGGTTGCCTGATCCCATGCCTTTGCCCGTCTTTTGGTCGTTTCGCCGTTGTCCTTATGCCATGCGGGCGCGTTTGGCGCTCTGTGTCGCAGAACAACAGGTCGAGCTGCGAGAGATATTGCTCAGAGACAAGCCACAGGCTTTTCGCGCGGCGTCCCCATCCGCCACTGTGCCATGTCTGGAGACCGGCGACGAGGTGATCGACGAAAGCCTGGACATCATGCGCTGGGCTTTGGCGCAGAATGACCCGCAAGGATGGCTTGATATGCCAGAGGAGGGTGAGGCGCTGATCCAGTTATGTGATGGCCCGTTCAAAACGGCCTTGGATCGTTACAAATACGCGACCCGTTTTCCAGATCATGACCCAATAACAGAACGCGCCATGGCAAGCGCCTTCTTGCAAGACCTTGAAGCGCGACTGACCGAGTCCGAGGCCTTGTTTGGAAGGACCAGAACG
Source organism: Roseovarius sp. W115 (assembly GCF_032842945.2). NCBI lineage: Bacteria > Pseudomonadati > Pseudomonadota > Alphaproteobacteria > Rhodobacterales > Roseobacteraceae > Roseovarius > Roseovarius rhodophyticola. The sequence continues at coordinate 2,009,169 of NZ_CP146606.1, forward strand.
CTGGCCGATATGGCCATCCTGCCATTTGTTCGCCAGTTTGCGCATGTGGACCTGGTGTGGTTTCAATCGCAGCCTTGGCCAAATGTCATTTCATGGCTTGAGGGTTTCAAAGCCTCAGAGCTTTTTGGCAAGGCCATGCACAAGTTCCCAGTGTGGGACATGCAGGCAGATCCGGTTGCGTTTCCAAGTATCGAGACTTGACGACTTAAGACTGGTCTTATCGAGTGCGTTTTTTGGCCCTAGGTTTTTCTATCGTCAGCCTCGAGCGTTGTTCGAAAGGAGCCAGCCATGCATCCCAACCTCGCCTTTCGCCAAACGCCGCAGGAGCGCAACATCGCCTTTGCCCGTGAGCAAGGGTTTGGGATTTTGGCTGTGGGCACCGAGGCGGCACCACTCATGAGCCATATTCCGTTTCTTTTATCCGAAGACGGTAAAATCGCGGAATTTCACCTTGTCCGCTCAAATCCCATCGCGCGTCGTATGTCGGATCCGATGCAAGCCAGTCTGGCGATCAGCGGCCCGCATTCTTACGTGTCGCCCGATTGGTATGAGGTCGAGGATCAAGTGCCTACATGGAATTACATCGCTGTGCACCTTGTTGGAGAGATTGAACGACGCCCTCAGGAGGAAATGCACAATCTGCTAGACCGGCAATCCGCTCATTTTGAAGATCAGCTTCTGCCCAAGCCACCTTGGCTCACGGCAAAGATGACGCCTGATGTGCTCACGAAAATGATGCGCCAGATTGTGCCGTGCCGAATGCGAGTCAGCGAAATCCATGGAACATGGAAGCTCAATCAAAACAAAGCTGACGAGGTGCGCCTGCGTGCGGCAGATCAGTTAGAACATGCTGACATGGGCGTTCAAACAAATGTGCTTGCCCGACATATGCGGGATCTTCCCTAGACATTGACCGCACCCAATCGCACCTTGCGTAAAACGGAGAACTATCGCCATGCAACTCATATCCGCTCAACCTTCGCCCTTTGGGCGCAAAGTAAAAGTCATGTTGATCGAAACGGATCAGGCGGACGCCGTGGAGCGCGTTGACGTCATGACAACGCCCGTTGCAACCGATCCGAAAGTGGCTGCTGCAAATCCGGTGGGCAAAATTCCGGCTTTGGTACGTGAGGATGGTCCGACACTTTATGACAGTCGTGTGATTTGTCGCTATCTTGATGCACGTGCGAACGCAGGGCTTTATCCAGAGGCGCGGATTTGGGACACCTTGACGCTCGAAGCGACGGCGGATGGGATCATGGATGCTGCGGTTCTTATGGTCTACGAGCATCGAGTGCGACCCGAGTCCCTCGTTTTTGAAGGCTGGATTGAAGCCCAGTGGGCTAAAGTTATTCGCAGCGTGAATGCGGTGAATGATCGTTGGATGAGCCACCTGCATGGCCCGTTTGACGCCAGCCATATCGCAATGGGATGTGCCTTGGCCTATCTTGATTTCCGCCTGGGCGATCGCGACTGGCGCACCCGAAACAAGGACCTCACGGATTGGTTTTCTGTCTTCGAAAAACGCGACAGTATGACAGAAACGGCCCCGGAATAGGGGCCGTCAAAGCATAAGAGTAGTTTAGCCGTTTCAGAAGCTGTAACTGATGCCGACGTTAACCGCGTGGGTCAGGAGTTCAGTATCCAGTTCTCCATCCGGCTGGCCTAAAACAGCGGGGTCTGCTTCAATTGTGATGTCATTATCTGACCAGGTAAATTGGTACTCGGTGAAAATGGCCCAACGGTCATTGAAATCGTATTTGATACCAGCAATTCCGCGCACAGCCGGACCTGTGACTTCGAAACCGAACGTCCGGTTGGTTGATCCGGATACGATGGCATCGACATGTGGAACTGCAATACCGATCCCGCCGCCAACATAGGGGGTGAATCGTCCATTGTTGAACGCTCCGGGCCAGCGTTTCATGATGTTTGCAGTAAAAATATTGTGGCCATCAGACAGCTCAAAGCGGTCAAGTCCAATCGCTGCGGCTTGGGCATCCGGTGCGATGGCCTTTGTGTGTGTGCCCTCAATCCCGAAACCAATCCCGTTATCCTGCCACCACATGGCACGACCACCATAATAAATGGGCGCGTCGAAAGGATTACCCTCCCAGTCAATATCTGCGTCGAATGCTGTGCCGTCCGGCAAAGCGCCACTGGCATTACTGCCGCGCACGCTTTGTGTTCCGAGATATAGGCTTAGTTCGAATTCTGCGGCCGTGGCAGGTGGTGTCAATATGACAAGGGCGATGAGTGCTGCTTTGATGGATTTCAGCATGTCTGGTGCCTTTTTTATCGGGTTATTCTCTCGGATATTTCAGGGGTCGTTTACACCTCAGCATATGACCCGGCAAGCGCGACACATGCGCACCCTGATCAATTCTGCTTCATTGTGTACTGGACGCCTCAATCGTGGGCCGTTAAACACCCTCTCGATCCCGCCAAGGAGTCGTCCTTTGGCGGGTAAATAGGTTTCGCCGGTTCCGGCTCAGAAATATGGAGGATCGTCGTGTCCCACGCAGAAGACCACGAAGGCACGCGTAGAGACTTTCTCTACTATGCCACCGCAGGAACAGGGGCCGTTGCGGCCGGTGCCGCGGTTTGGCCCCTTGTTCACCAGATGAACCCATCCGCGGATGTGCAGGCTCTGAGCTCGATCCGGGTTGATATCTCAGGCATTGAAGAAGGCACGCAATTGACCGTGAAGTGGTTAGGAAAACCAGTGTTCATTCGTCGCCGTACGCCTGAAGAAATCGAGGATGCACGCGCCGTAGATCTGGCAACATTGCCAGACAATGACGCCCGCAGCTTTCAAGCCCAAGGTGCGGATGGCGCGGACGAAAATCGTTCCATGGACGAAGCGGGCGAATGGCTTGTGATGATGGGTGTGTGCACACATCTGGGGTGTGTTCCACTCGGCAACGCTGGTGAGTTTTCACTGGACGGTGTCGGCGGCTGGTTTTGCCCTTGCCACGGATCGCACTACGATACGTCAGGACGGATCCGAAAAGGCCCTGCACCAGAGAACCTTCCGGTGCCACAGGCCGAATTCGTCGATGAAACAACCGTAAAACTGGGATAAGGAATAACGACCATGGGTGGAATTCCTCACGACCATTACGAACCGAAGGCAGGCTGGGAAAAAGGTCTGGCCAAGCGGTTGCCGATTGTCGGCCTGCTTTACGACACGCTGATGATCCCGACGCCGAAGAACCTCAACTGGATGTGGATCTGGGGCATCGTTCTGACCTTCTGTCTGGCGCTGCAAATCATCACAGGTATCGTTCTGGTGATGCACTACACGCCACACGTTGATCATGCTTTCGCGTCGATTGAGCACATCATGCGCAACGTGAACGGCGGGCATATGCTGCGCTATCTGCACATGAACGGCGCATCGCTCTTCTTCTTTGCCGTTTATATCCATATTTTCCGCGGTCTCTACTACGGGTCTTATAAAGCCCCACGTGAGATTACATGGATCATCGGTATGCTAATCTATCTGATGATGATGGGCACAGCCTTCATGGGCTATGTGCTACCATGGGGGCAAATGTCCTTCTGGGGTGCGACTGTGATCACCGGTCTGTTTGGTGCGATCCCGTTCGTTGGCGAGCCGATCCAAACATGGTTGCTGGGTGGACCTGCGGTGGATAACGCTACGCTGAACCGCTTCTTCTCGCTGCACTATCTACTGCCTTTCGTGATTGCTGCTCTGGTGGCGCTTCACATCTGGGCCTTCCACACAACGGGTAACAACAACCCAACAGGGGTTGAAGTGCGCCGTGGCTCGAAAGCAGAAGCCGAGAAAGACACAGTGCCGTTTTGGCCCTACTTCGTGATCAAGGACCTTTTCGCATTAGCCGTGATCCTTGTGGTGTTCTTTGCGATTGTCGGCTTTATGCCCAACTATCTGGGACACCCCGACAACTACATCGAAGCCAACGCTCTGGCGACGCCTGCGCATATCGTTCCTGAATGGTACTTCCTGCCGTTCTACGCCATTTTGCGGGCCTTCACCTCAGAAGTGTGGATCGTGCAACTGGCATCATTCGTGACCGGTGGCATCATCGACGCCAAGTTCTTTGGCGTGCTCGCGATGTTTGGTGCGATTGCGGTTATGGCGCTGGCACCTTGGTTGGACACGTCCATGGTCCGCTCAGGCCGGTACCGCCCCATGTTCAAGTGGTGGTTCTGGCTTCTGGTGATCGACTTCATCGTGCTGATGTGGTTGGGCGCACGTCCCGCAGAGGAGCCTTATGCAACCTACTCATTGATCGCGTCGGCCTACTGGTTCGCGTATTTCCTCGTGATCCTTCCGCTTTTGGGCGTGATCGAGAAACCATTGGCGCAACCGGACACGATTGAAGATGACTTCAACGCCCATTACGGCAAATCTGCCGAGCCGGCGGAATGAGAAAGGATCAGGCTATGATTAAGACACTCGCAATAAGCGCTGTCGCCGCTCTGGGCCTTTCTGCCGGAGCCGCCTTCGCCGCAGGCGGCGAAGGGGAGGTGAAGGACGTCGACTTTTCGTTCGAAGGTCCGTTTGGCAAATTTGACCAAGCACAGCTGCAACGTGGCCTTCAAGTCTACACAGAGATTTGTGCGGGCTGTCACGGACTGCAATACGTGCCGCTCCGGACGCTGGGTGACGAAGGCGGTCCGCATTTTTCAGAAGATGAAGTGCGTGCCTATTCTGAACAGTTCGAAGTTTGGGATCCAGAGCTGCTGGATGGCGAGGGCGATTTTCGTTCGGCTGTCCCCACAGATCATTTCCCAAAGTCGGCTATTCGGACCGCACCTGATCTGAGCCTTATGGCCAAGGCGCGCGCTGGTTTCCATGGGCCTGAAGGCACAGGCATCAACCAGCTTGTCAAAGGTATGGGTGGTCCTGAATATATCTACTCGATCCTCACCAGCTACACAGGCGAGGAAAAGGAAGAAGCAGGCACCATCTTTTACGAAAACAAGGCCTTCCCTGGAGGCTGGATCGCGATGGCCCCGCCTCTCTATGGTGAAGACGTCGAGTTTGCCGATGGTCACGAGAATGACTTGAGCCACATCTCCAAGGACGTGGCGGCCTTCCTGACCTGGACTGCGGAACCCAAGCTCATGGCCCGCAAGCAAGCGGGCCTGACAGCTGTGATCTTTCTGACGGTTTTGTCTGTTCTGCTGTATCTTACGAACAAGCGGATCTGGGCGCCGATTAAAGGTAAGAAAAACAGCTAAGCCTGGCTACAAACCAAAACAAAAACCCCCGCTGAAATTCAGCGGGGGTTTTCATTTGAACGCGTGTTGGGCTTAGGGGCGCGTCATTACCGCTGGGAAACCCAGGGCCCGTGACAGAGGCAGAGACCCGCCCGGGATCACCGAAAGACGGCGCTCCTTGGTGGATAGAAGTTTCTGCGGCCAGAACATCCGGGACATGTGCTTGCCCCCGCGGATGGCTGAACGTGCCTCGCGGTTCTTTTTCAGGAGTGGCATCGGCCAGAAGAAACGGGACATATAGCGCCCGCCGCTGATCGCGGAAGTGCGCGGGCGGTGCTTGAGCAGTAGCTTGGGGCCAACTCCGTGTGACACCGGGCCGCCTGATGGAATGCGGCGGTTGTGCACGCGTGTCGTCAGGAAATGCGGGTGCGAGTCCATAATGCTAGGCGCGCGGCTTGGCTTGTCTGGAACATGCGTTTCCTCGGTCACATCGCCCAAATCAATTGGATTGTTCCGGTCCATCACATTGCGCGTAAGTTTGGCCGCGCCCAAAGGACGGTAGGTGGCATGCACAACCACAGCTGCCTTGCCGCTGCCGATATGCTTGGCATAAGCTTTTGCCGCATTTGCCGCGACGCTGTAGCCGCTTATGCGGGTGGCGAGGTCTTTCTCACCTTCGCCTGCTTTGGCTGTCACAACGCGCACGGCACGCTGTGGTACTCCTTCAAAACGAAGCCGGTCGGCCACGCCCTGCGCGAGTTTTTCGCTTTCGAATAAACGGCTGATGACCTGTGTCATGATACCTCCACCGATTTCTGGTCTGTCCCCGCCACAGACCGCGCACCTGCGGCCCGAGAACGAGAGTCTTTTATGCCAAGCCCCAGAGGGACCGCCACCATGACGGCCAGTGTGAGCATGACGATTTCAATCATGAATACTAAATTGTAGGGCGCATGCGCCGCAATTCCAGCCGGACCTGAAGCGCTCAGCATCACATCGCGGACAATTCCGGCCAAAGCGACGGCAATTCCTGCGCATGTGGCTTGCACGGCCCCCCATGTGCCAAGGGCCATGCCGATCTGCCCTTTGGGTGCAGCGCGCATAGTTGCAGTGAGCGTTGCATGTCCAAAAAGACCTGCGCCCAAACCTGTTAGGAACGTGCCCACGAGGAACATCAATATTCCGCCGCCCAGCGACGATAGGATAATAGCTGCGAAGCCCGGAATGCCAATCAGCGCGCCTGTACGGCCCAACCTTATTGGCGATGCGCCCTGGCCCAGAACATGAGAGGCATATCCAAAGCCCAAGAGCGTGCCACCAGCCAGCAGCGCGGTGAGTTTCGTGGTCTGTGCTACGCTGAGGCCCAGCGCCTGACCGCCATAAGGCTCAAGCAGAACATCCGCCATGCCATAGCCAAATGTGCCCAGACCGATCACGAGAAGCAGACGTTTCATTGTGGGACGTTTGATAAGATTGCGCATCGCAACTTCAAACTTTTCAGGACGCGCCTCAAGCATCTGCGCCGCACGAACCCGGTCGCGCGCCTCTTGTTTCCACATGGCGAACATGTTGAGTGATACTGTTGTCACCGCACAGCCCTGAATAACCTGGATAAGGCGCCCCGGCGTATAATTCTCCAGCAGGGCTCCAAAGATGAGCGCGCTGCCCACCATGCCAAAGAGCAGCATGACATACATCAGCCCTACGACTTTTGGCTGATCTTCATCCTCTACGAGATCTGTGGCCAGTGCCAGACCTACGGTTTGCACCATGTGCAGGCCCGCTCCGACGAGCAAAAACGCCAAAGCCGCAGAGCCAATGCCAATCCAGCGTGGAGCATCCACAGCCTCGCCATACCCTGACAGCACCAAGAGCGCGAAGGGCATGATGGCAAAGCCGCCAAATTGATAGAGCGTGCCCTTCCAAATGTAGGGGGCACGGCGAAGACCCAATGCAGAGACATGTGTGTCAGATTTGTATCCGATCAGCGTGCGCAATGGAGCGAATAGAAGCGGTAAGGCCAACATGATCGCGACGATCGAGGCCGGAACCGCCAGTTCGACAATCATCACGCGGTTCAGCGTGCCCACCAAAAGGACAAGCGCCATACCGACCGTGACCTGAAAAAGCGAAAGGCGGAGCAAACGCGACAAAGGCACCTCGTCGGTCGCCACATCTGCGAAAGGCAGATACTTTGGCCCGATTGACGCCAGTTTGCGTAACGCAAAGCTCCGATAGTTGAACATCGAGTTTCGGCACCGGGGAATCCCGGCGCAGTCCTGAATGTGGGTGCGGCGGAACCCGTCAACCGCCGTTTTGCGAAAGGCCCGAGACGTCTGGCGTCCGGCCCCCTAGCTTATTGTGTTACAGATGCCAGAACGTCTGGCTTCTGAATGATCGCCGTTGCGACCGATCCGTCCGGCATGACAAGTGTCACTTCGGTCTGACCATCCGCGCGCGGTGTCACATAGCTTACCTTGGCTGTGTCAAGCTGCTCGCTCTGTTCAAGAGCTGCCGACTGATCGCCTGTGCCCATCGGAACACCCTGGAGGAAATCATCCACCCATGAGGTATTGCTCAGAACAGCGACGTGTACGGCAAAAGAGCCTACCGCAACAGCACCAAGGAAAATCGGTACGCCCACATTCGGGGATACCACGAGCCACATCTTAGCATTGTTCATGTCAGCTCCTCCTTAGCCCAGCCACGGTGTGGACACGGCCACGAGAATATGCGCCAAAAGCGCGATTACGCCGAAGACGCGCGTACCATCAATAAGATAGCTATGCACTTCCTCCGCTTCACGTAGGGTCAGGCCTGTTGGCCAGACTTTATCAGGATCATCGGACATTTCCGTCTCCTTCTTCTTGGTCCTGCACAGTGATCTCCGCCAGCCCGAATGGACAAGCCAAACATCACTGCAGGCCAGCGTTGCAGGCACGCCAACCTGAATCAAAGGTGTCACATTAATTGGACGAAAACAAATGTAAATTTTAATTTACACATTTACGAGATGAACTAGGAAACCGGCCAGCTCAGCCAAATGGCGTGTCAGAGTGTCGCAACCTGACTGTTATTGCAGGTAAAACCAGCGTCATTTGAGAAAACACAGCCTGGTGTTTGCGCGTTGCAATTCGGCAAGGGGTTGGTTTTGAGACCGGGCTTTTTGTCAGGTTTGGTCGGTGCACATTCAAATTTTGAGAGAAAGCAGGCTATGCGATTCTCTTTCAGCATTACTCGGCTGTTGTCTAACGCGGACTAGGGTTTTGTGCCGTGTTGTAGGCGGACCAGTCGGTGATCTCCGGATAGTACATGTTCCGCCAACGCCGCACGCGTGGGTTCATCACTTTGCGCCACAACGGCGGCACCATAGCCGCTATGGTCATAACCGGATACCCATAGGGCAGTTGTGGAGCCTCATCTTCCGAATAGGTCTGCAACAGTGGAAAGCGCCGGTTCGGTTTGTAGTGATGGTCAGAATGGCGTTGCAAGTTAATGAGAAGCCAGTTTGAAGCTTTTTGCGCCGAATTCCAGCTGTGCTGTGGTTTGACGTGCTCATACTTGCCATCGCCCAGATGTTTGCGTGTCAATCCGTAGTGTTCGACGTAATTCACAAGCTCAAGCTGCCAGATTGCCACGACCGCCTGCCAGATGAAAAGCATTACACCAACCCACCCCCGATCAGCGCTGCGAGCACAAGCGCATAGGCTTGCAGGGACCAGTAGAACCAGAATGGGTTGGAGAAGTCATACCAAGGCTTATCACGGCGGCCGAGCATCGCGGCCTCGGCGCGAAAGGCGGACTTGAAACAATTCACCAGTACGCGCGGAAAAAACCGATGAAATCCCTCATTGTAGCGTGCTGTGACCGGATCGCGGGGTGTGCCGACATAGCGGTGATGGACCAAAAGGTGCTCAGACCGGAAATGGGAATAGAGCACCATCGCGAGCAGTGTGTCTGCGAAGAAACGTTCTGACTTGTTCTTTTGATGCATGAGCTCATGCGAGAAATTGATGCCGACTGTCCCAGAGACGACACCCATACCAAAGAACAAAAGAATTGTTTCGAAAGGCGACAACTGCGCATCCCCCGGTCCCGTCGCATACCAGATCATCCAGAAGAGCAGGCAGAACTGAATGGGAGCCCAGATCACAGTGACGGCTGTGTAGAGGCGGACATGTCGGTCGCGGGTTTCGGGATCCAGGTTTTCAAGTTCCAGCCCAAGGACTGCATCAAGCGCTGCAAAGAAGTACCAGGTGACAACCGGCAAGAGCAAAAGCGTCCAGCCGCCATGCATTGCGCTGAAAACGGCCAGCGGGACCAATGCCAGTGACATCCAAAACGGCAGGACCCGCTGCCAACGACCAATATTCTGAGCGGACATGCTGATGCTGTCTCCGAGGTTTCTCAAAAGTGAAACGATTAGTTTAGATTTTGCAGTTTTTCTTTCGCCAAGTCAAAAACCTTCCGCATGACGGTGGGTAATTCCGTGGGTTTAAAGTCCTCTTTGGGTATGAATTCCCCAATTTCAGGCTGGGTTGAGGCCGGAACGACGGCGACTTCGACATCCAGACGCAAATGGAAATGGGTGAAGGTGTGCCGAGCTTCCGCGCTGAGTTTTTGCCATGGCGCCTCAAGGGGCGGCGCGGGCACGGGTGTTTCGGACCATTCGCTTCCGGGCCAGCCAAGCATGCCACCGAGCAGACCTTTGTCCGGTCTACGTTCCAAAAGCCAGGCACCATCTGCGCGCCGCACAACATAGGCCGTGCCACGGCGCGTTGGTTTGGGTTTCTTGGGGGTCTTGGCGGGCAACTCCGCTTGAATGCCCAGTTTGCGCGCGGCACAAGCCGTCATCCAGGGGCAAATGCCACAGGCGGGCGAGCGGGGCGTACAAACCGTTGCCCCGAGGTCCATGACGGCTTGAGCATAGTCACCTGGACGGGTCACGGGTGTTAGTTTGGCTGCGCGCTCTTTGATCTCTGGTTTCGCGGCGGGCAGTGGCGTGCGAATGGCAAACATCCGCGCTATGACCCGCTCGACATTCCCGTCAACCACAACTTCGGGCGCATCAAAGGCGATCGCGGAAATCGCCGCAGAAGTGTAAGGGCCGACACCCGGCAGTTTTTGCAGGGACTCGGCGGTTTCGGGAAATCGCCCGCCATAGTTTTCAGCCACCACGCGCGCGCATTTCAGAAGGTTCCGCGCTCGCGCGTAATATCCTAGCCCGGCCCATTCACCCATCACTTGGGCATCTTCGGCTGAGGCCAGGGCTGTCACGCTGGGCCAAAGCGACGTGAACCTCTCGTAGTAGCTTTTTACGGCGGCCACCGTGGTCTGCTGCAGCATGATCTCGCTGAGCCACACGCGATAGGCATCAGGACAAACACCCGCCGCACGATCAGACGGAGACACGCGCCAAGGCAGGTCGCGGGCATGTCTGTCATACCAATCAAGCAAGGTATTCGACATTTCCAATTCACGCATCTGTTACTCCGCGTTATCCTGCCGTAAGAGGCTTTGCATTTGTGTCACCCGTCACATGCCTTACATTAGAATGAATTGCAGGGGAGAACAGCCATGCCCACGCGTGAGGGCACAACATACGGCTTCAAAAGAAGTGGCGCGTTGCTGGGGTCGCAGATCCGTAAAGGATCGGAAAGCCGTGGGTTTGCTGTGTCCCGTGTCGTAACCCACTGGCCCGAGATCGCGGGTGAAGAAGTCGCTGCGTTCTCGCGCCCTGTGAAGGTGAGTTATACGCGCGGTGGGTTTGGTGCCACGTTAACGGTTCTGACGACGGGTGCGCAGGCTCCGATACTGGAAATGCAAAAAGAGGCGCTTCGGGATCGGGTGAATGCCACTTATGGCTACAATGCCATTTCGCGGATTCACATCACCCAGACAGCCCCTGTAGGATTTTCCGAAGGGCAAGTGGATTTTGAGCATCGTCCAAGGGGCGAGACGGCCACGCCCGAACCGGATACGCAAACACAAGCGGAAGCGGCCGACCTTTCCGACCCTGTGGCAGACAATGACCTGCGTGCGGCCCTTGAAAAACTGGGTCAGAACGTGCTTACGAAATCAAAAATTTCCAAACCTTAAAGGTGACTGAATGAGAAATGTTGTACTCTCCGGGGTGATTGCCCTAGCCATTGCTGCGCTGGGAGCTTGGTGGATGACCTCAAGCGCCGGGACGAACAATCAGGCCACGGCGAATTTGCTGGGGGCCGCACATGCGCAAGACGCAGATGCCGAGATTGACCTCTCTCTTGTCGAGGAAATGATCCTGGGCGCAGAGGATGCGCCGGTCACGATTGTGGAATACGCATCTTTTACATGCCCGCATTGCGCGTCGTTCCACGCAAGCCAGTTCAAAGAGCTCAAGTCTGAGTTTATTGACACCGGTAAGGTGAAATTCGTCTACCGTGACGTTTACTTTGACCGTTTCGGTCTTTGGGCCGCCATGGTCGCGCGTTGTGGCGGGACCGAGCGCTTTTTTGGCATAACCGACATGATCTATGAACAACAGCGAGATTGGATCGGCTCGGGTCAAGATCCCGTGGCGATCACCAATAATCTGCGCCGCATCGGCAAAGTTGCGGGCTTGAGCGATGATCAGCTTGACGCCTGCCTCTCGGATGCCGACAAGGCACAGGCGCTTGTGGCGGTTTATCAGCAAAATTCAGAAGCTGATGCAGTAGAGTCAACGCCTACGCTGATCATCAATGGCGAAAAGCATGGCAATATGTCCTATGCCGATCTCAAAGGCATCATCGAAGGCCAATTGCCGTAATGAAGCCTGCGCCTCTTGCCGGGCTGAAAGTCGTCGAGTTGGCACGAATTCTGGCCGGTCCCTGGGCTGGCCAGACGCTTGCTGATCTGGGCGCTGAGGTTGTCAAAGTCGAAAGCCCCGCAGGCGATGACACGCGCCAGTGGGGTCCGCCGTTCATCGAGCGTGAAGGTGACCGGTCGGCGGCCTATTACCATTCGTGCAACCGCGGCAAACAGAGCATCACAGTGGATTTCCGAACTGATGAAGGACAGGCAAGGGTCAAGGATCTTGTGCGCGAGGCTGATATCGTTCTGGAAAACTTCAAGGTTGGAGGGCTGGCGAAATACAGGCTGGACTATGAAAGCCTGTCCGCCATCAATTCCAAGCTGATCTACTGTTCGATCACCGGTTTTGGTCAGGACGGCCCCTATGCTCATCGCGCGGGCTACGACTACATCATTCAGGGCATGTCCGGCATCATGTCCGTCACTGGCGACCCCGAGGCGCAGCCGATCAAGGTGGGCGTGGCGATTGCCGATCTCTTTACCGGCGTCTATGCCACCACGGCTATTCTGTCAGCACTGCATCAACGACATTCCACGGGCAAGGGTCAGCACATCGATATGGCGCTTTTGGACGTGGCGCTGGCAGTGACGGCCAATCAGGCGATGAACTACCTTGCAACGGGTACGCCTCCTGGACGTTTGGGCAATTTTCACCCCAATCTGTCACCTTACCAAGTGTTTGACTGCGCCGATGGGCATCTGATCATCGCGGTGGGCAATGACAGTCAGTATGTGAAGTTTTGTTCGCTTTTGGGCTGTCCTGAACTGGCTGAACATCCTGACTATGTCACCAATGCCGGGCGTGTCACACATCGCTACACATTAACGGACGCGCTCACGGAGCATACACAAAAACGCACCAAAGCAGAGCTGTTGGAAGCCTGCGAGGCACAAGGTGTGCCTGCGGGGCCAATCAACGATTTGGCCGAAGTCCTTGATGACCCGCAGATCAAGGCACGGGGGATGCAGATTGACCTCGACGGCGTGCCGGGACTGCGTACGCCGATCAAGTTTTCCGATGCTGATCTAGCCTTGCACCGGCCTTCACCAAAACTTGGCGAGGACGACCCAGGCTAAAGCCCTAACTTTGCCAGCAAAGCATCAACAGGTTTCCAGTCCTCCAGTTCAAGGCGAACCGGCAGAGTTAAGACCTTGGTGCGAAACTCCGCCGGAAGGCGCACGGCGTCTTTCTCGGTTGTCACAAGCTGTGCGCCGAGAAGGGATGCCTCATTTTCGAGCCGTGTCATCAAGGCGGGTGTTAGTGGCTGATGATCTTCCAACGCTTCGCTGCGCACGAGTTCGACACCCAGCCAGCGCAGGGTTGCAAAGAATTTCTCCGGATGCCCGATGCCAGCGAAGGCCAATGCCCGCGTCCCGGACCAGTCCATGCCGGTCTGTAAAGGTTCCAAGTGACCGCGGCAGCGCGGAAGGGTGATCCTAGCGCCCCAACCTTGGTTAAACTGCACCTGTGCCGCCTTGGGGCCGATGCTTAGCACTAAATCGGCGCGGTCAAGCCCGGCCTCAACGGGTTCGCGCAGCGGCCCGGCGGGCAGACACATCCCATTACCAAACCCTTTGACCGCATCAACAACAATGATCGATAGATCGCGTGCGACAGACGGATTCTGATGCCCGTCATCCATGAGGATGACATCAGGGTCTGATCCGGCGGCTGCTTTCGCGGCGGCTGCCCGATCTTTAGCAACCCATACACGCGTAAACGCCGCGATGAGCAAAGGTTCATCGCCGACTTCGCCCGCGCTATGTTTGCGCTCGTCGACTTCGATGGGTCCGGCCAAACTGCCGCCATGACCGCGCGAGATTACCGCCACTGTGTGACCCCGGGATTGCAAGTGCTGCACCAAGGCAATCACTGTGGGCGTCTTGCCCGTTCCTCCGGCGTTTATATTGCCAATGCAGATCAACGGCATGGGGGCTTTGTAATCGGCTTTTTGGGTCAAGCGCCGTGCGGTCGCAGCTCCGTAAATCCAGCCCAGAGGTGCAAGCATGCGCGCGCGGATCCCCGGGCGTGCCGGTGGGCGATCCCAGAACGACAGGCTCCGCATCACTCTGCCCCGACCCGATCCAGCAGATCGTGAATTTTGTCCGCAATCTTGTCGATCAATGCCGCACTTCGCGATGCCACGTCCCAAGCAGCATGGGCCATGGCCGCCGATTGATCCGGTGGAATGAGACGCTTGACGGCTGTGGCGAGCGTCTCAGCATCTCGCACAATCCGTGCGCCGCCCGCTTCTGCAAACCGGGCATAAGCTTCGAGATGATCCTCGATATGAGGTCCATAAAGGATCGCACTTCCGTGTGCTGCCGGTTGATTGGGGTCAGATCCCGGCGCCTTGCTGTCAAGAGATTGACCCATGAAACTGATCGGAGCGAGGCGATACCACAGACCCATTTCCCCGCCCGTATCAGCCAGAACAACCTGCGTTGTTTCTTCTGGGAATTCACCGGACGACCACTCGATAAACCTCAACCCGCTTTCTTCGAGGGATGCCTTGTATGCCGCCGTTTCTTCCAAATTTGCGGGCACAACAATGAGCATGGCGCGGTGTGACAGTTTGGTGATTTCACGATGCGCTTTCAGAACTGTCTCAAATTCACTATGCGCGCTTTCCGCAGCGAGCCAAACGGGTCGCCCCAGCATGACCGAAGCAAGTTCCTCTCGGTCGCTTTCATTGTATGGCAGGGCGACCGATCCATCCAGAAACGGGCCGCTCACAGACATGTTCCTGTTCCAGACGCCGATACGTTTGAGATAAAGACTGGTTGGCTCGTCGCGGGTCATAACGAAGTCAAACGATTTCAAAATCGAACGTGGCAAGTCGGGAAACCAGCGCCATGCCGTGCGGGCCAGCAGAGGTTCTGCTGCATCCACAAGGCCCATAGGAACTTGCGCTTCTGCGGCTTGGTTGAGAATGGCCGGTTTCAAATCGCCGCCGGTCCAGAGCGCAAGATCGGGGCGCCAATGCGTCATAAATGTCTCTGCCGAAGCGACCGTATCATCGGGAAGAACTTCTACAATAACCTGATCGGCAAATGGCACATCAATTGCTCCAATCCCTTGGGCTTTCGTCAATAGAAGGGTCAGGTCCGGGCGTAGCGCTATGATCCGTTCGTGAAGCTCCACCAAAGCGCTGGCATGCGCAGGCTCAACCGCATGGGCCCAGACCAAAGTCCCCTTGGGGCGCTGCGTCTGGGGCTTGTAGCTCGCACCGGTACCGCCACGCGCATAGGCCAGATATGCCGATAGGCTTAGCGAACGCGCCATGAACAGGGTGCTCCAATTCGGGTTTGGTGAAGCCGTGGTTTGCTTTCGATTTTGGCCTGGGCAAAAAGGTGTCGATAGCAGAATGCAGACACGGGTGTTATCCGATATTTCATCTTGGTAAATCTGCGCGCAGCCTATTGCTTTGCAGGATCGCGTCAAGAGAACTCACCGGCTTGACCTATCTGGAAATTCGCGCCAACCAGAGCGAACGTCAAACGGAGCGGTATAAATGTCCAAGCCTTTTCTCGTACTGCAGCTGCGCCCTGAGACCGAAGCCTCGGACGATGAGTTTTCGGCGATCATGTCCAAGGGCGGTTTGACCGAGGATCGGTTGAAACGCATACGGCTGGATCAGGAGAACCTGCCAGAGGGTTTGTCCCTTGACCAGATTGCAGGTGTGATTGTCGGTGGTGGACCCGGGTGCGTGAGTGACAGACCAGAGGAGAAATCCGAGGTCGAAGCGCGGATTGAAGCGCAGGTTATGTCGTTGATGCCGCAGATCACCGAGCGTGATTTCCCATTCCTTGGATGCTGCTATGGCATTGGAATCCTTGGACAACATCTAGGGGGCGATGTGAGCAAACGCGCCTATGGCGAGCCGGTGGGCACGTCCGCCTGTGAAGTCACGGCAGAGGGTAAGGACGACGCGCTTCTGGATGGTGTGCCGACGGCGTTTGATGCATTCGTGGGCCACAAGGAGGCGCTGCAAAGCCTGCCGGACGGGTGCACACATCTGGTGCGCTCCGAGGTCTGCCCCTACCAGATGGTGCGCCATGGAAAGAATGTCTATGCAACGCAGTTCCATCCGGAGGCGGACGCACCGGGGTTTGAAACACGGATCAACATTTACAAGACTCGGGGATATTTCGCCCCGGAGGCCGCCGAAGACATCATTGCCATGTGCCGCGCGGCGGACGTGTTTGCGCCGGAGATGGTCTTGCGGAATTTTGTCCGGCGTTACGGCTGACGCGGCTCAAAGGGTAACACCCTTAAAAACAAGGATTCCGAACGTCGGTATTGCGTCGGTGCGAGGTCGGTAGAGCCGTCAGCTTAATGCGCCGCGCATCGCGCAACCCCACAAGATGTGGTCTTTGTTAACGATGGGTTAAGTTCCGGCCTCAGAGGCCTCGCGGGCGCTGTTTGACCCATACGACGTGAGGAAGAAGCATTTGGGGTGTGTCTTGAAAAGACAACTTTTGGTCTGGGCGAACGGTGAGGCTGTGAGCAAAAGTCTGCTCTGAGCCCGTTTCTACAAATGCTGCACCCAGTTCAAACGGCTGCTTTAGTAGTTTCGCGAGGATCAACCGTCCAACACATAGCCAGATTTTGCGATGGACGATTACGTTATTGATCGGAATTGAACTCAGGAATCTTGACCTGCCCCCCGCGAGGAAAGCAGCGATAAAGAGGATGACAGCATCCATCTGGCTTTGGGGTCAGCAGTTTCGTCTTCTTCTAGGAAACTTGGTCTGATACAAGATTTTGCGCAAAACAGAACAGCGTCAGTATTTCAAGTGCAACTGTGCCGGCCAAAAAGGCCGTCATGCCCCCCAAGTCATGCGGCGGCGAAACGGTGTTGATGTCAGCACCTACTAAGTTTAACCCGCTCAAGGCTCGTAGGAAATCCAACCCTTCCCTCGCGGTGGCCCCACCCCAGGTTGTTGTGCAAACGCCGGGCGCACAGGACGGGTCAAAAAAGTCCATGTCAAAGCAAAGGTAAACCGGGCGATCCTGTAGTTGCGCCTTTAGCCTGGTTGCCGTTACATCCAGACCGTCTCTGAACATCTCAGCCCCGTCTATGAGCTCGTAGCCGATTGACCTTGTGTGATCAAAAACCGTGCCATCTGCCACCGGGCCGCGCGCACCGACATGGATAGAAGCCTCGACGTCGATCAACCCTTCTTCCGCTGCACGGGTAAACGTTGTGGCGACGTTGAACCGCAAGTAATCGCGATTGCCATCCCCTGCATACGTGTCAGTGTGGGCATCAATGTGCAGAACGGCGAGGTCGGGATAGCTCTTGTGAGCGGCCCGAAGAAGCGGAAGTGTGATATTGCCATCGCCACCGAAGGCCAACATGGCAGCATCGGCGCCAAAAATGGCTGATGCCGCTTCCTCGATCTCGTGAAAACTGTCTTCAATGACGCTTGGCGTGGTGTCAGCGTCTCCGCAATCAATCACGTTCAGAAGGGTCAGCGGGTTGAAGGTGCTGAATGGCGGCTGGTAAGGGCGTACCAGCAAGGAATGCTCGCGAATAGAGGCCGGGCCGGTGCGCGATCCGATCCGTGTGGGATGCAAACCACCGTCATAGGGAACGCCCAGAATAGCGGCCTTGGCAATTGTCAGATCTGTAGAGTATGGCACGTTCATGAACGTGGCTGGCCCGACAAAGGGGCCGGTCTTTTGTGGTTCGACAATGCCAATTTTGGCCATGACCTGCTCCTAAGGCAACAATGGGCATAAATACGTGATATCTGCCCGTTATTGTGCGGTTAACTGACGATCGTGTCCAGATCGCGGTTCGGAATGTGTGAACGGTCGCTGGCATGCCGATCCCCGTCGGTGACCACTTGAATTTTCAGATTGTCCAGGCTGCCGGAACCGCGATCGCGCAACTCATCCGGAAACAGATCTGCCGCAGCAAAGTTGATCGATCTCATGCCCTGGCCCATAAAGACTTCAACCTGTCGTAACTTCAAGACAATCTATTCCGGCTTCGGTCGCTTACTCGCCATTCTCAGCCCTCCGTTTCCCAAACATAGCAGCGGACCAGATCAAAAAGGGGGCTTATCAAAGGACTGAATGCGGTTTCATTGGATGATCACAGCTTACCCCTTATCTGGGCGCACTGTTTGATCATGCCCCAGTTCTTCCATGTCCTGGTACCGATCGCCGATGCGATGATGGGGGCGGCCGCCGGTCGCGACGCCGATTGCAATCAAAACCTCATCCGGCCCCGGCGCGTCGGGAATGTTGAACTCGACCGTCAGGAAATGCGACCGGGTGCCGCCTTGAGTGATATGTTTGAGCGGCATGGTGATGGAGTTGCCCGGACCACCGCGTTTGTTTGAAAACGGGATGAATTCACTGCTTTGGACGGCATCGCGTAGAAAGTTGCCAAACCGCAGGGTGTGGATAAGGGCCGAGCCGTGCTCGATCTCGCCATTCACGCCGACAATGGCCGATTTGCCAAAGGCCTGGACCCGGTCGCCCCCGCCCACCAAGGGCATCAGGCGGGTCACCATTTCCTGGCCCAGTATGGGGGCGAAGGCGTGGATCTCTGGGCGCAGATCCTCGACAAACCGGCCCGACCATGGGTTCTTGAGAACCGCGGCGATCGCGGCCATTCGAAGGGGCGGATTGGCGGGCTTGTGCCCTTCGATCAGGGTGTCTTCTATGAAGGTGACATATTTACGGATTTCGGGTGTCATTTGGATTTTGGATCCTGGTTCAAGCGCCGCAATGTTCGGCAAGGAAGGGGTCAATGAGCGCTGCGATCTGTTCCGGGGCCTCCAGCAGCACTGAGTGTTTGAGACGCGGCAGGATGTGAAGCTGTGATCCTGCAATCTGGGAATGGATAAATTCGGACATGCGTGGATTGGACCCGATGTCGTTTTCACCGGTCATGATGAGGGTGGGCGCGGTCACCCGGTACAGGTGGTCACCCAGATCGCTGCCTGCCAGCACGCGGTAGGCGGCGACATAGCATTCGGGATCGTTCTGCAACGATTTTTGCCGGCGCGCCTCAAGCACTTCGGGATGGGCCACAACGAACTCTGGCGTGAACCAGCGGTCGACCGCGTTGGCCAGATGGCGAGTGGCCCCTTCACGCGCCAGGGTTTCGGCCCGTTCATTGACGCGGATCTGCTCTTGTGGTGTGCGCCCGGCGACGGTTGAGATCAGCGTCAGGCATTGCACCCGTTCGGGATGGTCGAGAGCAATGGCCTGGGCCACCAACCCGCCCAGTGAAAACCCCACGACCGACACGCATTCCACGCCCAGATGATCGAGCAGGGCCACTGCGTCGCCGCTGAGATCTTGCAGCGTGTATGGCCCCGGCGTGCGGCGCGATTGTCCGTGCCCGCGCTGATCATAGCGAAGATAGCGACGCCCCGGGCACAGATTTCGCAGCACGCCATCCCAGCTTTCGAGATCTGCGCCGACACCGTGTACAAATAGCACCGGTGCGCCCTCACCCTCATCGCGATAGTTCAGAGCAACCGACCCGCTGAGTTCATACATCCGCCAGGATCCTCGCATCCTGCGAGCGGAAACTCAGCGTCGCCTGGGCCCCGATTTCAAGCGCAGTGGCCTCAGCCTGAGCGGCCTGTTCCAGCGCGATGATTTCGGTGCCGTCCTCCAGTGCAATCACTGCTTTGCGTGACTGGCCCAGATAGATCAGCTCTTTGACAGTGCCGCTCAGCATGTTGTCATCACCGGCCACGGTCGCGTCACCCACGACATGCAAACGTTCCGGGCGCACAGCAAGAACAGCGCCCGATCCTTCGGGCAAGTCGCGGCTCAGCTGTCCCCGCAGCCCACGAACGGCCCCTGTTTTGCCTGTGATCTGTTCGACAGAACCGGCGATAAAATTGGTTTGGCCAATGAAATCGGCAACGAATTTGGTATCCGGTGCTTCATACAGGTCTCGGGGGCTGCCGATCTGCTCGATGCGGCCGTCATTGAATACGGCGATCCGGTCGGACATGACCAATGCCTCTTCCTGGTCATGGGTGACATACAGAACAGTCGCGCCCAGATTCTTGTGCAGGTGCATGATCTCGATCTGCATGTGTTCGCGCAGCTTCTTGTCCAACGCACCCAATGGTTCGTCCATCAGCAAGAGGCTTGGCTTGAACACCATTGCACGGGCCAGAGCGACACGCTGTTGCTGGCCCCCCGACAGTTCCTTGGGCAGACGCAGCCCCATTCCGGCCAGCCCCACCATTTCAAGCGCTTCGTCCACGCGCCGCCGCCTGTCGGCCTTGGGCACGCCACGCATTTCGAGGGGGAAGGCCACGTTTTGGGCCACGGACATATGCGGGAACAGAGCGTAGTGCTGAAACACCATTCCGATATCACGTTTCCAGACCGGAATCGGATCAAGCGGCTTGCCCTGAAGGTGGATATGCCCCTCGGTCGGTTCGGTGAACCCGGCCACCATCATCAATGTCGTGGTCTTGCCCGACCCCGACGGACCAAGAAATGTCACGAATTCGCCCGGAGCAACGTCAAGGTTGATGTCCTTGGCGGCATCAACGGGACCATAGGCCTTGCCGATATCGGACAGTTTCAAGATCGGTTCAGTCATCGCGGGATCCTTACAATCCGGGCGCCCGGCCTGAACGGCGGCGTGCCAATCCATCCATCAGCAGGGCGAAAAGTGAAAAGAGGAACAGGACAGTGGCTATCGCGGCAATGGTCGGGTCGGTGTCACCCTTGATATTCGACCACATCTGCACAGTCACAGGCCGCACCCGGGGGGTAGACAGGAACAGTGACACGATCAGTTCATCAAACGAGATCACCATTGCAAAAAGCATGCCCGACATAACCGCCGGTGATATCAGTGGCAGGGTGATGCGGCGGAACGCGGTCCAGGGCGGCGCACCACAATTGCTGGCGGCATCCTCCAGTCGCCGGTCAAAGACGGCCAGATTGGCGCTGACCGTGGATAGCACGAAGGGCAAGGTTAGGATGACATGCGCGATGACGAGCCCCGACAATGTACCGTAAAGGCCCCAGATGCGGAACACGCCAAAGATTGCCGCGGCAGTGATGATCACAGGGATGATCAGCGGCGCCATCAACAGGCCGCGAATTGCCACTGCCCAGCGGCTCTCCATCCGGCTGAGTGCCAGGGCGGCCGCCGTGCCAAAGACCGTGGCCAGGATGGCCGCCGGTATCAGGATTTTGACCGAAGTCCATAATGTTCTGGTCCAGGTTGGGTTCGAAAACATCTTTTCGTACCACTGCAAAGAAAACCCGGGCGGCGGAAAAGTCAGGTACAGGGCCGAGCTGAACGAAATCACCAGTGTCACCACCAGCGGCGCCAGCATGTAGACCACCAAGAGCACGTTGATTACGCCACGCAGTCCGATCCAGAATTTCTCGGAATGGAACAGCATCAGATACGCCCTCCCCGGATTTTGAGCAGGGCGTTGATCAGCAGGAACAACAGGCCGGTGCCCACCAGCAGGACGATCGCCAGAGCAGAGGCCAGCGGCCAGTCGCCAAATTCGTCGATGCGTTCAAAGATCAGTTGCGCGATCATGATGTCGCCACGTCCGCCCAACAGGGCCGGGGTGATGAAATACCCAAGCGCGATGATGAACACCAGCATGGCACCGGTCAACAGCCCCGGAAGGCAAAGCGGCAGATAGACGCGAAAGAATGCGCGGATCGGCGTGGCCCCAAGATTGTTGGCCGCCCGCACAAATGATCCGTCGATCCGAGCCATCACCGAAAACAGCGGAAAGACCACAAAGGGCAAGAGCACCTGCACCATGCCCAACAGCACGCCAAACCGATTGTAAACTAGGTCCAGCGGTTCGGCCATCATACCGACACCGATCAGAACATCATTTATGATGCCACCTCGTTGCAGGATCACAAGCCAGGCAAAACTGCGCACCAGGATCGAGGTCCAAAAGGGGATAAGCACGGAAAAGATCAGAATTTTGCGCACCCAGGGGCTGGAATGGACCATGGAATAGGCCACCGGAAACCCAATGAGTGCGCAAAGGATTGTCGTGGCACCTGCAATTGCCACCGTGTTCCACAAGACGCCCAGATAGATCGTCTTGGAAAAGATGGTGAAATAGTTTTGCAGACCCCAGACGGGTTCAGAGACGCTGCGCTGTAACAGCCAACTGACGGGATACAGAAAGCAGATCCCAATCAGCAGCAATGCCGGCATCAGCAGCCATATGTTACGATCTTTGAAGGACATCGCACAGCGTCTCCGGTATCGCAGTCAGATCACGAAAGCTTCCATTCGGTCCAGCGTTCGGTCATCTCTGCCAGGTTGTCGCGCCAGTATTCGGCGTTGATCAGGATACCCTTGTCGGCGTTTTCCTGGGTTGTTGCCAGCCAGGGCAGAACATCGTCTTCGATCATGTCAAAGGCCGCCGGATTGCAGGGTGCATAGGCCAGCGTATTCGCCATCAGTGCCTGATTGTCGGCATCGACGGTTGCATTCATGAAATGCTGGGCGACTTCGGCGTTTGGCGCACCTTTCGGGATCACCAGATAGTCGATCGAACGGATGTTCTGTTCCCAGGTCAGGTTCACCGGAGCGCCCTTTTTGAAGACGTCGAATGTCCGGCCGTTGAGCAAAACGCCAACACCCACCTCGCCATCGACGAACAATTGTTGTGCGGCCGAGTTGGAGGTGTACCAGATCACGTGGTCCTTGATCGTGTCGAGCTTGGCAAAGGCCCGGTCGACATCCAGAGGATACAGATCCTCTCTGGCCACACCATCGGCCATCAGGGCAATCTCCATCATCGGATAGACACGATCGCGCAACGCCCGCTTGCCCGGGAACTTCTCGACGTCAAAGACATCGGCCCAGTTCTGCGGAGTGTTTTCGCCCACCACATCGGTGTTGAAGGCCACGTTGTAGGACCAGATGATACAGCCGATGCCTTTCTGGTGCACATAGGCCTGATCCAGCGGGCTGGCGTCGACAATGTCAAAATCGAGATCCTCGAACAGCTCTTCATTGGCCACGAGGAAGGTGTCGGTCACATCCACCGTATCCCAGATCGGCGCGCCGGCCTCGACCATGGTGCGCAGTTTGGATCCGTTCATCGGGCCATCTTGGATGACCGTGGCGCCGGTGGCTTCCATGAACGGGTTGCAGTATGCTGTTTCTTGGGCGGCCTGATAGCTGCCGCCCCAGCTGGCAAAGACCATCTCGCGGCCCGACAAATCGACCGCGGCGTGGGCAGACCGGGTTCCGATGCCCAGGGCCGCCACCGATGCCGAGGCATAAAGCGACGTGGTCAGGAATTTACGGCGGCTCAGTCCCGCCAATTTGGTTTGGTCAGTCATGGTTTAGCTCCCTATTGGTTGACTGTTCTTGGGTTAGGGGACTGGCCGCATTCAGGCGGCCAAATCCTTGGTCTTGAAGTGAGGGATGATGCGCTCGCCAAACAATTCAATCGTGCGCGCGGCATCCTGGTGCGGCAAGCCGAAGGTCGGGCCGATCATGATGTGGTCGATCCCGGCAGTCTGGTAGCGTTCTAGTTTCTCGATCACCTCGTCCGGCGTACCGAATAAAAGGTTATCCCTGAGGTTTTCCGGCTGGTACTCGCCCCGAGCGGCAACTGTGTCGAAGTCCACCGGTTCCGGGAAACCATTGGTCACCGAGCCCGAGTTCTTGAACAGGTTTTCAAAATTACGCCCGAAATTGATGGCCGATTTGACGGCAGTTTCCAGAACACCCGGATCGTCATAGACACAGCAGACCCGCAGCGTTGCATGGGCAAGATGTGCGGCGTTTCCAGCAGCGGCCCTGGCGGCGTCAAACTTGGAGATCAGATCCTCGACCTCGCCGAAATCCTTGCGCAGGGCCGTGGACATGACGTTGCAGTTGTTGGACAGTGCGAATTCAAACGTGTTCTGGTCGCGTGCGGCCACCCACATGGGCGGTGCTTTCTGGATTGGTTTGGGGACACAGGCCACCGAGGGAAAGTTCCACAATTCGCCAACATGGGCATAGTCGCCCTCCCAAAGCCGCTGAACCGCCGGGATGATCTCGCGCAGGTAACGCCCGCCTTCGCCCTGGGGCATACCACCCGCCATGCGGTCAAACTCGTACTGATAGGCTCCGCGGCCCAGGCCAAGCTCTAGCCGGCCACCGGTGAGGATGTCACACATCGCGGCCTCACCAGCCAGGCGGATGGGATGCCAGTATGGTGCTGCAACCACCGCGGTGCCAAGCCGGGCATTCTGGGTGTGATTGGCCCAATGCGCCAACAGTTGGAACGGGTTGGGAGAAATGGTCAGTTCGATTGTGTGGTGTTCGGCCGTCCAGATGATATCGAATCCGGCCTGATCCGCAATTTTGACCAGCTCGAGTGCTTCTGCCGCGACCTCCTCCATGGATTTAGTCGTATCGAAACGGGCCATATTAACGACGATGGAGAACTTCATGTTGTGTCCTATTTGTTGATGCGCATCACAAAGGCGTCCTGCTGGGCGCCGGAATAGTCGATCACGACCGTCTTGATGCGGCTGTACTCTTCGATAGCGGCAAAGCCGTTGTGTTTGCCGTAACCCGAGGCCTTGAAGCCACCGACAGGCGACATCACAGAGGGGCTGCGGTAGGTGTTGATCCAGACCATTCCGGCCTCGATCCTGCGCATGAAGCGCAGCGCGCGGTTGATGTTTTGCGTCCAGATGCCCGAGGCCAGCGCGAAATCGCTGTCATTGGCCTGCTGAAGAAGGTCATCTTCGTCGCTGAATTTCAGGATAGCCAGCACCGGACCGAAAATCTCTTCGCGGGCGATGCGCATGTCGTTGGTGACATCGGTGAAGACCGTGGGTTCCACATACCAGCCATCGCCCAGCCCCTCGGGCCGCCCGCCACCAAAGGCCAGTGTTGCGCCTTGTGATTTGGCGCTTTCAACGAATTCGGCCACCTTTTCGACCTGGCTCCAAAGGGCCAATGGTCCAAGTTGCACGTCATCACGCCGCGGATCGCCGATTTTAATAGCGCGGGCTTTCTCGACGATGCGTGCCACGACCTCTTCATAGACGGTCTCCTGCACGAAACAGCGTGAGCCTGCGACGCACGTCTGCCCGGCGGCTGCGAAAATACCTGCCACGACACCGTTGGCAGCGGCATCCAGATCGGCATCGTCACAAACCACATGTGGGGATTTTCCGCCCAGTTCCAGCGAAGAGGGTGTTAGCGTATCGGCGGCGTTCCGGGCGATCACCCGGCCGGTGGCGGGCCCGCCGGTAAAATCGATCTTGGCAATGCCGGGATGGGTGATCAGGGCGTTGCCCGCGCTGTGTCCATAGCCGGTAACCACGTTGAAAACACCGTCAGGGAAACCGGCCTCGGTCACCATTTCGGCAAAGGCCACAGCCCCGGCGGAGGCATGTTCGGACGGTTTGACCACCACCGTGTTGCCGCAGGCCAGAGCCGGGGCAATGGCGCGGACCATCATATAAAGCGGTGAATTCCAAGGGATGATCACACCGATGACGCCCAAAGCTTCGCGCACGGTGAAATTCAACATGTCGGGCTTGTTCACGGGGATCGTCGTGCCCTCGATCTTGTCTGCCATCCCGGCAAAGTACCGCAGGCCCACAGGCAGCGCCTGGGCCAAGGCACGCATTTCGCGCAGCAGTTTGCCGTTATCCTTGACCTCGATCTCGGCGATCCGGTCGATGTTTTGTTCCGGGATCTCGGCCAGCCTTTGCATCAGCAGGCCACGCTGGCTTTGCGTGATATCGCGCCAGACCGGATCGCGCATTGCGGCGCCAGCGGCGGTGACGGCGGCATCGACCTCGGCGTCTGTACAATCTGATATCCGGCACCAAACCTGTCCCGTTGTCGGATCGTAACAGTCGATCTCGGGGCCATCAGATGCGCGATAAGCTCCGCCGATGCTGATGGGAAGGCAGGTGTCCTGCATGTGTGCCACGGTAATTGCGCTCACGCGATATTCTCCTGCTCGTTCATCAGTTTGCTCCAGGGGGTGGCGTTGCGATCAATCGGGTTGATCTGTCCGGCGCTTTTTGACCCATCGACGTAAAGACCGAACCGCGCCTCGCGGAATTCAGATTGATAGCGCCGCAGAACCGATCGCACTGGTCGAAGTGTCACATCCTGCAAAGGAAGGTCCTGTACCGGAAACAGCCGCAGATCGTCGGACAATGGCCCGTCCTCCATGTCGCCATGAAAGATCAGCCAGGTCGCATTGCCTGATGGGGCGTCGAACACTGAATAGAGAAAGCCTAGTTCGGCACGGATGCCGGATTGGCACAGAGTATCTTCCAGTGCGGTTCGGCCTTCGCGAAACCCCGGGCGCGCCGCCCCCATCGGCAGCCCCCAACCTTCGGACGTTTGGCGCAGCAGGACCTGCCCCTGGCAATTCAGTAGGCACCCCACCCGGACGCCCCCGTGATGTGACACGGATTCCGCGGCGGTCTCGGCCAGGCCCAGATCGAGATAATGACCCCTCAAGTAGGCCAGTGGCCGTCCGTCCGTCTGATCAAAGCCTGCAATCCGCCCGATCAGGACGACATGATCACCGGCGTCCACCACGTTGTCGGTTTCACAGTCGAACCAGGCGACGGCCCCGTCGATCAACGGGTTTTTCAATGCACTGCTCCGCCAGATCACATCGGCAAACCGGTCGGGTACGCGACTGGCAAAGCGGTTGGAAATGCCCTTTTGTGCCTCGCCAAGAATATTCACCGCAAAGTGACCGGCCTGGGAGAAATGACCGATATTGGACGAGGTCTTGGCAAGGCACACCAACAGAAGGGGCGGTTCCAGTGAAACCGAGGTAAAGGAATTGGCCGTGAAGCCCACCGGTGCACCTTCGGATGTTCGGGATGTGACCACGGTCACCCCCGTCGCGAAACTGCCAAAAGCCTGCCGCAAGCGCAGCCTTTGATCGCTCCGTTCACCATCCTTCTGTGCTGCCATGGAAACGTTTTCCCCTGCTGTCCAATTCGAGACTAATAGGCAGGGCGGCGGTGTGGCTTCCACCGGTTTGATTTAGATCAAAGTTTATTTTTCCTGTGTTTTATAGGAATTTTGAATCTTTGAGAGGCGAATTGCCAGATCCATCTCGAAGCATTTGTCCGAATCGTTGAAATCAATCCCATGTTGATCCTGCAACTGATCCAATCGGTAGCGCAACGTCGTGACATGGATGCCCAAGGTGTCTGCGGCCTCCTGATACCTTCGGCCCACGCGCAGGAACACGTCTATGGTCTCACGCGCAACCTGAGCCTTGCGCGATGACCCTGACAGCGCCCTGGGCAGCACGCTGTCCAGAAATGTTTGGATTCTCGACAAATCCGCAGAGGCCATCAAAAGAGGAAAGTCACCCATGTTCACCGGGCTGATCCATCCCTCAATCTGCATCGAGCGGGCCACTTCCATCGTGTTGACGCAGGTCTGTCTTGCATTGGGAAGATCCGCGATATCGACCAGCCGGTCCGACATCACCAGGACCGCACTGTCCGGCAAGACCGTTCGAATGCGCGACAGAAACGTCACCCTGCGATCCGGGGCCTTGTCCTTGTCATCGCCCAGCAAAAGCACCAGTCCATTATCCAGAAAGCAGGATATGACCGGACCGAACACCAACTGTGCGCTGCGTTGGACAAAGCTGTGCATGCCCTCATCGACAGAGTCGCCCGTCGGCAGGTCAATCATGATCAGTCGCATCGGGGTTTGCAGATCGAAATCCAGCATATGCGCTTCGTTCAGCATTTCCTCACGGTCACGCCAGTCTCCGCTTAGCAGTCTTGATAGCAATCGCCGGGCCGTCACCCTGCGCGATCTGAACTCGATAAAGCTGCGCAAAATAAACGATGACAGCGCCAGCCGGCCCGCCTTGGCCGCAATCCTTTCATGATCGCTCAGACCAGAGGCGCCAAAGAAGAACAACGCACCGACATGATTGCCGTCAATCTGCAAGGCGCTGATTTCAGACCGTATTCTAGAGCGGCCAATATACAGTTCCACCAATTCCTCGCTGGCATGTTCCTTGGCCGCGATGGCCGCGCGAAGCAAATCGTCCGAGACGCGGCGTGTTGTTCCCATTGGAATGGGCGGTGGAGTGTCCGGGTCAAAAAGGCCGCGCCCCGACGTCAAATCGACCGCCAGCCAACCCGCCGGAAACAGGCCGCTTAGCCCCCCGGCCAATGTATCGGTGGCCTCGGAATCCAATGAATTGTCAAGCGATGCCGTCATGTTTTCCAGGATCGCTTTTAGCCGCTGTGCCTGAAGTCGTTCGTTCTCTAGTTTGCGAATCTTCCGAATGGCGATGTTGGTGAGCTCCGCGACACATTGCAGGAACCCAAGATCGGCCTCGTCGACATCGACAACCCTGCGGGCCGCAACCGAGTAGACCATGGGCCTTTGTTCGGCATCCTGAACATCAAGGGGGATCATAACCGCCGTGTGATAGCGGCGGCGTAGTGCGTCGTCGCGAAAGTTTGGAACATCGTTCTGCGCTGCCGTGTCCCGCATGATGAATGGCTCTCCGGCCTCCAATACCTGACGGACCGGGCTGCACCGCGCATCCCAACCAGGAACCCGGCTTAGGTCTCCTCCGAAAAACGGATCATGGCGAACGATAGGGATGGCAAGACCCGCATCCAGATCGAGAACCTGAATGCTGCTAATATCCCATTTCGAATGCGCGCAAACGCCTTGGGTCAGCAGCTGATAGGTTTCTTCAGTGTTCTGACTTTCGTCGATAATCCGGGCGAGTCTGGAAATGCTCAGCAACTGGTTTTCCAAGTTTGGAACGATCATCTCCTGCAATCAATCCTCCGCGGGCATTTGCCTGCTTGTGAAGAGGTTCACCAACCATTGTCAATCAGACAGGTTTTTCCTGCCGTCTTCCATATCTCTGATGTTGCACCCCTGACAGGGACAGTTTCAAGGCACAAAAAGGATAGATGGAAACTCATCACCGTCTCATCATGCGGGAACAATCTCATTTGCCCCTTAAGGTTCAGATTTGTGAGATAGTTGGATCGGCAATTTCGGAAGGATGAATAGGGACTGGGAGCTGATTGCCATCTTGTCGAGAACTATCACGACAGCTAAATGTTTTTAGAAATGCAGTTTTCTCGTCCAATGAGACACTTGTGGACTTGCGGCTCATCGTTGCCAAGGACCGCAGTGGATAGTTCAGAATTGAAGCTCAATTTTGACCGATGCGGTTCTAGCCACAACCAAATTTGAACCGGACATTTAAGTTTGTATCGCGAATGCCTGGTTTGTCCGCAAACCAGCCTTCTACCCTAAAACTCCACGCCAATCTGCGCTTTGATGCCAGAGCGGAACGGGTGTTTGACCAGTTCCATTTCTGTCACAAGGTCAGCCGCTTCTATCAGTTCGTCCTTGGCGTTGCGGCCTGTGAGGACGACATGGGTCATTTCAGGCTTTTCCGACTGCAGGAACGCAACCACCTCGTTGATGTCGAGGTAGTCATAGCGCAGGGCGATATTGATCTCATCGAGAAGCACCATCTTGTTGCTTTCATCGCGGATCAGGTCCTTGGCCTTGGCCCAGGCCGCCTGGGCCATTTCGGTGTCGCGGGTTTTGTCCTGGGTTTCCCAGGTAAAGCCTTCGCCCATCGTGTGGAAGGCACAAGTGTCGGAGAATTTTGACAGGATCAGATCGCGCTCACCGGTGGACATGCCGCCTTTGATAAACTGCACGACGGCGCATTTCATGTCATGGGCGATGCAGCGAAAGATCATGCCAAAGGCGGCGGAGGATTTGCCTTTGCCTTTGCCGGTGTGCACGATGATCAGGCCCTTTTGATCGGTTTTTGTGGCCATGATCTTGTCGCGCGCGGCTTTCTTTTTGGCCATTTTCATTGCGTGGCGGTCTGGATCGTCGGTCATGGCGTGCTCCTTGGTGATCTTGATGAAACTGCGCTCAGCTTACCGCTGGTGCAAGTGGAATTCAGGCTTTGTCCTGCGCGCATCCCGGAAAATCCTCTGGCATCCAGGGCAGGCGCTCGTCGGCGTGGTAGATTTCTTGTGGCGTGAGCTTTGAGGGGTCATCCAGCAAGCTTGCATGAAAGTGGAGTTCATTTGGATAGCGGGTCGAGCTGTACGCCACCGACGCGCCACAGGTGCTGCAGAAATGGCGGAAATTTCCCGGAGAAGATTCGTAGACCGTTGGTGTTTCACCCGTCCAGCGCCAGTGCCCGTTGGGATGGCCGACAAATGTGACCAAGGGGGCTCCGGCGCTTCGTCTGCAACTGTCGCAGTGGCAATGGCCGACCCAGTTAGGAGGACCGGTCATCTCGAAGGTGATCTTGCGGCAAAGGCAATGGCCTTTGGTGCTCATGAGGCGACTCCTTCGGGTGCGCGAAGAGATCCGATGCGTGCGCGTGCCGAGTTTGAGCGCGGGGTCCAGAGCCCCCGGTCGATAGCCTCTTGCAGCCGCTCGGCGATCTCACGCAGGGCCGGTGCGTTGTGGTTTGCGATGAAGTCGCGCGTCTCTTCATCTTCCAGAAAGGCCGCTTCGACCATGTCGAAATGGTGGCCTTTCACAGCACCGGTCGTGGCGGCGAAGGCAAAGAGGTAATCAACGGTGGCGGCAATCTCGAAGGCGCCCTTGTAGCCGTGACGCTTGACCCCGTTGATCCATTTCGGATTCACCACGCGCGAGCGGACGACGCGCGCAATCTCATCATCCAGTGTGCGGATCACAGGGCGTTCGGGGCGGGAATGGTCATTGTGATAAATCGGGCGGTCTTGGCCTTGGAGGGTGGCGACGGCGGCGGCGGCCCCGCCTTCAAACTGATAATAATCATCGCTGTCCAGAAGGTCGTGTTCGCGGTTGTCCTGGTTTTGGACAATCGCTTCGGTTTGGCTCAGACGTGTTTCAAAACCGGCGCGATCCGGTGTGCCTTCTTCCTTGGCACCGTAGGCGTAAGAGCCCCATGTGAGATAGGCCTCTGCCAGATCCGCCTTGTTACCCCAGAGACGTTCGTCGATCATCGCCTGCAGGCCAGCGCCGTAGGCTCCCGGCTTGGAGCCATAGATACGCGATTGTGCCTCACCGGCGCGGGTGCGGGCGGCTGCGGGGTTTTGGTCTTCGCCCTCGTCCAGCGCTTGTACCGCACGCGCGGCACTGTCAAAAAGCGCGATGAGTTGCGGGAACGCATCGCGGAAAAAGCCGGAAATGCGCAGGGTCACATCCACACGCGGGCGGCCCAAGACGCTTTCTGGCAAGATCTCGAACCCGGTGACACGGCGGTTGGCGGCATCCCATTTGGGTTTCACGCCCAAAAGCGCCATGGCCTGTGCGATGTCGTCTCCGCCGGTGCGCATATTGGCCGTGCCCCAGGCGGTGATCAGCATTGTGCGTGGCCAATCTCCGTGGGTTTGCAGGTGTTTTTCGATCAGCAGGTTGGCGGATTTCCATCCCAGCGTCCAGGCGGTTGGCGTGGGCACGGCGCGGCTGTCGACGGAGTAAAAGTTCCGCCCTGTGGGCAGCGTGTCGAGACGGCCTCTTGTTGGGGCACCTGAGGGACCGGGTGGGATGGCCTGCCCATCCAGAGCTTTGAGCAGGTTTGCACCTTCCTCAGCACCGCACTGGCCCAAGCTGGGGCAGATGTGCTGCGCAATCTCCTGCATCACCGCTGCGGTGGCGGGCCCGGGGTGATGTGCCACGTCCTGAAATTGCTCAAGTGCCAGGAGCTCGAGCCGTTCAACCGTGTCGCCGTGGCTGCGCCAGGGTTCACCGCTTAGAGTTGCCAATGCCTTTGGTTTTGGTCCTGTCCAAGGAGCGGCCATGTCGCAATCCAGCGGATCGAAATCAAGTTCGAGGTCCTCTGCCATAGCCCGCAAGAGGGAGGCGTTTCCCCCTGTCCATCCCCGCGCGGGATGCGTGCCAAGGCAATGGTGAGGTCCAGAAACTGGCGCCCGGTTGGTGACTGGCCGAACACGTGCAACCCGTCGCGTATCTGTGCTTCTTTCAACTCACACAGATATGCGTCGAGCTTGGCCAGATCAGCGTCTTCATCTTCACCCTTGATACCGACATCCACGTCCAGACCGGTCGCAGAGGTCAGCGAAAGGATTTCACGACGAAGATGCGTGATACGGCGTGGATCGACGCCTGCGGCCTCGTAATACTCATCGACCAATGCTTCAAGATCGCGCAAAGGGCCATAGGTTTCTGCGCGGGTGAGCGGCGGGGTCAGGTGATCGACGATCACCGCCTGTGCGCGGCGCTTGGCCTGAGTGCCTTCTCCGGGGTCATTCACGATGAAGGGGTAGATATGTGGTGTGGGGCCGAAGATGGCCTCGGGCCAGCAGGTCTCAGAGAGCGCCAGCGCTTTGCCCGGAAGCCACTCCAGATTGCCGTGTTTGCCCATATGCACAATGGCCTGCGCGCCAAAATGGTGACGTATCCAGAAGTAGAAGGCGAGGTAGTTGTGCGGTGGGACAAGGTCAGGTGAGTGGTACGTATCGGTGGGATCAATATTGTACCCGCGAGCAGGTTGAATGCCGACAACCGCGTTGCCATAGGTCAGAACAGAGAGTTTGAACCCGCCTGCGGCGGGTGCCTCCGGCGGGGATATTTCCGGCAAGAAGAATGGGTCTTCTTCTGGCGTGCCCCAGCGATCGGTGATCTTTCCCTTGAGCGCCCAGGGCAGGGCGTTGAAATATTCGAGATACGTGTCGAGGGGGAGGGTTTCGCCGCCTGATTTATCGGCGCGATCTGTGAGCCAGTTCGTAGGGCCATTCATTATGGCCTGCATCAGTGTATCGCTATCCTCAGGGGCCTGGTCAATCTGGTAGCCTGCGTTCTTGAGCAGAGCCAATACGTGGACAGTGCCCGCAGGCGTATCCAAGCCCACGCCATTGGCGAGGCGCCCGTCCTTGTTCGGGTAGTTAGCAAGGACAAGTGCGACTTTACGGTCAGTGGCAGGGGTCTGGCGCAATGTGGCGCAGTTTTTGGCCAGCGCAGTCACAAATTCAATCCGGTTGCCTTGCGCATGGTACGTGGCAATTGGGCATTGAGTAGCGTCATCGTAAAATGCTTCACCCTTGAAGCTGATGGCGCGGGACAGGATGCGGCCATCGACCTCGGGCAGGGCCACGTTCATGGCGATGTCACGGGCACTGAGGCCTGTGAGCCCTTCGGCCCATGCCTCTTCTGAGGACCCGGCCAGAACGGTCTGAAACACTGGTGCGCCGTTGGCCGACGGCATGGCAAGCGGGTTTGTCGGACTGTCATCTCCGGCATGTGGGGACCCCACCGCAAAGGACGTGGCGTTGAGGATCACGCTTGGCGCTGCGGCCAGGAACAGCTGATCAAGCGTGGCGACCGAGACCGGGTCTTTCAGGGAGGCGACAAAAACGGGCAGCGGGTTCAAGCCGGCCCGCAACAGGGACCGGGTGAGCCGGTTTATGGGATTGAGGCCTGCGCCCTGGACCAAGGCGCGATAAAAGATGATTGGCACAATGGGTGCGTTTTTGGCCCACGCATCTTGCGCCGTTTTGAGATCAGCCAGACCACTTCCAGGCCAGTAGACGCCCGCGCGCAAGAGCGGGGAAGCGGCGGCAGGTTTTTCACCGCCATTCAGCATGGTGTTTACATAGCTTAGGAAATTTGCGGTGTTTGCCGGGCCTCCCTCAACCAGATAAGCCCAAAGCGCGTCGTAGTCGGCGTCAGAAACTGTTGACAGGCTGCGCAGGTCGTCATCCGGTTTGTCGTCACCGGGCAAAAGCGCCAGCTTTACTTCGGCCTCATGCAGGCGTGCGGCATATTGTTCGGCCCCGTATTTCCAGTATCCGACCCCTCCCAGAACACGAGCGACGACCAGGCGGGATTTCGTCGCACATGTATCCAGATGCAGGTCGACAGACATCGGGTGTTGCAGGTGAGTGAGATTTGCAAGCCTGAGGCTTGGCGCAGCTTCCATTTCAGCGCGTGCTTCGGACAAGGCGGCAAGTTCAGTATCTGCGGCAGAGATAAATATGACCTCAGCCGGACTCTGGTTTAGATCGACGGGTTCTTTCCCGTCATCAATCGCTCCGGGTGTGGCGGCAAGCAAATGCATCAGGTTAACGGCTTTTCCATAAAGACCGAGGTTTCATTGGGTCTGTAGTCGCCAAAGATATCGCAACGGGTAAAACCGTGGCGCTCGTATAAACGCATGGCTGCGGATAGCAGTTCTGCGGTTTCCAGGCGCAGAACAGGCAGGTTGAGTGCACGCGCCTGATCCTCGATCTGACGCAAAAGGGCTGCGGCCACACCTTTGCCGCGTGCGCCGTCGGCAGTGAACATCGACTTCACCTCGCCATAGTCATCCTTTGCAGCCAGCGCCCCTGTGCCCAGTGTGGTGTCGCCAATGCGGGCGGCAAAGAAATAGACATCCGGCTCGCACAGATCATCAATGTCGAGGAAATAGTTGTCCTCGGGCGGAAAGTTGGTGCGCATCAGGTCGTGGCTTGCTTCGAGCAGCGCACGTGGGCCATCCGTGCGTGGATCCGCTGGTTCAATAATGAGCGTCACGCGGCCAGCGCTTTTTCAATGGCCGCACGGTCAAGTCCCGATTGGCCGATGACCACCAACCTTGTTTCGCGGGCCTCTGCGCCAAAGGGACGGTCGAAATAAGTTTCCACGCGGGGGCCGACAGCCTGCAAGGTGAGCCGCATGGGTTTCCCCAATACCGCCGCGAAACCCTTGAGGCGCAGGATATCATGCGTGCGGATCACGTCCGCCACCTGTTCGGCAAAAGCATTTGGATCGCTGATCTCAGACCGGGTGACGACAAACGATTCAAACGCATCGTGGTCGTGATCGTGGTGATGATGGTCATGGTCGTCGTGGTGATCATCGTCATGATGATGGTGGTGATGTTCATGGCGGGCGTCCATGTCCGTCTCGGCACCGACGCCCTGACCCAGCAGCACATCCACAGGCAGCGCACCCATAGTGGATTTCACCACCTGAACGCCATCGCGGCTTTCAGAGCGCAGCTGACCCACCAATGTGTTGGCCTCATCCGCTCCCAGAAGGTCGGATTTGTTCACGACGATCATATCAGCACAGGAGACCTGATCTTCAAAAAGCTCTGACAGCGGTGTTTCATGGTCTAGGTTTTCGTCCTGAGCACGCTGAGCGTCGACAGCGGCCACGTCATGGGCAAACCGGCCCTCGGAAACGGCCTTGCCATCGACCACGGTCACAACGCCGTCCACGGTCACGCGGGTGGAAATCTCTGGCCAGCTAAAGGCACGGACCAAAGGCTGGGGCAGGGCCAGTCCGGAGGTTTCGATCACGATGTGGTCTGGTGCATCTGGGCGGTCGAGCAGTTTTTCAAGCGTTGGAATGAAATCCTCAGCCACGGTGCAGCAGATGCAGCCGTTTGATAGCTCCATCACGTCTTCCTCGGCACAACCTTCGATACCGCAGCCCTTCAGGATGCCACCATCGACGCCAAGGTCGCCGAACTCATTGATGATCAAAGCAATGCGGCGCCCGTTTGCGTTTTCCAGCATATGGCGGATGAGGGTGGTCTTGCCGGCTCCAAGAAACCCGGTGACGACAGTTGCGGGAATTTTCGACTGCATGGTGTTCTCCTTGAAGGGCTTGTCAGTGCTGCTGCCATGGCCTATCGGCGATTTGAGAGGAAATGCCGATGCACCGAATTGTGGTTTGTTCATCTTGTGAAGGCGTGGATGGACCTGCGTTCGCTGAGATGTTGCGAGTTGCCATCGCAGAGCACGGACTGACCTTTGAGGTACAGGACCACATCTGCATGTCGAATTGCGCGCGGGCACTTTCCGTCGCGTTTTCGGCTGCGGGTAAGGCCACGTATCTCTTTGGTGATATCGATCCTGATCGGGACTTGGCCGATACTTTGGCTTTCGCAAAGATGTACATGGACATGCCTGATGGTTGGATCGAAGACGCACGACCGGCTGGGCGTCTGAGACATTGCCTCGTGGGCCGGGTGCCAGCGTAAGTTCTCATTCGATCACAAAGGATTTGATTACTTCGAGCGGCTCACCATTGACGGCCAGATGCGAATGATCATTGGCATTTAGCGTCACGCGCAGGGTGTGTTCACCCTTGGGCAAGGCAGAAAGTTGCAACCACGGTGCATAGGCACGGGTGATTTTCACATCGTTGATGTAAACATGCGCATGCCCTTTCCCCGGCTCATGCTCGCCGTTGACGCCGACCGGGTCAAATTCGAAATTCGTGGTCACAATCTCAAGATTGCGGCTTTGGGGGCCATCTGGATGTAACACAACGCTAAGGGTCGGTGGCTTGTCAGACACGTCTGTCATCTTCGAGTGGTCCATGCCTTCGTGTCCGCCATGATCATGCGCGCTGTGGTCATGCACGGCAGACCCATGTTCATGCCCTTCGAGCTGTGCGCCGCTTGTGGCAGCGATGAGAAACCCAATACCTGTTCCAAAGAACAGTCCGATGATCAGAAAAATGATCGTCTTTGGCATTTCAGAACCCTTTCAAACAAATCCCGGCGCTACGCAACGCCGGGACAGAAAGATTATGCAATGGCTTCTTCCTGGTTTTCACTTTGCCAGAAGTAGCCTGCAAGTGCGCCAAGAATCGCCCAAACTATCAGCCCAACACCAAGCGCGCGGCTGGCAAAGAGCGCGGCAATTTCAGGTGGAACCGGTCCAATCAGGGTATCAGGATGCGGCGCGCCCCAAATATGTGGTGCCAAGATAAGCGCAAATCCAGCGCCCCAAGCCACCCAGTTGGATCCAAAGGCTAAGAGCATCAGGCCAATCCCGGTTGCAGTGACCGTTGACCACCACCAGATTTGCCGAAGCCCAACATCTGCTGCTGCAACACCGGGAACCTCGGGAGGCATCGAGAATGCTGGAGCAAAGTGGAACGTAACGAATCCGGCGATGCCCCACAGCAGCCCTTTGCGCGCGTCGATTTGGATGTCGCGCTCTGCTGCCATAGCCATGGCGGCCACGAGGATAAGCGCATACCCGACGTATATTAGCGCTGAGAAGAGGACACTCAGCCCATCCCGCATGGCGTCAAAGCCGGGAAGTTCGGGGTGCGCAGTCACAGGGTCAGCCCCGAAATGCACCAGATCACCGCCCTCATAGAGTTCGGCATGGAGCAACACAGGTTGCACGAATACGAACTGCAACACGGCTGCCAGCAGCCCTGCGCAGAAGCCAGCGAACAGCGCGCTGGTCAGAATTTTCTGAAACATGGCTTAGTGGCAGGGAAAGCCAGTTGCGTGGCGCACATCATGAGCCGCATCGTGCAGAGCTGCGGCTTGGACATGTCCGGCAACGGTGATGATGCCAAAGCCCAAAACCAGAGCCGCCACGATTGGCAAGACAGAGGATCTGGAGGTGGATTTTACCAGGGTCGTCATAGTTTGTCTCCTTTTACGGCTCTCACCCGAGCCGTTGAATTAGGTTCTACGAAGGCCGGTCTCCTGGCTCGCGGGTCGGTGCATCCATCGGCCTTCCCGGGGTCATCCCAGTGGCGCTGCGATGGGTGCTCTCCGCTTACAGTCGCGGGGGCGGCTGACGATTTGGCGCCCTGAATGGGTCCGCTGTCACGTCATTCCCAGTTTCATCCCCAGTGCTTTGCACATTGCGCGGGGAACCTTGCCTCTCTGGTATGAGACTGACCACACGCCCCGTCAAGAAAGATTCCGACCTCCAGCAGCTTTTGAGCGGCATTTCTCGCCGAAGCTTTCTTAAGGTTTATTCAATATCTTGTGGATAACTGGCAGAGTATAGCCACATACAGGGGTTTTGCGTTGACTCCATGGCTCCGGCTGGCGTTCCATATGCTTCCAAGGCTGGAATCACTTATAAAACCAGATCGGCCAGGTAAGAGGGATCGACACGCGTGCAGTTTTCCAAGCTCAGATTGACAGGCTTCAAAAGTTTTGTGGATCCGACCGACCTGTTCATCTCGGATGGTTTGACCGGTGTGGTTGGGCCAAACGGCTGTGGCAAGTCGAACCTGCTTGAGGCGTTGCGTTGGGTTATGGGAGAAAACCGACCCACCTCGATGCGTGGTTCGGGCATGGAAGATGTGATTTTTGCCGGTGCGGCAACGCGGCCCGCGCGCAACTTTGCAGAGGTCAGCATCCATATCGACAATTCCGAGCGCCTTGCCCCGCAGGGGTTCAACGATGCCGATCATCTTGAGATCGTGCGCCGGATCACCCGGGACGTGGGCAGCGCCTATAAGGTGAACGGCAAGGATGTGCGGGCGCGTGATGTTCAGATGCTCTTTGCCGATGCGTCGACGGGTGCGCATTCCCCGGCCCTGGTCCGGCAAGGTCAGATTTCAGAGTTGATCAATGCCAAACCCACGGCGCGTCGGCGTATTCTTGAGGAAGCGGCGGGGATTTCGGGCCTCTATCAGCGGCGGCATGAGGCCGAATTGAAGCTGAAGGGGGCAGAAACGAATCTGACCCGCGTGGATGATGTCATTGAACAGCTTGCCGGACAATTGGCGCAGTTGGCGCGACAGGCCAAGCAGGCCATGCGCTATCGCCAAATTGGGGAAGAGCTGCGGCAGGCCGAGGGTCTGTTGCTATACCGGCGTTGGAAAGAGGCCGATGTCGTGCGGGCCACTGCTGAGCAGGAGTTGACAGAGCGCACGGCAGAGGCTGGTCGCGCCGAGGCCGCGGCACGTGAAGCCGCCAAATTGCGTCAGCGCGCTGAGGAAGCCTTGCCACCGCTGCGCGAGGAAGAGGCGATTGCCGCCGCAATTCTGCAGCGCTTGATGGTCAGTCGCGATACTCTGGCCGATCAGGAACAGGCGGCGCAGGATCGCATTGAGACCTTGCAGGCGCGCATTGAGCAACTTGAGCTCGATATGGAGCGCGAGGGTAATCTCAACCGCGACGCGGGCGAGACCATCGAGCGGCTCGAATGGGAGGCCAAAGAACTGGCCAAGGCGACTGAGGGGCACGAAGACCGCGTGGCCGAGGCTGCAAAGGAAGCGCAGGATGCGGCGGCTGTGTTGCAGACACGGGAAACCGACCTGTCGCAACTGACCGAAGATGTCGCACGGTTGGCGGCCCGGCATCAATCTGTGCAGCGTTTGGTGGAAGATCATAAGACGACGCTGCAAAAATCTGAGGACCAAGCGACCCACGCGAAAGACGCCGCACAGGCCGCAGAAGCCGCGGTTGCTGAGGCATCGGAACAGTTTGAAACAGCCCAAAAAGCAGAAACCGAAGCTGCTTCGGCCGCCGTCGCAGCAGAGCAAGCGCTGACTGCAGCGGATGAAGCGCGGGCTGATGCACAGGCGCGCGAAGCGGAAGCACGCGCCGAACGTTCGGAGGCAGAAGGCGAGGTCAATGCGCTTTCGGCTGAGGCATCGGCTTTGGCACGACTTCTGGAGCGCGACACCGCTGAGGGTGGTCAGATCGTCGACATGGTGCAGGTCAATGCAGGGTACGAGAAGGCTCTGGGTGCAGCTTTGGCGGATGATTTGCGCGCTCCGGCTGTTGAGAGCGATGGCCCGTCTGGCTGGGTGAACCTGTCGCAGTATTCATCCGCACAAGCCCTGCCAAAGGGCGTTCCGGCACTCAGCGACTTTGTCACCGTTCCGGGTGTTTTGGCCCGACGTATTTCGCAAATTGGTTTGGTTGATCCGGACGAAGGGGCCAAGCTTCAGTCAGACCTCAAGCCCGGCCAGCGGCTGGTCAGTACCGAAGGGGATCTGTGGCGCTGGGACGGGTATCGTGCCTGGGCCGAAGATGCGCCTTCGGCCGCCGCTTTGCGCCTGCAACAGCTCAACCGATTGGAAGATCTCAAACAACAACTCTCACATGCCAACGCGCGCGCCGAAGGGGCCGCTGCAGCGCATGATACGCTCAAGACTCGGCTGACCGATACGACGGAAGCTGACCGTGCTGCCAGAGAAGCGCGTCGGGCGGCGGATAGTGCCATGGCAGACGCAAATCGTGCTCTGTCGCGCGCGGAGGCGGATCGCAACCTTGCGCAATCGAAGCTGGAAAGCCTGAAATTGGCGGTGACGCGGCATGCCGAAGAGGCGCTGACTGCGCGGGATGCCTTGTCAGAAGCTGAGACGGCGCTGGGTGACCTTGGCGATCTGGATGCGGCGCGTGCGCAGGTTGAAGACATCAAGATGACGGTTGAGGCTGCGCGGATCACGATGATTTCGCATCGGTCGTCGCATGATGAACTGCGCCGTGAGGGCGAGGCGCGCACCAAACGGGCGCAGGAGGTAACAAAAGAACTGTCCGGGTGGCGGCACCGGTTGGAAACCGCCGAGAAACGCAGTGCGGAATTGGCGGAGCGCAAGGTTGAAAGCGAAGCCGAACTTCAGGAGGCCATGGCCAAGCCAGATGAGCTTGCCAACAAACGAGCGGCGTTAAGCGAAGACATCACCAAGGCCGAAGCGCGCCGTGCAGAGGCTGCTGATATTCTGTCAAAGGCGGAAGCCGTGGCGCGTGATGCCGTAGCCGCAGAGCGCGACGCAGAGCGCGCCGCAGGAGAGGCGCGTGAGGCGCGGGCGCGGTCGGATGCGCGGGCTGAAGCGGCGCGTGAAACCCTGACATTGGCTGCCACGCGTATTGCGGAAGAGCTTGAGCTGACGCCGGAAACCCTGCTGGAGAAGCTTGATGTTGATCCAGAGGCGATGCCAGCTGCGGATGCGATTGAGGCAGATGTGAATCGCCTGAAACGTCAGCGTGATGCGCTGGGAGCGGTGAATCTACGCGCTGAGGAGGACGCCCGAGAGATTGAGCAAGAGCATATGGCGTTGCTGGAGGAAAAGACGGATCTGGAAGAAGCCATTCGCACGTTGCGCAATGGTATTGCATCGCTCAACAAGGAAGGTCGCGAACGATTGCTCACGGCTTTCGAGCAGGTCAACTCCAACTTTTCTCTGCTCTTCAAACATCTCTTTGGCGGCGGTGAGGCCAACCTGGTGATGGTTGAAAGTGATGATCCTCTGGAGGCCGGTCTTGAGATCATGTGCCAGCCGCCGGGCAAGAAGCTGGCGACGCTCAGCCTGTTGTCGGGGGAGCAGACGCTCACGGCCCTGGCGCTTATCTTTGCGGTGTTCCTTGCCAATCCGGCACCGATTTGTGTGCTTGATGAGGTCGATGCGCCTTTGGACGATGCCAATGTTGGCCGTTTCTGTGATCTGCTGGACGAGATGTGCCGCCGAACGCAAACGCGGTTTTTGATTATTACGCATCACGCGGTCACCATGAGTCGGATGGATCGTCTCTTTGGCGTGACCATGGCCGAGCAAGGTGTCAGTCAGCTTGTTTCCGTTGATCTCAAGAAAGCCGAACAGATGGTGGCCTGAGCGGTCTAACCGCTCAGTTGCCGACCGGGTGGCGCTGTCGTTCTGGCCAGGCGCAAGAGGTCCGGCGGTCGTCGCTTCTTAATCGTGACAGACAGGTGCGTATTTGGAGACTGCGCAGCATCATGACAATCGCTACCCAAGCAAGGTTGTCCCGGAACGCTGTGGACACGCGCTTGTTTGCTGGCGCTGGCCCCGTCGATCATGCGACTGTCATTCGCACCGCTCATCCGGCCTATGAAAATAGCCACAGCGATGAGAATGGCACCGGGGATCAGTCCCGCGCCAGGGTTCTCGCCAAGCAGCAGCATCGCAATCAGAATTGCGGCCAGAGGCGAGAAGGACGTGGCAAGAGCCAGGTCACTTGAGCTGGCATGCTTGAGCGCGAGGTTCCAGGCGATTTGGCCAAAGACAATGACCACACCGGCATAGACCCAGATCCAGCTCCAGAGCACAGGCGACAACAGATCACGGAATGTGTCCGGTCCGAAGATGAGT
The DNA here is from genome assembly GCF_032842945.2 of Roseovarius sp. W115. Classification (NCBI taxonomy): domain Bacteria; kingdom Pseudomonadati; phylum Pseudomonadota; class Alphaproteobacteria; order Rhodobacterales; family Roseobacteraceae; genus Roseovarius; species Roseovarius rhodophyticola. Next base: position 2,051,060 of record NZ_CP146606.1, read on the forward strand.
ATTGCCAGCACGAAATATATGCCCGCACCGACGATGGTCCGGTAGACGGAAAAGATACCCATCGGCACGTCACGCAGGCTTTTGCGGGTCACGAGCGTAGAGGCGATATAAGACAAGGTTGCCGCCGCGGCCGCCCATTCGCCGATGCCCAGACCCATCATGCCGCCATGTTCGTTCATGCTGATCATCACGACGGCACCGGTCAGGGCTATAAGCCCGGCAATCATGGCGCGGGGTGGGAAGCGTTCGTTGAACACAAACCAGGCGGCCAGCAGAAACAGAGGCGGTTCGATACGGCTGATCAGAATCACATTTGTGACGGTCGTATTGGCCAGCGCGAAGAAGAAAAGCCCCGGCGTCAGGGCGGAAGACAGGAAGGCCGAGAGAGTCATCACCCGCCAGTCCCGAGGTTTGAGCGCTTGGATGTTGTCGCGGGTCAGGTCCTTGCGAAACAGGATGGCCATCGGGATCACCGATAGAAGCGACCCCAGCAAGAGCAGGTTGGAATAGGTGATCGCATTGCGACCATTGCCGACAGGATTGGCGGCACCAATATCAACGAGCTGCGTCACAATGGAATTTGAGGCGGCGTAGATCACCACAGCGATCCAGGCAAAGAGCACACCAAACCGCGACAGAGGCCACCGCGGCGAAAGCGGCAGCCCTGCGACTGGGGTGTTTGTGGCAAGAAGTGCCATGGTGTGCGTCTCTCCTTCGTGGACCTTTAGGCCCGAATTTCGACACGTTTTTTCACGCGCGTTTGACGACAGATACGCACGAATTCTGCAATTCGATCAGCAAGTTCGGTAAAGCTTTGGTGAGGTGCCGTGAACTAGGGCAACGGGGTCGTTGTCCACAGTTTGATTTTCAGGCCACCATGGGCGATCGGAGGGCCGGGTTGGATAAACGGAAGACCGGTTGTTTTGGCCAGATCAGCTTCGGTTGTCACAAGACCCACGCGCCAGCCGGAGAAGTGATTTTTCAAGCGTTCCCCGAGACTTGCGTATAGCCCATAGAGTGGTTTCTTGGTGCCGATCCGGGCTCCGTAAGGCGGGTTCACGATGACCAGACCGGGCGGGCCATCAGGGCGGTTAAGATTGCTCACGGGCTGGTGTGTGATGGAAATGACGTCAGCAACCCCGGCCCGTGCTACATTCTCATTTGCGCCTTTCACGGCACCTGTGTCGCGATCGAAGCCAAGGAATTTTTGATCCGGGTCGTTCGGCTTTTCTGCGGCACGCAGTGTTTCCCATGCGGCGCTGTCAAAACTCGCGAGATCTTCAAACGCAAAGCTTCGTGTCCGACCCGAAGCAAGCCCTTTGGCCATCTCTGCGGCTTCAATCAGAAACGTGCCAGAGCCGCACATTGGATCAACCACCGGTTCGGTGCCGGTATAGCCGCAAGCGCGCAGCAAAAGAGCGGCCATGGTTTCGCGCATGGGCGCTTTGGCGACGAATTGCTTGAACCCGCGCTGATGCAGAGGCGCGCCGCTGGTGTCGAGGCTGAACGTGCAGAGGTCATCCTCAATCCGCATCATAAGGCGCAGGCTGGCGTCTTTGGTGATGGGGGCGCCTAGTGTTTCATGGATGGCGCGTTCGATGCGTTGGGCCGCGGCTCTGTCATGGTAGATCTTGGACTTTTTGCACGTGGCTTCGACCCGCACAGGCACATTCGGGCGCAATAGGTCACCCCAGGGAAACTTGCGCGCGCGTTTGTCGAGCTGTGCCAGATGAAAGGCGCGGAAAGACCCGATACGCGCCAACACCCGTGAGGCGCCGCGCGACCACAGGTTGGCGCGCCAGACATCCGGCCAGGTTCCCATGAAACTGACACCACCGGGCGTCGCCTTGGCCTCGTGAAAGCCAAGCTCCTGCGTTTCTTTCAAAAGATAAGGCTCTAACCCCGGTGCCGTTGACAGAAATATCTCGAACGGGGCTTCCGTCATAGCCGGTTCAGAAGCGCCGCCGTAGGCCAGGCATCGGCAGGCATACCAAGTTCCTTTTGCACGTCCTGAACAGCAGCGCGAGTGCCTGCGCCGAGAATGCCGTCGATCTTACCCACATCATAGCCGCGATCAGCCAGTTTGCGTTGCAGCGCTTTCATTTGCTCTCCAGCAAGGCCCGGCTCTGGGGTGCCCGCGTCAAACACCGGCGCACCTTCGAGGCGGTTGGCAAAATAGGCGGCGGTCAGGACGTAGACAAAGCTTTGATTCCACTCGAAATACACGCGGAAATTCGGATAGGCGAGGAAGGCTGGCCCCTTGCGCCCCTGCGGCAGGATCAGGCTGGCCTCCAGTCCATCGGCGATTTGGCCGTGGCGCGGTGTGATACCCAGTGCCGCCCAGTCAGAGGCGGGTTTTGTGGTGCGCAACCCGCTTAGTGACCAATCAAGTGTGTCAGGCACGTCCACTTCCTGTAGCCAAGGTTCACCAGCGCGCCAGCCCAAAGATTGCAGCATCTTCCCGCCTGACATAAGCGCGTCCTTGGCAGAGCGTTTGAGATCGACTTTGCCATCCCCGTCGCCATCCACACCGTTTTCCAGAATATCGCGCGGCAGCATTTGCACCATGCCAATCTCACCGGCCCAGGCGCCGGTGGTGCGGACGGGGTCGAAGTCACCCTGCTCAAACAACTCCAACGCGGCGAAGACCTGTGGGCGGAAAAGTTCGGGGCGGCGGCAGTCATGGCTGAGCGTGACCAATGCGTTCAGCGTATTGAAACCCCCTGAAAACCGCCGAAATCGGTTTCAAATGCCCAGAAGGCGAGCAGGACACCGCGGCTGACACCGTATTCATTTTCGATCCGGTCGAAGGTTGATGCGAACTGACGACCCTTGGATATGCCAGTGTTGAGCCTGTTGGCGCTGATCAGGCGGCGTGCAAAATCGGTGAAGGGTTTTTGGAAAACACCCTGCCTGCGGTCGGCTTGCAGGACTTTTTGATCCTGACGCACGGCTGCGAAAAAACGATCAACGGTGGCGGCGTCGTGACCCTTTGATGTGGCTTCGGATTTCAGTGTGTCGACAAAACCCGAAAAGCTTCCGCCACAGCTCTGAGCGGCCACTGATCCGGCGCACAGGCTGAGCAGTCCGGCAAGTACATATGTTTTCATAGTCGTCCCCAAACCGTCCCTTCACCGGCAATCTAGCGTGCTATGGGATACGGGCAAAGCTTTCAGGTGTGATTTTCGTTGGTTACACGAAGAGTGCGAGCGTCGAGACACAGAGAAAGGTCAAGCCCCAGGCCATCCAAAGAGCACGACAGGCGGCGTCGATGTCGGCGGGGTTTGCATTTTTGCGGCCATGGGCATGTACAAAGGGAAAGTCACACAATTCGCCGCCATAGGATCGTGGGCCTGCCAAGGATACGCCCAGACCGCGCGCCATGGCGGCTTCGGGCCAACCGGCGTTGGGCGACCGGTGCAGCCGGGCATCGGCTTGGATATCGCGCCAGGCGTTCAACAGGCCAAAGACCAGTGCAAGCAAGGCAGCCGTGAGACGCGCAGGAATAAGATTGAGCAGATCATCAAAGCGCGCTGCTGCCCATCCAAAGGCTTCATGCCGGGGCGTGCGATAGCCGATCATGCTGTCGGCGGTGTTGGTGATCTTGTAGATGAAAAGACCCGGTAAGCCGCCGACAAGGAACCAGAAGGCTGGGGCGATGACGCCATCGCTGAAGTTTTCGGCAGCGGATTCGATGGCGGCGCGCGAGACACCTGCAGAGGTCATATGCGAGGTGTCGCGGCCCACGATCATGGCCACGCTGTGCCGACCATCTCCAAGGGACAGGCGCAGCGCGTCGGCCACGGCGGCGACATGATCAATGAGGGAGCGGTGCGCCAGAAGAATGGCGGCAAGGATAATCTCGGCCCACGCGCCAAAGGTCTGGAACAATAGACCCAGACCTAAGGCGGCCAGAACTAGCAAGAGCATCAGGGCCACGCCATTGAACTGCCGGGTTGCACCGCGATTGAGCCATTGGTCGCCAAGCTCTATCGCACGGCCCATGAGGATGGCGGGATGCGGGATGCGCTGCCAAAGCCAGCGGGGTTCACCAAAGAGTGCATCCAGCAAAAGCGCCAGCGCGAGGATAGCGAAGACCGTCACAGCGCGGCCTCAAGTTGATCCCATTGGTGCGGCGCTGGCAGGCCCAGACGGAGCCAGGTTTTCGAGTAAGGGAAGATGCGCGACCAGACGCGCCCCTTGGCAAGCCTGTCTTGCATCTCAATTGCATCGGGCACCTCATAGGTGCGAAACAAATCCGTTCCGCCCACCAATGGCCAATCAACCAATGCATCCAAACGTTTGGCATCTTTCGCCAGACGTGCACGCGTCGTTTCAACCCAATCGTGATCGCTCAGCGCTCTCGCCCCTATTTCCATTGCCGGTCCCGAAACAGCCCAGGGTCCAAGGTGATCCACGAGACTGGCGATGGGCATTTTCTTCTCGGGTTGCAAAGGCAGTTTGTAACGGTCCACGGGGAATAGGGTTTCAGGTGCGCCAATGGCGAAACCCAACCTAAGACCTGCAAGCCCCCAGAATTTGCCAAAGCTCTTCAAAACAAGAATACCCGGACCTTCCGTCAGGCCAATATGGCTTTCCCCGGGCGTCATGTCGCAGAAGCTTTCGTCAATGACAGTCAGGGGGCGTCCGCCCATCCGGTTTGCGTTCCACATCCTGCCAGTTGGATTGTTGGGGTGAACGTAAACATGCAGATAAGCATCGTCCGGGTCATCCGTGACCCAGCTGTGCCCGCACGCCTCTACAGCCGCTGCGTGCTCGTTATACGTGGGGCCAGGGATATATGCGCCGCCCACGTGATTTGTGAGGTAGGGCACTTTGGCAATGATCGCTGACGCTCCGTTGGCTGCCACGATCTCTGCATCGTCCGGCACGTTCCAGAACGACCGAGCGGCTTTCAGAAGACGGTTCATCGCCGCTTGGTCCGGCAGAGCTGTCCATGCCTCGGGGCCAATATCGCCAACTGGATAAGGCACAGGGTTGATACCAGTGCTCAGATCCACCCAGTCCGCGCGCGTACCGCCATAGCGCTCGATGGCGGCATCAAGGCCGCCACCGTGATCTCGCGCCGGTTTGCTCATCAGACTTTGCCGTCGCCGGGCAGGGGCGGGATGCGAGTCACGAAGTGGCCTTTGACTCCCTGTGGCCATTGCTTGAACGGAACCTGGCCGCTGTCGCTTTGGGCATGCAGCTCCGCGTAGTCAACGATGGCCTCGGCATCTTCTGGGTTGGGCTCAAACCGCCCAAGCGTGTAAGAAAGCTTGCCCTCAGCTTGAATCGCGATGTTGCAGCCATGGGTACACCCCATCAGGCAGGACACGCGCCGTGTTTCGACAGAGCGCCCCTGCGCTTGCGCCTCAACCAGCTCTGCGAGCTCTTCACCATGGGTACGGTCGTTTTTGGTCTCGTCCCAGTCCTCGCGTTTACAGGTGTCGCAAATGGTTATGAAAGTGGTCATCAGAAGGCCTTTCCAGTGCAGAACTGTGTTGAAACCGAAACCTGCACCGAAAACAAGCGGGATCAAGCCTAACGGGAATGTGAACAGGCAAATTAACCATTTGTTAAGATTTGAGGCGCACCACTGAAGATGCATTTACTAAATTTTTAGATCATTAACTCGGGTGGGTCCCTTGCGTGTCTTGATCGTCGAAACGAACCTGTCTCTTGGACAGGTCTGGCAACGCCATTTAGAGCGTCACGGAATCAAGGTCCGCCTTGAAACGGATCAGAGCGGCGCAATCGCAGCCCTGGCGGAACGTTCATATGATGTCGTAATTCTTAATCTAGTGTTAAAGGGCAGTAGCGCGCTGGCGATTTCCGATCTGGCGAGCATTCGCAACCCCGAAACGCGGGTGATCTTTGTCACCGACACGTCGTTCTTTTCCGATGGTTCGGTGTTCTCGCTCTGCCCGAATGTCTGCGCCTATCTGCAGGCTGACACGCCGCCAGATGATCTGACGGCGATGGTCGAGCATTACGGCAACCACGTCTGACCTGAGGCTACGCTGCCTTTGTGATTATCTCTGAGCTGCGCTCAAGCGTGCGGTGCACGGGACATTTGTCGGCAATTTCCATCAGCTTGTCGCGTTGTTCCGCCGACAGATTACCAGTCAGGCGGATCACGCGGGTGAACTGATCAATCTTTTCGTCGCTTGGGGCGTCGGCATCCTGCGCATGCACTTTGTGATGGGTGACATCGACACTTACATGATCCAATGGCCAAGCTTTCCGACGTGCGTACATACGGATCGTCATAGAGGTGCACGCCCCTAATCCGGCAGCAAGAAAGCCGTAAGGAGACAGGCCTCGGTCCGTGCCGCCATAGGCTTCGGGCTCATCTGCAACGAGGTGATGTTTGGCCCCGACATTGATGTCTTGCAGGAAGCCGTCCGGGTCTGCTTCGCTCACCCGCAAGACACCTTCCGGTGCGCCTGGGGGTGGGGCGGGAATGCGGAATTCCAAATAACGTTTGGCCCATGTGACGATCACCTCGGCAGCGTATTCAGCGTCGCAGGGAGCTGTGATCAGGTGGTCGGCATTGTCCAGCGTCACAAAGCTTTTGGGATGCTTGGCGGTGGTGAAAATGCGCGCTGCGTTTTCCACGCCAACGATTTTGTCATGCGGGGCATGTAGGACCAGAAGGGCACGTTTGAGATTTGCGATGTCCTCTTCCAGTTTTTCAGACCGCACGTTTTCGACAAACGACTTTCCGATCTTTACGGGTCGCCCGCCCAAAAGCACCTCAGCCGCGCCTCGCGATTCAATCTCGGCCAATGCGCCGCCAAAGTTGTGGGTGACATGTTCGGGGTCAAAGGGCGCCCCGATGGTCACGACAGCCCGCACGCTGTCAATTTGCCGTGCAGCCCCCAAAACAGCAGCCCCGCCAAGACTGTGTCCGATGAGCAGGCTCGGAGCCATGCCTTTGGCGTCCAGCGCTTCGGCCGCGAGAACGAGATCCTGAATGTTGCTGCGAAAGGACGTGTTTTCAAACTCGCCCTGGGAATGACCCAAGCCGGTGAAATCAAATCGTAAAACAGCGATGCCCAAGCCCGCCAACCGCGCCGAAATGCGCCGGGCGGCGGGGATGTCCTTGGAACAGGTGAAGCAATGCGCAAAAAGCGCCGTCGCCAAATGTGGCCCCTCGGGCAAATCCAGCCGCGCAGCAAGCTCGTGCCCGGCATGGCCCCGAAAGGTGAATTTCTCGGTCGGCACGCGGGTGCCTCCTTTCTTTGGTGTTGCCACAAAGGGTAGGAAGCCGCCCACTGTTTCGCCAGTGGAGTCGCACATGTGTCACGGCAAGGTGAGAGTCCGGGCCGATTCTGAAACACTTGCGCGGAAGGTCTGAGTTTTAGGTCAGGCCCATGAGTGCGGGGTCAAACGGGTATTTCGTCAGGTTTTCATACCCGTCTTCGGTGATCAGCACCTGATCTTCCAGCTTAATGGAGAAATCTCCGCCAACTTCACCGGCGAGCACTTCCACACAAAGGGTCATGCCGGGTTCCAGCGCGTAGTCGAAGGCACCTTCAACGGCCTTGTCAGGGTAAGCCACGAGAGGCCATTCATCGCAAAGCCCCACTCCATGCATCAGGCAGCCGTATTTCTGTTTCTGAAATTTGTCGTCTAGTACATGGGTGTTTGCGGTGAGTTCAGGGATAGTGACGCCTGGTTTGAGCATTTCCATATTGGTCATGATGTGCTCATGCGCGTGCTGCATAGCGTAGATCATGTCAGGGCGGGGCTTCTCATCGCCGATCCACCAGCTGCGGGAAATGTCCACGCAAATGCCGTAGCTGCCGACGAGGTCTGTATCAAAGGAAATGATTTCGTTGTTCTGGGCGATACGCGGGCCGCATTCCTGGAACCAGGGGTTGGTGCGGGGGCCTGAGGCGAGAAGGCGGGTTTCGATCCACTCACCGCCGCGTTTGATGTTCTCGGCATGCAGCACAGCCCAGATGTCGTCCTCAGATGTGTTGCCCGAGGGCACGCTTTCACGCGCAAAACGTTCCATCTCCGCGACGGCGGTCTCGCAGGCATGGCTGGCACAACGCATGGCGAGGATTTCGTCGGGGCCTTTGACAGCACGGCATTTCTCGGTGAGCTCTTCGCCTTCCATGATCTCAAATCCCTGCGCCTCAAGCGCGCGCAACCCGTGCAGCATGACCTTATCCACAGCAAGGCGCTTGTTGCCGGGGGCGTGCTCTTCGAGGAGCAGACGAACCTCGTTGGAAAACACATCTGCGGCCACATCAACCTTGTCCCCACGGTCAAAGTAAAAGAGATCGGCGCCAGAGCGTTGTTCGCGCACTAAGGGGTTGAAAGTGCTGAGGAAAGGAGAGTTCTTGTAATCCCAGATCACCATGTAGCCATCGGCGCAGACCAGCAGAGCCCGAAACGGGTTATGGGTGTTCCACAGCTGCATGTTGGTGCTGTCAGAGGCGTAGCGGATATTGAGCGGGTCAAAGACCAGAAGACCGGCATAGTCGCGATCCTGAATGAACTTGGTCAGACGCTCCCAACGGTAGCGGCGCATGGCTTGCAGGTCTGGCAGTTGCAGGCCCGCCGCTTCCCATTCCCGGAAGGCCAGTTGGGTGGGGCCGATCTCAATTCGGTCCGCGTCGTTGGGAGTGTTGTCCCCAAGCGTGGCACCGCGTGTGGGGTCGATCTTGCGGGTGTCGCGGTAATGCGTGTTCATGGGCCGGGCCTCCTCCGTTACGGTCAGGTTGGACCGCAGCAAAGGGGCCACGCCCGTCTGATTGCGACATGGATTTTGCCAGATTCCGCCGTGAGGGCCGCGAAACTTGGGTTAACTCCTGAAAAACAAGAGATTTGGCGCGTCGGTATCACGTCGGTAAAACGTCGGTGTCGCGTCGGTGCGCGGGTCGGTAGAGGGCCGGGTTACTGCGCCGTGCGGTGGGGTGAAGAGTTTCTTAAGATGTTTGAGGGAGGCTGTGAGACCCGTTGCCCATTCGTGTCTCGATCCGTGCCGAGTGTCTGTGTTTGAGAATTTCTGTCTGTTAAAGCGTTTCGCGATGAACCTGAGACGCAGATGATCGCGAAACGCCGCGCGACACTCAATCGGTGCACGCGTTTCGCCTTTCGCTGAGGTTTCAGGTTAAAGGCGCAGCGCTTTAGGTTGTTGTAGTGGAAACGTTATTTCGTCATGATCTGGTGACAGCTCCGCGGACTTTGTTGCCGTTGGCTCCATAGCACTTACCAACTAAGATGCGAACGATGGATATTGCCGTTCAAATTCTCGCCGAGACCGGAAAGCTGGAGAAAGCCCAGAAGATTGCGGTTTGGGCTGCGCAAGAAGTTCCGTTCCAACCGGAAAGATTTGAGCCACGGGGAGATGGAAAGTTCTTTCGTATTTTCGGAAGTATAGAGATTTCTGAGCATGATTGGCCCAGCATATTCTTAGAAACGTTTCGCCTTGCAACACTGGTCGGTCGAAACTTCGAAGTCACCACAGATGCGGAGAACGATTTGGAAGTGCTAGTCAAATCACCGTCTGTAGTCGGCGCACATTGGATAATGCTTTTCGCCCAATTGGATCGCTGACCTCCTGGTAGGTTTGGGCTCACAGCAGTCATCTGACGCGCACTGCCAATCGTTTTTGGTTTGAAAGGCTTGCTGCCGGAAATACGAAAAGCCAATGTTTGCTTGTTGTCTCAAGCATCCTTTGTTTGCACCTCCGAAACACTCTTGGACTCAAGACAAAGACTGTCATTTTCTGTTGCTCTTGTGAGGCCGGTTTTGCGCAGAACTCCGCCGATGGAGTTGCAGCGTTTTTTGCCTGTCACACACGTGTTTAACGAGCGAATGCGGCAGCTAAAGTTTCTTTTCTTTTAAGCGCTTGGCTATCCAGTGCCAAGTTTTCCACCAGAGACTCAAGTGGTTCAGAATCGTCAACTAGGGCAGAATTGTGTGCTTTCCCGCCATGCTTTTGCCCAGCTCTTCGTCGGAATTTGGCGCAGAAAACGCGCGCAAGATCCAAGGCTCCCCGCCTGCATAACGACGCGACACAAGACGGAGAATGAAAGTGGAAGACGACTTCAACGGAACGAATAGAAATGACCGCATTATCGTGGGAAGTGGTGCTCAGAATGTAGAAGGCGGGGGTGGAAATGACAGGATCGTTTCTTTGGCCGATGCTGGAGAACCAGATCCGGCCCAGACCGATGGCTCTGATGGTCGCGTAACCGAGGCTGTTTTAGCAGAGACTGCGAATGATACGCTGACCGGCGGTGACGGTGCGGATCGGTTTGAGTTCCACGCACTCATCGATGCGAAGGAAGAGGTCATTGCCCAGCACACAAATTCCGCTGGGCGCACGAATTGGGCCAAGGTCGCGGGCGAAAATGACAATGTTCACGACCACTGGGTCAATGGGTTTGGCTTCGATACCATCACGGATTTTTCCAAGGCTGAGTGTGACACAATCGAAATCAAAGGACACACGGCAACGATCCAATCCATCACGTATGGCGAGGATGAAGGGGGCGCGTATTCGCTGATCACTGTGATCAGCCAACCGGGCAACGGCGGCGCGGGTGGCGCCAATACAGCCACAGGCGCACATGACGAGGACCCGCTGGGTCAGATCAAAGTCTATGGCGACGAAGTCACACTGGATGATGTGAAGGTGACCAATACCAATGACGGGATTGATCGCCTTTACCACGCCGATGCGGTCTATGGCGCCATTGATGCTGGGGTTACACAGGAGGTTTACACGAACACCGACGGTGACAATTACGACGGGAGCCTCTATCGCCAACGCGACGTGGTGCATGCCGGCGAAGGCAGCCAGACGATTGACACAGGCGGTGGCAATGACCTGATTTTCAGCTATTCGGATGGCGGCGAACCGGATCCCGCGCAAACAGATGGTGCGGACGGCCGTGTTAACCCAGCCGTTCCGGATGGAGCCGCAGATGACGTTTTGGCGGGCGGGCAAGGCAAAGACACATTTGCATTCCGGCTGTTGCTCAATGCCAAGGAAGAAATCCTTGAAAAACACACGCGCGACGATGGCTCAGTTAACTGGCGCAAAGTGGCGGGTGAGAATGACAATGTACACGACCATTGGGTTGAAGGCATTGGCAATGACACGATCCTGGATTTTTCAAATCAGGATGGCGACAAGATCGACATTCGCGGACACACCGTAGAGATTGCGTCAATCACATATGGCGAAGATGACGGGGACGACTTCTCCCTGATCGCGTTGCGGTCGCAACAAGGCGATGGTGGCGGCGCGCATGATGAAGATCCGCTTGGCACAATCAAAGTCTATGGCGACAAGGTCACAGAGGACGACATCAATGTGAAGGCCAAGGTTTTCTATGGTGTGGATCAACTGGATGAGCTCAGCGACGGCGAAGCGACCGCTCCGGCCTCCACGCCCGAGCGTGAAATTGTGCAGCCCCAATGGGTCGCGGAGGATCCAGAAAGCATTGATCTGAATTTCGAAGGCACATCACGCTGGGACTTCATCAAGGCAGGTAGCGGCTCGCAGACGGTCAATGGCGGCGCAGGTGGAGACCGGTTCATTTCTTATGGTGACGCCGGTGAGCCGGACCCTGCCCAAACGGATGGTGCCGACGGCCGGGTCAATCCTTCGCTTTCCGAAAGTGCTTCGGATGACGTCTTTATCGGTGGTGCCGGGGGAGATCGATTTGAATTTCATGCGCTTTTGAATGCGCGCGCAGAAGTTCTTGCGCAGCACACCAATGATCGCGGTCACGTCAACTGGCGCAAAGTGGCTGGTGAGAATGACAATGTGCATGATCACTGGGTCGAAGGCATCGGCAATGACATGATCATGGACTACAACAAGTCCGAAGGTGACAAGATCGTCGTGCGCGGTCACACGGTCGAGATTGCCGACATCACCTATGGTGCAGATGAAGGTGGGGAGTTTTCCCTTGTTCGTATCATCAGTCAACAGGGTAATGGCGGCGCCGGGGGTGCCAACACCGAAACTGGCGCGCATGACGAAGACCCGCTTGGCACGATCAAGGTCTATGGCGACAAGGTCAATTTAGAGGACATCAAGGTCCAGGCCTCGGGCGTTTTCGACGGTGTCGACCGGCTTGCCGAGGCCGATCAACTCGCTGAGTTCAATGGAGGTGTGCAAAGCTTTGCGTCCTCCACCGACGGCGAAGAGATCATCACGGCACCAGCAAGCATCAAGACAACGGACCACATCGAAATCGGAGCTGGCGCGCAAACCGTGTTTGCCGGCGCAGGGCGCGACTACATTCGCGTATATGCCGATGCGGGCGAACCGGATCCGGCGCAAACCGATGGGGCCGAGGGTCGGATCAACCCACCCGTTGACCCCTCCACGACAAATGACGTGATATCCGGAGGGCAAGGCAAGGACCGGTTCACGTTTAATATGTTGCTCAACGCGACGGCCGTAGTACTTGCGAAACACACCAGAGACGATGGCTCTATCAACTGGCGCAAAGTTGCAGGCGAAAACGATGCAGTGCATGACCACTGGGTTGAAGGCATCGGGAATGACACCTTGCTTGATTTCTCTGAACAGGATGGGGACCAGATCATTTTGCGTGGCCATACTGTTGAGATTGCGGACATCACTTATGGCGAGGATGCGGGTGGTGACTACTCTTTGATCGCCATTCGCTCTCAACAAGGCGATGGCGGCGGTGCGCATGACGAGGATCCACTCGGCACGCTTAAAGTGTATGGCGACACAGTCACCCAGGAGAATGTTACGGTCCAAGCCAAGGGCGTATTCGACGGGATCGATGCGTTTGAACCTATTGCAAACGCCCCTGCCCATCAGGCCGGAACGGATGGTTCAGACAACCTTTTGGGCACGGATGGGGCCGACAACATTCACGGCAATCGCGGCAATGACCTGATCACCGCCGGTGACGGCAACGATTTTGTCTTTGGTGATGGCGGCAATGACATCCTGTTTGGCGGGGACGGAAACGACTACCTCGAGGGCGGATGGGGCCGAGACCTGTTGGATGGCGGAGATGACAACGATGTTCTGGTGTCAACCGGGGGCATTGACGTAATGATTGGCGGCGATGGTGCAGACACCTTTGGGTTCCAGGGCAAAAGCAAAGGCGGCACGATTGTTGATTGGGAAGCGGGCGTTGATCGAATTGATCTATCTCGTCTTGATGAAGTGGATGAATTCGAAGACATCACCATCACCCAAACGTCTGACACGGCGGCCACAATTACATTTGTGAATGACAAATGCCAAGAGGCGTCAGTGGATGTATTTTCCAGCTCAGCTTTTGAGCTCACCACCAACAATTTTCTAATCTAGCGTGTAACCACAGCTGCGAATGGAACCTGATCCGAGATGTCCACTTTGGATCAGGTTGCAAGCTCAGCACAGTAAATTTCTGAAAACACATTTTGGCATCCGGATTTTCGTAACCCTTACTACCAGTGCAGGCACCCAAGTTTTGCTTTTGTGACAACTTTTGAATGACTGCAACGGGCTCAGAGCGCTCATAGACGTCACCTAAAACCGCACAGTCACGCCTCGCGCACTGTGTCGATCATCAGCTGTACATTCTCAGGATCTGCATCCGGTGTGATGCCGTGGCCCAGGTTGAAGATATGTGGGCCTTTGCGGAAGGCCTCCACCACGGCTTTGGTTTCGCGCACAAGGGCGTCTCCGCCGGTGACCATATGGGAGGAGGCCAGGTTGCCCTGCACACAGCCCGCCACCTGCACATGCTCTGCGGCCCATTCGGGGCTGACGGAGTTGTCGATGGCGACGCAGTCGGCACCGGTTTTTTCGTGGAAACCTATATAGCCGTCGCCGCCTTCGCGGGGGAAGGCGATGATGGGGATGGAGGGATGTTTGGCCTTGAGTGCCGCGATGATGCGTTTGGTGGGGGCTACCGCGAAATCCTCAAAGTCTTGCCCTTTGAGCGACCCGGCCCAGCTGTCGAAGATTTTGACCACCTCTGCGCCGGCCTCGATCTGTGCCGAGAGGTAGACAATTGTGGCGTCGGTCAGCCGGTTCATCACGGCCTCAAAGAGCGGGCGGTTTTCGTCCTTGAGCGCATGAGCGGGGCCTTGATCCGGTGTGCCGCGCCCGGCGATCATGTAGGTGGCCACAGTCCAGGGAGCCCCGGCAAAGCCGATTAATGTGGTCTCGGAGGGCAGAGAGGATGCGAGGTTGCGCACGGTTTGATAGACGGGGTTGAGCGTGTCGTGGATGTCGTCGGCACCTTTCAGGGCATCGAACTCGGATTGCTGCGTGATGGTCGAGAGGCGCGGGCCTTCGCCCGTGACAAACCATAGATCAGCGCCCAAAGCCTGCGGCACCAGAAGGATGTCGGCAAAGAGAATGGCGGCGTCAAACCCGTAGCGGCGGATGGGTTGCAGGGTGACTTCGGTGGCCAGATCCGAGTTATAGCAGAGCGACAGGAAATCCCCGGCCTCAGCGCGGGTGGCACGGTACTCGGGCAAATACCGCCCGGCCTGACGCATCATCCAAATGGGTGGTGTGTCTTGAACCTCGCCCGCGAGCGCTTTCAAAATGGTTTTTTGTGCCGCCATACCCGGTCTCCCTTTGTCTTGGTGGTCCCAAGAGAGGAACGGAAAGTCAACCAAAACTTGTCAGGCTAGGTTTACACATCTAAACGGGTTGTATGACAAAAGAATTGCCCACCCCGTCCGCCCCACTGAAGATTGGCACCCGTGGCTCGCCTCTGGCGCTTGCACAGGCGCATGAAACAAGGTTGCGCCTTTCCAAGGCGTTCGACCTGTCGGAAGACTGTTTTGAAATCCATGTCATCAAAACAACCGGCGACCGGGTTTTGGACCGGCCTTTGAAAGAGATTGGCGGCAAGGGATTGTTCACGCGTGAGATCGAAGATGCGATGCTGTCAGGTGAAATTGACATTGCTGTGCATTCGATGAAGGACATGCCGGTGGAACAGCCCGGTGGGCTGGTGCTTGATACGTATCTGCCGCGCGAGGATGTGCGCGATGCATTTGTCTCACCGCATTTTGACGGGCTACAGGCGTTGCCGGAGGGCACCAAGGTCGGCACGTCGAGCCTGCGCCGCAAGGCACAGGTTTTGGTCAAATTCCCCCATCTTGAGGTGGTGGAGTTTCGCGGCAATGTACAAACCCGGCTGAAAAAGCTTGAGGATGGTGTGGCGGGTTGCACCTTTTTGGCGATGGCCGGGTTGAACCGGTTGGGACAGTCAGAGGTGGCCAAGGGGGCGATTGCGCCTGAGGATATGCTGCCGGCTGTTGCGCAAGGGGCCATCGGGATTGAGCGGCGCGTGGATGACACCCGCGTGGCCGATATGCTGGCGGCCATTCATGATGGGCCGACGGGACAAAGGCTGGCGGCAGAGCGGGCGTTTCTGGCGGCTCTGGATGGGTCTTGTGAGACCCCGATTGCCGGTTTGGCAGAGCTGGAAGGTGGGTCAATCCGGTTGCGCGGAGAAATCCTGCGCCCGGATGGAAGCGAGAGCCTGGAAGATGCGGCCACCGCTCCGATTGAGGATGGCGCGGCTTTGGGGGCTGAACTTGCACATGGATTGTTGAAGCGCGCGGGCGAAGGGTTCTTTGACTGGCGCGCCTGATCCGGCGGGGTTCGGGCCATCGGCGCGCGTGGACTGCGTCATCGGTAAGGCATTGCCGACAGTTTGGGAGGTCTTCGTACCAGTTTACCTGCCGGACCTCTTTCCGAAAGCCAAAGGTCCTATTCCACCGGTGGTGGATGTGCAGGATCAGACCGGGCGTTGGGATGAGGTTGGTCAAACCCGGACCGTGGTTCTGGGCGATGGCAACACGGCGCGCGAAGAGATCACCTATAGCGCTCCCAGCGGGGGACAGACAGCGGAGACCCTGGCGGAGTTTGCCTATACCGTGTCAGGGTTCACCGGGCCGTTTTCCTGGCTGGTGAAATCTGCGCATGGGCGGTGGGTCTTTACGGCGCAATCCGGCGAAACGCAAGTGGTGTGGACCTATGGGTTTCGCGCGACCAATCTCCTGTCGCGCTCTCTTGTGACGCTATTGGCGACCACGTTCTGGCGGGCGTATATGCGCGATGGCTTGGGCCATTTCAAAGCTTTGGCTGAGCGCGGTTAACCCCCTGACACAAGGGTCTTCCACGCCGCCTCAATGTGATCCGCTTTGAAGCTGTGCCCACCATCATGCAGGCATTTTGTCATCGTTGCTTCTTGTTCATTGCGCCAGCTTTCACAACTCAGATCAGAGGTCATATCGGGGCTGTCGGACGCGCTGTAGCCGCCGTTTGCGATGTACATGGCCAAGGTTTTGTTCACGTCGCCCTGATGGGTTTCCGCGATGGGCCGACCGGCGAGGGGTACGATCTTGTCTGATGTGCCATGGATATGGATGATGTTGGCCGTGGGCGTATCGCAGCTTGTCGGCTCAGGGGCCCAGAAGGTGCCAGCAATGGGGATGAACCCGGCATAGTCATCCGGGCGGGCGCAGAGGAGGTTCCAGACCATCATGCCGCCAGCAGAAAACCCTGCAACAACGATGCGGTCGGGATCGATGTTGTGTTTCGAGATGAGCGCTTCTTTGAGCGCATCGAAATAGGCGATTTCGTCGACATCGGGTGAGGTGCTTTGCCCCGGCGCGTTGGGGATAGACCAGTCGTCCATGATGGCATCGGGGGCGACAAGCGCTACGCCGAGCCGTTCAGCCAGGGCCGCAAGAGACTTGTTGCGCATTGTACCTCGCGCCGAGCCTTTGTAGCCATGCGCAAAGATCAAGGCGGCGGGTCTGTCGCCTGCGGTGTCTGGCATTTGAATGCGGTAGGTTCGGTCGCCAAGGGCGCAGTCGGCGTCTGCACCGCAGGCGTGCGCCGAAAGCGGGAACAGGGACAGGGCAAAAAACAGAGCAATAAAACGTTTCATGGCACAGTTGTATCAGCAGATGTGTCGCCGCAAAGAGGGCGAGTGTGGTGGTCACGCGCTATTGATGGATAGGGTCAAGAAAAACGCCCCGCGGATGAACCGCGGGGCGTTTCGTGCAAGGACGTGGCCTTTACTTGTGGTTTTTGTACTTGTTGCTTTCGATGCCATTGCCGAGGAGCAGGGCGGCGATGCAGATGCCGATGGCGATCATACTGTACATCATGGTTGAGCCACCGGCACCGCCAACGAATATCACGCCGCTGACGCCGTCCCAGGATGCGTTTTCATATGGAAATCCCATTTTTCATTCCTCCTATTCAGGTTATTGCGACGCCGGCGGTGAAACCGCGATGCCTTCGGGGTAGGCCTGTGCCGGCACTTTGACCGTGTCGAGACCCGCGATTTCGGCCGCTTCTGGCACACGCAGCATGCCAAGCATTTTCAGCACCAAGGCGCTTGCCAAGCCAGTGATCAGGCCAATCGTGATGAAGACGATTGAGCCGACGATCTGACCCACGAGGCTTACGGTTGGAACCGTGCTGCCTTCTGGAACTGAGAAGTCCATGACGGCAGGGTAGCCTGAGGCGAAGATGCCCAGCATCAGCATTCCGTAGATGCCCATGGTGCCGTGAACCGTCACAGCGCCCACCGCATCGTCAATGCCCATGCCTTCGAGGATCTTGGCTGCGGGTTTCAGCATGACACCTGCGCCAATCGCGATGATGAAGGTCAGCGACGGGAAGTAGATGTCGAGACCAGAGGCCACCGAGATCAGACCCGCCAGAGCACCGGACATCATCCAGAATGGATCGCGGGTGAAGAGCCACGCCCCGATGATGCCGCCTGCGACACCCATCAGGATGTTAAAGCTCAGCGCGCCGAGGTTTGTCGGTGTGCCATAGATGGTGGTGAAGTTTGAGCCCCACGACCATGCTTCTCCGCCGACCACGAGACAGGCCATCAGGAAGCCCCAGAAGCCCACGACGATGAGCATGAGGCCCATGGCCGTGAAGGGCATGTTGTGGCCCGGCAATTCGTTGGCCGTGCCGTCTGCGTTGAATTTGCCGATGCGCGGTCCAAGCACAATCAGCACACCCAGGGCAAAGAAGGCCGCAACCGCGTGTACAAGACCGGCAGCGCCGAAGTCATGAACACCCCAGTTTTGCACCAGCCAACCGTCTGCATGCCAACCCCAGGCCGCGGCCAGCGTCCAGCTGAACCCACCCAGAACGATCGCAAGAATGACAAAGCCCACGGTTTGAATGCGCTCAATCACAGCGCCCGACATGATCGAAGCTGTTGTTGCGGCAAAGAGTGTGAAGGCGCCCCAGAACACACCATCAATCTGATCTTCGGTGTTCGGGCCCATGTAGGCCGCAGATTCACCCCATGCCAAAGCGATGGAGCTGGCGTATTCGGCACCGGAAATCCCATTGGGTCCTGCCGAAAATGAGAAGCCCGTTGGGAAGGCCCAGTAGACCCACCAGCCAAAGAAGTAGAAGGCCGGGATCACGAATGCGAATGCCAGAATGTTTTTGACGCCCGATGAGAGCGCGTTTTTGGCGCGGGATGCGCCCATTTCATAGGCCAAGAAGCCTGCGTGAATGATGATCATCAAGGGGATTGTGAGATAGTAATATGTCTCTGCGAACATCGTGTTCGTCAGATTCCCCTTCGCCTCCATCTCGGCCACCTTGGCCGCGAGTTCCGCGAGTTGTTCTTCCATTTTTCTTGTTCCCTCCGTGTTGGCCGGTCGGCGCAGTCCCTTAGGCGTCGATTCCGGCGATGGTCATACTCAAGCTTGCGGCAGGACATCCGCCAATAGTTTTTTTTGAGTCATCCGACGCAGTTGGCCTGGTGCAAGTCGTGCGTGGCTGGCAGTAGGGGAAGAGCCACTTGATGGCACTAACAGGCCGGTGTTTTGCTAAAAAACTGATTTTCATACAGTTTTCGGCATGAAAGGGTTGTGTCACGCAGAAGTATCGCGGTTCTGATGTTCAGGGAAAATTCTTTTTATGAAATAATTTTGACCATGGAGAAAAAGTTAATTCCTTTTGTGTATAGACCAATAGTGATCCAAGATATGCATAAAATTTAGGCAAATTGTGGACTGCCACTCGCAATAAGACCAAATTTATACCGAAATAACTCGGTAGAGCTTAACGCGGTGACAAGGTATTTTCATGGCTGTTTACGGCTAGGGGAGATCATCCGGGGCGGGGATGACCTTGCCTGGATTCAGGATATTCTTGGGGTCCAGAGCACGTTTAATCGCGCGCATCACGTCAAGCGCGACCTTGTCCTTGTGCCTTGCCATCGCCGGGAGTTTTGATAGTCCCACGCCGTGTTCGGCCGAGAAAGAACCGCCTAACGCGATGGCCTCCTCTTCCACGGCGAGATTGATCGCGGCGTGTGTGTTTTTGTCTGTTGTTTTGGGCCAAGCCGTGAAGTGCAGATTGCCATCGCCAAGATGCGCAACGTTTAGCATCTTGATGTCAGGGTCCAGCGCATGGATGCGCGTTTCGATGCGCGTGAGTAGGTCTTGCATGCGGTCCACAGGAACAGCGATGTCGTTGTCGACAATCGGATCATGCAGACGAGACAACTCGGCTGCGGCTTCCCGACGGGCCCACATTTCGGCGCGTTGGGTTTCGTTCTGTGCGATGACAGCGTCGAGCACTTGTCCATTTTCCAGCATCTGCGAAAGCACGTCTTCGAGATGGGCGCGGGCCGGGATCTGTCCCTCTGGCGTTGGGTCGGCATCGCGTGAAGACAATGCGCCGACTTCGACAAAGATATTCACATCATAGCGCGCCTCAAAGGGCGCGCGGGCGTCGGGAAAGCGTTCCAGATGCCCCTCGATGAAGCTGGCGGGCATGTATTCAAAGGCCTCAACCGCGCCGCCGGTTTGCGCCTGTAGCGTATTGAGCACGTCCACCGCGGCCGATACGGACGAGCAGGCCAGCATGGCCGATGCATAGGCCAGGGGTTTGGGCATAAGGCGCAGCACGGCTGCCGTGATGATACCAAGCGTGCCCTCGGCACCGATCATCAGGTCACGCAGGTCATAGCCGGAGTTATCCTTGTGCACTGCACTCATCAGGTCAAGGATGCGGCCATCGGCGAGCACCACTTCGAGCCCAAGGCACAGGCCCCGTGTGCTTCCGTAGCGGACCACGTTCGAGCCACCTGCGTTGGTGGAGAGCGCGCCGCCGATCATCGCCGACCCGCGCGCGCCAAAGGTCAGCGGAAAGATCAGGTCATGCATATCTGCCGCCTTGTGCAGGTCTGACAGGATTACACCTGCTTCGACAACTGCGATGCGACCCGCGGGCCGAATTTCCCGGATCGCCGAGAGCCGGTCGAGCGACAGCAGCAATTGTCCGTCCGCCTTGGTGCCTTTGGTCAGGCCAGTGCGACCTGATACAGGCACCACGGGCACCTCATGCAAGTATGCAAGCTGCATGATCTGTGAAACGTCTTTTGTGTCTGCTGGCCGCAAGACGGCAAGTGGCGAGGTGTAAACCTGTCCGGTCCAGTCGCGCGCGAATGGTTCGGCGTGTTTGCCCGTTAAAACGTATTTGGCACCTAGCTCTTTGCGTAGTGCGTCCAGTATCGGATGGGTGGTCTGCGTCATAGGCGCAGACTGCGCGGCAATTTGCCGTGCATCAAGACCATTTGACGATGAATTATTCCTTGACCTGCGCGGGTGCCTGTCATACCTAGCGCCTCGGTCTGGCGGAGTAGCTCAGCTGGTTAGAGCAGCGGAATCATAATCCGCGTGTCGGGGGTTCAAGTCCCTCCTCCGCTACCAAATCTCCAAACTCAGGTTTTGTACGTATTGGCCGGTCACAAGTTGGCGGTTAAGCATATGCTGGGATTTGTGAGACGTGGGTTGCCTGTGGGGCAAGTCCGGATTTTCGCCTTTGCATCAGCAATTCTGCTTCAAAGCTTTTAAGTGTCCGGCGTGCGGCTGGGCCGTAGGTTGCCAGACTTTGGCCGAGGTTCGAAAGGGCGCCTTCGATCTCTGACACGGCTTTGACTCCTAACGCCGATTGGGCGCATTCACCGGGCAGGAGGCTTTCGCTTGCGATGCCCTCGGCAAACACAACCTCATGCCGATCTAGCAGGAAATGGTGGTATTCTACAAAGCCGCCACTCCTGCGATACACCTGATCGCCATCGACAAGGTCGACCGCTCGTACGAAGGCATTCTCGGTGCCAAAGAGCAATTCAACGCGCCAATCGTTCAACAAAACCCGGTGCTGCGGTGAGATGACGAGGTCTCTTTCGTTATCCAAAACTCCGGCCTGAATGACAACTGGAGCCAGCCGACCCAAAGCGGGAACACGTACGCTCCCGGTCCAGCGGATTGGTTGTGGTCCGTGGTCTGTGGTTTGCACAAAGTCGTTGGTTCTCAAAATTTCGACAGGACGTGGCCCAGTCGGCGTGTCGATCAGTGTGCCAGCGGCGTAGCATACAATGTCTGCACCCAGTCCAAGATGCGCCGTAAAGGCATCGTTTTCGACGATGTTGCCAATCGTGTAATCTTGGCCTGCGGGCGGTACTCCGTCGGGGAAAACCAGGTAGTAGCCGTCCTCGGCATCACCACCCACGACATCATTCAGGTCATCATCGTTATTGAGATCAACATCGATGACTGCAACGCGAAACACTGTGCCGTCTGCGGCAGTGACTTCGAAGGTGTAGTCCCAGATAACCTGTCGAAACGTGCCATCAACTTCGGTGACCTGTTCCCAGACACCACCGATCTGTTCGTTGGCAGAAACTTGTTCGTTGGTTGAATCGCCGTTGAAAAGCGTGGCTCCGTCATTTTCCCTGACGGCGAAGTTGGTGGTTGCACCTGTCCAACTCCAGGTGCCGCCATTGGGTGGGCCAAAATTATAGTTGAACGCAGAGCCGTTGACCGTGCTCTGCGTACCAAAGATAGCGTTTTGATACCCGTACCAAATGGGCATTATTGATCCTCAGACATCGTAAGTGCCACTTTTAGTCGGCTGAGTTTCGCATTTTGTTGTGACCGATGTAGGGGGAAAATTCGTCATAAATTTGCAGAAAAATTTACTCAAGATATTGATAATAAAACGAATTTTTAAAACGTGACACGATTGTCTTTCGGCGAAATGCGTAGGTGCACAGGCGATATCGGTTTCTGCTATTTTTCGAATGGAGTACCTGTGCGCGGATGGTTGCCGTGCATTGCAGTGATTTCCCGGTCTAGCCAAGACACAAAGGCGCGGCTGGCGGGGGTTTCGTCGTGGCTTGCCGGAGAGAGTAAGAAGTAGCCTTCTGGAAGTTTTGCCGCTCCTTCAAATGGGCGGACCAATTGCCCGGCCTCAACGAGATCCGCAGCTATGGCGTCATGGCTCATGCAGATACCTGCGCCGTGTAGGGCGGCTTGCATGGCGATCACATAGGTGGATGCCAAGTTGACTGTGTTGCTCTGGTCAAACGGTGTGTTTGTGGCTGTGCTCCAGTATTCCCAGTTCCCCATCATGCCGGAACAATCAAATAGCCGGGCTGTCTTCAGATCAAACGCGCCGTTCTGATATTGCGGGATGCAAACCGGGTACATGGTGTTGGCGGGTAGGGGACGTGCCGTTTGTGACATATCACCGGGGCGGCCAAAGCGGATTTCAACCGGTGCATCGTGGGCCGAACGTTCCGGATCCCAGATGGCAGTCGAGATATTGAGCGTCAGCCAAGGGTGCTGCGCATAGAGGCGCGGTAGGCGGGGGGCAAGCCAGAAGACAGAAAATGCCATATTGCACTGCACAAGAAGGGTCTGACCGGGATCACCACCTGTAAAAGAGCGGGTGCCACGTGCGAGCAGGTCAAACGCCTCTCGGACGGTGGGCAGGTAGTTGGCCCCTGCTTCGGTGAGTTGCAAAGCACGGGTGCGGCGAATGAAGAGCTCCCGTCCCAGAAACGCCTCAAGGCTTCGGACATGCTGGCTTATGGCGGACTGGGTCAGGTTCAACTCTTGCGAGGCCAGGGTGAAGGACAAATGTCGTGCGGCGGCCTCAAAGGCGCGCAGCCATGTGAGCGGGGGCAGGCCGGTGCTGTTCATATTATGCACGATCTATACATTAATTTTATTAATGTCATGGCGCGAAATCTATTGTTTGTAAAGTTTGACAGGCTTGGGCAACGTGAATGAAACGCGCGAAAGGAGTGGTTCCATGTTGCAGCCGAAATCCAACGAAACCGCAAATATTGCTTTCTGGCGGGAACGCGTGGAACTGGCCGCGACATTTCGCTGGACTGAGCGGCTGAATTTCCACGAAGCGGTGGCCAATCATTTCAGCCTTGCGGTGAACGACGACGGCACCCAGTTTCTGATGAATCCCAATCAGGTGCATTTCAGCCGGATCAAGGCGTCTGATCTGTTGCTGCTGGATGCCAATGATCCGGACACGCTGGACCGCCCCGGCGCGCCCGACCCCAGTGCCTGGGGTTTGCATGGATCCGTGCATCGGCGTTGCCCGCATCACAGGTGTCTGATGCATGTGCATTCCATTCACGCCACAGTGTTGGCGAGCCTTGCAGATAGCAACCTCCCCCATTGATCAGAACACAGCGACGTTTTTCAATCGCTATGTGATTGATGAAGATTTCGGCGGGTTGGCCTTTGAGGATGAGGGTGAACGCTGTGCCGCTCAGCTTCAGGACCCGACGAAAAAAGTCATGATCATGGGCAATCACGGTATTCTGGTCATGGGCGACACCGTCGCGGATTGTTTTAACCGGATGTATTATTTTGAGCGTGCGGCAGAGACCTATATCCGTGCGTTGCAGACCGGGCAGCCGATGCGTGTGCTGTCTGATGAGATTGCTGAAAAGACAGCGCGCGAGATTGAAGAATATCCCGGACAGGCCGAGCGGCATCTGGCGGAACTGATGGCGATTCTTGACGAAGAAGGCTCGGACTACGCGCATTGAGGAGCGTGCTATGACAGATGCAGCACATGACCCTGAGGCCGATCGCTGGAATCATCGGCCGGATGATCTTGTCACGCTGAACCCGGTGTTCAGCTGGCCGCCCAATCCCCGCGCGGTTTTGCGTTGGTATTCGGGCGCGTGGCTTCAGATCACCGCCCTGACGGTCTGTTTTGCCATTACAGTGTTTGTCTATGTTCTCTTCCTGCCGCCCCTGGAGGCGATGCAAAGTTTTGCGTTTGGCTGGATGTTTACGATCTGGCTGATCAACATGGTGCCTCAGACGCTGGTAGCAGGAGGCCTGCATTGGTGGCTCTACATTCGGCGCGGGCAGGATATGAAGACCAAGTTCGACCGCCGGGACCTGACGCGCAACAACGGCACGTTCACATTCAACAATCAGGTGCTGGACAACATCTGGTGGACGCTGGGCAGTGCGATGACTGTGGCGACGGTCTATCAGTGGGTCATCTTCTGGGCGATGGCCAATGGTTTTGCGCCGACGATCACATTCGCCAGCGCGCCTGTGTGGTTCGTGGCCTGGATGTTCTTCATCCCGATGTGGTCAGGCCTGCATTTCTACTGGGTGCATAGGCTGGAGCATCATCCAAAGCTCTACAAACATGTCCACGCGGTACATCACCGGAATGTCAATGTCGGTCCGTGGTCGGGGATCTCGAACCATTGGTTTGAGAATATGATGTATTTTACGACTTATTTCGTTCACCTGGTCGTGGCCTCGCACCCATTGCACGTGTTGTTTCACGTTTATTTCCAGCAGATTAGCCCGGTTTTGTCGCATTCCGGATTTGAAAAGCTGATCCCGAAAGACCAGCCAGCAGCGCGGGCCGGGGATTTCTTTCATCAGCTGCATCACCGGTATTTCGAGTGCAACTACGGCACCTCCGAGATCCCGTTTGATCGGTGGTTCGGCACGTATCACGATGGCACGGCTGACGCGACCGAGCGCACGCGGGCCTATAAAAAGCAGATGTACACGCGGTAGGTGCGACTTGGAGGAAGTCTTTTCGGAAAAGACTTCCGAAAAGCTTTTGAAAGCTTTTGGCCCGTTAGGCGTGGCCGGCTTCGGATGAGAGCGTGACTGAGCTGACGCCAAGCTTGTTAAGGGCCGCTTCCCACTTGCAGTCGTCTTGTGGCCCAAAAACCAAATCCGGGTCCGCCTCGACGGTCAGCCAAGCGTTTTGGGAGATTTCCGCCTCAAGTTGCCCCGGTCCCCAACCGGCATAACCCAGCGCCACAAGGCTCTGTTTTGGGCCCTGGCCGCTGGCGATATCCTCCAGGATATCAAGTGTCGCGGTCATGCCAAAGGCGTCGTTCACTTCCAGCGTTGATATGGAAGAATGATGCGCGCCATCATGTAAAACAAAGCCCCGGCCATTTTCGACCGGGCCACCGAAATGGACTGGCAGGTCTGTCGATTCGTCTTCGTGCGAAATGTCCAATTGGTCCAGCAATGCATGAAGGCTCAGCCCGTCTGCAGGTTTGTTGACAATAAGGCCCATGGCTCCTTCGCCAGAATAAGCGCACATGAAGACCACGGATTGCGCAAATCTGGGGTCGCTCATGGCGGGCATGGCGATCAGCAGTTTTCCGGTCAGATCAATTTCTCGCACGTGGGGCCTCTGAGTCTCACGTCTCCATGATGGGGGGCGTAATCGCCCGGTGCAAGCGTGCTCTCTTGGCATCACGACAAAATCTCGCTTGAATGTGAGTTGGACTTTATCGGCGGAATGGGCATGTCGTACCCTATGAAAATGATTCCGACTTTCCTGGCAGCGGCTGGTCTGGCCATATTGGGCTCGCTCTCAGAGGCGCAGTCCTTTGACGTGGACGACGTTGTGAAAGCACACGTGATCCCCGGTTGGCGGGGATCGGATGGTCGCCATGTTGCGGCGCTGCACCTTGAGTTGGGTGACGGGTGGAAAACCTATTGGCGCGCGCCGGGGGATGCAGGCATTCCACCACGGTTCAATTGGGCTGGCTCGCGTAACGTGTCGGAGGTCAAAGTGGACTGGCCGATGCCCAAGCAAATTCCGCAAGGGCGCTACATGACCATTGGCTATGACAGCTCGGTCACGTTACCGCTGCATGTCGCGCCCAAAGCGGCGGGACAGGCCATGCAGTTGAAGGGCGAGATTGAGCTGGGCGTGTGTCGCGAGGTGTGTATCCCGGTCAAGGTGTCCGTGGCACAGGATTTGCCGAACGCTAAGGGCAAACGTGATCCTGCAATTGTCGCCTCACTGGCCGCGCGGCCATATTCGGCCTCCGAGGCGGGTGTCTCACATGTGGCGTGCCGCATGTCTCCAATGGAGGGTGGCCTGAAACTTTCTGCGGTGATCACGATGCCAAAGCTGGGCGCGCGCGAGGTAACAGTGTTTGAGGTTGGGGACCCCAAGATCTGGGTGGCTCCAAGCAAATCAGAGCGTCAAGGCAGCAAAATCGTGGCTCAAACAGAGATGCAGCATGTGTCGGGGCGCTCCTTTGCTCTGAAACGCCCGGATGTCCGCATCACGGTTCTGGGTCAGGGGCGTGCTGTGGAAATTCAGGGCTGTCCTGCGGGCTGAGCGCGGTGACGCAGCAGAGCTGTGATTAAGTAGCACAAAACAATCAATACACTGAGACCAATCACGAAGACGGCTAAGGCGATTGGCATCTGAGCGCTGTCGCTTGCGTTGGGTGCGATGGCCGACAGAAATCCCGGCAAACGTCCCTCGACCGCTGTCCAGCCGAGCGTCAGCGCCATCCATGTGAATGACAGAACCACTCCTGCGCCCAATGTGATTTGCAACCCACCCTGACGGGTTTGCAGACCACGCCGCAGGGACCGTGTGTAGTGATGCACATCATTCTGGATGGCCATGATCGCAGGCACCAGGATCAGGACAAGAACCATGCCAAAGCCCAGCCCGTAGACCAGCGTGATCACCGCAGGCTTGATGAATTGCGCTTGGGTGGATTGTTCAAAAAGCAGCGGCGTAAGACCCAGTACCGTTGTGAGTGTGGTCAAAAGAACCGGTCGCAATCGGTCGGCAGCGCCTTCAATGATGGCCGGTACGATGGCGCGGTCGCGACGGTAGTCATCAATGGTGGTCACCAGAACGATGGAATCGTTGATGATGATGCCGATCATGCCCAAAAGGCCGATCACGCTGAAGAGGCTGAAGGGGATGTCCCAGTAGGCATGGCCCCATATCGCGCCAACAAGGCCAAAGGGGATCACCGCCATGACGACGATAGGTCGCGTCCAACTGGCAAAGACCCATGCCAGTACGAGGTAGATCCCTGCCAATGTCAGGATCAGGCCCACGCGGGTGTCTTGCAGGAATTCGTTTTCCTGCTCTGACAGTCCACCCAGACGCCATTCGACCTGATAGGTGCTCGCGATATCTGGCAGGACTTCTTCCCTGAGCGCATCCGTGACAGCCTGAGCGCGTGCCGGGTCATCTTCGGCGATATCGCCGGTGACATTGACCAGACGGATGCCGTTTTCGCGGCGAATGGTGGAAAAGCCGATGCTTTGCTGGACGCTGACAATATCGGCCAGAGGGACATATGCGCCCGAAGGTGCGCGGATCTGCATGGCTTCCAGGAAATCGGCTGAGATTTCATCTTCGGGCAGTTCTACGCGTATTTCCGCGCTGCGCGGACCAAGCGGATAGGTGGCGGCCTCAATGCCACTCAAGCGATGGCGAACAACGCGCCCCATCGTGTCTGTTGTGAACCCAAGCGCTTGGCCCTGTGCCGTGAGTTCCAGAACAAGCTCTTGCTTGTCAAAGGCAAGGTTGTCCTGCACAGCCGAAACCTCGGGGAAGCGCAGGAGCGCCTCTTTCAGAGCCTCGGAAGCGGCCTTTAAAGTGCCGGCAGACGCACCAAAGAACTCGACATCAAGTGCGTCACCCCCGGGGCCCGCGCGCCAGCCTCGAAAACTCAGCTCTTCGACAAGCGGGTGGCGATTGACGCGTTCCTGTAGTTCACCGACGAAGGCAAAGCTGGAATAGGGGCGCAGATCGGGGTCTATAAGTTCAATCGAAATGCCGCCCAATTGGTCCGGCTCTTTCGTGTCGGCCCCAGCGAGGCCAAAACCGGCATTGCCACCGATCTCGGCCAGAACGAAATCAATCGGATTGGCGCCGTAGCGGGTCTCATACTCTTGGCCCAGTTCCTCGGTGGCGCGTTGCAATTCACGCATCATCTCAAGCGTGTCGTTGCGCGTGGCACCGGGTGCCATCATGAAATTACCGGTGACACTGCCGCGTTCAGGGGCGTTGAAGAACCGCCATTGCACATCGCCTTTGATGAAAAGGGCGGCTTGTGCGGCCAGCAGCACGACGATGAAAGCAAAGACTGGATAGCGCGCCTTGATCACAAGCGCCATGAGCGGGCGGAACAGCGTCTCACGCACCCACGTAAAGCCTCGATTGACCATGCGGCTGGGCCAGTCGTACCAGCGCTCGCGCTCTGATTGGGTCAGCGCATGGGCCATATGGTTGGGCAGGATGAGAAAGCACTCGATCAGCGATGCGATGAGAACGGCGATGACCGTGAAGGGGATGGCGTAGATGAGGTTGCCAAACTGTCCGCCGATGGCCACGAGGCCGAAAAAAGCGATCAATGTGGTCAGTGTGGCGCAAAACACCGGAAGTGCCATGCGGCGTGCAGCACGTTCCGCGGCCTGCACGGGGGTCTCACCAAGTTTTCGCACACGCGCGTCGGCGTGTTCGCCGACGACGATGGCATCATCCACAACAATGCCAAGCGTGATGATAAGCGCAAAAAGCGAGACCATGTTGATGGTCAGACCCCCTAGATACATCAACGCAATCGTCGTCAGCATTGCCACGGGGATACCTGCCGCGACCCAAAACGCTGTGCGGGCGTTGAGAAAAAGGAACAGGAGCCCGATGACCAGAGCCAGACCTGTCAGACCGTTGTCGAGAAGCGTTTGCAGGCGGGCGGAAATAGCCTCGGATCTTGTGCGGATCAGAAAAACCTCGACACCTTCTGGCAGAGTGGATTGCATCGTCTGTGCAATCTCTTCAACCTGCGCCTGGACGGCGATGGCATCCCCTTCGGCGGAGCGATCTACGCGCACGGAAATGGCGGGTTTTTCATCAACAAAATAAGAGCGAACGCGGTCAATGCCTTTACTGCGCACAGAGGCGACATCTCCAATCCTGAGCTTGGTGCCATCGAGGTTGGAGCGCAGGACAATGTCCTCGATATCCCGCACATCACGTTTTTCAACGCCCACCCGAATGCGCGTGTCGCCGCCGCTGACATCTCCGGCGGGGTCTGCCTCGACCTCCTGATCAATGGCCTCGGCGATTTCGGCCATGGTGATGTCAAAAGCCAGAAGATTCGTGGTGGGTATTTCGACGATGGTGCGTGGGTCGGCGATACCGCGAATTGTAGTGCGGGTGACGCCTTCATCATAGAGCCGCAGGACAAGTTCGTCGGCGTATTGCCCAATTTGTGTGACGTCGACAGGGCCGGAAATGACCACATCGGTCACCCGGTCGCGCCAGACACCGCGTGTCACCGTTGGCTCTTCGGCATCCTCGGGCAGGTCGGTGATGGTATCAACCGCGCTTTCCACGTCGGCAGCAGCGCGAGACATGTCCCAACCGGGTTCGAATTCCAGGACAATACTGGCGTTTTCCTCGGTACTTGTGGCCGCGCTTTCAATGACGCCTTCCACGGCCAATAGCGTGGGTTCGAGAAGCTGGACCACGGCGCTGTCCATGTCCTCGGCGCTGGCGCGGTCCCAGATCACGGATACTGTGACATTGTCGATGATCACATCCGGAAAGAACTGCGCCTTCATCCGGGGGGCCGCAGCAAGCCCCAGGATGATCAGCAGCACCATCAATAAATTGGCGGCGGTACGATGACGGGTGAAATACGAAATCACGCCGCCTGCGCGGTCGGGCAAGTCGCGCATCACGACCTAGCCGCCCATCCGGCGTTCAAGCCGTTCGACCACACGTGCAGGCACACGGGGTTGGGTCAGCTGTTCTTGCAGTCGCTGTTTGACGGCCTCGGGCATGTCGGTATTGGATTGAACGAAGTTTTGAAGCCGCGCGCGATGTTCGTCACTTATCTCCAAGAAACTTGCAGTGGCTTGCTCGTTCTCATCTGCGAGGGGTTCAATGACTCGGACCTTTAGACCTGGACCAAGAAGAGGCGTGCGCTGGGCCACAATTCTTTGCCCTTCCAGCCCGTTGCCGCGTACGAGAACTTCATTGCCCTGGCGGCGTAGCAGTGTCACGACACGCGTCTCAAGTCGGTCTTCTGCCCCGACAATCAGCACCCGCCCGTCTGCCCCAAGTGCTGTTGCGGGCAGGCGCACGACGTTCTCCAGCGGTGGTTCGGTGATTTCCACAGTGACAAAATCGCCAGGTTTAAAGCCAACAGCGCTGTCTAACTGAGCAAAGACCAGGCGACCGGTTTGCCCGTCTTCGACCGATCCGCTGTCACGTGTGATGCGTCCGGTGCTTTCGATTTCAACACCAAACACGTCAAGACGCGCTGTAATCGGCGTTTGGGTAATGCGACCGGTTGCGTCCAACAGGCGCGTATGCTGCGAAGTGGACAGCCGAAACGCCACGTCCAGACGCGCGCTGTCAACAAGATCGGCCAGCTTTTCGTTCGCTGAGACAAACCGGCCCTCGACAACTGAGACATCTCCCAGCGTGCCGGAAAACCCTGCGACGATGCGTGTGTCCTCGAACCGCTTTTTGGCTTCTGCCAAGGCGATCCGAGACCGGGCGAGTTGTGTTTGAGCCTGATCCACGCGCGCCTCGGCCACAGCAAGGGCTTGTCGGCGCGACAGAACCGTCTGATCGGCTTGCGCCATTTCCAGTTCTGCCTGTTCCACCGTTGCGGTCGTGCCAACGCCCCGCTCTTGCAGGTCCAACTGGCGGGTCAAAGCTTTGTCGCGCAGTTTGGCCTGCGCGCGGGCGGCATTCAGATCATCCTGTGCAAGGAACAGCCCGCGCTCTGCTTCGCGCTCTTCGGCTTCGGCATCGGTGACATCGCTTTGTGCCCGATCCAGAGCAAATTGCGCGTCTGCCGGATCAATCCGCGCCAGAAGCTGGCCTTCCTCAACACGCCCGCCGTCTTCGAAATCCAGGGCCAGCTCGACCAGTGTGCCGCCCGTCCGTGCACGGATTTCCAGCGTGCGCCGGCTGATCACTTCACCAAAAGCCACTAGTGTTGGCGTTTCGGTGGCCAGTCTCCCCTCGACCGTGTTTACAACAAAGACCCGTTCACTGCGTGGTGCGCTAGGCGCCTCAGCGGCGATGCGTTCCTGAATGGCGGAATACACGATCTGCCCGGCATAGACGAACAGGCCCAATGTCAGAGACAACAGGAACAGTCCGGTCAGGCTGGTGCGTAAGAACCGCATTGGCAAAGACCTTTTGAGGCGCACGACGGCAATCGTTTCTACTCAAGAATATAAGAAAAACCACGACTGTTTCGAGGTTTAACGCACGAGCTTGTTATTTCCGACGCAAATGTTCGTCCAATCGAGGCATGATTTCCACGAAATTGCAGGGCCGGTGGCGGTAATCAAACTGATATTGCAGGATTTCATCCCATGCGTCCTTGCAGGCACCGGGGCTTCCGGGCAGGGCAAAAAGATATGTACCGCCCGCAACACCGCCTGTGGCGCGGGATTGCACGGCGCTGGTGCCAATTTTTTGCATGGAAACGATGGTAAAGACCGTGCCGAATGCGTCGATTTCCTTTTCATAGACATCTCTGTGGGCCTCAACGGTCACATCGCGACCCGTCAGGCCGGTGCCACCTGTCGAGAGCACGACATCCACGGTTTCATCCTCGATCCAGGTGCGTAGTTGCGCGGCAATCTGGTCGCGTTCATCTTTCACGATCCGCCGTTCCGCGAGGTGATGCCCGGCAGCGGTGATCCGCTCTGCCAGCACATCGCCGGATTTGTCCTGTGAGGAATCGCGCGTGTCGGAGACGGTCAAAAGGGCAATGCGGACCTGGATGAAGTCCTTGGTGTCGGTGTTTTGGGACATGGCGGCCTGTAAATTGTGTGATCAGATATCGAACCAATTGGGGCGTGGCCCGAGATTGACAATACGCGTTGCGCCAATCTGTCCGGTCTGGCCCCAGCTGTCGTGGATATGACCGCAAACGGCCAGTTTGGGCTGAACGCGGGTGATGGCATCGCGGATCGCGGTGGAGCCGACTGACATGCCAGCGGAGGTCAGGTCAGCCACGCCTTTGGGCGGGGAATGCAGGATGAAAACATCAGCGGCATCGCAGGCGTCCAGCAAAACGCCTGCCGCAGCTTCGCTCAGGTCGCAAGACCAGTCGCCAAAGGGTGTCGGTGGCACACCGTAGCCGAGGCCGAAGAAGGTCACCCCATCGACGGTGTATTCAGTTCCGTGCAGCACCTCAGCGGTCACTGGCGCGGCGGCGCGCAATTCTTCGACACTCTCGGCATTGCCGGGGACCAGGATCATAGGGGCAGCCATGTCGCTGAGCATGTCCATTGCCTCATTCAAGCCTTTGCGATGATTGCAAAAATCACCTGCGCCAATCACCAGATCAGCCTTCGCGCTGGCCTCAACCAACTCTGTGGCTCTGTTGCGGGCCATGTGCAAATCAGAGAAGGCCATAATCTTCATGTGCCTGACTCCAGCCGCGCTTTCAGTTCCAGCAGATCAGCCCAGGCTTCTCGCTTGGCCGCCGGGTTGCGCAAGAGATAAGCGGGGTGGAACACTGGTAGCGCAGGCTTGCCATAGGCCTCCGCCCAGGTGCCGCGCAGGCGGGTGATGCCGCGTCGGCCAAGGCCTGCGTCACAGCTGATATTCCCCACAAGAACAACAACATCAGGGTCCACGAGATCCACATGACGCTGCATGAAGGGACGCATCATGGCGATTTCTTCGGGTTTCGGGTCGCGGTTTTGCGGTGGGCGCCAGGGGAGGACATTGGTGATGTAAACCCCCGCTTCGGGTGTGTCCGATTGTCGATCCATGTCGATGGCCGCGAGCATTTTGTCCAGAAGCTGCCCGGCGCGGCCGACAAAGGGTTTGCCCTGCTGGTCTTCATCACGCCCCGGAGCTTCGCCGATGAACATGACGCGTGCACTTGGGTGGCCGTCAGAGAAGACGAGGTTCCGAGCACCTCGTTTGAGGTCGCAATGGTCATAGGCACCGAGCGCGGCTTGCAGTTGGGGCAGGTCTTGTGCATTCGCCGCGGCGGTGCGTGCATCGCCGATGGGATCTGTATCTGCCGAAGCCGTTGCGGTGGGTACGGGAGCTGCACTCTTGGGTTTTTCGATCCGGTCTGGCACGGCATAGCGGTCCACGGGGGCATCGCCGATGGCCTCGGTTGCGCCGAGATCAATCTGCCATTCAAGCTGGGCCAGTGCGGTGTGAGCATCCGATTCCATGCTCTGACTCTAGGCCGAGTTCGCGACGAGGGAAACGGGCCGATTTGGCATGTCGGTATCACGTCGGTATTGCGTCGGTATCACGTCGGTGCGCGCATCGGTCTGTGCGCCCCCTTGCCCTCGGCCCCTGACCACCCTTATAAGCGCAAAAATTCCGGAACGGAGCGCTTGATGGCCTTTTCGCACTCGCACCTTTTGGGGATCGAACCCCTGTCACCGGAAGATATCAACGCCATTCTCGATCTGGCCGAGCAATATGTGAAGCTCAACCGCCGTGAGGTGAAGCACGGGGATGCGCTGGCGGGTCTCACGCAGATCAACATGTTCTTTGAAAACTCCACTCGCACCCAGGCGAGTTTCGAGATTGCGGGCAAGCGGCTTGGGGCGGATGTGATGAACATGGCGATGCAGGCCAGTTCGATCAAAAAAGGTGAGACGCTGATTGATACAGCGATGACGCTGAATGCGATGCATCCCGATCTTCTCGTGGTGCGGCATCCTCAATCAGGCGCGGTGAACCTGCTGGCGCAAAAGGTGAAATGTGCAGTTCTCAATGCCGGTGACGGGCGGCATGAGCATCCTACGCAGGCGCTCTTAGATGCGTTAACCATTCGCCGGGCCAAGGGGCGTTTGCACCGGCTCAACATCGCGATTTGCGGGGATATTGCGCATAGCCGTGTGGCGCGGTCGAATATCCTGCTCTTGGGCAAGATGGAAAACCGGGTGCGGCTGGTGGGGCCATCGACACTGATGCCTTCGGGGATCGGCGAATTCGGCGTTGAGGTTTATGAGTCGATGCGTGAGGGCCTCAAAGACGTGGACGTGGTCATGATGCTGCGCCTTCAGCGCGAGCGGATGGATGGCGGGTTTATTCCCTCTGAGCGGGAGTACTACCACCGCTTTGGTTTGGACGCCGAAAAACTGAGCCATGCCAAGCCTGATGCGATTGTCATGCATCCCGGACCGATGAACCGGGGCGTCGAGATTGATGGCGAGATTGCCGATGACATCAACCGGTCTGTCATTCAGGAACAGGTCGAGATGGGCGTGGCGGTGCGCATGGCGGCGATGGACCTTCTGGCGCGCAACCTGCGGGCGCGGCCCAAAGAGGTGCTTGCGTGACCGAGGCTTTGCAGGTTCGCGAAAATGAGCGCGGCGTCGTGCGGCTGTTCACCGTGGACAAAGACGCCGAGGGCGCCAAGAAAATATCCATCGAGCCGGATTGGGAGGCGGATGCCGACGATCCCCCCTGGCCGTTGCGGGATGCGTTGGGTGTCACCTATCTGGATTCTGACTTCATTGAGCTTTTCGACGTGCGTGATCTCGATGACCTTGGCCTGACGGGCTACATGGTCGAAGGGCTTGGGATTGCCGAAGCGGATGTGGCCCAGCACCGGGCGCAGCTTGAGGCGATCAAAGGTTTGGTTCTCTTGGTTTATTCCAGTGCGTTGGGCGGATTTGAAACCACCTTGCGGCCCAAATCACCACTGCGCTGGGTGGGTACCTTCGTTGAAGAGCGTCCTCCTGTGACGTTTGAGCCGATGCCATCCGAGGCTGCGCAAGGCGATATCGCGCCTGAGGAAAAACCGCGCCCCTCTGATGCGGCCATGTCCGGCCGTGTGGCCATGGTGGTGCTTTTGGTGCTGTTTGCGCTGACCGCCGTAGTGATTTGGGTGGCGTCATGACCGAAGCCTACACCGTCATGACCCCCACAGCCGCGTTGCAGGAGGGGGAAACCGTGCAGCAAAGTTTCTACGCGGACCGGGGCACTTATTGGCGCGATCACGCGTGGTTGACCGCAGCGGCGATGGCCCTTGGGATGGTGGCGCTTTGGCTTTTGGGAAATCCGCATGTCTGGACCGGGGCCGTGGGCGGGCTTGCGGCGATTGCGGTGCGGGCGGGCTATCTGGCCTCGGATGAGTTGAAGGCGCGGTGGGATCTGACCGATCGCCGGTTGCTAGGCCCTTTGGGTAAGGATGTGGCGCTGGGAGATATCGCAGAGCTCAGGGTTCTGGGGTCTGCGGTGCAGATTGTGACCAAGGGTGGGGACAAGCACCTGATGAAGTATCAAAAGGACCGCGATGCGACACGACAGCGGATCGAGGCCGTGATGGAGGGACTTGCGCAATGAGTGTTCTTGGGCGCCTGGAGAAAGTAGAGCTTCGCGATATCTGGAAAACCGAGGCGCAGGACTTCACCCCTTGGCTCGCTGGCGAGGATAATCTCGCCCTCCTTAGTGATACGCTCGGAATTGATCTTGAACTAGAGGCCGTCGAACA
Source organism: Roseovarius sp. W115 (assembly GCF_032842945.2). NCBI lineage: Bacteria > Pseudomonadati > Pseudomonadota > Alphaproteobacteria > Rhodobacterales > Roseobacteraceae > Roseovarius > Roseovarius rhodophyticola. The sequence continues at coordinate 2,086,681 of NZ_CP146606.1, forward strand.
GAACGTCGGACCGTTCCGTGCTGATATTCTGTGTAAGGACACGCTGAGTGATCGTTGGGTTCTAGTGGAAAACCAGTTGGAGCGTACGGATCACACCCACTTGGGACAGCTTATGACATATGCTGCGGGGCTGGACGCCGTGACAATCGTTTGGATTGCGTCGCGGGTGGCAGATGAACACCGCGCAGCGATGGATTGGCTCAATGAGATTACTGATGCTGAAGTGCGGTTCTTTGCGCTTGAAGTCGAACTCTGGCGGATCGGCGAAAGCCCGGCTGCGCCGAAGTTTAATGTCGTAAGTAAGCCAAATGATTGGTCTCGGAGTACCTCGGCTGCTTCCAAGGCTGTGTCGGAGGGAGAACTCTCACCGACTCGCCTACTGCAACGTGACTACTGGCAGGCGGTCGAAGAGCTCGTGGCTTCGAACTCTGGACCAATCAGGCCGGTTAAGCCTCAGGCAGCTTCTTGGATCGGTCATAGTATTGGTCGCACCCACTTTGGTTTAAACATGAGCATGAACACACGAGAAGATTGGATTCGTGTGGAACTTTATCTCTCCGGACCATCGGCAAAAGGGAATTTCGATTTTCTTGCTGATCAGAAAGACAAGATTGAGCAGGAATTGGGATTGAAACTTGATTGGCAGCGATTGGATGAAAAACGCGATGCGCGTATCTGTATAACAAGAAACGTGGCGGCGCTCGACCAAAGACAAAAATGGCCAGAACAACATAAGTGGCTTGCGGAAAAGTTGATTTCATTTCATGGCGCCTTTGCACCTCGCATTCGAGGAATTGACCCCGAAACGGTGGAATTGCTCTCATGACCACAACCCTTTTCACCAATGCCAGGCTGATTGATCCGGATGCGGGGACGGATTCGACGGGGGCTGTTCTGGTCGATAAGGGCGTGATCCAGGACGTGGTCGCGTCGGGCAATCCGGACCCCAAGGCGCAGGTTGTTGATTGCAGAGGCAAGTGCCTTGCGCCAGGGATTGTCGATATCGGGGTGAAGGTCTGCGAACCTGGTGAGCGCCACAAAGAGAGTTACCGCTCTGCCGGTGCTGCGGCAGCGGCGGGGGTGTGACCACGATGGTCACGCGGCCCGACACGGTGCCTGCAACAGATAACCCCGAGGCGCTTGAATTTGTCGCGCGCCGGGCCAACGCAGCGGCCCCAGTCAACGTTTTACCGATGGCGGCCCTTACTAAGGGCCGCGAAGGGCGAGAGATGACCGAGATCGGCTTTCTGATGGATGCCGGGGCCATTGCGTTTACCGATTGCGATCACGTGGTGCAGGACGCCAAGGTGTTTGGCCGGGCGCTCAGCTATGCGCGGTCGTTGGGCGCTTTGGTCATTGGGCACGTGCAGGAGCCTGTGTTAAGCGCCGGTGCTGCGGCCACGTCGGGCAAGTTTGCCTCGCTGCGGGGTTTGCCTGCTGTCTCGCCCGTGGCTGAACGGATGGGGCTGGAGCGCGACATTGCCATGATTGGCATGACAGGTGCGCGCTATCATGTGGATCAGATCACCACTGCACAGGCACTTGAACCGCTGCGCCGTGCGCGGGAAGACGGGCTGGACATCACAGCGGGCACGTCGATCCATCACCTGACGCTGAATGAACTGGATGTTGCTGATTACCGGACCTTCTTTAAGGTCAAGCCGCCTTTGCGCTCAGAGGAAGATCGCATGGCTGTGGTACAGGCGCTCAGCGAGGGTCTGATTGATACGCTGAGTTCGATGCACACGCCGCAGGATGAAGAGTCCAAGCGTCTGCCGTTTGAAGAGGCGGCCAGCGGGGCGGTGGGGCTTGAGACACTTTTGCCAGCGGCGTTGAGACTTGTGCATTCGGGGGACCTGGACCTGCCGACTTTGTTCCGCGCTTTGTCGCTCAACCCGGCAAGGCGGCTGGGTCTGTCATGTGGGCGAATGGCCAAGGGCGCGCCTGCGGACCTGATCCTGTTTGACCCGGATGTGCCTTTTGTGCTCGATCGCTGGGCGCTGAATTCCAAATCCAAGAACACACCATTTGACGGCCAAAGGATGCAGGGTAAGGTTCTTGCGACCTATGTGGCGGGTCGCGCAGTTTACGAGAAGACAGATGCCTGAACTTGTTTCATCCACGCCTGTTTTGGTTTTGTGGGGTGTGATTGGGTATCTGCTCGGCTCAATCCCATTTGGCATGGTCTTGGCTCGGGTGATGAACCTTGGTGATCTGCGCAAGGTTGGATCGGGGAACATAGGCGCCACCAATGTTTTGCGCACTGGCAATAAAGTGGCGGCGGCCTTGACGGTCTTATTGGACGGCGCAAAGGGCGCAGTTGCCGTATTGCTGGCGCGGGTGCTGGCGGGGGAAGATGCGGCTCAAGTTGCAGCTCTGGCTGCGTTTCTGGGCCATTGCTTTCCGGTCTGGCTTACGTTTCGCGGTGGCAAGGGTGTGGCGACTTTCCTGGGGCTGATGCTGGCCCTGGCATGGCCTGTTGGCCTTGCGTGCTGTGCGACGTGGCTTTTTGCTGCTGTGGCGACACGGATCAGTTCGTTGGCGGCAATATATGCGGCAGCCCTCTCGACGATCTGGGTTGTTTTGCTGGGCTACAGAGAAATGCTTTTCCTTGGCATGGCGCTCACGCTTCTGATATTTACGCGACACTGGCAGAACATCTTGCGCATACGCAAAGGCACGGAGCCGAAGATCGGCGAAAGCTGATGCAGGCGTTTTTGGACGCCTTTGATGCCCTTCCGGAAGGGGTTTTTGTTGGTCAGTCTCACGGACGGCGCTATGTCATCGTTCGACGTGTCTCTGGCGCAGTTCAGAAACTGGTTGCCGAAGAACTGGGCGGTCCGGATTACATCAGTCTCAACCTTTATCGCCTGGCGTCTGGGGCGAGGTTGAAGCCGTGCGAAATGCCAGAGCAGAAGGTTGTGGATTTTGTGCTGGACCTAAAGGTGTCGGGTCGGATGTAGAATAGCGGAAATGTAAAGAATATTAGTAGCTGAATTCGCCGTAAATCTTCGTCAAGTCACCCTCCCAGTCACCATGGTACTTCGTCAAAAGCTCATCGGCCGGAACCTGGCCCGACTCGACACTTTCACGCAGGGCGTTGAGGAAGTGAGTTTCATCCGGTACGAGGCCGCCTGCACCGGGGATGGATCGAGCTTTCAACCCAGCTTCTGAGAGGTCCAGAACTTCCCGCGCCAAGTCATGCATGCTGATCTTGCCGACGCGTGCGTCGAGCGCTTGTTCACTGGCTGCCACGCGCAATGCTTCTCGCGTTTCTGCGTCCCAGCCTTTGACCAGATCCCATGCGCCATCCAGAGCCGTCTGATCATACATCAGACCAACCCAGAAGGCGGGCAGCGCACAGAGTCTGCGCCATGGGCCGCCATCGGCACCGCGCATTTCCATGAATTTCTTGATGCGCGCTTCGGGGAAGATTGTCGTGAGGTGATCTGCCCAATCGCTGAGCGTGGGTGTTTCGCCGGGCAGGGCGGGCAGCTCGCCCTTGAGGAAATCGCGGAAGGATTGGCCGAGCGCGTCGACATATTCGCCATCACGGTAGACAAAATACATCGGCACATCGAGCGCGTAGTCTGCCCAGGCCTCAAACCCAAAGCCATCTTCAAAGACAAATGGCAGCATGCCGGTGCGATCCGCGTCAAGGTCGCGCCAAACGCGGGCGCGCCAGGATTTGTGCCCATTGGGTTTGCCGTCAAAGAACGGGGAGTTGGCAAAAAGAGCCGTGGCGACGGGTTGCAAAGCCAGCGCAACCCGCAGTTTTTGCACCATGTCGGCCTCGGATGAGAAATCGAGGTTCACCTGCACAGTGCAGGTGCGGAACATCATGGATTTGCCCATTGTGCCGACCTGATCCATGTAGGACTTCATCAGCTTGTAGCGCCCCTTTGGCATTATCGGCATGTCGTCATGCGACCAGATGGGCGCAGCCCCCAGACCGATAAACCCGACACCAACCTTATCGGCAATGTCTTTCACGTCGGCCAGATGCTGGTTCACCTCGTCACAGGTCTGGTGGATGCTTTCCAGCGGTGCACCGCTGAGTTCAAGCTGACCGCCGGGTTCCAGAGACACGTTGGCGCCGTCTTTGGTCAGGCCAATAAGGTTGCCGCCCTCTTCCAAAGGGGCCCAGCCGTGGCCATCGCGCAGACCTTCAAGAACGGCAAGAACACTGCGCTCACCTGCATAGGGAATGGGCTTGAGAGTGTCTTTGCAGTAGCCAAATTTCTCGTGCTCGGTGCCGATGCGCCAGTCTTCGCGCGGTTTGCACCCGCTTTCGAGATATTCGGCCAGTTGGGAGTGGCTTTCAATCGGGCCGCCGCCGGATTGGGGGATAGACATCTGAAAGCCTCCTGGCTTGGCGCATCTTTGGGCGCCAGAAGTGGCGCGGATTGTAGAGAGTGTCAATGCGCTCCGCACCGTCCCATGCGTGTTCACGCGTGATCAACTAGATCGGAGGATGACGTGATAAACATGGAACTTGCCAGCGTGAGTGACGACATGACCTTCAGATTTGAACAGGCCCATCACAGGAGTTTGAAATGTCTGGAACAATGTCACGACGCGGGTTTTTCACGTTTAGCCTGGCAGCGGGTGCAGCTGTAGCCATGAGCCAACCTGCCCTGGCACGCGGTGGACCGGATCCTGAAGACCGGTTAACCCCAAAGAAACGCCGCGAGCTTGAAGAGCAGCGGCGCAAGGCTCGCGAGCGCAGAAAGCAGGAGCGGAAGAATACGAAACGCTAAGGGTGTTTTCGGTGCCACAGGCGCACCGGGATGTCTGATGTGGTTCGCATTGCGGCGACAAGCGTTTCGCTGCGCAGGCCCGGAAGGGATGAGAACGCGTCAAAGAGCGTGTCGTTGCCGCTGGCTGAGACTGGAATGAAGAGCTTTGGCTGTCCGGGCTGCGACAGGCACCAATGGGCTGGCTGACCTGTCGGGTCGAGGGTCAGTTCGGTCATTTCGGCCAGATCAATGCTGCCGCCGGTGAGAGGGCCGAAATACGTGACCCGGCCCTCATCGATCTGCACCATGCCTGGCCCGCCTGTTTTGGATCGGAAACGACCGCGTTGTATGCCCGTGATGGTCAGGGACGCACCGATGGGAAGCAAGATCAGCCCGACCCAGGACAGAATTCCGTCTAGGCCCAATGCCCACCATCCACCCAGGGCGATCACCACCAGGCCAATAAGTGTTTCGCGCCACCGCTTCAGACTTTGGGCTGCCTCAGGGCGAATGAAACTCATGATGTTTCTCCGTCAAGCGGATGCCAGGTGGAGGCGTTCACGGACTGAACATCAGAAAGGTGTGTGTCATAAGGCGCGCGGATCGGCTCGAACGCCATATCGGAAAAATCACGTATCAACTTTTCGCCTGTCCCAGTCAGGCGGTAAAGGCATCCCAGCCTTGTTTCGTAGTGATCCAGTGCAGTGTCCCGGTCTGGCTTGGTGCGTCCAAGCAGCTGATTGCGAATGTCGGGGTCTAGCGGCGCGGGCGTGTTGTTCGCTAAGCGCAGGCCTGTGGTGCACCCTTTGCCGGGTGCGCCCTTGTAGACCCTGTGTATGTCCTTGGCCTCGTCAAACAGAGCAGTTTCGGTATTGGCATCAATGATGTAGTGATGATTGTCCAAAAACCGCCCACCGCCGCCCCAGGTGTCGCCTTGAGGGATGAGGGTCAAAGCTGTGAAGTAGGGCGGTTTTGAAATCGCGGTGTAGCTGCCTTTGGTCTCGGTCGGCCATTTGCCATCGAGTGCAAAGAACAGAAAGTGCTGACCATCAGGCGACAGATCACAGCGATCCGGATAAACCTTGTGCTTGAGCCATTGACCGTCTTCAAATCTGTCGCTGTCCCGATGCCACAGGATCAGGCGACTTACCTTTGAGGGGCCCTGCCGCAGGATCACGGCCTTGTCGTTATCTCGGGCAAAAAAAGATAAAGCCGGATTGATGGCGCGGTGTTCATGTCCAGTCTCCCAACGCCTGTTGCCAAATGGTCAGAGCTGCCACGGCGGCGGTGTCGGCGCGCAGGATGCGGGGGCCGAGGCTGATTGCATGGGCTTGGGGCAGTGCGGCCAGGCGTCGGCGTTCGGCATCGGAAAAGCCGCCTTCGGGGCCGATGAGGATGGCCCAAGGGCCACTTCTGTCGTTTTTGGCGAGGCTGATCAAAGCCGAGGATGGGCCAGCGAGCGCTTCGTCACAGAACAGGATTTGGCGGTCGTCAGGCCATGTGTTGAGCAATGCGTCGAGTTTTTGCAGGGCTGTCACTTCGGGCACGTATGTGCCGCCGCATTGCTCGGCGGCTTCGACGGCATGTGCCTGAAGGCGATCCTGTCGGATGCGTTCGGAATTCGTGAATTCGGTTTGCACAGGACAGATACGTGCGGCGCCCATTTCAGCGGCTTTTTCGACGATGAAGTCGGTGCGGGCCTTTTTTATTGGCGCGAAGAGGAGCCACAGGTCCGGTGGGTATTGTTGCGGGCGGGTCTGCTCCTCGACTATCAAAACCCCACGCTTTTTGCTCGCCTCTGCCACCGTGGCGCGCCATTCGCCGGATTGGCCTTCGAACACCAAAACGGCGTCACCAAGACCCAGCCGCATGACACCAAAGAGGTAATGCGCCTGATCGCGCTCTAACGGAACGGATTGCCCTTGCCCCAAAGGGTGATCTACATACAATCTGATCTTCGCGTTGCGCATGGGGCCAACATATGACCGGTGAGAACCAGACACCAGAGGCCTCAGGCCAGGTTGCGGATGCCGTCAAGGACAATTGGGTGGATCGTCTGGCTCCGCCCGCAGTACGGCCTTACCTCCGGCTTTCCCGGGCGGACAGACCGATTGGCACATGGTTGCTGCTCCTGCCCTGCTGGTGGGGGCTGCTCTTGTCGATGATCCATGACGGGCGGATGAGCTGGCATGATCTTTGGATTTTTGTGGGCTGTGGGATTGGTGCCTTTCTGATGCGCGGGGCGGGTTGTACGTGGAACGACATCACGGACCGGCATATTGATGGCAGCGTGGCGCGCACGGCGTCGCGGCCCATTCCTTCGGGGCAGGTGAGCGTGAAACAGGCCCTTGCCTGGCTGGTGGCGCAGGCCTTGATTGCTTTTTGTATTCTGATCACCTTCAACTGGGCGGCGATTGCATTGGGCATCCTGTCGCTCTTGCCCGTGGTGGTTTACCCGTTTGCCAAGCGGTTCACATGGTGGCCGCAGGTATTCCTGGGCATCGCGTTCAACTGGGGGGCTCTTCTGGCCTGGACGGCGCATAGCGGCAGTCTCGAACTGCCAGCGGTGATCCTCTATCTGGCTGGCATCTCTTGGACGCTCTTTTACGATACAATCTATGCCCATCAGGATGCCGAAGACGATGCTTTGATTGGGGTAAAGTCCACGGCGCGGCTTTTTGGAGAGCGCTCGCCGACCTGGCTATTGCGGTTTCTTATAGGTGCCGTAGTGTTGCAGGCGTTGGCTGTCATCATGGCCGTTGTCGGCGCCTCGCCCATCGCGCTGCTCTTGGCGCTGTGTGGATCCTGGGCATTCGGGTGGCATATGCATTGGCAACTGCAGCGGTTTGATCCCAATGACAATGACGTGCTGCTTCGGCTCTTCCGGTCAAACCGGGATGCGGGTCTAGTTCCCCTGCCGTTTTTTGCTATCGCGCTCTTCGTTTGATTGCACTTGAGGATACTGGCGCTTAAATAGGGCGCGGGAAGGAAAAGGGTGGTTTCGTGAATCTGCGCCTGTCTTCAGTGTTTTCGGTAGCTGGTATTTTCGCTGTCGCGTTTATTCTCTGCCTGTTTGCCGCGCGTTTTGCGGTGTCGGCCATCGAAGAGAATTCGCGCAATGCGGTGCGCGATACGCTCGATGAAAACGGTATGGTCTGGACGGAGGTCGATGCCGATGGCTTGCAGGTCTACCTTGCCGGAACAGCCCCGTCTGAGGCGACGCGCTTTCGGGCCCTGTCGATAGCCGGCAGTGTCGTGGAATCCGCGCGGATCATTGACCAGATGCTGGTCGAGGACACTGCAGGTATCGAACCACCGCGCTTTTCCGTGGAAATTTTGCGAAATGACAGCGGCATCTCATTGATCGGGTTGATCCCGGCTTCGATGGATCGTGACGACCTGCTCCTTGATGTGGCGCGACGCACCGGGGATCAGGAGATCACCGATCTTTTGGAAACCGCCGACTATCCTGAGCCGGAAACGTGGCAGGAAGCTGTCAACTATGCGGTGCGGTCGCTGGATGATCTGGAACGGGCCAAGATTTCGGTCGATGCGTCGCGGGTCGAGGTTACGGCCATGGCGGAGAGTGAACAGGATAAAACGAACCTTGAGACCGACCTGGCGCGTAGGTTGCCTGATGGGGTGCGGCTGGCCTTGGATATTTCCGCGCCTCGTCCAGTGGTGACGCCTTTTACTCTGCGGTACACTATTGAAGGCGGCGCTGGAAAATTTGATGTGTGCGCCGCCGACACTGACAATGCCCGAGAGCGTATTTTGCGGGCTGCGGGGCGCAACGGGCTGGACTACAAAGCACAGTGCACATTGGCTTTGGGTGTACCCTCGCCAAAATGGGCTGATGCAGCGGAACTGGCAATTGACGCGCTGGGTGAGTTGGGCGGTGGCAGCGTGACTTTTTCGGATGCGGACATCTCGCTTATTGCGGCCAACGGAACGTCAGAACCAATATTTGACGCTGTAGTGGGACGTCTTGAGACCTCGCTGCCAGATGTGTTCGCGCTTCACGCGGTGTTGCCTACGCCAGAGGTTGAAAACGCACTTGCGCCTGAGTTTGTAGCTACGCTTTCACCGGAAGGGTTGGTTCAGGTGCGCGGACGGGTGGACAGCGAACGCGCCCGTGAAACAATTGATAGCCTCGCCAAAGCTCGATTTGCGTCAGATGCGGTTTACACCACAGCACGGGTGGCTGAAAATCTGCCACGGGATTGGACGGTACGCACGCTGACGGCTTTAGAGGCGCTGGCCTACCTGTCGAATGGGGCTGTGACCGTAACACCGGATGCGATCAATGTCATCGGACAGACTGGCAACAAGGATGCCGAGGCGGCAATCACCAGTATGCTGGCGCAAAAGCTTGGAAACGCAGAGCAATACACAATCGACGTGTCTTACCAGGAGGCGCTTGATCCAGTAGCAAGCTTGCCCACCCCGGATGAGTGCGAGGCACAGATTGCGCAGATTCAGGTGGAGCGGAAAATCACCTTCGCCCCTAGTGAAACGACAATTGATGATATTGGTGCAGCGATCATGGATGACATCGCGGAAGTCGTTAAATCCTGTGGCGAGATCCGCATGGAAATTGGCGGGCACACGGACAGCCAGGGCCGCGAGGTAATGAACGAACAGCTGAGTCAGGCCCGGGCGCAAACCATCCTCAATGAGCTTCGGTCGCGTCAGGTTCTGACCGCGTCGATTTCGGCCAAGGGGTATGGTGAGAGTAAGCCGATTGCGGATAACGACTCTGAAGAAGGGCGCGAAGCCAATCGGCGCATTGAGTTTCGGGTGATCCGGCCCGATCCCATCAAGGAAGAGCAGACAACGCTTGAAGCGATGGAAGAAGAGGTTCAAAACGAGGATCAGGGTGAGGATGCAGGTGCGTCCCCCGAAGAACCGGAAGCTGAGGCGGAAAGCGCTGCGGAATGAACAGAACCGAATTCATCATAGCAACGGCGATCGTTCTGTTCGTGGCGTTTTGCATGGGCTGGTTCGCCAACTGGCTGGTGCACCGTTTTACACGTGTGCTGCCATCCGATGTGGGTGAGCTGGAGCGCATGTCGCAAGAGCTTCATGATGCCGAAGAGACACGGGATCAGGCGATCACTTATCTGCAGCAGCGGGAGGCGGAGTTGACCAATCAGTTAACGCAAACCGAAGCTGAGCTTTCGGCAACGATGGATGGGTTGCGAGAGGCGCGGCAGGAGGCCGAGATGTTGCGCAATGAGCTGTCCAAGGTGCGCACTTAAAATCCAGTTTTAGCTTTTGGCGAAGGTGACAACCGCGTCGCACAGGCAGGTTAGGCTGTCAGTTGTGGGCATGTCATTGGGCAGGGCACCCTGCAGTGGTGAAAGCTCTGTGTTAGCGACAAGGATATGTTCGGCACCTTGATCTAAAAGATCGTTCGCTATGGCTTGCAGGTTCTGTTCAAGACCGGCGCTCTGCTTTCCGCTTTTGGCGGCGGCAATGAGGTTGGACATCCCAGCCTCATCTTTCAGCCAAACAGGTGTCAGCCCCCTGGCGTCGAAGATTGCATCGAACACCTCGAATGTGCGACAGGCCGGTGCCGCCAAGAGGCCAATTTTGTTTGCGCCGCTCGCTTGGACCTGCGTCGCGGAAAGTTCAATGATATCAAGGAACGGCAAGGTCGTGGCATGGCTGACAGCCAGGGAATAGTGGTGCGCTTCGACATTCGGCATGGCGAGCGCTTGTGCGCCCGCGCGTTCAAGATCCTGTGCCATGCTCATCAAGGCAGGCATGGGTTCGCGGTCGTCACCGCCGTCAACAAGGGTCACGCGCGGCGGTAGTTGCGGGTTGTGATTGAGGATCAGTGGGATGTGATGGCTGCTATCCTGCGCTTGCGAGGCAGACAACAGCCTTTGCATCACAAGAACTGTGGTCTGCGGAACCATGCCGCCTAGGATGCCGATGGGCTTCATCTTGGAGAACTCATTTTACTGCTCGTACTCTGTCACGCTGCGTGGGGTCTTTTGCCCAAGCTTGGCGCAGACATAGCAGGTTTTCGCAGTTTTTGAAGCGGGTTTGCGCAGAGGTTCGTCGGACGTGAGGGGATTGGTTTGCCAACCGACCTTCGAGCAGGCGTTGATCAGGCCAGGCGTTGTCTCATCATTGACCAATGCAGGGGAATAGATGGGATGAAGAACAAAATCCACCATCCAAGACCAAACGCGATCAACATGGCGGGAATCCAGAGCACGGACAACACAAGGCCGACGGCACCGGTGATGACCATGGCATAGTCCTGCCGCACAAGACGCAAAAGGCCCAGATGAAAGAGCTTGCCGCCATCAAGAGGCTGTACCGGGATCAAGTTGAAGATCGCAAGGAACCCGTTGATATAGGCAAACAGCCCGAGCACTTCGGCAATGGTGGCCTGTGGGCTGTTGAACAGAATTTCCGGATTTTCGTACCCGGATGCCTGGGCAAAGATGCTGTCCCACATAACATTCGAAATCAATGAAAACACCGCCCAAAGCACGATGTTCACAATTGGGCCCATAGCAACGATGAATTCCTGCTCGTATGCTGTGGCAGAGCGCGCACGCTCGCAAAACCCGCCGCCGCCATAAAGCATGATGCGACGCACCGGAATACCCTGGATCAGACAGGCCCAGGCGTGGCCGAGTTCGTGCAGGAAGATCGACACGAAAAGCAGGGCAATAAAGGTTGCCGTCCAGGCGACATCGGTGCCGCCGGTGTAGAAATAGAAGCCCAGAAGCAGTACAAGCGAGGCGCCGATCTGAATAGGAACGCCAAAGGGGCCGCGGAACTCGAAAATCGGGTTATTGTCGTTGAACAAATGAATATTTCCAGGCGTTTAAAGACTTTTGCGCATAATGAGCGTAGTGTGATTTTGATACCGTTAAGTGGCAAGTTGAGCAAAACTAAGGCATGAAAAAGGTTGTTATTCTGACAGGTGCCGGAATTTCGGCCGAAAGCGGGTTGGGCACGTTTCGCGACGAAGGCGGGCTTTGGGCACAGCATGCGATTGAGGATGTGGCCACGCCCGAAGGCTTTGCCCGTAACCCGGGCCTTGTGCACGAGTTCTACAATGCGCGCCGGGCGCAGGCGGTCGAGGCCAAACCCAATGAGGCGCATTTTGCGCTAGCGCGGCTGGAGGCAGAAATTGATGGTGAAGTGCTTGTTATCACACAGAATGTCGATGGGATGCACGAGGCTGCGGGCAGCCGGAATGTGATCCACATGCATGGCGAATTGGCCAAAGCGCTGTGCCAGTCTTGTGAGCATCGTTGGCAGGCGCCATTAGTGATGTCGCCGGAGGATCCTTGCCCCAGTTGCGGAGAAGCCGCCACGCGACCGGATGTGGTGTGGTTTGGCGAAATTCCCTATGCGATGCACGTAATAGACCCCGCGCTCGCCGAGGCGGATATATTCGCCGCTATTGGCACTTCGGGGCAGGTGTATCCGGCGGCAGCTTATGGTCAGCATGCGCGAAGGATGGGGGCGCACACGGTGGAGTTGAACCTTGAGGCTTCTTCGGCATCACGCGACTTTGCTGAGCACCGAAGGGGTAAAGCGAGTGAGGTTGTGCCGGTTTGGGTGGAAGAGATTTTGGATGTTTGCGGCACATAAATCGGCTGTTTTTGCGACTCAAAGGTTAACGCCCATATTTCGCGGGTATTTGGACGTCGGTATGAAATCGGTATCACGTCGGTATTGCGTCGGTGCGGGGCCGGTTCAGCATGATGTTTAACGCGGCGTGCGTTGCAACCGTGGCCTTTATGGATCGCCGGCGACGCCGTAGCTGGGGGCGGCTGAGGGGTCGATCGCTCTGTTAAGATAATCGTTCATCTGCGGCTCATAGGCGTGCCACAGGCTACGAAGTTTTTCGATCGGCCCATTGTCTTCCCAATCCACGCGCAGATCAACGAGGTAGAAGGGCATTTTGTCGGCGACGATGAGAGCGGCGGAATGTACCGGGCCTTCTTCTCCGCCTGCGGCCAGCCCGCCTTCGATGCCGCTGAGCAGACGTTCGGCCAAATGGGCAGACGGATCTGCCATGAACCCATCTGTGATGGCCTTTGCCACCGCGGTGGATGACAAAAGATTGCCCGCCGCGACACAGTGAGTGTCTTCGCTGATGGCATTGGTTCCAAGAATATGCGCGCCAGTGAAATGTGCGGTTGTACCCTTGGCATCTACGGCGGTCAGTTGGCGGTAGTCGATATTGTCCCGGCCTTGGACGACGCTTGCAATGGCCTCGCTTGCGGAGTGCCCGGCCTCCATTGCGTTGAGCACCAATGTGGCCAGATGCGGGTCGGTGATGTTCTGTGTGGCGACTGCCCCGACACCGGCGCGGGCGTGCGGGCAGCGGGAGCCGACGGAGATGGACGAGGTCGTAATGGCGACGCCAAACTGCCCGGTGCGCTGGCAATGTCCTGCGATGGAAAAGGTCATGTGGTTGGCTGCCTTTGCTCAGGTCCCGTCGCCCAACCGGCGCGAGAGGTATTTCTGAAAGTCGTGGATTTCGCGCTCCAGCCAGCTCAGCGGGCCTGGGGCGGCTTGTGAAGCGGCTGATCCGGCGAAGATGCCTTCGACAACCTGACGGTCTTCTGTGTTCACATGTTCAAAGAAGGTGACAAGATCATCAATCCAGGCTTGCCGCTCATCCGCATATCCGAGCTCTGCATCCACTTCGGGCGCGATGGCCACGCCAAAGCGGACATCGACCTGTCCGACACCCTTGGGACGCAGGCTGAGATACCAAAGGTGATCCGGGGCGAGGACGTACATGTGTGTGGGAAACACGGTTGGCAAAACGGATGTGATGCGCCAGTTGCCTTCCAAGCGCTCATTATTGGGATGCGCATGCCCGTAGGTCGCGTTGCCGACCTTTTGGAACGTCTGGTAGGTGAACGCGTCGTGCACGTCTTCGGGGAACACCGTTTTTTCAACCGGGAACCATGCGCCCACGGTGGCCTTGTGCGCCACGGGCAAATGGTAGCCTTCCATGAAGTTTTCGGTCAGCAGTTTCCAGTTCGTGTTCCAGACATGCTCTTCATGGACCACGGGCACATAATGCTCCATGCCGTATCGCTCGACCACGTCGTGCAGAGGCGCAAGAATATCCGCAACCGGCGGCGCATCGGGGTTGAGCGTGACGTAAATCCAGCCATTCCAGATTTCGGTGCGGACCTCTGGCAAGCAGATGGATTTTTTGTCGAAGCTTTCCGTGCGCTCCATATGACCTGCGCCGATCAATTTGCCCGATAGATCATAAGTCCAGGCATGATACGGGCAGACCACGCGGCTGGTGCATCCCTTGCCTTCCAAAAGCTGCATCATCCGGTGGCGACACACATTTGAAAATGTTTTGATCTCACCCGCCTTGTCACGGATCGTGAAAATCGGGTCGCCTGCGATGCTGAACGTGATGTAGTCGCCCGGATTGGGGATTTCTGCGGCCAAGCCGGGGCATAGCCAGTCCTGCCGGAATATCGCGTCCGTTTCCCGCTTGGCGACGGCCTCGTCACGATAGAGCCTCGGATCAGCGCTCATTGCGCGTTCAAGAGGCCCGTTGGCTGTGAGCGCGAGTTGCTCAAGGAGAAGGGAGGCGGTCATCAGTTGAACCTCAGTCTGGGATCACAGCGGTCACTTCGATTTCAACCACCCATTCGGGTCGCGCAAGGGCAGGCACAACAAGACCGGTGGAACAGGGGTGCACCCCTTTGAGCCATTTGCCCATCTCCTGATAAACCTCTTCTCGGTACCGGATGTCAGTCAGGTAGACAACGATACGGCACACGGCCTCCATCGTGGTTCCCGCCTCTTCGAGAAGCATCTGGATGTTTGCCATGGTTTTGGCGGTCTGTTTGGTCACGTCGCCCACATGCAGGCTTTCCCGTGTATCCAGATCCTGGCTGACCTGACCGCGTAGAAAGACCATGGTGCCTTTGGCCACGACCCCCTGGCTCAGGTCGTTGTCGAGGTTCTGTTCCGGATAGGTCTCTTTGGTGTTGAAGGGGCGAATGCGTTTGTGAAGCATGGGATCGTCCTGCGTATGGGTTTGGCCTAGTGCCGGGTGCCTTTGCCCCAGACGTTATCTGACAGGTCTGCCGCTTTGTGCGCAAATTCCAGCGGGCCTTGCCAGTCAAAATTGCGATAGACAGCGGCCAGCTGGGCAAAGGGCGGCGATTGCGCAAAGAGTTGGAAGGTGAGGCGATGGCCGGCATAGTCCGAATTCAGCAGATCGCGCGCGAGGCTGAGAAGGCGGCGACGGTCATCGGCCACCCATTCATCATTGATGGAATAGAACTTGTCCATCCACGGCTTGGTGTCCGCTGCGGCGAAAGTGGCCGCATCGGGTGTCACGCAGATCTGACCGCCGCAGAGCTCTCGTGCCATATGCATCATGCGTGGCAGGTTGGTCAGGGCGTGCACCCGGCCAGACATCAGCATGGACTGGTTGGGCATCAACAGGCCATTGGGGCTTTTCTCAGCGGTGGCAATCGAGGCCGTCAGGAAGGCATCGATGCCTTCGCGCCAGACGGCCAGTTCGCTCAGTTTCTCTTGCACGGCTTGCTGTTTGTCGAGGCCGGTTTGTTTCACGTTCCAAAGCGCGGCACCGATGATGAGGTCGGCGTAGCTCAGCGTGCGCTGCACAAACGGGAAGGCGGAATACCGGTGCAGGGTGGTGCGGATGAAGGCGGCGGCGCGGGTATGCTGGTAGAACAGAACATCCTCCCAGGGGATCAGCACGTCGTCGAGAATCATTAGCGTGTCGATTTCGTCTACGCGGTTGGACAGAGGATAGTCGTTCGACCCTGCGCGACCGGCAAATCCGGTCCGGCAGATATGCTTCACTCCCGGTGCGTTCATTTTGACGATGCAGCCAAGCGCGTAGTCGCTGAGTTTGTCATTGCCCCAGTTCGCAATCGTGGGTTTCAGGAAGGCCTGATTGGAATAGGCCGCCGCGGTTTCATACTTCGCGCCACGAATGACGATCCCGGCATCGGTTTCCTTGACCACATGCACCAGCATATCCGGGTCCTGATCCTGCGGCGCCTTGGAGCGGTCGCCTTTGGGGTCAGTGTTGGCCGAGACGTGGAACGGATCATCCTTGATGCATTGATGGATGTGCCGTTCGATGTTGGTGGCAAAACGCGGGTCAATCTCGTTCAGGATGTCTTTGCCGTCCCAAAGTGACCACATCTCACCAATGGTCTCGTCGCCCATACGTGTGACCACACCGCCGATGTCGTTCATCACCAGATCAACGGCGTCGCGTTTGTCTTGCCAGTCCTGTTTTTCATACGGAAGACGCAGGCCTATGGCGAACCGTTCACCTTGCTCTTCATAAGTCATCGCGTCCTGGGTCTTGGGGTCGTGCTGCATGTCGTAGATGCGCGCACGGATATCGATCACCGGCTTGAACTGTGGGTGATTGCAGGGGTCATCGACGCGCTCTCCACCGATCCAGATTTCACGGCCATCATTGAGGGAGTCGCGGTAGTCGTTTCCAGTACGGATCATGGTGTCATCCTTTGGGTCAAAGCGGTCGCAGGGCTTGATAGGTGCGTTTGGAAAAGGCGAGTGGAGCGGCATCCTGGCTTATTGCGCGCGCCACGCGGCCTATGAAAATTCGGTGTGTGCCAGCATCATAACTTGTTTCGATATGACAATCGAAACTGGCCAGCGCTGACGATAAGAGCGGCGCAGTGGTTGCGGCCCTCTCCCATTCGGCACAAGAAAAATCGTAGGGTGTCACGTCGCCCGGGCGGCCGGCAAAACAATTTGCGATTTCGGCCTGATCATCGCCCAGCAGGTTCACGCAGAAGACACCATTTGCCTCAATCGCTGTTACGGACGGGCTGCGGCGGTTGATGCAAACGAGAACCAGAGGCGGCTCAGCCGAGACCGAGGAAAACGCACTGACTGTTACGCCGAAACGGCCTGAGGGGCCATCTGTTGTGACAACGGACACCTGTGTGGCGGCGCCGGCCATAGCGGCGATGAACCTGTCGGGGTTTTCGTGTGGCATCGGCGCATTGCGAAACATGGCTGTCATTGAGTCAGTCTCCTGTTTCACCAATCTGTAGCAAACCCCAGTCATTTTACAAAATTCATTGTATTTATTAAAGTATTAGCTTTTAACTAATGATATGCATCGCTTTACACTGCGACAGTTGGAATACCTGCTGACCTGCATTGACATGCGGTCTGTGGCAGGTGCCGCCGAAAAGCTCAGCGTGTCGCAGCCCACAATTTCCGTGGCCATAACCAAACTTGAAGAACAGCTTGGAGTGCAGCTGCTTTTGCGTCATCCATCGCGCGGGGTGGCGCCGACGGCCGCGGCAGACAAGATCTTGAATTCAGCCCGCAGTCTTCTTGCGCATGCTGCGGATCTGGAGCGGCAGACGATGGAGACCGGCAGCCACCTGGAAGGCGAGTTGCGGCTGGGAAGCTTCAGCACTTTGGCTCCGGCGGTCTTGCCTGGGTTGATACAATCGCTGAGCCAGCAACATCCCGGAATCCAGTTGCGCCTTCGCGAAGGGACACAGGATCAAATGATTGCGGCGCTTCAATCCGGTCAATTGGATCTGGCGCTGCTCTATGACATCAATTTGCCCGACGACGTTCACACGACCCCGCTTGCAACACGCGCGCCCTACGCGGTGCTTGGGATGAACCACCCGCTTGCTCAATGCGAGGAAGTCTCCCTTTGCTATCTGGCGAAGGCCCCATTGATCCTTTTGGACGTCCCGCCCAGCCGGGAGTATTTTTTGGGGCTATTCCGCAGCGCAGGGCTGGAGCCAAGGATTGCCTACAGTACTCCGTCCATTGAAATGGTGCGCGGCATGGTGGGATGCGGATTGGGATATTCTTTGCTCGTTACAAGACCCAAAGGCGACACCACGTATGATGGGCATAACCTGGCCATCAGACCGTTGACGGATGATGTCGAATACAGCGCAATGGTCCTCGCGCGCCTTGCCACGCTGCGGCCCACCCGGCTGATGTCTCGTTTCGAAGAGATTGCGGTGGATTTTGTTCAGTGATGCAAGTCGTGCGGTAGGGTTCATTCAACAAGAAGACGCGTCTGTGTGATGTTTATCAGGGACTTTACTGCAGTTGAACGCCATCGCGCGGCTCTTGGGGCTCTTCCGCCTCAGGCTCAAAACGACCGTTCACATTTACGATTGTTCTAAGGGTAGAGGGCCCTCGCGTTGGCGAACGAGAGGAGCTTTCTGGTATCTTCATCCCAGAGATGGAGCCGGGCATTGGCGAGGCTTTCGCGGATCGTCATACGGTTGCTTTTGGCCAGCGCATCATGGTCGCGGAGAACTTCCGGCAATCGATAGAACGGAATGCGGCTGTAGAGGTGATGCACGTGATGAATCCCAATATTGGCAGTGAACCATTGCAGCACAGGAGGCATTATGTAATGCGAACTTCCCTGCAACGCGGCCTCATGTAGTTGCCAATCGCCGTCAGCTTCCCAATGGGTGGTCTCAAATTGGTGCTGAACATAGAAAAGCCATACACCAGCCGTGGCAGCCAGCAGCGTAGATGGCAGAAAAATCAACAGGATTGGCATGAGGCCACCGAAGTACACGATGATGGCCAACCCAACGAAAATACCCGTATTCGTGCACATGGCACTGAGCCAGTATTTACCAATGGCCATGAAACCTAACGGTATACGGTTCCGGACAAGGAACAGATAGCCTGGTCCCAAGCCGAATAGGATGATCGGGTTGCGGTAGAGCCGGTACACCAGACGGTTCATCGGTGAGAGGTCGCGATATTCCGCCACGGTGAGCGTGTTGATGTCGCCTATGCCGCGACAACCCAGGTTGCCGGATGAACTATGATGGATGGAGTGCGAGCGCCGCCAAACGTCATAAGGTGTCAGCGTGAGAACTCCAATCACCCGCCCAAGCCAATCACTGACGTTACGGTTCTTGAAGAACGCACCATGGCCGCAGTCATGTTGGATGGCGAACAGGCGCAAAAGGAAAGCCGCATTGAAAAGCGAAATGGCGAGCGTCAGCCAATAACTGTAGGACAGTGACCACCAAGCGAGAACCCAAAATAAAACAAATGGGCCAATGGTGATGCAGAGTTCGATGCAACTGCGCAGGCTGCTGGGCTCACGGTATTCAGCAAGTATGCTAACCCAGTCCTTTGCCTCCCGAGTACCAGGATCTATCTCACAATCGACTGGAGCAATGGTCATTGGCCCGTATTCCTTGTTTTTTTGATATCATTGTTAAACGATTTGTGCGGACTGGGAAATGGCGGAAACGGTCTCATATCCAATCAACCGAAAAGTTCATTGGGAAAACCGGGTCATTTAAGAGAATGAATTTCAGCTTTGCGGATAAAGTGGGTTCCGAGCGTCCTCGCGAGGCTTTTTGGCTAAAATAGCTTTGAGCTCAAACCCGCCGTTTGATGGCCAATGTCGGAATCGTAGGATGCACGCCCCCTAAACAGGCAAACAAAAAGCCCCGCTTAATTGGGCGGGGCTTTCAAAATCACATATGCAAGACCTCAGGCGTTCGCGGCCTGCGCTTTGGCGATTTCTTTTTTCACTTTGAGCGCGCGGTCCGAGAGTTCGGAGTCCTTGGCTTTGGCCAAAAACGCGTCGAGGCCGCCGCGATGGTCTACGCTGCGCAGAGCCGCAGCTGAGATCCGCAGTTTGATGCCACGGCCGAGCGTTTCGGACTGCAGCGTCGTATCGTTCAGGTTCGGCAGGTAACGGCGCCGGGTCTTGTTGTTTGCGTGGCTCGAGTTGTTGCCAACCATCGGGCCTTTTCCGGTCAGTTCGCAGCGGCGCGACATGGGTTTATCCTCGTGTTGGGCGGGCGATGTGCCGCCTTCTCAATACAAATGGGCACCGCCCCTGGCAGCGCCCCAAATTCCGTTGGGCGTCTTTACGGTCAAAGACCTGAGGCGTCAAGGGATTCGGGTGTCTTTCCTTACGGGAAATACTGCCATACGGGCGAGCTGTCCCGATTTGCTGTGTTTCATGGGGAAAATAGGCGCGAGATCCGCGGCGGACAGGCGCAAATCTGTGCTTGTAAACATATGCCATAGTCTTTAGGTACAGGGCTTCTTGAGACATTTGCCCAATTCGGAGGTCATATGGCCCGCGTCACAACAGAAGATTGCGTTGATAAGGTCCCGAACCGGTTTGATCTGGTCATGCTGGCGGCTCATCGTGCGCGTGAGATTTCCGCTGGCTCTCCGATCACTGTGGATCGTGACAATGACAAGAACCCGGTTGTGGCCCTGCGCGAGATCGCAGAAGAGACCCAGCCGGCGGATGACCTGCGGGAACGTCTGATTGAATCGAACCAGAACCAGATCGAAGTGGACGAGCCTGAAGAGGACTCGATGGCGCTTTTGATGGGGGATGAGGCCGAGAAGCCCGCCGAAGATGATATGTCCGAAGAAAAACTGCTTCGGGCGTTGATGGAGGCGCAGGGGCAGGGCTAAGCCCCGCGCGCACCCTGCCTGGGGAAGCGGAGCGCAATGATTGCTGCCGATAACCTGATTGATCTGGTTCGCGCCTATAACCCCAAAACCGACGAAAACTTGATTCGCGATGCCTTTGAGTTTGGCCGCGACATGCATGAGGGGCAGTACCGGCATTCCGGTGAGCCGTATTTCACGCATCCTGTGTCTGTCGCCGCCATATTGGCCGAACAGCGGCTTGATGATGCAACGATTGTCACGGCGCTTTTGCATGACACGATTGAAGATACGCGCGCCTCGTTTGATATCGTGGCGCAGCGCTTTGGCCGGGAAGTGGCCGATCTTGTGGATGGCGTCACGAAACTGACCAATCTGCAGCTGTCGAGCACGGAAACCCAGCAGGCTGAAAACTTTCGCAAGCTTTTTATGGCGATGTCGAAAGATCTGCGTGTCATTCTGGTGAAGGTCGCTGACCGTTTGCATAACATGCGCACGATCCGGGCCATGCGTCCGGAAAAACAGCTCAAGAAAGCGCGCGAGACTATGGATATCTATGCGCCTCTGGCAGGGCGTATGGGCATGCAATGGATGCGCGAAGAGCTAGAGGATCTGGCGTTTCGGGTGATCAATCCTGAGGCACGGGCCTCGATCATGCGGCGGTTTATCACGCTTCAGAAGGAAGCAGGCGATGTGATCGAGAGGATCACCGGAGATATGCGCGCAGAGCTGCAGGGCGCAGGGCTGGAAGCCGATATTCTGGGGCGGGCAAAAAAACCCTACTCAATCTGGCGCAAGATGCAGGAAAAGGAGATGGGCTTTTCCCGGCTGAGCGATATTTACGGGTTTCGCGTGGTCACTGGGTCGGAAGAGGATTGTTATCGCCTGCTCGGCGTCATTCACCGCCGCTGGCGCGCGGTGCCGGGGCGGTTCAAGGACTATATCAGCCAGCCTAAGTCAAACGGATATCGGTCTATTCACACCACGGTTTCCGGACGGGACGGCAAGCTCGTCGAGGTGCAGGTACGCACGCGGCAGATGCATGAAGTGGCCGAGACCGGTGTTGCGGCGCATTGGTCCTATAAGGATGGTGAGCGGGCGGAGAATCCGTTTGCGGTGGATCCGGCGAAATGGATCTCATCCCTGACTGAACAGTTTGATGCCGAGGAAGACCACGAGGATTTCCTCGAAGCGGTCAAGCTTGAGATGTATTCGGACCAGGTATTCTGCTTCACGCCCAAGGGGGATGTGATCAAGCTACCGCGGGGCGCAACCCCGATTGATTTTGCCTATGCGATCCACACGCGAATTGGCAATGCCTGTGTCGGGGCCAAAGTGGACGGGATGCGCGTGCCGCTTTGGACGCGGATCAAGAACGGACAGTCGGTCGATGTCATCACCGCGGACGGGCAGACGCCACAGGCGACATGGCTGGATATCGCGACCACCGGCAAGGCGCGTGCTGCGATCCGGCGGGCCCTACGTGAGCTGGACCGGGATCGCTATATCAGGCTTGGGCGCGAGTTGGCGCGCGCTGCCTTTGAGCATGTGGGCAAGAAGCCTACGGACAAGGCATTGGAACGGGCGGCCAAGACGCTTCGTTTGAAAAACCACGATGAGGTTCTGGCGCGGCTGGGCAGTGCAGAATTGACGGCTCAACAAGTTTTGAACGCGGTTTATCCCGACTTGTCGCCGGGTACTGGCGCCGAAGTGCGCTGGGATCGTGCGGTGATCGGTCTTGCCCCGGATCAGCGATTTGATCGCGCACCCTGTTGTCAGCCTTTGCCTGGGGAACGCATTGTCGGGATCACCTATCGTGGCAAGGGTGTTGTCGTGCATGCCATTGACTGTGCAACGCTGCAGTCTTTTGAAGAACAACCGGAACGCTGGGTGGACCTGCATTGGCATGGCGGACGACATCCGGCGGTTTATGATGTCACGCTGGATGTCACGATTGGCAACGATGCGGGTGTACTTGGGCGGATTTGCACATTGATTGGAGAGCAGAAGGCCAATATCTCTGACTTGACGTTCATAGATCGAAAACCGGATTTTTACCGGCTGATGGTTGACGTCGAACTGAGAGATGCAGAACACCTGCATGGGGTGATTTCTGTTGTGGAAGCTGAGAGCGATGTGGCCGCGGTTGAGCGGTTCAGGGATGTCGCACTTGGTTTGGGCAATGGGTCTGAGCCTGGAAAGAACGAGTAACAGGAGCCGCTTCCAGTGGTCTTTAAGCGCCGAGACAAGCTGCCCTGGTGGAAGGCCACATTGCAATTTCTGTGGCCCAAGAGCGGTTGGTCGCGCGCTTTCCAATATGTCAAACATCGGGTTCGTCGCTTGCCAGACCCACCTCACAGGATCGCGCGTGGAATTTTTGCGGGCGTCTTTGTCACTTTTTCTCCCTTCTTTGGGCTGCACTTCTTTCTGGCTGCCGGGTTGGCGTGGATTATGCGGGGCAATATCGTTGCGTCGCTCTTGGCGACGTTTGTCGGCAATCCGGTCACGTTTCTGGCGATTGGCGCATCGTCGTTGCAAACCGGATATTTCCTCTTGGGGATCCGCAATGTGCCAGAGTTCCACGAGCACGGTACTTTGGGGACAAAGTTTGTCGATGCGGGGCGAGATCTGAAAGACAATATTTGGGCGATGTTTACTGAGGCGCGCGCGGATTGGACGCGGCTTGATATTTTCTATGACGAGGTGTTTTTTCCGTACATGGTGGGTGGGGTTATTCCAGGCCTTATATCAGGAATTATTGCTTATTATCTGAGCCTTCCGGTTATTCAGGCCTATCAGAACCGTCGCAAAGGGCGGCTTAAGGCAAAACTAGACGCCTTTAAGGAAAAAGCAGCTGAGAAGAAGGTGAAATCCAAGGCTAAGGACAGCGGTGTGTCGGGTGGGCCAAACGTTTGAAGATATAGAAATGCTTGCTTGAGTGCGCTTTCGGCTGACGCCTGAACAAAATCGCACTAGATTTGGTATTGAATTGAGACTCAAGCCAAGGAGAGCGCCATGTCTGCCGTTGGAGCGTTGCGTTTAGGTGTGAACATTGACCATGTCGCCACAGTGCGGAATGCCCGCGGTGGGGATTATCCCGATCCGATCCGTGCCGCAAAGCTGGCAGAAGAGGCCGGGGCAGACGGGATCACGGCGCATTTGCGCGAAGATCGGCGACATATCTCGGATGCGGATATTGACGGTCTGATGGCTGCGCTGGACGTGCCGCTCAATTTTGAGATGGCGGCAACCGATGAGATGCAGGCGATTGCCCTGCGTCACAAACCGCATGCGGTGTGCATTGTGCCCGAAAAGCGAGAAGAGCGCACCACGGAAGGCGGGCTGGAAGTGGCGCGCGAGGAAAACAAGCTGGCGCACTTCATTGGGCCTTTGCGCGAGGCCGGGTGCCGGGTTTCGATCTTTATCGCGGCGGATTCCAAGCAGATTGATGCGGCAAACCGAATAGGAGCGCAGGTGATTGAATTGCATACTGGCGCCTATTGCGATGCCCATTCTGAGGGGCGCTTTGAAGAACGCGACGCAGAGCTTAAAAGCCTGCGGGAAATGTCGGCTTATGCGCATTCGCTTGGGCTTGAAGTGCATGCCGGGCATGGCCTGACCTATGAAACCGTTGCGCCCGTGGCGGCGTTTCCCGAAGTGATGGAACTCAATATCGGGCATTTCATTATTGGTGAGGCGATTTACCGTGGTCTGGCGCCCGCAATCCTCGAAATGCGCAGGATCATGGATGAAGCGCGGGGCGAGCCGCTTAGGCCTGCGGGATGAGCTGGCTGCGCTATGCGCTGGTGTTTCTGGCCGTGGCCATTGGCGTCGCGCAACTGGTGCTTTGGCTGAACGCGGAGCAAGGCACGACATTGGGGTCAGCCGCGCAGTTGATGGTGCCTGCGATGATTGCAGCCCTGGTTGAGGGGCAACAGGTGGCCAAACAGCAAAGACTTGTGCCGCGCGGTGCGCAGGCATGGCAGTTTGCAATTGTCGCGACAGGTGTGGCCTTAACGCTGAACTTGGCGTTGGTCTATTCTGGCCCAGCGGTCGCGCCGGAGTTTGCCAAGCTGGCCATCGCGCCGGTTCTGTCCAAGCAGTTTTTGATCCTTCTGGGCCTTTATGCGCTGGGCTATCTCATTGCCAATCGGTTTTTCTATTCATTGGGGGCAGGCAATCAACTGAGCCTGATGAAGAACCGGGACGAGGCGGAGTGAACAAGGTGCTGCGGCCTTGAACATCCGTTGGGGCAGATGGCGTTTGGCCGGGGCGCTCGTTCTGTTGATCTGGAGCGTTTGGACCCTTGAGCAGGCGCGATCCGGCGTCAGCATTGAAGAGACGATGATTGGGCAGACACCCGTAACGGTGATGCAAGGAGAGGTGGATGCCCCCGCAGTTGTTGTGGCGCATGGGTTTGCTGGCTCGCGGCAGATGATGCAGGGCTATTCGCTATTGCTGGCGCAGGCTGGATACCGGGTATTCGCCTTTGATTTTGAAGGTCATGGCCAGCATCCGGTGCCAATGTCTGGGGATGTGAATGCAATTGAGGGTACGACGCGGCTGTTGATGAAACAGACGCAGGAGGTCGTGGCGGCTGCGCGGCAGGGGGATGCGCCGATCGCCTTGCTCGGGCACTCCATGGCGACCGACATCCTCATTCGTGTAGCTTTAGAGACAGACGGGATTGGGCCGCTTGTTTTGCTATCTGCCTTTTCGAAAGCAGTGACTGCGGACATGCCGCGCGACATGCTTTTAATAACCGGGGCGTGGGAGCCCGGTCTGCGGGAGTTTGCCCTGGAAACTGCAGCGGAGGCGACGCCAGCTGCCAATCGGGGAGCCTTTGTCGCGCCGGCGGTCGAGCATGTCTCTATCCTTCATTCCCGCGCCGGGCGAGAGGCCGCGCTGAGATGGATGAATGCATTTTACCAGCGTGATGAGGTGCCCTTCGTTAAACAGACAGGCTGGTCATTGATGGGGGTACTGGCGGCTATTACTCTGCTTTTCCCGGCCATTGCAAAGCTCGTACCGGTCAGGACTGTCGTGCCAGAACCTGTAAGCTGGCGCCTGTTTACCTTGGCCGCGATCCTCCCGGCGCTGTTCACTCCGCTTATTGCATCGGTGATCGGCATAAAAGTCCTGCCGGTTCTGGTCGCAGATCACCTCATGGTTCATCTGCTGGTCTTCGGAGCGTTGCAGCTGGCGGTTTTATTTTGGTTCAATCGGCGCATTGAGAGGCCCAGCGTTGTCGGGGCGGCGTTGCTTCTTTTCTGGACAATAGTCGTTTTTGGGTTTGCGCTGGATCGTTACGGCGCAAGCTTTTGGCCCACATCGGAGCGTTGGGGGATTATCGCGGTTCTGACACTGGGCGCGGTGCCCTTCATGCTGGCGGACGCAACGCTCACGTTCGGCGTCACATTGGTTCAGCGTATTTTCGCGCGTGCGGCGTTTCTAGCGTCATTGGGCATTGCGGTGGCTCTAGATTTTGAAGCGCTTTTCTTTCTTATCATGATCGCGCCGGTCATTGTTCTGTTTTACCTCAGTTTTGGGTATATGGGCCGGGTAAGTGCGCTTCGGTCCGGGCCAACCGGCGCGGGTTTCGCACTCGGGCTGGCACTGGCCTGGGCGATTGGGGTCAGTTTTCCGCTCTTTGCGGCGTAAGGGGAAGAGATGATTTTAGGTGTGGGCACGGACCTGGCGAATATCGAGCGTATCACCGGCACGCTGGAGCGTTTTGGTGACCGATTTCGCAACCGTGTGTTTACGGATACTGAACAGGCCAAAGCCGAACGGCGCAAGGATGTGGCAGGCACCTATGCCAAGCGTTGGGCCGCGAAGGAGGCATGCTCGAAGGCATTGGGCACAGGGCTTCGCATGGGGATTTCCTGGAAAGATATGTCGGTTGAAAACCTTGAGACAGGGCAGCCAGTGATGAGTGTCACAGGCTGGGCGGCCGAACGATTGGCGCAGATGACGCCACCGGGGCACGAAGCGACCATTCATGTGAGCCTGACCGATGATCACCCTTGGGCGCAGGCTTTTGTTGTGATCGAATCAAAACCTAAGAACATTGAACAGCCATAAGACAGGTGCAGAAAACGCAGGATTGTGAAGCGACAAACCCGTGCTCTGCGCCTTGACACCCCCGCGTCCGCCCCGCATGTAGCCCAAAGAGGCATTGGAGACAGGCATGGCCAGTGAAGCCAAGAAATCGAGCGCGATCTGGGAAACCGTCAAGACCGTTTTTTGGGCGCTGGTGGTTGCGGGGATATTCCGCACGATCTTCTTTCAGCCGTTCTGGATTCCGTCAGGATCGATGAAAGACACGCTGCTGATCGGCGACTTCCTTTTCGTAAACAAGATGGCCTATGGGTACTCTTACGCCTCTTGCCCAAATATCCGCCTGGGTGCGATCAACGTTGATGCGCAAAAACTATGCGCGTTTCTGGACGGGGACAACACCAGGCTCTGGGGTGACGAGCCAGAACGCGGTGATATCATTGTGTTCCGCCATTCGGTGCATGGCACGGATTTCATCAAGCGTGTGGTCGGGCTTCCGGGTGACAAGATCCAGATGAAAGACGGGCGGCTGATCATTAATGATGAGGTTCTACCGATTGAGGATGCCGGCGTTTTCCAGGAGGTGATGGAGCGTCAGGGGCCACTTCGCCGGACGCCGCAATGTGCCAATGGAGCTGTCGGGTTTGGGGCGATATGCGATAAACCGCGGTTCGTTGAAACCCTGCCAAACGGGCACAAGCACAACATTTTGAACATCGCCAACCAGCGGTACGACAATACGGGTGTCTTTGTTGTGCCCGAGGGTCACTATTTCTTCATGGGTGACAATCGTGACAACTCCACAGACTCGCGCGCACCGCTGACAGCGCAGGGTGTGGGGTACGTGCCATTTGAAAACCTGATCGGGCGTGCAGACCGGGTGATTTTCTCGTCGGCAGGACGCTCGATGCTGTTTTTCTGGACCTGGCGTGGAGATCGTTTTTTCGAGAAGCTGGAATGAAACTCTCTGCCGAGCTGAAAGCGTTTCAGGCGCGGCTTGGTCATGAATTTCAACGCCCCGAGCTTTTGGTGCGTGCGGTAACGCATGGGTCCATGACGACAGCCAATCGCGAAGATAATCAACGACTGGAATTCCTGGGTGATCGGGTTCTGGGACTTGTGATGGCCGAGGCGCTTCTTGATGATGATCGTGAGGCGTCAGAGGGACAACTTGCCCCGCGCTATAACGCTTTGGTGCGCAAAGAGGCCTGTGCCGATGTGGCCAAGGAGATTGACCTTGGCGCGGTGTTAAAACTGGGGCGGTCCGAGATGCTCTCAGGCGGGCGGCGCAAACAAGCTTTGCTCGGTGATGCGATGGAAGCCGTGATCGCCGCCGTGTACCGCGATGCCGGGTTTGAAGCAGCCAAGGCGCTGGTGCTGCGGCTTTGGGGCGCGCGGATCAAGACCGTTGAGGCGGATGCGCGTGATGCCAAAACCGCGCTTCAGGAATGGGCTCAGGCGCGGGGATTCGCGCCACCTGACTACGTTGAACAGGCGCGCAGCGGTCCCGACCATGCGCCGCAGTTCACCATCGAAGCGCGGCTGGATAATGGCAAAGCTGAGCGCGCAACCGCGGGGTCTAAACGTCAGGCAGAGCAAGCTGCGGCCAAGGCATTGTTGGCGCGGCTGGAGAAATCCTAATTGCTTTCGGTGGGGCCGCGTTTGGTGTGACACCAACGCATATGGTGGTGTACCGTTCTTTTCGGTATAGCTTCGCGCAAATTGCGGGGGGGCAATGGGATACGATCCTGTTTGTTGATAGGGCGACTTCCATATGGCGCATATTGGCGCGATGACCGCCTCGCATTCTGATACGGCTATGACGAGAAGAGGAGTGGCTCATGGCAAGCTATGCAGATGTGTATGGGAACTGGCAAACGGACCCTTTGGCATTTTGGGCAAAAGAAGCGCAGGCGGTGGACTGGATCAAGCCGCCGGAGCAGATCCTCGACGATAGTGAAGCGCCATTTTACCGCTGGTTTCCCGATGCGGAATGCAACACTTGTTACAACGCGGTCGACCGTCACGTAGAGGCCGGGCGCGGAGATCAACCGGCGATTATTCATGACAGCCCAGTTACGAACTCCAAAACGATTATCACCTATTCCGAACTGCAGGATCGCGTATCCAAAGTGGCGTCGGTGCTTAGCCAGCGTGGCGTGAGCAAAGGCGACCGCGTCATCATCTACATGCCGATGATCCCAGAAGCGCTTGTGGCGATGCTGGCATGTGCGCGGGTTGGAGCGGTGCATTCGGTGGTGTTTGGCGGCTTTGCCGCGCATGAACTGGCGGTGCGGATCACCGATGCCACCCCCAAGGCCATTCTAAGTGCGTCTTGCGGCATCGAAGGGTCGCGGATCATCGAATACAAACCGCTTCTGGATGAGGCAATTGAACAGGCTGAAACCAAGCCGGAGTTCACCCTGATCCTTCAGCGCCCGCAATGCCAGGCCAGCATGGTTGAGGGACGTGATATGGATTGGGCGACCGAGGAGGCCGCAGCCGAACCTATTGGCTGCACCCCGGTGGCGGCGACCGATCCGCTCTACATCCTCTACACCTCTGGCACCACCGGACAGCCTAAGGGCGTTGTGCGCGACAATGGCGGTCACATGGTGGCGCTGATCTGGACCATGCAGAACATTTACAACGTCAAACCGGGAGAAGTGTTCTGGGCGGCCTCAGACGTGGGCTGGGTCGTGGGGCATAGTTACATCTGCTATGCGCCTCTGCTGACCGGCTGCACGACTGTTGTGTTTGAAGGCAAGCCGGTGGGCACGCCAGATGCCGGGACGTTCTGGCGCGTGATTGAAGAGCATAAAGTTCGCGTGCTTTTCACTGCGCCAACCGCGCTACGGGCTATCAAGCGGGAAGATGCGGATGGGGATTTCATTAAGAAATATGACTTGAGCTCAATGCATACGCTCTTTCTGGCGGGTGAACGGGCCGATCCGCCGACGATTGAATGGGCGCAAAAGCACCTTGGCAAGCCGGTGATTGATCACTGGTGGCAGACTGAAACCGGCTGGGCGATTGCGGCCAACCCGATGGGGATTGAGCATTTGCCGGTGAAACTTGGCTCACCGACTGTCGGGATGCCTGGCTATCAGATTGATGTGCTGGACGAAGGCGGGCATCCGGTTGAGGCCGATACGCTGGGGGCGATTGCTGTGAAATTGCCGCTGCCGCCGGGCACGTTGCCGACGTTGTGGAACGCTGCGGAGCGGTTTCAGAAAAGCTATCTGAACACGTTCCCCGGTTACTATGAGACCGGCGATGCGGGGATGAAGGATGCAGATGGCTATGTCTATATCATGGCGCGCACCGATGATGTGATCAACGTGGCAGGGCATCGCCTTTCGACCGGCGCGATGGAAGAAGTGCTGGCCGCGCATCCGGATGTGGCGGAATGTGCTGTGATCGGAATCTCGGATAAGCTCAAGGGCCAGGCGCCTTTGGGTCTTGTGTGCCTGAGTTCCAACTCACAGCGCGATGAAGCGGATATCGAGAAGGAATGTGTCGCCCTGGTCCGGCAAGAGATCGGACCGGTTGCTGCGTTCAAGAAATGTATTGTGGTCAATGCGTTGCCCAAAACGCGGTCAGGTAAAATTCTGCGTGGTACGATGGTATGTATCGCTGACCAGACACCGTGGAAGATGCCCGCAACGATCGATGATCCGGCGTCGCTTGATCATATTGCAGAGCGGATTGCGGGCCTCGGCGAGGCCGTGGGCTAAGCCGCAAAGAGCGAAAGGATGAGAAGATGAAGGACGTAGTTATACTGGATGGCGCGAGAACAGCCATTGGCACTTTCGGGGGCTCTTTGGCGGGCGTGCCACCGACCGAATTGGCCACAGCCGTCTCGAAAGAGGCAATGTCTCGCAGCGGCATCGAGGCCGGGCAGATCGGACATGCCGTGTTTGGCCATGTGATCAATACCGAAGCCAAGGATATGTACATGGCCCGCGTCGCGGCGGTTAATGCAGGTGTTTCCGAAGACGCGCCTTCGCTCACGGTCAACCGATTGTGCGGCTCTGGCGCGCAGGCGATTGTGTCGGCGGCGCAGCATATCATGTTGGGCGATACCGATTATGCGCTGGCCGGTGGGTCGGAGAGCATGTCGCGCGCGCCACATTCGACACAGAGCATCCGTACAGGTGCCAAGATGGGCGATATCAGCATGACGGACATGATGATCGGTGGTCTCACGGACCCCTTCGGTGTTGGGCATATGGGCGTGACTGCGGAAAACGTAGCGGCTGAGAACCAGATCACCCGTGAACAACAGGACGCCTTTGCGGTGGAAAGCCAGAGGCGTGCGACTGAGGCGATTGCCGATGGACGGTTTGCATCACAGATCCTGCCCATCGAGGTAAAGGTGCGTCGGGATATGGTGTCGTTCGACACAGATGAGCACCCTAAGGCGAGCACAACGATGGAAAGCCTTGCTGGATTGCGTCCGGCCTTCAAAAAGGACGGGACCGTTACGGCGGGAAATGCCTCGGGTATCAATGATGGTGCGGCGGCGATGGTGCTGGCCTCGGCCGAGGCGGCGGAGAAAGCGGGTCTGAAACCACGTGCGCGGCTCCTGGGCTATGCGCATGCCGGTGTGCGGCACGAGGTGATGGGCATCGGGCCAATCCCGGCTGTGAGCAAGCTTTTGGAAAAGCTCGACATGAGCGCGGATCAGTTTGATGTCATCGAGTCGAATGAAGCTTTCGCGGCGCAGGCCTGTGCGGTGAATGCCGGGTTGGGGCTGAATACCGACAAGGTGAACCCCAACGGTGGCGCGATTGCTCTGGGCCATCCGGTCGGAGCGACGGGCGCGATCATCTCGATCAAGGCGCTTTACGAGCTTGAGCGGACTGGCGGACAGTACGGACTTGTCACCATGTGTATTGGCGGCGGGCAGGGCATTGCCCTGGCCTTTGAACGCTTGAACTAAAGCCAAAGGAGCGCGCGGCAGATGAATACCCTTAACCTGCTGCGCGATCTTATTGCCTTTCCAACGATCAGTGTCGATCCCAACCGGGCGTTGATTGACTATTGCGCCGACCGATTAGAGGCGGTCGGGGCGGATGTCACGATCATCGAGGATGAAACCGGTCTGAAGGCCAATCTCTATGCCACTATCGGTCTAAGGGACCGGCCTGGAGTCATGCTGTCCGGGCATACCGATGTGGTGCCGGTTGAAGGGCAGAACTGGACCGTGCCGGCTTTTGAGATGACCGAGGCAGATGGGCGCGTTTACGGGCGCGGGACCACCGATATGAAGGGATTTGTCGCATCGTCCCTGCGAGCCGCGTTGAACGCCTCAAAGATGGAGCTGCAAACCCCACTTCACCTGGCCTTTTCCTATGATGAAGAGCTTGGCTGTCTCGGCGTGCATTCGATGATCGACATGCTGCGCAAAGCGCCGTTCCGACCGATGTTCTGCATCGTGGGCGAGCCGACCGAAATGGGTGTGGCCACAGGGCATAAGGGCAAGACGGCGTTTCGGGTAACCTGCCGTGGCAAAGAGGCGCATTCCGCGCTTGCGCCAACAGGGCTCAACGCGATCTATCTGGCGATGGATATGATTGCTGCGCTGCGTCGCCTTCAGGAGGAGA
Organism: Roseovarius sp. W115; assembly: GCF_032842945.2. NCBI lineage: Bacteria > Pseudomonadati > Pseudomonadota > Alphaproteobacteria > Rhodobacterales > Roseobacteraceae > Roseovarius > Roseovarius rhodophyticola. The sequence continues at coordinate 2,118,560 of NZ_CP146606.1, forward strand.
TCAAGGAGACTTCCGTTCGTGATGACGCCTATGACGTGCCCTACACAACAGTGCATGTGGCCAAAATTGAAGCGGGTGGTGCGCTCAATATCGTGCCAAACCATGCGGAATTCCGGTTTGAAATCCGCAACTTGCCAGAGGATGATCCGCAAGAGCTTTTGGCGCGCATTCGGGCTGAGGCGGACGCAATCATCGCCCCGGTCAAGGACGATTTTCCAGAGGCCTCCGTCGAGATTGAAATCACCAACAGCTACCCACCGCTGGCCACGGGACCGGACGCGGAAGTGGTGCGGTTTGTGAAATCGCTCACGGGTGGCAACTCTACTCTCAAAGTCGCGTTCGGTACAGAAGGCGGGCTTTTTCATCGCGAGTTGGGCATTCCCACGGTGATTTGCGGGCCGGGATCCATGGCGCAGGGGCACAAGCCGGATGAGTATGTCGCACTGGACCAGCTAGAGAAATGCGATGCGATGCTGGCGGCACTCTTGGAGAGGCTGCGCGAAGGACTGTGAAGGTCGCCGTTTGATTTTGCTCAATGCGCGTTCTGAATGCGGCTGTTGATGTATTGGGCAAAGTCGTAGTTGGGCCTCTCTAGATGCGACAAATGCCCAGGCTTTGCTGCTTTGGAGCACAGCCCGCGATAGACTTTTTCAGTGCATCCCTTGTCCTCGGCATTCACATCATCCAGCAGGCTTTTGAGATGCGCAAAGTGTTTCTGCGCGTCAGGGTCGTTGACATAATCGGGTGACATACCACCGCCAAACCCGATCTGAACCTGACCTACGCCATGCGGGTGTAGGGAAAGATACCAAAAATACCCTGGTGTGAGCGTAATCAGCAGGCTGGGGTAAATGGCCAGCAGGAAGGTTGTGCGCCGTAGATCGCCCTTCAGCCGGGTGTTGTCAGGATGCGCGAGCGCGATCTTGAGCGTGTCGTCCTTGAGGATCGTGTGATAGTTGAACGCCGCCTCGCCGGGGGGACAAACCATCTCTTCAAGTTTGGAAAGCCCGCCGATTGTGCCTGCGTGACAGACCGGAAGATGGTAGCTCTCCATGAAATTCTCAGCGAGCACCTTCCAGTTGGTGTCCCACAGATGGGTCTCGAAAAAGGTTTCGGTATAGGTCTCCATGCCAAAGTCGCCGATCAGGTTTTCGACGCTGCTCAGTTGTGACACGATGTCCGGCGCATCGGGATTAAGCGTAACAAACACCCAACCAAGCCATTCTTCGCATCGTACTTTGGGAAGCTGGTAGCTCTCCTTGCAAAACCCGTCATTGAGCGTCATGGCCGGAGCGCCGCGCAGGCTTCCGTCCAGATTGTAGGTCCAGGCGTGATAAGGGCAGACGATGCTGCGGGTGTTGCCCCGTCCTTCGAGCAGCGTGGACATACGGTGCAGACAGACATTGGACATCGCCTTAAGCTCGCCCTCGGCATCCCTCAGGACGATGATCGGCTGTTTGGCTAGCTCAAGTGTCACGTAATCACCGGGATTGCACAGAGCCGATGCGCGGCCGACGCAAAACCAGTCTTTTGAGAAAATCTGAGAAAGCTCCTGTTCCAGAAAGTCCTCAGACGTATAGACCGATGGCGGCATCGCGCGGGCCTGCTCAAATGGCACGGCAACGTTGTCTTTGAGTTCTCTGGCGGCGCCTTTCATGATCTACCCTGAAATTGGCAGCATTGCTTTGCGCTCAGCATACTATCGCGGAACACAGCCGTCACCGGTCTTTTGCGATGCGAACTTCTTTGGTCGCGTTGGCTGAGCTATTTTGCGCAAAACCAACGGGACCAAGTGCTTATAGAGAATTCTCAAGACATTATGTGGGCTTGACCAAATCTTGTCACACCGCCATGAAACGCAGAACGGAAAATTTGCGAACAAGGTGACATGGTACGCAGGGCCGAGAATGGCGCGGATATGCTGGATCGGGAGAAGTCAAAGCAAATAGGCGCTTTGGCGGCGATCTGGCCGTTTATCAAACCGTATCGATTATTGCTCACAGCCGCGCTTCTTGCGCTTGTTGCGACGGCCAGCGTATCGCTTGTGCTGCCTTTGGCCGTGCGCCGCGTTGTGGATAATTTTTCGGTCGAAGATGGTACAATTCTCGACCAGTATTTCTTGGCAGCCGTGGGTATTGCCGGGCTATTGGCGATAGGGACGGGCCTGCGCTATTTGTTGGTCAGTCGCCTGGGAGAACGTGTTGTAGCGGACCTTCGCAAAGCGGTATTTGGTCGTGTGATCGGCATGAGCCCCAGCTTTTTCGAGCGCAATCTGACGGGTGAAATTCTCAGCCGAGTGACCACGGACACCACGCTCATTCAATCCGTTATTGGCTCGTCAATTTCGATTGCGCTGCGCAACCTGCTGATTTTCTTGGGTGGGTTGGTTTTCATGTTGGTCACATCGGCCAAGCTCACGGGAATGGTGCTTTTGCTGGTGCCATTGGTGATCGTCCCGATCCTTGTGCTAAGCCGAAAACTGCGCCGCCTGAGCAAGGAAAACCAGGATTGGATTGCGGCGAGCTCTGGCAACGCGTCCGAGGCTTTGTTGAACGTTCAAACGGTGCAGGCGTTCACCCATGAAGAGGCCAGCCGAGGCGCGTTCAATAGCGTAACCGAGAAGAGTTTTCATGTCGCCAAGCATCGCGTGAACGTCCGGGCACTTATGACGGTGATTGTCATTTTCCTGGTGTTTACCGGGATTGTCAGCGTTCTTTGGATCGGTGCGCGAGACGTTCGTGCTGATTTGATGAGCGCAGGCACGCTCATTCAGTTTGTGATCTACTCGGTCATGGTGGCCGGTGCTGTTGCGGCTTTGTCTGAAATATGGGGCGAATTGCAGCGGGCGGCTGGGGCTTCCGAGCGTCTGGTCGAACTTTTGCAGGCCGAGGATGAATTGGAGGATCCCGTTTCGCCGGTCGCGCTGCCCAAACCTGTAAAAGGGCGCATAGCCTTTGAGGACGTAAGCTTCACATACCCCGCAAGACCGGATGCGCCTGCTTTGGATCGGTTCAATCTTGTGATCGAGCCGGGTGAAACCATAGCGCTTGTTGGACCGTCCGGCGCAGGAAAAACCACCGTGATCCAACTCATCCAGCGGTTTTATGATCCGCAAGCCGGGCAAGTGACTCTGGATGGTGTGGCTTTGCCTGATATGGCGCGCCCGGAATTTCGGGCTGCTTTGGCCCTTGTGCCACAGGAACCGGTGATCTTTGCCACCTCGGCGCGGGACAATATTCGATTTGGTCGCACGGATGCCAGCGATGCCGAGGTTGAAGCCGCGGCGAAGACGGCTTGGGCCCATGACTTTGTCGCAGCCTTGCCCGAGGGGTACGACAGCTACCTCGGAGAGCGCGGTGTGATGCTTTCAGGCGGGCAAAAGCAACGTGTCGCGATTGCACGAGCTATTTTGCGGGACGCGCCCGTACTGCTTTTGGATGAGGCCACATCAGCACTTGATGCTGAAAGCGAACGGGCGGTGCAAACGGCAGTGGACGCTCTTGCCAAGGAACGGACGACTGTGATCGTCGCCCACCGCCTGGCGACTGTAAAAAAAGCCGACCGGATCATTGTAATGGATGCCGGTCGGATCGTAGCACAAGGCACGCATGATAGTCTGGTTTCCGAAGGTGGACTTTATGCACGACTGGCGCGGCTGCAATTCACCGACGGCGAAGCGGCGTAAGGCGCTTTACGCGCCTTTGAAGTTCAAGTGACCTTCGGCCTCCATCGACTTGTCCATTTGCCGTTTCTGGCGCTCTGCTTCGGCGCGCTTCTCTTTGGTCTTTGCGCGCAGGCGTCCGTATTGCCCAATCGCGATGGCCGAGAGGATGATCAGACCGCCGGGGATAAGACCCGGGCCCGGGTCTTCGCCCAGGATCAGCATGGCAAGCACCAGCGCCGCAATAGGAGAGAAAGACGTGGCCAGAGACACATCGCCTGAGCGCGCGTGTTTCATGCCGAGGTTCCAGGCCAACTGCCCGCAGAGCACCACGATCACCGCATAGACCCAAACCCATTTCAGGACGATCGGTTCCAGAAGATCCTGGAAATGGTTGGGGCCGTAGAGGTAAAGACCGAGGAAATAGAAGATGATCGTACCCAGGACCGAACGGTAGATCGAGAAGATGCCAAGTGGGATGCCTTGCAAACCAACCCGTGTGATCAAGGTGGATGCGATAAAGGACAAGGTCGCGAAAACCGTGGCGATCTCTCCTTTGCCGAGGGTGAAGCCCTCTTCGCCAGTGTTGAGCACGAAGATGACCACAGCGCCGCAAAGCGCGATCAATCCACCGGTCAGTGCCCACCAGTCCAGCTTTTCTTTCAACAAGATTGCCGAAGCGATCAGGAAAAGCGGCGGTTCGATCCGACCGACGAGAACGACATTCGTGACGGTTGTCGCGTCAAGCGCAATGAAGAAAAGATAAGGCGTCAGGGCAGAAGACAGCCCGGCAGAGATCGTCAGTATGATCCAGTCCTTGCGCCGCAGGGCGCGGACCTTTTCCCGCGTCCAGTCTTTGCGAAACATGAAGGTCATCGGCACCAGCGATATCAGCGACCCCAGAAAAAGCAGGTTACAAAAGGAAATCGCATTGCGTCCTGCAATCTTGTTTTGCCAGCCGATCTCGGCCAAGGCGGACACGATGGAATTGGATGACGCGTAGATGATCACCGCGGCCCAGACGAGCAGGGCGCCCATGATAACTTTGGATTGTTCTGGTTGCGTGTTTGTACTTGCGAGGCTCACTGTATTTGTCCCGGTTTTTATTGGTTTCGGGAGCTATACGTGCAAACCTCGCTAGTTATTCTTTGGTTGAGAAGATTTTTTAGGCGCCTTTGAAATTAACGCGACCTTCCGCTTCCATCGCTTTGTCCATATCGTGCTTGCGGCGTTCTTCCTCGGCACGCTTCTCGGCGGCTTTGGCGCGCAGGCGACCGAACTGACCGATGGCAATAGCCGAAAGGATGACAAGCCCGCCGGGGACAAGACCGGGGCCCGGGTCTTCGCCCAAAAGCACCATCGCAATGATAAGGGCCGCAACAGGCGAAAACGATGTAGCCAGTGACACATCACCAGAGCGGGCGTGTTTCAGGCCGATGTTCCAGGAAAACTGACCCACGATGATCACGATGATCGCGTAGACCCACACCCATTTCAGAACGATGGGCTGGAACAGGTCTTGGAAGTGGTTGGGGCCGTAGAGATAGAGCGCTAGAAAATAGTAGATAATCGTCCCGAGCACCGTGCGATAGATTGAGAAGATGCCCAACGGCACGCCGCGCAGGCCCAGCCGCGTGACGATGGTTGAGGCAATAAACGACAACGTGGCAAAGATTGTTGCGATCTCGCCTTTGCCAAACTCAATCGCAGCACCGTTCATAACAAAAATGATCACAGCACCGAACAGCGCCACAATTCCGGCAGCCAAGGCCCATGGGTCGAGCCTTTCACCGAGGATCAATACAGTCGCCAGCAGGAAAAGCGGTGGTTCGATCCGCCCGATCAGCACCACATTGGTCACGGTGGTATAGTCCAGAGCGATAAAGAAAAGTGCTGGTGTCAGCGCCGAGGACAGGATTGCGGAGAGCGTTAGCACGCCCCAATCTTTGCGCGACAGCTTGCGTAGGTTCTCCATCGTCCAATCTCGCCAGAACATAAAGACCATGGGCACCAGCGAGATGAGAGATCCCAGGAAGAGCAGGTTGCATAACGATACCGCATTGCGGCCCATGACCGGGTTTTCCCGTCCGATATTGGCCAGCAAAGAGACGATTGAGTTGGACGAGGCGTAAATGATGACCGCTGCCCAAACGAGCAAGGCGCCCATGACAACCTTAGATGTGTCGGCTTGCGGATTTGTCGTGGCTTGTGCCATGGATCGTCCCCTCGCGGCGTGATTTAGAGGATACTGAGCCACAAAGGCCTGTTGTGGCAAGCGCACGGCACGCACAATGAGTCACGAAGCGAGTATATCTCGAAACAATGTTTCAGGGTGAGGGATCTGGGTCACGCCTGCGTTTTCGAATGTAACACTCGGCTGTAGTTGCCGCATGTGGTCTTACGTAGGGCTGGCATAGATTCTTGTGCTCGCGCTCTCTGTGTGCGTAGGAAGCTGTGCGTTGGATAACGAGAAGCGACTGCAGATATGATTGAAAACAAAGGGGCCCCGGGCCAGAAGATTGTCACCATCTATGATGACATCTACGATTTGCCGGATTGCCGGTCGTATTACCGGGCGATGCATAATGCGGGGTTTCGCACGGCGCATTATGCGTCGACCGCGTTTCGTGCGGTGTTGGCAGAGCTTAAGCACCTGCGGGGGTTGGACCAGGCCAATGTCATGGATTTTGCGAGCGGTTACGGCATCGCACCTGCGCTGATGCGGCATGATGTGACGCTGGATGATGTGCTGTCGCGTTACATTGAACCCTGGTATGATGAGGCAACCATCGAGGACGTGATTGCCAAAGATCGCGAGTGGTTTCAAAACCGCCGTCGCGTGGGGCAAAATGATCGCTTTGCCGGGATCGACATCGCCGGACGCGCGCTCGAGTATGGAAGGGCCGTTGGCATTTTTGATGCGGCATTCGCCGAAAACTTGCAGGATGATGCGCCGAGCGCGGAATTGCAGGCTTGGTTGGCCGAGACTGACTTGATCGTGGAATGCGGCAGCGTGGCGCATATGCTGCCCGGTGCATTGGACAAAATGCTTCAAGCCACGGCAAGCAAACGACCATGGATAGCGACTGCGCCTATTCGGGGCAACGACACATCTCAGGCGCTCGAAATGATGCGTGAGCATCAGTATGACGTGGTGGCGCTTGACATGCCTCCCTTCCGCCATCGCCGTTTCTCCAGCCAGGATGAACAGAAGCGCGCGATCGCCAATGCCGAAGCGCGTGGACATGACACCAAAGGTTTTGAGGACGCAGGGTACTTTCACGCCCAGGTGTTCATCGCGCGACCTAAGGAGGAAGTCACACATGTGGTCGACTGGGCGCACTCGCCTGTGGCTTAGGGTTGGTGCCCGGCATTGCGCATGTGTAAGCTTGGGCTAACCAAGGAGTTTGCCCGCAATGTCAAACGATCCTGCCTATGACCACAGCGTCGACCTTGTGGTGCCATCTGATACGCGCCGCGTCCTGCTGTTGGGTGCGACTGGCACGATTGGGCGTGCTGTCCTCAAGACGTTGCTCGAGGCGGGGTTTGATGTGACATGTGCGCTTCGCAGTCCATCCAGTTCCAAAGCGGAGTCGGATCACCCAGGTCTGACACTGCAGGTAGGTGATCTGACTTCCGATGGGTTTCTGCATGATATCTCAGACGGAGTGGATGCGGTTGTTTCCTGCCTCGCATCGCGAACCGGTGCGCCTTCGGATGCCTGGGCCGTGGATCATGGGATCAACAGCAGGCTTCTGACGGCGTGCAGGGCGCTGGGCAATCCGCACTTTGTGCTTTTGTCTGCCATTTGCGTGCAAAAACCCAAACTGGCGTTTCAACACGCCAAGCTGGCCTTTGAAGAAGAACTGGTCGCGTCCGGCCTGACCTATTCGATCGTGCGGCCCACCGCGTTTTTCAAATCGCTTTCCGGACAATTGGGCAGGTTACGCGCAGGCAAGCCCTTTTTGGTGTTCGGAGATGGGGCACACACCGCTTGTAAACCGATCAGCGACGCGGATCTGGCGCGTTTTGTGGTACGTTGCCTCACACACCCGGCTTGTCAAAATCGCATTCTGCCCGTCGGTGGACCAGGACCGGCACTTACACCAATTGAGCAGGGAAACCTACTTTTTCAGGCACTGAACGAAAAGCCGCAGTTCCGTCGCGTGCCGGTCGCCCTGATGAGCGCGATTATTTGGCTTTTGACAGCCGTTGGAATGTTCAGCCCGGCGGCACGGACGAAGGCTGAACTGGCCCGGATCGGACGCTACTATGCAACCGAATCAATGCTGCTCTGGGATGCGGACCGCCAAGGATACGACGCCGATGCCACCCCAGAGTTTGGCCAAGATACGCTGGCTGATCACTATCACGGCCTGACACGTGGCGAAGTGGAAGTAGACCTCGGCGAACATGCGGTGTTCTAAGACGGTTCTGGCGCTTTGGCCGAGGATGCGCTAGGGCAGAGCGCACGCAAAACTGAAAGCACACATATGTCCACGCGCGCTGGTTTCATTGCCCTGATCGGAGAGCCCAATGCGGGCAAATCCACGCTGCTCAACCGTATGGTTGGCGCAAAAGTCAGCATTGTGACCCACAAAGTGCAGACTACTCGAGCACGCATTCGGGGTGTGGCAATCGAAGGCGATGCGCAGCTTGTCTTCGTTGATACCCCAGGTCTTTTTGCGCCCAAACGCAGACTGGATCGTGCCATGGTCGCCGCGGCCTGGGGCGGTGCTGCAGATGCTGATTTGGTTGTGCTTTTGATCGAGGCGCATCGGGGCGTAACCGAAGGTGTTGAGCGCATTCTTGAGGGACTGGGTAACATCCCCAAGGGGCGTCGCGTGGCACTCGCGATCAACAAGATTGACAAGGTGAAATCTGAAGTGCTCTTGGGACTGGCCCAAGACCTTAACGAGCGGTTCCGTTTTGCCGACACGTTCATGATATCCGCCGAAAAGGGACATGGGGTTGCCGACCTGCGCCTGTGGCTCGCCGCGGAGTTACCCGAGGGCCCTTGGCTTTATCCCGAGGATCAGATTGCTGATCTCCCCATGCGCATGATCGCGGCTGAGGTCACGCGTGAAAAGCTCACCCTGCGCCTGCATCAGGAATTGCCCTATCAACTCACCGTCGAGACCGAAGCCTGGGAAGAACGCAAGGATGGCTCTGCCAAGATTGATCAAATCATCTATGTCACACGGGATGGTCACAAAGGCATCGTGTTGGGTAAGAAAGGCGAGACGATCAAGGCGGTCAGTCAGGCGGCGCGCGTCGAACTGGAAGAGTTTCTGGGCCGCCGCGTGCATCTGTTCACCCAAGTCAAAGTGCGCCCTGGCTGGCTTGACGAGGCCGAGCGCTATTCCGAAATGGGGCTTGATTTCAAGGACGGCAACGCGTGAGCCGGCTGACAGCAGAGTTCTGGGTGCATGCCTACTTGCGGCGCTTGAAACTGTTGGACATTCCCGGGTTTGTGGTCAAACACGGGGATGATACTGCGGGTGCTGTCGTCGTGAAGCTGAATACTCTGGATGGCAACGCCAAGGCATTTCAGCGCGGTTTTGATTTGATGAGTGGGGCGCGGCAATGGGATATGCTGACCGAAGGAGCAGAGACAGACGTGGACGAGGCGATCGACCGTCAAAAAAGCTTTGATCCTGACCTTTGGGTTTTGGAGATTGAGGATCGTCAGGGCCGACATCTACTGGATGAGCCGGGTCTGGCGGACTAGGCGCTATGGAGTGGCGCGATCAGGGCATCCTGCTGAGCAGCCGTCGCCATGGCGAAAGCAGCGCGATCATCGAGGTTTTTACGCCTGAGCATGGGCGCCACGCAGGTGTGGTACGGGGCGGCGCATCACGCAAAATGTCTCCTGTCCTGCAACCGGGCGCGCAACTGGATGTCAGCTGGCGCGCGCGACTGGAGGATCACCTTGGCACATATCAAGCGGAACTGGTGCGGTCGCGCGCTGCCCTCGCGATGGGTGACCGGCTCTCGCTTGCAGGGCTCAATGCGGTTGCATCGCTTTTGCTCTTTGCTCTGCCGGAGCGAGAGGTACACATATCACTCTATCAAAAAACTGAACAGCTTCTGGATCTTTTAGGCCAAGCCGATGTGTGGCCCCTGGCCTATTTGAAATGGGAAATGGCGCTGCTGGAGGATATGGGATTTGGCCTTGATCTCAGCACGTGCGCTGTCCTGGGAGGCACGGATCACAAACTGGCCTATGTCTCGCCGCGGACCGGGCGCGCGGTGTCACGTGAGGGGGCGGGAGAATGGGCTGAAAAGCTGCTTCCCTTACCGCCATGTCTTCTCGGGCAAAGCCCTTTGGATGATGCCGAGATTTTGCAGGCCCTGGAGGTGACGGGATATTTCCTGTCGCATTCCCTGGCACCGGAAATTGGGAATAAGCCTCTGCCGGAAGGGCGCGGACGTTTCATTTCACGCTACGCTGCACAAATCCGCGCGGAGTAAAATGTTTCGCGAAAAGCGTTAGCGCACCGCTTCGAAAACCATTTCACCGCCTGCATCATTGTTGAGAATGAGCGCGTTTGCTGACACTTCCGCCAAAGTCATCTTGTCCAAGCTTTGCAGCATCCACGTTTCGGCCTCCAGATCAGGGCACGCGCGACGCGTGCTGGCGAGGTTTTCGGTTTTGAACCATGGGTAGGGTTCTAATTGTGAGCCGAAAAACTGGTTGCATGGGCCTTCGCCGGTGATTTTGCCTTCTTCTGGGAATTTTATCGTGGCATTGGCGGGAAAGACTTGGCCATCTATTTCAACAAGCTTCCAAGTTGCATCCGACGCTCCATAGCCTGATAGCGTTTCATCGCCACTGCACTGAAACAGAGCAACAAGTAAAGGGAAGGTGAACGCAAACCGCATATCTATCGCAGGGCAAGCACCAGATCGACCAGCGATCCAATGGCCGCGGCGTTGTCGCTTGGGGCCTGCTTCCCGATCCCGTTCATCCCGATCGCTGCCGCGTAGATGATACGTGCCATTTCTGGGTTGGCGATGCCAATTTCAGTCAGCGCATTCTGTAAAAACCCAAGACGTGAAGCATCGATGCGTTCCACGGACCTGCGTGCGCCTTTGTGGGCTTGCGCCCAGCTTCGAACTGCTATTTCCAGCTTATCGAGTGTGGCAAAGGCCTGCGCCAGAGATCTTAACTGCGCAACTGGAGCGTCATCTGCATCCCTGACGTCTTCGCTGTGCGTCAACGCGTTGACTTCCCACTCCTGCAACAACGACTTTTGAAAGGCTGGAACGTCGCGAAAATGCCAGTAAAAAGAGCCTTTCGAGACCTTCAGCCGGACAGCAAGTGGCTCAGCTTTCAGCGCGTCTGGCCCTGCACTTGCCAAGGCTTTCGCGCCGGCTTTTAGCCAGTCGCCGGGTCCCAGACGTGAGGAAATGCGAGCCATGCGTTCGACATACTTTTGCGTATGTGCCAATTCAAGACGATCGACGTGATGGGGTCAATTGGTCACGCCCGCGCACCTGGATTTTGGAGCCAAATCGAGGGCAGACGAAAAAGAGCGGCCATAAGAGGCCGCTCTGTTTGGTACTCAAATAACTTGAAAAAAGCTGGGGACTTTTAACAAACTCACATTCAGAAAAGAACGCGACATCGCCATGAACATGTTGTGAAAAACCTGTGACAGTTCAAAGGTTATTCCTCGGCACGCCCATTCCTGTTTAAAGCGCTACGCGATAAACCTTACTCACAGATGACCGCGAAATGCAGCGCGAGACTCAATCGTTGCGCGCGTTTCGCCTTTTGCTGATGTCGCAGGTTAAAGGCAAAGCACTTTAGGCTCGCATCAAGAAAAATCTGGATTGATTTGAACTGGCTCGATGCACTCAAAGGCACCGAATGTCCTGCGGCTAACGCACACGTTTGGGTCTCATGCTGACAGCAGCTTTGCGATTTGCGCTACATCATCAGAAGCGCAAGGTCGCACATTATTCTGCAGGCGTGTCTTTGGCTTCGCGCTTTTTGGAGGCGCCAAACAAGGTGCCGGGAAAGATATCCTTGAGCATTTTGCCCATCAGCGCTGCGCCGAACAAAACCATCAACCCGATGGCAACCATCACAAACGTATCCATGAATGTATCCCTCTATTCGTAGAATTCCGACAGGCTGCGTAGTTAAGGAAAAGGGCGAGAAAATGACCAAATTGGCGCGTTTGTGGTCATAGCTGGAGGGTACAAGCCTTCAGATAGCGGTGGAGTGCACGCCCGAAAGTCAGATAAACATCTGAAATCATTATACCTTAGCCTTGCAAAGCCAGCCGTTGGATCAGATGAAACCGTCCTTGGGTGTCCTCGCCAACAAGGCTGAGCGCATCGACATCAAAGGGGCGGGGTACATGCGGCATGACATGCGACTCAAGGATGTCTTGCACAGATTTAGCCTGCGTTTTGGGCATTTTTTCGGTCAGCGTCATATGAAACCGAAAGGCATCCATCACATACGGATACCCCCATCGCGGCAAGAGCGCGTCCTGTTCGGCGTTCAGGTTATTTGCCCGACGTTTCGCGATCTCGGCGTCTGTCAGCGGGGCGCGAAAGGGATCAAGGTCGCGTACAGCATGCGATGCGAGTGCACCAAGAGCAGATGTGTCTCCTTCTGGCACAAGCGCCAGAAATCGCCCTAAGCGCGCAAGCGCAAGGCCCTTCAACTTCACCGGTTTCAAGCCTGCACACAGCGCCTCAAACCCGGCGCAGAGATCTGCCTCGGATTGCCCTTGGGCCAGTCGGAAGGGCGGTTTGATCGTTGCATGAAAGCCGTATCTGCCTGGGGTTCGAGTGATGTTTTGCCTGATATTGGCCAGTTCCGGGATACTTGGCGGCCGTGGTATCTGTCTTGTCAAAATGTCCCAGCCAAGCCAACCGGCGCCAAACGTTGCCAAGGGGCCTGGGGCGGGGGTGAAATAAATGGCATAGCGGATAAAATTCATGCGGGCCGAGCCTATCTGGGCACTTTGCTTTGTCCTGCAACGACGCAATAGCAAAGTTTGTTCTACCGGCACATGCCATGGCTTCTGTGTCGCGCGCAAGATTGCGCATCTTGTCAGTTGCAGCCTTGTGTCAGACCTGCGCATATCTTCTGAACAAAGGGAGACCCGTCGATGCCCACAAAAACGTTGTTCGAGCCGCCTCAAAACCCAATGTTGCCTGTAACTGGACAGGATGCTCAGTTCCCCATCCGCCGTATCTTTTGTGTGGGGCGCAACTATGCCGCTCATGCCGCTGAAATGGGCAACGAGGTGGACCGTGAAGCGCCGTGGTACTTCAATAAATCTGCGCATGCCTATTGTGCCAGTGGCACGCAAATCCCAATGCCACCAGAGACAGAGAATTGCCACTTTGAGATGGAATTCGTCGTGGCCCTTGATGGTGAGGCGGCCAATGTAAATGTCGAGCATGCTATGGACGCGGTTTTCGGATATTGCTGCGGTATAGATCTGACGCGGCGCGACCTGCAGGCACAAGCCAAGGAAAAGCGTCGCCCCTGGGATATCGGGAAGGATTTTGAAAATGCCGCCATTCTTGGCCGCGTATCACCCAGATCGGAGTTCGGAGAGATCGGTGACCAAACAATTTGGCTCGATCACAATGGTGTGCGTGTTCAGGAGGCCCCGCTGAGTGACATGGTTTGGTCCGTGCCGGAAATCATTGCGCATCTGTCGCGGTTTTACCGTCTTATGCCCGGAGATCTTATTATGACCGGAACACCAGCCGGTGTTGGACCGGTTGGTCCGGGAAGCCACCTTAAAGGCCAGGTAGAGGGCTTGAGCGAAGTTGAAGTTTCGTTTTCGGGATGACACGCGGCTTGATGGTTGCAAACAGCAGAACAATAATGCCATCGTTTTGGTCTAATTCGGCGGATTGAACAAAGGGGCGATCCGATTTTTGGGAGGATGAATTCATGAAATGTCTCAAGCTGACGGCGAGCGTTGCCATCGCCGCGATGTTGGCGACAGGTGCACTGGCGGCGGATGTTACGCTCAAAATGCATCAGTTTTTGCCACCTCAGGCGAACGTGCCCAAACTGATCCTTGAACCTTGGGCGGAGCGCGTCGAAGAAGCGTCCGACGGCAAGATCCAGATTGATCATTTTCCTTCAATGCAACTTGGCGGCAAGCCGCCGGAACTGATCAGTCAGGTTCAGGACGGCGTGGCCGATATCATCTGGGTGGTTGCCGGATATACACCGGGCCGCTTCCCGCAGGCCGAAGTTTTTGAACTGCCGTTCATGATGACCAATGCCGAGGACACGTCGCGCGCCTATTGGGAATTTGCCGAAGCCAACATGATGGACAAGGACTTTAAGGATCTTAAAATCCTGGGCGTTTGGGTGCATGGTCCGGGTGTGATCCATTCAGCGGAGCCCGTGGATGAGATTAGCGATCTCAACGGCATGACGGTGCGCGGCCCAACCCGGATCATCACCGGAATGCTTGGGGAATTGGGTGCAACACCCAAAGGCATGCCGGTACCTGCAATGCCAGAGGCCCTTTCAAAAGGCGTGATCGACGCTGGTGTTATCCCGTGGGAGGTCACAGCAGCTCTGAAAGTGCCGGAGTTGGTGGAAAACCATACGACATTTGGGGACGAGTCGCTTTACACGGCCGCCTTCATCTTTGCGATGAACAAGGAAAAGTACGAAAGCCTTCCGGACGACTTGAAAGCGGCTATCGACAGCCAGTCAGGCGCGGATTTCTCGGCCCTTGCAGGCAAGATCATGCAAGAGTCTGACGCGCCTGCGCGGGCTCTGGCCGAAGAGCGTGGCAACAACATCATCGATCTCACACCTGAACAGGTGGCCGAGTGGAAAGAGGCCGCAAGTGATGTTGAAGCCAAATGGATTGCCGAGATGAACGACAAAGGTTTTGACGGGCAGGCACTTGTTGATCAGGCGCGCGGGCTGATCGCGGAAAAAAGCGAGTAAGCAATGTGAACCGCGCTGCTGATGGTGCGGCGCGGTGCTTTCAGGGGGCAAGGCATGCCGCGATTGGTTCTGGCACTGGCACGCGGTATGGCGGTTTTGGGCGGTCTGGTTCTGACCGGTTTGATCCTGATCACCTGCGTGTCGGTTCTCGGCGGACTTGGAAACAGCTTTTTTCACAGTGCCTTTGCCGAGAGCGTGTTTCCCGAATTTGCACAAGGCGCACTTGATCTCGGCGTCGGCCCACTATTTGGCGACACCGAGATGGTCGAGGTCGGCATGGCTTTTGTCATCTTCTGTTTCCTGCCGCTGTGTCAAATCTCGGGTAGCCACGCGTCTGTTGATATCTTCAGCTCAAGGCTGCCGTTGCAGGTGAATCGTGCGTTGCAGGTGCTGATTGACCTGATCTTTGCGGTCATTCTGATCCTGATCGCGCTGCGGCTCTTTGCCGGGCTGCAGGAAAAGATGCAGTACAACGAGACCACCTATGATCTGCAATTCCCGATCTGGTGGAGCTATGGGGCCAGCCTTGCAGCGTCCGGGATTGCGGCGCTGGTCGGGGTCTATGTCGCGGGCGCCCGGGTTGTTGAGGCGACCAGCGGGCGCGTGATCCTGCCCAGCCGTCAGGGGATGGACGGGTGAGCAACCTAGAGATTGGCATTGCCTCATTTCCGATTTTGATGGGGTTGATCTTCCTGCGGGTGCCCATCGGGTTGGCGATGTTCCTAGTGGCGCTGGGTGGTCTTTTTGCCATCACCGATGGTTGGACCGTGGCGCTTGCCCGGCTCAAGCATGAAACCTACTCGACCTTTTCCAATTACTCTTTGTCGATTGTTCCGATGTTCTTGCTCATGGGCCATTTCGCGACATTGGGCGGCATGTCTACCGCGCTCTTCAAAGCGGCAGAGGCGTGGCTCGGCCATCGCAAAGGCGGGGTGGCCATGGCCTCAGTTGGGGCCTGCGCAGGGTTTGGCGCAATCTGTGGCTCATCTCTGGCCACCGCCGCCACCATGAGCCAGGTCGCGTTGCCTGAGCTACGCCGCTATGGCTACTCTGGCGGTTTTTCTACCGCGACGCTGGCTGCGGGCGGCACGTTGGGTATTCTCATCCCGCCATCTGTCGTGCTGGTCATCTACGCCATCCTGACCGACCAGAACATCGCCAAACTGTTCCTAGCCGCGTTTGTACCCGGAATTTTGGCGGCGATCGGGTATATGATCACGATCAACATCTATGCCCGCCTTCATCCCGAGGCCGCGGGCGCGCGTGATCCTGTGCCTATGCGCGAACGGGTGCGTGCATTGATTGACGTCTGGCCGGTTCTGGCGGTTTTCTCGCTTGTCGTCGGGGGCATCTATCTTGGCTGGTTCACACCCACAGCCGGGGCAGCGGTTGGAGCGGCGGGGACCGGGCTGATTGCGTTGTGCAAAGGTGGGATGGGCTGGAAAGCTCTGGAAGGCGCTTTCCACGCCACAGCACGCAATACCGCGATGATCTTTTTCATCATTCTGGGTGCCGCGTTCTACAACGGGTTTCTCGCACTCAGCCAAGCGCCTCAGGCCTTGTCAGAGTGGGTCATCGGCCTGGGCCTCAGCCCTTGGTCGGTCTTGATCTGCATCCTACTGCTGTACCTCGTCTTTGGTTGCCTGATGGACAGCCTGTCGATGATCCTGCTGACAATCCCGATCTTCTTTCCCATCATCAGCCAGCTTGATTTCAACTTTGTCTCCCTCGCCGCATTGCAAGCCGACGCTGCACGCGAGGTGCTCGCCAGTGGCATACCAGACGGCATGACCGCCGAAATGCTTGGCTCGATAGAGACCGCTATCGCGTCGGGGCAGGAACTCTCACGGGATATGATGCGCGCGCTGGATATCAACATCACCCAAGGCCGCGCCAACCGCATCGAGGCTGAAGAAGTGGCGATCTGGTTCGGCATTCTGGTTCTGATCGTGGTCGAAGTCGGCCTGATCACACCGCCTGTGGGAATGAATCTCTTTGTAATCAACGCTATGGACCCGCGCACAAGGATGTCCGAGACCTATCGCGCGGTGCTCTACTTTGTAGGCTCGGACGTGGTGCGCGTGGCCGTTCTGGTTGCGTTTCCGGGGATTACCTTGTTCCTGCTGCGATGGCTTCATTAGGAGTGAATGATGGTTGAAGACACCTCTCCCTGGCTGGCCCGCTTCCCAGTGACGCTTTTTACAACGGTGATGGGACTGAGCGGGTTGACACTGGCACTGGCCGAAGGAGAACGCGTGTTGAGCTTGGCTCACGGCATGTCGATACTCAGCGCGCTCATCACAGTTGTCGTCTTTATGCTGGTGACCGCCGCCTATGCTCTGAAGGCTCTACGATACACAGGTGCCGTGCAGGCCGAGTGGAACCACCCCGTCAGTCTGGCATTTTTCCCGGCGATCTCTATTTCCCTTCTGCTGCTCGCGGCTGTGGCTCTACCTTGGTCAGAACCAATCTCGCGCGGGATATGGATCATAGGGGCTGCGCTTCAGCTTGTTTTGACCTTGGCTGTCATCTCAAGTTGGATCGGTTCGCGCGCCTTTGTACATGGCCATCTAACCCCGGCCTGGTTCGTTCCTGCGGTCGGCAATGTCATAGCACCTCTGGCCGGGGCACAGCTCGGCTACATCGAAATCAGCTGGTTTTTCCTCTCCATTGGACTGCTCTTTTGGATCGTGCTGCTCGCCATGGTGATCAACCGGCTGGTGTTTCACGACCCTCTGCCGGAACGGCTTCAACCGACGTTGGTGATCTTGATTGCCCCACCGGCCATTGGATTTCTGGGCTGGACCAGTCTGAACCCCGGACTTGATCCTATGGCGCGCATCTTGATGAATTCTGCGCTGTTTTTCTTAATCGTCGTGATGGTGCAGCTCCCAACCATCCTCCGGTTGCCGTTTTCGCTGTCCTTCTGGGCGCTTAGCTTCCCCTTGGCTGCCGCGACGACAGCATCCTTGCGGTTTTCGACTCTATCCGGGTCAATGTTCCACCATTGGCTGGGCTTGGTTTTGTTGGGTATCCTTACGCTCACCTTGCTGGTTTTATTATATAAAACGCTCAAGTCGCTCGCTTCAGGACATGCCTTTTGAGGCCCCAATACCTTCATGGGAAAGCCAAATTGGTTTCCTTCATTTGACACAAACTGGTGGCAAACCCTTGGGGCATGAGCAGGGAAAACCAAAGCAAGCACCTCAAAGCCGCGTTACTTGGCGTGGCCGTGTGTGCAATTATCGTCTCTTTCCGCCTGTTTGGTGGAGGGCCAGAACGGCTTGTTCCCTACTTGTCTGAGCCGGTCATCAGCGTGACCGGTGACGCGCCGCTCTCAGGCAGCGCTGCGGAAGACTATGAGAGCCTTGTCGAGAACGCTGACTACTATGCGGCCTTCGCCATGGGCGAGGCAGGTGGTCATGGGTGGTCGGATAATCATTCCACCCAAGACATGGCTGATGCGTCCGCTTTGGCGTGGTGTGAAGAGTATGACGCCGAATGCCGTGTCATCCTGCGGATCGCTCCGGCCGCGCCTCTTACGCTCGATGACTTGCCCTTGTCAAAAACCTCCGCACTCGCGCTCAGCGAATACAAAAGCCGTCCTTCGACAAAAGCGATTGCCTTGTCAGAAACCGGGGTATGGGGGATGTCCTGGGGTCAGGACACCAAAAAAAGCGCGGTGACAGTCGCGGTCAAAAAATGCCAGGAGCGCCTGAACATGGGATTTCCTGACCGCCGCACCTACGGCACATGCCGTCTGGTCTGGTTCGACTGAACGGCTAGCCTAGAATCCGGCGCGCAATCACCTGTGCCTGAATTTCCGCGGCACCCTCAAAGATGTTGAGAATTCGCGCGTCACACAGCACGCGGCTGATGGCGTACTCAAGCGCAAAGCCGTTGCCGCCATGGATCTGCAGGGCATTGTCCGCCGCCGACCAGGCAACACGTGCACCCAAGAGCTTGGCCATACCCGCCTCGACATCACAACGTCGCCCCTCATCCTTCTCAAAGGCCGAGAAATAGGTGAGCTGCCGGGCGATCATGATCTCAACCGCCATCATCGCCAGTTTGTTGGCCACGCGCGGGAATTCAATCAGGGATTTGCCGAACTGCTTGCGGTCCTGAGCATATTGCATGCCTAGATCAAGCGCCGAGGCGGCAACACCAACCGCTCGCGCGGCTGTTTGGATACGCGCGCTCTCGAAGGTTTCCATAAGCTGCTTGAAGCCTTTGCCCTCTTCGCCGCCCAAGAGGTTCTCGCCCTTCACTTTGAAATCATCAAAGTTGAGCGTGTATTCCTTCATGCCGCGATAGCCCAAGACCTCGATCTCGCCGCCAGAGATGCCAGGATCCTGCCAAGGCTCTGCGTCGGTGCCGGGGGTTTTTTCGGCCAGGAACATGCTGAGGCCCTTGTAGTCCTCTGTGCCGGGCACGGTGCGTGCCAGCACCGTCATCACATGGGTACGCGCGGCATGCGTGATCCAGGTCTTGTTGCCATTCAGGATCCAGTCGCCGTTTTCATCCTGCTTGGCGCGGGTCTTGAGCGACCCAAGGTCAGAGCCTGTGTTTGGCTCCGTAAAGACAGCCGTTGGGAGTGTTTCACCAGAGGCGAGGCGCGGCAGCCATTTTTCCTTTTGTTCGTCCGTGCCGCCAGCGATGATCAACTCGGCGGCAATCTCGGAGCGTGTGCCGAGAGACCCCACACCAATATAGCCGCGGCTCAGCTCTTCGGAGACGACACACATGGACGCTTTGGACAGGCCAAAGCCGCCAAACTCCTCGGGGATAGTCAGGCCAAACACGCCCATTTCGGCCAGTTCGTTGATCACCTCCATCGGGATCAATTCGTCCTTGAGGTGCCATTCATGTGCCTCAGGCAACACACGGTCGACGGTGTAGCGGCGGAATTGCTCGCGGATCATTTCCAGCTCGTCATCAAGACCGCTGGCGCCCACGGTGATCTCGGCGGCACGCTCCTGCATCAGCTCCACAAGGCGCACGCGGGCCGCTTGTGTGTTTCCTGACTGCGTGAGCGTCATGACCTCGGGCGTCATAAGAACGCGCATATCGTCCTGGCTCAGGCCAATATCCTGCAGGCGCAGCACCTCGCCCTGGTTCATCGGAATGCCGCCATAGATCTGCCAGAGATACTCGCCAAACGCGATCTGGTGGATGAGCTGCTCTACTTCGCCAAACTTTCCATCGGAGTGTAGCCGAGAGGCCCAGTTTTGCATCTGACGTAGGGATTCGACATAGGTGGCCAGCCAGGCAAGCCCGTGCGTCGCGGTCTGATTTTCTTCCACGGCGCGGGATGAGACACGGCCATCGACCGCAACAAGCTCCTTCAGAGCCGACTTGGCCTTTTCCAGAATGGCCTCTGCCGGAGCGACGGCGGCACCGGTTAAAGTCAGAAGATCGTCAATGAGTATTGCTTTGGATGCCATTACGTCTTGTCCATCATGCGCCATGAATCACACTCCCTTTACTCGGTCGGACTGTCCTAGCTATTTCGCAGGTGCAGCGCAACTATTTTGCTTATGCGGCACAGCAAATGGTTTAATATTGCGCCAACCTGTCGCGGCTATGGGGTCGCCGGGCCCGAGTCGACGTATAATATCATGAAACTAACCCGTGCGGAGGCTGGGAAAAGTGATACCAACGGCCTATGGAGATTTTGCTCGGCCCGGATTGGGCGTTCCTGCTTGTCTTTGCTTTTTGCATTGCCGTTTTGGGCGGCATCGTGAAAGGCGTGGTGGGATTTGCCATGCCGATGGTGGTGATCTCGGGGCTTAGCACCTTCATTTCACCTGAAATAGCGCTGGCCGCCCTGATCCTGCCAACACTGGTGTCCAACGGATGGCAGGCCCTGCGCAATGGCGTGGTCGCGGCCTTGGGGTCTGTGTGGAAGTTCCGGGTTTTTCTTCTGGCAGGGGTGTTTTTTATGCTCGGCTCAGCCCAGCTTGTCCCTGTGATCCCCGAGGCGGCGATGCTCCTGATTATTGGCGTGCCGGTCGTGATATATTCCGCTTTCGCGCTTGTGGGCCGCCCCCTGGCGTTGCCACCCAATCCCGGCAAACGGATCGAGGCGGGGATCGGGGCCATTGCAGGGTTCTTTGGTGGCATCTCCGGCGTGTGGGGGCCGCCCACGGCCATCATGCTGACGGCGATGAACACCGAAAAGACCGAGCAGATGCGTGTTCAGGGTGTCATCTATGGTGTCGGCGCGGTGCTATTGGTGGTAGCGCACCTGTTTTCCGGGGTGTTGAATGCGCAAACGGTGCCCTTTTCGCTTATGCTCATTCCACCGGCGTTGCTGGGTTTATGGATCGGGTTTTCCATTCAGGACCGCATTGACCAGGCGCTCTTTCGCAAGCTGACGCTGGCGGTGTTGGTGATAGGTGGTCTAAACCTCGTGCGCCGCGGGGTGATGGGCGTTTGAATTTGGGTATTTTTGACAAGAAAGAAGCCCAAGACCCTTAGCCCTCTTTTATGCGCAGCGCTAATCCGGTAAAGCGCGCGGGACGTGACTGAAATTTATGGATAAGAGCCAATGAAGTTCACCCTGTCCTGGCTGAAAGACCATCTTGAGACCGATGCAAGCGTGGCGGAGATTTCCGACGCGCTGACCGATCTTGGGCTGGAAGTCGAAGAGATCATCAATCCGGGCGAGCGGCTGAAGGACTTTACCATTGGCAAGGTGCTCAAGGCCGAGCAACATCCGGATGCAGATCGTTTGCGCGTGTGTCAGGTGATGACGGATGAGGGCGAGACGCAAATCATTTGTGGAGCACCCAATGCGCGGACCGGCATCACAGTGGTGATTGCCAAGCCGGGGGTTTATGTGCCGGGCATTGATACCACCATCGGCGTCGGCAAAATCCGCGGCATCGAGAGCTATGGCATGATGTGCTCAGAGCGCGAGATGGAGCTTTCGGATGAGCATGATGGGATCATTGAGCTGCCAAGCGGTGAGGTTGGGGAACGCTTCATTGACTGGTTGGCGGAACATGATCCGGTAAAGGTGGATCCGGTGATCGACATCGCCATCACGCCCAATCGGCCTGATGCGCTGGGTGTGCGGGGGATTGCGCTTGATCTTGCAGCGCGGGGTCTGGGCACGATGAAAGAGGCGCCCTCCGCCAAGGTAGAAGGCCAATTCCCGAGCCCGATTACCGTGACGATCGATGAGGATACGCGCGACGGTGGTTGCCACGTCTTTGCCGGACGTCTCATTCGCAACGTCAAGAACGGCCCCAGCCCGGAGTGGCTGCAGGACCGCTTGCGCGCCATCGGACTGCGGCCCATCTCGGCGCTTGTCGATATCACCAACTTCTTCACCTATGACCGCAACCGCCCGCTGCACGTTTTTGATGCCGACAAGGTCAAAGGCAATCTGCGGGTGCACCGCGCTCAGGGCGGTGAGACGCTCGTTGGGCTGGACGAAAAGGAATACACGTTCAGCGCGGGGCAAGTGGTGATTTCCGATGACGACGGCATTGAAAGCATCGGCGGCATCATGGGCGGTCTGGAGACGGGCTGTACCGAAGAGACCACCAATGTGTTTCTCGAAGCCGCCGTATGGGACCATATTCAGATCGCCCATACCGGTCGCGCGCTCAAGATCAATTCTGATGCGCGCTATCGCAATGAGCGCGGCATTGATCCTGCGTTCAACATGGAAGGCCACGAGCTTGCCACGCAGATGATCCTTGATCTCTGTGGCGGTGAGCCGTCGAATGTCGTTGTGGCCGGTGACGTACCGGATGTCAGCCGAGCTTATCGCCTTGATGCGGCGCGGGTCCAGTCGCTCGTAGGTATGGACATCCCCGAAGCGGAACAGCGTCAGACGCTCACAAGTCTTGGCTTCAAGCTGGAAGGTAATATGGCGCATGTGCCCAGCTGGCGGCCTGATATTCTGGGTGAGGCCGATCTTGTGGAAGAGGTGGCGCGCATTGCCTCGCTGACCAAGCTGCAGGGTAAGCCGATGTCGCGCGCGCAGGCTGGCGTGCCGAAAGCCATTCTAAGCCCTGCGCAAAGAGAGAGCGCACCGCGCGTCGCACAGCGGCGGCTCTGGGTTACAATGAATGCGTCACCTACAGCTTTATTGATCAGGCCAGCGCGACGCTCTTTGGCGGCGGGTCTGATGCCACTATGCTCGCCAATCCAATCAGTTCCGAGATGAGCCATATGCGCCCGGCGCTCCTTCCCGGCCTGTTGCAGGCAGCGGCGCGCAATCAGGCGCGTGGTGCGATGGATCTTGCGCTTTTTGAAGTGGGTCATGCGTTCCATGGTGGAGAGCCCGAAGAACAGCATTTGCAGGTCTGTGGTCTTCTTGTCGGTCGAACTGGACCCAAAGATGTGCACGGCGCGTCCCGTCCTGTTGACCTTTATGATGCGAAGGCAGATGCCGAAGCCGTGCTGTCTGCGCTGGGCGCACCGGCCAAGGTACAAATCCTGCGCGGCGCGCGTGAATGGTGGCATCCGGGTCGGCACGGCATGATCTGTCTTGGGCCAAAGAAGGTCTTGGGTGTCTTTGGCGAGTTGCACCCCAAAGTGCTGCGCGAGATGGATGTCAAAGGTCCTGCCGTGGGTTTCACCCTCTGGCCACAGGAAATTCCCATGCCGCGCAATGCAGGCGCAAGCCGTGGGGCCATGCAAATCAGCGACCTGCAAGCGGTGGAACGTGACTTTGCCTTTGTCGTGGACACGGATGTTGAGGCGCTGACGCTGGTCAACGCCGCCGCAGGTGCGGACAAAGCCCTGATTGAGGATGTGCGTGTCTTTGATGAGTTCATCGGTGGCAGCCTTGGCGACGGCAAGAAGAGCCTGGCCATCACCGTGCGCCTGCAGCCGTCTGAGACGACGTTGAAAGACGCCGATATCGAGGCGGTTTCGGCCAAGATTATTGAGAAGGTGGTGAAAGCCACGGGCGGGGTGCTCAGGGGGTGACGTGCCCTTTGGGTCACAGACCCAATCTCTAAATCTCAAAAGGGCTTGAGGCGACTCAGGCCTTTTTTTATTCACGGCATTTCGCAACTGAATCTGAAAGAGGACACACCAATGCGTGTTCAACAGACCCCTATCGGACCCGTCGGAGGACGGATGTAAGTTGCCTGTGGACCCATCCGCAGGCGCGTTGTTAACGCTTGTGGAGATGGTCCATGACCCCTCAAGACGTAGAATTGATCGGGCAGCGTTTGCCCAAAGAAATGGTGTTTCCCTATTTCGCCGACCGTGAAAGCGCGTGGGTACTGGCGGCCTGCATGCCTGCGTCCGCGCGTATCGGTGACTTGCGCAAAACCCCGGTTGGCAAGCTTTTGGACCGGCCCGCGTTGCTTGCGTTGGTCGCGCGGTGTGGCGGTGTGCTGCACCGCGATGATGTGCTGGCGGTGGCTTATGCCGACCAGGCCATGGGGCGCGTCACACTCGGGCCCGTCGCTACGGCCGGGGTCGAGGCGGTGTTTGGCGAAACCTGGCATGATTTTTATCTCAGCTTCGATATCTGGGGCGACAGGCGGCGTTGGTACGACCAGACCACGCGCCAGAACGCCAACCTGGTGGTTCAAATGGGCTTTCCCAGTGATCATGCCGCTCTCATGGGGCGCTATCTGCAGGAGGGCGCGCGCAAGGATTTTGAATGGGATGGTCATCCCATCCGCACCTCAGGCCGACCGACGCTGGCCTGGGCACGGCTGGATATTGACCTTGAGGCGCGTGAAGCGCTGATCGATGAGGTGCAAACCGATTGGTTGCGCAACGCAGGGGATGAGGTCGCGGCCTTGCGCGACAGCGCCCCGCGCAGCCGTGCTCTGGCGCAGATGGAGCGGTATGAAAGCGGGCTTGTGGATCGTTACGGCAAGATCTGGAGCCGCGCGATGCTTCTGGCGGCGCTCATGTTGTTGCGCGATGGGCTTGGGGTAGAACGGGTGTGGATGCATCAGCCAACGCCAGGAAAACTCCTCAAACGCATCAATGGCGTTGCGCCACCTCGGTCGCTTTACACCAGTTTGCCACGATCCTTCTGTTTCGCACCCACCCGTGTGCGTCCGGGTTTCCTGCGGCATCTGCCCAAGAAGCTGACCAAGACACTGCCGAAAGATGCGCCGCTCTTTTGGCAAATGGAATTCGGCCAAAGAGGTGGTCGAATTGACACGGTTTAGACCATGCGCTCTTTCAGCATATCGGCCAACAAATCAAACACCAGCCGGATTCTCCGGCTGGTGTGTAAATCGCGATGCGTCACCAACCAAACCGGAAAGGTGATGTCTGCCGCCCCGTCCAGCAGGCGCACCATGTCGGGAAAATCGCGAGCGATATCATCTGACATCGGGACAATTCCGAACCCCTTGCGTGCCAGTGCCCAGGCAGTGCTGCCATTGGCTGAACTTGTTGTAAACTGGGCCGCATCAATCGAGATGCCCCATTCTTGCAACGCTGCGATAAGACGCTCGTCATCACCCATACCGACAAAGTCATGCGTGCTCAGGTCATCGGCCTTCATGGGTGTGCCGCGTGCGTTCAGATAGTCTCTGGAGGCATAGAGATGCGCAGGCGCATCGGCGATCAGCCGGGCAATCAGGTCCGGCTCGGTTGGTCTCACATGCCGGATGGCGATATCCGCCTCGCGCGCCAGAATATCGCGGATGTCGTTCGCGGCGATCACATCCACCCGCAGGCGCGGTGCCATGCTCCGCAACCGCACAAGGATATCGGGCAAGACATAAGTGCTGCTCATATCCGAGGCTGTGACGCGCACCACCCCCTCCAGGGAATGTGCCCGTCCTTCGGCAATAAGGGCAATACGATTGGCCGCATCCCCCATGGCCTTTGCATCAGCCAAAAGATCCTGTCCGGCGTCCGTGAGACGCAAGGCACGGCCACTGCGCTCAAACAGGGTCAGGCCAAGCTCTTCTTCCAGGGCGCTGACCTGACGGCCAAGCGTGGGTTGGGTCAATCCAAGCGATCGGGCGGCCGCAGAGAGAGATCCGGTCTGCGCCGTGGCCAGAAATGCCCGAAGCCGCGACCAGTCAAACGGCTGTTCTATACGTTTTTGCATGACAATCCTGCAATTTTCGCCAATTCAGTCTGAATTCATGCGGATTTATAGGGCATGGCAAAGGAGAGATGCAATGCACCCTGATTCCAAATTCTGGACAAAACTCGCTGAGAAATACGCCGCCCGACCAATCTCGGACATGGCGGCCTATGAGCAAACGCTGAGCCGCATTCGGGCACAACTGCCGCCTAATGCGCGCGTGTTGGAAATCGGCTGCGGCACAGGTGGGACAGCCGAGCGGCTGGCGACTGATGTCAAAACCTACATCGCAACAGACTTTTCCGAAGGCATGATCGCGCAGGCGCATTTGCGAGATGTGCCGAACAATGTGGAGTTCCACGTGGCCGATGTCTTTGACCCTGCATTTGAAACCAGCAGCTTCGATGCGGTGATTGCGCTCAACCTTCTGCACTTGGTGCCGGACACGCAACCGGTCTATGCGCGGGTGCAAAACCTGCTGAAACCAGGCGGTGTCTTTATCTCCAAAACGCCCTGCATTGGCGAACGTGATCTGGGGTTCAAATTTGGCCTTTTGAAATGTGCCATTCCGATCATGCAATGGTTGGGCAAAGCCCCGTTCGTGCGGTTTCTCAGCCGTAATGACATGGACCAGGAAATCACCACCGCGGGCTTTCGCATTGTCGAGACCGGCAACTACCCGGTGCGACCGCCCAACCATTTTGTCGTCGCACACCTGGCCTGACTTGCTTTTCTTTGCCGCCGCCGCAGGTTAAGCGCTAGAAAACGGAGGAGACCGCCCCATGCTGAACGTTTATTTGTCAGGTGAAATTCACACCGATTGGCGCGAACAGATCATCGCAGGCGCCAAGGGGCTGGATGTGGTGTTCAGCGCGCCCGTCACGGATCACGCGGCCTCTGACGATTGCGGTGTGGCCATCCTGGGTGCGGAAGAAAACAAGTACTGGCATGACCACAAGGGGGCGATGGTCAACGCCATTCGCACCCGTAAGGGGATTGCCGATGCCGACGTGGTCGTGGTGCGCTTTGGCGACAAGTACAAACAATGGAACGCGGCCTTTGATGCAGGCTATGCCAGCGCCTTGGGCAAGTCGCTCATCATCCTGCAACCGCCCGAGCATGACCACGCCTTGAAAGAGGTCGACGCGGCGGCTCTGGCTGTGACGCGCGAGCCGGGGCAGGTGGTGGAGATATTGCGTTACGTGCTGGATGGGTCGCTGCCGGGGTGAATTAGGCTTATTGGCGACTTTGAGCCCAAGACGACTCCCATCGCGCGGAATCAAGGCCGGAGGCCGCCGCGCGATCGCCAGACCGCCCCCGGGCTGGCGATAGGTCTACGTAAGTGCTTCGATCAAAGAACAGGCGGGTTTGGCTGGCATAAAGCGACCTGAACCAATGGCAGGTCGCCACCCCGCGGTCTGGCCATCACACGTCTTCACACTCCAATTGGCGATGTCAGCAACGTCCGCACACAGGCCAATCTTGTTTTTTCGATTCGACGCAAATCCTCCGCGCTATTTTGATTGCTCGACACATTGCGGACATTACACGACACAAATCATCAACTTGAATCCTTAATAAGTGCCAAACCCACTGTGCGCACGGTTAACCTGCGCCCTTTACTGACCCCGCACCGACGCAATACCGACGTGATACCGATGCAATACCGACATCCAAAATCCTGCAAAACAAAGCCATTAACCTTTTTCGGCCGGAATACGCCTCAAACCATGAAAAAGCCCGCGCTCCGTTGGGATGCGCGGGCTCGTGCTGCATATTCAGTTTGGGTGTAGTTTACCCGATCGCCGCAGCTTTCACATCGTCATCGATATGCGGCAGGTATTGCTCAAAGTTGTCGGCAAACATCTTCACCAGCTTTTCGGCCTGTGCGTCATAGCCTTCGGTGTCCCCCCAGGTGCGGCGCGGGTCGAGCAGAACCTCGGGCACGCCGGGCACGTCCA
This sequence comes from Roseovarius sp. W115, assembly GCF_032842945.2. NCBI lineage: Bacteria > Pseudomonadati > Pseudomonadota > Alphaproteobacteria > Rhodobacterales > Roseobacteraceae > Roseovarius > Roseovarius rhodophyticola. The sequence goes on from NZ_CP146606.1 coordinate 2,146,177, forward strand.
CGGGGACGTCAAAGCCAAAGTTTGGATCCTTGCGGAACTCCACCTTGCTCAAAGAGCCATCCAGAGCGGCGGTCAGCAGGGCACGTGTCGCCTTGATCGGCATCCGCTGGCCTGTACCATAAGCGCCACCAGTCCAGCCTGTGTTCACCAGCCAGCAGGTCGCGCCATGCTTGGCGATCTTCTCGCGCAGCAGGTTGCCATAGACCTCGGGGCGACGTGGCATAAAGGGCGCGCCAAAGCAGGTCGAGAATGTCGGCTCTGGCTCGGTCAGGCCCCGCTCGGTTCCGGCCACCTTGGCGGTGAAGCCGCTGAGGAAGTGATACATCGCCTGCGCCGGGGTCAGCCGCGCGATGGGAGGCAGCACACCAAAGGCATCACAGGTCAGCATGATGATGTTCTTGGGATGCCCGCCAAGTGCGGTTTCCGAGGCGTTTGAGATGTAGTGCATCGGATAGGCGCAGCGCATGTTGGCGGTCAGGCTGTCATCGGCAAAGTCGAGGTCCAACGTTTCCTCGTCATAGACCATGTTCTCGATTACGGTCCCGAATTTCTCGGTTGTGGCGTAAATCTCGGGTTCTGCCTCGGGATCAAGATTGATCGTTTTGGCATAGCAGCCGCCTTCGAAATTGAATGTGCCGCGATCTGACCAGCCGTGCTCATCGTCGCCGATCAGCGTGCGGTTTGGATCGGCAGAAAGGGTTGTCTTGCCTGTGCCGGAGAGGCCAAAGAAGATGGCGGTATCCACGGGGTTGCCCTTGGCATGATTGGCCGAGCAGTGCATCGGCATGATGCCTTTTTCGGGCAACAGGTAGTTCAGCAGGGTAAAGACGGATTTCTTGTTTTCGCCCGCATATTCGGTGTTGCCGATCAGGATGAGTTTGCGGTCGAAATTCATTGCAATGACCGTGTCGGAGCGGCAGCCGTGTTTTTCAGGGTCAGCCTTGAAGCTGGGGCAGTTGATCACTGTGAAATCTGCCACGAACCGGTCCAAAGCCTCGCGCTCAGGACGACGCAGCATGTGACGGATGAAAAGACCGTGCCAGGCAAGCTCGGTCACCATCCGCATGTTAATCGAATGCGATGGGTCCGCGCCACCGACGAGATCCTGCACATAGTAATCACGGCCCTTCATATGTGCGATCATATCGTCATAGAGCCGGTCAAACGCCGCAGGGTCCATCGCCGCGTTGTTGTCCCACCAGATGCTGTCTGCGACGCTATCGGTTTTGACGACATGTTTGTCTTTGGGGGACCGGCCGGTGAACTTGCCCGTTGAAACAAGGAAGGTTCCGCCACGACCCAAGCGGCCTTCGCCATTGCGCAGGGCCAGCTCAATCAAGGCGGGCTCAATGAGGTTGTAGTGAACGTCCCCCAATCCCTCGATGCCTTGGTCTTCAAGCCGGAATTTCGGGTTCACCCGTCCTATTGTCATTGTGCGCTCCTACTTTGTCGCATGGCCTCAGGTGGGGCCGGAAAATACATCTTTTGCGCGGCTCTGTCGCGCCGGTCTGTTTGGCAATACCGATGAATGCCGGGGTCATAACACGCCGGTTTCTGGAATGAACAGGACGCAATTGCATCGTTAGCGCAACCAATGTGATGCGTTAGCGCAACCAAGGCCTTGCCCGCGAAACTTTGCCGTCAAATTGCTGGAACTGTTGCCTATTTGAAGGTGAATGCCTGCGAAAAAGTGAGGCAATTTAGCCATTCATAAGACATTTTGATGCCAAATGGCCGCAATCCCAGTGCTGATTCGCAGTTTAGCATTGATTGTAAAGGCCAAAACGGCTCTTATTGCGAAAAACAAAAGAACGAGAGCAGTATAAGGAAACGTTATGTCTAAGATCGCCCTTGTGGACGATGACAGAAATATTCTGACGTCGGTATCTATGACCCTTGAGGCTGAAGGCTTCGAGGTTGAAACCTACAATGATGGCCAACAGGCGCTTGATGCGTTTAGCAAAAAGCTCCCTGACATGGCTGTTCTGGATATTAAGATGCCGCGCATGGATGGCATGGATCTGTTGCAGCGGTTGCGTCAAAAAACGTCGATGCCAGTAATCTTTCTAACATCCAAAGACGATGAAATTGACGAGGTTCTGGGCCTGCGCATGGGTGCTGATGACTACGTCAAGAAACCTTTCTCGCAGCGCCTTTTGGTGGAACGCATTCGCGCTCTTTTGCGCCGTCAGGATGCCATGGATGGCAATGTGGTGGCTGATACCGAAGATACCAAGGTGATCGAGCGCGGCGACCTGCGGATGGACCCTCTGCGTCACGCGGTAACTTGGAAGGGGCAGGATGTGTCTCTTACAGTCACCGAGTTCCTGCTTCTGCAGGCATTGGCGCAACGCCCCGGTTTCGTCAAAAGCCGTGATCAGCTGATGGATGTGGCGTATGATGATCAGGTCTATGTCGATGACCGGACAATCGATAGCCATATCAAGCGTCTGCGCAAGAAGCTGCGTATGGTTGATCCGGAGTTTTCGGCCATCGAAACGCTGTACGGGATCGGGTATCGGTATAACGAAGAGTAAGTCCTTTGACCGGGGGCGTTTAGGTGCGAGATCATTCGATCAGCGATAATGATGACGTCGTCCTCGGCGATGACTTTGTTGCGCCCGAAAACACCGTTGAAGAAGAGGTGCGCATCAGGCGTGCGCGCCGCAGCTTTCTTCGAAATGGCAGCGGCGGGTCTCTGACGCGGAAAATCATCACGTTCAACCTTATTGCGTTGAACGTGCTGGTGGCAGGCATTCTTTACCTGAATTCCTCTCGTGACGGTTTGGCGCAAACACGCGCGGACAGCCTTTTGGGCGATGTGGAACTCATTGCTGATGTGTTTGAGGCCAAACTACCAGCGCCAGAGATATCTCTCCTCACCTCTTCAGGTGACGCGAATGCGCAAGACACGCTTGCACAGCTGGACATTCAGCAGGGCATGGAGGTGTTTGTCTACGACACCCAGCAGAATCTGCTTGCTTCGATTGCAGGATCGATGCCCCGGCCAAACCGCATTACAGACCTTGATCACCCCACTGTCATAACGGACGCAATTGACAGTGGGTGGGCCTTTGTGTCGAAACCTTTTGAGTTTCTGCTCAATCCGGATGCGCCTGAAACAATCGAAGATCAAGCGCGCTTGATTGTTGGCCCGTCTCTTGAGGCGGGTGTCCAAACCATTCAAGGCGAAGTTGACGGTACGACTGTCTACATTGTGGCGACGCCTGTGATGCAAGGCGAAAGGGCCGTTGGCGCAGTCGCTTTGGCCAGCGCGTCAGGCGAGATTGAAAAGCTGTTAAAGGTAGAACGAGAGCGCGTTTTGCAGATGTTCATTGTCGCAACGCTCGTCTCTGTGGCACTGAGTTTGATCCTCGCTTCAACGATTTCCAATCCGCTTGCAGAATTGGCCGCTGCTGCTGAAGTGGGGGGTGCGCGCAATCGTAGCAAAGGACAAGATGGCGGGCGTATTCGTATTCCTGATCTGACTGCGCGACCTGATGAGATCGGTCGTTTGTCTGGGGCTCTGCGCGGCATGGTGGGGGCGCTCTACAATCGCATAGATGGTAACGAACAATTTGCGGCGGACGTCGCACATGAGATCAAAAACCCGCTGGCCAGCCTACGGTCCGCCGTCGGCACAATGCGAGTGGCAAAGCGTGATGACCAGCGTGAGAAACTACTGGAAGTGATCGAGCACGACGTGCGCCGACTTGACCGGTTGGTCAGCGACATCTCGAATGCTTCACGGCTTGACAGCGAACTGGTCAAGGAAGATCAGGAGTTTTTTGATCTGGTGGGCATGCTCGACAATCTGGCTCGCTACCTAGGGGAAGAGGCAGATAAAAAAGGCATTGAATTTATTACGGATTTTCCGCCTGATCCGATAGAAGTCACAGGTCTGGAAGGGCGATTGGCGCAGGTTTTTGTGAACCTGATCAGCAACGCGATTTCCTTCTGCGAAGAAGGTGACGCTATTCGCGTTTGGACGCGTAAGCGCGAAAATCGCGTTGTGGTCGTCGTCGAAGACACTGGCCCAGGAATCCCTGAACAGGCGCTGACCAAGATCTTTCAAAGGTTCTATTCAGAGCGCGCTGAAAACGATTTTGGCAACAATTCCGGCCTTGGCCTTTCGATTTCCAAACAGATCGTCGAGGCACATGATGGTGTGATCTGGGCCGAAAACATCCGCCCGACGGACTCTGATATTACGTCTGACCCTCTGGGCGCGCGTTTCGTGGTCGGCCTGCCGGTCTGATACCGGGATGCCGTCTCACCCTGATCTGTCCAAGTTAACACTGCTGCACGCCACGACGATTGCCTTGGATGACCGTGCGGTTCTGATCCGCGGCGCGTCGGGTAGCGGTAAGTCTGGATTGGCGCTCCAACTGTTGGCGTATGGAGCGGGCCTTGTGGCGGATGACCGAACCCATGTTTGGGTGCAGGATGGGCATGTCATGGCGGATGTGCCCCAAACGATTTCGGGCCAAATTGAAGCACGCGGCGTTGGTGTTCTCAAAGCTCCGCCAACGGGCCCAAGACGCGTGAAACTTGTCGTTGATCTTGACTTGACAGAAACCGAGCGCCTGCCGCCTATGCGAGAAACACATTTGCTTGATGTTGCCGTTCCCCTAGTTGGAAAAACGGGTTTTGCCCATTTTCCTGCAGCAATCTTGCTATATCTAAGGCATGGACGATTGGCTTAGAAAGGGTTGGAATGCCGGATAAGGGACCGGATCAGACAATGCGCCAAAGATCGGTTCTGGTAACCGGACCCTCAGGCGCGGGGCGCAGCACGGCGATCCGGGCGCTGGAAGACATGGGGTACGAGGCCATCGACAACTTGCCCTTGTCGCTGTTGCCGCGCCTTATGGATGATGGTGGGCCCGAAAAACCTCTGGCACTTGGCATAGATGTGCGTAACCGCGACTTTTCCACCAACGCGCTCATCGAGGCCATTGACCTGAGCACGCATGGCAGAAGTTCTCCGCTTCAGGTGCTTTATCTGGATTGTCGCGCCGAGGTGCTGCAACGCCGGTTTTCCGAAACGCGGCGGCGTCATCCGCTGGCCCCGGCCGAGAGCCCTGATGAAGGTATTGCGCGTGAGTTTGACTTGTTGGGGCCGATCCGGGCGCGTGCTGACATCCTGATCGATACATCCGAGATGTCGCCTCACGAGTTGCGTGCAGAGCTTGAGCCCTGGTTTGCGGCCAAAGCCGAAGGTGAGTTGGCCGTTACTGTGCAATCCTTTTCTTACAAACGAGGGTTGCCGCGTGGGCTCGATATGGTGCTAGATTGCCGGTTTCTGAGAAATCCCTACTGGGAGGCACGGTTACGGTCCCTTGATGGACGCGCGCCGGAGGTTGCCACCTACGTCAAAGATGATCCCCGGTTTGACGAGTTTTCCAACCGCGTGAGCGATCTGGTGCAGATGCTGCTGCCTGCCTACCTTGCCGAGGGAAAGGCGTATTTGTCGATCGGGTTTGGATGCACGGGCGGCCAGCACCGCAGCGTCACAATGGCAGAAACATTGTCCCAAGCCCTTGCAGAGAGTGGCTGGCAGGTGTCTATACGTCATCGCGAGCTGGAACGTCGTGGCATGCATGCTACACCTGTTTCTGGCTCACATGGGGACAATACAGAAGAAAAGGAAGCGCAGCGTTGATCGGTGTCGTTATCGTGGCGCATGGCAGCTTGGCGCAGGAGTATCTTCGTGCCATTGAACATGTGTGCGGCACGCAAAAAGACATCAAAGCGATCTCGATCGAGGGCGATCATGACCGTGCGCAGAAACAGGCCGAAATTTGCGAAGCGGCTGATAGCGTGGATGTGGGGGATGGCGTTCTTATCGTAACAGATCTTTTCGGTGGCTCGCCTTCGAACCTGTCTCTCAAAGCGTGCCAGCCTGAGAACAGGCGGATCTTGTACGGAGCAAATCTCCCGATGCTGCTCAAGTTGTCCAAAAGCCGCCATCTGAGTGTCGCGGACGCGGCGCGTGCCGCCTTAACGGCGGGGCGAAAGTACATCGATAGTCATGCCGTGCTGCCAGCAGAACAAGATGCAGAAACTGACGTAGATGTCTCGGATGATCCTCACCAGGGCGCGTGAACAGGAAAGACCAAAAGTTCCATGAATGACTCTCTCTCCCGGCAAATCAAAATCATCAACGTAAAAGGTTTGCATGCACGCGCGGCCGCAAAACTTGTGGAAACGGTAGAAGCGTTCGACGCCTCTGCAGAAGTGTCGCATGATGGGCAAACAACCGGTGCAGACAGCATTATGGGTCTTTTGATGTTGGCAGCCTCTAAAGGAAAGACTATTGACGTGCGTGCTTGGGGGACCGATGCCGCAGAGTTGCTTGATGCAGTACAGGCCCTTGTCGCAGACAGGTTTGGTGAAAAGATGTAGGCGCGCAGGGCGCAACGGGACAGGATCAGACCACGTGGTGGAACGCGCTCAGGATCAAATTGGCACTCAAGTGAGCACTCCGGTGTCGCCCACCAAGTATGACCGGCGGAGCCTGACCTATGCCAATTCATTTGATGCGCCGCTGACGGCATTCACGATCCGAGCCGTCGAGTGGTTCACCGGTAAGTTAACGATCCTTCGGATGATCCGTGAGTTTGAACGCAAGGGTGCCCCGACAGGTCAGGCATTCTGGCGTGCGGCGCTTGGGACCATGGGTATCGACCTTTTGACTCCAAAAGAGCAGATTGATCAAATTCCCAAAACTGGTCCTGTGGTGATCGTGGCCAATCACCCCCACGGGTTGGTGGATGGCATGATTTTGGCTGATCTCATTGGTCAGCGACGCACCGACTACAAGATCCTGACACGGGCTTTGTTGACCGGGATTGATGAGGTTGCGGCGTCCTACATGATTTCGGTGCCCTTCCCGCATGAACCAGACGCTCAGCGTAAATCAGTGGAGATGCGCGCCAAGGCGATGGCGCATCTGAAAGAAGGCGGTGTGATCAGCGTCTTTCCTGCCGGTGTGGTGGCGTCAAGCGATACGATGTTCGGCCCTGCGATTGAACGTGAATGGGCCGTGTTCACAGCGCAGATGATCCGGCGTTCGGGCGCGCAAGTCGTGCCGATCTTTTTCCCGGGGGCCAACAGCCGCGTTTATCAGATGGCCAATCAGATATCCGCCACGCTGCGACAAAGCTTTTTGCTTCATGAAGTGGTCAAAAGCTGTAACAAGCCGCAGAATCCGGTTGTGGGCGCGCCGATTGACGAAGAGCGCATGAAGATGCTCCAAAGCGACCCAAGAGGTTTCATGGCCTGGTTGCGTGAGCATACACTCAGTCTTGAGAAATAAGGGTTTTCTGGAGAACCTGAACTGAAGGTGGATCAACGTGTCGGGACAGGTGTCTCGCCGCGATAGTCATAAAATCCACGTCCGGTTTTGCGGCCTAGCCAACCGGCCTCGACATATTTGGTCAAAAGCGGGCAGGGGCGATATTTGGTGTCCGCCAGCCCATCATGCAGCACATTCATGATGGCAAGGCAGGTATCCAGCCCGATGAAATCAGCAAGCTCCAGCGGCCCCATCGGATGATTGGTGCCCAGCTTCATCGACGTGTCGATTGAGGTCACACTGCCCACGCCTTCGTAAAGTGTGTAAACGGCTTCGTTGATCATCGGCATCAAGATGCGGTTGACGATGAAGGCGGGGAAGTCTTCGGAACTGGCCGCAGTCTTGCCGAGTTTTTCGACCACCCCGAAACAGGCGTCATAGGTCGGTTGATCCGTGGCAATACCGCGAATGAGTTCGACCAATTGCATGATCGGCACGGGGTTCATGAAATGAAACCCCATAAATTTTTCAGGTCGGTCCGTGCGGCTGGCCAGGCGGGTGATCGAGATCGAAGACGTATTTGATGTCAGGATCGTGTGCGGTTGCAAATGCGGCAAAAGATCTTCGAAAATGGCCTGCTTGACCGTCTCGCGTTCGGTGGCGGATTCGATGATCAGGTCTGCTTCGCCCAAGTCTGGCAAGGACAGCGTTGTCTGAATGCGCGCCAGGGCATCTGCCTTGGCGCTGGCCTCCATTTTGCCCTTGCCCACTTGACGTTCCATATTGCCATCAATGATCGAAACAGCCTTGTCGAGTGCATCCTGACTGATGTCATTAAACAGCACATCATACCCTGCGACGGCCATGACATGCGCGATTCCATTGCCCATCTGTCCTGCGCCTACGATTCCGACTTTGCGGATTTCCATCGACCTGCCCCTTTTGAAATGACCTGCTCAGGATACGCGGGGCGCATTGTGGGCTGCAAGGGTTGGTTCGACCCAAAATTACTACGAATTGTATGTTTAAGGGTTTCTCAAAACTTTTGACCTAAATCTGTCGCTTGGGTGAGTAAAAATATGGTGGGCGATATGAGTGTTCATTCCTTGGAACACCGTGGTGCGGCATATGAGATGTGTCAGTACCCCGGCTCAAAGTTAACGTTTCGCGGACCAGCAAAAAACCTCCGGCGGGATTTCATTGCGTGTTTAGGCGGCACAGAGACCTTTGGCCGCTTTGTGTCCTATCCATTTCCGCATTTGCTTGAGAACAGTTTGGAAATGCCTTGTGTTAACCTGGGATGGCCGAATGCAGGGATTGATGTTCTCACGCATGACAAAGTTCTGAATGATGTCGCGCGGCGTGCACAGCTTGTTGTGTTGCAGGTTCCTTGCGCCGTGAACATGAGTAACCGGTACTATACGGTTCATCCGCGTCGCAATGACCGCTTTCTGAAGGCCAATGAACCTCTGCAAGAGTTGTTTCCGGAAGTGGATTTTACGGAATTTAGTTTTACGCGCCATATGCTTGAAGACTTGCGTCTTGTATCCGCTGAGCGGTTTGTGCAGGTCCATGCAGAGCTGGCATCCTGTTGGATCAGTGGCATGAAGCGCTTTCTGAAACAAGTGGAGAGCCCTGTTGTTCTGTTCTGGTTTTCTGACCGTAAACCAGAAACTCATAGCAATGAGCCAGGTGTTCACTATGACCCAGCGCTGGTGACGCGCGCCATGCTGGATGCTGTGCGACCAGATGTGGCGGAAACTGTTGAATATGAGATTGCTGTGTCAGCCCATGCCGACAAGATAGACGCGGTTCGGGGGGACCCGGTGCTGACATCGGAAGATTTGCAAGTTGCGCGGGAATTGCCTGGGCAACGCGCACATGAAAAGGCGGCGCGTTTGTTGCGCCCGGTCGTGCATGCGGCCTTGAACACTTAGGTCCAAACGCAAAAAGGCCCGCTCGATGGCGGGCCTTTCAATTCTGCTGGCCAAGGTCTTAGCCTAGCTTTTCGGTCAACTCCGGCACAGCCTGAAACAAGTCGGCCACAAGGCCGTAATCGGCCACCTGGAAGATCGGTGCTTCTTCGTCTTTGTTGATTGCAACGATGATCTTGGAATCCTTCATCCCGGCCAGGTGCTGAATGGCGCCTGAAATCCCAACGGCGATGTAGAGATCCGGTGCCACAACCTTGCCGGTCTGACCGACTTGCCAGTCGTTTGGCGCAAAGCCCGAGTCTACAGCGGCACGTGACGCGCCAACAGCAGCACCCAGCTTGTCCGCAAGACCTTCGATCAGAGCGAAGTCCTCTTCGGACCCAACACCACGTCCACCGGAAACAACAATACCCGCAGAGGTAAGTTCGGGGCGATCGGATTCGGCAACCTTGTCCTCGACCCATTCTGACAGACCGGGATTGTCCGCTGCTGAGATGGATTCAACGGATGCTGATCCGCCTTCGCCGGCCGCGTCAAAGGTCGACGTCCGGAAAGTTACAACCTTTTTCGCATCAACAGATTTGACCGTCTGAATGGCGTTGCCCGCGTAGATTGGACGCTCAAAAGTGTTACCATCGACCACGCCGGATACGTCCGAGATCACCATTGCGTCGAGCAGGGCTGCGACGCGTGGCATGACGTTTTTTGCGTCAGTCGTGGCAGGCGCGACGATATGGTCATAGCCATCGGCCAGAGATACGATCAGAGCCGCGGTAGATTCCGCAAGACGATGACCCAGCGAGGCATCCTCGGCCACGAGAACCTTGGACACGCCGTCGATCTTGGCGGCAGCTTCGCCTGCTGCGGCGGCAGATCCACCTGCGGCAAGAACAGTCACGTCGCCCAGTGGCTTGGCAGCTGTCACGGCTTTGGCGGTGGCATCGAGTGCCAATTCGCCATCATTCACTTCGGCAAGAAGAAGTACAGACATTTACACAGCCCCCGCTTCTTTGAGTTTTGCAACAAGGTCATCCACAGAGCCCACGATTTCGCCTGCTTTGCGGGCCTCGGGTTCTTCGGTTTTGACGACTTCAAGACGCGGCGAGACATCCACGCCATAGTCCGCGGCGGTTTTCTCATCCAGCGGCTTTTTCTTGGCCTTCATGATGTTCGGCAGCGACGCATAGCGCGGCTCGTTGAGGCGCAGGTCTACGGTCACGATGGTTGGCATCTTGACCTTGATGGTTTGCAAGCCGCCATCCACTTCACGTGTGACCACGGCGTTGTCGCCGTCTACATCAAGCTTGGAGGCAAATGTACCTTGGCTCCAGCCGAGCAGCGCAGAGAGCATCTGACCAGTGGCGTTCATGTCATTGTCGATGGCCTGCTTGCCTGCGATGACAAGGCCAGGCTGTTCTTCTTCGACCACCTTGGCGAGGATTTTGGCAACAGCCAGCGGTTCGATATCGGTGTGAACATCATCCGCAGCTTCAACCAGGATGGCGCGATCCGCACCCATGGCCAGCGCAGTGCGCAGCGTTTCCTGGGATTGCTTGACGCCGATCGATACGGCGATCACTTCTTCCGCCTTGCCCGCTTCCTTGAGGCGAATGGCCTCTTCCACGGCGATTTCGTCGAACGGGTTCATCGACATTTTGACATTGGCAAGATCGACACCCGATCCGTCCGCCTTGACGCGAACTTTCACGTTATAGTCGATCACGCGTTTGACAGGCACGAGCACCTTCATTTGCATGGTCTCCCTAAATCAACAAAGAGCCGCGCAACGCGACTCTGCAAATTCCTCTGAGGCGTTTGATACAGATTTGTTTAGCGCCACAACAGAGCAAAATCGTCACGTTTCCGTCTTGCGACGTCGCGTTTCCGATGTGTTGGGAGGATTTTTTCACCAAAATCGCGCTTGGCGCTGAATTCAAAAGAAGAGCGACACAAGTTTTACCGGTTCGCGCCGGGCACCCAAAGCACGTCGGATTTGCCTTCATCATTGGCCATGCGCCCGGCCACAAAAAACCAGTCGGACAGACGGTTGAGATATTTGACTGCGGCCGGATTGATCGCTTCCATCGTGGCCAGTTCCACCGCAAGCCGTTCTGCGCGGCGCGAAACCGTGCGGCACAGATGGAGATGCGCGGCAAGCGCCGATCCCCCCGGAAGGATGAAGCTGCGCAGAGGCTCCAGTGCTTCGTTCATGACGTCAATTTCCGCTTCCAGCCGTTCAACCTGACTATCGGCCATGCGCAGCGGCGGATACTCGGCTTCAGCGTCCATTTCCATGTCGGGGCGACACAAGTCGGCGCCGAGATCGAAAAGATCGTTCTGAATGCGGGCCAGAGCGGCATCGGTGTCACCGCCACTGTGAAGGCGCGCCAGACCCACGGTCGCGTTGACCTCATCCACGGTACCATAGGCGGTCACGCGCATTGAGTGTTTCGCCACACGTGTGCCATTGCCAAGTGCGGTTTCCCCGGCATCCCCGGTCTTGGTGTAGATCTTGTTGAGTACAACCATTTATTCGCCTCCTGCCTGCCGGCGCACATAGACAAAGAGCAAAATCAGAAGCACCGCAATGAACTGTGCGATGATCCGGTATTGCATGAACTTGTTTGCGCGTTTTGCGTTGTCCACGCCTTCCTTGCCAAAGGTGCTGATGCCCTTGATCAGGATCACGGCCACCACACCGCAGGCCAACGCGGCCACAATAAAAAGAGGGTCTTTGAGCATTCGAAATTTTCCACTTGTCCCTTGCTTGGCCACTTAGACCGTGTGTCTGAAAAAGCGAACTGGAAATGGTGACGCAGGCAAAGAAGTTCAGTTTTTAGACAAAATCCAATCAAGAGCGCGGGTCGAAAGAACACGCCTCAGTCCGCCCATGAGGTAGGTTGGCGTGGTGACGTAGTATCGTGGTTTTGGACGTTTCGCCTCAATCGCATGAATAAGCTTCTTGGTCACAGCAGAGGCCGGAAGCTCAAAAGTGTCGCGTGATTTGGGGCCATAGAGGCGCTTGCGCAGGACCTCATAACTTTCCGCTCGCGCAGAATTTTCCCAGTCAATCCAGCTTTCGAAATGCGGAATTGCGTTTTGCCGGATTTTAGAGGTTACGGGACCTGGCTCAATGAGGGCCACGTGGATGCCGGTGCCGCGCATTTCGATGCGCATGGTGTCGGTAAGACCCTCAAGTGCGTGTTTTGTGGCATTATAGGCGCCGCGCCAAGGCAGTGTAATAAAGCCGAGGATTGATGAATTCTGTACGATACGGCCGTGACCCTGAGCACGCATCACTGGGATGACATAGCGGGTAAGCTCATGCCAGCCAAAGAAATTGGCCTCGAAAATCGCGCGCAAGGCGTCTGTTGGTAGATCTTCGACAAGCCCTGGACAGGCAAATGCGCCGTTGTTGAATAGCGCATCCAAGCGCCCGTCTGTTGCTTCCAGTACTTCTGCTAGCCCGGTGGCTATGGTTTCGGGGCTTTGGTAGTCTATCAGCGGGCTCTCAAAGCCCTCGCTGCGCATACGTTCACAGTCTTCTGGTTTGCGGCAGGACGCGAAAACACGCCAGCCACGCTCACGCAGACCAATCGCGCCATCGTAGCCGATACCGGAAGAACAGCCCGTGATAAGAATGGTTCTTTCGCTCATGCGCTGCACACTGGACCGCGCGTGCGCTTGATGCAATCAGTTTGCCGTACTCACAAGCCAGTCGGCCATCCAGCCTTCCTGCCCAGTTGTCATGACACGGAGCATGACCCAACCATTTCCTGGCGCATCCAAGATCGCAACTTCGGTGCCTTGGGACAGCTTCCCAACTGCGGCAAATTCAGTGCCCGGGCCACCGCGCATGTTAACAATATTGCCGGTGACATATCGGATGTCTTGGTTTGCGGCCTGTTCGTCTTGCTTCAACGCTTTGATGGATTCAGTTTGCTGAACGCGTTTGGCTTCTTGAAGCTGGAACAGCTCAATCGCTCCGGGCCAAACTTCGCGGGCGTCTTCCTCTGCCGCTTCCAACGCCTGTTGCTCGGCCTCATCCAGAGTCGCGTCGCTTGCTGTCACACGCACTGTTTTGGCGTCAGGCTGAGATGGGTAGGCCGACGCATCAACTTTGACCGAAGCGAGGGTAATATCCAGGCGCCGCGCTGACTGCGCCTTTGGTGCAGGTTTTGCAAGATCGGCTATGGACGGAGTCTCAACGGGTTCCAGTTCAGCAACGCTGACTGGTTGAGTTTGACCTGCCCGGGCTTGAATTGAGTTCGCATGGGGTTCGTAATCCGCACCACCACTTAGCTCATAAAAAGCAAATCCTAAAAACCCGAAGGTTATCATCATAAAGCGCCACATAGCGCGAACCCCTGTACGATTGGCAGCAAACTTCCCTATTCCAACCTATACGATTCGCAAAATAGCATCATGGGAAAACCTTTCGGATTTTCCCGAACAGGTGCTTTACGCCCTGAACCCGCACGAGTATCACATCATCTATGAGTGATTTGGTCGACGACCCCAACATAAGCCCTGAGGGCGGATCAGAAGCTGTTGCAGAACCGCTACGCCGGGCCATTGGCGAGCGCTATCTGACCTATGCTCTGTCGACGATCATGCATCGCGCGCTGCCCGATGCGCGGGACGGCTTGAAGCCTGTGCATCGGCGGATTCTCTATGCGATGCGCGAACTCAGGCTGGCCGCGAATGGAGGATTCCGGAAGTCGGCCAAGATCTCTGGCGACGTGATGGGGAACTACCACCCCCATGGTGATGCCGCGATCTATGACGCCATGGCGCGCCTCGCGCAGGATTTCAACGTGCGCTACCCGCTGGTCGATGGCCAGGGTAACTTTGGTAACATCGACGGGGACAACCCCGCCGCCAGCCGCTACACAGAAGCGCGGTTGACCATCGTGGCCGAGGCTTTGCTGGAAGGCCTCAATGAAAACGCGGTCGATTTTCGCGACAATTACGATGGAACGCTGACCGAGCCGGTTGTTCTGCCTGCGCAATTCCCGAATCTCTTGGCCAACGGCTCCAGCGGCATTGCCGTGGGTATGGCCACCAACATCCCGCCGCACAATATCGCGGAGTTGATCGATGCGTGCCTGCATCTGATCAAAACGCCCGATGCGCGTGATGATACGTTGATGAAATATGTGCCCGGTCCGGACTTCCCGACCGGAGGCATCATTGTTGAGCCGCCAGAGGCGATTGCCCAGGCGTATCGAACCGGCAAAGGTGGTTTCCGCCTACGCTGCAAATATGAGGTCGAGGATCTGGGCCGGGGCCAATGGCAGATCGTTGTCACTGAAATTCCTTATCAGGTGCAGAAATCCAAGCTGATCGAAAAGCTGGCGGAACTGATCCAGACCAAGAAAATTCCAATCCTTGCCGATGTTCGGGATGAGAGCGCCGATGACATCCGGGTCATCCTTGAACCGCGATCCAAGAATGTGGACCCTGAGGTTCTGATGGGCATGCTCTATCGCAACTCCGATCTGGAAGTGCGGTTCTCGCTCAACATGAACGTGCTGATTGACGGGCTGACGCCCAAGGTCTGTTCGATGAAGGAAGTGCTGCGCGCCTTCCTGGATTTCCGGCGTGAGGTTCTGATCCGGCGCTCGACGCACCGGATGGAAAAAATCGACCACCGGTTAGAGGTGCTCGAAGGCTTGATCGTGGCTTTCCTCAATCTCGACCGGGTGATCGACGTCATCCGCTATGACGAAGACCCTAAAGCCGCACTGATGCGTGAGGACTGGTCCAAGGATCACGTCCGGGCGAGCGATGAGGCTGACTATGTTCCGCCTCCGCCGGGTGAAGGCGAGTTGAGCGATGTGCAGGCCGAAGCCATTCTCAATATGCGCCTGCGCAGCTTGCGGCGCCTTGAGGAAATGGAGTTGTTGCGCGAACAGGGCGAGTTGATGGAAGAACGCGCCGGTTTGGAAGACCTTCTGGAAAGCGAAAAACTTCAATGGTCGGCGATTTCGGATCAGCTCAGAGACGTCAAAACCAAGTTTGGCAAAGACTACGAAGGCGGCGCACGTCGCACACAGTTTGCCGAGGCCGGAGAGGTCGAAGAAGTGCCGCTTGAAGCGATGATCGACAAGGAGCCGATCACGGTTGTGTGCTCGAAAATGGGCTGGATCCGGGCGATGTCGGGCCATATCGATCTGAATCGCGAGTTGAAATTCAAAGACGGTGATGAAGGACGGTTTGTCTTTCATGCAGAGACCACCGACCGTCTACTGGTCTTTGGCACCAATGGCCGGTTCTACACGTTATCGGCGGCCAATCTGCCCGGTGGGCGCGGTATGGGAGAGCCGCTGCGCCTGATGGTTGATCTGCCAAACGAGGCCGATATCGTCGCCATCCTGATCCACAGCCCCGGACGCAAATTGCTGGTGGCGTCCAGTGCTGGCGACGGATTCCTGGTTCCCGAAGATGAGGTTGTGGCCCAAACCCGCAGTGGCAAACAGGTGCTCAATGTCAAAAACGATGTGCGCGCGCAGGTGTGTCGCACTGTTGAGGGCGATCACGTGGCCTGTGTTGGCGAAAACCGTAAGGTACTGGTCTTCCCACTGGACGAGTTGCCGGAAATGGGGCGCGGCAAGGGTGTGCGGCTTCAGAAATACAAGGATGGCGGTTTGAGCGACGCCATGACGTTCACTCTGGCGGAAGGGCTAAGCTGGCTTGATCCCGCGGGTCGGACGCGCACCGAGACGGAACTTGCCGAATGGATAGGCAAACGCGCCAGCGCAGGCCGCATGGCCCCGCGCGGTTTCCCTCGTGACAATCGATTTACGAAACTGTGATTTGATCACAGTCGAATTGTGCTTACTTTTGCGGAGATCGCAGGAGGAGACCGCCCATGACGCTTTCAAGACGTGCCATCTTGATAGGGGCAACCGCGGTGCTGGTTGCACGACCCGCATTTGCCAAAGAGCCACGCTGGTATGACAGCGGCAGCGGCTATGCGGCTGACGGGGCGGATGTTGTGGCCTATTTCTCGCTTGATGAGACCGCCAGAGGCGTCAAAGGGTCATCTGAATATAGCACAGAGTGGAACGGCATGCGTTGGCGCTTTGCCAATGCCGAGAACCTCGCCGCATTTCAGGCAAATCCGGAAAAATACGCGCCTCAATTCGGCGGCTACTGCTCTTGGGCCG
This sequence comes from Roseovarius sp. W115, assembly GCF_032842945.2. NCBI lineage: Bacteria > Pseudomonadati > Pseudomonadota > Alphaproteobacteria > Rhodobacterales > Roseobacteraceae > Roseovarius > Roseovarius rhodophyticola. Next base: position 2,162,583 of record NZ_CP146606.1, read on the forward strand.
TGTCGCAGGGCTACACTGCCCATGGCGACAAAGATGCCTGGTCTGTCAAGAACGGTAAGCTTTACCTGAACTACAACAACCGCATCCGAAACCGTTGGCTTAAGGATGTGCCCGGATTTATCGCCAAGGGAGAAGCGAATTGGCCGGGTATCATCGGTTCTTGAAGCTCTAGAGCGAGTGGGCAAAAAGCGACCGGTAACGCAGGTCGCTTTTTTTACGCCGCGTTTGCCGGGCGAAACGGCCCGAGCGATTTCGCCTCCAGCCAAACACCGCCCTCAGGGCGCAGCGTCAGGATCATGACCGGGTCAGGGTCGCGACCCGCAACCGGCGTGAACTGGAACCGACTTAACAGCGTGCCGAGAATGATCACGGCCTCCTGAATGGCAAAGCTTGCCCCAATACAGATACGCGGCCCATCTCCGAAGGGCAGATAGGCGTAGCGTTCCATCGACTTGCGCTCCGCGAAGCGATCCGGGCGGAACGCATCCGGATCCTCCCAGAGCATATGATGCCGATGCAGGGCATAAATCGGGACAATAACCGTGTCGCCTTTGCGGATCTCGCGCCCGCAAAGCGTGTCATCGGCCATCGCCGTCCGCGACACCATGCCCGCAGGTGGATAAAGCCGCAGGGTCTCATCAATGATTTGCCGCACGAAAGGCAGGTTGGCGACATCGTCGCCCGTCACGGGCCTGTCGCCACAAACGCGATGCACTTCGGCACGCGCGCGCTTCTGGACCTCCTGGTCAAAGGCGCTGAGATACAGCGACCAACCCAATGTCAGCGCAGTTGTCTCATGGCCTGCCACGATGAAGGTGAGCAGGTTATCTCGAAGCTCGGCAGTATTCATCTGCCGCTTGGTTTCCGGGTCTTCGCCCTCCAGCAGCAGGTCCAGTAAGTCCGGCACGCCATCCGGGCCTCTTTTGCGCCGTGCTTCAATGGCTTGATCGGCCACGGTTTTCATCTCTGATACGGCCCCGCGTGAGAACAAAAGCCGCCCGGGTCTTGGCACCCAATCCGGCGCACCCAGAACGTCGAGCAGGGAAATCTTGCCTGCTTCCGCGATGTAGTTGTCGATGCCGCGATGCACGGCATCTGAGTCAAACATGCCATCGCCGGAAAAAGTAACCTCGGCGATCACGTCAAAGGTGGTGCGCACCATGTCTTCGGCCACATCCACCGCGCGGTCTCCGGCGGCGGCAATGCGTTCGGCGCTGCGTTCTGCGGCGGCGGTCATGATCGGTGCGAGGTTCATCACATTACGATGCGAAAACACCGGGGCCGCAGTGCGTCGCTGCCACCGCCAATGCGCGCCTTCGGCGATGAAAAGCGAGTCGCCGATGGCCGGTTTGAGCAGGTTTTTCGTGACCAGCGACTTGGGGTAGATTTCCAGACGTTCCAGAAGCATTTCCCGCAACGCGCCGGGGTCCATAACCATGTGCCAGCGCTTGCCCGTACGGCCTGAAACCATGGGCTGACGAGTGGCAATATCCGGAATAATGCTCAGAACGTTTCGGCGCGCGGCGTTCAAACTGCCAAGGATGCCCAGTGGTTCTGTGACCAATGGTACTCTGACTGGGATCGTTGAGGACATTGGACCACCTCCTTTGTCTCGGACACAATATAGGCCGACCGTTGCATTCCGGCAATTCTGGGGACTGCGACGAAAGGCCCTCGATTGCGCGAAACCCGTCCCTGCGATAATCACTGAAAGGAAGATTTTGTGGGAAGAGGACAACGCTATGCTTGGCAGAGTGGTGCTGGTGCTTCTGTGCTTGGTGGTTGCGGCCTGCACAAACGTCAATGATTTGGACAAGGAACCTACCTACCTTGGCAACTTCCATTTGGGGCACAATGTTGTTGTCGCACCCAATCTAACCAAGGGTCCGGCATCGCGCGACGCGACGAAGGAAGAATGGACCGAAGGGATGAAGCTAGCCATTGACGAACGCTTTGGGCGCTATGAAGGCACAAGGCTTTATCATCTAGGCATCAGCGTCGAAGGCTATGTCCTTGCCATCCCCGGCATCCCTTTGGTCGCGGCTCCAAAGTCGGCGCTTATCATCAGAGTGACAGCCTGGGACGATGAAAAAGAGGCCAAACTTAACGAAAAACCGGAAACCATCACGATTGTTGAGTCAATTTCCGGGCAGACCTTGATCAGCTCTGGGCTCACCCAGTCCAAAGAAACGCAGATGAAAAACCTCACACAGAACGCAGCCAAACTGATTCAGAACTGGTTGGTGAGGCAAAACAATCAGGAAGGTTGGTTTGAGGATGATGGTGTGCCCGCCAAAAACAAGCCACAAGGACGGGCAGCCCAGGCACAGCTTGAAGCGGAAGAGGCCGAGACAGCCGTTGCGACGGACACAGATGATACAGCCGTCGAGGCCGAGATCGAAAGTGACACTCCGGGCGAGGATGACACGGACGTGCCCTCCGAGGTGCCTGCACCTGTCTTATAAGTCATCCCACTCTGCCTCAGCGCCGAAAAGAGTGTTGACCTCACGCCGTGCGGTGCGCAACCTTATGGCGTAGATTGATGCGCTAAACACTCATAGGATTTTTCTGACATGCTGTCACGACGCAGCGTATTGGGCGTTCTGTTCGCGGTGCTTCTTGCAGGGTGTACAGAGCCACGCAAACCTGCGTTTGGAGAAAATGCAGTTGTGGATTTTGGGGTAAATAAGGATGTGGTCACAACGACCAACCTCGCTAAAGGAGTCGAGGGAAGACCCAATTCTATTTCGAAACAGCAAGTTGCACGCGATCTGTCCAGCGCCTTTGACTTCGTGTTCGCCAATCGCCGCTCTGGTGCGCGAAAGGTCAACATTGCTGTGGATGTGCGCAAAATTCGTCTGCCGCCCCGTCTGGAAACCGCAATAACTCCGGAAACGAGCCACCTTATCGCTGATGTGCGTGTCACCGATACACGAACAGGGCAGGATGTGATGCCACCGAGTTCTTTCGTGGGTGTGTCGGACTATGATGTCTCTCAGCCAGTCCATATCTTTTCTGCCCTGACGAAGCTCTCTGTGCAGGATGATTACCTTGACACCATCCAAATTTCTGCAGAGCAGTTGAATCAGGTCCTCTTTGGTCAGGATGGCACTCGCAAGTTCCCGGGTCCTTTGTCTGGTGCCTCGGGATGATACGGACAAAGCCACGAACTGCTTGATTTTCTCATCCCAACCCAATACATGCGCGCGGAGTAGAAAACGGGCCGTGTCTGGCCCCCCAAACGGATAGGGCGCCTAAGAGAGATGGCAAAGGAAAAGTTTGACCGCACGAAGCCACATGTGAACATTGGCACGATTGGCCATGTTGACCATGGTAAGACGACGCTGACAGCTGCGATCACGAAGCAGTTTGGCGATTTTAAAGCCTATGACGAGATTGACGGCGCGCCGGAAGAGAAGGCGCGGGGGATCACCATTTCGACGGCGCATGTTGAGTATGAGACGGAAAACCGTCACTACGCGCATGTCGACTGCCCCGGCCACGCGGACTACGTCAAGAACATGATCACCGGTGCGGCGCAGATGGACGGCGCGATCCTGGTTGTGAACGCGGCCGACGGCCCGATGCCCCAGACGCGCGAGCACATCCTTCTGGGCCGTCAGGTTGGCATTCCGTACATGGTTGTCTTCATGAACAAGGTGGACCAGGTCGACGACGAAGAGCTTCTGGAACTGGTGGAAATGGAAATCCGCGAGCTTCTGAGCTCGTATGAGTATCCTGGCGACGACATTCCGATCATCGCTGGTTCGGCTCTTGCCGCTCTGGAAGGTCGCGACGACAATATCGGGTCCGAAAAGATCTCTGAGCTGATGGCGGCTGTGGATGAGTATATCCCGACACCTGCACGGGCTGTGGATCAGCCGTTCCTGATGCCGATTGAGGACGTGTTCTCGATCTCGGGCCGCGGCACGGTTGTGACCGGCCGTGTGGAGCGCGGTGTGATCAATGTGGGTGATGAGATTGAGATTGTCGGCATCCGCGACACCAGCAAAACGACCTGCACGGGCGTTGAGATGTTCCGCAAGCTCTTGGACCGTGGTGAAGCGGGCGACAACATTGGCGCACTTCTGCGCGGTGTGGACCGTGAAGGTGTTGAGCGTGGTCAGGTTCTGTGTAAGCCGGGCTCGGTGACACCGCACACCAAGTTCGAGGCGGAAGCCTATATCCTGACCAAGGATGAGGGGGGCCGTCACACGCCGTTCTTCGCCAACTACCGTCCGCAGTTCTACTTCCGGACCACGGATGTAACCGGCACGGTTGAGCTTCCCAGCGGCACCGAGATGGTGATGCCGGGCGACAACCTGAAGTTCAACGTGGAGCTGATCGCGCCGATCGCGATGGAAAACGGCCTGCGCTTTGCCATCCGCGAAGGCGGCCGTACCGTCGGCGCCGGCGTCGTGTCCAAAATCATCGAGTGAGATAGACTCATGTGAGACCAGAAGGGTGCCCAATCGGGCGCCCTTTTTGTTGAAGATGCGCGGTCCTAAGCGCCAAATGTGCCCGTTTGCGATGTCAAGAAAACATGGACGTGAGTTTGGTTTCTGTCACATCATCAAGCGGAACCATCAGCTCGATTTCAATCCGTTCAAGACGCACGTCCTGCAGCGTGGAAAGCGATCCGATAAAAGGCGTCATTCTGAGACGGGTGCCATCAGGGAGACCCATCTCTGCACAGCTCATCACAGGGTTTGCGCTGCCGCTTGTGATGTGGCGCGGAACATCGTCAAACAGGCCCGACGCACGCGCGGCTTCAAATGCAACACGGACCGTCCTATCGCGTTCCGCCGCTGCCATAAGACGAAAGTAAAAGCCCGGACTGACCTCTTCCCAATTTAGAATAGCGGTCCGGAAACCCGGCGATAAAACCATGGTCAGCAGGCTTTGGTTTGCTTGCGACAAATCGATCCCGAACATCGCAAACATCGCGGTCGCGCTTGGATTGGCCCGCAGGATTGTCCAATCTTTATCCAATGCAAAGGCCGGAAAGGGCCAGTTTTGCAGAATGCGTCGCTCAATCGTGTCCAGGGCTTGCGTGATCTCAGTATCTGTAAGCTGGCGTTCGGGAAATGGGTTACGCAAGCCCGAGGCCTCAAACAACGCGCTGCGCTGTGCTGTTGAGAGGTTTAACTCAACGGCAACACGTTGCAAAAACTCTGATGTGGCGCGCGATCGGCCGGTTTCGAGAAATGAGATGTGTCGCTGGGTGCTGCCAAGGCGGTGTGCAAGTGCGAGTTGGCTCAGACTCAACGCATTTCGGATCCCTTTGAGCGTCAAACCGAATTCGTTTTGTATCGCCATCATTCCCTCCTAAGGAATTGTAGCTATTCCTTATTCTTCTTACCTCCAAATCGCACAATAAAGAAGGAATGGAATATGGTTTTCTGGATTTTGGCCGGACTGGCCTTGTATCTGATGAACGTGTTTGGGGCAGGAAGTTTTCTGATGCTGCGTGTCGGGCCTACGGCGTATATGGAACCTCGGGACAGCCTGCCGGAGCCAGGAAAATTCCATGCGCGGGCTTTAAAGTCCGCTAAGAATTTCTCGGAATCGTTGCCGGTTTTCGTGGTTCTTGGCCTGCTTGCGCTGATCGTGGATGGCGTTGATCTTGAGCTTGCCGAACAGGGCGCGATGCTCTTTGTTCTGGCAAGGCTGGCATATATTGCGGCCTATGTGGCCGGCGTTCCTTATATTCGGTCCGTTATTTTTACGGCAGGGTTTGTAGGGCTTGGCATGATGGCCTACGCGGTCATCTGACACGATCGGGTCGCGATTGAGGCAGCCAATGGTAAATTTCCGATTGCGGGCCAATGTGACTTGATTCCCAGCCGTAGGTGACGTAATTCGAGCCTTGGCCTTAGGGGTATAGCTCAGCTGGTAGAGCGACGGTCTCCAAAACCGTAGGTCGCGGGTTCGAACCCTGCTGCCCCTGCCAACTATCGTTCCAAATCAAACTCGACCCCGTAGTCTGTCAAATCGCTGACGTTCTTGGCGGGGTAATTGTCGGCCCAGATTGGAAAATCCGAACTTGGTAGCATGATGGGTAAGTTGAACGGACTAGTACCAGTATCCCGAGCGAACGGAAGGTTGACCAAAAGCCCATGCGGGTGATCGTTTTCATCTTTGTGATAAAACGCTTTTGTAGCAAAGCCGGTAGCCGCTTCGAGCCTTGACGCAGCATCTTGTAATTCGATGTCGGCGTCGGTCTGCTCTCCCAAGAGCTGCTGAAGACGTCGAATTTCGCTGTAACGCATTGATTGAATCTGATCGTCCTGACCGCCATATTCCTCCAGACCTCGACACCTTACCAGATAACCGCGCGCTAGCGACGGTTCCGCTCCGTAGACGGCGCGTAGATGCAGACAACACGCGGCTTCAATCGAATATCTCTCGTCATCGATCTTTTTATAGAGCGTGAAAGGCATATCCTGTTTGGCTTCGACAACGAGCGTAGACATGCCGCCGTGAATACGGGATTGATCAACGGTCTGACCGTTTCGGCTGACGATCTGGCCTGATGCGAGGTACCGGTCTTCTATATTGTCGACCCAACCTTTTGCGCCAAGGTATCGGTTGTCACCGTGGTTTGCGTAAGATGCCAAAGACAACATCATGAAACGCGTGCCTTTGTTCTTGTGTGGAAAGAAACGCACGAAGTTCAGCGATATCTGGCTGGTCAAGTTATGCGGGGGGCGTTGTCCCAATGCACGACGCTGCTCGACACGGTACATAACGTAGTCGCCGTTGAGTCTTATTTCTCCTGTTGTGGAGATTGGTTCGACAATACCAGGTCTACGGTAGAGGTAATAGTCGTCGCCTGGGAGTGGGTCGAACTTTTCTCCGTAGTAAAATTCGTAGGCTTCGATCACGTATTGCAGATCTTTGGAATGAATCCGAACGTAGTGAAGCTCTTTCTTTATTCGCGCGCAAAGGTCGCTGCCTGCTGTAAACCTACTGTAATCGGTCAAATTGATGTTTTTGAATTTAGCGCTGGTGTATTTCGGTTGGTCAGGTGGGCACCCTTCGACCTCGTTCAGGCGCTCCAGAAGTGTACCGTCAAAGGCAGTCGCGATGCCATCAACAATGCCGTTGGCTTTCAGCGCGTTAAAAAATTTGAATAGCTTTAATTGTTCCGTGACTTTTTCGTCATCTGAATATGGTTCAAACTCGAAGTGCCCCACTTTACCCTCAAACAGTCGTCAACCGAATCATTGCAACATTAGGTGGAGCTACCTGATCTGCCAACCTTTTAGGGTGACCACCCTAGTAGTGTCTCAAAAATCTTAAGAGGCGTAGAAGCCACCTTGCTTTTGCCTTCCGTGCTCAAGCCAGAGGTGCGGACTTAGGAAAGTGCTCCTAACGCGAGAACAATTCAGGGTGATTTGAATTTATTGTTTCTCATCAAGGAGTAATCTCGCGTTTTGGGACAGGCGGGTGGTTTGGTCCGAAAGTTTTCTTGCGAGAAGAAGAGGTGCCGCGCAATATCAATACGTCATCAATTGTTCGGCACCCCTCCAAGGAGTTAGCGCTCCTTGTACAAAGGTAACCTTGGTGTGGCGCTGGGACAAGTGGTGATGAACGCAACGCTCAAATGGGAGAAGTCCAATGGGTAACATCACTAACCTTGAAACCGTGGAACTGGCGTTCCGCTATCTGGGACTGGGGTCTCTGCTTGGTAAAGCTTGGGGACTGTTTCGCATCTTTCTGCAATTTGTCATCGACTTCATGATCATGACTTTCCTCAGCGACACTGAGGAAGACGGTGATGGCGGCGAGGGGGCGGACGAGCCGGAGTTTTGGGTCAGCACGACGAGACCCTCTTACGAGCGGGACGAAGCCCCGCAGTCGAACATATACAACTGCAACGACTACGCCATGGGCTAAGCCCAGTAGCCGAACGAGACTTCAAGGGGCGTCCTGCCGGGCGCCCTTTATGCGTTTGATATCTCATCAGTTCCCTAGCCGCTCATATACCGAACCTCGGGCACCGGCCTTGTCTGTATCCGACCTCAGGTCGATGACATGATATTGAGCAGTTCCATTGGAAGCAGCAGGCAACAATGTGCAAAGCAAGTGATTGCATACTCTTAAGTGTCTGAAATGAATAAAATTCCAAGGAAACCTTGCTGCTGAATATAAGGTGCTAGAAGTTACACAAATTCTTACACATTTTAGAAAAAGAAAAAAATAATTATATAAATCAATAAATTAAAGAATATGCCACCTATCTCCAAAACCGTAGGTCGCGGGTTCGAACCCTGCTGCCCCTGCCAAACACTTCCTCGATTTCAGACACTGCTGGTTTGCCTCGGTATTGTCGCGCCTTTCCCGGCGCTTGGCGTTCTGCGGTTTGAAGCGGGACGCGCTCCAGAGCGCTTTCAAGGCCGTTTTCGAGCCCAAGTCTCTGTTTGCGATTCCGGCGGTACGAGTTTGGGGAGGGTGTGGGTGTCAGAGCGCGGCGAATTGCGCGCGCTGCTCTGACCAGACAGCGGAGAAGCTGGTTTTGATCAGGTAATCGGTGGTCAGGCCGCTGGGTTGTTCGCCAAGCGTGATGGCGTCCAGAATGTCAGGAGCGATCAGTGCGAGACCGGCGACGTCCTGGACGCGGCGCGTTGATACGTTCTCGATGTCTGCGATTTCCGAAACCGGTTTGCCATCAATAATCATCGCCAACCAGCGGCGTCCCTTGGCAATATTCTGCACCAGCGTTTTGTCGATCTCCGGCGGGGGATCGCCAAGATGCAGTTTCAACTCGACACCTCGCCTGCGCATCTGGAATGGTGCTTCTATTGACAGTTCCGATGCGTTGATATTTCCCGGCAGGCACCTGCAAACGCGTTTCATTTGTTCACAGAAAGGTTCGTTGGCTTGATTTGAGAATTTTCAGGATTGGTGGTGAACTCAAATAAGCCGCCTATTCACCTTGTTCGGCGACAAAACAGTGGAACGTCCTATGGCAAGTCAAAGTGAAAAGATTGTCGTCATGTCAAGCGCCCGCTTTGGCGTCGTTTTGGCTTGGGTTGCTGTTCTTATCTACGCGTCATCCAATTCCATTGTGACTCTTCTCACGAATATTGGCGCAGAAAACCTGGTATATGGACGCAATGCGATCACGTTTTGCAATCTGCTTTTTCTTGGCTCGCTTATCTCGCTCATTCCTATGGTATTTTTCTTTTGGAGAGATTGGACGCGTGAGAATCTGCGCAAATTGACTAAGTCAGATTGGGTTTTTCTGACCACCTCCGCCTTTTTGTCCTCGGCTTTGACGCCTGGCCTGTTCTTCTTTGCCTTGGAGCATACGACGGTTACAAACGTCGTTCTCATTGGCCGAATTGATCCCCCCTTGTTTCTACTGGCGGCAACGTTCTTGTTGAAGGAAGAACTGGACCCTTGGGCGTTCGCGGGTGGCATCATCGCTCTGGTGGGCGCGGTCGTGATGATTGCGCTGAAGGAGGACAGCACCAGTTTCTCGTTTGGCAAAGGTGAAATTGCAGCGGTTCTTGCGACACTTTCTTTCATCGCGTCCACACTTGTGACACGCATTGGTCTCAAGGGGGTGCCGCTCGGAATATTCACAATCTATCGAACAGCGCTTGGAACCGTGGTTTACTTCACTTGGGCCATGTATCTATTTGGTCCGCATCATTTTCAGGATCTGTTCCAGCCAGTGGTTCTGAAGTGGATATGGGTTTACGCAGTTATCGTAATCATAGTTGGACAATTCGCCTGGAACCTCGGCCTAAAATACGCCAAGTCCGGGGATGTGGCGCTGGCAACATCATTCTCGCCACTGGCCGCCATTCTCATTGCAATGCTTCTTCTAGGCGAAGACCCCGGCGCCGGGCTCATTCCTGGTGCACTGGTCATTCTGCTGGGTATAGGTGTTGCTCAATACGGCCGTTGGAAACGCGATATGGCCGAAAAACAGGCGTCGCAAAAATCGCTCGAACTTGAAGGCAGCGTTAACTTTAAAGGGGCCTAGAATGTTTCAATTTATCTTTTTTCACGTGTTTGAAATCTTTGTCGTGTCGGCAAGTTTAGCGATCATTGGCGTTTTGATTTTTGCGATAAGGTACAGGATGAAAGAGAATGAGAAAGAACAAACCAATTTTGCCGACGAGGCAGCGACCAGAGAAATGATGAAGGTGCGTGAGGTCGGGATGGCGTCGGCAGGAATTGCTCAGACCTACACAACTGATGAAAAGCCGGCCGCGACAGATGACACCGAAAAAAAGCAGATAACTGAAGATTGCAAATGAACCTCTGCGCCTGACCTGCCTTTTACCGTCGCAATCGTTTCGGTGTAGTTGAGTGCGCTTCGGGCTCTCGTAAGTGCAATTTGATTTGCGCCCTTTCGCCACAATTCTGCCCGCCTGTAGACATCTTTTTGCCAGTTTTCGCCCATAGCGTGCCTTAGTCTGACGACTCGCATGCGAGGCGTTGGGTTTTTGCGTGGGGGCGTGAAACAGACACCGTGGGTGGTGAGGGTAGTGCTGCTATGACGGATACCGCAGGTTCCATGCCTTTGGGTCATCCGCGCGCCGCAAATCGGCGGCCGTCGCGGGACAAGATGCTCATGGAAACACCGACAATTGAAGATCCAAACTCCCCGCAGATGACGGCGATGATCAAGTCGATGTTGCTTGATCAGAAACGCGAAGAGCGTCAGCGCCGCCTGCCGGAACTTTCCCCGCCCGAGGTGACGCCAAGCCCGGCACAACCTGACGAGGCTACAGATGGCAAGCTGACAAAGCTGGACGTGTCCAAGCTTGTGCCGAGCATGCCGGCCTTGCGGCCGAAGCGCACTACGATGTTCGATGACGATGTGCCTGTACAGCAGCCAATTGAGTTGGATGAGGAAGATCCCCTTTTGTCACAAGACCAATTGATGGCTGAACCAGAAGATATCATCACACCTGAAGACATTGCCGAAGTTGTCGAAGAAGATAAAAAAGCGCTGGCCAAGCCTAAGAATACCCATGGCCCTAGGGTCAAGGCGCATGTCGCTGCGCTCAAGTCTCACGCCAATAAGATCTGGATCCATGCTCGCAAGGTCAAGGCAAAGCACGTCTTCCTGGCTTTTACAGCGCTGATTGTGATTTTACGCCCGTGGCTCGTTATGGGTGTGACACTTACACTTCTGATGGTGCTTTTGATCACCTACCTTTCGCTCGGGCACGAGCGGTTTGCCGAAGTTCTTTTGGCGCGCTGGTTGCGGTTCAAAAAGCGCAAACCCCAGAAAGCGGAACAGTATTTCAAGAAGGCAACGCAGCTTGTCGAGCAGTACAATGCCAAAGTGGCGCGATTGCCGAAAGCTTTGGCCGAGCGGGTGATTCTGCCGGACCTGGCAGAGTTGGAAAAGGAAGACGATCGGCCCGATCCGTTTGACCGTTTGGCCGAGCAGGCGCAGGACGTCTAAGCTCGGCATATAGGCAACAGGGCTGCTCTGGTGAAAAACCGGGGCGGCTCTCAGCTCTTGAATTCAGTCTGCTTGCGACGTATGTCCCGAATTGACTTCGACCCTTTCACACGGTGGATTCCATGGCCGTCACCAACCCGCTTCAGTTTATCCAGCAAGTTCGCGCAGAAGTTGCCAAAGTTGTTTGGCCAACCCGGCGCGAGGTTTTGCTAACCACGATCATGGTGTTCATCATGGCGGCCCTGACGGCCGTGTTTTTTGCCTTGGTGGATCTCTTGATCCGTAGCGGGCTTGAGGGGCTTTTGGGGCTCTTCGGCTAAAGCGCAAAAATCCCTGTCTGCGGCCTTGAAAAGAAGGACGAAGAGGGGTAATCCAGCCATCATTCCGATACAGCGCGCGGCGATTCGAGCCCGCGCGCTGATTTGTTTCATCGGGGTGGTTTGGGCCAAAAGCCTGAATGAAATAGAGAATTCCGGCCAGGTGCCGATAACAGCAGATGTGGGGTCCAGCATGGCAAAACGGTGGTACTCAGTGAGCGTTCTCTCGAATTTCGAGAAGAAAATCGCAGAGCAAATCCGTCAATCCGTGGCCGATCAGGGCCTTGAGGACGAGATCGACGAAGTGCTTGTGCCGACCGAAGAGGTGATCGAGGTGCGGCGCGGCAAGAAGGTCACGACCGAGCGGCGGTTCATGCCGGGCTATGTGCTGGTGCATATGGAAATGTCGGACCAGGGCTATCACCTGGTGAACTCAATCAACAAAGTCACCGGGTTCCTTGGACCACAAGGCCGTCCGATGCCGATGCGCGATGCGGAAGTGCAGGGGATCCTGGGCCGTGTGGAAGAGGGGGCCGAGGCGCCGAAGCTGCTGATCAGTTTCGAGGTTGGTGAGAAGGTCAAGGTCAACGATGGTCCGTTCGAGGATTTCGATGGCATGGTCGAGGAAGTCGACGAGGACAATCAGCGTCTGAAGGTGACGGTCTCGATCTTTGGTCGTGAGACGCCGGTAGAGCTGGAATACACGCAGGTGACGAAGCAAACCTGACCCGAGGATTAGCTCTCAGTTCTGGACGAAAATTGGAACCCTGGCTTTTGGCCGGGGTTTTCTTTTGCCCCACTCCAGTGAAGACTCCTGCATGTTTGGCGGCTCAAAGATTAACGCTCTTAATTTGCGGGGATTTGAGCGTCGGTACTACATTGGTATCATGTCGGTATTGCGTCGGTGCGATATCGGTAAAGCTTGTAGATTAATGCACCGTGGCGTCTGCTGCACGGTGTGTGCAACAGGTTCCCAAAATTTGAGCTTGCCGCAGAAGGTGGACGCACGGTGTTGCACAGTTCGGCGAATGTTCGTGAACGGTGTGTTCAGGACCTGTTCACTAAGTGCTGATGCAATCGTGATTAGCCATCTTGCCCGGAACCGTCATCTTTGGGTGCACTTGAAATGTGCACATGAAAGGTCCTTTGATGGCAACTACATTTGGCTCAACGCCGCGTCTCTTGATCCTTGCGTCGCTGATGATGCTCTTCGCTCTCTGGTCCACAGCGGTGCGTGCCGAACAGCCAGCCGCGCTGCCGGACTATGTGGTTGAGCAGTTTGGTCAGCCGCCTGCCATTCCGGATGGTGACTTGTCAGCGGACTTGAAGGCCGCCGCGAAGATGGCGTTTGTCGACAGTATCGAAGGGTCGACATGGGGTACGGATCAGGAAGTGGCCTTGCGCACGTTGGCTGCTTCAAAAGACCCGCGCCTTGCCTGGCCCATCAGCGACCTGATGCGCTTTGCCCCCGGACAAGCGCTCAATGTGCAGCTTGCAAATGCAGCAGCGACATTGCTTGAAATTGATATGCCCACTGAAAACCATTGGGGCGTTATAACCGATCACCTGATTGCGTGGGATGTGCCTGCGCCGCCGGATTACCTGAGTGCAAAACGGGCCATTTTCACCGGGATTATTCCCGGCTGGGACAAGATTTTTGTCGAAGGTGACATTGACTGGCGGATGGTGTCCTGGGGCGGCGTGCTGATTGATGACCGCGCCTATGACGCCACCGATGAGCAGTGCAACTGCATTCCGGCGGCGGATAACCCAGAGGTCAGCAGCGCGGCAGAGGCCACCTGGCTCAAGGATAGCGACATTGTCTTTGGCGTGGTCGTGAACGGTGAGGCGCGGGCCTATCCGCGTCGCATCATGGAAGTGCGCGAAATGGTCAACGATACCCTGGGCGGTCGTGATCTTGGTATTCCCTACTGCACTTTGTGCGGCGCGGCTCAGGCGTACTTTACCGATGACGTGCCTGTCGGTGTAGAGCGCCCGGTTTTGCGGACATCGGGGCTTTTGATCCGGTCCAATAAGGTCATGTATGACGTGCGTACGCATTCGGTGTTTGACACGTTCCTGGGTCACGCTGTGACAGGGCCCTTGGCCAAGAAGGGTGTGAAATTGGAACAAGCAGGTGTCGTGACCACTGACTGGGGCACGTGGAAGACAGCACATCCCGAGACAACCGTTTTGGTAGAAGAGCTTGCTCTTGGTCGGGATTTTGATTTTCGCAATGGGCGTGATGCCAACGGACCGATCTTCCCGGTGGGTGATGTCGATCCGCGTCTGCCGGTGCATGAAGACATTATCGGCATTGTCACGGCGTCAGGCAAACCTGTTGCCTTCCAGCGCAGCAAGGCGATGGCGGCGCTGCAGGGCGGCAACGAAATCGCAGTGGACAACGTGCGCCTGACGCTTGATGGCGGTGGGATCAAGGCGGTGGATGCGAATGGCGCTGACCTTGGCAGCCATCAGGCCTTCTGGTTTGCTTGGTCTCAGTTTCATCCAACGACTGAACTCTGGGAGGGGTGAAGCAGCGCCGAGGATTTCACTCCAAGGTGTAAAAGCCACGCGCAATGAGCAGCGCGTGGCTTTTTGGTTTCACGTCGCGATGAGCGTCACCTGTGTCAGATCATGCTTGTCAAACCGGCGTGCCCGGTGTAGTGCGCACGCCAGTCTCTTGAATGAGACCCCCATGTGGGAGGCGAGGGCATCGCGATGTTCGGACCAGACCACATCAACATAGGCTAAGGGGCGCGTCCTGAGGCTGTTTGAAAAGGAGATGGCCCATGGCCAAGAAACTTGCTGGCACCATGAAGCTTCAGGTGCCTGCCGGACAAGCAAACCCATCCCCGCCGGTCGGTCCGGCGCTGGGTCAGCGCGGCATCAACATCATGGAATTCTGCAAGGCGTTCAACGCCAAGACGCAAGACATGGAGCCCGGTGCGCCGTGCCCCACCGTGATCACCTATTATCAGGACAAGTCCTTTGAAATGGACATCAAGACGCCACCTGCGTCTTACTACCTGAAAAAAGCGGCCAAGTTGAAATCCGGTGCAAACGCGCCCGGTCGTGAAACTGTCGCCTCGGTCTCGGCCAAGCAGCTGCGTGAAATCGCAGAAGCCAAGTGGAAGGACCTGAACGCAAATGACGTCGAAGCCGCGATGAAGATCATTGCCGGTTCTGCACGCTCCATGGGCATTGAGGTGAAGTAAGATGGCAAAGCTTGGAAAACGCACAAAAGCGGCGCGTGAAGCGTTCGCGGGCAAAGAAAACGTCACCATCGAAGAGGCGGTGGCGCTGGTCAAAGGCAATGCCAACGCGAAGTTCGACGAAACTGTCGAGATTGCGGTGAACCTTGGGGTTGATCCCCGGCACGCGGATCAGATGGTGCGCGGTGTGGTTGGCCTTCCGAATGGCACAGGCAAGGATGTGCGCGTGGCGGTTTTCGCCCGTGGCCCCAAGGCCGATGAAGCGAAAGAGGCCGGTGCAGATATCGTCGGTGCCGAGGACCTGATGGAAACGGTGCAAGGCGGCAAGATCGACTTTGACCGCTGCATCGCCACACCAGACATGATGCCCATCGTGGGTCGTCTGGGTAAGGTACTAGGCCCACGTAACCTGATGCCGAACCCCAAGGTGGGCACGGTGACCATGGATGTGGCCGATGCCGTGAAAGCGGCCAAGGGCGGCGAAGTGCAGTTCAAAGCCGAAAAGGCTGGGGTTGTGCATGCCGGGATTGGCAAGGCGTCGTTCGATGAAGGCAAGCTTGTTGAAAACGTCCGTGCTTTTGTAGAAGCCGTGCAGAAAGCAAAGCCATCTGGCGCCAAAGGGGCCTACATGAAAAAGATCGCCCTGAGCTCGACCATGGGTCCGGGCGTGAGCATCGATGTAGCAGGTGCCGTTGGCGAATAAGCTGACGCCGATGTGACACGCAAATTCGGGGCTTCCTTCGGGAGGCCCCTTTTGTTTTTGCGAAATGGGTTGTTTGTCGGGTTTGCGGGACGAAGCTGACTTTGGATCAAAGCCGTGCCTGAGTGAGATGAACGAATGGCGTGCGCTACGGGCTCACAGCGGCCAATCAAAATGAAAGTAATGAGACATCTGACCTCCAGGAGTATAAACTTCAAATCGATGTCTGATGTCGTTTTGGGCGAATACGTTGGACACGCGTTCTGAGAAGTTGGCCAAAACATAGGCAGAATGGTTATCTGCTTCTATGCTGCCGCCCTGTTTCCCATCGAGTAAATCGTGAAAACCAAACCTGTCAAATTCCTCTAACCGTACCGAATGTTTGCCTTCATAGATGCGGAATCCAGCGGATTTGAACATTTTTGGCCAGTTCAGCTTTCGTTGGCCATTTTTCGATTTCTCCGTGCATTATTGCTCCATCATCCAAGTAAGGAGACTGATTAACTGCGCTGGCTATTTCAATTGCAATTCGCCTTGGCGTATCACTGCAAACCACCAGCTCGTTTTCTTGTTCAAGCTTTCGAATTTTGGTTTCTATCTTTTGGATCAGTTCGGCGTAGCCATTATTTTCCACATCAACCTCCGACCTTGTACCGTTCTAGCAGCCAGTTAATATGCATTTGGTACGGCGTGATAAAGTAGTTATGACTGGTCCGTATGGGCTCACAACAGACCTTGCGTAAAACTCAGCGTTCCTGAATATCGATCCCCTCAAACCCCGGTCTGAGCGGCTCTTTGTGGCCAGTTTTGAGCCTTGTTTAAAAGGGGCTTGGCATTTGCCTGGATGCGGTCTAGTTACTGCGTTGCACACGTGGTCCGATTCGTCGGGCCATTTGTGTTTCGTCCGAGACGGTGGGTGGTCGGGATATGCCGGTCATAATTCCTGCCTGAGACGGGAAAGACCAGAATTTTGCGCGGCTCTCCTAAGGTGGTTCCTCGTGTCTGGCTCAGCCCGTTTAACGGACCCAAAGGCTGGGTCTTTTGGCCCAGTAAGACTGAGCCGGGGAATTTCCCCACAATTGGAGTGAAACTGTGGATAGAGCCCAGAAAGAGAAAGTGGTCGAGGAACTCGGCCAGATCTTCGAAAGCTCTGGCGTCGTCGTGGTAGCCCACTACGCAGGCCTTACAGTTACCGAAATGCAGGATCTTCGTGCCCGCGCCCGCGAGGCCGATGCATCCGTACGCGTTGCCAAAAACAGGCTCGCCAAGATAGCCCTTGATGGAAAGCCATGCGCCAGCATTGCGGACTATCTGTCGGGCATGACTGTTCTGACCTTTTCGGAAGACCCTGTGGCAGCAGCCAAGGTCGCCGAAGGGTTCGCCAAGGATAACAAGAAGTTTGAAATTCTTGGCGGGGCTATGGGTGAGAACGCATTGGACCGCAAAGGCGTCGAAGACGTGTCGAAAATGCCATCTCGCGAGGAGCTTATTGCCTCCATCGTGGGCTGCATCGGCGCACCTGCTTCGAACATCGCCGGGGCCATTGGCGCACCTGCTTCGAACATCGCGAGCATTCTGTCATCCGTCGAGGAAAAGGCAGAAGCGGCATAGCGGAACTGGAAAAGGTCTGACGTGGACTGCCTGGTCTGACGTTGGAACACATCTAAGAGAACGGAAAAGAGCTAGATATGGCTGATCTGAAAAAACTCGCTGAAGAGATCGTTGGTCTGACGCTTCTCGAAGCACAAGAACTGAAAACCATTCTGAAAGACGAATACGGCATCGAGCCCGCCGCGGGCGGGGCTGTGATGGTTGCCGGTGCAGCAGGCGGTGACGCCGGTGGCGCAGGCGGCGGTGAAGAGCAAACCGAATTTGACGTGATCCTGAAATCGGCCGGTGCGTCGAAGATCAACGTCATCAAAGAGGTGCGCGCGATCACGGGTCTTGGTCTGAAAGAAGCCAAGGATCTTGTTGAAGCCGGCGGCAAAGCTGTCAAAGAAGGCGTCGACAAAGCCGAAGCAGACGACATCAAAGGCAAGCTGGAAGCAGCTGGCGCTGAGGTCGAACTCAAGTAATCCGTGGGTTTGCACCCATCCTAAAGTCATGTGCTTTGGGTGGGGCGACCCTCGTATTGCGACATGAATTTTGGCTGGTCCCGGCAAAATACGGGTCCAGCCGAACCTGTCTCAGAGAGGCCCTGTTGCGCGGGGCTTTTCTCAGGCGAGGTTCAACGATCGGGTGGCCCCTTGTGGGATGGGGGCCAAGAATGGATCGTACTCGCTGTCTCTGATGGACGTGCCGCTGGGCCCCGACAGCGCGCATGACCAGTGAGAAATGAAAGGTGACCCGTCACATGACGCAGAGCTTCCTTGGCCAAAAACGTCTTCGTAAATATTACGGCAAAATCCGCGAAGTGCTGGAAATGCCGAACCTCATTGAGGTGCAGAAATCAAGCTATGACCTGTTCCTGAAATCCGGCGACCAGGAGATCCCCACCGATGGTGAGGGGATCAAGGGCGTGTTTCAGTCGGTCTTTCCGATCAAGGATTTCAACGAAACAGCTGTGCTGGAGTTCGTGAACTACGACCTGGAAAAGCCGAAATACGATGTCGAAGAGTGTATGCAACGCGACATGACCTACAGCGCGCCGCTTAAGGTGACGCTGCGGCTGATTGTGTTTGATGTCGATGAGGACACTGGTGCGAAGTCCGTCAAGGACATCAAGGAACAGGACGTGTTCATGGGCGATATGCCCCTGATGACCCCCAACGGGACTTTTGTTGTCAACGGAACAGAGCGCGTGATCGTCAGCCAGATGCATCGCTCTCCAGGCGTGTTTTTTGACCATGACAAAGGCAAGACACATGCTTCGGGCAAGTTGCTCTTTGCCTGCCGCATCATTCCCTATCGCGGCTCATGGCTCGACTTTGAGTTTGACGCCAAAGACATCGTCTTTGCGCGCATCGACCGTCGCCGGAAGCTGCCTGTGACAACCCTGCTTTATGCTCTGGGTCTGGATCAGGAAGGTATCATGGATGCCTATTATGACACGGTTGACTTCAAGCTGAAGAAAAAGGGCAAGGCGGTTACCGGATGGGTGACCAAATTCTTCCCGGAACGTGTCAGGGGTACACGTCCGACACATGATCTGGTCGATGCCAAGTCCGGGGATGTCATTGCCGAAGCGGGTAAGAAAGTCACGCCGCGTGTGGTCAAGCAACTGATCGACGATGGGAAAGTGACCGAGCTTTTGGTGCCGTTTGAGCAGATTGTCGGCAAGTTTGTTGCCAAGGACATCATCAACGAAGAAACCGGTGCGATTTACGTCGAAGCCGGGGATGAGTTGACGCTTGAGCGCGACAAGGACGGCGAGATCATTGGTGGCTCAGTGCAAGAGCTTTTGGATGCCGGGATTACCGACATTCCTGTTCTGGACATCGATAACATCAATGTCGGGCCGTACATGCGCAACACCATGGCCAATGACAAGAACATGAACCGCACAACGGCGCTCATGGACATCTACCGCGTCATGCGTCCGGGTGAGCCACCCACCGAAGAAGCGGCCTCGGCGCTGTTCGACACGCTGTTCTTCGATAGTGAACGGTATGACCTGTCGGCGGTTGGCCGGGTGAAGATGAACATGCGTCTGGCGCTTGAGAAGCCAGACACACAGCGCACGCTGGATCGCGAAGACATCGTGGCCTGCATCAAGGCTCTGGTTGAGCTGCGCGATGGCAAGGGCGATGTGGACGATATTGACCACCTCGGCAACCGTCGTGTGCGCTCGGTTGGTGAGCTGATGGAGAACCAGTATCGCGTGGGCCTTCTGCGGATGGAACGTGCGATCAAAGAGCGGATGAGCTCGGTTGAGATCGACACGGTCATGCCGCAGGACCTGATCAATGCGAAACCGGCTGCTGCGGCTGTGCGTGAGTTCTTTGGCTCGTCGCAGCTGTCGCAATTCATGGACCAGACCAACCCGCTGTCAGAAGTGACGCACAAGCGTCGGCTCTCCGCGCTTGGGCCCGGTGGTCTGACCCGCGAACGGGCTGGGTTTGAGGTGCGTGACGTTCACGCTACGCATTACGGTCGCATGTGTCCGATTGAAACGCCAGAAGGGCCGAATATTGGTCTGATCAACTCGCTTGCCACCTTTGCGCGGGTGAACAAGTATGGCTTTATCGAAACGCCCTATCGCAAGGTTGAGGGCGGGCAAGTGACGGATGAAGTCACTTACATGTCTGCGACCGAAGAGATGCGCCACACCGTGGCGCAGGCCAACGCGACGCTGGATGCCAAAGGCAAGTTCGTCAACGAGATGGTCAACACCCGTCAATCTGGTGAATACATGTTGGCCCCGGTCGACAATGTGGACCTCATTGACGTGTCGCCCAAACAGTTGGTCTCGGTGGCAGCCTCGCTTATTCCATTCCTGGAAAATGACGACGCCAACCGCGCCTTGATGGGCTCGAACATGCAACGTCAGGCCGTGCCGACGCTGCGCTCCGAGGCGCCTCTCGTGGGCACCGGGATCGAAGGCGTTGTGGCGCGCGACTCTGGTGCGTCGGTCTTGGCCAAGCGGGCTGGTGTGATTGACCAGGTGGATGCGCAACGGGTTGTGATCCGGGCGACAGCCGATCTTGAGATTGGCGACCCGGGCGTTGACATCTACCGGATGCGCAAATTCCAGCGCTCGAACCAGAACACCTGCATCAACCAGCAGCCGCTGGTGAAGGTGGGCGATACGGTCTCGAAAGGCGAGGTGATCGCCGATGGTCCGTCGACGGATTTGGGCGAACTGGCACTGGGTAAAAACGTGCTCGTCGCGTTCATGCCCTGGAATGGGTACAACTTTGAGGACTCGATCCTGATTTCCGAACGTGTGGCGCGCGATGACGTCTTCACCTCGATCCACATCGAGGAATTTGAGGTTGCCGCCCGTGACACCAAGCTGGGCCCTGAAGAGATCACCCGCGATATCCCCAACGTCGGCGAGGAGGCTCTGCGCAACCTCGACGAGGCGGGCATAGTCTATATCGGGGCCGATGTGGAACCGGGCGACATTCTTGTTGGCAAAATCACTCCGAAGGGCGAAAGCCCGATGACGCCGGAAGAGAAGCTTCTGCGCGCCATCTTTGGCGAGAAGGCCAGCGACGTGCGCGACACCTCACTTCGGGTGAAGCCGGGGGATTATGGTACGGTCGTCGAAGTGCGCGTCTTTAACCGCCATGGCGTGGAAAAAGACGAACGTGCGCTTCAGATCGAGCGCGAAGAGGTCGAGCGCCTGGCGCGTGACCGCGATGACGAGTTGGCGATCCTGGATCGCAACATCTATGCGCGTCTGAAGTCACTCATCATGGGCAAAGTGGCCGTCAAAGGCCCCAAAGGCGTCAAGGCGAACTCGGAAATCACCGAGGACCTGCTGGAAACGCTGAGCCGGGGTCAATGGTGGCAGCTGGCGCTCAAGGATGAGAAAGACGCACAAATCGTCGAAGCGCTCAATGAGCAATATGAGGCGCAGAAGCGTACGCTGGATGCACGCTTTGAGGACAAGGTCGAGAAGGTGCGCCGCGGCGATGACCTTCCCCCGGGTGTGATGAAGATGGTCAAAGTCTTTATCGCGGTGAAGCGCAAGCTTCAGCCGGGCGATAAGATGGCCGGGCGTCACGGCAACAAGGGTGTGATCTCCAAGGTTGTGCCAATGGAAGACATGCCGTTCCTTGAAGATGGAACGCCGGTGGATTTCTGTCTCAACCCGCTTGGCGTGCCAAGCCGGATGAATGTCGGCCAGATTTTGGAAACCCATATGGGCTGGGCCGCGCGTGGCTTGGGCATCAAGATCGATGATGCATTGCAGGACTATCGCCGCACCGGTGATCTGACACCAGTACGCGAAGCCATGCATCATGCCTATGGCGACGATGTCTATGACGAAGGCATTGCCAAAATGGACGAAGGATTGCTCATCGAGGCGGCGGGCAACGTGACCCGTGGTGTGCCGATTGCCACGCCAGTCTTTGATGGCGCGAAAGAGGCCGATGTCAACGATGCGCTGCAACGCGCCGGGTTTGATGAAAGCGGTCAGTCGGTCCTCTATGACGGCCGCTCGGGCGAGCAATTTACCCGTCCAGTGACCGTGGGTGTCAAATACCTGCTGAAACTGCACCACCTTGTGGATGACAAAATCCACGCGCGCTCGACCGGGCCTTACAGTCTTGTCACACAGCAACCTCTGGGCGGTAAGGCACAGTTCGGTGGTCAGCGCTTTGGTGAGATGGAGGTTTGGGCGCTTGAAGCGTATGGCGCAGCCTACACGCTTCAGGAAATGCTCACCGTCAAGTCGGATGACGTGGCGGGTCGGACCAAAGTCTATGAAAGCATCGTCAAGGGCGAGGACAACTTTGAGGCCGGTGTGCCAGAGAGCTTTAACGTTCTCGTCAAAGAAGTCCGTGGCCTCGGCCTGAACATGGAACTCCTGGATGTGGAGGGGGATGACGAAGGGGACATTGCGGCGGAGTAACTGCCGCGTCCTCTCTTTCCCTTCTGCACCTGACCAAAGGATTCTCAAATGAACCAGGAACTGACAAACAACCCGTTCAACCCTAACGCTCCGGCCAAGGTGTTTGACGAAATCAAAGTCTCATTGGCCTCGCCAGAGCGTATTCTGAGCTGGTCTTATGGCGAGATCAAAAAGCCTGAGACGATCAACTACCGGACGTTCAAGCCCGAGCGTGACGGCCTGTTCTGTGCGCGTATCTTTGGCCCGATCAAAGACTATGAGTGTCTCTGCGGCAAATATAAACGCATGAAATATCGCGGTGTTGTCTGCGAGAAATGCGGTGTGGAAGTCACGCTGCAAAAGGTCCGTCGCGAGCGGATGGGCCATATCGAATTGGCCGCACCTTGCGCGCATATCTGGTTTCTGAAGTCGCTGCCGTCGCGTATTGGCCTCATGCTGGACATGACTTTACGCGATCTTGAGCGTGTATTGTACTTCGAGAACTACGTTGTGATCGAACCCGGTCTGACGGACCTCACCTACGGCCAGATGCTCTCGGAAGAAGAGTATATGGACGCGCAAGACGCCTATGGCATGGACGCGTTCACCGCCAATATTGGTGCGGAAGCCATTCGTGAGATGCTGGCCAATATCGACCTTGAGAATGAGGCTGAGACGCTGCGTGCCGATCTGGCAGAGGCGACAGGTGAACTGAAGCCCAAGAAGATCATCAAGCGTCTGAAAGTTGTCGAAAGCTTCATCGAATCCGGCAACCGCCCGGAATGGATGGTGATGACCGTTGTGCCGGTCATCCCACCAGAGCTGCGCCCGCTGGTGCCGCTGGATGGGGGCCGCTTTGCGACATCGGATCTCAATGATCTCTACCGCCGGGTGATCAACCGGAACAACCGCTTGAAGCGCCTCATTGAGCTGCGCGCGCCGGATATTATTGTTCGGAACGAAAAGCGGATGCTGCAAGAGTCGGTTGACGCTCTGTTCGACAACGGCCGTCGTGGCCGCGTGATAACCGGTGCCAACAAGCGTCCGTTGAAGTCGCTGTCTGACATGCTGAAAGGCAAGCAGGGCCGCTTCCGTCAGAACCTTCTCGGGAAACGGGTCGACTTCTCGGGCCGTTCGGTCATTGTGACCGGTCCTGAGCTTAAGTTGCATCAATGTGGTTTGCCCAAGAAGATGGCGCTGGAGCTGTTTAAGCCGTTTATTTACAGTCGCTTGGAGGCCAAGGGTCTGTCGAGCACAGTGAAGCAGGCGAAGAAGCTCGTCGAAAAAGAGCGCCCCGAAGTTTGGGATATCCTTGATGAGGTGATCCGTGAGCATCCGGTTCTTCTGAACCGCGCGCCAACGCTGCACCGTCTGGGTATTCAGGCGTTTGAGCCGGTTCTGATCGAAGGTAAGGCGATTCAGCTTCACCCCCTGGTTTGTTCGGCCTTTAACGCCGACTTCGACGGTGACCAGATGGCGGTGCACGTCCCTCTGAGCCTTGAGGCGCAGTTGGAAGCGCGGGTTCTGATGATGTCGACAAACAACGTGTTGTCGCCTGCGAACGGTGCGCCGATCATCGTGCCATCACAGGACATGGTTCTGGGCCTCTACTACACCTCGATCATGCGTGAAGGCATGAAGGGTGAGGGCATGACCTTTGCCTCCATCGAAGAGGTGCAGCATGCTCTTGATGCGGGTGAAGTGCACCTGCATGCCAAGATCACAGCGCGCATTCCTCAGATTGATGAGACTGGTCAAGAGGTCATGATGCGGTTTGAGACCACACCGGGCCGCGTGCGGATCGGATCTCTCTTGCCGCTCAACGCCAAAGCGCCGTTTGAGCTGGCCAACAAACTGTTGCGCAAGAAAGAAGTGCAGCAGGTGATCGACACCGTCTATCGCTATTGTGGTCAAAAAGAGAGCGTCATCTTCTGCGACCAGATCATGTCCATGGGCTTCAAGGAGGCGTTCCGTGCGGGCATTTCCTTTGGCAAGGACGACATGGTCATTCCTGACGACAAGTGGACGATTGTTGAAGAAACCCGTGACCAGGTGAAGGGGTTTGAACAACAGTATATGGACGGCCTGATCACCCAGGGTGAGAAGTACAACAAAGTGGTCGATGCCTGGTCGAAATGTAACGATCAGGTCACCGATGCCATGATGGGAACGATCTCAGCCGATAAACGGGATGAGGCCGGTGCCGTTGAGGAACCCAACAGTGTTTACATGATGGCGCACTCCGGTGCGCGGGGTTCGGTCACGCAGATGAAACAGCTGGGCGGCATGCGCGGCCTGATGGCCAAGCCAAACGGCGACATCATCGAGACACCAATCATCTCGAACTTTAAAGAAGGCCTGACGGTTCTTGAGTACTTCAACTCAACCCACGGCGCGCGGAAAGGTCTGTCAGACACCGCTCTGAAAACAGCGAACTCCGGTTACCTGACACGTCGTCTCGTGGACGTGGCGCAGGACTGCATCGTGCGGGAGCATGATTGCGGCACCGAGCGTGCGATCACCGCAGAGCCTGCGGTGAACGACGGTGAAGTCGTGGCATCTTTGTCCGAGCGTATCCTGGGCCGTGTTGCGGCGGAGGATATTGTGCACCCAGTGTCCAACGATGTGATTGTTGCCAACGGCCAGTTGATCGACGAACGCACGGCAGATGCCATTGAGGAGGCAGGTGTGCAAACGACGCGCATTCGCTCGCCTCTGACATGTGAGGCCGAGGATGGCGTCTGTGCCATGTGCTATGGTCGTGACCTGGCGCGGGGCACAATGGTCAACACCGGCGAAGCTGTGGGGATCATCGCAGCGCAATCCATTGGTGAGCCGGGCACGCAGCTGACGATGCGGACGTTCCACATCGGCGGTGTGGCTCAGGGTGGCCAGCAGTCCTTCTTGGAAGCAAGCCAGGCGGGCAAGGTTGTCTTTGAAAACGCCCAGACCCTTGAGAACGCCAATGGCGAGACCCTCGTCATGGGCCGCAACATGAAGCTGTTGATCATGGGCGACAAGGATGTCGAACTGGCCAGCCACAAGGTTGGGTATGGCACCAAGCTTTTTGCCAAGGATGGCGACAAGGTGGCTCGGGGCGACAAGCTCTTTGAGTGGGACCCTTACACGCTGCCTATTCTGGCCGAGAAGAGCGGGACGGCGAAATTTGTTGACCTGGTCTCGGGCATTGCGGTGCGCGATGTGACGGATGATGCCACTGGCATGACCCAGAAAATCGTGACCGACTGGCGGGCAGCACCCAAGGGCAATGAGCTCAAGCCTGAGATCCTGATTGTAGACAAAGATGGTGAGCCGGTGCGTAACGATGCGGGCAACCCGGTGACCTATCCGATGTCCGTGGATGCGATCCTGTCCATTGAAGAAGGCCAGGAGGTGCATGCCGGTGACGTCGTCGCGCGTATTCCGCGGGAAGGGGCCAAGACCAAGGACATCACCGGCGGTCTGCCACGGGTGGCTGAACTCTTTGAGGCGCGTCGCCCCAAAGATCACGCCATTATTGCCGAAATCGACGGCTATGTGCGCTACGGTCGCGACTATAAGAACAAGCGCCGGATCAGCATCGAGCCTGCCGATGAGAGCATGGAGCCCGTCGAATACATGGTGCCCAAGGGCAAGCACATTCCGGTTCAGGAAGGTGACTACGTCCAGAAAGGCGACTACATCATG
The DNA here is from genome assembly GCF_032842945.2 of Roseovarius sp. W115. Lineage (NCBI taxonomy): Bacteria > Pseudomonadati > Pseudomonadota > Alphaproteobacteria > Rhodobacterales > Roseobacteraceae > Roseovarius > Roseovarius rhodophyticola. The sequence goes on from NZ_CP146606.1 coordinate 2,188,441, forward strand.
GACGGCAACCCGGCCCCGCATGACATCCTGAGTATCATGGGTGTCGAGGCGCTTGCCGATTACATGATCGACGAAGTTCAGGACGTGTATCGACTGCAAGGTGTGAAGATCAACGACAAGCACATCGAGGTTATCGTGCGCCAGATGCTTCAGAAGTGGGAAATCCAGGATTCTGGGGAAACCACGCTTCTGAAAGGCGAGCATGTGGACAAAGCCGAGTTTGATGCCGCCAATGAAAAGGCCATCGAACGCGGCAAACGTCCGGCTCAGGGTGAGCCGATCCTTCTGGGGATCACCAAGGCGAGCCTGCAGACACGCTCGTTCATCTCGGCGGCGTCCTTCCAGGAGACCACGCGTGTTCTCACCGAGGCCTCCGTGCAGGGCAAACGCGACAAGCTTGTCGGTCTGAAGGAAAACGTCATCGTGGGTCGCCTTATTCCGGCGGGCACAGGTGGCGCGACACTTCAGATGCGCCAGATCGCGCAGCAGCGTGACAATGTGGTCATCGAGGCCCGTCGCGAAGAGGCCGAAGCGGCCGCTGCCTTGGCTGCGCCGATTGACGATATCGTCGGCGGCGATGCGTTCGATACGTTTATTGAAACGCCGGAGAGCCGCGAAGAGTAAGCTCTGGTTTAGCGGTTGAGAAATAGAAATGCCCCGCTGGAAACAGCGGGGCATTTTGGTTTTGTGAGGCGAGTGATTGGTAGGGTGGTGCGGGGCACCTCTGAATAGATTTGATTTCGGCTTCGAGTCTGCCAAGCACATCTGTTCATCTTACCAACGGCACGGCTAATTCAAACGGCAGCAAAGTTCGCAAAACAAACCTTTGCCAAAGGTCGCGTAAACTTCTGTTGAGAATGCCCGAGACCTCTGATCTGACCTCATGAAAAGCAGTTGTCTTGGGCGCCGCTTTCTGGAAGCGTGCCCACATGATGCGCCGTATGTCTCCCGATGATCTTGTCCTGACGCCGATGGGTGTGCGGTTTCGTGGGCGGCGGTATCCTTGCACGATTGGCAGCGGGGGTATTCGAGCCGACAAGCACGAAGGGGATGGGGCCACCCCGGTGGGGGTGCACCGGATTGTCGGGATGCTCTATCGGCCCGACCGGATGGCGCGGCCTGCGGATTGGGCGTTGCCCATTCGTCCCGGCGATCTTTGGTCAGATGATGAAGGCCATGAGGATTACAATCTCATGGTCCGGCATCCCTATCCGCATTCGCACGAGGTGCTGCGGCGCGCTGATCCGCTTTATGATCTCATCCTCATCACAGACTGGAACTGGCCCTATGCCACAAGAGGGCAGGGCTCCTGCATCTTCCTGCACCAATGGCGCAGGATGGGGTATCCCACGGCGGGCTGCGTGGCGTTCCGGCGCGACCATTTGCGCAAGATTGCGGCGCAGATCACCTATGATACAAGGCTTATCGTGCGGCCAAATCCTTTCTGAAAGGATTTGGCAAAAGCCTTCAGAAGGCTTTTGCGGCGCATCTAGCCATACGCGCGTGCACCGAAGATCGCGCTTCCGACGCGCACATGGGTTGCCCCCAAGGCAATCGCGCTTTCAAAATCACTGCTCATGCCCATGGAGAGCCCGGTCAACCCGTTCCGCTCTGCGATCTTGGCCAAAAGCGCAAAATGCAGGCTGGGTTCTTCATTGACCGGCGGGATACACATCAGCCCTTCAAGGGGCAGGTCCATGGCTCTGCACTCGGCCACAAACGCATCCGTCTCTTTCGGCGCAATCCCCGCTTTTTGCGCTTCTTCACCGGTGTTGACCTGAATAAAGAGGCGTGGACAGTGACCTTCCTCCTGGGCGAGACGCGCTATGGTTTTTGCCAATTTGGGGCGGTCCACGGAATGGACGGATTGGAACAGCTCAAAGGCCTGGCGCGCCTTGTTGGTCTGCAGCGGGCCAATAAGGTGCAGGTCAATGTTTTGAAAAGTTTCGCGAAATTCAGGCCATTTACCTGCCGCTTCCTGCACACGGTTCTCGCCAAAGGTGCGATGGCCATCTGCCAACACCGCAGCCACACGTTCATTGGGTTGCACCTTCGACACCGCAATAAGAGAAACCGCGTCTTCGGTGCGACTTGCGCCCTTGCAGGCCTTTGCGATGCGCGTTTTGATGTCATCCAGACTCACGCTGCTCTCCTTGCCGTGCTGCGTTGCTATGCGTTATGTGCCACAGCCTTTGAACCTGGGACAAGACCCACAATTTGCCAGAGTGAAGTTACGGTGCGGTAACATCTCGTGGTACTTAGTCGGCAAACTCCTTGCTCCGCTCTTAACGGTTAGATAGTAGAGTATGGAAACAGTAACGGACGACCCGATGTACCACGCCCTGAAGTTGAGAAACGTTGGTCTGCTCTTTGCAGCGTTTTGTGTTTTGGCGTCATGCAGCGTCTTTCGTGGTGCGAAATTGGATCCTGACGCGTTTACAGTCTCAACAGGACGAGAGTCGTCAGTTGGCTCACAAACAGGTGGCTCCAGTTTGTTTGACGCGTTCCGCGGTGATGGATCCGCCGGGATTAAGGTGAACAGGTTCCTGTGGACCGCGTCTTTGGAGGTTCTTGACTTCTTGCCGGTGCAAAATGCTGATCCCTTTACCGGAGTTATCTCCACCGGATTTGGTACACCACCAGGTGGGGGACGTGCCTATCGCGCGACCGTTTTGATCAGTGATCCAGCGCTGGATGCGCGATCGTTGAATGTCGCTTTGCAAAGCCGAGGTGGCCCTGTTTCGGCAGAGACGCAAAGGGCTGTGGAAGATGCGATTCTGACGAGGGCGCGCCAGTTGCGTCAACAAGCCGGGCGTTTCTGATCCCAGGTGCCTATAACGTCATTCCGTTCATAACCTTTGACAACCACTGCATCTGTTTTGGCAGGCACACAGAATTCAGATCATAGGTTTCTTTAATCGTTTTGCGTGCGTTTCGACCCAGTCTTGCACGCTCTGTTTTATCCTCCAGCAAACTGCAGATTTCTTCCAACAGAACCTCTTGATCAAAAAAGTCGATCAAGCGCCCGTCTTGTCCATGACGGATGACTTCGCGTACGGGCGCGGTGTCGCTTGCCACGATTGCCGCTTCGCAGGACATCGCCTCTAGCACGCTCCAGCTCAGCACGAAGGGGTAAGTCAGGTAAACATGCACCCGTGAGATTTGCAGAAGAGACAGGAACTGGTCGTAAGGCAAACGTCCGAGGAAATGCACGCGTGTCCAATCGTGGTCTGATATTTCAGGGCGGACCTCGCTTATGAACACCTGTTTCCAGCTTTTGTCGTTTGGGGGCGTGATGCCATAGCTGACCTCATCGCCGCCTACGATCAGGATCTGTGCTTTGGGGCGTTCTTTGAGCAAGCGCGGCAGAGCGCGCATGAACCGGTGATAGCCGCGCATGGGCTCCAGGTTGCGGTTCACAAAGGTGATAACCTCGTCAGAGCGCGTCAGCGTATCGCGGCCATTTACCCTCAGGCTGGCATTTGCATTGGGGCGCGCCTGTGTCGTGTCGATACCATCATGGCATATGGTGATCTTTCCCCGAAACTCGGCCGGGAATGTGTCGGCCTGGAACCTGGTGGGGCTGAGGCCTGCGTCGGCATGTGCAAAATGCAAATGATTGTTGAGGTTCTTGAGGCGAATGCGCAGGGTCTGCAGGTCTGAGTCTTGCCTGGCGAACTCAGGGTCAAAATCAAGATGTTCTTCGCCGGTGAGGTAGTAGAGTTCACAATAAAGCGCCATTCGCGCTGTGGGCCAAACATCCTTGAGGAACATTGCTTCTCCCCAGCCGGGATGTGCCAGGATGAGATCAGGAGTGAAACCGGAATCACGTAATGTGCGTGCGGCTTTAAAACAGGCTTCAGCCCGGGTGACTTTGGTGTCGAGATCCACCAGCCATGGATGCAGGTTTTGGCCTGTCCGCTTTAGCAGGGCATAGGGCAGGACACGTACACCTTGCCAGTTTGTGGGCTTTGTGACCTTCAGGGCGAGCGCAGAGCAGTCATGTCCGCGTGCTGCAAGCATGGGAGCGAGATGTTTGTACTGACCTGGAAAGTTTTGATGGATGAACAGGATTTTCATTGAAACAAAACCTGTGCTTAACCGATACAAGCTGACAAGGGGCAATATCTGAATGATACCGCATGAGCGCTTTATGACCTGTGATAGCTTGAACCTCCGTTAATTCATCACAATGCGCCTGTTCTATGGCGCGCGCGGATGTGCCCTGTTTTTACCGCTCAGCACTGGACCCTGCGCGCCCTTGGGCCTATCACGTTTCGGAGTTTGAAACGAAGAGGTCAGGTCCGGTTATGTCGCGTTATTCAGCCGCCGAGATCGAGAAGAATTGGCAAGAGGCCTGGGATAAGGCCGGTATCTTTCGTGCGCAGCGGTCGAAGGACAAGCCAAAGTATTACGTGCTTGAGATGTTTCCCTATCCCTCAGGGCGCATTCATATGGGGCATGTGCGCAATTATACATTGGGCGATGTGATTGCGCGTTACAAACGCGCGACCGGGCACAACGTGTTGCACCCCTTTGGTTTCGATGCATTTGGATTGGCTGCTGAGAACGCCGCGATGGATCGGGGTATTCATCCCAATGATTGGACCTATGCCAACATCGCCGACATGGTTGAACAAATGAAACCGTTGGGGTCTTCGCTCGACTGGGAGCGGATGTTTAACACATGCGATGTCGAATACTATGGGCAACAACAGGCTTTGTTCCTCGATTTCCTCGAAAAAGGGCTGGTTTATCGCAAGAACGCGGTGGTGAATTGGGATCCGGTCGACATGACCGTTCTGGCCAATGAGCAGGTGATTGATGGCAAGGGCTGGCGGTCGGGCGCGGATGTGGAAAAGCGCGAGCTGACGCAGTGGTTCTTCAAGATCTCTGATTTCTCGGAAGAGTTGCTGGAGGCGTTGGATACGCTGGAGGATTGGCCCGCCAAAGTACGGCTGATGCAGGAAAACTGGATCGGCAAGTCGCGGGGGATTGAGATCCCGTTTGAGCGCACGGATGGCGGTGATGCGATTGTGTGCTACTCAACCCGGCCTGACACGATGCGCGGCGCAAGTTTCATTGCGATTTCGCCGGAACATCCGCTGTCGCGGGAATTGGCAGAGAGCAACGCCGAGCTGGCCGCGTTCATTGCCGAGACGCGCAAGATGGACACCACTGAGGCCGCGATGGAGAAGGCCGAAAAGAAGGGTCTTGATACCGGGATAACGGTCAAGCATCCGGTTTATCCGGATCGCGACTTGCCGGTTTGGGTCGGCAACTTCGTGTTGATGGATTACGGGACCGGGGCGGTCTTTGGCTGTCCGGCGCATGACCAGCGCGATCTGGATTTTGCCCGGAAATACGACCTTGATGTGCGCAATGCGTTTTATATGCCGGGGCAGGAGGTCGAGGTCGAGAACGAGGCGCTTGTACCCGCCAAGACAGAACAAGTTGTGTTCATCGACCATTTTGCCGGTATCGCGGACTGCACGAGCCAAGAGGGCATTGATGCCACGATAGACTGGTTCGAAGCCAAGGGGCTTGGCACGGGCCAGGTCAAGTACCGCCTGCGGGATTGGGGACTGTCCCGCCAACGCTATTGGGGGTGCCCCATTCCGGTGGTGCATTGTGACGCTTGTGGCGTGGTGCCGGAGAAGAAAGAGAATCTGCCGGTGGAGCTGCCCTATGACGAGGATGGCGCGCCGATTGATTTCTCTATCCCCGGCAATCCGCTCGACCGGCATCCAAGCTGGCGGAACTGTACTTGTCCCGCTTGTGGCAAACCTGCGCAGCGTGAGACTGACACGATGGACACGTTTGTGGACAGCTCATGGTATTTCGCGCGGTTCACGGCGCCGCACGCAAAGGCGCCGACCGACATGGCCGAGGCCGAGTACTGGATGAATGTGGACCAGTATATCGGCGGGATTGAGCATGCGATCCTGCATCTGCTCTATAGCCGGTTCTTTGCCCGCGCGATGCAGATTTGCGGGCATTTGCCAGAAAAGGCGATTGAGCCGTTTGATGCGCTCTTCACCCAAGGTATGGTGACGCATGAGATTTATCAGACGCGTGATGGCAATGGGCGACCTGTCTATCACCTGCCAGAGGATGTCGAGTTACGCGAAGGAAAAGCCTTTCTGAGGCGAGAATTGAGAGATGAATCTGGCAATATTTTATTTGACTCGATTGGGCAGTCTTTGACTGCTTCTGAGGTCGAGATCATCCCCTCCGCCAAAATGTCCAAGTCCAAGAAAAACGTCGTTGACCCGGTCAACATCATTGAGGCGTTCGGCGCCGATACCGCGCGGTGGTTCGTGCTTTCTGACTCGCCTCCCGAGCGGGATGTTGAGTGGACCGCCGCAGGGGCGGAGGCCGCGCATAAATTCCTGGGCCGGGTCTGGCGCAAGGCCTATGAGCTGTCGCAGATGAAGGCGGACGGGGTGGCGGACCTTGATCAGTCACTGCAGGAGATCATGGACAGCTATCAGCTTGGGATCAACGCGCTGGATGACGAGTTGATGCGCGCGATGCACAAGACGATTGATGAAGTGACCAAGGGTGTTGAGAGTTTTGGCTTCAACGCGGCGATCGCCAAGATCTATGGTTTCTTCAACCAGCTCAGCAAAAGCAAGGCCGCAGCCTCGGTGCAGTGGCAGGCCATGCAGGTTCTCGCACAGCTTATGTCGCCCATGACCCCGCATCTGAGCGAGGAAATCTGGTCCATGCTTGGTGGGGACGGGCTGGTTGCGCAGGCGCCGTGGCCACAGGTTGACGAAAGCATGCTGGTGGAAGACACCGTGACCCTGCCCATTCAGGTCAACGGCAAGCGCCGGGCTGAAATCAGCGTGCCCAAGGATATGGACAAGGCAGAGGTTGAAAAAATTGTTCTGACGCAGGATGCTGTCATTCGAGCGCTGGAAGGGGCCACGCCCAAGAAGGTCATTGTTGTTCCGGGACGGATCGTGAATGTCGTCATATAGCCGCCGCTTCATCCTATGTGCCATGCCTGCCGCGTTGGCCGGGTGTGGATTTTCACCCGCCTTTGCGCCGGGGGTGCGGCCACACGGCTTCAGAACAACATTCTGCTGGATGAACCGAAAGGGCGTGAGGGCTTTCTCTTTAACCGCCATTTTGAAGATCGTCTGGGGCGCGGGGTGCAGGGAAAGTATGGCCTGAGCTATTCGATCACCTTGGATGAAGATGCCATTGCGATCGCCGAGGATAACGTAATTACGCGCTTTAACCTATTGGGAAGCGTGAAGTATGCGCTGCGCGATATGCAGAGCAAAGCGGTGCTTGTCTCGGGCCAGGTCGACAATTTTACATCCTACTCCGCATCCGGGACGACCGTTGCGACCCAGGCCGCACAGCGCGATGCCGAGGCGCGGCTGATGGTTATTCTGGCCGATCAGATCATCAACAAGCTGACCGCCGAGGCGGGCAAACTTCCGGCATGAAGTTAAGCCCGCGTGACGCGCCTGCCTATTTTGCCCGGCCTGATCCCGACAAAACCGGCTTGCTGATTTACGGTAATGACAGCATGCGGGTGGCTTTGCGGCGGCAAGAGGTGATCGCCGCTCTGATTGGCCCCGAAGGCGAAGAGGAAATGCGGCTGACGCGCATTCCTGCTTCAGAGCTGCGCAAGGATCCCGCGATGCTCAATGACGCGATCAAGGCGCAGGGGTTTTTCCCTGGGCCGCGCGTGGCTTTTGTTGAAGAGGCCAATGACACGGTGGCGCAGATCGTGACAGATGTGCTTGGGGATTGGCAGCCGGGTGATGCGCAAGTGGTCGTGACGGCGGGCAGTCTCAAGCCTACGTCCAAGCTGCGTAAGCTTTTTGAGGGGCACAAGTCTGCCTATGCCGCGGCGATTTACGACGATCCTCCCAGCCGGGCGGAGATTGAGGCGACGCTGGCAAAGTCAGGGTTGAAGGATGTCTCGGGCGAGGCAATGCGCGATCTGACGGCTTTGGCGCAAGAGCTTGATCCCGGGGATTTTCGGCAGACAGTAGAAAAGCTGGCGCTCTACAAGCTGAGCGATACAGCGCCGGTGTCGTCCGAGGACATCATTGCCTGTGCGCCTGCATCCACGGAGGCGGATCTGGACGATGTGATCCATATCGTGGCCGAGGCGCGTTCTGGTGAGATTGCGCCCGTCATGAAGCGTCTGCGCGCGCAGGGAGTGCAGCCTGTGGGGCTTTGCATGGCGGCGATGCGGCATTTTCGGACGCTCTACGCGGCGGCCTCTGATCCGGGAGGACCGTCGCAGGGGATTTCCAAAGTGCGCCCGCCTGTGTTCGGACCACGCCGGGACCGTATGCAGCGACAGGCGTCCAGTTGGGGGGCGGCCAAGCTGGAGGATGCGCTGGGGCTTTTGACCGATACGGATCTGCGGTTGCGTTCGGCAGGGCAAACCGCGCCGGATATGGCACTTGTTGAACGGGCCTTGGTCAGACTGGCCAACCTGGCGAGGCGGTAGCGGTCACTCAGGCGGAGCGTACATCGCAAAGACCTCGGCCCCGGTCATTTTCTTGGTGTCTCCGGCAAAGGCGTAGCCATCTGGTTTTTCATCGACGAAAATTTCTTCGGTCATGATGATGCCGTCGGGCTTGTCGAGCAATCCCAACCCGATATGCATGTCGCCTTTGATCGGTCCATCCATCGTGACCCGGTAAAACAGGTTCGTTCCGCAAATATTGCAAAAACAGCGTTCTGCCCATTCTGATGACGTGAAGGCGGTGATGTTGTCTTCGCCTTTGATCTTCGCCTCACCAGCTTTGACATTTAGCCCCAAGAAAACACCGCCTGACCACTTTCGACACATTGAGCAGTGACAGGCGCCCGTTGATTTTGGCGTCTGGGACAATTCGATTTCAACTGCGCCACAAAGGCAGCGTCCGGTGCATGGCATGTCGTTTCCCTTCTGTCGGATCGGTTTGATTTTAGCTTATCTTAGATTGTTGACATGAATTGTCAGTATTGCTGTCTTTGCCCTTGCCATTTTTGGCCGGGCACCGGAACGTGGGATGTCAGGTCAGAGCAGGAGCAGATCATGTATGAGGTCTTCGGAAGTCGGGGCAGCCGGGCTATTCGGGTGTTGTGGATGCTGGAAGAAATCGGTGTGCCTTACAGCCACGTTGCCGCAAAACCGCGCAGCCCTGAGGCGCTGGCCAACAACCCCTCCGGCAAAGTCCCAAGCATGCGTGATGGCGATGTTGTGCTAACGGACTCCGCCGCGATCCTGACCTATCTGGCGGACAAGCACGGCGCTTTCACGCACCCTGCCGGAACGCCAGAGCGTGGTTTGCAAGACTGCCTTTTGCATCAAGTGTTGGATGAGATTGACAGCACTCTCTGGATGGCGGCGCGGCACAGTTTCGTGCTTCCTGAAGAGCGGCGTGTTCCAGCGGTGAAGGATACGCTGAAGTGGGAATACGACCGCAACATCGCGCGGATTTCTGATCGGTTAGCAGGACCTTTCCTTATGGGCGAGACCATGACCGTGCCGGATATCGTTTTAACGCATTGTCTCGGCTGGGCGGATCGGGCTGGTTTTGAAAGATCGGGGGACGCGCTGGAGGCATACAGGGCGCGTATGGAAGCGCGGGATGCGTTTCAAAAAGTAGTCACATTGCCGTAAGCGCACTGCAATCCACGCAACTGTGAAAAGACTGTGTGCCGCTGGCAGGATAGTTCAATCTCGTCCAAAATATTCGGAGGAGAAAACAATGTCCTTGATCAAGTTGGTGCCCGCCGCAGCGCTCGTTTTGTCCATCTCACTGCCCGCTTCGGCCGCTGATCTCAAAATGACTGGCCCAAACGAAACCCGGGTACATATCAAGTGTGACAGTTCGAACTGTCGGGTGAAAGAAAAGACTCCTGACACCAAGTGGAGAACCGTGGAAAACACACAAGGCGGGAGTCGGAATTTTGACAAACTGAAGGCCAAGTATCAGGAGGCCGGATTCAAGTAGTCTTCTCGTTTGTAGCCCATTGAGCCGCCGCCAACCCCGCCCAACGGCCGGTGGCCAGACATGCTGTGATCAGATAGCCCCCTGTGGGGGCTTCCCAGTCTAGCATTTCTCCGGCGACGAATGTACCGGGACGGGTGCGCAGCATCAGGTTTTCGCCCAGCGCGTCGAAGCGCAAGCCCCCTGCGGTGGAAATCGCTTCGTCGATTGGGCGAGGGCCAGACAAGGGGATTGGCAGGGCTTTGATCATGAGGGCTATGTCGTCGGGTAGGGGACGGGCGCATTCCATCAACAAAGCCTGCTTTGCGGGATCAAGCCGCAAGGTTTTGCGCAGGTGATTTCCCAGGCTGGCCTTGCCCCTAGGTTTTGCAAGACGCGCCTGGATCGCCTCAAGCGGCACGTCCGGCATCAGGTCGATTGTCAAAGTGGCACCTTCTCGTAGAGCGCGCGAGAGCGCGTATATTCCCCGCCTTCGATACCGCGCTGGGACAGTATGACTTCTCCACGAGATATGTGGCCCCCTGCATCAAGGGCGATGCCCTTGAGTGGTCTGCCAAAGTGCTGGGTCATGTGGGAAGACCAGCTGATGTCAAAGCCCATATTGGCGGGTTGAAAGGGTGCGATCTGCGTGTCGTCTAAATGTCTGGCCCATGCCCCGTCCGAGCCGAGCCTTGCCCAGCTGGCCCCGCCGCACGCCAACACTGTGACATCGGCTTGCCGCGTTTGCACGCCGTCAGGCGTGTCGAACCTTAATGCACTCCCGTCCCAGCCGGTCCAGCGCCAGCGCCGTTGCAGCTTCACCCCAAGGCCCTCAAGCCTCGTCAACCAGGCGCGCAAAAGTGGCGACGCTTTCATGGACTTTGGAAAGACACGACCTGTGCTTCCTATGAACACATCTTGCCCAAGACGGGTCGCCCATTGAGCCACTTGCTCAGGTCCAAAGGCTTCTAAAGCCGGGCGCAGGTGCGGCAAGGCTTTGTCATAGTGTTTCAGGAACCTTTCCAACGGTTCGTCTTTGGTCAGGTTCAGCCCGGATTTACCAGCCATAAGAAACTTGCGCGCGGGTGAAGGTTTGGCCTCAGCAATGGTCACTTGTACCCCTGCATGTGCCAATACATCCGCCGCCATAAGTCCAGCGGGGCCTGCTCCGACAACAACGGCGGTGGTCATGCGCCCGGCGGCGTTGCCTCGCCCAGGCCTTTGTGGTGCACCACCTGTTGCGGGAACGGAATCTCGATGTTGTGTTCTTTGAGCGCGTTCCAGATCGCAAAGAGCACCTGCGGCGTGAAGCGGTTCTTGCCGTCATCAATGCCGTTCACCCAGAACTCGACCGCAAACTCCACGCCGCTGTCTCCAAAGGCGCGCAACTCGCAATCGGGTTTGTCCGGCTCTTGCAGGATGAAATCGAGCTTGCTGACGGCTTTTTCGATGATGTCGGGAATGATGTTGATGTCGGTGTCATAGCTGACCGAGAAAGGGGCCTCGTACCGGTTGGCACTGCCCTGATCAGAGTAGTTGACCACGCGAGTGGTGATAAAATCCTCGTTCGGGACAACAATCCAGCGGCCATCGAAGGTCTCCAGGATCATCGCGCGGGCCGTGGTTTTCACGATTGTGCCAGACTCGCCATTGTCGAGTTCCACATAGTCACCCACCGTGGCCTGCCCTTCGAGCAGGAGGATCACGCCCGAGATGAAGTTGGCCGCGATCTTTTGAAGGCCAAAGCCGAGGCCGACGCCAATGGCACCGCCGAGCACTGCAAGTGAAGTGAGCGAAATGCCCAGAAAATTCATCAGGATGAGAAAGGCCGCGCCAAAGATGGCAATTTCCGCCGCCTTGGCCGCGAGTTGCCGCGTGGCAGGCTGCATGTCTTCCTGGGCGTGAATGTAGCTGTGGGATTGATCATTGGACCACCGGCCCAGCCAGAACATGATGCCACCTGCAACAACGGCTTTGATCAACCACAACAGGTCGAAGGACATGTTGCCTAAGGGCACGATTGTTTCCTGAAGCCGCGTTGTCACCAGGTCCAGCACGCCAAGCGCATAAAGCGCAGCCACCGGGATCATCACGTAGCGCCCCAACAATTTGAGGAATGGATCGCTGATGATGTCGCGCACAAGGATGCGCACGGCCAGGAAGAGGAACACGCGCTTGCCGAACGCAATCACTTCGCCCGATCCAAAAACGGAGCGCGTGACCGCTTCGCCGATGCCCGTCAAGACATAGGCTAGAAGAGGCAGCACCAAAGGCACAAAGATCAGAACGAAGCGCCGGGCGCTTGCGATGACATGGGTTTGATCGTCGGGCGGCGTCAGCAGCCGTGTCAGGGCGGGGCGAAGTTTGCGGCTGATCAGAACGGCCAGCAGATAGGCTGCGATCAAGACCGCAAATTGAGACCAAGCAGCGGGGCTCAGGAGCCACCCTTTGGCGATGTCGATGCCCTGCTGACCATATTCCATGGCCTGGGCTACAATTTCGGGCGGATTGTCCCAATCCATGACGCACCCCTTGTCAATCTTCAAACTCCCGCCACCCTCTTGCCTGACCGGGAAAGGTGGATCAAGGAAAAGACATGGAAGACCCGATTTGCCCGCTCTGCCGCCGACCGATCCCGCCGGAGGCGAAGCAAAGCCAACATCACCTGATTCCGAAGCTGAAGGGCGGAAAGGGCGGGGAGACTGTGCTGTTGCACCAGATCTGTCACAACGAGATCCACGCCACGCTGACCGAGGCAGAACTGGCGCGCGACTATGCGACGATAGAAGCCTTGCGCGCGCATCCCAGGCTTGAGAAGTTTGTGGCATGGATTGCCAAGCGCCCGCCGGGGTTTCATTCCAAAACGCCAGGGCGGCGGCGGAAGCGGTGAGGGACGCAAAAAGGGCGGATTGAGTGACATGAAAAGACGCACATTCCTGAAAGGTTCTGCCTCGGTTTTGGCCGCTTCGATTGGTAAGTCTGTTCATGCGACCGCACACCTGCGCGACATCAGAGCAAGTTCAGGGGCAGTGCAGATCGCACCTGCTGGTTATCCTCAGACTGAAGTTTGGGCGTATAATGGGCAGGTGCCTGGCGCGACCCTTCGGTTTCGCCAAGGAGATTGGCTGGAGGCGCGGCTGATCAACGATTTGCAGGAGGACACGACACTCCATTGGCATGGGCTCAGGTTGCCCAATGACATGGATGGTGTGCCGGGCATGACACAAGAGGCGGTCGCGCCGGGCGCGTCTTTTGACTACCGCTTTCAGATGCGGGATGCGGGCACATTTTGGTATCATCCGCATCAAAACTCGGTCGAGCAGATTTCGCGCGGCCTGGCGGGTGTGATCATTGTTGATGAGGATGAACAGCCCGACATTGACGGCGAAGAGACACTCGTGCTGCAGGATTGGCGCATGACCGAAGAGGCGCAAATACATCCGTCTTTCGGCAACCGGCACGACATGTCCCATGCGGGGCGTTTGGGCAACTACATCTCGGTAAACGGGGGGCGGACGTCAAGGGATCCTATCCCAAAGGCGCGCGCCTACGTCTTCGTCTTGTGAACACAGCGACGGCCAAGATTATACAACTTGCTTTGCAAGGCTGGCGCGCGTGGGTTGTTGCGGTGGACGGGATGCCGCTTGACGTGCCGTATGAGACTGAGACTGTTGAGATCGGCCCGGCGCAGCGCGTGGATTTGATCGCTGATGTCATGGCGGAAGACGGGGAAGAGGCGCTGATCGGGTCGGTCGAGCGCGGCGGCACATTTGTTTTGGCGTCTTTCGGTGTAACGTCAGGGTCTGCCGCACGTCCGGCACCGCAACCCTTGCCGCCCAATGATATGCCTTCACCCGATCTGACGACTGCGAGGTCGGTTCCCCTTGTGATGGAAGGCGGCGCGATGCGTGGTTTACCAAATGGTGCGACGTGGCAGGGAGAAAAGATGGATGCGCGTGCTCTTGCGGAGGCTGGTCAGTTCTGGTCGTTCAACGCTGTGGCGGGAATGACGGATGCACCTTTGGTGGACGCAGGTCTGGGCGAGACAATCCGCATCCCGATGAAGAACAAAACCGCGTTCCCGCACGCGATGCATTTGCATGGTATGCATTTTCGCGAAGTCATGCAGGACGGATCGCTCGGGCCGTGGCGCGATACGCTGGTTATTCATGGTGATCAGGCGCGCGAGATTGTGTTTGTGGCCGAAAACCCTGGCGACTGGATGTTCCACTGCCATATGGCGTCGCACCAGATGTCAGGCATGATGAACTGGATCAGGGTGAATGCGACTTAACGCGTGCAGAGCGCTTTGATTGCCGCCGCGTGCTCGGCGGTTGCGGTCAGCGTGTCCGTTGCAAGATCGCGAGCCGTGTCCAAAAGCGCATCTTTCTCAACAACCTGATCAAAAAGCCCCCAGTGCAGGGCTTGCTCGGCTTCGATCTTTTGCCCTGCCATCAGGATTATCTTGGCGCGTGAGGGACCGATGAGCTGTCTCAGGCGTCCGGGATCTGAGGGTTGCGGGAGAAAGCCAAGGCGCATCACGGGATAGAAAATCTTGGTGCTGGGCACAGCCACGCGCAGATCGCAGGCCAGAACCATGCCGATGGCTCCACCCGCCACGGTGCCATTGAGGGCGGCGATGCTCAGGCCGGGCAGGGCGGCGATGGCGCCAGAGAGGCGCTCCCAGACCGGATCGGTGGCGAGTCCCGTTTTGGCAGCGTCGAGGTCCATGCCCGCCGAAAAGACCTTGCCCTCGCCGGTCAAAACAAAGGCACGGGCCTCAGTCGCGGCCTCCGCTATGTCGGCAAGCTCATTAAGCATCTCGCGGGTCAGCGAATTGGCCTTGTCCGGGCGGTTGATCGTGACCAGCCAGAGCCCGTCTGCGCCCTTGTCGAGAGTGATCATGTCAGGCCCACCCGCTTGCGTATATCCGGATCACGAAGCGAAATTTCCGCGCCGATGAATTCATCGGCATCCTTGGTGCACATCCACATCAGGGCGCGTGCGGGCCAATAAGGCGGGATGTGATCGGACCAGTCCAACTGACTCACAGGGTTAATGCCGCTGGCCTTGATTTCGTGCTGCATCTCGGTGGCCACAGTGCCTGGTGAAAGGCCCATGACGCGCAGGCCAGACGCGCGCCCTTCTTTGTCGGCGCACCGTGTGAGCATCGCGGCACCGGCTTTGGATGTACAATAATGGCTCCAGCCTTCGAGCGCGCTGCTTGCGGCCCCTGAACTGATGGTGATGATGGTGCCGCCACCTGCCTTTGTCATCACTGGCATTGCGGCGCGCATCCCGTAGAAAACGCCTTTGAGATTGATGTCGATCACCTTGCCCCATTCTTCCGGGTCGGCAGATTGCAGGTGAGAAATGGGTTCGATCACCCCCGCGTTGCCAATCAAGACATCAAGTCCACCAAACGTGCCGCAGGCAGCATCGACAGCGCGACACAGATCCTCGTACCGACCGACGTCGCAGGGCACGGCTAGTGCCTTGTTCCCAAGGTCAGACGCCAGCTCTGCTATGGCGCCTTCTGACCGCGCTGTGAGCACAACATTCGCACCCGCTTTTGCAAAATAACGCGCTGTTGATGCCCCAATTCCACGACTTGCGCCTGTGACCAGTACTGTTTTCCCAGAAAAATCCATTCATTTGTTCCTTTTGCGCTTCAAACTGGGTCACAAGAAAGTCAAAAAGACTCCCATCGAGCGCCCCAGACTTGCGTAACAAGCCCTTGACCATCCTCTGGCTTGCACAGAAGCTAGGGGCGATTTTTTAAAAACGGAAGGGTTCATCATGACCTCATTTGGACAGGCCACACTTCGCAGCAGTACTTCGGCAGTGGCTTTGGGATTTTTTATGACCGGAACGGCAGCATTTGCCGATGTGACAGCTCAGGATGTCTGGGCTGACTGGAAAGGTTACTTCGCGGGTTCTGGATACACTATGTCCGCCGAAGAAACGCTGTCGGGTGACACGCTTTCGGTGAAAAACATCGTGATGAGCATGGAGATCCCCGAGGAAGACGCGAATATCCGCGTAGAACTGGGTGAAATCAACTTTGTTGAAAAGGGCGACGGCACCGTTTCTGTCGAGTTCCCGGCGTCCATTCCGCTGAACATTGTGGTTGATGGACCCGAGGCTGTGACCATTGCGATGGATTACAACAACACCGGCCTTGTGATGAATGTCTCGGGTGATCCAAACGACATCACATATAACTACACGGCGGCGGAAATTGCTCTGAAGTTCAAGGAAATCGTGGCCGAGGGTCAAAGCATTGATCTGGGTGTGATGGATGTCACCGTGGCTGATATTGTTGGTACCACGACTATGAAAGTGGGCGATCTGCGTGTCGCGGACCAGAAAATGACCAGCGGTCCGGTCAGCTACAATATTGATTTTAAAGACCCTGAAAATGAAGATGCGCGCCTGGTTCTGAAAGGCAGCCTGGCTGGTATGGATGCCACCGGGACAAGCACGCTGCCGCTCGAAATGGATGCCGCGATGATGCATGCCGCCGTGGCCAACGGGTTCGCGGTCGATGCAGATTTGTCCTATCGCGACAATGCGATGGAGTTCGCGTTCACCGAAGGTGCCGAGAACGTTCAAGGCAGCACCAGTTCGACCACAGGTCAAATCAAAGTGGCCATGAGCGATAAGGGTCTGATTTACGACGTCGCGACCACAGGAACCAATGTCTCGATGGCGGGTGGTGAAATTCCATTTCCGGTCGAGTTTGCGCTTGAGGAAGCCGGGTTCAAGTTCGGCATGCCGATTATCAAAGGCGAAGATGAACAGGATTTCGCATTTGGATTCACCATGGGCAATTTCACGATGTCAGACCTGATCTGGGGTATTTTTGACCCAACGGGCCAGTTGCCACGTGATCCGGCGACGATTGCCATCGACATGACCGGCAAGGCGAAACTGTTCTTTGATTTCCTGAACCCGGAAGAAATGGAAAATGTCGAGACGTCGGGTGAGATGCCGGGTGAGCTTAACTCACTCAGCCTGAACACATTGACCGTTCGCGCGGCAGGGGCCGAGCTGACCGGGTCGGGGGCGTTTACTTTTGACAACACTGACCTGGAAACTTTTGATGGCATGCCGGCTCCGGACGGTTCAGTTGACCTGAAACTGGTTGGTGCCAATGCGTTGCTTGATACGCTGGTGTCCATGGGCTTTGTGCCAGAAGATCAGGCAATGGGTGCCCGTATGATGATGGGTCTCTTTGCCGTGCCTGGTGATGGTGAGGACACGCTCGATTCCACAATCGAGGTCAAAAGCGACGGTCAGGTTCTGGCAAACGGTCAGCGTTTGCGCTGATCTGGTCTGACACTTCGCTTTGACGGGTTATCTGAGGCCCGCGGTCTTGTAAGGCCGCGGGCCTCGGTCTACCTGTTGCGGGCCGGAGTGGAGACATGAATGCTGTCTGATTTGAAATCCTTGACCGACGCGCTTTTGAGTGCAGCGAAAAAGGCCGGAGCGGATGCGTCGGACGCCATCGCGGTTGAGGGGCGGTCGCTGGACATCGCGGTGCGTAAAGGGGCCTTGGAAAAAGCAGAGCGCGCGGAGGGGACTGATATCGGATTGCGGGTTCTTATTGGCCAACGACAGGCCTGCGTTTCGGCGTCTGATACAAGTGATGCGACAATTGCCATGCTGGCCGAGCGCGCGGTGGCGATGGCGCTAGAAGCGCCGGAAGACCCGCATATCGGCTTGGCCGATCCGGAGCAGATTGTTCGGGATTGGGATGCCACGGCGTTGCAGCTTGCTGATAATGCCGAAGAACCTGCGCCAGCAAACCTCCAGGCGCAGGCCCAGGAGGCAGAAGCCTCGGCCCTGGCGGTCACTGGAGTGACCCAAGTGCAATCGGCCTCGGGAGGGTATTCGTCGCAAAACATGCACATCGCTGCGAGCAATGGGTTTGAGGGCGGATATGCGCGAACCACCACATCGTTAAGCTGTGTGGCGATTGCCGGTGAAGGCATGTCGATGCAGCGCGATTATGACGGGGATAGCCGCATCTTTGCGACGGATTTGCGTGCTGCAGATGACATTGGGCGGACAGCAGGCACACGTGCGGTCGAACAGCTTGGGGCGCGCAAGCCGCCTACGGGCGGATATCCCGTTCTGTTTGACGAACGCGTGTCCAGCACGCTCATCGGTCATCTCTTGGTGGCCAGCAACGGATCAACTGTTGCGCGCGGGTCGTCATGGCTTTTGAACAAGCTCGGGGAACAAGTACTGCCCAAAGGTCTGTCGATCGTCGAAGACCCATTGAGACCGCGTGTTCCCGGGTCGCGCCCGTTTGATGCCGAAGGGCTTGCTGTATCGACTCGGAATATCGTGGAAGACGGCGTGCTGACAGGGTGGACGCTTGATTTGGCCACAGGGCGCAAGCTTGGGTTTGCGTCCACTGCCAACGCGCGGCGCAGCACCTCGTCACCGCCTAGCCCAAGCGTGGGCAATGTGGCCTTGACGCAAAGCACCAAGACCCGCGACGATCTGCTTGCCGAGATGGGCACGGGGCTATTGGTGACGTCGATGATCGGTTCAACCATCAATCCCAACACGGGTGATTATTCCCGCGGCGCATCGGGGTTTTGGGTGGAAAACGGAGAGATCACCTATCCGGTGAATGAATGCACCATTGCGGGTAGTCTGCCGGACATGCTGATGCGAATGCAGCCAGCGAATGACGCGCGCATGTGGCTGAGCCGCACGGTGCCATCGCTTCTCATAGAGGGCATGACACTTGCCGGCGACTGATCTGGACCTTTTGATCGAGGCGGCACAGGCCGCGGGCGATGTGGCGCGGCAGTATACCGGGCCAGCGGCCAAGGTTTGGGACAAACCGGAAGGCGCGGGGCCTGTGACCGAAGCGGATCTGGCCGTGAACCGAGTTCTGGAAGATACACTGCGCGCGGCGCGTCCGGATTACGGGTGGTTGTCCGAAGAAAGCGAGGATGACGAAGATCGACTTGACCGCGAGCGGGTGTTCATCGTCGATCCGATTGACGGCACGCGCAGCTTTATCGAAGGATCGAAAACCTGGGCGCATTCCATTGCTTTGGTTGAGCAAGGCAAAGTCGTTGCGGGCGTGATCTACCTACCCATGCGGGACAAGCTCTATGCGGCCGCGCGCGGGCTGGGTGCAACTTTGAACAGTGCGCCACTCAAAGTCGGTGCGTCTGACAGGTTGAATGGGGCCAGCATGCTGGCTGCGAAACCAAATTTTGACGGCAAACATTGGCGCGCAGGCGAACATCCGGGTTTGGTGCGCAACTTTCGACCATCTTTGGCCTATCGCATGGCCCTTGTCGCCGAAGGACGGTTTGACGCGATGATGACCCTGCGCGGCGCGTGGGAGTGGGACATTGCGGCGGGTGCTTTGATCCTGACCGAAGCGGGGGCGGCGATTTCGGATCGGGACGGAGAAAGCTTGGTGTTCAACAACCGGGCGCCGAAACTGCCAGGTGTCTTGGCGGCGAACCCTGTCTTGCACGGCGAACTGCGCGAAACTTTGAAGCCAGGGGCAATCATTTAGCCGCGGCTATTGGGTATTTTGGACAAGAAAGAAGCCGTGATCGGCTTGTGCCAAGGCCATCCGAAGTCTAGAGCCAAATTATGGCACGTTCTGACAACCTGACCGGTGCGCTTTTGATGATGGCGTCGATGGCGTGTTTCACGTTCAACGACACCGCGCTGAAACTGTTGGCAGGCGACATGCCTTTGTCGCAGGTCTTGATGCTGCGCGGTCTTCTGACGACAGGTTTGACAGCCTTGCTCGCGTGGCGTCTGGGCGTATTGCGCACCCGACTGCCGCGTCGGGACTTTGGCTTGGTGGGTGTGCGCACCTTGGCTGAACTAGGTGTTGTTTATTTCTTTCTCACGGCACTCTTCAACATGCCGATCGCCAATGTCACAGCGATCCTGCAGGCGCTACCGCTAACCGTGACTCTGGCCGCTGCAGTGTTTTTGCGCGAACCCGTGGGATGGCGCAGGATGCTGGCCATTCTGATAGGATTTGTTGGTGTTTTACTGATCATCCGGCCTGGGGCTGCGGATTTCAACGTCTATTCGCTATATGCCCTTTGTGCCGTGGGCTGTGTCACGATCCGCGATCTTTCGGCGCGCCAACTGTCGCCAGAGACCCCATCTGTATTCATCACGCTACTGACCGCGATTGCGACATTGGTTGTATTTGGAGGAGTTAGCCTTTTCGTGGTTTGGGAGCCTGTTGATCTACGCATGGCTTCGCTCATCGGGACGGCCGCACTTTTTGTGATGGGCGGTTTGTTGTTTTCGATCATGGTGATGCGTGTGGGCGACATCGCGTTCATCGCGCCTTTTCGCTACACGGGGCTTTTATGGGCTATGGTTTTGGGATGGCTCGTCTTTGGAGAGTGGCCTGACGCACTAACACTTTTGGGTGCGGCCATCGTGGTCGCCAGCGGGTTGTTCACACTTTATCGCGAAGTGCGGACAGGGAGGAAAAGGCCGCTTGCACAGCCGTCTCGTCGACATTGAACCGGGCTTTGAAAAAGGCGCGGTCCTCATCCGTTAGAGGTCTGAGTCCTGTATCCTTGCCGCGCGCACGGCTGTCATTGTCGTCATGTATGGCGCGCAGATACATAGGTGTGGTGGGGTCAATGATGGTTGGCATGGTGTGATGCAGTTTGTGATGGGCGAAATTCATCACCGTCTTCTTGTCTTGTGGGCGAAACAGGACGGTTAGTCCGCAGGCCAGAAACTGCCCTTGTATGTCTTTTGCCAAAATACCATCCGGGGTTAATTTTACAGAATAGCCGCTTGAATACTCAATCACGAGGTTCTGCCAATCGGCACGCAGTTTCCAGACGAGACGTGCGGTGCGACGGATACCGCGAATGAAATTTGTTCCAACGGCATCATCGTCATCAAGCCGGAATTGGAGGCTTTCGGTCTGGTCTTCTCCTAGTTCTGCCTTGATCACATTTTGCATGGCTGTGCGATGCTTGGCAGGCGGGGCCGTGACCACCTTTACCTCTGGCACTGGCGCGCAAATATCGTTGAGGCGATCCCAATAGGTTTTTGGCATACGCTCGCCGGTGACGACCAAAAACGTGAAGCGCTTGTCTTTCTGGGCCGCAATAGAGGGCAGAGTGAGGGCTTCAAAATGACGAAAGCGCAGATCCAAACGCTCGGGAGTGTACAGATAGGCCTCGCGTTCTTCGATGGTGTCATGCATGCGTTTGAACCCGCCAATGGCTGGGTAAGAAAACCGGCAAAGTCCGATAACGCGCATCAAAGAAAGTCCTGCTCAGGATTTCAGTTGTGTAACCGTGGCAAATGACATTACACCGGGCAAGGCAAAAGAACCTTTTGAAAGGCTTGTTTGAAAGCCTGTGTTGATCCCGCCGACGGCTGTTGACAGCCGCCCCGACTCCCCCTATACGCCGCTCATCTCGGTGCCGGGGGTGACCCCGAAATCCGAAATCAAAATTTAAGTGGACAAGATCCGGGCCGTTTGAGTTGCCCCGATCCTCTGGGAGCCCACCGCGTCGTTTGCCTCGGAATGGAAACGATTGCGGCCTTTTCGCTTTGCGGACGCGCGAAGCGCTATGAGATGAAACCGCACGAGGTCGTTCTTGTGCAGACACATGTGTTGAGAGACGGGAAAGAGACCCTATGCCAACGATCCAACAGCTGATCCGCAAACCGCGGCAGCCCAAAGTCCGATCCACCAAGTCGCTGCACCTTCAGGGGTGCCCGCAGAAACGTGGCGTGTGCACACGCGTCTACACCACCACACCGAAAAAGCCGAACTCGGCGATGCGGAAAGTGGCCAAGGTGCGCCTGACCAACGGGTTCGAGGTGATCAGCTATATCCCAGGTGAAAGCCACAACCTTCAGGAGCACTCTGTGGTTCTGATCCGGGGTGGCCGGGTGAAAGACCTTCCTGGTGTTCGTTACCACATTCTTCGCGGCGTTCTGGATACCCAAGGCGTCAAAGATCGTAAGCAGCGTCGTTCGAAATACGGCGCCAAGCGTCCTAAGTAAGGAGAGCAGAGCATGTCACGTCGTCACGCTGCTGAAAAACGCGAAGTTCTGCCCGACGCCAAATATGGCGACCGGGTTCTGACAAAATTCATGAACAACCTGATGATCGACGGCAAAAAGTCTGTTGCCGAACGCATCGTCTACAATGCCCTGGACCGGGTCGAAGACAAGGTCAAGCGCGCCCCTGTTGAGCTCTTCCACGAAGCGCTCGACAATATCAAACCATCGGTTGAGGTTCGCTCGCGCCGTGTGGGTGGTGCCACCTATCAGGTGCCTGTTGAAGTGCGTCCTGAACGCCGTGAAGCGCTGGCCATCCGCTGGTTGATCACCGCAAGTCGGGGCCGCAACGAAAACACGATGGAAGAGCGCCTTGCAGGTGAGCTTCTGGATGCTGTGAACTCGCGCGGCTCAGCCGTTAAGAAACGTGAAGACACCCACAAGATGGCCGAGGCGAACAAAGCCTTCAGCCACTACCGCTGGTAAACCTTTAGAGGCATTAGACCATGGCACGCGATTATCCGCTCGACCGTTACCGCAACTTTGGCATTATGGCCCATATCGATGCAGGCAAGACCACCTGCTCGGAACGGATCCTGTACTACACCGGCAAATCCCACAATATTGGTGAGGTGCACGATGGTGCGGCCACCATGGACTGGATGGAGCAGGAGCAGGAGCGTGGGATCACCATCACATCTGCTGCGACCACCACATTCTGGGAGCGCACGGAAGATGGCCAGACGCCCGATTCCGAAAAGCACCGCCTGAACATCATCGACACCCCCGGCCACGTCGACTTCACCATCGAAGTTGAACGTTCGCTGGCCGTTCTGGACGGCGCGGTCTGTGTTCTGGATGGCAATGCGGGTGTTGAGCCACAGACCGAGACGGTGTGGCGTCAGGCCGACCGCTACAACGTTCCGCGGATGGTGTTCGTCAACAAGATGGACAAGATCGGTGCCGACTTCTTCAATTGTGTGAAGATGATCGAAGAGCGCACTGGTGCGCGTCCTGTGCCGATCGGTATCCCGATTGGCTCTGAAAGCGATCTGGAAGGTCTGGTTGACCTGGTGACCATGGAAGAGTGGCTGTGGCAGGGTGAAGACCTGGGCGCGAGCTGGGTCAAAGCACCCATTCGCGACGGCCTGCAGGACATGGCCAACGAGTGGCGTGAGAAGATGATCGAAGCCGCCGTCGAGCAAGACGACGACGCGATGGAGGCCTATCTGGAAGGCAACGAGCCTGACGTGCCAACGCTGCGCAAACTGCTGCGCAAGGGCACGCTGGCGCTGGACTTTGTTCCGGTTCTGGGTGGCTCTGCTTTCAAGAACAAAGGCGTTCAGCCGCTGCTTAACGCTGTGATTGACTATCTGCCCAGCCCGCTGGATGTGGTCGACTATATGGGCTTTAAGCCAGGTGACGAAAACGAAGAGCGCAACATTGCCCGCCGGGCAGATGACAATATGGCGTTCTCGGGCCTTGCCTTCAAAATCATGAACGACCCGTTTGTCGGCTCGCTGACCTTCACCCGCATCTATTCGGGCGTCCTGAACAAGGGCGGCTCGATGCTGAACTCGACCAAAGGCAAGAAAGAGCGCGTTGGTCGGATGATGATGATGCACTCCAACAACCGTGAAGAGATCGAAGAGGCATTTGCCGGCGACATCATCGCGCTTGCGGGTCTGAAAGACACCACAACCGGTGACACGCTCTGTGACGAGAAGGATCCAGTGGTTCTCGAAACCATGACTTTCCCCGATCCGGTGATCGAGATCGCGGTTGAGCCAAAGACCAAAGGCGACCAAGAGAAAATGTCTCAGGGTCTGGCGCGTCTGGCGGCAGAAGATCCGTCCTTCCGTGTGGAAACTGACTTGGAGTCCGGTCAGACCATCATGAAAGGCATGGGCGAACTGCACCTCGACATTCTGGTGGATCGTCTAAAGCGTGAATTCAAGGTTGAGGCCAATATCGGTGCGCCTCAGGTGGCCTATCGTGAGACCATCTCTCATGAGGTCGAGCATACTTACACCCACAAGAAACAGTCGGGTGGATCAGGTCAGTTCGCCGAGGTGAAAATGATCATCACGCCGACCGAAGCGGGCGAAGGGTACTCGTTCGAGAGCCGCATCGTCGGGGGTGCCGTGCCTAAGGAATACATCCCGGGTGTGGAAAAAGGCATCGAGAGCGTTATGGACAGCGGTCCTCTGGCTGGCTTCCCTGTGATCGATTTTAAGGTTGCTCTGATCGACGGTAAGTTCCACGATGTGGACTCCAGCGTCATGGCGTTTGAGATTGCCGGACGTATGGGTATGCGCGAAGGCCTGAAAAAGGCGGGCGCGAAACTGCTTGAGCCGATCATGAAGGTCGAGGTGATCACGCCGGAAGAATACACCGGTGGCATCATTGGTGACCTGACATCTCGCCGTGGTCAGGTGTCCGGACAAGAGCCACGCGGCAACGCGATTGCGATCAACGCAAACGTGCCGCTGGCGAACATGTTCGGTTACATCAACACGCTGCGTTCGATGTCGTCGGGCCGCGCCCAGTTCACCATGCAGTTCTCGCATTACGAACCGGTGCCATCGAATATCTCGGAAGAGATTCAGTCGAAATACGCATAACCCGGGTGGCGGGGTGAACCCCGCCCTACCCACCACCGTAGGGTGGGATTTTATCCCACCATCCGCAAAGACAGGAGGCCATCATGGCAAAGGAAAAGTTTGACCGCACGAAGCCGCATGTGAACATTGGCACGATTGGCCATGTTGATCATGGTAAGACGACGCTGACAGCTGCGATCACGAAGCAGTTTGGCGATTTTAAAGCCTATGACGAGATTGACGGCGCGCCGGAAGAGAAGGCGCGGGGGATCACCATTTCGACGGCGCATGTTGAGTATGAGACGGAGAACCGTCACTACGCGCATGTCGACTGCCCCGGCCACGCGGACTACGTCAAGAACATGATCACCGGTGCGGCGCAGATGGACGGCGCGATCCTGGTTGTGAACGCGGCCGACGGCCCGATGCCCCAGACGCGCGAGCACATCCTTCTGGGCCGTCAGGTTGGCATCCCCTACATGGTTGTCTTCATGAACAAGGTGGACCAGGTCGACGACGAAGAGCTTCTGGAACTGGTGGAAATGGAAATCCGCGAGCTTCTGAGCTCGTATGAGTATCCTGGCGACGACATTCCGATCATTGCTGGTTCGGCTCTTGCCGCTCTGGAAGGTCGCGACGACAACATCGGGTCCGAAAAGATCTCTGAGCTGATGGCGGCTGTGGATGAGTATATCCCGACGCCTGCGCGGGCTGTGGATCAGCCGTTCCTGATGCCGATTGAGGACGTGTTCTCGATCTCGGGCCGCGGCACGGTTGTGACCGGCCGTGTGGAGCGCGGTGTGATCAATGTGGGTGATGAGATTGAGATTGTCGGCATCCGCGACACCACCAAGACGACCTGCACCGGCGTTGAGATGTTCCGCAAACTTCTCGACCGTGGTGAAGCGGGCGACAACATTGGCGCACTTCTGCGCGGTGTGGACCGTGAAGGTGTTGAGCGGGGTCAGGTTCTGTGTAAGCCGGGCTCGGTGACACCGCACACCAAGTTCGAGGCGGAAGCCTATATCCTGACCAAGGATGAGGGGGGCCGTCACACGCCGTTCTTCGCCAACTACCGTCCGCAGTTCTACTTCCGGACCACGGATGTAACCGGCACGGTTGAGCTTCCCAGCGGCACCGAGATGGTGATGCCGGGCGACAACCTGAAGTTCAACGTGGAGCTGATCGCGCCGATCGCGATGGAAAACGGCCTGCGCTTTGCCATCCGCGAAGGCGGCCGTACCGTCGGCGCCGGCGTCGTGTCCAAAATCATCGAGTGATGTAAACAAATTGGGGTGCGTGCAAGCGCACCCTTTCATTTTGGCGCGACGAAGCGCGGCAATCCCGCCTCTCTTCCTCTCCGCTTGAACCCTTTGAGGGATAAGAACAATGGCCGTTCAAAGCCAAAACATCCGCATCCGCCTGAAGGCGTTTGATTATCGTGTGCTGGACGCCAGCACGCAGGAAATCGTCAACACGGCCAAACGGACCGGAGCAGACGTACGTGGACCCATTCCACTGCCGAACAAGATCGAAAAATTCACTGTTCTGCGTGGTCCCCACGTCAACAAGAAATCGCGCGACCAGTTCGAGATCCGCACGCATAAGCGTCTCTTGGACATCGTTGATCCCACACCGCAGACCGTCGATGCGCTCATGAAGCTCGACCTGGCCGCTGGTGTGGACGTGCAAATCTCGGTCTAAGGGGGCTTCGATATGTTGCGCTCTGGTGTGATCGCAAAGAAAGTCGGCATGACCCGGCTTTTCATGGAGGACGGCAAGCAGATTCCTGTGACCGTGCTTCAACTGGACAAACTACAGGTCGTGGCTCAGCGCACGCCCGACGCACACGGCTATGCCGCTGTGCAGTTGGGTGCCGGCTCGGCCAAGGCAAAGCGAACTTCAAAGGCCATGCGGGGTCATTTCTCGGCGGCGAAGGTGGAACCCAAGCGCAAGGTTGCGGAATTCCGCGTTGCGCCTGAGAACATGATCGCTGTGGGGGAAGAGATTACTGCGAACCACTACTTTGAGGGTCAGTTCGTTGATGTCTCGGGCACGTCGATTGGTAAAGGTTTTGCTGGCGCCATGAAACGCCACAACTTTGGCGGTTTGCGCGCCACGCACGGTGTGTCGATCAGCCACCGTTCGCACGGCTCAACCGGACAATGTCAGGATCCGGGCCGCGTGTTCAAAGGCAAAAAGATGGCCGGCCATATGGGGGCTGCCCGCGTGACCACCCAAAACTTGCAAGTGGTGCGTACCGATGCCGACCGTGGCCTGATCATGGTCAAGGGCGCTGTTCCAGGCTCCAAAGGCGGTTGGGTGACGATCAAGGATGCGGTGAAAAAGCCGTTCCCAGAGAACGCCATTCTGCCGGCTGCCTTGAAATCCGCCGCTGCCGAAGCTGAAAAAGCCGCTGAGGAAGCTGCGGCCGCGGCCGCAGCTGAAGCAGAAGCCGCTGCAGCAGCGGCCGCCGAAGCAGAGCAAGCCGCGATGGAAGCGGCTGAGGCGGACGAGGCCAAGATCGATACCGTGGCCGAGGCAGAAGCTGCTGAAGCTGAAGAGAAGAAGGACGGTGAGGCATGAAACTCGACGTGATCAAACTCGACGGCAAGAAAGCCGGATCGGTCGATCTGGGCGAAGAGATCTTTGGTCTCGAACCCCGCGCCGATATCCTGCACCGCGTCGTCCGCTGGCAGCGCAACAAGGCGCAGGCTGGTACGCATAAGGTCAAGACACGGTCGGAGACCAGCTACTCGACCAAGAAGATCTATCGCCAGAAGGGCACCGGTGGCGCACGCCACGGGGACCGGAACGCGCCGATCTTCCGCAAGGGTGGTATCTACAAGGGTCCGACCCCGCGCAGCCACGCGCATGACCTGCCCAAGAAGGTCCGTATGTTGGGTCTTAAGCACGCTCTGTCGGCCAAGGCCAAGGCAGGTGAGCTTGTGGTGCTGGACGCCGCCGATTCCAAAGGCAAGACCAAGGACTTGGCCAAACAGGTCAAGGATCTGGGCTGGAAGCGGGCTTTGGTGATCGACGGGGCCGAGGTCAATGAAGGGTTTGCCAAAGCGGCGGCCAACATCGACGGTCTCGACGTGCTGCCAAGCATGGGCGCAAACGTATATGACATCCTGCGCCGCGACACGCTTGTGTTGACCAAAGCAGGGGTCGAAGCATTGGAGGCGCGACTGAAATGAGCGCGAAACCAGAACATTACGACGTGATCCGCAAGCCGATCATCACCGAGAAAGCCACGATGGCCTCTGAGGCCAACGCGGTTGTGTTCGAGGTGGCGATTGACGCGGCCAAACCGCAGATCAAAGAGGCCGTTGAGGCGCTCTTTGGTGTGAAGGTGAAGGCGGTCAATACGGCGATCACCAAAGGCAAAGTCAAACGTTTCCGCGGCCAGATGGGCAAACGGAAAGACGTGAAGAAAGCCTATGTGACGCTGGAAGAAGGCAACACGATCGACGTGACCACTGGTTTGTAGGCAAACCCGTCCCGGTCTTGAACCGGGACCTCGCATCGCTTGGTGGTGCGTTTAGTGAGAGAGGCCCCGGATCATGTCCGGGGCGCGAATTTCTGGAAACCCCGGCTGCGTAAGTGGTCGGGGTTTTTATCGACGCTACGCTCTAAGTAACTTCCAAGTCCCCCAAGGTTTAGTCTCAGTTGTTTGTCTTCAAAAGAAACTTGTCAGGGCAGTGCTTCCTCTGTGGTTCAGGTGAACGGCTTACTGGAGAGCACAAGATAAAGCGATCTTTGCTACGCATGCATTCGGTAAACGAACGTATGGAATTGCACAACGTAACCTTTAAACGTCCAAAACTCGCCCAAAGCGTAAAATCTAGGGTTTTTCATTTTACGTCAAAAATTTGCGAAAACTGCAACACGAACCTCACTCAATCAGCAGATAATGGTTTCGAGCGGTTCCACAGACAATTGGTCTGTGGATTAGACACTTTAAGACCGAAGCTCGTAGATGGTTACGTTACCGAAGGCGACTTTTTTGACAACACTGCCGAAGAAGTCTTTAGATATTTTGCGAAGCTGTTATGCGGCTTCATGGCAGACTCCAATGGGCCAAGGCCTAAGTCCATAGCTGCATTTGCAATCGGAAGCGCATCGCACAACCCTGTATTCTTGAGTATTCGCGTTGCAGATTGCGGAAGTAACAACCCTTCTCAAGTTGCTGCGCACGGTGGCTTGATGGGGCTCCTCGACAAAAAACAGAGATTTGTGAACCGTTTGATATGCTCTTTAACTTTGGGCCCTGTTACTTACGAGTTTTGGGTTCAATTGCGGTGGTTTGCGCGACTAGAGTTAACGCTTTTCCATCAGTATTTTCTTGAGCATTGCAGAGCATCAGTAGATGGAAACATGTTATGATTGCTTGGCGAGATTTTCAAAAATGAAGGCCGATAAGTCTGTTGCAAGGATCATTGAAGCACTGCGGTCCAACTGACACACTAGCCGAGTTCGCGCGGCTTTCCACTCTGCATCCTGTCATCCCCGACTTGATCGGGGATCTCCTGGCCAAGTGGTCCTCGGATCAAGCCCGGGGATGACGGCGTGGAGTTTCTCACCCAGCCCCCTTGACCCGCCCCCTCTCTTTCGTAAACGACCCCATCGGCAAGGCCCCGGATTCGTCCGGGGCTGTGCTTTTGGTCGTAAGACCATTTCAGCCGGGCACCTCCGGGGGCCTATACTCGGTGGATAGCAATCCACCTTACATAGCGGATCACATGGTTCGCGTTTGCTAAACGGAAGACAGAAAGCATGGCACTTAAGTCGTATAAGCCAACGACGCCGGGCCAGCGCGGGCTGGTGCTGATCGACCGTTCGGAGCTGTATAAAGGACGCCCCGTCAAGGCCCTTACTGAGGGTTTGACGAAATCGGGCGGCCGGAACAACACCGGGCGGATTACCTCACGTCGTCGTGGGGGAGGCGCGAAACGCCTTTACCGGATCGTTGATTTCAAACGTCGTAAATTTGATGTGGCGGCCACCGTTGAACGGATCGAGTATGACCCGAACCGGACCGCGTTCATCGCTCTTGTGAAATATGATGATGGCGAGCAGGCCTATATCCTGGCCCCTCAGCGTCTGGCGGTCGGTGACAAGGTCATCGCGAGCGCCAAGGCCGACATCAAGCCGGGCAACGCAATGCCGTTCTCGGGCATGCCCATCGGCACAATCATCCACAACATTGAACTCAAGCCAGGCAAAGGCGGTCAGATCGCCCGTGCCGCAGGCACCTATGCGCAATTCGTGGGTCGCGATGGCGGCTACGCTCAGATCCGTCTGAGCTCGGGTGAGCTTCGTATGGTCCGCCAGGAATGCATGGCCACAGTCGGTGCGGTATCGAACCCTGACAACTCAAACCAGAACTACGGTAAAGCCGGCCGGATGCGCCATAAAGGCATTCGTCCATCTGTACGTGGTGTGGTTATGAACCCGATCGATCACCCGCATGGTGGTGGTGAGGGCCGGACCTCTGGTGGTCGTCACCCGGTGACCCCATGGGGCAAGCCGACCAAAGGGGCACGCACCCGCAACAAGAACAAGGCGTCGCAGAAGCTTATTATCCGCTCGCGTCACGCCAAGAAGAAGGGCCGTTAACATATGAGCCGCTCAGTCTGGAAAGGCCCTTTTGTGGATGCTTACGTGCTGAAGAAAGCCGAAGCCTCGCGCGAAAGCGGTCGCAATGAAGTCATCAAAATCTGGTCGCGTCGCTCGACGATCCTGCCCCAGTTCGTGGGTCTGACGTTTGGCGTCTACAACGGTCAGAAACATATCCCCGTCAACGTGTCGGAAGATATGATTGGTCAGAAATTCGGCGAATACGCACCGACCCGTACCTATTACGGTCATGCAGCCGACAAAAAAGCGAAACGGAAGTAAGTCATGGGCAAGGAAAAGAACCCCCGCCGCGTGGCTGAAAACGAAGCAATGGCAAAACTGCGCATGCTTCGGACCAGCCCGCAGAAACTGAACCTGGTTGCGGCCATGATCCGTGGCAAGAAGGTCGACAAGGCTCTGAATGACCTGACCTTCTCGAACAAGCGGATTGCCGAGGACGTGAAGAAATGCCTTCAGTCAGCGATTGCCAATGCCGAGAACAACCACAACCTGGATGTGGATGAGTTGATCGTGGCAGAGGCCTATGTTGGCAAGAACCTGATCATGAAACGCGGGCGTCCGCGGGCGCGTGGCCGGTTTGGTCGCATTCTGAAGCCGTTTTCCGAACTCACCATCAAGGTGCGTGAAGTTGAGGAGCAAGCCTAATGGGAAATAAAGTCAATCCAATCGGCATGCGCCTTCAGGTCAACCGCACCTGGGACAGCCGCTGGTACGCCGATACCAAGGATTATGGTGATCTTCTGCTGGAAGACATCGCAATCCGTGAATTCATCAACAAAGAGTGCAAGCAAGCCGGCATCAGCCGTGTGATCATAGAGCGCCCGCACAAGAAATGCCGCGTGACTGTGCACACGGCACGCCCGGGTGTCATCATCGGCAAGAAAGGGGCAGACATCGAAGGTCTGCGCCGCAAGCTTGCCAACATGACCGACAGCGAGCTGCACCTCAACGTGGTGGAAGTGCGCAAGCCCGAGCTGGATGCGGCCCTTGTGGGCGAAAGCATCGCGCAACAGCTTGAGCGCCGTGTGTCGTTCCGTCGTGCCATGAAGCGCGCGGTTCAAAACGCCATGCGCATGGGCGCTCTGGGCATTCGTGTGAATGTGGCTGGTCGTCTGGGTGGTGCGGAAATCGCGCGGACCGAATGGTACCGTGAAGGTCGCGTGCCGCTTCATACTCTGCGTGCTGACATTGACTACGCGCCAACCGAGGCGGAGACGCCCTATGGCATCATCGGCATCAAGGTCTGGATCTTCAAAGGCGACATCATGGAGCACGATCCATCGGCCCGTGATCGCAAGGCGCAAGAGCTGCAGGACGGTCCCGCACCGCGCGGTGCTGGCGGCGGTCGGAGGAACTAATCATGCTTCAACCAAAGCGCACAAAATTCCGTAAACAGTTCAAGGGCCGCATCAAAGGCGAAGCCAAGGGCGGGTCTGACCTGAACTTTGGCACATATGGCCTGAAGGCGACCCAGCCGGAGCGTGTCACCGCGCGCCAGATCGAGGCCGCACGTCGTGCCATGACGCGTCACATGAAACGTCAGGGCCGTGTGTGGATCCGGATTTTCCCGGACACGCCTGTCACCGCCAAACCGATTGAGGTTCGGATGGGTAAAGGTAAAGGGTCTGTGGATCGCTGGGCCTGTAAGGTCAAGCCAGGCCGGATCATGTTCGAGATCGATGGCGTTGCAGAAGGCGTTGCCATGGAGGCTCTGCGCCTTGCGGCGATGAAGCTGCCGGTGAAAACCCGCGTGGTGGTTCGCGAGGACTGGTGATTGGTGGGGTGAAACCCCACCCTACGACATAGAGAACCCCTGCTGAGAGATTGGCGGGGGTTTTTACATTTTAGCTGATGTTCACCCGATAACCCGCACGTGGAAAATGCACATGCACCTTGCCAATAACGCTGTCTGATCGTGCGACCGAGATGGTGTCGACGCTGGTGGCAACGACCGTGCCTGAGACCGGTTGTTCCCCACCGTTAAGATCAGGTGAAACGGTTACCTCTATGCCTGGCTTTAATCCCTGTGGGTCATGCGGGTCGTGCCCCGATATGTGCACCGGATCATGAGCGGTGGCTTCTGCAATAGCCTGCTCGGGGGTCATGGCGGTGGAGGTGCCATGACCAATGGCGGCAATCTTTGCTTCCCAGGCCTCCAGCCCTTGGAACTCGGACAAAAAGACCGGACCGTTCTCCCAGCGGCCACGAATGAACCAGACCACATGATAAAGCTGTGCATCAATCGCCGCAGGCGCATCTCCGGTCAGGAACGCGCGGCCATCGGCGAATTGCTGATTGGCCCAGAAGAGCGGTGCGCGCAGTTGGGTGGCCAGGTGGGGTAAGGCGGCGTTGGCCGCTTTGAGCCCTTCGGCCCAGTCCGGGCCAAGATAAAGCCGCCCTCGATCAGCGGCGAAATCCTGTGGCAGCGCATCGCCCGCGGCCCCAAGCACCAGTTTGACTGTTGCGTCAAACAAGGCCCCATCCGTCCATCGGCTCAGGCACCACATCAGACCTGCATCGGCTGTAGGAAAGAAGCTGGGCGTGGGAAAACGGCGCTCCAGTTCACGGATGACGCATTGACTGTCACAATATATATCTGCGCCAATCTGCATCACCGGCGTACGCCGATACCCACCGGTCAGCTTGGTGAGCATCGGTTTGGGAGCAAGCCGCGGAATTTCGACAGAACGCCAGCTCAGCCCTTTGATGCCGAGGGCCACGCGGGCTTTTTCAGCAACTGGCGACTGCGGGTAATTGTGCAAGATAATGTCTGGCATGGTCCAGCTTTCGGCTTGGAATGGCTACAGTCTGCCTACCGATCTTTGGCGGGCTTCGCCATGAACAATGCTCTCGCCCAGTTCACAAATCCAAGATCGCCACATCGCGTTTGAGATCAACCATCCAGGATGTTCTGAACTTGAATTGCATAATGGTCATACCGCATGCCTGCCTTGTTGCCGGCCACACCGTCATAGTAGCTGCGCCCTGATGGCGTGGGCAGGCCAGCCCAGATTTTTGCGAGATTGAGCATAAAGGTCTTGGCGTTGATCTCACCTGTCTGAACTTTGAGCAGACCTGCATCGCCCAGAAGAAGATCGGCCAACTGATCCTGCACGCCAGCGTTAAATCGTGTGCCGGGGCCAAGACCCAGGCGTGCCGCAGAATGGCGGAGCGTTGCCGGGATAAACTGATATCGGCCAATGGCATGGTTTTGTCCTGGTGTCGCGGCGATCCAGTCGTAGATCTCCTGCAGGATCATATCTGTGGGGCGTTTGGGTGGTTTGATGCGCGCCCCATTCTGGACCGCATCATATCCGGCGCGCCCGGCCTCAACCGAGGCAATCAGATCGCGCAGGCGTGCAGCCTTGGGCCCGCCATGGCGCAAGGCCGCATCATGCCGTCCGGGCAGAGCGGCGAACAAACCTCCCTCGGCCTCACCCACAAAAAGACTGGCCGCTGAGACATAAGAGCGGTTTTGGGGGGATTGGGAAAACAGCGGCGCGCGTGCGGTGAACACGCCGCTCTGTGCAGTGTCGGCCATGCACATACAACTCGCACCAATCCAGAAGAAAATCGTAACTATTACTCGTACCACGCCGCGCCCCTTCTGGTGCTTGGAGTGTGTTTACGGCGCAAATCTCAACATTCATTGAACGAATTGTGCTTTGGGAAAACGACATCCGCGTCGCAGATGGACCATTGGCGTCGCGCTTGCATGCTATCGTCAGCCAGTATCGGTGCGAAAGGACGATGGGCATGGGCAAAGTTTTGACTGATGCGCAAATGGAGGCCTTTCATCGTGATGGGTTTGTTGCCCCCATCACGATCTTCTCGGAAGAGGAGGCCTTGCGTCTGCGCCGCGAACTTGAAGCGGCGGAGGCTAAATGGCCTGGTGCCTTTGAAGGTGCCGCACGCAACAACGCGCATCTCAATATCATGTGCCTTGATGAGATCACGCATCATCCGCGCATAGTCGACGCCGCAGAAGATCTGATTGGCCCGGATATCCTGAATTGCGGAACAGTTCTTTTTATCAAGGAGGCGCATGATCCGGGTTTCGTCAGTTGGCATCAGGACGCGCGTTATATGGGATTAGAGCCGCATGTGGGCATCACGCTTTGGGTGGCGCTGTCACATGCAAATGAACACAGCGGCAGCATGCGGATGATCCCGGGCACGCATGACCGGATCAGAGCGCACAAGGATACGTTCGGCGAAGAGAATATTCTCACGCGCGGACAGGAAATCGAAGATCTGGATGAAAGCACCGCTGTGACGTTGGACCTTAAGCCCGGTCAGATGTCGATCCACAGTGATCGCGTCATCCATAGCTCCTTGCCCAATCAAAGCGATGACCGGCGGATCGGGTTTGTCCTACAATGCTTCATCCCACCGTATGTAAAACAGACGGTCCGGCCCATGGTCGCTCAGCATGTGCGAGGACAGGACCCATACGGAAATTTCGAGATGATCGGCCGCCCAAAACGCGATATGGATCCCGACGATGTTTTCATGCGAGACCGGGTCAATCAGGTCTGGTCCGAAGTGCTCTATCATGGGGCGGAGAAACGTCGGAATTTCTGAAATCCATCGGGAAAGGCAGGTTGATATGATCAAACCGCGCAAAGTGGTGTTTCAACGCGAAGTGGTGACAGCGGCCTATGCCGGTGCGCCCTGTGATCCAATTACCCGAGTGGCGGTGATGGCCGTCTTTCGCAATCCTTTGGCGGGGCAGGTGGTCGACGATCTCTCGCCGCTTTTCCAGATTGGTCACGCCTTGGGCGAGCAACTGTCTGGAGAAGCGATCGCACAGCTGCCCGGCGCACCGGTGTCTTATGGCAAAGCCGCGCTTGTCGGGCCAATGTGCGAAATGGAGCATGGCGGCGCTGTCATTCATCCCAAGCTGGGTGCGCCAATGCGTGCCGCTGCAGGTGGTGGCAAGGCTGTGATCCCGTCCAACGTCAAAATCGGCCCCCCGGGCACGCTGATTGATGTGCCATTGGGGCACAAGGATGATCCGTGGTCCTTTGATCATTTCGACACGATGACGCTGTTCATTGCCGATGCGCCGGGACCTGAAGAGATCGTTCTGTGCCTGGCCTATGCCGATGGCGGGCGGCCCAATCCGCGCTGTGGCTCGGGGCCGGTAAAGAGCTAGGCTCTGGCGTCAAAGATGCGTCTGCGCTATGCGGATCTCATGCCAAATCTCAAATCACTTTTCGTCACCCGCCTCTATCACGCTGCCCTGTCAGAGCAGAAGCCGTCTATTGACCCGACAGAGCTGGAGGCGTCTTGCTATTCCATTGCGGAAGATGATGAGGCGGGGCAGGCCTGGTGCGAAGAGAACGGGTATCCCGGCTATACGTCTTACGCGTCTTTGACGGACCTGCCGTGGCGGTTTCCGATCTTTGGCGATTTGGTGAAGGCGCTCGACGCGCATGTGGCGGCGTTTGCAGAGGATCTGGAGTTTGATCTGGAAGACCGGGCGCTGACGCTTGAGGACATCTGGATCAACATCCTGCCCGAAGGCGGCACGCATAGCTCCCACATCCACCCGCATTCAGTGATTTCCGGCACGACCTATGTGGCGATGCCCGATGGAGCCTCGGCGTTGAAGCTCGAAGACCCGCGCTCTGCGCGCATGATGGCGGCACCCGCTCGCAAAAAGGACGCACGAGAGGCGTTGCGGACGTTTGTCTATGCCAAGCCGGTGGTGGGCGATGTCCTTCTCTGGGAAAGCTGGCTGCGCCATGAGGTGCCGATGAATATGAGTGAGGATGATCGGATTTCGGTGAGTTTTAACTATGGGTGGGGGTGATTTTGATAAGGTTATTGAAATGGCTGTTTCGGTTTATGAAGCAAAAGCAATCAACGCCGAGTTTGCCAGTTCGTTCAGAAAACCGTGCTGGCGGGATTATCCAATCAGAGCGAGAAGCACTTGAACGTGAATTAAAGCGCACAAAAGAAAACAAAGAAATAAAAGAGCTCATCAAAAACTGGCAGCAGAAGTGGCATGACCTTTTTGATCAAGACTCGAAACTTTTGGAAAGTGGTGAGTTTGTGCGTGATAATCCGATCCCGGACGATATCCGCACAGATTTTAGGCTAATCTTTGGTATTTCACATGCATCGCTCGGGACACAACGGGCTTGCTTTGACTTGTTTCCTGAAGGCAAGGAGATGTTCCGTAGATTCAACGACTACTTTCATGGAACTTACGAGGTTTTGGATGAAACGGAGGCGCGCAAACTATTGGGTGACCTTGCGGCAGCAATCACTGTTCTGAAGCCAACCGAGATACTTGACTGGGCAGATGTTGCTGTAATGACTTGGGAAAAGCTTGATGAGAGCGGTTTGTTGCAAGAAACATACCCTCTTTCCGAGGTAATTGAAACTGCGACGCTGCAATGTGCGGTAATAGATGAAGATAGGTTGCGATTGAAAAAATGGGCTGCAAATACCTTTCTAAGCGAGCCTTTGTACATGTCTGCAGGAAATGTGTATGAACTTCGAGATTGGGTCACAGGAGCGATGTTTGATCCGGCAGAAGACAATGTAAACAGAATTGTATTTAAGCTTCATTGTTCCAATTGGAGCATTAGGCAAGATGGGCAAAAAGTTTATCTTGTAAAACGTACATAGTGCCACTCTAACTTCCCCCTTGCCCCAACCTTCATCCTCCCCTATACCGCGCCAATCTGAACTCGCCGCGTCACGCGGGGATTCGTTTTGGTATTCATCCACCGGGGACCCCGTGTGACCCTGAGCCATCCAAATCAGGGGCCGGCCGGTGTTTTGAGAAGGAAGATGGCAATGAACGCCACCGAGTTGCGTGATAAAACGCCTGATCAGCTTCGTGAGGAGCTGGCCAACCTGAAAAAAGAGCAGTTCAACCTGCGCTTTCAGGCAGCGACCGGGTCGCTGGAAAACCCTGCACGGATCAAAACAGTGCGCCGTGATGTGGCGCGTGTCAAAACCGTGTTGAATGAAAAAGCTGCACAAGCGGCTGCGGATTAAGGAGAGCACATATGCCTAAGCGTATACTGTCCGGCGTCGTGACCTCCGACGCAAACGCCCAAACCGTCACCGTCTCGGTTGAGCGCCGCTTCAAGCACCCTGTGCTTCAGAAAACCATTCGTAAGTCCAAGAAATACCGGGCTCACGATGAAAAGAACGCTTTCAAGGTCGGTGACCAAGTCCGCATTATCGAATGCGCGCCGAAATCGAAAACGAAACGCTGGGAGGTTTTGGAGGCGTAAGCCTTTGAGCCTTTCGGTTTGATCGAAACCCTGGGGAAAAGGCAATAACGCCCCCCAAAGGTCGGGAGAAACCTCATGATCCAGATGCAGACCAATCTGGATGTTGCTGACAACTCCGGTGCTCGCCGGGTTCAGTGCATCAAGGTCCTGGGTGGTTCCAAGCGCAAATATGCGTCCGTGGGCGATGTCATTGTCGTCTCGGTGAAGGAAGCCATCCCACGTGGCCGTGTGAAGAAGGGCGACGTTCGTAAGGCCGTTGTTGTTCGCACCGCCAAGGAAATCCGCCGTGAAGACGGCACTGCCATTCGCTTTGACCGCAACGCCGCTGTGATCCTGAATACCGCAGGTGAACCCATCGGCACCCGTATCTTCGGGCCGGTTGTGCGCGAATTGCGGGCCAAGAACTTCATGAAGATCATTTCGCTCGCCCCGGAGGTGCTGTGATATGGCTGCTAAGTTGAAAAAAGGCGACAAGGTCGTCGTTCTGGCTGGCAAGGACAAAGGCAAGGAAGGCACGATTGCCTCTGTTGACCCCAAGGCCGGCAAAGCGGTTGTCGATGGTGTGAACATGGCCATCCGCCACACACGCCAAAGCCAGACAAGCCAGGGTGGCCGCCTTCCCAAGGCGATGCCAATTGACCTGAGCAATCTGGCTTTTGTTGATGCAAAGGGCAAACCCACTCGCGTTGGCTTCAAAATGGAAGGCGACAAGAAAGTGCGTTACGCCAAGACTACGGGGGACGTGATCGATGCTTGATACGAGCAACTACACCCCACGCCTGAAAGCCGCTTACAAGGAGGCCATCCGCGCCGCCATGAAAGAGGAATTCGGCTACAAGAATGACATGCAGATTCCGAAGCTTGAGAAGATTGTTCTCAATATCGGCTGTGGCGCAGAAGCGGTTAAAGACTCCAAGAAAGCCAAGTCGGCTCAGGAAGACCTGACCACCATCGCCGGCCAGCACGCTGTCATGACCACCGCCAAGAACTCCATCGCTGGGTTCCGGGTGCGTGAGGGCATGCCAATGGGCGCAAAGGTGACACTGCGTGGCGACCGGATGTATGAATTCCTCGATCGTCTGATCACCGTGGCCATGCCTCGCATCCGCGACTTCCGCGGCGTGTCGGGCAAGTCATTTGATGGTCGTGGCAACTATGCCATGGGCATCAAGGAACACATCGTTTTCCCCGAGATCAACTTCGACAAGGTCGACGAAGTTTGGGGCATGGACGTTGTTATCGGAACCACGGCGCAGACCGACGCTGAAGCCAAGGCGCTGTTGAAGCACTTCAACATGCCTTTCAGCAGCTAATCGCGAGGAATTTTAGACATGGCTAAGAAAGCAATGATCGAACGCGAAAAGAAGCGTCAGCGTCTGGTGAAGCAATACGCCGCCAAGCGTGCCGCTTTGAAAGAGATCATCAACGATCAGGAAAAGCCGATGGAAGAACGCTTCCGGGCGTCCCTGAAACTGGCGAACCTGCCGCGCAACAGCTCGGCTACCCGCCTTCATAACCGCTGCCAGCTCACCGGCCGGCCGCATGCCTATTACCGTAAGCTGAAAATCAGCCGGATTGCCCTGCGTGAGCTTGGGTCCGCCGGTCAGCTTCCGGGCATGGTCA
This sequence comes from Roseovarius sp. W115, assembly GCF_032842945.2. Taxonomy (NCBI): domain Bacteria; kingdom Pseudomonadati; phylum Pseudomonadota; class Alphaproteobacteria; order Rhodobacterales; family Roseobacteraceae; genus Roseovarius; species Roseovarius rhodophyticola. Next base: position 2,227,573 of record NZ_CP146606.1, read on the forward strand.
AGTCGAGCTGGTAAGGAGGGACATGAGATGAACGATCCTATCGGCGATATGCTCACCCGTATCCGCAACGCGGGCATGCGTGGCAAATCCACTGTTATGGTTCCGGCCTCCAAAATGCGCGTGCGCGTTCTGGACGTGCTGGCTGACGAGGGCTACATCCGGGGCTTTGAAAATGCCACGGGCAAAGATGGCCACCCGGCCATCGAAGTGAGCCTGAAATACTTCGAGGGCGCGCCTGTGATCCGCGAGATGAAGCGGGTCTCCAAACCCGGTCGTCGGGTCTACATGAGCGTCGGTGACATTCCGCAGGTCCGTCAGGGTTTGGGCGTGTCGATTGTCTCCACCTCAAAAGGTGTGATGTCGGATGCAAACGCACGGGCGGCCAATGTGGGCGGCGAAGTGCTTTGCACCGTATTCTAAGGAGGCTTACACATGTCTCGTATCGGCAAACAACCGGTTGCTCTGCCTGATGGCGTTACGGCGTCTCTGAGCGGACAGACAATCGAGATCAAGGGCCCCAAGGCCACCAAATCCTTCACTGCCACGGATGACGTGACGCTGACGGTTGCGGATGGCACGGTCACTGTAGAACCGCGCGGCAAATCCAAGCGTGCGCGTCAGCAGTGGGGCATGACCCGCACGGTCATCGCCAACATGGTGCATGGGTCTAAAGAGACGTTCAAGAAAGAGCTGGAAATCCGCGGCGTGGGCTACCGGGCTCAGATGCAGGGCAATGTCCTGAAGCTGAACCTCGGCCTGTCGCATGATGTGGATTTCCCGGTTCCGGAAGGTGTGACTGTCACGGCGCCTAAACCCACGGAACTCATCGTGGAAGGCCATGACAAACAGCTCGTCGGTCAGGTCGCGGCCAATATCCGCGACTGGCGTCGGCCCGAGCCTTACAAAGGCAAAGGCATTCGCTACAAGGACGAGTACATCTTCCAGAAGGAAGGCAAGAAGAAGTAAGGATGCGATAAAATGGCAAACAGCAAAAGAACACTGTTCCTTAAGCGCCGCCTGCGCGTCCGGAACAAACTTCGCAAGGTCAACGCCGGGCGCGCGCGCCTCAGCGTGCACCGCTCGAACAAGAACATCAGCGCGCAGCTTATTGATGACGTCAATGGCGTCACATTGGCTGCGGCCTCGACTCTGGAAAAGGATCTGGGCGTCGTTGGCAAGAACAACGTAGAAGCTGCAACCAAGGTGGGTTCTGCGATTGCGGAACGTGCCAAGAAGGCTGGTGTGACTGAGGCCTATTTCGACCGTGGTGGATTTCTGTTTCATGGCAAGGTCAAAGCCGTGGCAGATGCCGCACGTGAAGGTGGTTTGAAAATATAGGTGGGATGAAATCCCACCCTACCAGAACGGCGTAGGGTGGGGCTTCGACCCACCTTTGGTGAAGGCGGCTAACCCGCCTCGATGATCCGGGGGTAACACCACCCACTGGGATTGGACAAACTGGTGCTACTGCGCCGCATATAAAGGACGCCGAGAATGGCAAGAGATGACAAACGCCGTGGTGGTGGTCGCGATCGCGACGAAGCCCCGGAATTCGCAGATCGCCTGGTTGCGATCAACCGTGTTTCAAAGACCACCAAGGGCGGTAAGAACTTTGGTTTTGCCGCGCTCGTCGTTGTCGGCGACCAAAAGGGCCGTGTTGGTTTTGGCAAAGGTAAAGCCAAAGAGGTGCCTGAAGCGATCCGCAAGGCCACTGAGCAAGCCAAGCGCCAGATGATCCGCGTACCTCTGCGCGAAGGCCGCACGCTGCACCACGACATCGAAGGCCGTCATGGCGCCGGTAAAGTGGTCATGCGCACAGCGCCGACCGGTACCGGTATCATCGCCGGTGGTCCGATGCGTGCTGTTTTTGAGATGCTGGGCGTTCAGGATGTTGTGGCCAAGTCGATCGGCTCGGCTAACCCTTACAACATGATCCGCGCCACAATCGACGGTCTGCAAAAAGAAGCCAGCCCGCGCATGGTGGCTCAGCGTCGTGGCAAGAAAGTTGCCGACATCCTGCGCAAGGATGAAGCGCCTGCTGCTGATGCAGCGGCCGAAGCGTAAGGAGACGGACACATGGCAAAAACCATCGTCGTCAAACAAGTGGGCTCGCCCATCCGCCGCCCTCAAGACCAGCGCGCCACGCTGATTGGTCTGGGCCTCAACAAGATGCACAAAACCCGCGAGCTGGAAGACACGCCTTCCGTGCGCGGCATGATCAACAAGATCCCGCATCTGGTGGAAATCGTCGAAGAAAAGGGTGAGCGCCGTCTCGTAAATCATCCAGTGGATGATTTAAGGCGCGAACGGGCGAAGCACCGACCTTCGGAATTAAGAGCACCCCGGTCAGAGATGGCCGGGGTAATTTTGTTTTATACTTAAAAAACTGCAGAGTATTTTTGCAAGAAATGTCATTGTATCCTCTGTTTCACAAGAATGGAAAGGATGCAGTTGTGACAGAAAAAAGTGATGGTGGGTTCTACCATATGTTTAAACGGTGCCTCTTAGCCGCTTGGGCGGTTGTTTCTTTTGTGTTCAGATCATTTCCCGCACTGGCTTTTCTAGTGTTTTTTGGTTTCTTTGTTCTGAGCCACACTGTCAAAAGCATTGCAAATTTCACTTCGGAAACGATCAACGCAGTGACTGGTGTAACGAGTGTATTGTCCGAAGCTACAACACTTCGAAATTCGGCAGATGCCAAGGCTGAAGCTGCGGAGTCTAAGCTTAAAAAGGCTGAAAAACGAGTAAGGGAATTGGAGGCTCAAACAAAGGCGCAAGCGAAAGTGGTAAAGTCGCTGAAATCGGAAAACGAAGGTCTTCGTAAAACCAAGTTTGTAACCTTTAAAGGCGAAAAGGTTTCGTTAGAAAAAGCCACAAGTACGACAATTCGTAGTTTGCAGTCCAGAACAACAAAAGTAGCGACTGCTAACGTAGCCAGCGCAGCTGGTGAGAGTATTCCGTTTTACGGAATTGCAATAATCGTTGGAGCAACGGCGTTCGAGTTGAACAGCGCTTGCACTACAATGCGTGACCTGCACGAGCTCGAAACCGCTATAAACCCCTCGACTGCTTCGCAGACGGACGTAAATAACGTATGCGGCTTAAAAGTTCCAACACGGGAGGAACTCTGGCAAGGCGTGAAGTCGTCGCCTGGTTTGGCTTGGTCAAAAGCCGTTGGCGCTTATGACAGTTCTTCAAACTGGGTGAGCGAATTGGAGGCTCCTGATTTTTCAGGAGGGTGGCAGAAGATGAAATCGAGGTTCAACTTCTTTTCCGAATAGCCACCTATCCAGCTCCCCCACCACCGCACACCCCAACGTCCGTCTTAACGCATCCACAAGCTCATCTACCGTTTCGGTCGTCACATAGCTCCCACCGGTCTGATCTGCGAGGCATTGCACCTCTGCGGCGGCGGCTTGAAACGCCTCAATACTGTTCCACGAAAACGGGTCAAACACCAACCTGAAGCCGATGATGTGCACCGTCAGATCGCGGCCTGTCGATGCCAGCTGCTGGCCTAGCCGGCACGGCGCGCCGCTGCAGGTTTCCGAGCCGTCTGTGACCAGCACGATGATGCCGGGGGTGGTGCGATAGTCCAAAACCTCAGCCGCCTCGCGCACGGCATCCGTGAGCGGGGTCAGGCCGGCAGGGCGAAGGGCCTTCACCTCGGCAATCACAGCCCTGTCTGCATCTGCCCTTGGTGTGAATTTCACCTGAATCCCGCGACAGCTGTCCGCTGCGCCCGGCCCATAGGTCAATAGCCCGATGCGACGGACCGGGGCGACCTGCGGCATCACCTCGGCCACCGCTGTACGGGCTTCTTCAATGCGTGAGGGGCCACTGGCGCCAAAGCCAAGTTCCGCCATGGAGGCTGAGCCGTCAAAGACCAACATAGCGTCCCGGCTGCATTGCGCCATGCTCTGGGTGGCCACGCATAACGCAAGGCCTGTTGCGGCGGCGGTTTTCAGAACTTTAGCCAATGAGGGCGCATCCCAGAGTGCGTCGCAGGGCCTGGCTCAGCTCATCAATGGTCTCGGTTGAGACATACATACCCCCGGTTTGATCCGAGAGACATTTGGCGACCGAAATGCCATCAGGGTACACATTGGCCTCGGGGCTGTCCCAGGCAAAGCGATCCGTGACCACGCGAAATCCGATGACGTGCACAGTTAGGTCGCGATCCGTTGCCGCGAGTTCGGCGCCCAAGGCGCAAGGCCTGCCACCACAGGTTTCGTTGCCATCTGTAACGAGCACCACGATACCAGGCTCTGAGCGATAGTTCAGCACGTCAGCAGCGGTGCGCACGGCCTCTGTCAGGGGGGTTAAGCCATTGGGATCAAGTAGCTCTATCGCCTCAAGGATCGGTTGCGCAGCATCCGCGACAGGCCCAAATTTGAGGTTGATCCCTTCGCAGGAGTTCTCCGGACCCGGCCCATAGGTCAACAGGCCAATCCGGCGCACCGGGGCAATCTGCGGCATTGCGTCGTGTAACGCAGTGCGGGCGTCGTCGATGCGCTTGGGATCCGCAAGGTTGAGACCCAATTCGGCCATGGAGGCTGATCCGTCAAACACCAGCATCGCATCACGGGCGCAATCGGTGGCAGAGGCTGTTGTGCTGAACGTGAGGCTTGCGGCGAGGCAGCTGGCCAGGATTGTCTTTGTGCTCTTCATATTGTCATAACATATCCCAACGGGCCTAAAATCAACTCACAGCACTGCGAGGGAATTGAATATGTTGGTAAAAACGCTTTCTGACGTACTTGGCACACCAGATCATGCCACGGGAGACGCCTTTGAAAGCCGGCGGATTTTGTTGGCACGCGATGGGTTGGGGTATTCGTTTCACGACACGGTGGTAAAGGCCGGCAGCACCCAGCACCTGCACTACAAGAACCATATTGAGGCGAACTACTGCATTGAAGGGAAAGGAGAAGTTGAGAACGCCGTCACCGGTGAAACCTGGCCGCTTGAGCCGGGGGTGATGTATGTTCTGAATGAGCATGACCCGCATATCATCCGGGCTGAAACGGATTTGCGGTTCATCTGTATCTTTACGCCAGCGCTCAGTGGGCAAGAGACCCATGACGCCGATGGGAGCTATGCGGCGCCATGCAATTCTGAGTAACGCTCTGACGCTAAACAAAAGGTCGATTGGGGGCCGTTCTGATCCGTAACCAGCACTTCTGGTCTTAGGTGTTGCACAAAAGATTCGGTCGTATATGAGGCGGAAATTTCGCCTTTGTCCGACCTTTGTCGATAGCCGCCAATGTGTTACGCACTAATCAACGGCGAAAAAAGCTCCAAATCTTGAGTGCAGGACAATGACAAACACCGTGGCGACCCTTTGGATAGGGCCCCAACTATCGTGGCTTGAGCGTCTTAGCCTGAAGTCTTTTCACGACATCGGCCAAACCCCAATTCTTTATACATACGACGAAATTGAGGACGTCCCAGACTATGTCGATCTGCGCGACGCAAGAGAGGTGATGGACGAAGCTTTTACGCAGACATACTGGGGCAAAGATCGTCTTGATGATCCTCGTATACATTCGGACATTTTCCGCGTCATGCTAATGCGCAAAACAGATCACATTTGGGTGGACGCGGATATCTATGCATCTTTATGCGTCTGGCATTCGCCGTCGGTTAGTCAGGCAAGGCATGAACGGCGTCCCGCCAGTTGATAGCTTTCTCGAATTGCTTTGCCGAGCGCACCGGATTGACCCCGAAGCCTACCCCATCACACATCGAGACAGCAAAGAAAGCGCGCAACTGCGCCGAAAACTCTATCGTGCTGGGAAATAGCGAAGGGGATAACAATGCGACAGAAGCTTCAAGATTCCTTCTCTACGATTGACTGGTCTGAGCACAAAAAGGGAGTGCCGCGTTCTGGTCCGGGATCTACTCTTGCGCATACAGAGTCCTTGCGCGCGGCGTTACCGATGTTGTTTCGCAAATACCAGGTCAAGAGTTTTGTCGACGCGCCTTGCGGCGACTGGCATTGGATGCAAAAGGTCGACCTGAAAGGTGTCTCATACCTTGGGCTTGAGATCGTCGAAGACCTGGTTGAAACCAACACAAAGCAGTTTGGCGGTCGAAGCGTAAAGTTTGAGCTGGCCGATATCACCAATGATCCGCTGCCCAAGGCCGATATGATCATGTGCCGTGATTGCTTGTTTCACCTAAAATTTTGGTTGCGCTGGGAGTTTTTTGAGAACTTCCTGGCATCTCATTCGTCTTATCTATTGACGACTGTGCACGATAATCCTTTTAACCGAAACGTTCCGGAGAATGGGAAATTCCGCTGGTTCAATCCGCGTATTGAACCTTTCAACTTCCCGCAGCCTTTGGAGTTGATTTCAGATGTACCCATTGGTCAAGATGAAGGCGGTGACGAAGATTTCCGTCAGCGACGTTACATGGGACTTTGGCATCGCGATCAGATCAGTGAGGCGTTGAAGGCTCGCGAAGGGGCATAAGCGCCGATGGAGTTACAGACTCTGCCTGGGTTATGACATTGACCACTTAAGTGCAGACACCATTTCAGACAGGTGGGTCCACAGGGTATTATCCCACGGATTCCAGATTTCTCAGAGTGTTCGGAAGGGATGTTGTTCCACGATCCCGAGAAACGGACCTGCGGTTCATCTGTATCTTTACGCCAGCGCTCAGCGGGCAAGAGACGCATGACGCAGATGGGAGCTATGCGGCTTCGGAGTAAGAGCGCCAATAAAGCCGCTCAAAGGTTAACACCCTTATTTTGCAGGATTTGGGCGTCGGTATTACATCAGTATCACGTCGGTATTGCGTCGGTGTGGCATCGGTATCCGGTCGGATTTAATGCGCCGTTCGGACGCAACATCGCAAGATGTTGAGAGAGTTATGCAAGCATCAATCTTGGTCAGACGTGGCCAGGTTTCACTCTTGCGCGGCGCGCAACCGCTGTTGGAAATAGGCGACACCTTGTTCGTGACGCGGCGACAGGGGACCGGGACGATACCCGCCGCTTTCGTAGTTCTTCTGCGTTTCCAGACAGACCTCAAAATCCTCACGCACCACCGCCAGATTGTCGGCGATTGTCTTGTCTCGTGCCGCTTTGGTCGCCTCAGAGGTGTCGGCAAAATAGAAATTGTAGATCAATTCGGTTTGTCGGTGATTGATTGGGTTGATCCGCGATGTGTTCATGCCGCCATTGAAAAGTGACAACGTCCAGTTGGGCCACATCCAAAGCCATTTGCCGCGGTAGAAAAGCGCGTCCTTGGGCGGCGCGGACATGCGTACAAGACCATCGCAGGCCACGGTCTCAAACTGTTCAAAATCGATAGCGGCGTGAAACTCGGGATGGATGCCCGGGATGTGATAGCCTTCGACGAAGTTGTCTGTGTAGATTTTCCAGTTGGCGTCGAAGATCAGACGCTCCTCATGGACCCAATGGAAGGTTTCCAGAGGTTCGTTTTCCAGTTCTGGCACTGTATCGGCAAGCTGGTCGGTCAGACTGATCTGCGGTGCAATCGCCACAAACAACAACCCGCGCCAAACCTCGAAAGACACGGTGTCGAGGGACCACTCGGCCATGTTGAAGTCGGCATCGTCCCCCCACCATGGCACATTCAGCAAGGACCCGTCTTCGCCCCAGACCCATTGGTGATAGGGGCAGCGGATGGTGCTGCACCGCCCCGTGCCCTCAGGGAGTAGGCGCGCACCGCGATGACGACAGACATTGCGAAAGGCACGAAGCCCGTCCCTAGCGCGCACCACGAATACCTTTTGACCGGCGATCTCGGTGGCGATGTAGTCGCCGCGCTCGGCCAGACGCGAGGCCGGGCCGATCATCTGCCATGTGCTGGCAAAGATGCGCTGCACATCAGAGGCGTGGATCTCCGCACAGGTGTAGTGACGCGGGTGCAGGTTTTGCATAGGGCGCTCTTTGGGTCGTTTCGGCCAGCCAACAAGAGGCGACGCTTTGCACCTAAAGATACATTAATCTGCAAGGCAAGGGGTCAAAGTTTCGAGTGGCTTCCATCGCACATTGGGGACTTGCCGGTGGCCTTGCACCCACAGAAGAAGACCTTGCCGTCCTTTTCTGCCGTGTATTTTAGGGGCGTGAAATCCGTATCTTTGTGACTTCCATCACAAAAGGGCTGGTTGCTGCTTTTCCCGCAAGCACACCAAAAGTAATTTTTCCCCGCTTCGACATCGACGGGATACGGGGATTTCTGGGCGATTTCTGGCTTGGACATGTCTGGCTCCGGTTGATGCTTTGGATAAATTTATGCTGGATGCAGGTTTTGACCAGCCCATGCGGTTTGCCAACACTGCCGTTGCGAAAGAAAGGAGTCTTCGGAAAGGATGAAGAATGGGTCATGAAGCGCAGTTTTGAAGGCGGCTTGGCGGACGATGCTGCCATAGCCAATTGAAGTACGAAGACGCGCGATGGCCAGACCGCGGGGTGGCGACCTGCCATTGGTCAGGTCACTTTATGGCAGCCAAGCCTGCAAATTCGTTGATCTCAGCGCCCACGTGGACCAATCGCCAGCCCGGGGGGCGGTCTGGCAATCGCGCGGCGGCGCTACGCGCCTTGATTCCGCGCGAAGGGAGTCTTCTTGGGCTCTCAGCTGACCTTTGCGTCACGTGCGCCGTACGCCGTTGAGTTTACAAATCTCGCAAATTAAGCCGTTTCTCCAACTTTTTCACGCTTTGTTAACACCTTACCTCACGCCGCTGTAACAGGGGTGCGGAATTCTTGGTTTCATAGCCTAGCGCGCATTCCAAAGATGCGGTGGGCTGAGAAAGAGCCGGGTGTGTGATGGTTTGGTATGAGTTTGCGAGTTTGGATTTTGTGTTCGTATGTCGGGCTGTGGGATTGGTGGGGGTGTCTATCTATGTGCTGGGATTTTTTGCCCTGTGTACCGGGCGCCTGAGCTGTTCCACACCGACATATTTTTTGCTGACGGGCAGTGCGGCGTCTTGTGTGATGGTGTCGCTGTTTGTGGACTTCAATCTCAGTGCGGCGCTGATCCAGGGGTTTTACATCGTGATGTCGCTGGGTGGTGCGGTGAAGCGCTGGCGGCAGTTGGGGTCGCGGCGTCTGCCGTCTGTTGAGGTCACATCGACCCATGTGGCGGCGTCTGATCCCCCGATTTTCGTGAGCGAACGTCGGAGGCAGGCCAGTCCGGCGCGGTTGCAATAGTCTTCGCACTTGATCACATATCGCTTCGGGTCTATACGCCCCCGGTGGCCCAGTGCCATACGACTCACAATCAAGAAACGCCGTGGTTGGCCCGTTACGCTTCGGGGGTCACATCCGGCTTAGGAGAAGCGATATGAAACTCAATGAATTGCGCGACAATCCCGGCGCGACCAAACGTAAGAAACGTGTTGGCCGTGGTCCTGGCTCTGGCATGGGTAAGACCGCTGGCCGTGGTATCAAAGGTCAGAAATCCCGGTCGGGCGTGGCCATTGCGGGTTATGAGGGTGGGCAAATGCCGCTCTACCAACGCCTGCCCAAGCGTGGCTTTAATAAGCCGAACCGCAAGAAGTTTGCCGTTGTGAACCTTGGTCTCATTCAGAAATTCGTCGATGCGAAGAAACTGGATGCCAAGAAAGCAATCACAGAAGACGTGCTTGTCGAGAGCGGTCTGGTGCGGCGCAAGCTGGACGGTATCCGCGTTCTGGCCAAGGGCGAGGTGAGTACCAAGCTCACGCTGGAAGTGACGGGCGCGTCGAAATCGGCCATTGAAGCAGTGGAAAAAGCAGGCGGTTCTTTGACCGTCGCGGCAGCTCAGGCGGCTGAATAAAACTTGTGAGAGGGCGGATGTCCCCTTACATAGCTTTTTAGTTTTCCAATCGACGCCGCCTGGCCGGAAAACGGCTCCGGGCGGCGTTTGACATAACAAAGAGACCACGCATGGTATCTGCAGCAGAACAAATGGCGGCCAATACGAGCTGGGCTGCCCTGGGCAAAGCAACAGAGCTTCGCAAGCGTATCTTCTTCACCATCGGCCTGTTGATTGTTTACCGGATTGGCACGTTCATTCCGGTGCCGGGCATTGATGGGGCTGAACTTCGCCAGTTCATGGAGGGCGCACAGGCCTCTATTGGCGGGATGCTGTCGATGTTCACCGGCGGTGCGCTGGGCCGGATGGGGATCTTTGCGCTGGGCATTATGCCCTATATCTCGGCCTCTATTATTGTGCAGCTCATGACGGCCATGGTGCCGGCGTTGGAGCAGCTCAAGAAAGAGGGAGAGCAGGGGCGTAAGAAGATCAACCAGTATACGCGCTACGGCACGGTGTTCCTGGCGACCTTGCAATCTTATGGTCTGGCCGCCTCGTTGCAGGGCGGCGGGTTGGCGTCTGACCCTGGGTTCTTCTTTATCGCAAGCTGCATGATCACGCTTGTGGGCGGGACGATGTTCCTGATGTGGCTGGGGGAGCAGATCACCGCACGCGGCGTGGGCAATGGTATCTCGCTGATCATCTTTGTGGGTATTATTGCCGAACTTCCTGCGGCTTTGGCGCAGTTCTTCGCGTCTGGCCGCTCTGGTGCGCTGAGCCCGGCGGTGATCATCGGCGTCATCGTCATGGTGATCGCGACCATTGCCTTTGTGGTCTTCATGGAGCGCTCTTTGCGCAAGATCCACATTCAGTATCCGCGCCGTCAGGTGGGGATGAAGGTCTATGATGGCGGCTCAAGTCACCTGCCGGTCAAGGTGAACCCCGCGGGTGTGATCCCGGCGATCTTTGCCTCTTCGCTGCTGCTGTTGCCCGCAACGCTCAGTACATTCTCGGGCGATCAGACCGGGCCGGTGATGTCCACGATCATGGCTTATTTTGGACCCGGACAGCCTGCCTATCTGGTGTTCTTTACGGTGATGATCGTCTTCTTCACCTATTTCTACACCTACAACGTGTCGTTCAAAGTGGATGACGTGGCCGACAACCTCAAGAACCAGAACGGCTTTGTCCCAGGCATTCGCCCAGGAAAGAAAACCGCCGAATATCTGGAATACGTGGTCACGCGCATCCTGGTGCTCGGTTCGGCCTATCTTGCGGCAGTTTGTCTCCTCCCGGAAATTCTGCGTGGCCAATTTGCGATCCCCTTCTATTTTGGCGGAACTTCGGTTTTGATCGTTGTGTCGGTGACCATGGATACGATCCAACAGGTGCAATCCCACCTTCTGGCGCATCAATATGAGGATCTGATCGAGAAATCGCAGCTCGGTGGCAAAGGTAAGAAACGGGCGCGCAGAAAAGGGACAGCACGTCGATGAACATCATTCTTCTCGGACCGCCCGGGGCGGGCAAAGGCACGCAGGCGCATTTCCTCGTGGAAGAGCGCAACATGATCCAGCTGAGCACAGGCGACATGCTGCGCGAGGCCAAGGACAGCGGTTCCGAGATGGGCAAGATCGTGGCCGATGTGATGGCGCGAGGTGATCTTGTAACCGATGAGATCGTCATTGGACTGATCCGCGAAAAGCTGCAGGGCGACAAAAAGGGTGGGTTCATCTTCGACGGGTTCCCAAGGACGCTGGCTCAGGCCGATGCCTTGGCGGACTTGCTGGAAGAAACCGGTGAGACGCTCGACAAGGTTGTGGCCATGGAAGTCAATGACGACGCGTTGGTGGCACGCATCACGGCACGCGCAACCTGTGCCGGATGTGGTGAGGTCTATAACGATATTACCAAGCCCATTCCGGCTGATGAAGTTTGCACCAAATGTGGCCAGGCCAAAGGCTTTACCCGCCGCGCGGATGACAATGAGGAAAGCCTCAAGAACCGCCTGATGGAATACTACAAGAAAACCTCGATGCTGATTGGCTATTACCACGCCAAAGGCAATCTGGCCTGGGTCAATGGCCTTGGCGAGATTGATGAGGTCAAGGCAGAGATTGCGGGTGTTTTGGGGTAAATTTCATTAGCTCCATCCTATTTCCGCCATAGGTCTTGACGCCCCTTCCAAACCCTTATAACACGCACCATCTCGCATGAGAGTAATGATTCTTGACAGGTCGCTCCTGTTGCCCGAATCGACCACCTGAATTCAGCTGCGGCCCGGAGCGAATGCGACGGGCCTACGTTGTGAAAAAAGGGTCTGGAACTACGGACCCGCAACGAAAGGATATGACACGTGGCACGTATCGCCGGCGTTAACATTCCGACCCATAAACGGGTCCCGATTGCCCTGACTTACATCACTGGTATCGGCCATTCTTCGGCCAAGGCCATCTGCGAAGCGGTCAAGATTGACCCTGCGCGTCGCGTCAATGAACTCTCGGATGCCGAGGTTCTGTCGGTGCGCGAGCATATTGACGCCAACTACATGGTCGAAGGTGACCTGCGCCGTGAAGTGCAGATGAACATCAAGCGCCTGATGGACCTTGGCTGCTACCGCGGCCTGCGTCACCGCCGCAACCTGCCAGTTCGTGGTCAGCGTACCCATACCAACGCACGCACGCGCAAAGGCCCTGCAAAGGCCATTGCCGGCAAGAAGAAGTAAGGGAGGGCTGAACCAATGGCACGTGACACAAAACGCACCAAGCGTAAGGTTTCCAAGAACATCGCCACGGGTGTGGCGCATGTGAACAGCTCGTTCAACAACACCAAGATCCTGATCTCGGATGTGCAAGGCAACGCGATTGCGTGGTCGTCGGCGGGCACCATGGGCTTCAAAGGCTCTCGGAAGTCGACACCTTATGCCGCGCAGATGGCCGCAGAGGACGCTGGCCGCAAAGCGCAGGAACACGGTATGAAAACGCTGGAAGTTGAAGTGCAGGGGCCTGGCTCTGGCCGTGAAAGCGCGCTGCGCGCGCTGGCGGCTGTTGGCTTTAACATCACGTCGATCCGTGATGTGACGCCGATTGCGCATAATGGTTGCCGCCCGCCGAAACGGCGTCGGGTCTAAACAGTATTCATGGATGGGGACCGTGTTTTTGCACGGCCCCATTCCGACATTTAAACCTCGGGCGTTCCAAGCCCACGGACATGCAGCTTGGAACAGGAATGGAGGGACCGCATGATCCATAAGAACTGGGCCGAACTGATCAAACCGACACAGCTTGATGTGAAGCCGGGCAATGACCCGCTGCGTCAGGCGATTGTTGTGGCCGAACCGCTTGAGCGTGGCTTTGGTCTGACAATGGGGAACGCGCTGCGGCGTGTGCTTTTGTCGTCTCTGCAAGGCGCGGCCATTACATCGGTGCAAATCGATAACGTGCTGCATGAGTTCTCAAGCGTGGCCGGTGTGCGTGAAGACGTCACCGACATCGTTCTGAACCTCAAGGGCGTGGCGCTTCGCATGGACGTCGAAGGGCCCAAGCGTTTGTCGGTCTCTGCCAAGGGGCCGGGTGTTGTGACCGCTGCTGAGATTTCGGATAGCGCAGGCATTGAGATCCTGAACAAAGATCACGTGATTTGCCACCTTGATGATGGTGCGGATCTGTTTATGGAGCTGACCGTCAACACCGGCAAAGGCTATGTCGCGGCCGACAAGAACAAGCCGGAAGACGCGCCGATTGGCCTGATCGCGATTGACGCGATTTATTCGCCTGTCACCAAAGTGAGCTATGACGTTCAGCCTACACGGGAAGGTCAGGTTCTGGATTACGACAAGCTGACCATGAAGCTCGAAACAGATGGCTCGATCACGCCGGAAGACGCGGTGGCCTTTGCCGCACGTATTCTGCAGGATCAGCTCAGCATCTTCGTGAACTTCGAAGAGCCTGAGAGCGCCAGCCGTCAGGACGAGGATGACGGGCTTGAGTTCAATCCGCTTCTGCTCAAGAAAGTGGACGAACTGGAGCTGTCTGTACGTTCGGCTAACTGCTTGAAAAATGACAATATTGTCTACATTGGAGATTTGATCCAGAAGACAGAAGCCGAAATGCTGCGGACACCGAACTTTGGACGCAAGTCGCTCAATGAGATCAAGGAAGTGTTGTCAGGCATGGGTCTGCATCTTGGCATGGATGTCGAAGATTGGCCGCCGGACAACATCGAGGATCTGGCGAAGAAATTCGAAGATCAGTTTTAACGGATGGGCCGGGGTGAACCCCGGCCTACACCATGCCGGGCACGTTGCCCCAAGGAGAGTCGGTGACACGCATCGCTGGCCAGACAAAGCAAAAACGCCCGTAGAGGGCAAAAGGAGTAAAGAAAATGCGTCACGCACGAGGCTATCGCCGCCTGAACCGCACCCATGAGCACCGCAAGGCGCTTTGGGCAAACATGGCAGGCTCGCTCATTGAACATGAGCAAATCAAAACAACGCTGCCCAAGGCCAAGGAATTGCGCCGGGTTGTTGAGAAACTGATCACGCTGGGCAAACGGGGCGATCTGCACGCGCGCCGTCAGGCCGCATCGCAGCTCAAACAGGATCAGTATGTTGCCAAGCTTTTTGACGTGCTTGGCCCCCGCTACAAAGAGCGCAACGGCGGCTATGTCCGCGTGCTCAAGGCCGGGTTCCGCTATGGCGATATGGCCCCAATGGCGATCATCGAATTTGTCGATCGTGATTTGGATGCCAAAGGTGCTGCTGACAAGGCCCGCACCGCCGCAGAAGAGATTGAAGCCGACGAAGAGTAAAGCTCTTACGTCTGACAGGTATTGAAACCCCCGCCCTGGTTGCGGGGGTTTTTCATTGTTTGTGCCCGGTTGATCTCTTTGGGTAGGAGATGCTTGCATTTGAACAAGGGTCTGAGCATATCAACAGCACAGACACATGGGGAGTGTGGATGATACACCGTTTGCTTTTCGCTTTGATCCTGACCTTTGGCACGTCGGTGGTGGCCTCGGAAATGCGCGTGCCGCAAAGTCAGGCCGAGATCAGCATGGGGTTTGTGCCGGTTGTGAAAGACGCTGCACCAGCGGTGGTCAATATCTATGCCAAAAGGATCGTGAATGTGCGTTCTAGCCCGTTTCGCAATGATCCTTTCTTCGAAGATATGTTCCGCAATTTTGGATCCACGCGCCAAAGGGTACAGAACTCACTTGGGTCCGGCGTGATCCTGAGCCAAGACGGTATCGTGGTGTCGAACTATCACGTGGTTGGCATGGCCACCGATATTCGTGTGGTGCTGAATGACCGCCGGGAGTATTCGGCGCGTGTTTTGTTATCAGATCAAGAAAGTGATTTGGCGATCCTCAAGCTTGACGACGCGTCCGACATGCCGGCTTTGACTTTGCGGGATAGTGATACGCTGGAAGTGGGTGAGCTGGCCTTGGCGATTGGAAATCCGTTTGGCGTCGGTCAGACCGTGACCAGTGGTATTGTCTCAGGTCTGGCGCGCTCCGGGACGGCGACGGGCAATGCGCGCGGATATTTCATTCAGACCGACGCGCCAATTAATCCAGGCAACTCCGGCGGTGCTTTGGTGGATATCAACGGTGACCTCATCGGCATCAACACACGTATCCTGAGCCGTTCTGGAGGGTCGAACGGTATTGGCTTTGCGATCCCTTCAGCCTTGGTTGCGCAGTTTGTGGCGCAGGCGCGAGCGGGCAAAACAGTGTTTGAGCGTCCCTGGGCAGGGTTGAGCGGTCAGCCGGTTGGTGCGGATATGACTGAGGCGCTGGGTTTGACCAGTCCGGGTGGATTGCTGGTATCAGATATACATCCGCAGAGCCCGTTTGCTGAGGTTGGTATCGCACCGGGTGATGTGATCACGCATGTCGATGGCCAGCCTGTGAACGCAGCCCCGGACATGATCTATCGAATGTCTGTCGCGGGTATAGGGGGCGAAACACGCATCACGCGCCTTCGCAATGGCGAAGAGGATCAGTTGACGTTGAAGCTTGGGGTCGCACCTGAGGACCCTCCGCGTGATACGCGCGAGACAAGCGAAGACACATTGATCCCTGGGCTGACTGTTTCGACGGTCAATCCAGGCGTGATTGCCGAACGCAACCTGCCTCTGACGGCACAGGGCGTGGTGGTTGAGTCACCGGGTCGTGTGGGGCAACGCGCCGGGTTGCGCCCAGGCGATATTTTGCGGGAAATCAATGGGGAGGCTGTGCGCTCAACGCGTGATGTGGAAACGCTCCTATCGCAAGGGGGGCGGTGGCTCACGCTTGACGTGCAGCGAGGGGCAAAGCGGTCGACCTTGCGGTTCAGGCTTTAGGCGTGAGCGATCTGTTTGATCAGGCCCAGAACGCCGTTCCCGATACTGCGCCGCGGCCTTTGGCTGACCGATTGCGTCCGCAAAAACTGTCGGACGTTATAGGGCAGGATCAGGTTTTGGGACCTGAGGCACCGTTGGGTGTCATGCTGGCCTCGGGGAGTTTGTCTTCGTTGGTCTTTTGGGGGCCGCCCGGTGTCGGCAAAACCACCATAGCGCGGCTCTTGGCGGATGAGACGGACCTGCATTTCGTGCAGATCAGTGCGATTTTTACCGGCGTGCCGGAGCTTCGCAAAGTGTTTGAAGAGGCCAAGATGCGGCGCGGCAACGGGCGCGGGACGTTGCTCTTTGTGGATGAAATTCATCGTTTTAACAAAGCCCAGCAGGATGGATTTTTGCCGCATATGGAGGATGGCACGATCCTTCTTGTGGGCGCAACGACGGAGAACCCCAGTTTTGAGTTGAATGCCGCCTTGCTGAGCCGGGCGCAGGTTCTGGTGCTGGAGCGGCTTGAATTGGCTGATCTGGAACATTTGGCACAGCGTGCAGAGCAGGAGCTTGGCGTGGCTTTGCCACTTGAAGGGGCGGCGCGCGAGGCACTTCTGGAGATGGCAGACGGGGATGGACGTGCTCTGTTGAACCTGATTGAGCAGGTCGCGGCATGGACCGTTGATGGCAAGCTCGATACAGAGGCTCTCTCAGCGCGCCTGATGAAGCGTGCCGCGAAGTACGACAAGTCGGGCGATGAGCACTATAACCTCATTTCGGCGCTGCATAAGTCAGTGCGCGGGTCAGACCCGGACGCCGCTGTCTATTGGCTGGCGCGGATGCTGGCGGGTGGCGAGGATCCACGATACCTTGCACGGCGCATCACCCGTATGGCGGTCGAGGACATCGGGCTGGCCGACCCTCAGGCGCAGGCGCAGTGCCTGCAGGCCTGGGAGACGTATGAACGTTTGGGCAGTCCCGAGGGTGAGCTGGCCTTGGCACAAGCAGTTTTGTACCTCGCCCTCGCGCCTAAATCGAACGCGGCCTATGTGGCTTATAAATCCGCCGTACGGCAAGCCAAGGACACCGGGAGCGCGCCACCGCCAAAACATATCCTGAATGCGCCAACACGACTGATGAAGGAGATTGGGTATGGTGCCGACTATGCCTATGACCATGATGCGGAAGATGGGTTCTCGGGACAGAACTATTTTCCGGAAGGCATTGAGAGACCATCGCTTTATCAACCTGTGGAGCGTGGGTTTGAGAGAGAGCTGAAAAAACGGCTCGACTACTTTTCCAAGCTACGATCGAAACGTGGGGCTGACGCCAGTTAAGCGATTCTCGCCTTTGATTTGGGAGATGCGAATCGTGATTTATGTCGTTTTTAGACTATGAATGTGACGGACTCTTCAGAAATCTTGAATGTGACTTCAGCTAAAATACGATTTGGACGCTCTAAACGGTTCTGTACACAGAAAAAAACGAAACTTTCGTGTGTAGGGCAGTTAGAGGCTAGATGCGTGGAAAATTTCGTGATTTGTTAACTTTATGTCGCAAACAAGCCGACCGGTTGGGGGAAACAACGCGAAGCTGCTGGGACTCTGGTCCGGAGATGGCTGGAGCGACATAAAAAGTCACAGGGAGAAACCATGACACATTCAAAAGACCAAGTCTTGCTGGACAAGCTGGCCGGTGCAGCGCGCGAAGGTCGTATCTCGCGTCGCTCATTTATGCATTATGCAGCCGTTGCCGGTGTCACAAGCACGACTGCCACCGGGCTGTGGACCAGCTCGGCCAAGGCAGAACCCAAGCGTGGCGGGACCTACCGTTTGGCGCAGCACGATGGTAACTCGTCGGATACGCATGACCCCGGTACGTATCTCACATTCGCCATGATCAACCTGGCGCATACATATCGGTCTTACCTCACGCAGATCGAACCCGATCAGTCTCTGGGTGGCGATATCGCGACAGAATGGTCGGCGACACCTGACGCGAAAGAGTGGACGTTCAAGCTGACGGACAAAGCGTCGTTCCACAGCGGTGGCAAAGTTACTGCGAACGATATCCTGGCCTCGATGAACCACCACCGTGGTGAAGGCAATACATCGGCCGCAGCTGCGCTGCTGGCGGATGTTGCTGACATTGTCGACAATGGCGACAATACCGTCACGTTCAAGCTGAACTCGCCCAATGCGGACCTGCCATGGCTGATGACAGACTATCACCTGGCGATTGTTCCGGCGAATGAAGACGGCTCGGCCAATTGGCAGAGTGGCGATGGCTCTGGCCCGTATAAGCTCGTTGAAAACGAGTTTGGTGTCGGCTCACGTCTTGTCCGCCATGATGGCTGGCATGGTGAGGGTGCTTACTTCGACGAAGTGCAGATCCTCATCATCAACGACCCGAACGCGCGCCAAACGGCCGTGATCACCGGTGACGTGGATGCGGCCAGCCAGCTTGAGAACAAGACGCTTGGCTTGCTGTCGCGCAACCCGGACATCAAGATCGACAACGTGGCGTCTGCGGCGGCGGTGACAATGCCGATGCACACCAATGCGGCTCCGTTTGACAATCCAGATGTGCGCAATGCGCTGAAGCTGTCGGTGAACCGTGAAGAGCTGATCGAGAAGATCCAGTTTGGTGCGGCGACCATCGGCAATGACTTCCACCATTCGCCAGCGATGCCGTACTTCCCCGAAAGCATTGAACAGCGTCCTTATGACCCTGATCAAGCCAAGGCCCTGCTGAAGAAAGCAGGCGCGGAAGGTCTTACGGTCAACCTGAGCACAGCTGACTCAGTGACATCTGGTGCGGTTGACGCGGCGGTTCTTTATGCCGAGCACGCGAAAGCAGCAGGCATCACGATCAACGTCGTGCGTGAAGCCAATGACGGCTACTACTCAGACGTCTGGCTCAAAAAGCCATGGTGCATGGTTCAGTGGGGCGCACGCCCAACGCCGGATGTTATGTATAGCCTGGCCTATAAAGATGACGCGTCCTGGAACGAGTCGTTCTGGCAGAATGAGCGCTTTAATGTTCTTCTGCGCCAAGGCAAGGCGGAACTGGACGATGCGGTTCGCGCCGAGATCTACACCGAGATGGGTCAGATCGCACGCGACGACGGCGGTACGGTCATTCCGTACTTCCCGAACTTCGTGTATGCGCGTCGCGGGAACCTGGAGCACACAGGTGAACTCGCGGCAAGCTGGCCAATGGATGGCGCCCGCGCAGCACAGCGCTGGTGGTTCGCATAAAACACTTTGCCCCGGCACCCAGGTGCCGGGGCACGCATTTTGGGCATAGCTTTTTTGGACAAAGCTGTGTCTGATGCAAAAAGGGGGCAAAATGGACGGACGTGTTCATAAAGACCCCACAACAAAAATGCTGAGAATCGACAGGCCGCGTGTCGGCGGATGTCAGCACAACAGCAGGAGGGACACATGGGTGACATTGCACGACTCGTAGGCCAGCGTCTTGGTCTCGGGTTGATCATTTTGTTAATCATCTCCGTCATCATCTTCTTCATGGTCGAACTTCTGCCTGGCGATATCGCGCAGGCAGTTCTTGGTCAGGGAGCGACGGAAGAGAACCTTGCGGCATTGCGCAAGGAAATGGGATTGGATCAACCCGCCATCGTCAGGTACTTGGCCTGGCTCAAGGATGCGGTGACGTTCGACTTTGGCAGCTCGATCGTGACGAAAACTCCGGTTACCGAGATCATCGGTGAGCGCTTTATGAACACGCTCTTTCTTGCGGCCTATGCGGCCGTGATCGCCGTGCCGGTCGCAATCATCTTGGGTGTTCTTGTCGCCCTTCTGCGCAACTCGATCTTCGACCGGGTGGCCAATGTGGCCACGCTGACGTCGATTTCCTCGCCTGAATTTTTCCTCGGCTACATCCTGATCCTCTACTTCTCGGTCAAATGGGGCATGTTCCCGGCGATCTCGAGCCTGAGTGAAGGGATGTCGTTTGGCGAGCTTCTCAATCGAACCTTCCTGCCAGCCCTGACGCTGGTTCTTGTCGTTGTGGCACACATGATGCGCATGACCCGAGCGGCGATCATCAACCTTCTTGCCTCGCCCTATATCGAGATGGCACGGCTGAAAGGCACCCCGCCATGGAAGGTGATCGTGAAACACGCCCTACCAAATGCATGGGCGCCGATCATCAACGTTGTGGCACTGAACCTGGCCTACCTGATCACGGGTGTGGTTCTGGTTGAGGTGGTGTTCGTCTATCCGGGCATCGGCCAGGCGCTTGTAGATGCCGTATCCAAACGAGACTTCCCGGTTGTACAAGCCTGCTGTCTGATTTTCGCCGCAACCTTCATCCTGCTCAATCTGGCAGCGGATGTGGGCGCGATCCTCACCAATCCGCGTTTGCGGCATCCGAAGTAAGGGGGTAGAGATATGAGCCTATTCGTTATCGGATACTACACCCTGCTGCTGGCGGTTTCGTGCCTTGCAGCTTACTTCAACAAAAAGACGATCTTCCTATTGGCCTTCTCGCTGACCTTGGTCTCGTTTGTCCTTGGGATCGTTGGTGGGCCGGGTGCTCTGCGGGCTGTGGCCATTTGCGCTGGCTTGTTGCTTTTGACCGGGATGGTGTCCTACGCCTTCCGCGAATTCCTCATCCAGATGGCCGAAAGCAATATCGGATTGTCCTTCACCAACAATCCGCCAGTGCTCTATGGCTGCATCATCATCCCGATTGTGCTGATTGTGCTGTCTCGCTTGCTAGAGTGGCCAATCACGGAGTTTGCGCTCGCAGCGCTCATTCTGGTGATCATCCTCATCGGGATGAACTCGGAGACCGCCAAGGAGCTTCGGACTGCGCCGATGACGGCGGCGTTCGGGATGTTCGTGATCTTCACCTATGCGATTGCCGGCATCTTCGCGCCCTACATCGCTCCGCATGGTGAGGCAGAGGTTATCTCGTCTGCCTTCGCTCCGGCAGATGAATCCATGCTTCTGGGCGCTGATCAGCTTGGTCGAGATATGTTCAGTCGTATCGTCTACGGCGCTCGTAACTCGGTTGGTCTCGCACTGACTGCAACTGTGGCGGCGTTTGTGCTTGGAGCAGGTGCCGGGCTTCTAGCTGCCACCAAAGGCGGCTGGTTTGATCAGTTGATGGGCCGGATTGCTGATGTGATCATGTCGATCCCATCCTTGATCTTCGCGCTTCTGATGCTCTCGATCTTCGGGCCCAGCACTGTGGTCATTATCTGTGCCGTCGCCATCATCTATGCCCCGCGTGTGTTCCGCCTGACCCGAGCGGTCGCGGGCAACGTTGTGGTCATGGACTATATCGAAGCAGCCAAGCTGCGCGGTGAAGGCACTGGATATCTGATCCGTCGCGAAATCCTGCCAAACTCCACGGCGCCTCTGATCGCTGAATTTGGTCTGGAGTTCTGCTTTGTGTTCCTGCTTGTCGCGGGTCTTAGCTTCCTTGGCCTTGGTATTCAGCCGCCCACGGCGGACTGGGGATCCATGGTGCGCGAGAATGCGACGCTGATCTCGTTTGGTGACATCACGCCACTTATCCCGGCGGCATCGATTGCGCTGTTGACGGTGGCGGTCAACTTCGTGGTTGACTGGATGCTGTTCCGGTCCTCTGGTTTGAAGGAGCAATAATCATGGCTAAAAAAGAAGTCCTTCTGAATATCAAAGACCTCAAGATTGAGGGGTACTCAGACGAAACCTGGGTGCCCATCATCAAGGGCGTTGATCTAACCCTGCACCGCGGTGAGGTCATGGGCCTCATCGGGGAATCCGGCGCCGGTAAGTCGACCATCGGAGCGGCGGCCATGGGCTATGCCCGGGACGGCACGCGCATTGTAGAAGGCTCCAAGATCGAGTTTGACGGGATGGAGCTCACCACGGCATCGGAATCTGAGAAACGCGCCCTGCGTGGCTCTCGGATCGCCTATGTGGCGCAGTCGGCGGCGGCATCGTTCAACCCGGCGCACAAGATCATCGATCAGCACACAGAGGCACCGCTGCATTATCGCATCCAAAAGCGCATGGAAGCGCAGGAAGATGCGATGGACCTCTATGAGCGGCTGCGGTTGCCCAACCCGAAAGAAATCGGGTTCCGCTATCCGCACCAGGTGTCTGGTGGTCAGCTACAGCGCGCGATGACGGCGATGGCGATGTCCTGTCGTCCTGACCTGATCATCTTTGATGAGCCGACCACGGCCCTCGACGTGACCACCCAGATCGAGGTTCTGGCCGCGATCCGGGACATTGTGGACCAGTTCAACACCGCAGCCCTCTACATCACGCATGACCTCGCGGTCGTGGCGCAGATGGCCGACACGATCAAAGTGCTGCTCAAGGGCAACGAGGTTGAGGAAGCCTCGACCGAGGAGATGCTCAACAATCCCAAGGAAGACTATACCAAGTCGCTCTGGGCCGTGCGCAGCTTTGAAAGTCCGCAGCGGCATCGTCCAAAAGACACCACGCCTCTCATTTCGGTAAAGAATGTCGACGCAGCCTACACGGCGGGTCCAAAAATTCTGGATGACGTGTCGTTTGATATCTACGAGGGCATGACCGTGGCGGTCGTGGGGGAATCCGGTTCAGGTAAGTCCACAACGGCACGGGTGATCACGGGTCTTCTGCCACCACAAAAGGGTGAGGTTCTGTTCAGAGGGGAACCTTTCCCGCCTGACTATCGGAACAGGTCAAAGGACCAGTTGCGGCAATGCCAGATGATTTATCAGATGGCGGATACGGCGCTTAACCCGAAGGTCAAGATTTCGGAGATCATCGGCCGTCCGGCGCAGTTTTATTCGGGGCTGACCGGAGCGGATCTTAAGAACCGGGTGGACGAGATTCTCGATCTGATCGAGCTTGATCCGTCGAAGTTCTACAATCGGTATCCATCAGAGCTTTCGGGCGGTCAGAAACAGCGGATCGGGATTGCCCGAGCGCTTGCTGCCGAGCCGACCTTTATCGTCTGTGACGAGGTGACCTCGGCGCTCGATCAGCTTGTGGCGGAAGGTATTCTGCGCCTGCTGGACCGGCTGCAGAACGAGCTTAACCTGGCCTATATGTTCATCACGCATGACCTTGCGACGGTGCGCTCGATTGCCGATGAGGTGATCGTGATGCAGCAGGGCAAAGTGGTAGAGCAGGGGCCCAAGGACGATATGTTCAAGCCACCGCACCATCCTTATACGGATCTGCTTTTGAGTTCTGTGCCTGAGATGGACCCCAACTGGCTCACGACGCTTCTGGAAGAGCGTGGAGTGGACAACGTGGGGGATGCCGCTTCGGCCAAGATCAGCGAATAGTAGTTTGGTCTTAGTTTTGAAACAGAGCGGCCGCCCAAAGAGGCGGCCGTTCTACTGTTATCCGGTGATGGCCATTCCAGTGAGCACCATCGTGCCCAAAATCAGCGCATAGACCAATACAACTGCTGGCCAGGAGCCGCGCTTGGCTTGTACTTCGCGGATCAGTTCATCGCGGGTCATTGTGGTTACTCCCAAAAACACAGAGGCGTTAAACGGAATAACCGCTCAACGCCTTGGATCGCCATATATAGGCAGAAAGGTTTAACGCGTGGTTAGCGTCTCAGCCAACGATGGCCATGGCTGAGAAAACCAAAGTGCCAACAAGTACGCCGTATACGAGTACGACAGCTTGCCAGGTGGCACTATGCATACGAAGTTCGCGGTTCAGTTCGTCGCGTGTCATGGGTGCCTCCTTCGGTTGGCGGTAACATTTTGGGTCGAACACGGCTTGTTCTATGAAACGCATGTAGTGAATAAAAATGCCGATGCAATTGATTTCGATCAAAATATCTATGCGTTTTCTGCATGCCTGAAATGGCGACACAGCATGGCTGTGGATAAGTATATTTTACTGTTTTAAAACATATACTTATTTTGGTGTTTCGAGTCTGGAAACGACTGTTTAAGTAGTGCCTTGTAGCGGCATTACCACAATATCTCCATCCTGCCGGGCTTTCATCGCCAGGGCCGCGGCATGTGCGGCGGCGGCTGTCGTGTAATAAGGAATCTTGTCATAAAGCGCGACGGAGCGGATGGAACGGCTGTCTTCGACCGCTTGCGCGCCTTCGGTGGTGTTCATAACCAGGCTGATCTGGCCATCCTTGAGCATGTCGACCACGTCTGGGCGACCTTCGTAAACCTTATTCACCACCTCGCAGGCGATCTCATGCCCT
Organism: Roseovarius sp. W115; assembly: GCF_032842945.2. Classification (NCBI taxonomy): domain Bacteria; kingdom Pseudomonadati; phylum Pseudomonadota; class Alphaproteobacteria; order Rhodobacterales; family Roseobacteraceae; genus Roseovarius; species Roseovarius rhodophyticola. Next base: position 2,251,874 of record NZ_CP146606.1, read on the forward strand.
TCGAGGAAGGATGCCGTGCCGCGCGTGGCGATGATGGCAAAGCCCATATCCACCAGATGTCGCGCGGTCTCAACAAGCTGATCGGTCTTGTCGTCATTCTTGATTGAGAAGAACACTTTGCCGCTTTCGGGGAATGTGACGCCTGCGCCCATCTGAGCCTTGAGGAAGGCGCGGGGGAAATTCACGTCCCAGCCCATGACCTCGCCGGTGGAGCGCATTTCGGGGCCAAGGATGGTGTCGACGCCGGGGAAGCGGGCAAAGGGCATGACGGCCTCTTTGACTGAGAACCAGGGCATAGCCGGATCGGCGAGGGTCATCTGGTCGGCCATGGGCAGCGTGCCGGGTTTGGCGTCCTCGGGATAGGCGCCGCGATTTGGGAAGGCGCTTAGGCTTTCTCCGGCCATGAGGCGTGCGGCGATGGAGGCGATGGCGCTATCGGTTGCCTTGGCGACGAACGGCACGGTGCGCGAGGCGCGTGGGTTCACTTCAATGAGGTATATATCATTGTCCTTGACCGCGAATTGCACATTCATCAGGCCGCGTACGTTGAGTGCCAGCGCAAGTGCACGCGTCTGGCGGTCGATCTCGTCAATGGTCGATTGAGGCAGGGTGTGAGGCGGCAGGCAACAGGCGCTGTCCCCTGAATGCACGCCCGCCTCTTCGATATGTTCCAGGATACCCGTGATATGCACGTCTGTGCCGTCCGAGAGCGCATCGACGTCGCATTCTATTGCCCCGGCGAGATAGCCATCCAACAGAACCGGGCTGTCACCCGAGACGACCACGGCCTCGGAAATGTAGCGTTCCAACTGGGCCATATCGCGCACGATTTCCATTGCACGACCGCCCAGTACGTAAGAGGGGCGGATGACGAGCGGGAAGCCGATATCCTCTGCAATCTTGAGCGCCTCAGCGTCGCTATGGGCAATCCCGTTCTTGGGCTGTTTAAGGCCAAGCTGATTGACCAGCGCTTGGAACCGCTCGCGGTCTTCGGCGAGGTCAATGGCATCCGGCGAGGTACCAAGAATCGGAATGCCTTCGGCCTCCAGCGCATTGGCGAGTTTCAGCGGTGTTTGCCCGCCAAATTGCACAATGACCCCGTGCAGCGTGCCGTTTTCCTGCTCTTTGCTCAGGATTTCCATGACATGCTCAAAAGTGAGCGGCTCAAAATAAAGCCGGTCTGACGTGTCATAATCCGTGCTCACCGTTTCCGGGTTACAGTTGATCATGATCGTCTCATAGCCCGCGTCCGTAAGTGCGAAGCAGGCGTGGCAGCAGCAATAGTCAAACTCGATCCCCTGGCCGATCCGGTTGGGACCACCGCCAAGGATGACGACCTTTTTGCGATCTGAGGGACGCGCTTCGCATTCCACGTCGCCCATCATGGGCGTCTCGTAGGTCGAGTACATATACGGCGTCTGCGCCTCAAATTCGGCCGCACAGGTGTCGATGCGCTTGAAGACGGCCGTCACCCCTTTGGCGACCCGCGCCCGGCGCACATCGGCCTCTTTAAAGCCGGTCAGCTTGGCAAGACGCGCATCTGTAAAGCCCAGCATCTTGAGCTTGCGCAGGCTCTTCTCGTCGCTGGGCAAACCTTCGGCGCGGACGGTTTCCTCGGCTTCGATGATTTCGCGAATACGCGCCAGGAACCAGGGGTCGAACTTGGTGGCGGCGAAAATTTCATCGTCGGTAAGGCCATGGCGCATGGCCTGCGCGATGACACGGATCCTGTCGGGGGTTTGCTTGGCCAGCGCCTTGACCACGGCGGTTTTTTCCGGCGCGCCGTCGATCTCGATCTCGTCAAAGCCGGTGAGGCCGGTTTCCATCGACGCCAGCGCCTTTTGCAAGCTTTCGTGGATTGTCCGGCCGATCGACATGGCCTCGCCCACGGATTTCATGGCGGTGGTGAGGTACGGCTCAGAGCCAGGGAACTTCTCAAAGGCAAAGCGCGGGATCTTGGTGACCACGTAGTCAATCGTCGGCTCAAAGCTTGCTGGTGTCACCTTTGTGATGTCGTTGTCCAACTCATCAAGCGTGTAGCCCACAGCCAGCTTGGCCGCGATTTTTGCAATAGGAAAGCCTGTGGCCTTGGACGCCAGCGCCGAAGAGCGGCTCACGCGCGGGTTCATCTCAATGACCACCATGCGACCATCATCGGGGTTGATCGCCCATTGCACGTTGGAGCCGCCGGTCTCCACCCCGATTTCACGCAGGACGGCAATCGAGCCGTTGCGCATGATTTGGTATTCCTTATCCGTCAGCGTCAGGGCAGGGGCCACGGTGATGGAATCGCCGGTATGCACGCCCATTGGGTCCACGTTTTCAATTGAACAGACGATGATGGCGTTGTCGGCTTTGTCGCGCACAACCTCCATCTCATATTCTTTCCAGCCCAGCAGGCTTTCGTCGATCAGGATCTGACTGACCGGAGAAGCATCGAGGCCGGACTTGCAGAAATGCTCATAATCGGCGCGGTTGTAGGCCACGCCGCCGCCTGTGCCGCCAAGAGTAAAGGCCGGACGGATGATGGCAGGCAGGCCAATCTCTTCGAGCGCGTCCATGCATTCGTCCATGGTATTGGCGATGGTCGCCTTAGGATTTTCAATCCCCAAACGGTCCATCGCTTCACGAAAGAGCTTGCGGTCCTCAGCCATTTCAATGGCTTCACGGTTTGCACCGATCAACTCGACATCGAATTTCTCAAGCACACCCATGTCCGCCACGGCCAAGGCGGTATTGAGGCCGGTCTGCCCGCCCATGGTCGGCAAGAGCGCATCTGGACGCTCTTTTTCGATGATGCGCGCGACAACCTCAGGCGTGATCGGTTCGATATAGGTGGCGTCGGCCAGCTCAGGATCAGTCATGATCGTGGCCGGGTTGGAGTTGACCAGGATCACCCGGTAGCCCTCTTCCCTTAGCGCCTTGCACGCCTGAGCGCCGGAATAGTCGAACTCACATGCCTGCCCGATGATGATGGGTCCCGCTCCGATGATCATGATGGATTTGATATCGGTTCTTTTCGGCATGTGACCCCCCGGTTCCGCACGACTTTGCTGCTCCAACCCTATTGGCCAGTGCACCTAAATTGTCGTGGGTTATAGGGAAAGGTTGGGCAGTTTCAAGCGAGATCGGACGTGCCGGTCTGCTTCCTGCAAAATAATCGGCGCGGTCGCAAGTCTCCGCACCGATTTGATTGGATGAACTGTCAGATACTCAGAACCGCAAGGCGTAACCGAGACGAAGCTCATTTGTTTCGAAATCATCAAGCGTTATAGGCACGACACCCGGAAGGTCCGTCGCATTGGTGGACGAAGAACCATAGTTTGTGTAGCGATATTCGATCCTCAGCATTGAGCCGCTGGTCACAGCGACATCCAAACCCAACGCCGCTGTGTATCCATACAATGTCTCATTGCGCGAAGGGTCTCCAACGGCGACGTTGAGGGTTTGCAACTCTATTTCGCCCGCTGCGCCGCCAATGGCCGCGTAGGGCATGTATCTGCCTTGCGTGTATCCAGCTCGAAACCGCAACGCGGCACCGGCTTCCAAGGTTTGGTCAACTTGTTGCGCTGGAGCGACGTTTACCGGGCCAAAGTCCGATATGTTTGATACAAATAAATCGCCTTCGACGCCAGCAACCCAACTGGGTGAAACTTGCCAGTTATATCCAACAAAGGCGCCTGCCAACAGGCCTTCAGGAGTGGAATCAAAGCGTATTGCAGGTGCAGCGGTCGCAAAGCCCCCTGCATCGCCTTCTCCGTAACCCGCCTGAACACCGGCGTACAAACCGCTCCAGTCCTGCGCATGAGCCGGAATGCTTCCAAAGCTCAAAAACGCCGTGACAGCCAACACTATGGAGTGTTTCATTTTTGTTCCCCTGCCCACACGCTACTGCTCTGATGGCGCAATTTAAGACTAAAAGGAATCAAAAGATATGCCCCATCAGCGGCAGATGCTGTGAGTTGTGGCATATTTGCTCTACATTCGCCTCCACCTTATTCCGTGCGCTTTTGGTTGGATGGCGCAGGCCGAACAAGACTTCCTTCTTTGCTGTGAGCAAGCAAAGTGTTGGTGCCATGATCAATTCACTCTGCGGCGTGGCGCACTCCTTCTGCCGTGGATGAATAGAGGTAGTCGCGCGTCAAAGGCACAGTGTCTTGCTTTGGTGCAAGTTGGAACTGGAAAACCACCTGTTTGTTAAATCGGAAGGTTGTTTCGCAGGCCACCAAGTAATACCGCCACATCCGACAGAACCGGGCGTCGTAAAGCGCTTCGGCTTTCTCGATATTTTCCATAAAGCGGTCATACCAATGGCGAAGCGTCTCGGCATAATGCAGGCGCCAAATTTCGACATCAGCAGTGTGGAAGTCGTGGTTCTCAATGGCCTTTGCGGCTTCGGACAAGGAGGGCACGTAGCCGCCCGGGAAGATGTACTTGGCGATCCACGGGCTTGTTGTGCTGGGTGGGGCGCAGCGGCCGATGGTGTGGATCAGTGCTACGCCATCATCCTTCAATAGCTTGCGCACGGTACGAAAATACTCGTTGTAATGTGGCACGCCAACATGTTCGAACATGCCTACCGATACAATGCGGTCGAACGTACCTTGCACATCGCGGTAGTCCATCAGCTTGAACTGTGCCCTGTCAGCCAATCCCATGGCTTCGGCGCGTTGATTGGCCATGGCATGCTGCTCTTCTGAAAGAGTAACGCCTACAACATCGGCTCCGAAATCCCGCGCGAGTGTGAGACCCATGCCACCCCAGCCGCAGCCGATATCAAGCACGCGCATGCCCGGCTCAATCATCAATTTGCGCGCGATATGCTGTTTTTTGGCGACTTGTGCTTCTTCCAGTGTCATCTCCGGATCAGCAAAATAGGCGCAGGAATACTGTCGATCCTCGTCAAGGAACAGATCATACAGGTCCCCCGAAAGATCATAATGATGCGCCACGTTCGAGCGCGACCGGCTGGCCGGGTTGAACTGTTGTAGATGTCGCCCAAGATGTCGAAGTGCAACAAGTGGCTTGCGAAACCACGGCTGTCCCTGATCTGCGATGTTGCTGACAGCAAGAGTTAAAAACCCGTAAAGGTCGTCATTCTCGATCGTCAGTGTCCCATCAGTATAAGCCTCGCCGACTGCCAGGTCGGGAGACATGATGATGCGCCGTGGCAGGTTTTCTTCATTGAGCGTGATCGCCACCGAAGGCGTGCCGCCATCGCCATATGTTTGTTTGGTTCCATCCGGAAAGGTCAGTCGCAACTCACCCTTACGGAAAAGATGCCGGAGGAAGGCATCGAGCAGTTTGATCCACATAGTCCACCCCATGTCATTTGCGCCAGTCATGGCGGGTCTCGAGGTCCCTTATGCCGTCCTGCCGCGGTGCCGGTTCCCACTCCGGCTCATTCGTTGTGGGCAAGATTTTTGCGCAATTTGACATATCTGTAAACGATTTTGCCCCGCTGCGCGGTTTCCCGCACATCCGCCGGGTCTTGACTTTACCCGCGCACCCATGTGTATCGGCTCGGACGTCAAATGTGCGGCCTGTTTGGGCCGAAGAACGCCTTGGAGGCCTTAAAATGCACGCATATCGCTCTCACTCCTGTGCCGAGCTGACCAAGGAAAACGTTGGCGACACTGTGCGCCTTTCCGGTTGGGTGCACCGCATTCGCGATCACGGGGGCGTGCTCTTTATCGATCTGCGCGATCACTATGGCGTGACGCAGGTGCTCTGCGACCCCGATAGCCCGGTTTTTACCGAAGTGGAGAAGCTGCGGTCTGAATGGTGCATTCGCATCGACGGCAATGTCAAAGCGCGGGATGAGAGCCTGATTAACGCCAAGATCCCAACGGGTGAGATTGAGGTCTTTATCCGGGATATGGAGGTTCTGGGCTCTGCTGAAGAGCTGCCTTTGATTGTCTTTGGGGATCAGGAATATCCTGAGGAAACTCGACTGCGCTATCGCTACCTCGATCTGCGCCGTGAGGTGATGCAGGAGAACATGAAGCTGCGCTCTGACGTTGTGGCCTCTATCCGCAAAAGGATGTGGGATAAGGAGTTCCGCGAATATCAAACGCCGATTATCACGGCGTCCAGCCCGGAAGGCGCGCGCGACTTTCTGGTGCCGAGCCGCCTGCATCCGGGTAAATTCTACGCTCTGCCGCAAGCCCCACAGCAATTCAAACAGCTGATCATGGTGTCGGGCTTTGACAGGTATTTTCAGATTGCGCCCTGTTTCCGCGATGAAGACCCGCGCGCCGACCGGTCGCCCACGGATTTCTATCAGCTCGACATGGAAATGAGCTTTGTTGAGCAGCAGGATGTGTTTGACACGGTCGCGCCTGTGATTGCCGGTGTGTTCGAAGAATTCGGCGGCGGCGAGGCGGTGGATGCGCCGGAAAGCTGGCCGCAAATTCCTTACGCGGAAGCCATGCTGAAATACGGCTCTGATAAGCCCGACCTGCGCAACCCGATTGAGATGCAGGACGTGTCCGAACATTTCCGCGGCTCGGGCTTTGCAATCTTTGCCAAGCTTCTGGAGCAAGAGGGCACGGAAATTCGCGCCATCCCTGCCCCGACGGGTGGCAGCCGCAAGTTCTGTGACCGTATGAATGCCTTTGCCCAGAAAGAGGGCCTGCCAGGGATGGGGTATATCTTTTGGCGCGACCAGGGCGAGGGGATGGAAGCCGCTGGGCCGCTTGCGAAAAACATTGGCCCTGAGCGCACAGAAGCGATCCGCACACAGCTTGGTCTTGGTGTGGGTGATGCGGCGTTCTTTCTTGGGGGCAAGCCAAGCACCTTTGAACGTGTGGCGGCCAAAGCCCGCGATGTGATTGGCGAAGAGCTGACCCTCACCGACCAGAACCGCTTTGCCTTTGCCTGGATCGTGGACTTCCCGATGTATGAGGCGGATGAGGAAAGCGGCGCGATTGATTTCTCGCACAACCCGTTCTCCATGCCGCAGGGCGGGCTGGACGCACTCACCAGCGATCCGCTGTCTGTACTTGGTTACCAATATGACTTGGCCTGCAACGGGTATGAGCTCGTCTCTGGTGCTATTCGGAACCACAAGCTTGAGATCATGATCAAGGCGTTTGAGCTCGCAGGCTATGATGAGGCAGAGGTGCGCAAGCGCTTTGGCGGCATGGTCAATGCGTTCCAGTATGGCGCGCCGCCCCATGGTGGCTGTGCGGCGGGGATTGACCGGATCGTGATGCTGCTGGCGGGCACGTCCAACATCCGCGAGGTCATCATGTTCCCGATGAACCAACGCGCCGAAGACCTTATGATGAACGCGCCAAGCGATCCGACAAGTGACCAGTTGATGGAATTGGGGCTCAGGGTTATTCCGCAGGAGTGAACGTTTTCCCACTTTTCTTTTGGCCGCTGTCACGCCTATCGTTTGGGTAAGCGTGAAGGAGTGGGGGAATGCGTGCTGATCGTCCAATCGGACCCGTCGTCGAAGGCTGGCAAGAGCCGCCTTTGCCAGGAGATATGGTCTTGGAGGGCCGCTATGCGCGGTTGGAGCCCCTAGAGGCAGAGTTGCATGCGGCGCTTCTGTTTCGGGCGTTTGAGGGACATGACTGGGTTTGGGATTACATGCCGGCGGGGCCCTTTGGGTCAGCGGCGCAGTTTCACCGCTGGATGAAGGACGCCACAGCAGCGGATGACATCTTGTTTTTTGCCATTTTTGATAAGGATTCTGGCGCGTTTGGTGGCTTTGCCTCTTACCTGCGCATGAAGCCTGCCTCTGGATCTATCGAGGTGGGCTATATTGCCATGGCCCCGGCGTTGCAGCGGACGCGTGCGGCGACAGAAGCGATGTATCTGATGATGGAATGGGCCTTTAAGGCCGGTTACCGGCGGTATGAGTGGAAATGTGATGCTCTGAACCGGCCGTCTCGCGCCGCAGCGCAAAGGCTGGGGTTCAGCTTTGAAGGTGTCTTTGTGCAGGCCACAGTGGTCAAGGGGCGCAATCGTGACACGGCGTGGCTGGCGGTTATCGACAAGGAGTGGCCCGCTTTGAAGGAAGCCTATCAGCTTTGGCTTTCACCATCGAATTTTGATGAACTCGGTGCACAGAAAGAGCGGGTGAGTGATCTGACACGCTTAGTGCGTCGGGCAAATGACCCTAGTCTGGATTAAATCGCCACCTTTTGCGTGATCCGGTCGCGCACCATTTGCAGCAAATCCTTTACCATTTCAGAGGCAGTTTTGCCCTGCGCGCCATGCTGTTTCAGGCGCGATGCCGCTTCGGCCAGAGTCCTGTCGTCCGCTGAGCGCGCAACGCCCCCCAGAAACTGTGCGACATAGTCAAGCATCGGGCCATCGGTTTCGCCCTCTAAAAGGTCGGCAACATGGGACATGTCATCACGATAAGAGGCGGGATCAGGTATAATCTGGTCATCTGACACCGGTCGCAATCCTTTGGGTCGGTGTGTTTCCGGCAGGATGGCCAGCACCGCCTCTTGAAAGACCGCGAGGCTCTGCAAGGGTTTGCCGAGAAATCCGTCCGCGCCTGAGGACAGTGCAAGCTCTTCTGCGCCGTCATCGCCGCTAAGCCCCAGAAGTGCGCTAACCCTTGGAACAGCTTCATTCAGGTCCCGCAGCAGATCTTCTCCGCGGCCATCTGGCAGGCCCATATCCACGATAACCACAGAGGGTCGGTACACTTTCAGGTGTCGTCGCGCCGAACGTAGGCAATCCGCCCGTCTTATGCGCGCGCCGCTGCGCAGGCACATAAGGCGCATTGTTTCACAGGCAAAACGGCTGTCTTCGACCACCAGAACCGTGAGTCCAAGAAGGGGACGTCGTGCCGTGGGGGATGTGCGTTGTGCGAAAGGATCTAATTCATCCATCTTGGTCTCCTGCATCTCAATACCCGCAGCAACGCTACGCGGCCTTGGCTAATGAAGCGTTAATCAGCCCGATGCGCGTGACGGCGATCTATTGCGGCGCTCTGTCGCTTGTCTCTTGGCGCGCGTGCGCCCATAACAGTGCGGAGTAGAATTTCGAGGACACGACCCATGATCGGACGTCTAAATCACGTAGCTATCGCTGTGCCTGATCTGGAGGCAGCGGCAGAGCAATACCGCAGTGCGCTGGGTGCCAATGTGGGGGAGCCGCAGGATGAGCCGGATCATGGCGTCACGGTGATCTTCATCGAATTACCAAACACCAAGATCGAGCTTCTCTATCCCTTGGGTGAGGACAGCCCAATTAACGGATTTCTGGAAAAGAACCCCTCCGGTGGCATTCACCACGTGTGCTACGAGGTCGAGGACATTCTTGCGGCCCGGGATCATCTAAAGGAAACCGGTGCACGTGTGCTTGGCAGCGGTGAACCGAAGATCGGGGCGCATGGTAAGCCGGTTCTCTTCCTGCATCCAAAAGACTTCAATGGATGCCTTGTAGAGTTGGAGCAGGTCTGATGGGTGTGGCGTCTGGCATCGTTTTGTTTCTGGTGATCTGGTTCATGACTTTTCTGGTCGCGCTTCCAATTCGCATCCAGACTCAGGGTGAGGCAGGCACGACCGTGGAAGGCACGCATCATGGCTCTCCTGAAAAACACCATCTGCGTAAGAAGGTCTTCGTCACCACAGCTGTTGCCTTTGTGCTCTGGGCGATTGCGGCTTATATCATTCTCGGTGAAGTGATCACGGTGCGTGATATTGATGTTTTTGGAACAATGTCGGGCGCGCGGAACTAAAGCGCTTCGTCTCAGATGATGTCTCAACTCAAGGCGTAACGCTTTCAGGTTGCACTAAAGCAGTGGCAGGGCGGTTGTGTCCTTGATCTCTTCCATAACGAAACTTGCAGACACGTCGCCCATTGGAACGCGCGTCACCAAGGTCTGATACAGCCGGTCATAGTCGGCCATGTCTGCGACGCGCGCACGGATCAGGTAATCAAGATCGCCGGTCATGCGGTAGACGCCTTGAATCTGGTTCATATCTCGCGTCGCGCGGGCAAATTGCTCAAGCCAACTTGCGTCATGTGCAGCAGCCTTGATTTGGATGAAGACGCTCAGACCCAGGTCGAGCTTTTTCGCATCAAGAAGGGCCACACGTCCTCTGATAATCCCAGCCTCTTCCAGCGCTTTGATACGTCTCCAGCAGGCGTTGCGCGACAGGCCAACTATGTCGCCCAGTTCTTCGAGACCCAAGTCACTCTCATGTTGAAGAGCGTTCAGGATTTTAAGGTCTAATGCATCAATTTTTGACATATAGGACATTTACTAGGAAAATATCACAATATCTATCGACTTTGTATGATAATTGAGAATTCTTCATTCTTATTGTGCCGTAATCTGTCCCAACGTGGAGTAGGAGAAAGCACATGATCACCCGACTTTTTCTAAATCATCCTCACAGCGTGGATGAAAGCTATCTGGAACATGCTCGCTTTGCCGCCGGGTTCAGCCTTCGGCTGTTTGCTGCCGCATTCTGTGCGCTCATTCATGCGGTGTTGCCATTTGCCTTTGAAAAAACCGCCAGTCGCATGATCGCCGAGATGTACGCCAAGACGCATAGTCGCGGAACCTAAAACCACCCGCTTTCGCGTTACAACTGCGTGAGGGTTGTCGGTTTTTTGTTGAAATTGCGTGGCATTCCGTGGCCCATTTGCGCATCGAACCCTAGGTGAAAGAGGTGTTCCATGTGCCGCTGGGCCGCGTATCTGGGTGATCCCATCTTTATGGCTGATGTGATTTCGGCACCGCAGAACTCTTTGATTGTCCAATCACGCATGGCTTTGGAGAGCGTGACAGAAACCAATGCTGATGGGTTTGGTCTTGCCTGGTATGGGCACAAGGAAGAGCCGGGAATCTACCATGATGTGTTGCCTGCCTGGTCAGATGCCAACCTGATTTCCCTGGCTGAGCAGGTGCAGACAGGTCTCTTTCTGGCTCATGTGCGCGCCTCGACAGGGACGGCCACCAGTCGCGACAATTGTCACCCCTTTCATTGTGGTAAAATGAGCTTCATGCACAATGGTCAAGTCGGTGGCTTTGGTGCGTTTCGCAAAACGGCTGACATGATGATCAGTGATGAGTTCTATCACCATCGCAAAGGCTCAACGGATAGTGAGTCGCTCTTTCTTGTCTCGATGAGCCATGGGTTGCAGGACAACCCTAGAGAAGCGCTTGAACGCACGGTAGGCGAGTTTGAGCGCCTGTCGCGTGCGCACGGCGAAACCCCGCACATTCGCATGACAGCAGCGATTTCAGATGGCACCCGACTTTATGCGGTGCGCTATGCATCTGATGAACATGCGCCCTCGCTCTACTATCGCAAGAGCCAGCACTCAGATGGCTGGACCGTGGTGTCAGAACCTTTTGCATCCTGTGGCGATTGGCAGCAGATCGCCTCGGGTACATTCCTGACATTCGAAAAAGACACCGCAATTGCCGAACGGTTTGCGCCGAACGCCTGAAATGGCTCGCGGTCAGGCGTTCGGTTGGTGGGCGAAAGCGTTTGGCCGCTAAAGCTGTGATCCAGGTGTTTGGTCGAACGCTTTAGCCAATGATTGCGTTCAGCGTAGCGCTGGGACGCATGACCGAAGCCAGCTTGTCTGCATGATTGAGGTAGTAGCCCCCTGTATCCGCGGGTGTGCCTTGGCCTGCGTCCAGTTCCTCGATGATCTTCGCCTCATCTTTTGCCAACGCCTTGGCAAGCGGGGCAAATTCCGTCGCCAGATCTGTGTCATCGGTTTGCGCTGCCAGAGCTTCGGCCCAGTAACGGGCGAACCAGTAGTGGCTATCGCGGTTGTCAGGCAGACCAACCTTGCGACCGGGACTGCGGTTGTCATCCAGAATGCTTTGTGTGGCGGCTTCGACCGCGTCGCCCAGAACCCGTGCTTTTGCATTGCCTTTGGCATCTGCAAGGAATTTGAAGCTTTCGCCCAAGGCGCAAAACTCACCCAAGCTGTCCCAGCGCAGATGATTTTCGCCATGCAACTGCTGCACATGTTTCGGGGCAGAACCGCCCGCGCCGGTTTCAAACAACCCGCCGCCCTGCATAAGCTTCACAATCGACAGCATCTTGGCCGATGTGGCGAGTTCGAGGATCGGGAAGAGGTCAGTCAGATAGTCACGCAGAACGTTGCCGGTGATTGCGATGGTATTTTCGCCCTTCGTGATCGTTTCAAGCGAGGCGCGAGTGGCCTCGCGCGGGGCCATGATCTCGAACTTGTCAGCCACGCCTTTGGCCTCAAGAATAGGTGTCACGTATTTGATCAGTTCTGCGTCATGCGCGCGGCTGGCATCGAGCCAAAAAATTGCACGGAAACCAGTGGCTTTCTGGCGTTCGATGGCGAGATTTACCCAGTCTTCGATAGGGGCCTTGCGCGCCGAGGCAGAGCGCCAGATATCGCCGGCTTGCACATCATGTGAATGAAGCACCGTGCCATCGTCGAGGATCATCTTGACGGTCCCGGCCTCCGGGATTTCAAATGTGGTTGGGTGACTGCCGTATTCTTCGGCCTTCTGCGCCATCAGCCCCAGGTTCTGCACCGTCCCGGCGGTCGCCGGGTCCAGTTTTCCGTTGGCTTTGAAGAAGTTAATTGCTTCGTCATAGACCGGCGCATAGGAGTTGTCGGGGATCACACAGACCGCATCCGCCTCTTTCCCATCCGGTCCCCAACCCTTGCCACCGGCACGGATCAGAGCAGGCATGGAGGCGTCAATGATCACGTCAGAGGGCACGTGCAAATTGGTGATGCCCTTGTCGCTGTCGACCATGTACATCGGCGGGCGCTCGGCCATGCAAGCCTCAATCGCAGCTTTGATCTCGGCGTTGCCTTCAACCTTGTCCATTAGTGCGCCAAGACCTTGGTTCGGGTTAACGCCGAGCGCATCCATCTCGGTCCAGTATTTCTCAAATACAGGCGCAAGGAAGGTTTTGACCGCGTGGCCAAAGATGATCGGGTCAGAGACCTTCATCATCGTGGCTTTCATGTGCAGCGAATAGAGCACGCCTTCGGCTTTGGTTTTCTCGATTTCGTCGGTCAGGAACGCATCCAGGGCAGCGGCCGACATGAAGGTTGCGTCCACAACTGTGCCAGCGGGGTAGGACAGGCCGTCTTTCAGAACGGTTTCGCCATTTGCTGTTTCAAGAATGATCTTGGCGTCCGTCTCGTTCGGCAAGGTGGCCGATACCTCATTCGAGAAGAAGTCATTGCCTGACATGGCGGCTACGCGTGTTTTGCTGTCGGCGCTCCAGTCGCCCATGCGGTGTGGATTGTTCTGGGCAAACTTCTTGACGGCCGCGGCCGCGCGGCGGTCAGAGTTGCCTTCTCGTAGAACCGGGTTCACAGCGGAGCCTTTGATCGTGTCATAGCGGGCGCGGATTTCTTTCTCGGCGTCTGTGTCAGGCGTCTCAGGGTAATCGGGCACAGCAAAGCCTTTGCTCTGCAGTTCACGCACAGCTTCTACGAGTTGCGGAACGGAGGCCGAGATGTTCGGCAGCTTGATGACGTTGGCATCGGGTGTTTTGACCAGTTTCCCCAACTCGGCGAGGTCGTCCGCAATGCGTTGATCCTCTTTGAGGTGATCCGGGAAAGTCGCCAGAATGCGCCCGGCAAGCGAGATATCCTTGGTACCGACACTGACACCTGCGGCTTTGGCAAAGCGCTGGATAATGGGCAGTAGCGACGCGCTGGCAAGCTCGGGAGCTTCGTCAACCTTGGTGTAGATGATGTCGGGATTGGGAGTGTTGGCCATCTGAGATCCCTCTTGATCTGATTTGTTTCGAGCGATTGCGCGGTCCGGTGCCATACGCATGTGAAGCGGTGGCGCTGGGCGGGTCTAAAACGCATAAGACCCATCCAGCCCGGGAATCGTGATTTGTGCGCGTGATACCCTATTGGAAGCGTTCTGGCTAGACGGTATGCGATGGTATACTAAAATTGTTTTATGTCGAACTGCCTCTTTCCAGACCGCGCATGCGCTGTGTCAGGGCGCACGCGACGCATGCACAAATCAAAACGCCGACAAGTAAAGGAACCGGAGTACCGTTGAATGCAAGACCTATAGGTACAGAGAACACCACGGAACCCACCGTCGCAATCCCAGTCGTGATGCTGGCCGCCATTCCTGCGATATGGCCCAACGGTTCGAGCGCCAGTGCGTTGAGGTTGCCCAAGGTCAGGCCAATCATGAAGAAAACAGTGACCTGCCATGGGAAATAGATAAAGAACCCGGGCCCAGCGCTATTTTGGAGCAAAAAGAGCGCAAGGATTGGAACGGTCACGACAATCTGGCCAATAAGTGCCACGAGGATCAGTTTTCTCATGCCGAGCCGGAGAACCAGCGAGGCGTTTACGATGCTGCCAGTGGCGGCCACAAGTGCAATTAGGGCGAACCAATAGGGGAATTCCGATCCCCGGCCAAAGCTCTGGTCCATGATCTGCTGGATCGAGCTGATCGACGCGAAAAGCATTGTGAAGCAGAGCGTCTGCACGGCGATGGACAGGCGCACCATCGGGTGGGCGATAACTTCTTTCGCGGCGCTCAGAAGTGTGCGCAACTCGAATTTGTTGCGCTGCTCTGGTGGTAGGGGTTCTGTGAGACGTAAGCTGGTCCAGAGGGTTGTGATGGCGGCAAAAACCAGGAAGGAAACGAAAATCCCGCGCCATCCTGTAACGCTGAGAATGGCAGCTCCGGCCATAGGGGCAACGGCTGGCACGAGGGCAAAGACCAGCATCACAAAGCTCATAAGCCGGGCCATCTCACGCCCTTTATAAAGGTCTCGAATGATGGCCAGCGCCACGATCCGCGCCGCAGACGCGCCGAGGCCCTGAAGGATGCGCGCGGCGATGAGGGCCTCCATAGAAGGGGTCAGTGTGGCCAAGGCCGCGCCGATGACGTAGATCACTGCACCCCAGAACAGCACGGGCTTGCGCCCGAAGGCGTCCGATATCGCGCCCACGAAAAACGTGCCCAGACCTAGACCCAGAATGAAGCTGCCCACCACCAGTTGCGCGCGGTTTGGATCACTTGGCGATAGATCCGCACCGATCTGGGGCAGTGCGGGGAGCATGGCGTCGATGGAATAGGCAATCGTGGCCACGAGCATGGCCATAAGTGCCACGAATTCTGTGCGGCTTAGGGTTTGGTTGGTCGTGGCGGGAGACGATTGCATGACTGCGCGCTACCACAGGCAGCTGGTACGCAAAAGCACTATACCTCGCCATCTGCCTCTAGCTGAGCCGTGATTTCGTCAATCACCTTGATCCACATGCCGGTGGGCTGGCATCCGGGCACGGCGTGTTTGCCTGCAACAATGAAGCAGGGCACGCCCGTGACACCCATTTGCCGAAAAGCAGTGTCGCGTTGGGTGATGTCCTCGATATCGGCGTCGGAGGCGAGCAGCTTTTGCACTACGGCTGCGTCCATACCCGCGCTGTCGGCAATATCGCCGAGCACTTCGCGGTCGCCGATATCACGGCCTTCTTCGAAATAGGCGCGAAAAAGCGACATGGCGACGGGCATCTGGCGGTCCTCAACCCCGGCCCAGTGAATGAGCCTGTGGGCGTCCATGGTGTTGGGCGTGCGGGTGATCCCTTCGAAGTTGATGTGCAGCCCCTCGGCCTCAGCGCGTTCGACCACAGGGGCGTAGGCCTCCACCGCGCCTTTCTTGCCACCAAACTTGCCCTCCAGATAGGCGCGGCGATCCATGCCTTCCCTGGGCATGTCAGGATTCAGTTGAAATGGATGCCATTCAATGGTGAACGGATGTTTGGGCCGTTCGAGCAAGGCCTTATCCAAGGCAGTTTTTCCGATATAGCACCACGGGCAGATCGGGTCGGAGATGATATCAAGCTTGATCATGGAGGCTTTCGTAAATCGGTCGCAGGGCGCGACGCAGGAGTTTGCCGTTGGCGCCAGTGGGCAACGCCTCAACATGGAAAAAGCCGCGCGGTTGCTTGTAAGCGGCCAGGTTCTCTTGGACATAGGATGTCAGCGCGGCGTCGGCAACCGGGTTGGGGGCGGTGTAGAAGGCCATGATGAGGCGCGCGTCTTGCTTGACTTCGATATCGGTGACGGCGGCCTGTGTGATGTCAGGATGGGCGTTGAGCACGGCCTCTACCTCCATCGGAGACACGCGATAGCCCCCGGCGTTCATCATGTCATCGGACCGTCCGAGATAGGTAATGTTGCCACCTTCGTCCATAACGCCTTGATCTCCGGTCAGAAACCAATCGACCTGCATTCGCGCCTGGGTCTCTTCCTCGGTGTTCAGATAGCCCAGCATGAGACCCGGATCGGATCGGTGAATGGCAATGGTGCCTTCTTGACCGACCGGGACAGGGCCATCAGGACCCAAAAGCGCCAAGCGTCGGCCCGGTTGAGGCTGACCCAATGTTCCGGGTGCTGCGGGGTTTGACGGGCAGGCCGAGATAAAGGTGGAACACTCGGACATGCCATAGGCCTCATAAAGCGCGGTGTCTGTGGCACGCTCCCAACTTGTCCGGATTGTATCCGAAAGCTTTTCGCCTGCCGTAAGCCCATGACGCAGGCGTGGCACATGGATGCTTGTTTGATGTCCCAGAATTTTCCGGTAAACGCCTGGAGCTGCGGCAAAAATCGTCGCATCATGGCGTTTGAGCAAAAGCGGCAGTTGCTCTGGTGTGGTTCCGGTTTCCGGTATCAAGGCCGTGGCCCCGATGGTCCACGGATCCATCAGCCCGGTGCCAAGTGCATAAGTCCAATTGAATGCACCCGCATGCAAAAGTCGATCATCCTCGGTGAGGCCATACCAGCCGTCAAACATCATCTGCCGCGCCCAGATGGCGCGGTGGGCATGGACTACGGCACGCGGCGTGCCGGATGTTCCAGAGGTGAAGATGACATAAGCAGGCCGGTTCGGATCGCGCATCTCGAATGCAGCAGGGGGCAGATCGCGCATCTCGACTAACGCTTCGGTGCTGATCTGTGGAATATCCGTTGGGGGACAAGCAACGCTTTTGTCGCGTAGGATGCATTTGGGCGAAACGGTTTCTACGATCGCTGCGGTCTCGCGTTCAGTGAGCTGTGAAGAAGTCACCACCGGAACAAGTCCCACCGCAATTGCTCCAAGGTAAACAATTGGAAAATCTACGCTATTCCCTAGTCGCATCAATATGTGATCGCCCGGTTCCAAACCCGTTTTCAGCAGACCTGCGCCGGTGCCCAAGACTGCCGACTTCAGACGCGCATAACTCCAGCGTTCCGCGCCGGTCAGGCCGAGCACGGCGAGCGCGACTTTGTCGCAAAGATCGTCTGCGCGTCCCAAAACATGCGCCGCCAGGTTGAACGGCGCGGGGCAGGGCGGGAAAGGCTCAGATTGCGTTTGCGACAACATTTCCAAGGCTTAGGCCGCGACCTCGTTGGTTGCAAGGCGACAAAGCTCTGGCCTATAGCTGAAGCATGACAGATCGTTCACCCGTCAACCTGATCAGCATTGCGCGTGACAGCGGCACCGAAGAAGGCGCTGAACCGCTAAATCTTGGAATGCGTGTTCGCGGTCTTCGCAAATCAAAGGGCTGGACGCTTGAGCAAGCTGCGCGGCAGGCTGGGTTGGCGCGATCAACGCTGAGCAAGATCGAAAACGGGCAAATGTCGCCTACTTATGAGGCACTTAAGAAGCTGGCGACCGGACTTGAGATTTCAGTTCCACAGCTCTTTACGCCGCCCAGCCCTGGCCAGATCAGCGGTCGTATGGCGGTGACAAAGACCGGGCAGGGCAAGACCCATGCCACGGTCACCTACGAACATGAATTGCTGGGCGAGGCGCTCTCGAAAAAGCAGATGCTCCCTTATCGCGCTCGGATCAGAGCGCGGTCGGTGGAGGAATTTGATGGCTGGGTACGCCATGATGGTGAGGAGTTTCTCTATGTATTGACCGGGGTGATCCGGCTCTACACAGAGTTCTACGAACCCATCGAAATGCGCCGGGGCGACAGCGCTTATTATGATGCCACGATGGGGCATAACGTGGTGTCTGTCAGCGACGAAGATGCCACGATCCTGTGGGTGACGTCGCTCTCCTGATCTTCGCTCCAAACCAACGTCGGTATTGCGTCGGTGCGATTTGCAGCGTTGAGTGAGATATGATCAATTTTCTAATCCTGATTTCTGATGAGCATCGACGTGATGCGATGGGGTGCATGGGGCATCCGGTTGTCCAAACGCCAAACCTCGATGCGTTAGCGGCGCGCGGCACGCTATTCGATAACGCCTACACGCCGTCTCCGATGTGTGTGCCCACACGGGCCGCGATTGCCTGTGGCGACCATGTGCACCGGACGCGGTTTTGGGACAGTGCCACGCCCTATGACGGAAGCCGGACGAGTTGGATGCATCGGTTGAGGGAGGCAGGTGTTCATGTGGCCTCAATCGGCAAACTGCATTTTCGCTCCGGGACCGATGACAATGGGTTCAGCGAAGAAATCCTGCCGATGCATGTGGTGGGCGGCGTAGGGTGGGCCGTGGGGCTCTTGCGGGAGAACACGCCAGAATATGACGCGGCAAAGGAGCTGGCGGCGGATGTGGGCACGGGTGAGAGCAGCTATACGGCCTACGATCGGGACATCACAGATGCCGCTTGTGATTGGCTGCATGCGCCTGAGCGCCGCGAAACGCCATGGGCGTCGTTTGTGTCGCTAGTTAGTCCGCACTATCCGTTGACTGCGCCTGAGGATTGGGCACAGCTCTACGATCCCGAGGACATGGATTTGCCGGTGGGTTATGCGCCTGAGGAGCGCCCGTCGCATAGTGAGCTTGCTAACGTGCTGAGCTTCTTTGACTATGATCGCTATTTTGATGAAGCGCGTTTGAAAGAGGCGAAGGCCGCGTATTTTGCGCTTACCAGTTTCATGGATGATTGTGTTGGACGTATCCTGACGGCGCTGGAGGCTTCGGGGCAGGCGGAAGACACGGTTGTCCTTTACGTCTCAGACCATGGTGAAATGCTGGGCGATCATGGGTTTTGGACCAAACAGGTGATGTATGAGGCCTCAGCCGGAGTGCCGATGATCCTAGGCGGGCCGGGCGTGCCAAAGGGTAAACGCGTTGGCACAGGCACCAGTCTTCTGGATGTCTCTGCCACGGCCTTGGATGTTTTTGGCATGCCACAGGTATCGGACCTTCCCGGAAACTCCTTGTGCGACATAGCGCGGGCAGAGGATGATCTGGATCGAACTGTGTTGAGCGAGTATCACGACGGAGGATCGACCACTGGCACATTCATGGTGCGGTGGCGGGGGTGGAAATATGTTCACTACGTTGGACATGCACCGCAGTTGTTTGATCTGGAGGCGGATCCGCTGGAGCTTGAGGATCTGGTTGGGCGTTCGGGAGCGGATGCGCGGACTATCAATGCGCTTGCCGAGGGGGAACGCCGCTTACGTGCAATCTGCGATCCTGAGGCGGTGAATGTCCAATGCTTTGCTGACCAAAGGGCTCGGATTGACGCGCTGGGAGGCGAACAGGCATGTCGCGAGGCGTATGTGTTCAACCACACACCGACGCCGGATGAACAGTCGCGTGAGGGTTCGGCGCTTTAGAGGCTGTTCAAGCGGTGCGGTTTTTCAGCCCATGGAAGATGTGGGTGAATGTGGCCGCGCCCAGGATTGGGATCAGCAGGTTGATCAGCGGCACCGAGAGCGGAACGGCCATCAGGATGCCCGCCAACCAGATCGTGCCACGGTTTGCTTTGCGCATGTCACGGGCTTTGGCGCGCCCGACGCGGCGCATGGCGGCGAGTTGGAAATACTCGTGGCCCAGAAGATAGCCGTTCATGCCCCAGAATATGAAGAGCATCAGAGGCGGCACAAAGGCGTACAGAATGAGCGCCAGAATGTTCGCGCCGACGAGCACGCCTAGAAAGTTCACGGTGTCGCGTGTTGCATCCCACATGGACACTTTCATGGCCGGGGGAAGATCGCGATAGTGCTTGTCCTCAACGGCTTGGGCGACCTCATCCAGAAACATCGATGTGATGGCCGATGCGACCGGCACCATGAGGAAGATGGACAGCACAAACATGGCCAGTAAGCCCGTCCATCCCAGCAGGTCATCAAGCCATTGCACTTCGCCGATGAGCCAGACCTCGGTTGTGTCCCTCGCCAGCCATTGGATCAGCATCAGAAATGCAGCAGTGGCGGCAATGAGAAGAACCAGAGTCAGGCCGATGCCGAGCATCAGAACCTTGCGGAACCGTGGGTCGCTGATTTGCGACAGTGCTTTGAAAAAGCTTGCGAAAATCATTCAGACATCCAGGTCGTGATGGCGTCGATGTCGGGGCGAGGGCGTTCGGGCGGTGTGCTGCGTTCTGTGCCGATATGGATGAACCCGGCGACGCGTTCGTGTGCTGCGAGCCCAAGGCCCTCTTCGACGAAGCCGCGATCATGCGCAGGCCAGCCACTAAGCCAATTCGCCCCCAGCCAGAGGCCAGGGCTGCGTTCAACAAAGCCAGACAGGCCGCACCTGCCGAATAGGTCTGTTCCAGGGGTGGAATATTTTCCGACGGTTTTTGTGCTTCGATAACTGCGACTGCCAGACGGCCATCGGCGAATTGCATGCGGGCCTTTGCGATGTCTTCTGGGCTGCGATTGAGTTTTGCGCCCCGCGCGTCGACAAGGTTTGCCAAACGGGACAAAGCCGCGCGCTCCAAAACAATAAAACGCCATGGTTCTAGTTTGCCATGATCTGGGCTGCGCCCCGCTGCCGTTAGTAGTGGATGCAGGTCCGCGGGTTTCGGGATCGGTAAGTCGAGAGTTTTCGCGGGTCGGGAGCGGCGCGTAAGCAAAAACTCCATCGCAGCGGGGTTTGGATTGGGCATATTGGGCCTTTTGCAGTGATCTTTTGGGAAGATGTCGGGTTGGTGGGCACTTAGGTCAAGACGTAACACGCCGGAAGCCTCTGTACTTAGCTGGGTTGTGCAGACAGCTTGTAGACCCCTTCCGGCAGGTTCAGCGCGGCCTGCAGATCGCGCAACTGCGCCATGCTTAGCGTGACTTTTTGCACGTTATCTGTGCGCTGGTCGAATTGTTCGATTGTCACGCATTCCTCGAATGCGTTTATGACCACATCTTCAAGAAGAGGGGGCTGTCCTTCGTCCACCAAGGTGACAACGGTGGCATCAAATTCGTGCTCGATTGAAAACATTCTCGGACCCCTGGTGTTTGTTGCGACTAAAGCGTCCGGCATTTAGCATGAATCATCAAGTAAAGGCAGGGCGCGTGCAACATTCAAATGTCGCACTGCGGTCGACCAAAAGCTGTGAGACAGGTTTTTGATCGAACGCTTTATGCAGCAATGCTTGGCTCTCGTCACGAAAGCAATCGGCAAGGGGCGACTGAAATCCCTGGTTTGTTTGAACAGGGCTGGCGGGACTTGGATTCCCTGCTAGAATACAGTCCGAGTTTAGTGATGGGATGAGCATTATGCGTTGGATTGGCTTGATTTTTGCGTCGCTTCTGGCCGGGTGCGTTACAACGACGGAAGGGTCTGCGCCGCAGCAACCTGCACCGCAACAACGTGCAGCAGGCACAGCGTCCAGCACACCGACGGATGCGCAGGTGGCACGCTTTCGGCAAGTAATTGCGCGCGTCGAGCCTGTGGCGGAGCGATTCTGCCGCAACCAAAGGAAAAATGCGAATTGCGACTTTAACATCGTGATTGACAGACGCCCCAATCAGCCTGCCAACGCGTATCAGACACTCGACAAAAATGGACGTCCCGTCCTTGCATTCAATCTTGCGATTCTGGCGGATATGCGCAACTCCGATGAAATCGCCTTTGTTCTGAGCCACGAAGCGGCGCACCACATTGCCGGCCACATCCCGCGTCAGCAGCAAAACGCGACGGCCGGTGCCATCATTCTCGGCGGGTTGGCCACGCTTGCCGGTGCGGGATCAGGCGCAGTGGATGCCGCCGCGAATGTTGGCGCAACAGTCGGCGCGCGGACGTATTCCAAGGATTTTGAACTGGAGGCAGATGCGCTGGGTACGGTGATCGCGCGGCGTTCTGGGTACAATCCTGTCCGAGGTGCGGAGTTCTTTAATCGGATTCCGGATCCCGGTGATCGTTTCCTGGGGTCGCATCCGCCAAATGCGGAACGGATTCAAACCGTGCGTCGGGTAAACGCCGGGCTCTGATGTATCAAATCAAGAATGTTGTGAATGACCGGGGCTCGAAATATGCGGTTTCGGGAGGCTCTGCTGTGAGCCGCGAGGCTGTGGATGTCTTTCTTAAGGATTTGAAAAAAGACAAGAAATTTGCGCGCGCGACGCATAACACATGGGCTGTTTTGCAAAGGGATGGCACGCCTCTTAAATCAGATGATGGTGAGGCAGGCGCTGGAATGGTGATTATGCGCATGCTGGAGCGCGCGCAGCTTTTCGATCATGTTATTGTTGTAACCCGTTGGTATGGAGGCAAACATTTGGGTGGAGATCGGTTTCGACACGTCCAGGATTGCGTTCAGGCGTATTTTGACGCGCGGGGTTATTGACACAGATCAATGTTTTGAAAACCGGGCTGGGTCATCATGATCTTGGTGCAACAGGTTTTCGAAAGGTCAAACATGGCCGATACAATAACAATCAAACACCACGCAGATCTTGTCGACCGAATGGCCGAGACGCTGGGTGTCGATCTCGAAGAAAAGGTTTTGGAGGGTCTGCTTGATCCCTCGACGTTGTCAGAGGCGGTACTTGGCTGTACAGGCTGCGCCGATCCTGAAGGGTGTGAGCTTTGGCTGCAAGCGCATCAAGGTGTCGGAGCTTCATCGACGCCTGTCATGTGCCGGAATGCCTCCATGTTCGACACTCTGATCAAGGGGAAACGGGCATGAAGCACCTCGCGCTTGGCTCTGTGCAAGATCATACCATGCTGTTGCAGAACATGGGGAAAGTGATCGAAGTGGATTTCGCAGCCGTCTTCGATTCTGAGAGCCTGGAGCAAGAAGACTGGTCCGGAATGGTAACATCCTGCCGCGGATGCGAGTGGGTGGGTGGATGCCGCAAGTGGCTGCGAGCCGCGAAACGTGGGGATGAATGCCCGATGCAGTGCCGCAATCGCGCGGCATTGGCTGGGCTGTCCGCAAAACAAGGTGCATTGGCATGACGGTACATAACAGATCCCTTGGCGACGCGGACCGACATTTCTGGATCAATCGCTCTCTGGCTCGCAGTTTGGACGTCAATCTTTCCGAATCGATGCTGGAAAAAGATCTCACAGCAAAAGAGTATGCGACGCTCGTCACGCGGTGTCGGGCGTGCAAGCACGTGGAGGAATGTGTAGCCTGGCTTGCGAATTGCAGCGCTGGAAGCGACTGCGCCCCTGATTTTTGTCCGAATGCCGAGACGTTCAACCGTCTGTCGCGCGCGAAAGTGATGCGCAAAAAATTCGTGGCTAAAGCGCGGCGCGAGACACATACGGGTCAGGTTTTCGATCAAGAAATTTAAAAGTCACGAGGCTATGAGACGTCTAGACTGGCCCTGCCATAGCCCCCGAAATCCCCACAAAGCAACAGGTTGTCGCGATCAGCACGAAGGCGTGCCATATCGCGTTGGCATAACGCAAGTTTTCCCAGCAATAGAATACGACAGCCGAGGTATAGATGATGCCCCCGGCTATGATCAGGTTCAGACTCAGCTCTGGCAAAGCGCGGCTGAGCGGGATGATCAGGGCCAGTCCAAGCCAACCTAACGCCACCTGTGGCACCCACTCAGTGGTCATTTCGCCGGGTGCTGCGCGTAATTTGTTAGCGGCCCCCTTTAATGCCAGAAGCCAGATAAGCGCCAGGATGCTGTACGCAAAGACGTCACCCAACAAGACACCCAGAGGTGTTAAGGTTCCTGCGATCTTTATATAGATGGCGGCATGGTCCAGTCGTCGCAAAACCGGCCGGGCGGGCGTGTGCGCGGCCATGTGGTAGGCGGCAGACGCACTCAGCATGAGAACCAAGGCTATGCAGTAGACGGTCATGGCAATCGTCATGCCGTAGCTCATATGGTTCAGACCGTAGAAAAACACCAATGCTACCCCGGCGAGAGCAGCGGTGACACCGATCACATGTACGATGCCGTCGGCAATGCGTTCAGCGCGCGTATAGTCCGGATATGACACCTGACGGGCCTCCTGCGTTTGGATAAGCCGGTTTTCCCGGCTCCAGCATGGCAAAGACATGTCGCAACTTCGTTGAGCCTTTCTTCCTTTTTGACTCGAGTTTAACACATTGTTTTAAGGATTTAGCAACGCACAGGCCGGAGGGACGGGGCCTGTGCGTTGCAAATTTGCTATCAGCGGGCGTTCTGAAGGCGCTCCAGATAGGCAATTGTTGCGGCTGTCACGATGGCGTAAAGAACGTGGCCTGCGAGCGCCACCCAGGTGATCCCGGTGAAGTTCAGGAACGGCGCGTTGCCTGCGAATGTAGCGATGCCACCGATGGCAAACACCCAAAGTCCGATGCCATACGCGACCGAGGCAGGCAGCCAGTGCAAGCTGGGCATCACGCGCGCCAACACTGGGCGCGCCACGAAGAGCCAGCCGATTGGATAGGCCAGCAGGCCAACAAAGAAGAGGTGCATCAGGTGACCGTAGGCTGCGCTGTTGGGAAGGTCGAGCGCGCCGAGAAATCCGCGTGCCAGGCCTACGGGTGCCAAAGAGGCAAAACCAAGGAGCGGTGAAATGGCGCGGCCAAAGAGGTCGAAGGCCAGTGTGCCAGCGGCCCCGCCGAGCAGGATTAGCATGAGAGTGTTGACGGAGATGGAGGG
Organism: Roseovarius sp. W115; assembly: GCF_032842945.2. NCBI lineage: Bacteria > Pseudomonadati > Pseudomonadota > Alphaproteobacteria > Rhodobacterales > Roseobacteraceae > Roseovarius > Roseovarius rhodophyticola. The sequence goes on from NZ_CP146606.1 coordinate 2,276,636, forward strand.
CAGGGCCCATCCGCGGGATGTAGGTGTTGCGATATCGGTCATTGTCCGTTTCCTTTGTATACCGCCGTGTGCGGATTGTTGTGTCTGGCCATGACCTCGGAGTTCCGGGCATCAGTTTCAACCGTTGGAAACATGACTGCACGCAGCGGTGTGAATCATTACAAAACCGAAACATGCAATGACGGTTTGGTGTTGTTCTGAAATGTATTGAAAAGACGTGGGTGATGACACGTCAGCGGATCAACCGGCCCCAAAGATCGTAATCGCCAGCCTCGTCCACCTCGACGGTGGCAATGTCTCCGACCGACAGGCTCTCGGTATTTTCATCTATGAAGAGACAGCCGTCGATTTCTGGGGCGTCGGCCTTTGTGCGGCAGGTGGCGATGCCATCCTCGTCAATATCGTCCACGATGACGTCTTGCCGTGATCCAACCTTTGCAGCAAGTTTATCCACAGAAATGGCTTGAGCTGTTTCCATAAACCGGTTCCATCGGTCTTGCATGACCTCTTCGGGCACATGATCTGGCAAGGCGTTGGCGCGCGCGCCTTCAACGTTTTCATATTGAAAACACCCGACACGATCAAGCTGTGCTTCTTGCAGCCAATCGAGAAGAGTCTGGAATTCTTCCTCGGTTTCACCGGGGTATCCCACGATAAAGGTCGAGCGGATGGCGATCTCAGGACAAATCGCGCGCCAGGCTGCGATTTCGTCGAGCGTTTTGGCCCCAGCGGCCGGACGCGCCATGCGTTTCAATGTGTCAGGATGGGCGTGTTGAAACGGAATGTCGAGATAGGGCAGGAGGCCATTGTCAGGGTCGGCCATGAGCGGGATCAACTCACGCACATGCGGGTAGGGATAGACATAGTGCAGGCGGATCCATGCACCGAGCTTGCCGAGTTCTCTGGACAGATCGACGATGTGACTGCGCAGTTCGACATCGTTCCAGCTGTTCACGTCATACTTTCGGTCCAACCCGTAAGCACTTGTATCTTGGGAGATTACCAAAAGTTCGCGTACGCCGTTTTCGACCAACGCCGTGGCTTCGCGCAGGACGGCGTGGCCGGGCCGAGAGGCCAGCTTGCCGCGCATGTCGGGGATGATGCAGAACTTGCACTTGTGGTTACAGCCCTCGGAAATCTTAAGGTACGAATAGTGCCGCGGTGTCAGTTTGACACCGGTTTCGGGCAGCAGGTCCACAAACGGGTTGGGTTTTGGTGGAACGGCCTGATGCACGGCATCCAGAACCTGTTCGTACTGGTGCGGACCGGTCACAGCCAGAACGCTGGGATGCGCGCCGGTGATGTAGTCTTCTTCGGCGCCCAAACAGCCTGTTACGATCACACGCCCGTTTTCGCGCAGTGCCTCACCGATGGCATCCAGGCTTTCGGCCTTGGCGGAATCGAGAAACCCGCAGGTGTTCACGATCACGGCGTCCGCACCGGTATAGTCGGGTGAAATGCCATAACCTTCAGCGCGGAGCCGAGTCAGGATGCGTTCGCTGTCCACCAACGCTTTTGGACACCCCAGCGAGACCATGCCGATCACAGGCTGATCGCTGCGCTGCTCAGGCTTGACGCGCGGCTGCGCCAGATCCGGTCTTAGGTTGGGCGGGTTCGGTGACATAATCCGCGATATAGCGGCACGCCAATGTGATCAAAAGCCGAAAAACTGTTGTTGCGGGATTGTGTGGTTCTTAAGTTAAGATCAATCAAGGAGAGCAGTATGCGTTGGATTGTCCGCCTTTTGGGCCTGTTGATTGTCGTGGCCTTGCTTGCAGTGGTGTCGGTTTTTCTGCTTCCGGGTGACCGGATTGCCAAGATCGCTGCGGATCAGATCAGCAACATGACCGGGCGGCAGGTCACAATGACCGGTGACACGACCGTCAGTTTCTATCCAGTTTTGGGGATTAGCACAGGTGCTGTGACCGTGGCCAACGCGGATTGGGCTGGGGATACGCCCATGTTTCAGGCCGAGAGCTTGAAGATCGGTGTGGAGCCGCAGGCGCTCTTTGGCGGAGATATTCGCATTACCGGGCTCGAGGCGATTGGCCCACAGATCAACTTGCGACGCGACAAAAACGGCCGGGTGAACTGGGAATTGGGTGTCGAGGGTGTGGCGCCATCGGGGCAATCGGATGATGGTGCGCCTGCGCGGTCATCACGGCTTGCTCTCACCCTGGACAGGGCCTTGATTCAAAATGCGTCTTTCAGCTTTGTTGATGAATTGAACGGCACCACGACACAGCAATCCGGTGTGGATTTTGACCTGCGCTGGCCGGACTATGAGGGTGCCGCGGAGTTTGAACTTGGACTTCAGCCAGCGGGCGAACGCGTCAGCGTCAAGGGTAAGCTGGAACGTGTGGGGCACTTTATCTCGGGCGGTGTATCGGATGTCGTCGCGACTGTAAGCACATCGGCGGGAACGGCGAATTTTACAGGGAAAGCAGGGTCCACGCCCGAGTTTGCCGGAACCTTTTCGGCCGATGCGAAAGACACCTCGGCCTTGATGGTGGCTTTGGGCCTTGGCCCGATGGAGATTCCGCGCGGGCTTGGACGTGCGGCCAAGCTTGATACGTCTGTCACGTTTACGAATGAGCGACGCTTGTCATTGCGAGACACGCGGTTGCAATTGGACGGAAACGCGTTCACCGGGGCGGCGGATGTCGATATGTCTGGCGCAAAACCGCGGCTGAATGTTCAACTGAACGCTGGTGCGCTGGATTTGACCGGATTGAGCAGCGCGAACAATGAAAGCTCTGGAAACGGCTCATCAGCAAGCTCCGATGCCTCCAGCGGATGGTCCAAATCACCCATCAACGCCTCAGGTCTGGGAGCTGTGGATGGTGAATTTGCCCTTGTGGCGGACAGCATTGATCTAGGCGACTTCAAGCTCGGAAAGACGCGGACGCTGGCGTCGCTCGATCGGTCACGCCTAGTGTTTCAACTGCGCGAGGTGCAGGCCTATGCTGGGCTGATCACCGGCGAATTCGTCATGAACAATCGTTCGGGTCTGTCGGTGGGCGGTACGATGACAGCCAATGGTATCGATCTTGAGCGTTTCCTCAAGGATGCGATGGACGTTTCAAGACTGTCAGGCAATGCCAATGGTAATGTGTCGTTTCTCGCCTCTGGAGCATCTGTGCATGCAATCATGAATTCGCTTTCCGGTGATGGTGCGGTGAGCATGGCGCGCGGGGTGATTTCGGGCTTTGATTTGGACCGGATCATGCGTGGCGGGCAGCCCGGTGGCGGAACCACCGTGTTTGATACCATGTCGGCAACTTTCCGAATGGAAAACGGGAACATGTTTAACAATGATCTGAGCATGCGCTTGCCACAAGCGTCGGCGAGCGGTGAAGGGCGTGTTGGATTGGGTGCGCGCGATATTGACTACACTTTCACTCCGATCTTACTCGACAGCGGAGATGGCCGTGGGCTTGCCATTCCAGTGCGACTGCGTGGGCCCTGGTCAAATGTCCGTATCCAGCCTGATCTGGAGAAGGCCATCGATCTGAACCTTGCCGCAGAGAAGAAAGAGCTGGAAGAGAAAGCCAAGCAAGAGGTGGAACGCACGCTTGAGAAGGAGTTGGGGCTTGATCGGGAAGATGGCCAGTCGCTTGAAGATGCTGCGGAAGATGCGCTCAAGAAAGAGCTGGGTCGCGGGTTGCGCAACCTCTTTGATTGACCTTGAAGGTCGTGCGATTTAGGCCCGTTGCATGACCTTGAACCCTGTGACACCTGAGTTTGAATCTGAGCTGCGTGCGCAGTTGCCAGGCCCATGTTTTGGTGAAGTCACGCCGGGCTATCTGGAAGAGCCGCGAGGCCGATGGCAGGGACAGGCGGGGCTTTTGCTGCGACCCGGGACCACAGACGAGGTGGCGACGGTTGTGCGTAAGGCACATGAGGCACGTGTGCCGTTGGTACCCTATGGAGGCGGCACGGGGCTTGTCGGTGGACAGATTGCGATGGAAGGTCCGGCCCCGGTTTTGCTCAGCCTGGAACGGATGCGCGCGGTGCGTGGGATCTGGCCAGAGGAAAACGTCATGGTTGTCGAGGCGGGCGCGATCCTGTCGGATATTCATGATGCCGCGTCAGGGGTGGATCGGCTTTTCCCGCTCACTATCGCGGCCAAAGGCAGTGCACAAATCGGGGGCAATCTTGCGACAAACGCCGGTGGCGTGAATGTTCTAAGGTATGGCAATGCGCGCGACCTGTGCCTTGGGGTTGAGGCGGTATTGCCCAATGGTGATATTTTTCATGGGCTTAAACGGCTGCGCAAGGACAATAGCGGCTATGATCTGCGCAACCTCTTGATCGGTTCTGAAGGCAGTCTTGGGGTGATCACGGCGGCGGCGTTGAAGCTATACCCGAGGCCGGCGTTGGAGGGTACAGCACTGATGGTGGTGCCCGGACCGGAGGCGGCGCTATCTCTCTTGGCACTGGGGCGTGATCATCTGGGTGAGGGTATTTCAGCCTTTGAATTGATGCATCGCACCGGGCTGGAGTTTCTGAATGAAACGATGCCGGATGTGCGTTTGCCGTTTGCTGATTTGCCCGACTGGTTTGTCCTTATCGACATTGGGCTGGCGCGTGGGCTTGACCCGGCGGGGGCGCTGGAGGCGCTGTTTGCAGAGGCGTTGGACAAAGGATTGGCCTCTGACGGGCTGATTGCGCAGTCAGACGCCCAGCGACAAGCATTTTGGGCAGTGCGAGAGAGCATTCCAGAGGCAAACCGGCGGATTGGGTCCGTCAGCAGTCATGATATCTCAGTGCCCCTGAGCGTGGTTCCAGATTTCATAGCACGTGGCAATGAGGCCATTGCGGCGCTGGAGCCCTACCGGGTGAATTGCTTTGGCCATTTGGGGGATGGAAACCTGCATTACAATGTTTTCCCTCCGATGGGCGAGATGCGGGGCGCCTATGTGGCACAACGTGATGTGGTCAAGCGCACGGTGCATGATCTGGTGCACCAGATGGGCGGATCGGTGTCAGCCGAGCACGGCGTTGGGCGGCTCAAGGTTGAGGACTTGGAGCGTTATGGCGATCCGGCCAAGCTATCGGCGATGCGGGCCATCAAAGCGGCGCTGGACCCGCGTGGGATCATGAATCCGGGCGTTATTCTACGGGGCTGACCGCCGTTTGGGTATTTTTGACAAGAAAGAAGCCGCTTATTCGTCAAGCGAGCCGTGGATCGCAAATTGTTCGAGGCCTGCTTCCTGAGCGTCGATGACGCGGTAGGTTTCGCGCACCCCTGCATCGGTGAGTTCACGGGCTACGGTCAGCAGGGTGTTGGCGTCGTGATCGTCGCAGAGGTCGACCATTTGCGCGATTTCGTTGGCGGCGACAGGGCGGGCCGCGTCAAGGTCTGGCGCACCGTATATGTCGACAAAATGCTGTGCCAGCGCATCTGTGAGGGTTGCGCGTTCTGCCTCTTCGACCTGGGTGACAGCGACGAATGTCACACGCCCGAAGGTCTCCAGGCCGAGCCAACCGTTGGAAAAGGCCTGACGCTGTTTGCCGGTCAGGTCCGCCTCGGCCCAGTTGGAAAACTCAAAACCGCCAGAGATGCACCATTCACCGGTGCGCGCCGGAGAGTGGTAGACGCGAGTGTCGCTTTCATCGAAATGGATGGCGCGGGCGAGTTTCATGATTGGGACTCCAGAACTGAGCTGAGCGGGACAAGGTCTGTGGTTTCGCCAGAGCGCAGGAGCATCCCGAAATTTTCATCTACGCCGAGGAACGTGCCGGTCTGGCCGTTGATCTCGACCTCTTCGCCCATGGCGTGCGCAAGGCCACGCCATTCGGCGTGCAAGGGGCGCGATCCTTCGTCTTCCCAGCGGTTGATCCAGACCAGTGTATGTCTGGCCCAGCTTTCCAGAAGCTGGGTGGGGTCCACATCTGCGCAGCCTTCCTCGTAGAGCGCGGTCTGGTCAGGGTCGTCACCGGGGACCGCGCTGAGAAGAACCAATGGGAGTTCGAACCCCACCACGAGCCAGCCGGGCATCTCTTTGGGGTCATCAGAGCCAGCCATGGCGCGCATACGACCACAGGACGCCCCGTTGACGCGCAAGCCGCCTGCCCATTCCAGATGCACCGCCACTTCGGGTGGCGCCAGTGCGCCGAGCGCATTTTGGAAGCCGACACCGCAGGTAGGCAGCATGGCCATTGCCTCTTCCAGCGGCACTTCGGGGGCCATGACCAAAGCGCCGGCCAGGCGGTTGACCCCGACGCTGTAGACAATGGTGCCCGCGTCACAGCCAAGCGCGGCCATTGCACAGGCCTTCTCAAAAGGGTCGATCCCGGCATCCACCGCGTGCCCTTGCATTAAGGGCGGGAATGCAGGTGCTTCACTCATGCCACGCCAATCTCAATCAGCTTGCGTGCGACATCGCGGAAGGCTTGCGACTGCGCGGCCTGAGGTTTGGAGACCACGATGGGTGCGCCGCCATCGGCGGCCGTACGGATGTCTATGTGCAGCGGCACTTCAGCCAGCAGAGGCACGCCCATCTTTTCCGCCTCGGCCTTAACGCCGCCATGGCCGAAAACGTGTTCTTCGTGGCCGCAGTTGGAGCAGATATGGGTTGACATGTTCTCGATCATTCCAAGTATGGGAACGTGTAATTGATTAAACATATCAATGCCTTTTCGTGCATCCAGAAGAGCGACATCCTGAGGCGTTGAGACGATGATGGCGCCATCCACATGCGCCTTTTGCGCGAGCGTCATTTGCACATCACCGGTGCCGGGGGGCAGATCTACGAGCAAGCAATCAAGCGCACCCCATTGCACCTGCATCAGCATTTGCTGCAGCGCGCCCATGAGCATGGGACCACGCCAAACGACAGCCTGATCTTCGTTGGTCATCAGGCCCAATGACATCATCGTCACACCGTGATTGCGCATGGGTAGAATGGTTTTGCCATCGGGGCTTGCCGGGCGGCCAGACACGCCCAGCATCCGCGGTTGGGACGGACCATAGACATCGGCATCCAGAAGGCCCACGCGGCGCCCTTCGGCGGCGAGCGCGCAAGCGATGTTGGCCGAAACAGTGGATTTGCCGACGCCACCTTTGCCCGAGGCAATGGCGACGATGTGATTGACACCCGGCACTTGCTGGGGACCCTGAGGTTCTGCTTTGCGCTGTGGTTTGAGATCGGGCGGTGGTGACTTGGCGGAGTGCGCTGTCAAGACAGCCGACACGACCGCGTTGGGATCAAGCGCCTTGATGGCGGCCTCTGCATCGGCCTGTGCGGGTTGATAGAGGTCTGCCTTGGCCGGGTCGATTTCCATCACGAAGCGCACAGCCGTGCCCTCGACGTTCAAACCGCGTGTCACACCCGCTGCAACGATGTCATCGCCACTCACCGGGTCTTTGATCGTCTTGAGCGCGTCCAGCACGCTCTCTCTCGTCAATGCCACTTTATTCGCCGCCCTTGATCGTTCCTGTTACCACATGTTCCACGTCCAGACCTTCGATGGTCAGGACAACCTTGGCCTTGTATTCCTTGCCCGCGGTATCGCCGGCATCACGGATTCCGTTCTCAATCGCCTGCTGCGAGGTCACGCCGACCTGTTTGAGAAACTTGCGCATCGACATGTTGAAATCTTCGTTCATTGTTCTCTTCCTCTTCAAGGTCGTTGACGCAGTGGCTTGAGTTTTCTTAACCTTATGCCATGCGACAGGTGTGTTTATCCTTTTGCGCGGGCCTTGTCGCCCTTGTTATGGGGCTCGGCCCTATGTCGGCCATGGCCGAAGGCGAGGTCAGGCTGAGCGTGCCTCAATCCCTTGTTGACAGCGGTCTGCTCAAATACGTGCTGCCGCGCTTTTCGCTCAAGACGGGCGTGCGGCTGGCCGTGGTCGGAGAAGGCGAGAAGGCTGATCTGATCCTTGCGCCGGATGCAGACGGTCCGCGTGTGTTTACCGGGCCCAAAGCGACATGGCGTTTGGGCGTGGCGAATTCGGACCATGCCGGTGCCCAACGGTTTTCTGACTGGCTGCGGTCTCAGGTGGGACAGCGCACCGTCACCAGTTTCCAGGTGGATGGTGTTGCGCCGTTTTCTTTGCCTGCCGAAGGCGAGGTCGAGGTGGCCGCGATCAGCTTCGACGGAGACGCCATTAAAGGCGAGGATTTGTCGATCACCCATTGCGGGCGGTGTCACGCGGTAAACGAGGCCACGCGGATCAACACAATCGGGTCGACGCCCAGTTTCTTCGCCCTGCGGGCAATGAAAGATTGGGACACGCGGTTTCAATCGTTTTACGTTCTCAATCCGCACCCGGCCTTCACGCAGGTTGACGAGGTGACGCCGCCCTTCCCGACCAACCGGCCCTCGCCGATTGTGCCGGTCGAGATCACCTTGGATGATCTCGAAGCGATCCTGGCCTATGTGCAGATCATCCCGCCAGCCGACCTTGGCGCACCTGTCGAGCATCAATGATCCCTGCGCTTTGAAAAATAGTCATCCGTGGTGCGCACAGCGGGGCGTTCGCCGCCGGCGAATGGGTTATCCTTGGAATGGAACTGCGCTTTCACGCGACAATCGTCGCACATCTGGATCATGCGCGCTGCGGACTCTGAGCCAAACATGGAGTGTTTGCCTGCCAGCTTTTCGGTGATCTTCTCGATGGTTGATTTCACGCCGAAGGGCACGCCGCATTCGACGCATTCAAAGGGTTCTTCCTCATTGAGGACAACCTGCGTGAGGGCGGCATCGGTGAGGTTGAGACGCGGCTCGTAGGTGATGGCCGCCTCTGGGCACACGTTGGAACACAGCCCGCATTGCAGACAGGCGTCTTCCTGAAATCTCAGCTCGGGTTTGTCCGGGTTTTCAACCAGCGCGCCAGAGGGGCACAGCGAGACGCAACTGAGGCAGAGCGTGCAGGCGTCTGTGTCCACCAGAACGGCACCATAGGGCGCATCTTCTGGCAGCGGGAGAACCTTCTGATCACCGTGCAATGCCTTGGCGGCAAGGCGCGCGACCTGACGGCGGCTGCCCATGGGCAGTATGGGGTCCTCGACCGACGCGTGTTTTGCCGGGAAATCGTAGAGCAATTCACACAGCATATCGGGATCGGCCACGTCAAACACGTTAATACGGTCTTCGCCACCGATGGCACGCGCCAGGGGAACTTCGCGATCCAACGCGTCACGTTCTGTCGTGGGCGACAGAAGGAGTGAGACTTCAGCAAAGCCTGAGGCCAGAGCCGCTAGCATTTCGGCATGGCCAAATCCGCTGAGTGCGGTGACGTCGAGCGGGATCACATCAGCGGGCAGGCCCTTGCCATAACGCGCAGCCATGGCAATCATCTGACGGCCGTGATCCTGATCATGCACGAGAAGGCGGGTGCTTCTCCGCCTGTGGACAGGAACGTACTGGCCAGTGTTTGAATACGGCGGAACATGGTGCCTGGGCTGGGCGTGTCATAGGTGATTGCGCCGGACGGGCAGAGAGCCGCACACGCTCCACATCCAGCACAGATCATCGGGTCGATGGCGACATGGTTTCCGTCGGGTGTGATGGCTCCGGTGGGGCAAACATTCAGACAGTTGCTGCATCCAATCTTTTCGGCACGGGAATGGGCGCAGATGAGGGGTTCGAGCGCGACGTAAAGTGGCTTTTCGAAGGTGCCAACCAGCTGTGACGCTTCCAAAACAGCGTCGGCGACGGCCGTCAGGCTACCAGGATCGGCGCGCAGATATCCTTCGCGTTTTTGTGGAGCAGGGAACAACGGTGTGTTGCCTGAAAGGTCCAAGAGGATGTCACATTCGCTGCGCGCGCCGTCTTTGGGCTCGGTCCATGTGAGTGCACCACGACCTGCGGGGTTGACCTGTTGCAGGGCATCGATACGCAACTCAAAGGCGCCTAAAGCACCATGTGCCGTTTTGAGCTGTCCTTTGATGACGTCAAAGCCGCGGTCATCGCTCGGGCCAGCATCGTCTGTCAAAAGCACCGTGACGCTGAGGGCATTTTGCAGCTTCCGAGCGGCTTCAAGTGCGACACCGGACGCTCCGATGATCAGGCACATGCCTTCTGAGACAACATCAACAGATTTCTCGGACGGAACGGAAAGGGCGGCTTCGGCCAAAAGCGCGGCCATTTTGGGCAGTTTGCTGCGCGGGTCATCGGACCAGCCCGCACGATCCCGGAGGTCGGTGAGCGGGGGGCATCAACCTCAACCTCGGCGGCAAGCTCTTCAAAAAGGCGTTGTTCCTGTTGGCAGCATAGAATTGCATCGCCGGTTGCAATGGCTTTGGCGGCCTCTTCCATTTGGGTGGTGCAAAGGCCAGAAAACGTGCGGCTGCAGCTCAGGCCTGTCGCCTCTGACAGGGCGTCACTGTCAATGTCTTGTGTTCCGGAACAATTACATAAAATCAGTCTTTTAGACATGTTTGACTGGCGCTCCCCCGCCGGTGGTTTGCCGCGATGATTGTGTGCGCATTCCACGCCGTTCGACGCCGTTGAAGGAGACCATATTGAGCCTGATCTCTGGCATGGAAACGCGTTTCGAGCTTTTTACCGGGCGTGTGATTCTTTGTCGCATCACCGTCATCTTTCAAGGTCTGCTGAACAACCCCAGCGGAATTCGGACATTCTGTCCATCAGCGGAGGGGGTAGGGCCCCTGACTACCCAAATTGTCCAATCGATTGAAATGTCCACCATTGCGTGCAGTTTTTTCTTTGAGGTGCTTCGGTTTTCTCACAAGCTGAAAGTACGGGAGGACTTCACATCACATGATCCACAATCCGGACATGTACGCGACCATGCCGCTGGGTGTCGTTATGAGACGCACGCCCGGTGTGACGCGTTGGGCGGCCTGGGCATGGAAAGCCGTGGCAGTTTTGCCCGGAGCCGGTTCAGCGTCTTGGAAAGTGCTGCGCACGGAAGACAACGCGACCGAGTACCATGCCGCTACACTGACTTTGGAATTGCATGGCGCCGAAACCGAAGCTTACCTGCATGGTCTTTCGACACGAGAACCTTCCGTCTACGTGATCTTTCGGGAAAGCTCAGACCATGATTGTCCGCTGGAGGCTGTTCTGGTCACAGCCTCGCCTTATGAAGCGCAGGACTATGCCGATAACGGCGAGGACATTGTTGAGAAGGTTCCTATGCCCGAAGGTTTGGTGGCGTGGGTTCGCGATTTTGCGATGACCTACCACAAAGAAGAAGAATTCAAGAAACGCCGTCGTGATAAGCTGAAGGTCGATCGCAAGGAAGACGGGATCGGCGATCCGCGTATCAAGCAAGCCGCCGATATCTATCGGTCTCCCGGGCTTATCCGGAAGGAGCGGTTGCAATGAACACGCGCTCTGATTTCTGGTCGCGCCGTAAGGCAAAGGTGACCGAGGAGGCTTTGGCTGAAGCCGAAGAGATTGAAGCGACGAAGCTGGCAGAAGAACACGCCGTTCTTGAGGAAAAGACAGACGATGAGGTGCTGGAAGAGCTCGGCTTGCCAGACCCCGATACGATGCGCAAAGGCGATGATTTCAGCGCTTTTATGTCCAAGGCGGTGCCAGACCGCATTCGCCGCCGTGCCCTACGCAAGCTGTGGCTGTCTAACCCGGCGCTGGCCAATTTGGATGGTCTGCTCGATTATGGTGAGGACTTCACCGACAAGGCCAAGGTGATCGAAAATCTGCAAACCGCCTATCAGGTGGGTAAAGGGATGCTCGCGCATGTCGAAGAGCTGGCGCGTCAGGCAGAGGCAAAAGAGCATGACGCGGAAGAACCTGACGCTGTGGTAGCTGATGGCGAAACGTCAGAGGACGAAGAGCCCGTCGGAGACGCAGAGCCGGTTGCGGCCACTGAAATCCCTGAACAAGCCCCCGTGCCTCAGACAATTGAAGAAAAAGAACCAGACGAGATGGCCTATGCGCCAGCGCCGCGTCGCCGGATGCATTTCTCGTTTGAGGATCACGCCGGAGGCGCCACATGACGAAGCAAGAGGCACTGATGGAGACACCCGAGCCTAATCACGCGATCGCCGAAGAGGACCGCCTGCGTGCTGACCTCTACGATTTTCTTGCAGTCCTTCTGGCGGCACCGCCATCAGATGCGTTGTTGGCTAAGACCGCGAGCTTGTCCGGGGATGCGGAAACCGACCTTGGCACAGCTGTGGCGGCGCTGTCTCGGATTGCCAAGCACTCCAAAAGCACAGCCGTCGAGCGCGAGTTCAACGCGCTATTCATTGGTCTGGGGCGTGGGGAACTTCTGCCCTATGCGAGCTACTATCTCACGGGGTTCCTTAACGAGAAGCCTCTGGCGGCTCTGCGTCGTGACATGGCCGCACGGGGGATGACCCGGGCGCCCAACGTGTATGAACCGGAAGACAACATCGCCTCCATGATGGAAATGATGGCGAGCCTCATCACCGGACGGTTTGGAAAGCCTGCGTCTGTTGCTGAGCAAAAGACGTTTTTCAACAAGCATATCGGCCCCTGGGCCGGTCACTTTTTTACGGATTTGGAAGCCGCGAAGAACTCGGTTCTTTATGCCTCTGTCGGCGCTGTCGGGCGGGTGTTCATGGAGATTGAGACGGAAGGTTTCCGGATGAGCGCGGAGTGATCCGCATTAACCGGCAGGGCAACCTGTCATCAACGAGAGGAGGACTCTCATGACGAAGAAGGCCGAGGATGGCAGCAGCCGCCGCGATTTTCTGAAAATGGCCGCCGCAGGCGCGCCCGCAGTCGCGGTCGCAACAGCCGCGTCCACGGGCACGGCAGAAGCTGCCGAGCCTGACCTGTCATCGGACAAGATGCAGGACACCGCGCACACGCGCGCATACCTCGATTCCGCCCGGTTCTAAACCGGACGAAGTCACCCGACCCGCCGGCAATTGGTAGCGATAGGCCCGACCGTCCGGAGGATAAACTTAGTACCCACGCCCCAAACGAGAGGGGCACAGGGAGGAGAGAAACATGCTTAGGAAAAAGACCAACGGGGTTGCGAGACGCCCCCAGCGGACAAGTATCCTGTCTGAGGTTGCCGGGAAATCCGTCGACCGCCGCGCGTTCCTGCGTGGTTCAGGCCTGGCCATTGGTGGTCTGGCCGCGATTGGCGCAACGGGGGGCACTGTCACCCAGGCCAACGCACAATCTGCTGCCACTGCGGCGGTAGAAACAGTTAAATCAGTTTGCACGCACTGCTCGGTTGGCTGCACGGTTGTGGCCGAAGTGAGCGATGGTGTCTGGGTCGGGCAAGAGCCTGGCTGGGACAGCCCGTTCAACCTTGGCGCACACTGCGCGAAGGGTGCAGCGGTTCGTGAACATGCCCATGGCGAGCGCCGCCTCAAGTACCCGATGAAGAAAGAGGGTGGTGAGTGGAAGCGCATCAGCTGGGAACAGGCGATCGACGAGATCGGCGACGGCATGATGAACATCAAGGAAGAGAGTGGCGCGGACAGTGTCTACTGGCTCGGTTCCGCGAAGCACAACAATGAACAGGCCTACCTGTTCCGCAAGTTTGCAGCCTATTTCGGCACAAACAACGTGGATCACCAGGCCCGGATTTGTCACTCGACCACTGTTGCCGGTGTTGCGAACACATGGGGCTACGGCGCCATGACCAACAGCTACAACGACATCCACAACAGCCGTGCGATCTTTATCATCGGTGGGAACCCTGCCGAGGCGCATCCTGTTTCGCTTTTGCACGTTCTGCGTGCCAAAGAGCAAAACAATGCGCCTTTGATCGTGTGTGACCCGCGCTACACGCGGACTGCGGCGCATGCGGACGAATATGTGCGCTTCCGTCCTGGCACAGACGTGGCTCTGATCTGGGGCATCCTTTGGCACATTTTCGAGAATGGCTGGGAAGATCAGGAGTTCATCCGCACCCGCGTGTGGGGTATGGACCAGATCAAGGACGAAGTGGCCAAGTGGACGCCCGAAGAGGTCGAGCGTGTCACTGGCACACCCGGTTCGCAGCTTGAGCGCGTTGCGCGCACCATGGCCAACAACCGTCCTGGCACTGTGATCTGGTGCATGGGTGGCACGCAGCACACCAACGGCAACAACAACACACGTGCATACTGTGTGCTTCAGCTTGCGCTGGGCAACATGGGCACATCGGGAGGTGGCACCAACATCTTCCGTGGCCACGACAACGTTCAGGGTGCAACTGACCTTGGCGTTCTCAGCCATACGCTTCCAGGCTACTACGGCCTGTCGGCAGGGGCCTGGGGTCACTGGGCGCGTGTTTGGGGTGAAGATCCCGAATGGCTTGCCAGCAACTTTGGATCCATCAAGGACAAGGAAGGCAATGACAAGTCGTTGCAGAACCTGAAAGGTATTCCTGTCAGCCGCTGGATTGACGGTGTTCTGGAAGATGAAGCCAACATGGACCAACCGAACAAAGTTCGGGCCATGGTGCTTTGGGGCCATGCGCCCAACTCTCAGACCCGGATGGTTGAGATGAAGACGGCAATGGAAAAGCTCGATATGCTTGTCGTGATCGATCCATTCCCAACTGTCTCGGCTGTGCTGCATGACAGGACGGATGGGTGCTATCTGCTTCCTGCAACGACACAGTATGAGACCCGTGGCTCCGTGACCGCGTCTAACCGATCGCTGCAGTGGCGTGACAAGGTGATTGATCCGCTCTTCGAAGCGAAGACAGATCATGAGATCATCGGTCTTTTCTCCAAGAAGTTCGGGTTCCATGACCGCATCTTCCGCAACATTGCCCTTGAGGATGACGGGATTACCCCGGATGTCGAGGACACTCTGCGCGAGATCAACCGTGGTATGTGGACTATCGGCTACACTGGCCAGTCTCCGGAGCGTCTGAAGATGCACATGGAGAACCAGCACACGTTTGATCGCACAACGCTTCAGGCGGTGGGTGGTCCGGCGGATGGCGACTATTACGGTCTGCCATGGCCAAGCTGGGGCACGCCTGAGATGAACCATCCGGGTACGCCGAACCTTTACGATATGTCCAAACCAGTGGCCAAAGGTGGTCTGACCTTCCGTGCACGTTTCGGCGTGGAACGCGATGGCGACAACCTTCTGGCAGAAGGTGTGGCCTCCGTGGGATCGGAAATTCAGGATGGTTATCCTGAGTTCACCATGCAGATGCTGATGGACTTGGGCTGGGATGGCGATCTCACCGACGACGAACGCGCAGCGATCGACGCGGTGGCCGGACCGGACACCAACTGGAAAACCGACCTATCGGGCGGTATTCAGCGGGTGGCCATCGAGCACGGCTGTGCGCCATTTGGCAATGCCAAGGCCCGCGCGGTTGTGTGGACATTCCCCGATCCGGTGCCATTGCACCGCGAGCCGCTCTATACGAACCGGCGCGATCTGGTCGCGGATTATCCGACCTACGAAGACCGGCACGACTACCGGTTGCCAACGCTTTATGCGTCGATCCAGAAAAACGACTTCTCGAAGGATTATCCAATCATCCTGACGTCGGGCCGTCTGGTCGAGTATGAAGGCGGCGGGGATGAGACCCGGTCGAACCCGTGGCTGGCCGAGCTGCAACAGGACATGTTTGTCGAAGTGAACCCGCGTGATGCCAATAACCTTGGTGTGCGGGACGGCGAGCAGGTCTGGGTCGAAGGACCAGAAGGCGGCAAAGTCAAAGTCATGGCTATGGTGACCAACAGAGTGGGCGAAGGCGTGGCCTTCATGCCGTTCCACTTCGGTGGTCATTTCCAAGGTGAGGACCAAAGGAGCAAGTATCCTGAAGGTGCCGATCCTTATGTCTTGGGTGAATCTACAAACACCGCCCAGACATATGGCTATGACTCTGTGACCCAAATGCAGGAGACGAAGGCGACTCTCTGCAAAATCACTGCAGCATAAGGAGAATAGGATATGGCTAGAGCTAAATTCCTGTGTGACGCCGAACGCTGCATCGAGTGCAACGCCTGCGTGACCGCATGTAAGAACGAGCATGAGGTGCCTTGGGGCATCAACCGCCGTCGGGTTGTGACCATCGAAGATGGCAACCCCGGTGAACGCTCGATCTCGGTGGCCTGCATGCATTGTTCCGATGCGCCGTGTATGGCTGTGTGCCCGGTAGACTGTTTCTACCAGAATGAGGAAGGGGTGGTTCTTCACTCCAAAGACCTCTGCATTGGTTGCGGATATTGCTTCTACGCGTGCCCCTTCGGCGCGCCGCAATTCCCGCAGGCGGGCAACTTTGGGTCCCGTGGCAAGATGGACAAATGTACCTTCTGCGCTGGCGGACCCGAAGAGAACCACAGCCAGGCTGAGTTCAACAAGTATGGGCGTAATCGGATTGCAGAGGGCAAACTGCCGATCTGCGCCGAGATGTGCTCGACCAAGGCCCTGCTGGCCGGGGATGGCGATGTGGTCGCGAATATTTATCGCGAGCGTGTCGTTGCCCGTGGCTTCGGCTCAGGCGCTTGGGGTTGGGGTTCAGCCTACGGCAACACGGACGGCTGATAACTTGGTTCAGGGTGCGTGGTCTCACGCACCCGACACAAGCCTTGGGGGAGGGCGGCTTTTGGCCGCCCCTCTTTGAAAGACGGCGCGTCAGACGTTGTCACAAGAATGACAGGGATCCTTACCATGGCACGCATTCTGCTCACACTTATCCTTTCTTTGGGCCTAGCTGGACCCCTCGCTGCACCGGTTGCGGCGCAGGAGGCATCGCAGGCTGCAGAACCGGATCGCTCCGCCACTGGCGGAGCGCAGACTCTTGAAGACATCATGGCGCGACAGCGCGGTGAGAAGGTTGAAAATTTCCAGCGTGAAGAAGACCCCGATAGTGCTGCGGCGATGGCCGGGCAGCTTGGGGGTCTTGGTGGCGCATCAGATTCCGACGTTTGGAGCGCGTTGCGCTACGGCACCGCGGATGTGACTGTTACATCTGGTGGTCCGGAAGCTCGCGTTCTCATCCAGGACGGTGGCATGAAATGGTTGCAGTTCCGCGAGGGGCCGTTGACCACTTATGGCAATTGGCTCTTGGTCGGTACGATCTTTGTCCTCGCCCTGTTCTACTTGGTGCGCGGCAAGATTATGATCGATGGAGAAAAGACCGGGCGTACAGTGACGCGTTTCAAATCTATCGAACGGTTTGCGCATTGGCTGATGGCTGGATCGTTTATTGTTCTCGGTATCACCGGCTTGCTGGTGCTCACGGGCCGAACGATCATCATTCCTGTGTTTGGGCATGAGGCGTTTTCAACGATCGCGATCGGGTCGAAGTGGATTCACAACAACATTAGTTGGGCCTTCATGCTTGGGCTGATCATGTGTTTTGTGTTCTGGGTCGTGCACAACATCCCCAACAAGACCGACCTCAAATGGCTCAAAGTGGGCGGTGGGTTGTTCAGCGAAGGTGTGCACCCGCCAGCCAAGAAGTTCAACGCCGGGCAGAAGTTCATCTTCTGGTCTGTGATCCTGTTGGGTGGCTCTATTTCCGCCTCGGGCCTGTCTCTGCTCTTCCCGTTTGAGCTTCCGATGTTTGCCAAAACCTTTGTGATCCTGAACCAGACGGGCCTGCCGGAACTTCTGGGCTTTGGTGTCCTGCCCGAGCAGCTTGCGCCGCACGAAGAGATGCAATTCGCACAGCTTTGGCACGCCATCGTCAGCTTTGCTTTGATGGCGATCATCATTGGCCATATCTACATCGGCTCGGTCGGTATGGAAGGCGCCTATGACGCCATGGGGTCAGGCGAAGTGGACGAGCAATGGGCAAAAGAACACCATGGACTGTGGCTGGAAGAGGTGAAGTCGAAAGAAGGCGCAGCTTCTGGAAGCAAGGCCGCAACACCTGCTGAGTAAATGCGCGCTCTGGCCGCGATGTTGATAACGTTCCTGGCGGCGGGCCCACTCGCCGCGCAGGATTTTACCACCCTGAAAGGTCATGGTGGTCCGGTCATGGGATTGGCTGTGCATCCCGAGACAGGGCAGGTGGCGACTTCCAGTTTTGACAATTCGGTAGGGCTGTGGTCGGAACGCACGCCGCGATGGCTAGAGGGGCATGAGGCGGCCGTGGTGGTTGTCCAGTTCATTGATGAGACCAGGGCCATTTCTGGCGGGGATGACTTCGATATCATCCTGTGGTCGCTTGAGGATGGCACACAGCGCCGGTTTGAGGGGCACAAAGGCAAGGTCGCAGCACTCGATGTATCGCCCGACAAAACGCAGATCGTTTCAGCCAGTTGGGATGGCAGCGTTGGCGTCTGGCCACTGGACGGAAGCGAGCCGCGTTTCCTGACCGGTCATCAATCCGGCGTCAGCGATGTGGTGTTCTCTGTCGATGGACAGCGGATTTACACGTCTTCCGCCGATGGAACGATCCGGGTTTGGCGCTTGAGCGAACCTGACGGCGTTCCACGGATTATTGTCAACCAAGGGTTTGGGGTAAACAAACTGATCCTTGCTCCCGACGAAAGCTGGTTGGCCTATGGGGCGGTGGACGGCGTCACGCGTATCGTAGACCCCGAAAACGGTGAAACGTTGCGGGACTTCTCGCTTGACCGGCGTCCAATCCTGTCCATGGCGTATCATGAGGACACCCAGGCGCTCGCAGCTGGTGACGGGCTGGGGTATATCATGATGATTGACACATCGACGTGGGAAATCTCGCGTGACTTTCGCGCGATGCGCAATGGGCCGGTCTGGGCGCTGGATTTCTCACCTGACGGCACGCTGATCTATGCCGGGGGGATCGAGGACGTGGCCTTTGCATGGCCGGTGGCGTTTCTGGATGAATTCGACCCGGCAGGTGGCGAGGTGCGCAGCTTTCTCAAAGACCCAGAAGAGATGTCCAACGGAGAGCGGCAATTCATGCGCAAATGTTCGATCTGTCATGCTTTGACCCCGCCGCCATCACGCAAGGCGGGTCCAACACTTTTCGAGGTTTTTGGACGCCGTGCGGGCACGGTCGAGGGCTATCCCTATTCCGACACTTTAGACGGCTCAGACATCATTTGGTCGGATGAAACAATAGATGCCCTGTTCGACATCGGTCCGGATCACTATATTCCAGGATCAAAGATGCCAATGCAGCGGATAACGGGAGAGCAAGACCGCAAGGATCTTGTTGCGTTTCTGAAGGCCGCATCCAATGGTGCCGGATCAGAAGAAGATAAGAGGGAGAACTGATATGAAAGCCATGTATGCGGCCTTTCTGGCGACTGCGGTGATCGCTGTTGGCGCGTGGTATACGCTCGGAGAAATTGGGTTTTCTGCCAGCGACCGAAGCACGGGCAACGCCGTGCGCCTGGATGACGGGTAAACATGAACAAACCTGCGGCGCAGTCGGCCACCGTGTCAGCGGTACGACCGGATAAGGAATACGGAGAGAGTCTGCAATTTGCATCGGTGCTTGTCATTGATGACGAACCGGGTATGCGGAACTTTTTGACGAAAATCCTGGAACCGCGGGTGAAACGGATCGAGCAGGCCCGTTCAACGGAACAGGCGTCTGCCATTCTGGATCAGTCGCATTTCGATCTGGTGATCCTTGACAATATCATGCCCAAAAAGACCGGTTTGGAGTGGCTGGAAGAACAGCGGCAAGTGGGGCTTTTTGCCGATGCGATCATGATCACGGCTTATGCCGATCTGGATACCGCCATTCAGGCACTGCGCACGGGTGTGGCGGATTTTGTGCTCAAGCCGTTTCGGGCCAATCAAATCCTAAATGCCGTGGCGCGTGCCCTGGATCGCAAATTCCTGCGGCGCGAGAATTTCCTGCTCAAACATGAACTCACTGGCGGCAGTACACGTGGACCTGGGCGTCTACTGGGATATTCCCCCGCCATTCAGGCGGTACGAGACACGTTGGGCAAAGTGGCCCCAACACCGACGCCGGTGCTTTTCACCGGGGCAAGTGGTACAGGCAAGGAGGTTGCTGCGCGCACTTTGCATGGTTTGTCGGATCGTGCGGATAAACCCTTTGTCGCGGTGAACTGTGCTGCGATTTCTCCTGATCACATCGCTGAAGAGCTGTTTGGTGTCATCGAAGGGCAGGCGCATCGTAAGGACGGGCTATTTCTGCATGCAGATGGTGGCACGCTCTTTCTGGACGAAGTGGCGCTATTGCCAGATCAAGTGCAGGCAGCTTTGCTGCGTGTGCTGGAAGATCACCGCATCCGCCCTTTGGGGGCCGAGCGCGAAATACCTTTGAACCTGCGGTTTTTCTTTGCGACCAACGCCGATCTTAAAGACGAGGTCGCCGAAGGGCGTTTTCGTGCGGATCTTTACCACCGGATTAATGTCGTTCAGGTGCAGATGCCCAATCTCTGCGACCGCCAGGAAGATATTGTCGAGCTTGCCTCTTTGTTCATGAGTGAATCCTCGGAAACTCTGGGGCTGCCCGCGCTTGATCTTAACGAAGAAGTGTTGCTCAAGCTGAGCCGCTATAATTGGCCGGGCAACGTGCGGGAACTTCGCAATCTGATTGAAAGATCGGTGATTTTGGGGGCGTTCCCCGAAGAGTTTGATGGTCGCGGTGCAGTTACCGGGGCACAGGCCATTGAGACGCTTGAGTTGGTCGAGCAACGCCACATCCTGAATGTTCTGGACGCTTGTGGCGGCAACCGGGCGGAGGCCGCGCGGCGGCTGGGTGTCTCACGCAAAACGATTGACCGCAAATGCGCGGCCTGGGTTGGCTAGGCTAGGCGGCCTCTTGGTCGTCCTGCGCCTCGGGCAGCCAGACAGAAAATTCCGCACCACCTTCGGCTTTGTTGCGCACTGAAATAAGCCCATCGGCTTGAGCAATGAGCGTTTGACTGACGGAAAGGCCTAGTCCGGTGCCTTCGCCAAGCTTGGTTGTATAAAACGGATCAAATACTGTGTTGATCCGCCCGGTATCCACGCCCGGCCCTGTGTCGGACACCACAAGCGCCGTGCCGATCCGCCCGTCTCGCATGGATTTGCCAACGGTCAGAGTAAGCTTGCCTTTGTTGTCCATGGCTTGCACCGCATTGACCACAAGGTTGATGATCACTTGCTGCAATTCGCCTGTATTGATGCTGACGAGCGGCGCATCAGAGCGCTCGATCTCAACCTTTATGTCACCTTTACTCAGAACATAGTCCACAAGCACCAGGCAATCGTCCAGAACGCAGGCCACATCCACCTGTTCGGCGAACACGCCGTAGTCGCCGGGTCGAGCAAATTGCAAAAGCTTTCCGACAATGGCGTTGATTCGGGAAATCTGCTGGTCAATGAGCGCAAGTTCCGTCGCAACGGGGTCGGCTGCATCTGCCAGAGTTTCACGGATCACATCCACATTGCCCTGGATCACGGCAACCGGATTGTTGATCTCATGCGCAACGCCAGCGGTGATTTCACCGATGGAGGCGAGCTTTTCGCTCATCACCAGCTGCTGATATGTCGCTTCCAGCTTTTCGTTGGTCTCGCGCAGTTCCTTGGTGCGATCTTCAACGCGCGTGTTCAGTTCATCCGCCCAAGACCGGAGCGCCTGGTCACGTTCCTGAACCTGATCAAGCAACTCATCGAGATGCGCGGCGACCTCACCGATCTCGTCCTTGGCCGAGACCGCACCGATACGGGCATCCAATTGCCCGTCTTCGACGCGCTTCATGGTTTGCGTCATTCGCTCCAATGGCGAGAAAATACCACCTGCGAGTCGCAGAAACAGCGGGATTGTGAGGGCAAGCACCGCAGCGAAAGCGGCAAAGATCAGAACGTAAGCTCCGCGCTTGGCTGCGATGAACGGGGCTTCAAGATACCCGACATAGAGCATGCCCACTCGATGGCCCATGCTATCGATCAAGGGCAGATAGCCGGAGATATACCAATCGTTTACGACAAACGCGCGATTGAGCCAGGTCTGCCCCTCATCCAAGACGGCATGCCGCACGACCGCGGACACGCGTGTGCCAAGCGCGCGTTCTCCCTCAAAAAGCCGCACATTGGTCGACACGCGCACGTCCTCAAGAAAGAGCGTCGCTGTGCCTTGGCGATCGCCGCTTTCGGTGCCTTCTGAGTGGTAGACAAGAGCGTTGATCGTGTCGATGAAATCAAGGTTGCGATTGAGAAGGATACCTCCGACCAAAACACCAATACGACCCGGGACAGAAACACCCGTCGCGGTGTGAACCACCATGCCGCGATCCTCAATGTTACGGTCGGTGGGCACGGCGGCTTCGGTTTCGATCAAAGGAAGGCGCGCCCGCAGGGCAAGATCCTCATCAACCGCCACAAGGTCTCCCCCGGAAAAAATATCGATCTCTGTTGCCCCCGGTCCATTGATTGCCGCACCGATCACCGGCCACTTGGTTCCAGCGTGCTGTGCCGCGCCGCGTGGCAGGTAGTAAAGAAAGTCCAGACCAAGCTCTGCACGCTTGTTTTCCAGAAAGGCTTCGAATTTTGCGCGTGACAGGCCTGCGGCGTCCTTGAAGGTTGTCGAAGACGCCAGCCCCTCGACCCCGTCTCCGGTCGTGGTCATGATTTGGGCCAGATATTGCTCGGCGATGCGCAGATCGCTTTCGACATTGGCAATCAAAAGATTGTCGTAATTGGCGGCCCAACGGCTGACTGCGAGCCAAAGCAGCAATGGCATAAGCACCACCAATGGCAACAGAGCCAGGATCAAAAGTCTAAGACGAACCGACGTCATGCGTGTCCCAATCGTCGCGGTTTCCAAAAATTCTAGGTGAAACCGCCTCCTGCGTCCATTCCGATGGGTTTGGTTTTGTTTTTGGTACGCCACTGGGGTAATCAGCAAAAAACGGCACATGTAACGAGGGCGATAAAATGGCCGAACTATTGACGATTGAAAACCTTGGCAACCTGCTGATGCTGTGTTTCCTGCAGGCGGTTCTAGGGTTCGACAACCTTCTCTATATCTCGATTGAATCGCAGCGCGCACCCGTCGCACACCAAAAGGCGGTGCGATTCTGGGGTATCATCATCGCGGTGGCGTTGCGGGTTATCCTGCTGTTCACAATGATTCAGTTGATCGACGCGATGGCAGAGCCGTTTTACGTCTTCAACTCTCCCGGGTTAATCGAAGGCGGGGTCAATTTTGCCACCTGTGTGTTTATCCTGGGTGGCATATTTATCATCTACACAGCGGTGAAAGAGATCAGTCACATGCTCACGATTGAGCATCTTGATACCGATGTTGAGGGCAAATCCGGCAAGTCTGCTGTTAAGGTGGTGATGCTTATCGTTCTGATGAACCTTATCTTTTCCTTTGACTCCGTGTTGTCAGCTCTGGCGATCACGGACGTTTTCCCGATCCTGGCGACCGCGATCATCTTGTCCGGTATCGCGATGCTTGTACTTGCCGATGGTGTGACAAGATTTCTTGAGAAAAACCGAATGTACGAGGTTTTGGGTCTCTTTATACTCCTCATCGTCGGTGTGGTCTTGCTGGGCGAGGCGGGTCAGGCGGCGGCGCATGCGATGCATGATGATAGTCTGGCGCTCAAGGTTTTCGGGTATGAGGTCATTCCGATGTCCAAGACCACCTTCTACTTCTCTGTTCTGGTACTGGTGGCTGTGGAGATCATTCAATCGGGCTATACGCGCAAGCTCAACGCTGAGCGGCGAACGCATTCCAAACTGCACTAGAGATTGGTCAAAGAAACTTGTGGGCGCTCTGGTTGCGTCGGTGCCCACAAACTTCCCCCTAGCAAGGGGGGCGGGCATGACCTAAGTTTCATGGGGTGGACACAAATTTGAGGGGCATATGACTGGGAGCGGCCTGCAACGACTGGCGTTTTTTCTGCTTGTCATATTGATCCTCTACGTCTCGATAGCCGGAGGCGTGTAATGGCTCAGCGATTTGGCGGAAAACATAGCCCCGATGGTAAGCCGTCTGATGGGATCCCCGAACGTGGGGCGTACCAAGGTGCGCGTCGGACACAGGCGGGTGGGCGTGTTAATGTTCTTTTCCTTGCACCTCTGCCACTGATCTGGGCGGCTTTTACGTCAGGGCCGACCGGTCTGGCGCTTTATCTTGCGGCCCTAGGCCTTTTGCTTTTGGCAGCTTGGCTGACGCGCGAAGGGATTGTCGCGCAGGAATCCTATGAGGCGCGCAAAGTCGCTCGGGCGCCTGGGTTCCCACGCAAAATGGCAGGCTCTGCTCTCACGGGGTTGGGTCTGGCAGTGGCAGGTTGTGCCAGCGCCGGAGGCCTCGTGGTCCCGGTCATTTATGCGGCCTTGGGGTGCGTCTTGCACTTTTTCGCCTTTGGTCCTGATCCAATGCGGGACAAAGGAATGGAAGGAATAGACAAGGCTCAAACAGATCGCGTGGCACGCGTTGTGGACAAGGCCGAAAGCTATCTCAGTGGTATGACGGATGCGATCAAACGAGCTGGAGATCGTCAGGCCGAGGCAAGGCTTGAACGGTTTCAGGTGAGTGTCCGTGACATGTTGCGCACGGTTGAGGATGACCCGCGGGACCTAACTGCGGCGCGAAAGTACCTTGGTGTGTATTTAATGGGTGCGCGGGATGCGACCGTGAAGTTTGCAGATATCTATAGCCGGTCACGTGATGCCGGCGCGCGGTCGGACTACATGATGCTGCTCACCGATCTGGAAGAGAATTTTACGGCCAAGACGCGCAAGCTTTTGACCGACAACAACAGTGATCTGGAAATCGAAATCAGCGTTCTGCGTGACCGACTGGCGCGCGAAGGCATTCGTTTGGACGACACGCAATAGCCCGAAGAGGGGGTACTATGTCAGAAACTATTCGCAAAAAAGCCGAGGCTGCATTGGCCGAAGTGGAAGAGATCAGCCGGGTGATCTTGCCTGAGCCGAAAGAGGCGGGTGCCATCGTACCGCTTGCGCAGGCGGATCCTGCCGAGGGCGCTGAAATCCGCAAGCGGATGGATGAGATCGACATGGGGGATACCAATTCGATCGTGTCTTTCGGATCTGCGGCGCAGGCCGAGCTGCAGGAAATCTCTCAATCTATGCTGCAGGGCGTGCGGAACAAGGACGTTGGTCCGGCGGGCAGTTCGCTGCGCAATATCGTGACGACAATCCGGGGGTTTTCGGTCTCCGAGCTGGATGTGCGGCGGGAGCGGACTTGGTGGGAAAAGCTCTTGGGTCGCGCGGCACCATTTGCCAAGTTCACGGCAAAATTCGAAACGGTGCAGGGTCAAATCGACAAGATTACGGATGATCTTTTGGCGCATGAGCATACGCTTTTGAAGGATATCAAGTCGCTCGATCTGCTCTATGAGAAAACCCTGCAGTTCTACGATGAGCTGGCGCTCTACATCGCGGCGGGCGAGGAAAAGCTGAAAGAGTTGGACGAGACTGCCATTCCGGCCAAAGAGGCCGAAGTGCAGGCCGCGCCAGAAGATCAGCAGGTGATGCAGGCGCAAGAGTTACGCGATCTGCGCGCTGCGCGAGATGATCTTGAGCGCCGGGTGCATGACCTGAAACTGACGCGACAGGTGACGATGCAATCGCTGCCCTCGATCCGGTTGGTGCAGGAAAATGACAAGTCGCTGGTGACCAAGATCAACTCGACGCTTGTGAACACCGTGCCGCTTTGGGAAACCCAATTGGCACAGGCGGTCACGATCCAACGCTCTGCGGAAGCCGCAGCAGCGGTCAGGGATGCCAACGACCTAACCAATGAGCTATTGACGTCCAACGCCGAGAACCTGCGTGATGCCAACAAGATGATCCGCGAAGAAATGGAGCGCGGCGTGTTTGACATCGAAGCGGTGAAACAGGCCAATGCCGATCTCATTGGCACCATCGAAGAGAGCCTTCAGATCGCCGATGAGGGCAAGGCTCGTCGCGCAGCGGCGGAGGAAGAACTCAAAAAGATGGAAGCCGAGCTGCGCGATACGCTTGCAGCGGCCAAGTCACGGCGCGACGGTGTGGGCGACAATGCCGGTACGGCTGTGCCGGGCTAATCAACGGAGCCACTTAGCTTGCATAATGTTCATCGTGCTTGGCGAACGGTCATAGGTCTGGCGGGAACTGTGGTTCTCGCCGGATGTCTGGCGTCGACGGCGCTCGACCCATCGGCAAAACCACAGGCGCGACCTGCGGATTTGTTGGATGGGGATGATATTCAGCCGTCGGCAACCAGCGAAGCGCTGACGTTATACTATGCCAGACTGCAAAACGATCTGCAGGCGCAGGATTTGATGCGCACAGGGGGAGGGGGCATCGACACCCCCTATCGCGACACAGACCTCAAGCGCAATTTCGAGCGGATCGCGTTTTACAACGAATACCAGAACAATGGCGGCCTTAGCCCGGCGGATGACGTGCCGGGCCGGTTGCGAAAATGGCGCGCGCCGGTGCGCATCGGCGTCGAATTCGGGGCGCGCGTGCCCAAGGACATCCAGGCACAGGACTTGTCCAACATTCGCTCCTATGCGGGCCGGCTTTCCCGGATCACGGGTCATCCGATTTCGGTGAACAACAACAATGCAAATTTCACAGTGATGATCATGAGTGCCGATGATGCCGAAGAGGCCAGTGCGCGTACGCGGGAGATTCTACCGAGTTTTCAACGCGGCAGCGTAGGTTTCTACAACCGCCTGCCGCGTTCCATCCGATGCTTCGTCATCGCGGCGGGTATGGAGAATGACTACGAGTATCGTGTGGCGCTGGCCTATATCCGCTCGGAAAACACGGCACTTCAACGGCTTGCCTGCATTCACGAGGAACTGGCGCAGGGCCTAGGTCTTGCCAATGACAGTCCTCGTGCAAGACCATCTATTTTCAACGATGACGAGGAATTCGCGCTTTTGACCAGCCATGACGAGGAATTGCTGCGCACACTTTATAGCCCTGCGCTCAAACCTGGCATGGCTTTGGAAGAGGCGCGGCCGATCTTTTCTCGTATCTTTGCCAATCGCAGCGGTCCCAGCTGACGACAAAAGGAGACCAGACAATGGGTATTCTAGATTTTCTCACAGGCGAATTCATCGACGTCATCCACTGGACGGATGACACGCGCGACACCATGGTCTGGCGGTTTGAGCGCGAGGATCATGAGATCAAGTATGGCGCCAAGCTGACCGTGCGCGAAGGGCAAGCGGCGGTGTTTGTGCATGAGGGGCAGTTGGCGGATGTGTTCACGCCGGGTCTTTATATGCTTGAGACCAACAACATGCCGATCCTGACCACGATTAACAGCTGGGATCACGGATTCAGAAGCCCGTTCAAATCCGAGGTCTATTTCGTCAACACCACGCGGTTTAATGACCTGAAATGGGGCACGAAAAACCCTATTATGCTGCGTGATCCAGAGTTTGGCCCAACGCGTCTACGTGCGTTTGGCACCTATTCGGTGCGCGTCATTGACCCAGCAAAGTTCCTGATTGAGATCGTCGGCACCGATGGTGAATTTACCATGGACGAGATCAGCTATCAGATCCGCAACATCATTGTGCAGGCCTTTTCTCGCATAATCGCGGCGTCGGGCGTTCCGGTTCTCGACATGGCGGCCAATACAGCCGAGTTGGGCAAGCTTGTGGCCGAAGAAATTTCGGCCGTTGTCGCCGAATACGGACTGACAATCCCGGAATTCTATATCGAAAACATCTCATTGCCGCCTGCCGTTGAAGAAGCGCTCGACAAACGCACGTCTATGGGTGTTGCGGGTGATTTGCGCCGGTTCCGGGACTACTCCACCGCAGAGGCCATGACCGCTGCGGCCCGCAATCCGGATGGGGGTGGCGGCATGGGAGCTGGTCTTGGGATGGGTATGGGGATGGCCATGGCCACGCAGATGGCCGGACATCAAACGCCGCCTCCGCCTCCGGTTGAGCATGTGTGGCACATTGCCGAGAACGGCAAGACGCATGGGCCTTATTCCAAGGCTGACCTGGGCCGTTTGGCTGGCGAAGGCAAGCTGACGCGTGAAACTTACGTTTGGACGGCCGGTCAGGACGGCTGGCTTGTGGCGGATGAGGTGCAGGAACTGGCCCAACTCTTTACCATGATGCCCCCACCACCGCCCAAAGCTTAACGACCTTTCGGCCAGAAAGCCGCTGCCACACCACTTGGGAATTGCATCTTTGAGCCAGATACATGCCAGATGATCGCGCGCCAGTCGAAGAACACCGCTTTCCCTGCGACAATTGCGGTGCCGATTTTCGCTATGCCCCGCGCGAAGAGCAACTGATCTGTGATCATTGCGGCAACACCGAGGATGTCACGCAGTCCAGCCCTTGGGCATCTTCGGTCCGAGAATTAGATTTTCAAGCGGCTTTGGATGGACAACTGGCCGAAGCCGAGATCGAAGAAACCCGGGTGGTGCAGTGCCCCAACTGCGCCGCGCAGGTGGAGTTCGACGAGACGCTACATGCCGCAGAATGTCCGTTTTGTGCAACGCCTGTAGTCACGGATACAGGCATTCACCGGCATATCAAGCCAAGAGGGCTTTTGCCCTTCAGTGTTGAAGAACCGGCCGCGCGGGGGGCGATGTCGGACTGGCTTGGCAGCCTGTGGTTCGCGCCCAATGGACTGCAGGACTATGCCCGCAAGGGCCGCAAGATGCAGGGCATTTATGTGCCCTTTTGGACCTATGATGCAGATACCAAGTCGCATTATCGTGGCGAGCGGGGTACGGTTTACTACGAAAACAAAACCGTCATGCGCGATGGCAAACGCAAGAATGTACGCGTGGCCAAAGTGCGTTGGAGGCCAGTGTCCGGACGCGTGGCGCGGTTTTTTGACGATGTTTTGGTGTTGGCGTCGCGCACTTTGCCCAAGCGCTATACTGATGCGCTGGAACCATGGGATCTGAGCGATCTGCGCCCTTATTCGCCTGAATATTTGGCCGGGTTTCGGGCCGAAGGCTATCAGGTGGAATTGCCCGATGGGTTCTCTGAGGCACGGCAGATTATGGACAATGTTATTGCTCGCGATGTGCGCTTTGATATCGGAGGGGACCGGCAGCGTATTCACTCGATCAGCACGGATATTAAGGATGTGACGTTCAAACATGTGCTACTGCCGGTGTGGCTGGCGGCGTATAAATATCGCGGTAAGACCTATCGTTTTGTGGTCAATGGGCGAAATGGCAAGGTGCAGGGTGAGCGGCCTTATTCCGCGATCAAGATCGCTATAGCTGTTGTGCTGGGTGCTATTTTGGCTGCAGGGGTTGGATATGTGGTCGCTATGAACCAATGAGGGCCAAATGACATCTGATGCAGAAGCGTTGCGACGTGTGATGCAGGCACGCTATTCGTGTCGCGCATTTAAGCTGGACCCGGTGCCGCGAGATGTGATTGAGGAGATGCTCAATACAGCCCGGCACACAGCCAGTTGGAACAATGTGCAGCCCTGGCAGGTGGTCATTGCCTCGGGGGCGGAAACAGAAGCTTTTCGCCAAGCGCTGTTGAAGGAAGTGCAGGAAGGAAAACCCGGGCCTGACCTGCCTTGGCCGGAGGCGTATCCTGATGAATTGGGTGATCGACGGCGGACCTGTGGCTATGCGCTTTACAATGCGGTTGGGATCGCGCGGGAAGATCGCGCCGCGCGGGCACGCCAATCAATGCGAAACTTTGAGCTCTTTGATGCACCACATGTGGCCATTCTTCATACGCCACGCGTTCTTGGGGCCTATGGAGCGCTGGATGCAGGAGGGTTTCTGACGGCGTTCATGGCGGCGGCCACGGCACAAGGGGTCGGGACCATCGCACAGGCGGCTGTTGCAGCCTATCCCAATATGATCCGGCGTCACTTTTGCCTGCCTGAGGAGCGGATGATCCTCTGTGCGATTTCCTTTGGTTACGCAGATACGGAGCATCCTGTTAATAACTATCGGACAGAGCGCGAAGCGTTTGAAGACATCGTGAGTTTTCGCGGTTGAAGCCTGTTTCAGGTCATGGTTGATTGGCTACATCGGGGACGCACAATCTGGAGAGACCGATGACCCAAGGAATTAATCACCTGGGGCTGGCTGTGCGTGACCTTGATGCCAGCGTTGCCTTTTTCACCGATGTTTTGGGATGGAGCGAAAGCGGTAGAGACGACAGCTATCCGCGCAGTGCGGTGAGTGATGGCACAAGCCGTTTGACGCTTTGGCAGGTGGCGCAGGATCCACCACCGCGCGCATTTGACCGGCGGCAAAACATCGGACTTCATCATCTCGCTTTGGAAGTGGCAACGCGTGCCGAGTTGGATGAAATGCATGCCCGGATCAGGGCCTATCCCGGTGCTACGGTTGAATTTGCACCTGAACCCATGGGGCAGGGCCCGCGCCATCATATGATGTTTGCGGAACCAGGTGGCATCAGGTTGGAGCTGGTCTGGCCCGGGGAATGATCCCCGGGTGTTGGCACTAGTCTGCCCATTCCCAAGGGCGAGTGAACTGCCCCAAGGTTTGAGACAGGGCGGCCTCATCCACATCACCTGATTTTGTGACCTTGGCGATCAGGCCGCGCTTTTTGTCGTCAATAACTTCGGAAACTTGCGCGGAAATGCCGGCTTTGTCCAACTCGGCGTTATAGATACGCGTGATGGCGCGCTTGCGCAGATCAGGCTTGAATACCTTGCCCACGGCCGTCTTGGGCAGCTCAGGCAGCACTTCGATATGCTTGGGGATCGCAGCACGCTCATGCACGTGCTTTTTGCAATGCTCTAGCAAGGTCTCGCCGTCCACGTCGCCCCCGTCGACCAACTCCACATAGGCGCAGGGGATTTCACCCGCATGGGCATCGGGCTGACCGATGGCTCCGGCCATGGCGACAGCACCATGCGCCATAAGCGCCTCTTCGATCTCAGCCGGGTCAATGTTGTGTCCGCCGCGAATGATCAGGTCCTTGGCACGGCCTGTGATCCAGAGATATCCATCCTCATCAATCCGGCCCAGATCCCCTGTGCGTAGATATTCGTTGTAGTGGTAGAGGTCGGCGTTTTTCGCCGCTTCGGTGTAGGTATTGCCGGAAAAGACGCCAGGGTTTGAAATACAGATTTCACCGATCTGGTCCGGCTCACATTCCATGGGGCCGTTGTCGGTGGCGGTAATGATCTTCACATCCGTATGCGGAAACGGCACGCCGACGGAGCCGACTTTCTTTTCGCCCGTGGGTGGATTGCAGGAGACAAGGCAGGTGGCCTCGGTCAGGCCATAACCTTCAATGACGGCCATACCTGTGGCGGATTCAAAGCGTTTGAATAACTCCATTGGCATGGGCGCCGATCCGGAAAACGCGTTTTTCACGGTCGAGACATCGGCATCCACCTTGCGCTGCATAAGCGCGGCAACTGCTGTGGGCACGGTGATGATGAACGTGGTTTTCCAGCGCTCGCAAAGCTTCCAGAAATTGTCGAAAACCCCATCACCGCGATAGCCTGCGGGCGTAGGGAAGACCACATGTGCACCGGATTTGATCATCGCCATGAGGATCACGTGGCAGGCAAAGACATGGAACAGCGGCAATGGACACATCACACTGTCGTTTTCGGTAAAGAGCAAGCGGTGCCCCAGCCAGCCATTATAAACCATGCCGGAATAGCGATGCTGTGCGACCTTGGGCATGCCAGTGGTCCCACCGGTATGAAAATAAGCCGCGACGCGATCCTCTGTGCCGTCTTCAAAGCTGAGCGATTTGGGCTGCTTCGCCATCTCGGCGTTGAAATTCTTGAGGTCTGCGTGATGGTTGGCCGGATTCTTGGGACGGATCAGCGGCACGATCCAGCTTTTGGGAGGGGTCAGGTAGCGGTTCATGTCCACTTCGAGCACGGTATGCACGTTCGGTGCATGGCGCACGGCCTCGGCGGTTTTCTGGGCGATGTCCGTTTTGGGAAAGGCACGCAGGGTGACAACGACCTTGGCATTGGTTTCACGCAGGATCGCGCCGATTTGTTCCGGTTCCAAAAGCGGATTCACAGGATTGGCAATGCCTGCAACCATGGCGCCAATCGTGGCAATCGCGGTTTCAAGCGTATTGGGCATAACCAGCGCAACAACATCGTTTTCGCCAATCTTCAGGCTGCGAAAGAGGTTTGCCGCTTGGGTGATCTGGTCATGGAACTGTTGCCAGGTGAGTGTCTCGGCTTTGTCATTTGGGCCCGACATGATCTGATAGCTGATCGCCGGACGGTTGGGGAAGGACGATGTTGTCTGTGACAGCATCTGGTAGACAGTTTTGGGAACGTCGCGCTCTTCCCAAGGCATTTCATTTTGAATGTCCAGAACATCCTGGCGCGTGGCAAATGTCATTTATTTCGTCCTCCCAAACGGCAGTGGCTTCTGTCACTGCTTGTCTCCCATCGCGTTAACATGATCAGGTTTGCGCGTTGGCGCAAGTTTGACGCTGCGTTTTGACGCAATCCGCTCTGACTTTGTTCGTCACGGTGCGGTCAAAACTTGCTTCGAAACGTGATGCAAGTGGCGCGCATAGCTTTCCTGTGACCATCCGCAGTCTTGGGTCAGGCGCTCCCAGGTTGGAATGGAGAGCAATGTCCAAAGCAGGTCTGTGGCCTCTTTGGGCGTCAATCCGTTGGCCAAAACCCCATCACGTTCCAGCGCGTCAATGGCCGCCGCGCAGCCTTCTCGCATGTCGCCCATGCGCTGTGCCCAGGCTTTGGCAGCATCCTCATCCGTTTCCTTCATCACCATCAAAGTTTTTGCGACAGCAAATATCTTGGGGATGTAGCCCCCCCAGGCCCTGACAAAGGCGTCCAGCCGGTCAAGGCCCGTTTCGGCGGCCCTGCTTTCGGCAAGCATGTCATCCACACCAAACTGTTCGTCCTGATATCGCGTGGTGGCGATGAAAAGCTCGGTTCTGTTGGGAAAGTGCAGATAAAGCGCCTGCCGACTGACCCCTGCTTTTTTCGCAATGTCTGACATACGCGCGGCCACGCCGGGGTTTGAATCAAGCAAATTCCACGCAGCTTTGAGGATGCGAATGCGGGTTGGATTCTTTTCTATTGACACTGTGTAAAGCTCCTCCTATTTACACAGTGTCAATTTACACAGTGTCAAGTCAACATCTAACATAAGGAGTAAGCAAAATGACCCGTAAAATCTTCATCTGGGTGGCCAATCCAAAACCCGGTTCGCTCTGCGCCGGCTTGGCCGATGCGTATCAATCCGGAGCAGCGGCAAAGGGGGCGAGATCCGGCGGATGGATCTGGCGGATATGCAGTTCGATCCGCATTTTGAGGGGTATGGTCCGGAGGCCCCGGCGCTGGAACCTGATCTTGTCACATGGCAGGAAAACGTGGCTTGGGCGGATCATGTTCTGATCGTACATCCCTATTGGTGGGGGGCGATGCCAACCACGGCCAAGGCGGTTCTGGATCGTGGGCTTACGTCCGGGTTTGCGTACAAATACCATCGCCGTGGCATGAAATGGGACAAGCTTTTGTCAGGTCGCACAGCGGATGCGTTCATCACGTCGGACACGCCGCCTTTGCTTGATACGGTTCTCTATCGCAGCCCGGGCCGCCGCGTCTTGCGCAATCAGGTCTTCAAGTTCTGCGGCATCAAGCCCCGGAAAATCCTGCAATTCGGGTCGGTCAAACTGGCCGCGCCTGAGAAAATCAACAGCTGGCTCAACCGCGCCGAAACCCTTGGCCGCAGTGCGGCTTGACCCAGTGTTTCAGGAGATAGTCCTATGACACCTCTCATAACTGTAACCGTTTATGCGATTGCTGCACTGATCTTGGCCCTGATCTCAGGCGTATTTCTGGCCTTCTCGGACTTTGTCATGCGTTCGCTCCGTGCTGCGTCACCCACAAGCGGGATTGAGGCCATGCAACAGATTAACCGCAAAGTCTATTCCTCGGTTTTTCTCGCCTGGCTCTTGGGCATGGCACCGGCGGCCGTGCTGCTGTCTTTCTACGCTTTTTTCTTTGTGGAAGGGCCTGCAAGCACCTGGTGGATCGCAGGTGGCACCTTTTATGTGATCGGAACCTTTCTGGTCACGGTTCTTGGCAATGTTCCAATGAACCAACGGCTTGACCCGATGACACCGGACGGCATTGCCGCGCAGGACTACTGGCGCACTTACGCGACATTCTGGACGCTTTGGAACCATGTGCGCACTGTTGCGTCCGCCATTGCAGCGGCATGTTTCTTCGTTGGGTGTTTGATTTATGTGTAAGCTTAAAAAACGAGCCTTTGCAGGGTGCTGCAAAGGCTCGTTTCTTGTTTAACCGTGGCTGATCACGATACGTCTTTGTAGCTGATTTCGCGCTGGTCCTGACCGACCTTGTCACGGCGCACCAGCAGACGGTTGAGCGCATTGATATATGCTTTGGCAGAGGCCACGACGGTGTCGGTATCCGCTGACTGCCCGGTGGCAATATTCCCATCTTCTTCAAGCCGAACAGACACGGTGGCCTGCGCATCGGTGCCTTCGGTGACGGCATGCACCTGATAAAGCGACAGATGCGCGGTGTTGGGGTGCAATTCGCGCACTGCTTTGAAGGTCGCATCGACAGGGCCATCGCCCTGTTGAGAGGCCGTTTTCTCAACGCCCTCAATGGTCATCACCATTTCTGCTTCGGCCTGTCCGCTTGTCCCGCACACAACACGCAGTGATTTCAGAACAAGCTGGTCTTCCTCGGTGTTCTCACCTGCGGTGACCAGAGCGATGAGGTCATCGTCGAACACTTCTTTCTTCCGGTCTGCCAGTTCCTTGAACCGCACAAACACGTCGTTGAGTTGATTATCGGCCAGTTCAATGCCCAGATCGCTCAGCTTAGACCGCAAGGCAGCACGGCCTGAATGTTTGCCCATGACAATATTGGTCTCGGTGAGGCCCACATCCTCAGGGCGCATGATCTCAAAGGTTTCAGCGTTTTTGAGCATGCCATCCTGATGGATGCCACTTTCATGGGCAAAGGCGTTCTTGCCGACGATCGCCTTGTTAAACTGCACGTTGAAGCCCGAGACCGTGGCCACCCGGCGGCTGATATGCATGAGCTTTGTGGCGTCGATCTCGGTGTAGAAAGGCATGATGTCACTGCGCACTTTCATGGCCATCACGACCTCTTCGAGGGCCGTATTGCCCGCGCGTTCGCCCAAGCCGTTGATCGTGCATTCGATTTGTCGTGCACCACCTGCCACCGCGGCCAGCGCATTGGCGGTCGCCATCCCAAGGTCGTTGTGGCAGTGCGTTGCAAAGACAACCTCATCCGCGCCGGGAACCTCTTCAATCAGGCGGCGGATCAGATCGGCCGACTCAACAGGTGCTGTGTACCCTACAGTGTCAGGGATATTGATCGTTGTCGCCCCGGCCTTGATGGCGATCTCAACAACGCGCGCCAGATAATCCCACTCAGTCCGTGTCGCATCCATCGGCGACCATTGCACGTTATCACAGAGGTTACG
This sequence comes from Roseovarius sp. W115, assembly GCF_032842945.2. Lineage (NCBI taxonomy): Bacteria > Pseudomonadati > Pseudomonadota > Alphaproteobacteria > Rhodobacterales > Roseobacteraceae > Roseovarius > Roseovarius rhodophyticola. Next base: position 2,311,881 of record NZ_CP146606.1, read on the forward strand.
CGCATGGGTGACGGTGTCGTGGATCTTGTCGGCCATTTCATCCTGCGTCAGGTTCGGGATCGCCCGGTGCAGTGGCGAGGTGCCGATGAAGGTATGGATGCGCGGGCGTTTGGCGTGCTGCACCGCCTCCCAACACCGGTCTATATCCTTGAAATTCGCGCGTGCCAGGCCGCAAATAACTGAATTTTCCGCGTTTTTCGCAATTTCGCTCACGGCGTTAAAATCGCCGTCAGAGGCAATTGGAAACCCGGCTTCGATGATATCGACACCCATTTCATCCAGAAGTCCGGCAATTTCGAGCTTTTCAGCATGGGTCATGGTCGCGCCGGGGCTCTGCTCGCCGTCGCGCAGCGTGGTGTCAAAAATGACAACTCTGTCTTTGGTTTGGTCGGTCATGATGTATCTCTTTGTTTGTCCTAAGCCTTTGGCGCGATCAGGCATCCTCTGAGCGGTCGCGCCGGGTCAGGGCACGCTCAGAGGCGGCTTAGGAGTAGCAGGTCGGAAACGCAACCCAAGGATGGGCACGTGTATTCCCTAACGATATGATCCTGCATCAACATGGTCGCGACTATAGGACTGAGGAAAGCGTTAGAAAACCCTGAATCTTGTGTAAGCCGCCAGACCTTGATCTGCGGCGAGACTCGGCTAGCTGCGCAAAGCATGGAAACGGCATTGATCATCGGCGCTTCGGGCGGCATCGGGAGCGCTTTGGTGCACACACTTGAGAAGCGCGAGGTTAAAGTGACGTCGCTGTCGCGAAGTGCGGACGGCCTGGATGTGACAGATGAAGCATCTGTCAAAGCGCATCTTGATGCATTGAGTGGGCCATTCGACCTGATTTTTGTTGCAACCGGTGCGCTGGAACTGAATGGGCGGGGGCCAGAGAAAGCTCTGAAAGAGATCGAACCGGAGGTCATGCTTGAGCAGTTTCGCTTGAATTGCATGGGGCCTGCGCTTGTTCTGAAATACTCGGCTCGGCTTTTACCGAGAGATCGAGCTGCAACCTTTGCCGCCTTATCTGCACGCGTAGGCAGCATTGGCGACAACAGCTTGGGCGGCTGGTACAGCTATCGCACGGCAAAAGCGGCTCTCAACCAGATGATCCGTGGTGCTTCGATTGAGCTGAAGCGCACTCATAAGAAATCAATTTGCGTGGCTCTACATCCAGGCACGGTCTCGACTCCATTGACGGCCAAATATGCCGGTGGTCGTGAAACGCACACCCCGGACGAAGCGGCGAAGGATCTGTTGAGCGTGCTGGAAGGTTTAGGACCACAGGATACAGGGTCGTTCTTCGACTGGTCCGGCAAACCTGTGCCATGGTAAAGCGATTGGTTCTCATACTGGGCGATCAGCTCAGTGAAGGTCTTTCCGCTTTGCGCGAAGCGGATAAGGCCACCGATCTTGTTGTCATGGCCGAGGTTGTAGGTGAAGCGGCCTATGTCAGGCATCATCCCAAGAAGATTGCCCTCATTTTTTCGGCAATGCGCCATTGTGCAGAGAAACTTCGGCAAAATGGATGGCAGGTTGCCTATGCGAAACTGGATGACCCTGACACATCGCCCTCGATTGTCGGAGAGCTTTTGCGCCGCGCGGAAGGTCATGGCACGTCTGAAGTTATCGCAACGCGACCCGGAGAGTGGCGGCTGATCGAGGCGTTAGAGGCGGCACCGCTGGCCGTAACGCTGTTGCCGGATGATCGGTTCGTGGCGTCCTTGGAAGAGTTCAATACCTGGGCCGAGGGGCGTAAGCAGCTTCGGATGGAATATTTCTACCCCGACATGCGCCGCAAAACCGGCCTTATGATGGAGGGTGATCAGCCGGCGGGCGGCAAATGGAACTTTGACCATGACAATCGCAAGCCTGCGTCGGATGACCTGTTCCGCCCCGAACCCCTGCAATTTGAGCCTGATGAGATCACGCGCGAGGTGCTTGATTTGGTCGGCGCCCGGTTTGGTGAGAATTTCGGGTCTCTGCGCCCCTTTTGGTTTGCCGTAACGCGAGAGCAGGCGCTCAAGGCGCTTGATCACTTCGCGACGCATCTTCTGGCCGGGTTCGGCGACTTTCAGGATGCGATGCTGCAAGGGGACAGGTTTCTGCATCATTCCGTTTTGTCGCCTTACCTCAACATTGGGCTTTTGGACCCTATAGAGATCTGCCAGAGGGTTGAGGAGGAATGGAGCGCTGGGCGCGTGCCCATCAATGCCGCCGAAGGCTATATCCGGCAAATCATCGGCTGGCGCGAATATGTGCGCGGCATCTATTTCCGTGAGGGGCCGGATTACCCGTCACGTAATGCGCTGGGCCACACACGCGATTTGCCCTGGATGTATTGGGGCGGCGAAACGGGTATGAATTGCATGGCGCATGCGGTTGAGCAAACCCGCGAAGAGGCCTATGCCCATCACATCCAACGTCTTATGGTGACAGGGAATTTTGCGCTTCTGGCTGGGGTTGACCCACATCAGGTGCATGAATGGTATCTGTCGGTCTATGCAGATGCATACGAGTGGGTTGAGGCGCCAAATACGGTGGGCATGAGCCAGTTTGCCGATGACGGGATCATCGCCTCGAAGCCTTACGTCAGCTCGGGCAACTACATCGACCGGATGTCGGACTATTGCAAATCCTGCGCCTATTCCGTGAAGGAAAAGACCGGCGATAGGGCATGCCCCTTCAACCTGCTTTACTGGGATTTCCTAATCCGACACCGCGAGCGGTTTTCCAACAATCCCCGCATGGGTCAGATGTACCGCACTTGGGATCGTATGGATGAAGGGCGTAGAGGTGCGGTATTGGAAGGGGCGGGGCGCATCTTGACGCGTTTGGATGGTGGGGACCCTGTTTAGTTCGCAGTGCTGTCCGCTTCGCTCTCGGTCCCAGTCTCAGGCGCTTCGTCGCCCACAGAAGACGTTGTTTGCGCCTCCAGCGCGCCGTCCGACCATGTGCCGGAGGCCTGTTCGCCCGTTGCATAGCGCATGGTGCCTTCGCCCTGACGTTTGCCGCCGGCAAACATGCCTTCATAGATATCCCCATTGGTGTAGGTGGCGACCCCCCGGCCAGTGATCTCTCCGTTTTGCCACTCACCTTCATAGGTAAACCCATCGGCCATCACGATTTTCCCTGCGCCTTGACGCTGGCCACCGACAAATTCACCGTCATAGACTGAGCCATCGGCATAGGTCGCTTTGCCCTTCCCGTGGCGCTGGCCGTTGCGCCATTCGCCTTCGTATCGGTAGCCATCAGGGTAGGTCATGATGCCTTGGCCGTGGTTCTTGGCGTTGAGGAACTCGCCCTCGTAGACGAGACCATTGGGGTAGGTGGATTTTCCACGCCCTTCAATCACGCCGCCAGACCATTCGCCTTCATATGTAGCCCCATCGGGATACGTTACTTTGCCCTGCCCATTGGCCAGATCATCGCGGAATTCTCCAACGTATACGGACCCATCAGGATAGATGACTTCGCCTTGGCCTGAGATTTTGCCTGCGACCCAGCTGCCGGTGTAACGGTAGCCGTCAGAGCCGGTAAAGACGCCTTGCCCATGGCGGCGGTCATCGGCGAAGTCGCCTTCGTAGATGTCACCATTGTTATACACGACCTTGCCCGTGCCTTCGCGACGGCCTGCGACAAGCTGACCTTCGTAAACATCGCCATTGGGCTGGATCAGTTTGCCAGAGCCGTTGATCTGTCCGGCGGCCCAAAGACCCTCATAAACCAAACCATCAGGCATGGTGAGTTTGCCTTGACCGTCTCGCGCGCCTCGCTTGACCTCGCCGTCATAGATCGCGCCGTCCGGATAGGTGATCTTGGCGCGGCCTTCCTTGATGCCGTTCACCCAATCGCCGTCATAGATATAGCCCCCTGGGCTGAGCATCTTGCCGCGTCCATTGTGCATGGCGTTTCGGAACCCGCCCTCATAACGCACGCCATTGGCATAGATGGCCACGCCATCGCCGCTGATCTTGCCATCTTGCCATGTGCCCTCATAGGTGCCGCCATCTGAGAACACGATCTTGCCAAGCCCCTCGGGTTTGCCTTTGGCGAACTGGCCTTCATAGACAGACCCATTGGGAAACCGCGCGACACCTTCGCCGAGGATTTCACCTTCGACCCATTCGCCGGAATACTCATAGCCATTGGGCAGGGTATAGGTGCCGGTGCCGTGCTGAAGCCCGTTCAGGAACGTACCTTCATAAATGCCGCCGTCGTCATATTGTTTGGTCTGCACCGTACCGGATTGTGCAAAGCCGGGTGTGCCGAGACCGATTGCTGCACCAATTACAAAGGCACCAAATGTCAAAGAAGTTTTAGCGTGCTGCATCACCTGCCCCCGAAGCCCCCTGAGCGCGTGGTGGGGAACTTAGAGGACACCTTCCAAGCTGACAACGGGTTTTCGGGGTTTCGGCTTTCCCTTGCGCACCGTTCTGCTAAATCAGGGACATCGCAGTATCAGAGTACACCCGGCATGGCAGATCGTTTTCGCATAACCCTGGCACAGCTCAATCCAACAGTGGGCGATCTGGAGGGCAATGCCGCGTTGGCTGAGCAGGCGTGGCAGGCGGGAAAAGAGGCAGAAGCTGATCTTGTGGCGCTGCCGGAAATGTTCATCACCGGGTACAATACCCAGGATCTGATCATGAAGCCTGCTTTTCACAAAGCGGCCATGGCAAAAATCGATGAACTGGCAAAGACTTGTGCAGATGGACCGACATTGGCCATCGGTGGGCCCTGGGCGGAGGATGATAGGCTCTACAACGCGTACCACATCCTTCGAGGTGGGCGGACGGTGACACGAGTATTGAAGCACCACTTGCCCAATGAGACCGTTTTCGATGAGGTGCGTATCTATGATGCCGCCCCTGTTGGTGGGCCCTATGCGGTTGGAAACGTGCGCGTGGGCAGCCCGATTTGCGAAGACAGCTGGCATGAGGATGTGTCCGAAACCCTGGCCGAAACAGGGGCGGAGTTTCTTCTGGTGCCCAATGGCTCGCCCTATTACCGCGGGAAGATGGAGGTGCGCCATCAGTTGATGGTCAAACGGGTGATCGAAACCGGTCTACCGCTCATCTACCTCAATCTTGTCGGCGGTCAGGATGATCAGGTTTTTGATGGTGGAACATTTGCGCTCAATCCCGGTGGCGCGCTGGCGCTTCAGATGCCTATGTTGCGCGAAGAGATTGCTCATATCGACCTGACGCGCGGTAACGAAGGTTGGCGGATCGAGCAGGGGCCTCTGGCTAAATTGCCGGACACGCTGGAAACTGACTATCATGCGATGGTCTGGGCACTGCGCGACTACATGCACAAAACCGGGTTCAAGAAGGTGCTTTTGGGCCTGTCCGGAGGGATCGACAGCGCGATTGTGGCGACAATTGCCGCTGACGCTCTGGGGCCGGAAAACGTGCGCTGTGTGATGCTGCCTTCGGAATACACGTCACAATCCTCGCTTGATGATGCCAAGGCCTGCGCTGAGGCGCTGGGATGCCGGTACGATTTTGTTCCCATAGCCGAGGGTCGCGCGGCCATCACCAACACTTTGGCTCCGCTCTTTGAAGGCACCGAGCCTGATGTGACCGAGGAAAATATACAGTCCCGACTGCGGGGCTTGCTCCTCATGGCGCTCAGTAACAAGTTTGGCGAGATGCTTTTGACGACCGGGAACAAATCAGAAGTTGCTGTCGGGTATGCCACGATTTATGGCGATATGTCAGGCGGTTACAATCCGATCAAGGATCTCTACAAAACGCGTGTTTTTGACATCTGCCGCTGGCGAAATTCTAACCATCGCGACTGGATGATGGGGCCGTCCGGTGCGGTGATTCCAGACAACATCATCCAAAAGCCGCCGTCGGCTGAACTGCGCGAAGATCAAAAAGACAGCGACTCGCTACCGGATTACCCAACGCTGGATGGCATTCTCGACATCCTTGTGGATCAGGACGGCTCCATCGAGGACTGCCTGGCCGCAGGATATTCACGCGAAGACGCCAAGCGGGTCGAGCATTTACTCTATATCTCTGAATATAAACGCTTTCAGTCGGCGCCGGGTGCACGCTTATCCAAGCGCGCGTTCTGGCTGGACCGGCGTTATCCGATTGTAAACCGCTGGCGCGATGGCGGATGATGTCACACGACTGCCGCTGAATCGCGTGCGATTGGGGTTTATCGCAGGAGGCTGTTTCCTGCCTGTGCTGATCCTTCTTCCCTTCGTGTTGGCGCTGGGATTTGAACTGTCATCAGAGATGCTCGGCCTTTGGGGGCTTATCGCCGTATTTGCGGCGCTGTCGTTCTACATTGCAGGTATCGCGCTTTTCACGCCGCATGGTTTGCGGTTGGACGCGTATGGGATGTCTGGCTACTACGCGCCTGCGCCCTTCAAATGGAGCGATATTGCCGAAATCGAGCTTGTGACATCCAACAAAAACAAACTCATCGGCCTGCGTCTGCATGATCGTGACGCGTATTGGGACGCGCTCACACCACGGCAGCGGTTGTTTCGCCTCGGTCAACCCGCGCCCTATCACGCCTCAATTCCTCTCGCTCCGTTCAAAGCAACCGAAACAGAGCTGTTGGCCCTGCTTCGGCGCTACTGGTGGAACAACAGGTAAGGTTCAAAGCTTCAGAATTTGAACACCTTGCCGAATTTTAGGCTCTTCTTGAACCGACGGCGCCGACGCGACTGAAAGCCGAAACTGTGACCATACCTACGGCGGCCGCTAAAGTGTTTGCGATGAACGCCGTGATGTTTCTTACCTCTTTTGTGAAACCCCTGTTTGCCTTTATGCCCATGCTTGAATGTGTTGGCCTCTGCAGGTTCAGCAGTGGCCATAACTATGGCGGTGGCAGGAATTGCCGCGAGGGCCGCAGTCAAAAAGCCTCTGCGCGAGAGAGTCGTGTCTTGCTGTGACATATTGGTCTCCTATGCATTCGTCTGCATAGAAGGTGGGGGTGAGGCGTGATCCGCTCAAATCACGCTTGCGCGGTCATCCCGTGAGCCGCGCGTCAGATTCTGTAACATCAAAGCATCAATTGATAGCTTGAGGGCACGTATTCAAACCCATCGCCCTTGGCTTCGACAAACCCGGTGCCTGGCCAGGGCATGTGGTATCCTACAAAAGGCATTTTATCCGCGGCGAGCATGCCAAGGAGTTTGCGTCGGGTCGCAGCAGCGGCGGCCTTGTCCATGTCGAATTTCACTTCCCAATCAGGATGAGCCAGAGACCATACATAGTGATTTGCGAAATCTGCGGCGATCATCAGGGATTTGCCATCACTCTCCACCACATGCACCATATGCCCCGGTGTATGGCCAAACGCAGCCATTGCAGTATGCCCGGAAAACGCGCTCGCATTGTCGTCGATCCTCGTCGTTTTCTCTGCAAGCGGGCGCATGTTGCTTTCAAAGCGGTCATTTTCGGCCTTGGCCCATGCGTCAAACTCGACCGCCCCGGTGACGTATCTCGCGTTGGCAAAGGTCGGTCCGCTTTCACTCATAAGACCACCGATGTGGTCACCGTGCATATGCGTGATGACAACAACGTCAATCATCTCTGAGGCGTACCCAGCCGCCTCAAGCGCCTTGTTTGTACCTTCTGCATTCAATCCGGTGTCGAACAGAACCAACTCAGATCCAGTGTTCACAACCGTTGGCGTGAAGAAGAATTGTGCGACATCTGCAGGTATGAGTGCCTCGGCAGACACTGCTTCAAACTCTTCGGCAGACACATTCAACCCGAAAATTGTATGTGGATCAGGCCGTGCGGTCGTTCCGACCAACAGGGTTGTCACCTCAAATTGTCCTAAAAGAAACCGGTTATAGAGCGGTGTAGACGCGCCCAGCATTGGTGCCTCGGCCCATGCAGGAAAGGACAGTGCAGGCAAAGCTGCGGCAGAGGTCAAAAGCGAACGGCGTGTAATGGGATGGGTCATAAGGCTCTCCTGTGCTATGATGATGAAACTAGCGCCTTTTCCCGACTAAGCAGCCGCCGTCACAACAAGTTGACAGAAGACGGCCAGGTTTTGCCGATGACCCAGAACAAGACCAAAGCCACGCAGCAATCCGTTGCCGATTTTGTCGCAAATGTGGACCCTGAGCGACGCCGGAAGGAAGCTGAAACACTCGTGTCGTTTTTTCGCGACGTCACGGGGTTTGAGCCGGTGATGTGGGGGCCGTCCATCATCGGATATGGCCGGTATCACTATGTCTATGCCTCTGGCAGGGAGGGGGATTTTTTGGCCACGGGCTTCAGTCCTCGGAAATCAGCACTGAGCATCTACATCATGCCGGGATACGCAGACTTCGGGAACATTTTGGAACGACTCGGCAAACATAAGATCGGAAAATCCTGTCTTTACATCAACAAGTTGGACGACGTGGACATGAATGTTCTGGCCGAGCTTGTGCATGCCGGACTAGCGGATCTGGCAACCCGTTGGACGGTCCACCCAAGCTGAGGTGTTGGCCCCGGAGGTTTGACACCTTAGGTTTCACAGCGTGATACAAGTTTTAAGACATCCAACATTTGCCGCACTCTTTTCCGCGCAGGTGGTAGCGCTTCTGGGCACCGGGCTTCTGACGGTGGCCTTGGGTCTTTTGGCGTTTGATTTGGCCGACGGGCAGGCCGGGGCTGTGCTGGGCACGGCTCTGACCATTAAGATGGTGGCGTATGTCGTCCTTTCCCCGGTTGCACAGGCGTTTTTTCAACACCTGCCGCGTCGCGTGGTTTTGATCACCGCTGATGTATTGCGTGCTGTCGTTGCAGTTTGCCTGCCATTTGTAACCGAGATCTGGCAGATCTACGCTTTGATCTTTGTGCTTCAAGCCGCGTCAGCCACGTTTACGCCCGCCTTCCAAGCTACAATTCCCGATGTTTTGCCGGACGAGGAAGAGTACACGCGCGCGCTGTCTTTATCGAGGCTGGCTTACGACATCGAAAACCTGGCGAGTCCGGCCTTGGCGGGCCTGCTTTTGACAGTCATGAGCTATAATTGGCTGTTTCTGGGAACAGTGGCGGGTTTTGTGGCCTCTGCTCTGCTGATCTGGCGCGCGCAGGTGCCGGTTGCTCCGAACCACACGGCACATAAACCTTTCTCAGAGCGCCTTACACGTGGAATTCGCATCTATCTCGCCACGCCCCGGTTACGGGGACTCTTGGCGCTCAATATGACAGCTGCGGCCACAAGCGCCTTTGTTCTCGTGAATACCGTTGTTCTGGTGCGCAGCTACATGGGCGGGACTGAAAGCGACCTGGCGCTGACTCTGGGAGCCTATGGCGCGGGATCCATGGCGATGGCGTTGGCTCTGCCACGGGTGCTGGATGCGGTGCGCGATCGCCCTGTCATGATCACGGGCGCCTTTGGATTGGCTGCGATCGCCGGGTTGCTTGGGGTTTTGATCCTCCAAGGCCTGTCTTGGACATGGCTTTTGATCGGGTGGGCCAGTCTGGGCGCGCTCTATTCCGCCGTCCTGACACCGTCGGGTCGCTTGTTGCGCCGCTCGGCTCATGCCGAAGACCGCCCTGCCGTTTTTGCCGCGCAGTTTGCGCTGAGCCACGCCTGTTGGTTGTTTACCTATCCGATGGCGGGGTGGGCTGGCGCCGTTTGGGGCCTTGGCCCGACCTTTATTCTTCTGGCCACCGTTGGACTATTGTCCGCCCTTCTGGCCCTTCGGGTTTGGCCTTCTGGCACGACTGATGTCGTGCCGCATGGCCATCCCGACCTGCCGCCAGATCATCCACATTTGCGCGCGCACCGGAACGGCAGGCGTCATGCGCATGCCTTTGTGATTGATGATGAACATCGCGTTTGGCCCACCAACGTCTGAACCGCTGCAATTTCTGGACAAATCCGACCGCCTGTGACATGTCCCGCGCGAATAGGAGACGTCCATGACCACGACCCGTTTTGCACCTTCGCCTACTGGTTACCTGCATGTCGGCAACCTTCGGACAGCTGTGATGAATTACCTCATCGCGCGCAAATCTGGGGGCAGTTTCATCCTGCGCATCGACGACACGGATCCGGAGCGCTCGAAAGAGGAATATGTCGACGCGATCAAGGAAGATCTAGAGTGGCTTGGATTGCACTGGGATCGGCTGGAGCGTCAGTCTCTGCGGCTTGAACGTTACGCTGAGGCGGCCGACAAGCTGCGCGAGGCGGGACTCTTTTACGAGGCGTTCGAGACACCTACGGAACTGGACCTCAAGCGCAAAAAACAACTCAATATGGGCAATCCACCGGTGTATGACCGGGCAGCGTTGTCGCTTTCGGAGGCAGAGAAAGTCGCATTGCGCGCCGAACGTGGTGATGGCGTGTGGCGGTTCAAACTCGATCACGAGCGGATCGAATGGGTGGATGGCATCCTTGGCGACATCTCAATTGATGCAGCCAGCGTGTCGGATCCGGTTTTGATCCGTGGCGATGGGCAGGTGCTTTATACACTAGCCTCGGTCGTGGACGACACAGAGATGGGCGTCACGCATGTGGTGCGAGGCTCGGATCACGTGACCAACACAGCCACACAAATTCAGATCATCGAAGCCCTGGGCGGAACATGCCCAGACTTTGCGCATCACTCGCTGCTGACCGGGCCGCAGGGTGAGTCACTTTCAAAACGTCTGGGCACGCTTTCTTTGCGGGATTTGCGGGCGCAAGGCATTGAACCTATGGCGCTTTTGTCGCTGATGGCGCGTCTTGGGTCATCCGATCCCGTAGAGCTTCGGTCGGAGATGAGCGAACTCGTTGATGGATTTGATATTGGCCATTTCGGGGCGGCTCCGACCAAGTTTGATGCTGACGATTTGCTGCCTTTAACAGCGCACCATTTGCAGTCACTGCCCTTTGAGGCTGTGTCTGACACTGTAACTGCACTCGGTGTGCCCAGCGACAAGGCCGAACAGTTCTGGCAGGTGGCGAAAGAGAACATCAACACGTTGCATGATCTGGAAGCCTGGTGGGTGCTGTTCCGCGACGGCGCAGCCCCTGTCATCGAAGACGAAGATAGGGAATTCGTGGCTCAGGCGATGTCGATGCTGCCCGATGGTCCTTATGACGCCGAGAGCTGGGGCAAGTGGACATCTGCGGTCAAAGAAGCCACAGGCCGAAAAGGCCGCGGATTGTTTATGCCATTGCGCAAGGCGCTCACCGGACAGTCACATGGCCCGGATATGAGTCAGGTTTTGCCGCTGCTGCAGGTTATTCGCGCCAAGGGCTGAGGCTTTTCATCGGTTCGCGTATGGCTCCGACGCGGGCAAGCATGTCATCGACGAGCATGTATTCATCTGCTGATAGGGATTGATGTCGCGGATAAACCGGTGCGTCGCGATCATCCACCACTGGGGCGTCCCAACCCCCGTCGTGTCAAAAAACCGCTGAACGCCTGCCTCGCCGAAATTGTGAAGGTAGCCCTGCACAACCACGTCTATGTAACTGAGCAGAACAGGGCTTTGCCGATCCGGGGTTCCATGACGGCCATCTTCAATTGCGTAGACCACGATTGCGGGCATGGCGGGTAGGGGGTGAGACACCTGATGCGCCGCATCGACACGGGCATAGGCGCGTTCGCGTTCATCCAATGCCTCCCAATCCCCATGCGGCACTTCGGCGATCAAACCGTCGATTTCTGCCTCAGAATCAGGCACCACAGTGAGGTAAGCTGCCTGCCGCATCGTGGTCTTGCGCCACATGCGCCGCCAGCCTTTGAGTTGCGCTGGATGCGCTTCTGCAAAGCTATGTGTGGCTGTATTCACCAGGCTGCCATAGCCAAAGAAGTATCCACCGCTCACGTGTATCTCGCTTTCATCATGTTGTTTTGCATGGCTATTTACGCTCTCGCGGTCAACCCTTTCCAACAGGGTCACAGGGTTTTGACGTGGCTTCGTCGCTTGGTGCTTGTCGCGACTCAGGTCGTATACTATGGTCGACCGCGATTGGATCGGGAGAACCGGCTTTGCCGGTGCCGAAGGAGCAACCGCCCCGGAAACTCTCAGGCACAAGGACCGTTCGATCACAACACTCTGGAGAGACCCCGGATCACGTCCCGGGGCGCCGAAGGGATAGCGATCTCAGGCGGAAGGACAGAGGGGGCATCAGACGCGCCATGCGGCGTGGAAAACTGATGCCGGATGCTTTGCAAGACAGACCCGGCTCGAAAGAGAAGAGGACCTGTGCCTTGGCTGAGCTGAAAGAGACCCCGCTGACGCAGTTGCACCGCGAATTGGGTGCCAAGATGACCGGTTTTGCAGGCTACGACATGCCGCTGCAATTCGCGCTTGGCGTCATGAAGGAACATCAGCACACACGCGCTCAGGCAGGGCTTTTTGACGTGAGCCATATGGGTCAGGTGATCGTGCGCCATGCGTCAGGTTACGGGGGCGCGGCGCAGGCCTTGGAAAGTCTGGTGCCAGTTGACCTCATGAGCTTGGGTGAAAAACGTCAACGTTACGGGTTTTTCACCAACGCAGAGGGCGGCATCCTGGATGATCTGATGCTGACAAACCGGGGCGATCATTTGTTTGTTGTGGTCAACGCAGCCTGCAAGGATGCGGATATCGCTCACATGAAGGCAGGGCTGCCCGATTGCGATGTCGTGGAAGTGACAGACAGAGCCCTACTGGCGTTGCAGGGCCCAGCCGCGGTAGAGGCGCTGGCACCCATTGCAGGTGGGTGCGAGATCATGAAGTTTTTGGATACGGGCATTTTCACATCCGATTTCGGGGAACTGTGGATATCGCGGTCTGGCTATACGGGTGAAGACGGTTATGAGATTTCTGTAATGGCAGATCAGGCCGAGGCATTTGCTCGTGCCTTACTGGCGCATGACGCGGTCGAGCCTATCGGTCTGGGCGCGCGTGACAGCCTGCGGTTGGAGGCGGGGCTGTGCCTCTACGGTCAGGATATTGATACGTCGACAACGCCGGTCGAGGCTGGTTTGACCTGGGCCATTCAGAAATCACGACGTGCGGATGGCAAACGGGCCGGAGGGTTTCCAGGCGCAGAGGTCATTCTTGGCCAGATGGCCAATGGCGTGGCCCGGTGCCGTGTCGGGCTGCGCCCTGAGGGTCGTGCGCCGATGCGGCACGGCACGGCGATTTTTGGCAGCGAAGACGCTGAGACACCGATCGGCCATGTCACATCCGGCGCATTTGGCCCCACAATCGAAGCGCCGATGTCGATGGGCTATGTCGCGGCCAGCCATACGGCGCCCGACACGCAGCTTTTCGGTGAGGTGCGCGGCAAACGCATGGCGGTAAAGGTCGCCTCGATGCCCTTTACCCCCGCTAATTTCAAACGCTGAAGACCAAGGAGAGAGCCTATGAAATTCACAGAAGAACATGAGTGGTTGCAGGATGACGATGGTGTCGTGACCGTTGGCATCACAGATCATGCCGCCGAACAGCTTGGTGATATCGTATTTGTCGAGTTGCCGGAGGTCGGCACCGAAGTGACCAAAGATGAAGAGGTGGTCGTGATTGAAAGCGTCAAAGCCGCCTCAGACATTCTGGCCCCGATCGACGGTGAGATTGTCGAGGTGAACGAGGCGATTGTGGATGAGCCGAGCAAGGTCAATGAGGACCCGATGGGGGATGGGTGGTTCTTCAAGGTGAAACCGAGTGATCCTGGACAGATGGCCGATTACATGGACGAGGCTGGTTACAAGAGCTTCATCGGCTGACTTTCGCGCCGGGAAAAATCTTTCAAAGATTTTTGCGCCTCCGGCGGGAGTATTTTGAGAACGATGAAAGACAGGGCGGTGCCACTGATTTTCGCAATGGGAGAAAGAAATGGCGTTCAAACCGATTGACTATTTGCCGTATGATTTTGCCAATCGCAGGCATATTGGCCCCTCGCCTGAGGAAATGGACGAGATGCTGGCTGTCCTAGAGGTTGGCTCGCTTGATGAGTTGATTGACGAGACAGTTCCCGCGTCGATCCGTCAGAAGGCCAAGCTTGATTTTGGCAAGCCGAAATCCGAGCGCGAATTGATGCATCACATGCGTGTCACAGCCGCCAAGAACAAGGTTTTGGTGAGCATGATCGGGCAGGGCTATCACGGCACTGTCACGCCCCCGGCGGTTCAACGCAATATTCTGGAAAACCCAGCCTGGTATACAGCTTATACGCCCTATCAGCCTGAGATCAGTCAGGGACGGCTTGAAGCGCTGTTGAACTTCCAGACGATGATCTCTGATCTGACGGGGTTGGAGATCGCCAATGCCTCGCTTCTGGATGAGGCCACGGCCTGTGCCGAAGCGATGACAATGGCGCAGCGAGTCGCCAAGTCCAAAGCGAATGCGTTTTTCGTGGACCGCGATTGCCACCCTCAGAATATCGCCGTGATAAAAACGCGCGCAGCCCCCTTGGGCATCAAGGTTATTGTCGGCAACCCCGATAAAATGGATGCAACCAAGGTCTTTGGCGCGCTGTTTCAATATCCTGGCAGCTATGGCCATGTGCGCGACTTCACAGATCATATCGCCAAGCTTCATGCCGAGAAGGCGGTGGGCATCGTCTCGGCTGATCCTCTGGCGCTGACGCTGTTGAAAGAACCTGGTGCGATGGGGGCGGATATTGCGGTGGGCAGCGCGCAGCGCTTTGGCGTGCCCATGGGCTATGGTGGCCCGCATGCGGCCTACATGGCGTGCCGCGATGCTTATAAACGCGCGATGCCGGGCCGTATTGTCGGGGTCAGCATCGACAGCCTCGGCAACCGCGCTTACCGGTTGAGCCTGCAGACCCGCGAACAGCATATCCGACGTGAGAAAGCCACCTCGAATGTCTGCACGGCGCAGGCTTTGCTGGCGGTGATGGCGTCGATGTATGCGGTGTTCCATGGGCCCAAGGGCCTCAAGGCGATTGCCCAGCGCATTCATCGCAAAACCGTGCGTCTGGCGCGTGGATTGGAGGAGGCTGGGTTCAAGGTCGATCCCAAATCCTTCTTTGACACAATTACCGTTGATGTGGGGCCATTGCAGGCTGCTGTGCTCAAATCGGCGGTGGACGAAGGGCTGAACCTTCGCAAAGTGGGGGAACGCCGGATCGGGATTACGCTGGATGAGGCGACCCGGCCCAAGAATATCGAGGCGGTCTGGCGGGCCTTTGGTATCCCACGCCGCGATAACGAGTTTAAGCCAGAGTACCGCGTGCCGGACAACATGCACCGGCGGTCGGATTTCCTGACGCATCCGATCTTTCATATGAACCGGGCTGAAACCGAGATGATGCGCTATATGCGGCGTCTGGCGGACCGGGACCTGGCGCTGGACCGCGCAATGATCCCTTTGGGGTCGTGCACCATGAAGCTGAATGCTGCTGCTGAGATGATGCCTGTGAGCTGGCGCGAGTTTTCGCGGCTGCATCCCTTTGCACCGCTGGATCAGGCGCAAGGGTATCACGAGTTGATCAGTGATCTGAGCGCCAAGCTGTGTGAGATCACCGGCTATGACGACATGTCGATGCAGCCCAATTCGGGCGCACAGGGTGAATATGCCGGGTTGCTGACTATTTCCGCTTATCATCGGGCCAATGGCGAGGGGCATCGCAATGTCTGCCTTATCCCGATGAGCGCGCATGGCACCAATCCGGCCAGCGCGCAGATGGTGGGCTGGAAGGTGGTGCCGGTGCAATCTGCCGAGAATGGGGATATTGATCTCGACGATTTCCGCGCCAAGGCGGAACTGCATGCCGACAATCTGGCCGGGTGCATGATCACCTATCCGTCGACCCATGGGGTCTTTGAAGAAACCGTGATTGATGTGTGCAAGATCACGCATGACCATGGCGGGCAGGTCTATATCGACGGGGCAAATCTCAATGCGATGGTGGGCCTGTCGCGTCCCGGTGATCTGGGGGGCGATGTGAGCCACCTCAACCTACACAAAACCTTTTGCATTCCCCATGGAGGTGGCGGGCCGGGCATGGGGCCGATTGGTGTCAAAGCGCATCTCGCCCCGCATTTGCCGGGTCATCCCAATAAGGCCGGCGCGGATGGTCCCGTTTCGGCGGCGCCTTACGGATCTGCGTCCATTCTTCCCATCAGCTGGGCGTATATTCTTTTGATGGGGGGCGAAGGCCTGACCCAGGCGACACGGGTGGCGATCCTCAACGCAAACTACATCGCCAAGCGGCTCGAAGGGGCCTATGACGTGCTTTACAAAGGGGGGCAGGGCCGGGTGGCGCATGAGTGCATCATCGATACGCGCCCCTTCGCTGAAAGTGCGGATGTCAGCGTAGATGATATCGCTAAACGTTTGATCGACAACGGGTTTCATGCGCCGACGATGAGCTGGCCTGTAGCGGGGACTCTCATGATCGAGCCGACTGAGTCAGAAACCAAAGCCGAGCTGGATCGGTTCTGCGATGCAATGCTCGCGATCCGGGCTGAGATTGCCGATATCGAAGAAGGGCGCATTGATCGCGAGAACAATCCGATGCGCAATGCGCCTCACACGATGGAGGATCTGGTGCGCGAATGGGATCGGCCCTACAGCCGTGAGCAGGCCTGTTTTCCGCCGGGTGCGTTCCGGGTCGATAAATACTGGCCACCGGTCAACCGGGTCGACAATGTTTATGGCGACCGGCATCTGGTCTGCACCTGTCCACCGATGGAGGACTATGCCGAAGCGGCGGAGTAAGTCAGGCCTTGGCGTCGTCCAGCAAGAACGCGAAATGATCGCGGAGCTTTTCCCAGGTCGCCTCGTTTGAGGCGACCAGGATGTATCCGTCGCTGACCGTGGCAGTGTAATCGTCGCCATTAAGCATGCGTGCAACCCCACCTGCGCGTTGGCAAATCAGAATACCCGCGGCATGATCCCAGGGGTTCAGCGTGCCGGAGAACAAGAAATCCGCGCCGCCACGGGCCAGCGTTCGATACTCGTGACAGGCGCATTGCAAAGACATGGCGCGCCCAAGCTTTGGCAGGGCCTTTGCAACACCCGGTTTGGCCTCTTGTGGCAGGTAATTGTAGTGGGTGAAGCCCGCAAGTTCGCCAAGATCACCGCCATCTGAAACAGTGAGCGGTCGCGTCGTTCCAATCGCGCGGGTTAACTCGGCCGGGCCATCCTCATCGGCACTGATCCAATCATCGGCGAGCGGGTCGTAAAGCAGGCCGAAGACCGGTTTGCCAAAGCGCGTGATGGACAGGATGACGCCAAAGACGCCCAAACCATTTGCGAAATTCCATGTGCCATCTACCGGGTCGATGATAAAGGCCAGCTCGGCCTCACCGATCTTTCCCTTCAGTTCAGGGTTGGTCGCAGCCGCTTCTTCTCCAACCACCAACGCAAGCGGAAACATCGCCTGAATGCCGCGTGCCATCATGGCCTCGGCGGCAGTGTCCGCTTCGGTCACGAGGTCATGTGCGTTGGATTTGCTACGGATGTCGCCTTGTCCGAGATTGCGAAATCTTGGGAGGATCTCTGCCTTGGCGGCACGGCGCACGAGGTTGATCAGGCTCGTTTTCTGCGCCGGGCTCAGGGGCGAGGTGAGCGGGATGGGTAAGCTGTCGGCCATTTTTCGGTTCCTTTGGCGAATCCGTCCAGGCGGGTTTTGCCCTGGCATCGCATTCGACCTGCCGAAGATCAATAAGGCGTTGGCATACTGCGCGATATGCTACTCGCTTGCGCGCAACACGCGGGCCGGGCGCGCCGACATTGGACCAATGGCAAAGGCAAGGCCCGCCAGCAGGCTTATCATGGCTCCCCCAAAAACGATGCCAAGCGCTGATGGCCAGTCGACGGCAAAGCTGGTTTCCATGATGTAGGTGCTGACCGCCCAGGCCCCGGCGACGCCTGCTCCAAGTGCGACGATGCCCGCCGCAGCCCCCAGCAAACTGGCGCGTAAGGTCAGCCCCCAAAGAATGCGTGCACGGCTGGCGCCCAGAGTTTTCAGGATCGCGGCCTCATAGCTGCGCGCGCGCTGATCAGCGGCGGCGGCCCCGATGAGCACCAGAAAACCGGTCAGCAAAGTGGCCGCAGCGCCCCAGGCCGTCGCAGAGGCGAGGCCTGCGAGAAGGTCACTCACCTGGTTCACAGCGTCCCGAACGGCTATGGCCGTTATGTTGGGAAATTGTTGGGTGAGGTCGCGCAGGATTGGCGTCTCAGAGGCTTCTTCTGCATAGACCGTGGCGATGTAGCTGTGCGGTGCGCTGACCAGTGCGGCTTCGTTCATGATCATGATGAACCCCATGCCAGCGCTGGAAAAATCCACCTCGCGAAAAGAAGTGACGTCCGCCGTGAGATCGCGGCCTAGAATGTTCACCGTGACGCTGTCACCGATCTTTATTCCCATCTCAGCCGCTTCTTCTGCAGCAAAACTTACTTGTGGGGTGCCGGTGTAATCCTCTGCCCACCATGTGCCGTCGGTGATTGTGCTGCGACTTGGCAGGGCCGCAGCGTAGCTGACACCTCGGTCACCTTCCAAAACCCAGTGATCGCCTGCGGTCTCTGATGCCGGTTTGCCATTGATTTGGGTGATGATGCCCCGCAGCATCGGGGCCGCATCCACACGGCTTACACCCTCATCGCCATCCAGACGCGCCTCAAAACCCGGCATCTGGTCACGTTGAATGTCGACAAAGAAAAAGCTCGGCGCGCGCGTGGGAAGATCGCGGGAAATCGCATCGCGCAGATTGCGGTCGATCTGTCCCACAGCGGCCAGAACGCTCAATCCAAGCCCCAGGGAAAGAACCACGGCGCTGGCGGTGCTTCCGGGGCCGGAAATGGCTGCCAAAGCCCAACTGAGCGAAACGCGCCCGCGTGTTCTGGGTCTTATGCTGCGGCTGATGGCGCGCAATCCCTGGCCTGCGAGCGCCAAGAGACCAAGTGCCCCGGCAATGCCACCTGCGGTCCAGATTGTCAGCGCAGTATTGCCTGAAAACCAAGCGGCCAGCCAGATCAGGAGGCCAACAAGCGCACTAATGGTCAGCACCGTGAACATGCCCGGATGCTGCAAGCTCTGCGCACCATCACGGTAAAGCGCTGCTGGCCGCACATTGCGGGCTCGAGCAATTGGCCAGAGCGTGAAAATGAGCACGGTCAAGACGCTGTAGATTGCAGCCTCGATCATGGGTTTGGGATAAGGCGCAAAGATAGCAGGTACAGGCAGGCGTGCCTCGATAAGTGCGGCCAGTACCACAGGCGTGCCGACACCCAATACAAGACCCAAGGCAATTCCGACGATGGCGAGCGCGCTGACCTGAAATAGATATGTCAGGAAGATCGCCCGCTGATCTGCGCCGAGCGTCCGCAACACGGCAATGACTTTGGTTTTTCCAGCTAGGTAGGCGCGCAAAGCGGCAGATATGCCGACGCCACCTACGGCCAGACCGGACAGCCCGACGAGGATTAAGAATGCGCCAAGACGGTCAACAAACACCGCCACTCCGGGTGCCCCGTTGCGCGCATCGCTCCAACGCATTCCGCTGCCGTCCAAGGCTGTTTCGGCCTGGGACGCAAGCGCGGTAAGGTCAGCATCGGATGGCAGATCCAGCCGGTAATGCGTGGAAAAGAGCGTGCCGGGCGCCAGCAGCCCGGAGCCTTCCAGTGCCTCCCGTTTGACGATACTGCGCGGACCAAGTCCAAATCCGGCTGTGCGCGTATCCGGTTCGCGCACAATCAGCGCGGTGACGATGAAGGCGGTCTCGCCGAGCCTCAAGCGATCCCCCGTAACGATGCCCAAACGATCTGCCAAAGTGGGGTGTATCACTATTCCTGGTGTTGTGCCGTCGCCCGCCAACGCGCCAGACAAAGGTATGTCAGGGTCCAGAGTTACTTGGCCAACCAAGGGGTAAAGATCATCCACGGCCTTCACCTGCGTCAGGCTGCGGCTTTCGTCCTCTGCCACGGCCATGGATCGAAAGTCGGCAATCTCTGAGACATTTGTGGCGACGCTGTCCATCCAGCCACGTTCAGCCTCAGTGGCAAAGCGATAGGTCAGCTCGATTTCGGCATCTCCGCCCAAGAGTTGCGCACCCTCGGCGGCCAGCCCGCGCGCGATGCTTTCGCGCACCGTGCCCACGGCAGCTATGGCGGCGACCCCAAGGATCACACAGGCGAGGAAAATGCGGAACCCGTGAAAGCCGCCGCGCATTTCTCGCGCGGCGAACCGGGCGGCGAGGGCGATGTTCATTCCGCGACGGCCTTGTCAGAATGGGTTTCGATCTGACCGTCTCGCAAGGTGATTTGCCGCGCGCATTGGGCCGCCAATCCGGCGTCATGCGTCACTAGAACAAGCGTGGCCCCATGGCGTTTTTGCAGGTCAAACAACAGGTTGACGATGTCGGCGCCGGTGTGACTGTCCAGATTGCCCGTGGGTTCATCTGCCAAAAGGATGTCCGGCCGAGGAGCTGCGGCACGGGCAAGGGCGACGCGTTGCTGCTCGCCGCCGGAGAGTTGCGACGGGTAATGCCCCAAACGTTCGCCAAGGCCCACAGCCTGCAGTTCTTCTTCAGCTCGTGCAAAGGCATCCGTGCGCCCGGCCAGTTCAAGCGGTGTGGCCACGTTTTCCAATGCTGTCATCGTGGGAATCAGGTGAAAGGACTGAAACACCACGCCGATGTGATCGCGCCTGAGGCGGGCCAGAGCGTCTTCACTCATTGCCGAAAGATCATGGCCCAAGGCGTGCACGGACCCGCTTGTGGCGCGTTCCAGCCCGCCCATCAGCATCAAAAGCGAGGACTTGCCGGACCCGGACGGCCCCACGAGACTTAGCGTGTCGCCCCGGTGGACATCCAGCGAGATCGCGTCAAGTATCCGAACAAGACCTGCATTGCCCTCCAGCGCCAATGTAGCAGAGCGAAGCGACAACACGGGATCTGTCATGGGATTGCGCCTGTTTTTGAAAGGTTTTCTGACATATGGGGTGCGCGCGCTGCGCGGCAAGGCGCTGGCCCTGGTTTTGATGGGAGCCCCTGCCTGGGCGGAGCCTGTGACGGTTCTGGCCTTTGGGGACAGCTTGACCCAAGGGTATGGATTGCCCGCAGAAGACGGGTTTGTTCCAAAGCTGCAGGACTGGCTGGTGGCGCATGGGGACGAGGTGACGCTGATCAATGGGGGTGTGTCGGGGGATACCACAGCCGGTGGCGCAGCGCGGGTCGAGTGGAGCCTGACGCCGGAGGTGGACGCGATGATCGTGGCGCTGGGAGGAAACGACGTGCTGCGGGGTATCGCACCTGAGATTGCACGCACCAATCTGACAAGTATTCTGGAGGTGGCGGCGTCGCGTGATCTGCCGGTTTTGCTTGTAGGACTGCCTGCGCCCGGCAATTACGGGGCGCAGTATAAAGCCGCATTTGATGCTATCTATCCCGATCTCGCGGAACAGTTTGACGTGCTTTATCTTCAAAGCTTTTTCACGGGATTGGGCGAGGGTCAGCCGTCTGAGCTGCAAGAGTTCTTTCAGGCCGATGGCATTCATCCCAATGCTGAGGGTGTCACGCAAATTGTTGAGGGGATGGGGCCTATCGTGCAAGAATTGATCGGCGAAATCGAGTAAGGATTAAACGTAAAAAAGGCCCCTGCGGGGGCCTTTTCGTTTTTTAATTCAAACGCTTATATTAGGCGAGTTCGATGTTCGCAGCAGAGCTGCGTCCGTCGCGGCCTGCTTCGATTTCGAAGTTAACCTTTTGGTCATCTTTCAGGCCGGTCAGACCTGCGCGCTCAACGGCGGAGATGTGTACAAACACGTCTTTGCCGCCATCATCAGGCGCGATAAATCCGAAGCCTTTAGTTGCGTTGAACCATTTTACGGTGCCACTGGCCATCCGTTTTCTCCTTGGTATGGTGCTGCCCGCGGAATGCGGCAGCCCGGCGTGTCAGTGCAAGATCGAGTGCCTGTGCCGGATAAGGGAGCAGATGGTCGATAGTGGTAACGTCGCGCGCCACATATGAGGCGCGCGATCCGATTAATCAAGGGTTTTCAATCAGGCTGTGGTTAAAGGACGGTTACAACAGTCCCCAACGGCACGCGCTCGTAGAGGTCCTGAACATGCTCATTGATCATGCGGATACAGCCGTTTGACACAGACCTCCCGATGGATTTTGGTGCCGTGGTACCGTGGATCCGGAAATACGTGTCGCGACCGTTCTGGAACAGGTAAAGTGCACGTGATCCCAGAGGGTTACCTGGGCCGCCAGGTTGAACGAAGTCGTTGTCGATGAATTTCGTGTAGAGATGCGGCTCGCGCTCGATCATTTCATTGGTGGGGCGCCAGGTTGGCCATTTCTTTTTGACGTCAATGGTGGCCTTGCCGGTGAATTCGAGCCCGGCACGGCCCACGCCGACGCCATAACGGCGGGCCTGACCGGGGGCTTCGATGAAATATAGAAAATGCGCGCGAGGTAGGACAAGCATCTGTCCTGGTTGATATTTCTTCGAAATATCAACGCTTTGCGGGCGGTATTTTGGATTCAGTTCAAACGATTTCGCGCTGGCAGGCACGGTTACGGCAGCCAAACCAGCGGCAACAAATGTACGGCGGTCCATCATATTGATTCCCCTCAAAAAAATACAGGTGGCAGGACAATAGAAATAAAGGGTCAGATTTTGTCCAAGAAATCAAAAACGGGTGAAATGGCCGAAATCCCACATATCCGTTGCAAAAGAGTCGCAGGGGAAAAGCGCGAAATTTTGGCAAAAACCCATGTCGGTATCACGTCGGTGCCGGATCGGTGCGGTCAGGATTTCGAAAGGGTTTACCGGAAACCTTGTGCCTCGGTTGAGGAGATGCCCATGGCCCGAATGTCCAAGATCGAACGCACCAGCCGCGACGTGCTGATGCGCAATTTGATTTACCTGACGCAAGAGAAATGGATCCCCCGCGCCATCAGCGACGAATTGCCGGAGGAGTGGCATTCGCTTTTGCATGACGTGGAGGTGACGGAGAAAAAGCAGAAGCTGACGCTTTACCTTGACCGGTCGGTGGCCAAGTTCTTTCGCGACATGGGCGTGGGATATCAGGCGCGGATCAACGCGGTTCTGTCGGCCTTCGCCCGAATGCACATCACCCGGCATGTCGAGTTGGAAAAACGGCTCAACAAGGTCCTTGAGTTAGGCACCGGGCCGGGCAAGGCCTATGCCGAATGGAACGGTATGGGGGAATGAAGCCCGGCCTGACACAAGGGGTGCAATGGGGGTAAATTAGGCCGGGCCTACAGGCATAAGCGCTAGAACGCTGCCCAATCAGAGAAGCGATAGGGCATCGGGCGCGGATGCCGGGGTAAAGGCGGTTTAGGCCGCGGGGCGGGCGGTTTTGTTGAAATGGGCATGGTCGCCTCCTTTCGCAGATTAGACGTAGGAGGCCCTGTTTTGTATGACGATAGCGTATCGCGCGGGTGTGATGATGGGTGATAGATAGGGGGCGAGTTCGCCGCGCGGCTTTGTGTTCAGAGGGTGGGTTGCAAACCCACCCTACATTTGAAGTTCAACAGCACCTTAGCGCCCAGAATGATAGAAGGGGTGCGCACGCATTTCCTTCGGAAACGCTTTCGCGCACGCGCCGAACGCAGGGCGTTCGACGTTACCTCGCAAATTTCTTGTGTTTGATCCGCTTTGGCTCCAGCGCATCCGGCCCCAGCCGCCGCTTCTTATCTTCCTCGTAATCCTCAAAGTTGCCTTCGAACCATTCCACGTGCGCCTCGCCTTCAAAGGCCAGGATGTGGGTGCAGATGCGGTCGAGGAAGAAGCGGTCGTGGCTGATGACCACGGCGCAGCCGGCGAAGTCGACAAGCGCGTCCTCCAGGGCGCGGAGGGTTTCGACGTCGAGGTCGTTGGTGGGCTCGTCGAGGAGCAGGACGTTGCCGCCTTCTTTCAGCAGGCGCGCCATGTGCACGCGGTTGCGTTCGCCGCCCGAGAGGAGCGAGACTTTCTTCTGCTGGTCGCCGCCCTTGAAATTGAAGGACGAGCAATAGGCGCGAGAATTGACCTGTGCGTCGCCCAGTTCGATGATTTCGGCACCGCCGGAAATGGCTTCCCACACGGTCTCACCATCCTTGAGGTCATCGCGGGACTGGTCGACATAGCTCAGTTGCACGGTGTCGCCGTATTCGATGGATCCCGCATCTGGTTTTTCCTGACCGGTGAGCATTTTGAATAGCGTGGATTTGCCCGCGCCATTGGGGCCGATGACGCCGACGATGCCACCGGGCGGGAGGGAAAAGCCGAGGTTCTCGATCAAAAGCTTGTCGCCCATGGCCTTTTGCAGGCCCTCGACCTCGATCACCTTGCTGCCCAGGCGCGGGCCGTTGGGAATGACGATCTGGGCGCGGGTGATTTTCTCGCGCTCGGACTGGTTGGCCAGTTCGTTATAGGCGTTGATCCGGGCCTTTTGCTTGGCCTGACGGGCCTTTTGACCCTGACGCATCCATTCGAGTTCGCGTTCCAGCGTTTTCTGTTTGGATTTGTCGTCCTTGGCCTCGTGCTCCAAGCGTTTGGCCTTTTGTTCCAGCCATGCGGAGTAGTTGCCCTCATAGGGAATGCCGCGGCCGCGGTCCAACTCGAGAATCCAGCCGGTGATGTCATCGAGGAAATAGCGGTCGTGAGTGACGATCAGGATGGTGCCTTTGTAGTCGATCAGGTGCTGTTGCAGCCAGGCGATGGTTTCGGCGTCAAGGTGGTTGGTCGGCTCGTCGAGGAGCAGCATGTCGGGGGCTTCCAGCAGGAGCTTGCAAAGTGCCACGCGGCGGCGTTCCCCGCCGGATAAGCTTGCCACATCCGCATCATCAGGCGGACAGCGGAGCGCCTCCATCGACACATCAACCTGCGCGTCGAGATCCCAGAGGTTCTGGCTGTCAATCTCGTCCTGTAGAGCGGCCATTTCATCGGCGGTCTCATCCGAGTAGTTCATCGCCAATTCGTTGAACCGGTCGAGTTTGGCCTTCTTAGCGGCCACCCCTAGCATGACGTTGTCACGCACATTCAGGGCCTCATCAAGCTGTGGTTCCTGTGGCAGATAGCCGACTTTTGCGCCTTCTGCGGCCCAGGCCTCTCCGGTGAAGTCGGTGTCGAGACCAGCCATGATTTTCATCAGCGTGGATTTGCCCGCGCCGTTGACGCCGACGACGCCGATCTTCACGCCGGGCAGAAAACTGAGATGGATGTTCTCAAAGCATTTCTTGCCACCGGGATAGGCCTTGGAGACCCCCTGCATGTGGTAGACATATTGATAAGCGGCCATGCGGTCTCTCCCGTCCGAACAGTTTCAGACCGGTAGATAGCGAAGGGCCGGGGGCGGGGCAATGCGTTCGGTGTATGAGATTTAGGGCTGGGATTTCAAAAGCCCCTCAGGTGCGGTCCCCCGCATCTGCGCGGGGGAGGCTGTGATTTATCCGGTTGGTTTAGCTGAAGAGGTCGATGCTCTGCTCAACCGGCGCTTCGAATGCGGCAAAATCAACGTCAAACTCGTTGAGGCTTTCCCGTCCTGGCAATTGACCAGAGGCCGGATCGTTGGGCCGGAGGTCAAATGAGAAGGCGAATTCGAACGTCTCGATCTCCTGATTCTGGCGTTCGGCGAGTTCTGACGCCTGAGTGAGAAGACGGCTGATGAAATCGCCCATGGAGACGTTACCAAAGACTGTTTCTGCGTCGCGAAATTCAAATACGTCGTCTGCAAACTCGAACCTTGCCGTATTGCGCAGAGGTGCGCCGTCGAAGTCATCGTCAAACAAAGGGCAGGCGTAGACGTCTTCGTCTGGCGTGTCCTCGACTTCGGGCTCTGTTGGTGCCGGATCGGGGGCTTCAGCGACGGGGGTGTCATCCTCTTCGTCTTCGTCCATCGCGGTGGGCTCGGTTGGCGCTGGATCAGGTGCCTCAGCGACAGGTGTTTCTTCGTCTTCGTTTCCTGCGTCTTCAGGTTCCGCTGGCTCAGGTTCCTGTGTTGGCGCTTCTGCAACGGGTGTTTCACCTTCTTCTTCGTCCGTGTTTTCCGGCTCCGTTGGTGCGGGATCAGGGGCTTCTGCTACGGGAACGTTTTCAGGATCGTCGGGCATTGGGGGTTCCGGATCAGGGTCGCTGACCTCAGGATCCGGGGTCGGCACGGGATCAGGCATTTCGAGTGGCGATGCGCCAGTCCCGGGGTCGACATCAACTTCGGCCGCGGTGGTCGCGAAATTCTGCGTTGCGATCAGCGACTGGAACGTGCCGCCGCTTGAATAGGTGAAGTCGCCAAGTTCAATGCCAAGCCCGATATATTCAAGATCGGGGTTTAGGATGTTTGCCCGGTGTCCGGGGCTGTTCATGAGCGACTCATGCAGGTTTTCCACGTCATCCAGCAGTCCGGGTTCTCCGCGAATGGACTGAATCGCGATGTTCTCGGCTGTGCGCCAGCTGCCTGTCAGGTCAAGTTCTGCTTCGATGCGGTCGGTGGCGGAGGACCCGCCTGCGCCTGTGTGAGAAAACACGTTTGTGTCGAGCATCCATTGCGAATGTTCTTCGGCGGACATGTTCAGGTTGGTTTCAAGTTCCAGCGGGTTTAGCCCGCGCGATTCCCTTTCTTCATTGATTAAGGACAACATATGGAGTTCCAGAGGATCAGCATTCACCGGCATTTTTTATCCTTTCAGTGCCTGAGCTTTGCGACCAGGTATCCCCAGAATTCTGATCACTCGGGTTTTGTAGAAGAGCATTTGTGGCCATATTAGGGTTGTGTCCCATTTTGGTCGGATTGCGCGTTTTCCTGCGTTTTCTACCGTCGGATTTCGGCGCAAAAAGGATCAGAGCAGTGGCCTAGCGGAATGTTGCCCGGACGGTTCTCCATTCTGGCAAGGATCAGCTTGGCCGTGTTGTAGTATCCTCTTTCATGCTGGATCTTGGCGGGCTTTTCCGGGCCATTGGCAAAAGAACAACATTGTTTTCTGGATGAAAACTTGTTTTGCAATTTAGTTGGCCGAGTGGTGAGGATGCACGTTAGTGTGTCCCAACAAGGAGGGGTTGGCCGAATGTCACTGCGTTCCACGGTTGCCATTTTGCTACTGATTGTGCTGGCGGCCTGTGCCGGTCGCAATACAACCGGGCTGCTATCGCCGACGCCAAACCTTTATACGTTCGAGACCGGAGAGGCTTATCCCGAAGCCGGTGTGCCCATACGGTTCCGTACAACCACAACTGAAATCCTTTACATGACAGACCGCAATCCGGTGGTCGACGAATTCGGAGCGGTGGTCAGCTACGGTGAACGGCGCGATGACTCGATGGCATTTGGGGCCAGTTGGGTCGAGTATGGCGGGCTTGGATCCTGGGGCGAGTTGATCGAACGCACGCAAGCGTCGGGGCCGGGGGCTATGACCCGGCTTGCGCCTGTGGGATTGACCGAATTGGCCCGCCTGCCGCAAACACCTTTGCCTTATCAGTCCGGTGGCGGGCGGCTGCAAGCCACTGCTGATGCCAATGCGGCTTATGCCGCGCGCAGTGCGACGATACGCGAAGAGGTAGCAGCGCGTATGCGGGCCAGTGGCGTAGACCGGGTGTTGTTATACGTTCACGGGTTCAACAACGAATTTAATGATGGTGTCGGAACGCTGGCGAGCATCTGGCACTATGCCGGGCGGCGGTCGCTTCCTGTGTTGTTTTCCTGGCCGGCGGGCAATGACGGGCCGCTGGCCTATTTCAGGGATATCGAGTCGGGCGAATTTTCGGTGTTTCACCTCAAGGAGTTCATGCGCATTCTGGCGGATGTGCCAGAGGTCAAGCGCATCGACATTGTGGCGCATTCGCGTGGGTCGGCTGTGATGACCGATGCGTTGCGTGAACTGATGCTGGAGAGTCGGGGCGGTGGGCGCGACCCCAGACAAGATCTCAAAACCGGTGTTCTGGTACTTGCGGCGGCGGATCTTGATATTGGCGTGACGCGTCAGCGTTTGGTGGCAGAGCGGTTTGCCGACGGGTTTGAGCAAATCAACATCTACACGAACCCCAATGACGGGGCACTTCGCCTCTCGCGTATCATCGGGAATGTGACTCGTCTGGGCAGTGTTGACCCCGACAAGCTGTCTGAGCGTGAACTTGCGGATCTAGAAGGCACTGGCAATGTTAACATTGTCATCGTCGATGGCGGGTCCGTCCGGCTGGGACATGCCTATTTCCGAGAGAACCCGGCGGTGTTGTCGGACATTGTGCTGGCCTTGCGGACGCGCGCCATGCCGGGCACACAGTTCAGGCCGCTTGATCCGGTTGCGGGCAATATCTGGAGCTTGCATCAGAATTATCCGGCCGAGGTTTTGCCGGAAATGCTCGATCTTCCACTGGTGGATCGATAAGCCTGACCCGCAGATGATCGCGAAACGCCGCGCGACACTCAATCGTTGCACGCGTTTCGCCATTCGCTGATGTCTCAGGTTAAAAATGGGGGGCTTTAGGAGATTTGGTTTTGTGTGCCTCAAAGGGCTGCTGCTCGGCGGGGGTATCTAGCCAGATCAGGAAGTCGGCAACCGGCATTGGGTGCGCCAGACCAAACCCCTGAACGTTTGGACAATCTGCGGCACGCAGCAAATCGAGTTGCTCTTGGCTTTCAACGCCTTCGGCGATCACCGTCATACCCAGTTGATGTGCCAGACTGACCAAGGCCTTTACAATGTCTTCTGTGCGGGTGTCTTTGCCAAGCCGGGCGATCATGGCGCGATCCAGTTTGATTGCATCCAAGTCAATGAAAGACAAATGGGCGAAGCCGGCATATCCGGTGCCGAAATCATCCAAAGCGACTTTGGCGCCGAGGCGCTTGAGCTTGTCCACTGTGGTGGTGATTTCGTAGTTTTCAGGGTGCAGGATCGCGGATTCCTGAATTTCGATACACACATCCTCCGGCGTCAAGCCGCGAGATTGCAATGCCCAGTCCAGTAAGCCGGTATAGTTGCTGTCTGCCATGACTTCTGCAGAGGCGTTCACGGCCAGCGTCAGTGTTTCGTGCCCGGCCTGCCGAATTTTGTTCAGGGCGTCGAGCGAAAGGGTCATCGAGTGATAGTCGAGATCCGCCAAGACACCGGACCGCCGCGCAATATCGAGGAACTCCACGGGGAAAAGTTGCCCGTACTCAGGATGCTCCCATCGCAAAAGCGCCTCGCAGCCCGTAACTTTATCATCCTCAAGACGCATTTGGGGTTGTAGCTCGACGGTGAACTGACCTTCGGTGATGGCGGTTTGAATTTCACGCGCCAGACGGGTTTTGGTTGTCTGAACTCTACCAAGCTCTGGAGTGAAAACAACGGTTTGGGCGCGCCCATTCTCTTTGGCGGCATAGAGCGCCTGATCCGCCTGATGAATCAATTCCTCGCCACAGGTGATTTCGGGAGAGGCAAGGCTGGCTCCGATGGAGCCTTTGATATACAGGATGTGATCCTGCCAGCGCAGTGGTTTACCCACCTCCTTGAGTAATAGTTCAGCCCGGGTCACTGAGTGCTTCGATCGATGCAACCTTTGGGCAAATCAAAACAAACTCGTCGCCGCCCGACCGGCAGGCAAGGTCCTGTGGGCCGGAACTTCGCCGCAGGGCTTCGGCAACGTGAATGAGGGTGCCGTCCCCGGCGGCGTGTCCAAAGCTATCGTTGATCTCCTTGAACTTGTCCAGGTCGAGTTGCAAGACGCCAACCTGTTGTTTTTTAAGGGCGTCCCGCACCAGCGGCGTTTCAAGATAGCCCTGCAATTTCTTACGGTTGGCCAGCCCTGTAAGATCGTCATGATAGGCGGCATGCCGCAACTCTTCCTGGGTTTGGCGCAGGGCGGTTTCGGTTTGCACCTGTTCCGAGATGTCCCGACAGCTGACCAGGATCATCATGTTCTGGTCTTCATGAATTGGTTCGACCTTGGCAAAGGTCTGTTGGTTCCAGAATTCAGACCCATCGCGACGTTTGTGACAGGCGACGACAAAGCGGTCGAAGATCGGGCTTTGCAAATCATAGTGGAACTTGGTGGGCAAGTTCGTATCGGCCATGACGGACACACCGGGTAATCCGCGAACGTCCTCTAAACGCCAACCAAACATGGTTTCTGCAGCGCGGTTCATCCACAATATCCGGCTTTGCAGATCCTGCAGTATGATTGCATCCTTGGCGCAGTTCACCAGCCGCGTGCAAAGCGACAGCGACGGGGCTTCGTCGTTCGGAGCTGACGTTAACCCATTGGGTTTAGGAGGCGCGATCACGTTTGTTACCATATCCAGATAGGATTGGCCTAGTCTGCGCACCGGTCTCTTAAGATGTGATGTTTCGCGTGCAACAAAATCTTTAAAATTTGCTTTGATCCTAGAGCGTTGCACCAAGGCGCCGGATATGCAGAATGGCGCTGTTTGATGCGCAAATCTGGACGGGGTGAGATGCTCTATCGACTGCCGCATATCCGACCGGGTCAGGTTGTCGGGCTTTTGGGAGGATCGTTTGATCCACCGCATGCGGGACATGCGCATATTTCGCGAGAGGCATTGCGGCGGTTCGATCTGGACCAGGTTTGGTGGGTTGTGAGCCCTGGCAATCCGCTTAAGTCGCGTGGCCCCGCGCCGATGGCACAACGCATCGCAGCCTGTGAAGCGCTTATTGGGCATCCGCGCATTCACGTCACGGATTTTGAGGCGCAGGCTGGCACACGCTACACCGCAGAGACCCTGGCCACACTTCAATCGGCCTGTCCTGCTGTGCGGTTTGTTTGGCTGATGGGGGCTGACAATCTGGCACAGCTTGATCAGTGGCAGGACTGGCATGATATCGTGGCGCGCGTGCCTTTGGGGGTTCTGGCGCGCCCGGGTCAACGTATCTCGGCGCGCATGTCCAAAGCGGCGCGGATCTACCGGGGGCAACGCATCCCTGGGCGACAGTCCAGAGCGCTGGCTTTCTCAGACGCGCCAGCCTGGTGTTTTGTCAACGTCCCTATGGCGGATATTTCTTCCACAGAGATCCGGGCGCGGGGCGACTGGCGTGGCCTGTCGAAAAGTTGATGGGGGAGTGAGCCGGAAAGCGGATTGTGCGAAGCCGGTGGCTTAGGTTAACTGCGTTTATGAATTACAGAGTTTCACGACGTTTCTTTTTGACAACTGCGTTGAGTGTGCTGGGCACTGCCGGTCTGGCGAATGCGCCAGAGGTCTCGCTTCGCCCGCAAAAAGACCGGATGGCCCTCGTGCGCCGCGCGCAACGGGCGCGCAAACGCTTGTTGATACGGCCAATTTAGGTGGTGATGTCAGTTTTGCGGTGGTGGATTCCAGTTCCGGCAAGGTGCTGGAGGCGATGAACGGGGCCAAGGGGTTGCCGCCTGCCAGCGTGACCAAAGCGCTGACGGCGCTCTATGCCTTGGATGTGCTGGGTGGCGATTTTCGGTTTGAAACCAGGCTTTTGGCAACTGGTCCTGTCAAGGACGGCGTGTTGGACGGAGATTTGATCCTAGCCGGGGGCGGGGATCCGACGCTAGACACCGATGTGTTTGGCGACATGGTGAAACGTTTGAAAGCAGCAGGGGTCAACCGGGTGACCGGTCGCCTGCGCTGTTGGGCAGGGGCGGTGCCATTTGTGCGCGCGATAGATCCGGGTCAGCCCGACCATGTTGGATATAACCCGTCGATCTCAGGTTTGAACCTCAATTTCAATCGCGTGCATTTTGAGTGGAAGCGCAAGGGCCAGAACTACGATGTGACTATGGAAGCGCGGACCAAGCGGTATCGCCCCGCCGTGAAGGCTGCGCGCATGGACATCTCGAACCGTAAAGGTCCGGTTTACGTTTATTCCGATGGCGGCGATCATGACCAGTGGAGCGTGGCACGGCGGGCCCTTGGCAATGGCGGTGCGCGGTGGTTGCCCGTGCGCTATCCGCATACCTACGCGACCGAGGTGTTTGCGCGTCTGGCCGAGGTGAATGATATTTCCCTGACCGCCGGAGAGCCGGTCAAATCCTTGCCGGATGCGCCCTTGCTGGTGAGCCACCAAAGCGCACCGTTGACAGACATTTTGCAGGATATGCTGAAGTTTTCCACCAACCTGACGGCTGAGCTGGTTGGGATGACAGCCTCTTTGCGACGCCGTGGGCGACGTACCGGGCTGGCGGTTTCTGCGCGGGAAATGAGCACTTGGGCGCAAAACGAGTTGGGTATGAAAAATGCACGGCTGGCAGATCACTCGGGTTTAAGCGATGCGTCGCGCCTGACGGCGGTGGATCTGGCCAAGGCTTTGGCGCGGTTCGGAAAATCGGAGGTGCTAAAGCCGATCCTGAAGCCGATCACATTGCGCGACAAAAATGGGTCTCCCAACAAGGGGCATCCCATTCAGGTCGCGGCAAAAACCGGCACGCTCTATTTCGTGAGTTCGCTGGCGGGGTATGCAACCACGCCGAAAGGCAAGGATCTGGCCTTTGCAATCTTCACCGCGAATGATGATCTGCGGGCCAAAGTGGACAGCAAGAACGACACACGTCCGCAAGGGTCCAAAAGCTGGAACACACGCTCCAAACGTCTGCAACAGAAATTGATAGAGCGTTGGAGCACGCTTTACGGTTAGTTCGAGCGGTCCAGCTTGGTTGCCAAATGTATAAGGCTTTCAGAGCCTTGCACGCCCTTTGCCTCGCCGATCCGGTCCAGTGCCTCGTCCAGTTCTTCGGTGCTTTCCGCCTCTAGCCCGACGATCAGGTCAAACCGACCGGACGTCGTGTGCACCTTGCGCACATTGGGCAGAGAGCTTAGCCGGGACATCACGGTGGGCTGGCTGCGCGCCTCGATCCGCACAAGTGCCGTGGCCCTTAGAGGCGCCCGGCGGACTGCGTTCACGCGCAGCGTATAGCCCGCGATGACCCCATTGGTTTCAAGCCGTTCGATCCGGGCCTGCACCGTGGTGCGGGCAAGACCCAGGCGCCGCGCCAGCATCGCCACGGGCGCCCGGGCGTTTTCCTGTAAGAGCGCAATCAGCGCTTCGTCTAGTTCGTCTGTATGCATGATTCCCCCAATCACTTTGCCGAAATAATACGTCAATTCATCCAAACTGCCGCCATATTTTAACGCAGACTGGTGTAAAGTTAAGAAAAACAATGTTTCGAGGCAGACCATGTATACGCGATTTCAATGGCCCAGTCCGATAGATCATTTGCGTCGCAAAACACCTGATACGGCGATTTTGTACTTTTGTCCCGCAGTGTTACAAGCCACGGCGCAGTCATTTCAAGTCGGGTTTCCGGGGCTTGTGACCTATGCGGTCAAAGCAAATCCCAACAAGGGTGTGTTGGAAAACCTAAGCGCTGCGGGGCTGACCGCTTTTGACGTGGCCAGCCCGGCGGAGATGGCAGCGGTACGTGCGGTCGCGCCAGACGCGTTGCTGCATTACAACAACCCGGTGCGGTCCCCGGAGGAAGTGCGATGTGCGATTCAGCATGGTGTGGTGTCCTATTCGGTGGATGAACTTTCGGAATTGGATAAACTGAACAACGTGCCGCAAGGCACGGAAATTGCGGTGCGTTTGGCACTTCCGGTCAAGGGCGCAGCCTATGATTTCGGGGCCAAGTTCGGAGCAGAACCGGAAGAGGCGGCGATGCTTTTGAGGCTGGTGGCGGAGCGGGGACATGCGCCAGCGATTTGTTTTCATCCCGGAACCCAATGTGCCGATCCGGAGCCTTGGGGCACCTATATTCGTGCAGTGGCCGACATGGCGAAGGCCGCCGAGGTCAAACTGGCGCGGATCAATGTGGGCGGCGGGTTTGCGTCGAACCGGGATGGCGCGGCCCCCGATCTGACGGCAATTTTTGAGCATATTGGTGCAGTGACCCGAGAGGTTTTCGGCGCGGTCGCCCCGCAGCTTTTGTGTGAGCCGGGGCGCGCGATGGTGGCGGATGCATTTTGCCTGGCCACGCGGGTCAAGGCCACGCGCGACTCTGGGGCTGTGTTCTTGAACGATGGGCTTTATGGCGCACTGGCTGAGGCGCGGGACATGGGAGCCGTGGCGCGGGTGCGGGTGGTGTCGGAAGAGGGGACACTCCGTGAGGGCGCGAAATCACCCCGGATTGTCTTTGGTCCGACATGTGACAGTCTGGACCGGTTGCCCGAGCGGCTCCCACTGCCGTCTGACATCGCGGAAGGCGATTATGTGATTTTCGATGGCATGGGCGCCTATGGAGAATGCCTGGCCACGGCGTTTAACGGCTACGGACCATCCGCGCCGGTGCTTGTATCGCAATTCGAATAGGCGGGGCTGGACACCGCAGCGCGCCACGCTAGGGTCCGCGTGACCCATAAGGTGTGGAGCAGTCATGGAAAAGTTTGGACGCAGTCAGCCTGTCACGCGGATCGAGGATCGGCGGTTTCTGACGGGGCATGGGCAATATGTCTCTGACTTTGCTCCGGATGGGTGTCTTCGTGGGTATTTCTTGCGCTCAGCGGTGGCGCATGCGGACTTCACACTGGATCTGAGTGAAGCACGCGCTGCACCGGGTGTGCATCTGGTTTTGGACTCAGATGGCCTCGCCGCCGCAGGCGTGACCGAACCGATGCCAGCGATGGGTGTGCCAAACCGCGACGGCAGCAAGACACCCATTCCGCGCCGTCCCCTTTTGGCCGAAAATCGCGTTCGCTTTGTGGGCGAGGCGATGGTTTTCATTGTCGCTGATAATCTTGATGCGGCGCGTGATGCGGCGGAGCTGATCGAGATCGACTACGACGAGCGCGATGTTCATCTGGACCTGGCGCCGGGCGGGTCACAATTGCATGAAGATGCACCTCAGAACCGGGCTTTTGATTGGGGTATTGGCGATGAGGCGGCCGCAGAGGTCGCGATTGCCCAGGCAACGCATGTGGTCAAGATGCATGTCGTGGACAACCGCATCATCGCCAACCCGATGGAAGGTCGTAGCGTTTTGGCGCAAGTCGAAGAGGGGCGGCTTCATATTGCGTTCAGTGGACAAAATGTATGGAACACTAAGCGGCATGCGGCGCGTATTCTGAGCATGCAACCTGAGGATATTCGGGTCACGATCCCGGATGTTGGGGGCGGTTTTGGCATCAAGGCCCCGGACTACCCGGAGACATTTGTTGTGGCACAGGCCGCGAGGATGGTGGGGGCACCAGTGCTTTGGGTGGCGGACCGGACCGAGACAATGCTGTCGGATAATGCAGGGCGGGACCTTGTGCATGACCTGGCGCTGGGCTTTGACGAAAACCTGAAGATCACCGGCTACCGCGTTGATACGCTTTGTAATTTGGGGGCTTACAATGGGCCTTTTGCACAGAACATTCAGACTGCACTTTTCTCAAAGGTCGTGATGGGGGTTTACGATGTGCAGAACGTCTATCTGCATGTTGAGGGCGTCTACACGAACACGACGCAAGTCGATGCCTATCGTGGCGCGGGGCGGCCCGAAGCCATTTTCGCGCTGGAGCGGATCATGGATCAGGCAGCGCGGGAGCTCGGCGTGGATCCGTGGGAGTTGCGGCGGCGGAATTTCATCAAGGCGGATCAGTTCCCTTATGTCACGGCCATTGGCGAGACCTACGACGTGGGTGATTTTGACCGGGTGCTGAACCGGGTGGAAGAGCTTTCAGACAAGGCCGGTTTTGAAACTCGGCGCGCCGGGGCAGTGAAACGGGGGAAGCTACGCGGTCTCGGTCTTTGTTTTTACATCGAGAGCATCCTTGGCGACCCGTCCGAGACTGCGCATATCGAGTTTACCGATGATGGCGGCGTGACGCTTTATGTGGGCACGCAATCCAACGGGCAGGGGCATGAGACGGTCTATGCGCAGTTCCTGCACGATCAGACTGGGGTTCCTGTGGATCAGATCACCGTGGTGCAAGGCGACAGTGATCGGATTGAAAAGGGCGGCGGTACGGGGGATCCCGCTCTGTCACCGTGCAGAATAACGCGACGCTGGTGACAGTGGGTGCAATGGTGGGGGCGTTTACGCCATATCTTGCCGAGAAAATGGGCGTGGCTGAAGACGATATTCACTTCGACCATGAGACATTCCGCGCGCCGGGGTCAAACATGACACCGACCTTGCTGGAAGCGGCCGAGATGGCGCGCACGGATGGGCGTCGCGATCTGTTGAACCATCGTGAAACCGCCAAGCTTCCGGCGCGGTCTTTTCCCAATGGGGCGCATGTCTGTGAGGTTGAGATTGATCCTGAGACGGGTCAGACAGAGATCGTCCACTACACAGTTGTCGATGATTTTGGCAACCTTATCAACCCGCTGCTGGTCGAGGGGCAAGTGCATGGCGGGGTGGTGCAAGGCATTGGACAAGCGCTTTGCGAACGCGTGAGCTATGATGAGGACGCGCAGCTTTTGACAGCGTCTTTCATGGACTATGCCATGCCGCGTGCTGCAGATGTGCCTATGTTTACCTTTACGACCGAAGCGGTGCCGTCGACCACCAATGTCATGGGCATGAAAGGGTGTGGCGAGGCCGGGACGGTAGGTTCGATGGCGGCTGTGGCCAATGCGGTGGCAGATGCCTTGTCACACGCGGGTGTCGCGCGGGCAGATATGCCCTTTACCCCGCACCGGGTATGGAAGATGCTGAACGAAGATGGACCTGACACGCTTCATTCGACCGCTTAAGCGCCTGCTGCCGGGGCGTCCCCGGCGTGCTCCGCGTGTGCGCCGGACACATCGCAGTGCTGTGACGCATGTCATCATCCTTGATGGCACCATGTCGACCTTGAGCGAAGGCTGCGAAACAAATGCAGGCCACACTTACAAGCTTTTGTCTGAAGTCGTCGGTTCGGGGCTTTCGATCTACTATGAGGCCGGTGTGCAATGGCCGGATTGGAAACGGACGACTGATGTCATTCTTGGCCGTGGCATCAACCGGCAGATCAAGCGCGCCTACGGGTATCTTGCGTCGCGATATCGCCCTGGAGACCGGATATTCCTTTTCGGGTTTTCGCGTGGTGCGTATGCAGTCCGCTCTTTGGCGGGTGTGATAGACCAGGTGGGTCTTTTGAAGCCGCAATATGCCACGGAACGACATATAGAGACGGCATATCGCCACTATCGCGAAGAGCCAGGGCGCGACGTTGCCGAAGCTTTTACATCGCGCCGCTGCCATCCAGAGGTCGAAATCGAGATGCTCGGTGTCTGGGATACGGTCAAAGCGCTTGGATTATGTCTGCCGATTGTCTGGCGGTTCAGCACGCCCAAACATGCCTTTCACAACCATGAACTTGGCCCTCATATTCGCCACGGGTATCATGCTCTTGCTCTGCACGAGACGCGTAAAGCCTATGCGCCTGTGCTATGGAATACACAGACCGACATGCCGGGGGCCAAGGGGCGGATTGAGCAGGTCTGGTTTCGCGGCAGTCATGGTGATGTTGGCGGGCAGCTGGACGGATTTCATGCGGCCCGACCGTTGTCGAATATCCCACTGGTGTGGATGCTGGAGCGTGCAGGCCATCATGGGCTGGAACTTCCCGAAGGGTGGCAAGAACGGTTTGAGCGAAATGCCATGGCGCCATCAGTGGGCACTTGGCGCGGCTGGGCGCGGATTTTCCTGATGCGTGCACCGCGCAAAATGGGTCAGGACCCGTCAGAGCGGTTGCACGAGTCAGTTGAGGCCGCGACCAAAGAAGAGGTGACGGGGGCGGAACCTGCGGTTTGAGCTAAAAAAGCCCCCACTCATGGGGGCGAGCGGGGGCAGGGTGTGCAGGCTTGGGGCCCTCACAGGGGTCTGATGTCAGGCGACGTGGCGCAGTTCCGTTTTGGGTGTGACGCCCAAAGCGTGGCAGATGTCGCGGGTCAATTCGGGGCGGTTGAGTGTGTAGAAGTGTAAGTGTTGGACGCCCTCGTCCAATAGATCGCTGCAAAGTTCTGTCGCAATTGCGGTGGCCAGAAGCTCTTCACGCCCGTCGCGCACAGCCTTGTCAAATGCGTCGCTGAGCCAGGTCGGGATGGAAGCGCCACAGGCCTTGGCAAACCGGCGGGTGCCGGACCAGTTTTCGATGGGCAACACACCGGGAATGATGGGAGCGTTGATCCCCGCCCTGGCACAGGCGTCACGGAAGCGAAAGAAGGTTTCGGCTTCAAAGAAGAATTGCGTGATTGCCTCAGATGCACCTGCATCTACCTTGCGCTTGAGCCAATCAATATTGGCTTTTTGGCTTGCAGCCTCGGGATGTTTTTCCGGGTAGGCACCGACACGAATGTTGAAGTTGCCGGTGTCTGCCAGCGACGAGATCAACTCACAACTATCGGCAAATCCGTTTGGGTGCGGCTCAAAGTTCGCAGCCCCCTTAGGAGGATCGCCGCGCAGAGCGACGATGTCTTTTACACCCGCCTTGGCATAGTCTTGCGCGACGGCAAGTGTTTCTTCACGGCTTGCGCCAACGCATGTCAGGTGGGCCGCGACGTTCAGGCCGCTGGATTTGTGCAAAGTGGCCACGGCATCGCGCGTCAGTTCCCGCGTGGTGCCGCCTGCGCCGTATGTGACGGACACAAATTGCGGGGCAAGCGGGGCGAGAGCCTGCACCGTGTCCCACAGTCGAAACGACGCCTCCAGCGATTTTGGCGGGAAGAATTCGAAGGATACGGATGGCGCGGACATGGCAGTGAACTCCTGTAAGAGCGGATGAGAACCTTGTCGCAAAGTCGTTTATGTGAGACAACTTCATAAAATTCATTGTTTGAATGAGGCGACCTCATAAAAAATGCATATCGACTTTCGACATCTCCGCACCATTCGTGCCATTCATCAGGCGGGTGGTCTGGCACGCGCGGCTGATCTTTTGCACATCACTCAGTCTGCTTTGTCGCATCAGATCAAAGGGTTGGAAGACCAGGCGGGAGTTGAGTTGTTCGTGCGGCGGTCCAAACCTCTGAAGCTTTCGGCGGCGGGTTTGAGGTTGTTGCGGGTGGCTGAAAAGGTGCTGCCTGAGGTTGAGGCGCTTGAGGCAGAGTTTTCGGGCTTGCGCCAGGGCAGCGCTGGACGATTGCATATCGCCGTCGAATGTCATGCCTGTTTTGAGTGGCTCTTCCCGGTGCTGGAGCGGTTTCGCCAGACATGGGCCGATGTGGATATTGATATCCGTCCCGGGCTTGCCTTTGATGCGTTGCCGGCTCTGCAGAAGGAAGAGGTGGATTTGGTTGTGTCGTCGGATCCTGAAACGTTGGATGGTGTTGTTTTTCAACCGCTTTTCGACTATGAGCCGTTGTTTGTTGCCTCAAGTCAGCATGCTCTGACTGCCCGGGATCACGTTATCGCCGAAGATTTTCGAGATGAGACGCTTATCACATACCCGGTGGATCGGTCGCGGTTGGATGTGTTCACCGAATTGTTGACGCCCGCCAAGGTCGAGCCGCGTGCGGTACGCCAGATCGAACTGACGGCCGTGATCCTGCTTTTGGTGGCGTCCAACCGCGGTGTCGCGGTCTTGCCCGACTGGGTTTTGCGAGAGCAGCGCAGCAGCACGGAATACGTGACCCGGAAACTGACTCCCAAGGGCGTGACCAAACGGCTTTATGCAGCGGTCAGAGAAGATGATGCGGATAAGCCCTTCATGGCGCATTTGATCCGTCTGGCACGGGAAATTCCGCTGCATTTGCAAAAGCCCGTGGAACCAGCATGAGCGACGTGGCTTGTGACCCTGTCGCGTTGGCACTAAGCATCTAGGTGACCTGAACAAGACGTCGGATCTATGTCGTGACACGCCTGCCTCTCTCAGTTGTTGTTCCCGCCCGCAATGAGGCTGAGACGATTGGTTCAGTTGTCCACCATCTTCTGAGTATGGACTGGGTCGATGAGGTGGTCGTTGTCGACAATGCCTCACAGGATGACACCGCAAAACTGGCGCAGGAGGCGGGCGCGCGGAGCGTATTTGAGCCGCAAGCCGGAATGGGCCATGCCGTGCGCGCTGGACTGGCCGCTGCGGCCCATGACTGGGTGATGAAAGTTGACGCGGATCTGGAAAAGTTTAACGTTAAACTATTTTCTGAAATGGTGGATGCGCGTGGTGGCAATATCGGCCTGATCAAAGGTGACTGGACCGATCCCAAAGACAACATGCCGATGACGCGGTTACTCGTAAAGCCGGGAATTGCCTGGCTTTTCCCGGGGCTCTCGGGGCTACGATCTCCGAACACCGGAATCTACCTCGTCAACCGCTCACTTATCGCCCATCAGGAAATCGTAGGCAATTATGCCGCTGATCTGGACGTCATGGTGCGTGTTTATGCCGCCGGAGCGGAGGTGATCGAGGCCGATATTGGCCGGATCGAGCATGATATGCGCGATGTTGGTCACTACAACAAGATGGCTGAAACGATCATGGGGTTTTTGCTGTTATGTCAGCAGACCCGGATCACCGAAGAAGTTGTTGTTCTGGCTCAGACCGCCGGGGACGTATTGCAAAATGCCCTTGGGCTTTGCTCTGTGCGGGCCAAGGCGGGTGCGCTGGTGACTGTCTTTTTGGAAGACGTGGGGTCAGCGCAAGCAGAAGTTCTGAAAGATACATTGGCGGCGTGGCCTACATCCCGGGTTTTGCCGCTCGCGGAGGCAAAAACCTTTGCGCCGGAGGGTCCTGAAGAGCGTATTCAACTGCTTTGTTCTGCCGCTTTGTCAGTACACGGGTTTGATGTGCAGACAGGTCTGACAGCGCGCGGTTGTTCAATGCCAGAGCCGCTTGTGATGGCAGGTTCTGATGGATTTCGGTCGGATCATGGGTTCGATGTCACATCCGTTCTTGACGTGAAGTCGAACGCCCTGACCCTCGCAGGGCTACCGCCGGCCGCGTCGCCGCGCGAAGTGTTTCAAAGCCTAAGCAGCTATGTGAACAAGGCCAAAGCCTCATGAAAATCGCCACCGCAGCCTATCCGCTTGATCCGGTCAAAACCTGGAGCGCCTATGCCCAAAAGATAGAAACCTGGGTTGCAGAGGCGGCGGAGCAGGAGGCTAAGCTATTGGTTTTCCCTGAATATGCGGCCATGGAGTTGGCCATGCTGTCAGGACCTGAGGTGGCTTCGGATTTGGAGAAATCCTTGCACGCGGTGTCCGACCGTGTGCCAGAGGCGGACGCTTTGCATGTTGAGCTGGCGGCCAAATATGACGTGCACATCTGTGCAGGCTCTGCGCCGGTTTATGATCCCGAGCTTGGAGATCGTCCTGTCAATCGCGCACGGCTGATCACACCAACGGGTGCAATTGGCATTCAGGACAAACAGATCATGACGCGATGGGAGCGTGATCCGATGCACGCTGTGTCAGGTGGTGGGCTGCGCCTCTTTGATACAGAGATCGGCAAAATTGGCATACTTATCTGTTATGACAGTGAATTTCCGCTTCTGGGCCGGGCGCTTCATGATGCGGATTTGATCCTTGCCCCTTCCTGCACAGAGGCTTTGTCAGGGTATTGGCGGGTCCGGATTGGGGCAATGGCCCGTGCTCTTGAAACGCAATGCGTCAGCGTGATGGCGTCTTTGGTGGGAGAGGCGCCTTGGAACGAAGTGGCGGACCTAACCACGGGGATGGGGGGTATTTTCGGCCCTCCTGATGCCGGGTTTCCAGAGACGGGTGTTTTGGCCGAAGGAGCCCTCAACGCGCCAGGCTGGACCTACGCCGAGGTTGATCTTGAGCAAATTGCCCATGTCCGTGCCGATGGGCGAGTGCTGGGGCGGACGCATTGGGCCGAACAAGAGGGCCGTGACAAACGCGTGACGTCGCGGTCTCTAAAGTAATATTCAGCTTGAAAAACACTACAAATAGGACCATTTAAGGCGCGTCCCAATGTGAGGGACGCCAAACAAAGGAGATACCATGGCCAAGGAAGACACGCTCGAATTTCCAGGTGTCGTCAAGGAACTCCTGCCTAACGCGACATTCCGGGTCGAGCTTGAGAACGGCCATGAGATTATCGCCCACACGGCAGGAAAGATGCGCAAGAACCGCATTCGGGTTCTGGCAGGCGACAAAGTTCAAGTCGAGATGACCCCCTATGATCTGACCAAAGGTCGGATCAACTATCGCTTTAAGTAAGCGTTTGAAATGACATGCGTTTGATCCTTGGATCGGGCAGTCCGCGTCGGCGCGAGCTGTTGGCGCAGATTGGCGTGGTGGCGGATGACATTTGCGCACCCGACATAGACGAGACCCCTCAAAAAGGTGA
The DNA here is from genome assembly GCF_032842945.2 of Roseovarius sp. W115. NCBI lineage: Bacteria > Pseudomonadati > Pseudomonadota > Alphaproteobacteria > Rhodobacterales > Roseobacteraceae > Roseovarius > Roseovarius rhodophyticola. The sequence goes on from NZ_CP146606.1 coordinate 2,353,915, forward strand.
ATTGCCCCGTCCGTATTGCGCGCGCATGGCTCGCGAAAAGGCAAACGCGGTTGAGGCGTCAGAAGGTGATGTGGTTTTGTCAGCGGACACAACTGTTGCCCTGGGCCGGCGCATTTTGGGTAAACCGGAAAACGCGGAGGAGGCGGAGGCGTTTCTACGCCTGATGTCGGGGCGGCGGCACAAGGTGATTACCGCTGTTGCGGTGCGTCGGGGGGACCAGATCTGGGAAAAGGATGTGGTCACGGATGTGAAAATGAAACATTTGTCTGAGATCGAATTGCGCGCCTATCTGGCCACTGAGGATTGGCGTGGCAAGGCCGGGGCCTATGGAATTCAAGGCCCGGCTGGGGCGCTCATTCCCTGGATTCAAGGCTCCTTTACGGCTGTTGTTGGCTTGCCTTTGACCGAAACCGCCGGGCTCTTACTGGCGGCGGGATATCCTGTGTTTGAGGGTGGCGCATGAAGGGCCGGGTGGTCGCACTGGGTCACGTTGGCGAGGCCGAGGCCGCGGCCCTGATCGAAGACGGACAGCTGGTTGATTTTCTCCGCGACAGTGATCAGCCGCGCCCGGGAACGATTTACCGTGCTATCTCGGATCGTCCGGTTAAGGGGCAGGGTGGCATGTTCGTCAAGACGCCCGATGGCATGGGGTTTTTAAGAAATATCAAGGGCTTGGGGGCAGGGAAACCTATTCTTGTACAGGTCACAGGATATGCAGAGCCGGGCAAAGCTATTCCCGTCGCCGCGCGGCTTTTGTTCAAGAGCCGATATGCGATTGTGACACCCCATGCCCCTGGTGTGAATGTCTCACGCGCCATTCGCGATGAAGACCACCGGGATGCGCTGGTTGTTTTGGGCAAGACGGCTATGGACGGATGTGAGGCGGGATTAATCCTGCGTTCATCCTGCGCCGAGGCAGAGGATGACGCGATTGCCGAAGACATCGCGCAAATGGTGTCGGTCGCCTCACAAGTGGCCGGGGATGCCGATGAGGGAGGGCCGGAGAAACTGCTGGAAGGCGATGGGCCGCATGAGTTGGCCTGGCGCGATTGGCCGCAGCCCGATCTTTGGTCTGATGCTTCGCAAGGCTTTGAAGATCATGGGGTTTTGGATCTTCTCGATGGTTTTATGCAGTCGCATGTAAAGCTCTCGGGCGGGGCTTCCCTCTATGTTGAACCCACACGGGCCTTGATTGCAGTAGACGTAAATACAGGTGCAGACACGTCCGCATCCGCAGGTCTCAAGGCCAATCTTGCCGCGGCACAGGCCTTGCCTCGGGAGCTTCGCGTGCGGGGTTTGGGCGGACAAGTTGTGCTTGACCTGGCCCCGATGCCCAAGCGGGACCGCCGTGCATTCGAAAGCGCCCTGCGCGCGGCGTTTCGCAAGGACACGGTCGAAACGACACTGGTCGGTTGGACGCCGCTGGGGCATTATGAGTTGCAACGCAAGCGGGATCGCTTGCCTTTGAGCGGGGGAATGACATGAGCTGTCCAATCTGCGGAAAAGACACGGTTCAAGCGGTGCGTCCGTTTTGCTCCAAGCGCTGTGCGGATGTGGATCTGGCAAATTGGATGCGCGGGAAATATGTCGTGGCGTCTGATGATGCAGACGAGGCGGACGAGGTTGAATTACGCTTACCAGACTTCACGAAAAGACCGATGAATTGAACGAAAATGCCTCTGGACAGCGCCAAGCAGGTCGCCTAGAACGCTGCGACGTAAACGCCCCGCGTTTCACGTGCCCGGGTAGCTCAGGGGTAGAGCAGTGGATTGAAAATCCTCGTGTCGGTGGTTCGATTCCGCCCCCGGGCACCATTAAAATCAAGCACGATACTTAGACTGCGCGGTTGTCTTCGGATGCATGGTCGCGGATTAAAACGTGGCGATCCCGGAAGGACTCGAACCCTCAGCCTGCTGATTAGAAGTCTTACAGTGTTACTTCTTTGTGCTGCAGCGTGCTTCGATTTTCTTCTTATATATTATATAATTCAAATTTTTGATGCTTCTTTTGCTTCGATAGACTTCGTGTAAGCTCTCCAAAATTTGCTTACCTATTGCTTACCTGTTTGATAGGTGCATAATTTGATCATGCCGAAAACGCAGCTCACGAAAACCAGAATAGATCGAACTCAGCCCGGAAACCGAGATGTGATCTATTGGGATCGGGCTTTGCCGGGATTTGGGTTGCGGGTTAAATCAACCGGAGTGAAAAGCTTCGTCGTGCAGTACCGCAATCGACAGACTGGACGATCTAAGCGCAAGACGCTTGGTCAATATGGACCAACCATGTCGCTCAACGATGCTCGGGAAATTGCGCGCGGAATGCTTGCTGATGTTGTGCGAGGCGGTGACCCGGTGGCGGACGCTCAGTTCCTTCGCCAGTCTCCGTCTGTAGCGGACCTAGCGGAGCAGTACTTGACAGAACATGCCGTTCCTAAGAAGCGTCCTGCCAGCGTTCGAAACGATCGCTCAATGTTGGATCGTTATGTCATTCCGCATTTGGGGCACCTCCGTGTTTTCGAGGTTACCTACAAAGATGTTCAGCGATTGCACAACAGAATGTCTCAAACTCCATACCAGGCTAACCGAACGCTGGCTTTACTGTCCAAAACATTCGAGCTTTCGATCCGATGGGGTATGCGCAAAGACAACCCGGCCCGGGGAGTGGAGAAATTTGCAGAAGAAAAGCGTCAACGTTGGCTGTCCGATGACGAACTGAACAGGCTGATGAAGGCCTTGTCAGATCACCCAAACCAGATTGCTGCAAATGCGATTCGACTGCAGTTGCTGACAGGGGCGCGGATCGGAGAAGTTTTATCTTCCACTTGGGAAGATTTTGCTCTCGATCGTGGCGTCTGGATAAAACCGTCGCATCACACAAAGCAGAAGCGCTCCGAACATCTACCATTGTCACGTGCTTCAATAGAGTTGCTCACAAGGATGCACGCAGAATCGTTCTCGTACAGCAGATTTCTATTTCCTGGACGTTCTCCAGATCAGCCCTACAGAGACCTGAAGGCGTTTTGGCGCTCGGTTACAAAAACAGCAGAGCTTGCGGACTACCGTATTCACGACAACCGTCACACTCATGCATCTCATTTGGTTTCAAGCGGATTGAGTCTTCCCATTGTCGGTAGACTGCTCGGGCATACAAACCCATCAACCACGCAACGATATGCCCACCTGGCAGATGATCCACTGCGCGAAGCGGCGGAAATAATGGCTCGGAAGATGTCGAAGGAGTAACAGGTTTCGGCTGGAATGCTGACTTTGCTTTCCCACGCAGCGAAATCGCTGAACGAGCCCAACCCGGAAGTGCGAATTTCTCGCTGCGCGCGCTCGCCGCGAAAGAATTTCTGCGCGCAAGGTCTTCAGCGCAGCTACACGGCGGTGAATCCGGCCATTCATTCGGGATGCCATTAGGTTTGGGGAACAAACTCACGGGTGGTAGGTCAGATGCAATCAGGTTTGCGAGTAGCATTCCAACGTCAGCGCGGTGCTGATGCTTGGGTTCGGAGGGCGGCAAGGAGGGCACATCATGCCTCGAGTCCAACTTCCTGCTGTCACCCCGAGACGTAAAGCCTGGAACAAGGGGCGGATCATCGGCCAGAAACGACCGTTGCTACCAAAACAGGTTTGGGCGATCCGAGCGCGACTGGAGCTGGCGAACACTCTTCGTGATCTGGTGCTATTTAACGTTGCCATCGACAGCAAACTACGTGGATATGATCTGGTCAGGCTCTCTGTGGTCGATCTGGTCAAAGAGGATCGCGTCCGAGAACGGGTTTCGGTCATCCAGAGCAAAACCAAGCGGCCTGTTCAGTTTGAACTGACGGAAAACACAAGGGAAACTGTCCTAGCTTGGGACAAATCACCCGAGATGTTGGCTTGCTCGTTCATGTTTCCCAGCCGCTTCCACGATCGCCCGCATAACTCAACCCGGCAGTATGGCCGGTTGGTGCACGATTGGGTGTCGGCGATTGGTCTGGAACCGAGTGGATATGGGACGCATTCGCTGCGCCGAACCAAAGCTGCTGAGATCTACAGGAAAACAGGTAACCTGCGCGCGGTTCAGCTCTTGCTAGGACATACAAAGGTCGACAGTACGGTGTGTTACTTGGGAGTCGAACTCGAAGATGCGCTGAGTATTGCCGAGAATATTGACCTTTAGGCATTGGGCGAGCGGCTGGAGCCGCTGGCCTTTGCGGGCCGACGCGCCGCACGCATCACGTTTGACATAAAATGACCAGCGCCGCCAAAAATCTATTTGTTGTCTGGTCGCCTCAGTCATCCCAGACTAAATCAAGTTCGATCGAATTGGTAATCAACCCCAATTGACCAATCACTCAGACGGCTAACTCTTTGGCTCATGTAGCGATACGGATGGCGGCGCAAAGTTCGGGGTGCAGAATCCAGTTCCCGGGCTTCTCTTCGTGTCCGGAATCACCGCAAAAACCAATTAGCGCAGTTCCATCCAAACTCTTCGCAGGCATCTTGGAACCTGTCTCTGAAGACAGATATCCAGCAATCATACGACCCGCGCTTGCCAGAACTTTTTGGCCGAGTTCGGGGACTTGTAGCTGCCAGCATCCGCAACCTTTTCCTCTGCCAACCCGTCCTCTTCCGCCAGCGACAACGCCATCAACATGGCGCGCTGCGGACGCGTCAGGTTTACAGAATTGAACGCTTCCACGTATTCGTCGGTACTCGGTACCAGCGTCCCTGTACGAGGATCCGTTCTGCGGTCTTCGTTCCTGCGGACTTCACGCGCATCGATGGCGGAATGCAAAGCGGTGATCGCGGCTTCTTCGGTCTCACCTGTGGCCTCGGCGATCATGCCACGCGCCTTCGTTGGCGGTTTGGAAAATGCGCGGGCAACGAATTTGCCGGCGAGGAGGCCCGACTTGATCTGATATCTGCCGTGTTCGCCGACTTGGATCGGGGGCTGTGTGTCTTTCTTACTGGCCTTGGCTTTCCTCTTTTTGGTCGTGCCTTTGAAGAGGTCATGGCCGGCATCTGTTCTGCCTTGTGCACTGGAACGTGTCATGGGGAACCCTTTCCTGGATTATTGAGTTTCGTGTGTCGATGTGACCGCCTTACGCGGTCAGCCGCCGAGCTTCGGCGAAGGAGACCAGCCGTCGGCCCTTTTCATCCCAAAGCGCCAGCATTGCGCAGCGCAGGCTGTCACGGAAGGTGAGACGCCGGACATTGGCGAGAGCGTCATGGTCGCGAAGGACTTCGGGAAGACGGTAGAATGGGATTCGGCTCGCCAGGTGATGAACGTGGTGGACGCCGATATTCCCGGTGATCCAGCGCAGAATGCCGGGCAGCGCATAGTGTGAACTACCCTCCAGCGCTGCTTCATGAATGTTCCAATCCTCGTCGCGTTGCCAGCTGGTTTCCTCGAATTGGTGCTGAATGTAAAAGAGCCACATGCCGGTCATCGCCGCGAGAAACATCGTTGGAAGAAACACGAACACCAGTACATGCCAACCGCTGAACCAGACGAGCGTTGCCAGGACAGCGGCGATAGCTGCATTTGTCGCGAGCGCGCTCAGCCAATAGTGCCAGCCTGATCGCATCAAACCGACCGGCAGCCGGTTCTGGATGAAGAAGGTATAAAATGGCACGACCCCGAACAGGAAGACCGGATTGCGGACAAGGCGGTACAAGCTCCGGCCGATCCACCCCTTTTCCCGATATTCTCTGACAGTCATCGTCGGCAGATCGCCAATGCCCCGACGGTCCAGATTGCCGGTTGTCGCATGGTGGATCGAGTGGGTTTCGCGCCAGACATCATAGGGCGTCAGCGTCACCACGCCTATGGCACGTCCCAACCAGTCGCACGCGCTCCGACTGCGAAACAAGGACCCGTGGCCGCAATCGTGCTGGATCATGAAAAGACGGACCAGGAAGGCCGCGTTTCCCAATGCCAAAATGACGGCCAGCACGGTGCTGACCGACAGCATCCACCAGGCCACTGCCCAAATCGCGACAAACGGCGCAACCGTGACAAACAGCTCTAAAAGGCTTCGGGCCGTGTTCGGTGTGCGGTATCGCGCCATAAGGCGCGTCCATTCCAGGGCGTCTCGTTCCGGTTGGGTCGTTTTGGATGGCTTTCTCATGGCGATGGGGCGCTCCATAGGAGCGCCCCGTTGCATTGTTCAGGCAAGCGCGATGTTGGTTGCGCTTTCGCGGCCGTCGCGGCCGGCCTCGACATCGAAGGTCACCTTTTGATCGTCTTTCAAAGTAGTCATCCCCGACTTCTCGAGGGCGGAGATGTGCAAGAACACATCCTTGCCTCCTGTGTCAGGTGCAATGAAGCCGAAGCCTTTGGTGGCGTTGAACCATTTCACTGTGCCGTTGGCCATGTGAATTTTCCTTAATTGATCGCTGCCCGCGACATGCGGCAGCCCGGCTTCTCACGACAGTGTCGAGTGCTGTGAGCCGGTAAAGGAAAACAGAAAGTCGAATGGAGGTCAGTAGCAAGTTTTACATGGTGACCGCCCGGAAGGTTTACAAGGTGCGCGCTATCTGCTTGCCGATGTTTCCTTTTGCCAAGTGAGCATCTATCCCCTATAGCTCACAAGCTGCCGGATACCCTGGCAGCCAGAAAAGGAAAGCCAGAATGTCGTTCAACGACTTGGCGAAGAAAGAGGCCGCCGCCAAAAAGGCCCCTCAAGAAAAAGATAAGCAGTCGCGGACTGCAATCGAACAGCCTCCTGAATCAAAGACCGAATCGACAGATCTGAAAACGAGTTGAGAGGCGCGATTGAGCATTTAGGCTTCGCTCATATCCAGCGTTAGAGGGTCGGCGTTACGAGCGTCTCGAAAGGTTGCCGCCAACAATGATCTCATTGATCAGCTTGGCGGTTGCCGCATGCAATTTTCGCTCTGTTTCCGGGCCTTGGGCATTTTCGTGGGTGGCTGCTGCATCGCGGAGAATGCCCACAATCTCGCGTTCCGGCAGCAGATTGCGTTCTTGCAAGGCAAGTAGGAGGGCCTCGCAAATCGAGAAGGCGGCCATGCCTGCGGGGTCTTGTGGGTCTGACATCGGCATTCCACTTTCGTTCGTTGTATTGCGACCGGGTTGGGTCTTGATCGTCCTAAACTCACAAAGAGTTTGGTATTCCGTACTGATCGAAAGCAGTCTCGGCGCCAAAATCTTCCAAGAGTATGCGCCGGTTCGGGAGGGATCGATGATAAACATCAAAGCCAGTCCGCTAACCCAAAAGCTCTCCGCGTTCGTTGCACTGTCGGAGACTGAACTGGCCGTTCTTGAGCGCTTGCATCAGCGGAGGAGGTCTTTCTCTGTGGGGCGCGATTTGGTTCACCAGGGCCAATCCGAACAGGCTGCCTACATCCTGGCAGCGGGTTGGGTCGTTTCTTACAAGATCCAGGCTGACGGGTCGCGGCAGATCGTTGATTTCCAGATACCGGGGGATTTTCTAGGGCTGCGCAGCGTTCTTTTGCACACATCGGATCATGGGATAGAACCAATCGTCGATATTGAGGCGGCGGAAGTTCTGGTGAGCGATCTCCTGCACGCCTTCGCAGAGACACCCCGGTTGGCTACGGCCATTCTTTGGGCCGTGTCACGCGACGAAGCGATGGTTGTCGAGCATCTGGTTGGGCTGGGGCGGCGCGATGCGGATGCACGCATGGCGCATTTCCTGCTGGAGCTTGGCGTGAGACTGTCCCTCGTCGGTATGGGAAGTCGGCAAGGCTATGCCTGCCCGCTCACGCAGTATCATCTGGCTGATGCGTTGGGGTTAAGCGCCATCCATGTTAACCGCGTCCTTCGCAAGCTCCGCGAAGGCGGGCTCGTCACGTTTCAGGGCGGGCTTGTTACGTTCGATGACTACGAGGGACTGGTTGCATTGGCGGATTTCGATCCGGCCTATCTCGATCAGTCACGACCTCTTTTGCCGTGAAACGACCGCCCCAAGTCAGGCTTTGGGCGGCCCTGCAGTCTTTTCACAGTTACCGACATTAAACCAATGCGCGGCTTGCCTGCTTGAGTTCGTTGTGAGCCTCTTCGTGGTTTTCGGCTTCATGGGCCTTTTCAGCGGCCTGATAGTGCTTCAGCGCTGCGGCCTTCTTGGGGCCTTCTGGCGCCTTGTCCCAGGCAGCCTTGACCGAGGCCATGTGTTTCACGGTCTGGTTTTCCTCGGATTGGTTTTCTTCATTCATCGAATGTCCTTTCCTGGACAGTCCGAGAAACAAGAGGCGCAAAATGCATACAGTTCTATTGAGGAACTGCATGTGCCCCGCGCCTCTGAGCTACTCGGAAAAAACCACCATGACTTTCGGTGGACAGGTTCACTTATCCGGTTTCTCGGTGTTTTTGCACTGACGCAGGTTAGCCCGTCTGAGCCAGATAGAAGAACCACGTTAGAACCACGACTCCAACGAGGGCCATCGTTGTCCAAGAGATCGATATTTTTGGAGAATTGTTGGCGCCTGCTTCGAGTGATTTTGGAACGCGAAGCGGCGCGCGCTTCGGCAGCAATGAAACCAGTTTTGCCGCTCTACCCTCGCTTGCCAGGGCCAGAGCCGGAATGTCTGTGATCGCTTCAAAATGCGTTGTCAGTCGAACTTGCGCGTCCTCCCGATCCATACTTGCAAGCTCATGCGCCTCGGTCCACGGTTCGAGGTCAAGACGCGCAAGCACAGACAAGACCGTAACAGCTGCACCGGTTCGGTCCTCACCCACGTGTGCGAAGAGGAAGGCATCGTAGTCGCTGCCATCCGGATGGAGAACGTCTGAGGCGGACATGGGGTTCCTTTCAGCGCGTAATAGAGACGAAGAACTGCGCGCAGGTGTCTGATGCCCGGAACGCGCTTGGCCTCTCATCCTGACAATAAAAAACCCGACAGGCGCTAACCTCGATCAGCATCGCCTCTCGCAGCTTCGGGTATTGTGCACTCAACGACTTTGTCTTGGCGAGGCGTTCCTTTCGGCGCTTGTCACTTCGGCGATGGCGGAAAAACCAGCATTCTACTCAATGGAGACCCGGGTTGTTCACGCGTTCGACCAGATCAACGGTGACGTTTTCAAACGACTTCACGATCGGCTACAGCCAGCTAGAGCTTCCGCCCGGCACATATGAAATCCTTGTCGAAGAAGAGCTTATACAAGGCCTCAGCTTCGAGGCTTACCGGCGCACCGCGACATACCTGATGATCCGGGGGCGCGGGAGCCATGCGGGACAAACGACGATGCAAATGACCACAAAGGAGGAGCTCGAACATGCCATCGCATGTGATCGGGCCCTCTCCGAAACCACCAATGACAGCGAAGCGGCGCTTTCCCCGCTGGAGGACACGAAATGACCACACCCGAATGGCTGAAACCCGGCATCTACGGCGCGCTCCTTGGCGCGGCGTTTGTCGGCATCGTTGGATTCTCGTGGGGAGGATGGGTGACCGGAAGCAGCGCCGAGAAGATGGCGAGTGAGATGGCGGAGGACAGCGTTATCGCAGCGCTCGTGCCCTTCTGCCTTGACATGTCCCGCACCGACAATGAACGCATTGCAAAGCTGGTTACGATCCGTGAGGCGTCGTCATTCAAGCGGCGCGACGCTGTGATGGAAACCGGTTGGGCAACGATGCCCGGATCAGATGGCCCGAACCGCGATCTGGCGCAGGCTTGCATCGAAGGTCTCGACCTTGATGCATCGTAATGACCTCAAACTGTCGCCTGTTTCGTCCAAGAGCACCTTAGGCGTGCTCGCCACAGTGTTTTTCACGGAATTCCTTGCGGTCGCCATTGTCGCGTTCATCGCGATCGGATCGCCGTCTTTCGCCCAATCTCAATCGGCCCCGATGCCCGCGAATGCGCGGCCCAAAAGCTATGGCGAGGGATGGGAGTGTGATCGTGGATACCGGCGTGACGGTGATACCTGCCTAACCATCATCGTCCCGCAGAACGCCTATGCCACCAACCGAACCTATGGCGCAGGCTGGGAGTGTTTGCACGGGTTTCAGGAGGTCGATGACGAGACGTGTCTTGAGGTCGTTGTGCCCGATGGCGGATATCTCGACCCGTCCGGGAAGAGATGGAACTGCCTTCGTGGTTACATGAAGGTTGACGATCTTTGCCTAGAGATCGATCTGCCTCCAAACGCTTATCTGGCCGACAATGTATATGGGTCTGTCTGGCTATGTAATCGGGGTTATGAGATCGAAGGTGACACATGCATTGCTATTGCCGTTCCCGAGAATTCCTTTCTGAACGGAGCTGGGTACGGACAGCCATGGACATGTGAGCGGGGTTACTTCGAACGCGAAGATACCTGTGAGGCTGTCGTCGTTCCGGAGAATGCCTATTTCTACGATGCAAGCTATGGCCCAGGCTGGAAGTGTAATCGCGGCTTTGCACAGTCTGACGATGGCTGCACAGCGATTGACCTCCCTGAAAATGCGCATCTCGACCGATCGGGAAACCGGTGGGAGTGCCATAGGAATTTTCAGCGATCTCGGGGGGTTGCGTCCTGAACGACTAACGCGCGCAATCCAGACTGAAATGCGGCGTTCCTTCCGAACTCATCTTTTGATCGGACCCGACGGGCCCGCTTTGTAAAGGAATAATCATGGAATCGGAAAATGCAGAAAACCTGACGGCCAGGCTGTCAGTGATAGGCCCGCAAGACCCACCTGACGTATCCGCATCCCGTCGAACTTGCGGCAGAAAAGCTATAACAAACTGGGTGCCCACAGCGGTTGTCTATTGTGAGGGGAACTTCGGGCAAGTCGACGGGAAGACCGCAAATGGGCTTGTCCGTCACAGCCAAGCCTACCGCATTCTTTCGGTCATAGACAGCAGACTTGAAGGGCGCGACAGCGGGCAGGTGCTGGACAATGTGAGTAACGCCATCCCCATTGTTGAAGACCTCGAGGCTGCGGTTACAGGAGCGGCGCAAATCCCCGACACATTGATCTATGGGATGGCCCCCTCTACAGGGAGTATGTCACCTACAGATCGAGAGGTTGTGCTGGATGCAATCGCTCTCGGCATGAACATCGTCAGCGGTCTGCACGAATACCTTGGTGATGATCCCGAGATCTCGAGCGCTGCTCATGCAGCCAACGTGACGATCCGCGATATCCGTAAACCCCGACCAAGCAAGGATATGCGCCTGTTTGATGGACGCGTGTCCAAGGTGAAGGCAATCCGCATCGCCGTACTGGGAACGGATTGTGCAATTGGCAAGCGGACGACAGCGACCGTTCTGGCCAAGGTGTTGAACGCGCGTGGCATCAAGACGGTTCTCGTTGGCACCGGCCAGACGGGGCTCATGCAGGGCGCGAAATACGGGATTGCCATGGACGCCGTGCCACCGCAGTTTTGCTGCGGGGAACTTGAACGCGTGATTGTCGCGGCGTCTCACGGCGACGAACCAGACGTCATCCTGATCGAAGGACAAGGCGCGCTCAGCCATCCGGCTTTTTGCACATCGGCGTTCATTCTTCGCGGCAGCCAGCCGCATGCTGTCGTTCTTCAACATGCGCCCAAGCGTGCCCACCGCTGCGACTTTCCCACCATGCCAATGCCCGAGCCGAAAAGCGAAATCGCCCTCATCGAAGCTTTTGCAGACACACAGGTGATTGGTGTCACAATCAATCACGAAACGATGACGGACGCCGAGGTCGATCGTGCAATCGACAGTCTTTCACGCGATCTCGGAGTTCCGGTGACGGACGCGCTGACCCGGCCGGAGGTGCACCTGACCGACATGGTCCTGACCGCCTTTCCACAGTTGCGGCCCGTGCCTCTCGTGGCCGCGGAATGACCACGCCGCGTGTGGAGATTGATCTGGGCAAGATCCAGGCAAACGCGCGATGTCTCGTCCGTCGTCTTGGCGCCCGTGGACTCTCGGTCACCGGTGTAACCAAGGCAGTGTGCGGGCATCCTGACATAGCCAGGGCGATGCTGGACGGTGGCGTTGTCGGTCTGGCCGACGCACGCATCGCAAATGTCGTTCGGATGCGGATCGCAGGGATCAATTGCCCAATTTCGATGATCCGCGCGCCGCTACTTAGCGAGATGGAAGACGCAATCCAGCATTGTGACGCGAGCTACAACACGGAGATGGACACAATCCGGAAGCTTGGCGCCGCCGCAAAGAAACTGGGTACCTCGCACGATGTTATCTTATTGGCTGAAATGGGGGATATGCGCGAAGGCATTTTGCCGGAGAACCTCAACGAGTGCGCCGCTCGCGTCATCGCAACACCTGGTGTCGCGCTCAAAGGCATCGCTGCGAATTTTGCCTGCATGGGCAACGCGGCACCGACGGGCGGCGACATGGCCATGCTCTCGAGACTGGCCGACCAAGTCGAAGGCGCTTGCGGACCTTTTGTCGAGCTTGTGTCAGGAGGTGGCTCGGCCAATTTGCCATGGGCGCTTGGTGAAGGTTCAACCGGGCGGGTCAACAACCTCCGCCTGGGTGAGGCGATCCTATTGGGCACCGACCCCGTGACAGGGCATCCGATCTCTGACCTTCATACGAACGCCTTTGCACTGATGGCCGAGGTGATCGAAACAAGGTGCAAACCAAGCGCGATACCACCTGCGTCAATTGCTCCTGAGCTTGGAATACTCAAATTGGTTCGGAATGATGCCCCCCGAGCCCGAACGATCCTTGCTGTCGGGCAGCAGGACACCGACACAAGCGGTCTTACGTTTCCCTCTGAATTTAGGTTTATCGGCGCGACCAGCGACCACACCGTTGTCGACACAGCCAAAACTGCCTTGCCAGTTGGCTCCGAGATGGAAATGGGCATGAACTACAGCGCCCTCATGCGGGCGATGAGCGCCCCAGATGTCGCAAAGACCGTTCATGGCAAGCAGACGATGAACGGAAGTGCCAAGGACCGAGAGACCCACCCCTTCCTGACCCTGGTATGACGTCCAGATGATCCCCCGCGGGGCATTTGTGACATACTACCCGCACCTTTATATGTCCATTCATGGTGCGGCAAAGGTACAACCTTGATGCGGCTCTCAGAAAAGGCTGGCAATGACCGCTTCGGTGACGTGCGCCGTGGAGCAACAAGAAATCTTTGGCAAGAGCGAACGGTTGCTGCGTTAGCAATAGCTGCGATTGCGCAAGTCCGGTTTGTCCCGCACACCAGACATTCATGCAGGTCGCTGTCAATGGCAGCACTGCGGACATTGCTGCCATCAAACTTGTTATTTTCAATGGTAGCTTTTTAGACTTATTCTGCCTTGGGAAACGCCAAACGTGAGAGCCACGCCGTTATGCGGAACAAACTACTATCTTTCGGATTGGCCGGAAGCGTGTTCGCGGCGTTGTGCTGCTTCACACCGCTCCTTTCAATTATCCTGACAACTTTTGGTCTGACCAGTTTGCTCGACATTCTCTACAACGATGCGGTTTTGCTACCGATGCTTGCAGGCTTTCTTATCCTAACGGGGTACGCGATATGGCGACAGAAGAAGCAGCGGTAGTTTTGGAGTCAACGCTCACCTGCCCCTCGTGCGGGCATGTCGAGACGGAGACGATGCCGACGGATGCCTGCCAGTGGTTTTATGAGTGCAAGGCTTGCAACACGGTCTTGAAGCCGATTGAAGGAGATTGTTGCGTATACTGTTCGTATGCGACGGTGCCATGCCCGCCTATCCAAGAAGGTAAGTCTTGCTGCGCATAGCCGACATTTGTCGTGTCGTAGCAACTTGGTAGGTTGGGGCTAGGTGCGGTCATTTGCAACAACGCTGACTTAGCGGTCATTCGTTTCCGCGCTTAAGCGAAGTGTTTTTTTGCGGCGAATTTTGCAAACATTGCCTGCTCGTCGTATCGCTTCTTCCAAGTTTGGCAAGGGCTTCTCCCGGTATTCGATGGACGTCAAACTGGCATCAAGTCTCATAACCAGCGCTTTGTAATCCGCGAGCGAAAGCCCATACACCTGAGTAAGCGTTCTTAGACGCTGACCAAAATCTAGCCCTAGCTGCTTAGATTTTTGATATGCCCCCTCCGCATCGAGGCCTTCGGACCGGTACTTTTGAAATTCTTCAATCATAATATTCTCTCTTAGCGCTTCAAGTACAGCGGTGGCCAAGTGACACAAACCACAAGTCTTTCGGTTGTCTGCATTTGCGCATCTTCGCGAGCTGGAGGAATCGTACTTTTGGTTGAAATAAAATGGCTTTGGCCAAAGGTTGACGATTGAAAGTTCCCCAATATCTCACCCGCCGGGCTTTCAAAGGTCTGTTTTTGCCAACTCATTGTAAATTGGGCCTTCGATCACGGTTTGCATGCGAATCCAGCTTTGCGAGTCTCGATCACGGCAAGCGATAGCTTTTCTGCGAATGTCTTGACCAGCAACCGCTATCGTTTCAGTGAAACTACGGCACCAATGCCCAGACACACTCTTATATGTTTCATCGGGACGTACGCTGGCGGATATCCCAAGTTTCTCGTCGTTGATCTCCAACGCCTCTCCGCTCAAATAAGTTTCGAGACCTTGTTGCACGGCGAGCGTCAAAGCAGATTCTCTTTTGCTTCCAGTGACGCCACCGTGTCTTGCCAGTCGCTGATACGCCAGTGGCTCCAAGCAGTGCCCAAAGCAACGGCTCCAATCAAACATGCGGCAAGAAACATTGTGCTTTTGCCGCCCAGTAAGGTTCCAGGCGCATGATTCATGTTTTGGGGGGCGGCGACTTGGTTGCTTCGACAAGGTTGAGCGGCAACTCACCTGCCAATTCCAGTTCCATTGCCGCCCGCAATTCGGCTTTTTGCCCGCGAAGCTTTCGAATGCGTTTTGCAAGCACATCGTCATCGTGCTCAGCGCGCAAGATTTCCAACTCTTCGGATGGGCTGCATTCACCATCGATAAATCGATGAAGCTGATCGTCGTTTTCTATCTTAGTCATCGTGAAACCTTTGTATGGCCGCGCGCCCGCGCGAAAGTCGACTTGTTACAGTGCCAATGGATATGTTTAGGATTTCTGCGGTTTCTGCGTAGCTGTATCCCTCAACAGACACTAAATGAATGACGGCTTGTTGCTCTGCCGGTAAGCCTCGCATGAAATTGGCTACAGCAATAAGGTCTGAATGCGCCTCTGCGCCGCCTTGAATCCAACTTTGGGTGCCGTTGATCATGTGCTGGTGTTTTTTTCTTGTTTCTGACCGCCGCACGTTGCTGATGTGTAGGTTTTGAGCGATTTTGTAGACCCAACTGTCAAAGCGACTGCCCTGCACCCACTTACCCTGATTGCGGATAGCCGTCGTAACTGTTTCCTGAGCCAAATCGTCTGCGTCATGGAAGTTGCCGGTCAATGACCTGGTAAACCGCCGGATTTTCGGAAGTGTTTGCACAAGCAAGTCGGAGAAGTCTTCGTCCATCAACAGAACCCAATAATGAGTGCTCTTATGATACAACGTGTATGAGGATGTTTTCTTCCCAAGATTCAAAATTTTTTTCAGCATGAAGGATTAATTTGACCGGGTTGTGCGTTGTTCCTTACAAATGCACACTGCGATGAGGTATCGACATGTCAATTGATAGAAAAAGATCATCTTCCACAAAAATCGTGTCTGCAAGTGCGCTTGCGACGGCTCTGATGGCTACAGAACCTGGTTATCTTCCCATGATTACCGGAGATATTTCGTCCGGCCTCGCCTATGCACAGAGCGGCGGCGAAGGTGGAGAAGGTGGAGAAGGCGGCAGCGACGGCGGCGACGGTGGAGAAGGCGGCAGCGACGGCGGCGAAGGTGGAGAAAGTGGCAGCGACGGCGGAGAAAGCGGCGAAGGTGGTGAGAGCGGCGGCGGTGAAAGTGGTGAGAGCGGTGAAAGCGGTGAAAGTGGTGAGAGCGGCGAAAGTGGTGAAAGTGGTGAGAGCGGCGAAAGTGGTGAGACGGGCGAAACAGGCGAAAGCGGAGAAAGTGGCGAAGGCGGCGTTTCATCAGACCGCAGTGGTCCATCTCTCAGCCGGTCGGGCGAGGCCAACTCGATTTCCAATGGCTGGGATTAATCTATGAGCGTATTCCCTCGCTTTATTGCCCTGCTTCCCTTAGCCTTGGCGGCCTGTGACTACAGCAGTTTGCCAATACCCCAAAGCGACACGTTTTTTCACATAGGCCTCGCGGACAACGAAAAACGTGCCTCTCAAGCCACGCTTCAAAGAGCGCTCGAACGGCAACTCAGCGGTGACGGCGCGTCATGGAGAACTGCGTCCGGGAGTAAAGGCACGATTGTGCCGACTGAGACTTGGAAGTCTACGTCTGATCATTGGTGTCGCAGCTTTCGTGAATCAATTGATCGACCTGGAAAACGAACGCGCACGCGGGATGGTACAGCCTGCCGTGTAAACGGGTCTTGGACTATAGTGGGTAGCTGACGTGCTTGAGACAATACCCGAACTGATATCCGAGGCGGTTCGCAAGGACTTGGTAGAAGCCATACAAAATCTTGATTTTGAAGATGGGCGAAAAACAGCTGGAAAACGCGCGGCACGGGTGAAGAAAAACGAGCAGTTAGGGAGCGTTGATCGAGAAGCGAAGGCGGATATTCAGAATAAAGTCATAAAATCATTGAAATCAAATGGACGGTTTCAACGCTTTGCCATGCCCAACAAAGTCGCAACTCCTCTGATCAGCCGATATAGGCCAGGCATGGAGTATGGCCTTCATGTCGACAACGCAACAATGGTCGACAGTACTTTGAGGACAGACCTCTCTGTCACGTTATTTTTGAATGAGCCCGATCAATACGAGGGCGGCGAGCTCGAGATTTTTTCTGGCTATGGGCCAGTCAAGATCAAGCTGCCAGCGGGTTCAGTCGTGGTCTACCCATCATCCACGCTTCATCGGGTTCTGCCTGTGACCAAAGGTGAAAGATTGGCGGCTGTTACCTGGGTGGAAAGCCAAATCCGAGACTTGGCGCGCAGAGAAATCTTGTACGACTTTGGTTTGGCGCGCAGCAAACTCGAAAAAGACGCACCCAACTCTGAAGAGACCGACAGGGCAAACCGGGCATATACAAACTTACTGCGCATGTGGACTGGCACATAATGAACCGCCCCTTGTTTGCCGGAGACCCAGAAGTAAGGATACTGGGTTATGGGAAAGACGAAGAACGGAACACGTTATCCAGAGGAACTGCGCGCCCGAGCGGTGCGGATGGTTTTGGATCACGAGGCAGAATATGCGAGCAGATCGGCAGCAATCTTGTCGATTTCTCAGAAGGTTGGATGCAGCAGGGACAGCCTGCGCATCTGGGTCAAACAACATGAGACAGACACGGGTAAGCGTGATGGTCTGACGACGGTTGAGAGGGAACGCATCAAGGAACTTGAACGCGAGAACCGGCAACTGCGTCAGGCCAATGAGATCCTCAAAAAGGCATCTGCTTATTTTGCACAGGCGGAGCTCGACCGCCCATTCCGCAAATGATTGCCTTCATCAAGGAGCACCGAAGCGTGCATGGGGTCGAGCCGATGTGCCGTGTTCTGCAGATTGCCCCGTCGACTTTCTACGAGCATCTGGCCGTTGAACGCGAACCTGACCGTGCATCGGATCGCGCCAAGCGGGATGCGTATCTGCGCAAAGAGATGAAAGACGTTTGGGAGAAGAACAGATCAGTCTACGGCGCACGTAAACTGTGGCATGCAATGAAGCGCGAGAGGATCGATATCGCCCGCTGCACGGTTGAACGCTTGATGCGCCAGCTTGGTATTCAAGGCGTTCGGCGGGGCAAGAAGGTCAAAACCACCTATGGTCAGCCTGCCGATCAATGCCCACTGGACAAGGTTAATCGCCAGTTCCGGGCTGCGATGCCAAACGAGCTTTGGGTGTCCGACTTCACGTTTGTGTCCACCTGGCGGGGCTTCGTCTACGTGGGCTTTGTCATTGATACCTTCGCCAACCGGATCGTCGGCTGGAAAGCATCGACAACACAGGACACGCAGTTTGTCTTGGATGCGCTCGAACAGGCGATCCATGCGCGCAGACCTGCTGAGAAACTGATCCATCATTCAGATCGCGGATCGCAATATGTATCGATCAAGTACACAGAGCGTTTGGTCGATGCAGGATTGGAACCATCCGTCGGCAGCGTCGGCGACAGCTATGACAATGCACTGGCTGAGACAATCATCGGCCTGTTCAAAACGGAAGTCATCAACAGGCTGGGGCCATGGAAGTCCAAAGATCAGGTCGAATGGGAAACCCTGCAATGGGTCGATTGGTTCAATAGGGAACGCTTGCTCGAACCTCTCGGCTACATCACACCAATCGAAGCGGAGGAGAAATACGAACAAGCCTTGAAATCAAACAAAATCGCAGCTTGAAATACGAACTCAACAGTCTCCGGCAAAACCGGGGCGGTTCAGGTCTCCAAATTTCTTGGCTAAAACCTTTTGTAGGTTTCGCTGTATAGGCGCGATTTTCGTCGCCGAGAAGTGACTAACAAGAGCAACGTGCTGACGATTTTCGACAATCTCCTGCAATGCGCCTGCAAACGAGTCCAAGCCCCCCGAGAACATCAGGATACGATCTGCCTTCCAAGAGCTTTCTTTGTCATATTTGAAGAACCGCGTGCGTTCGGCATCGGGCTCATTCTTTTGTGTGAACTCAAACTCAAATCGGTCATCGGAGAGAAACATCAATGTTTCTTCGAGCGTTTGTGCAATCTTTCCCGAATGCCAAAACAGGAGATCACGTACCGGCATTTCAACAATGAACCGGCGATGCCATTTCCGGCCCAGATTTTGATCCACTGGTCCGCCCCGGCTTACGGCGGCGTCCGCGCCATAGATAAGCGCTGCTACTTCCAACAGGTCTAGCGCACGATCCGGTAGCCCGGCCACCAACTGACTGTTCAATTGGCTGATCCGTAGCTTCACGCCCACAGGTTTTCCGTTAATCTCAAAACGAAGTTTCTCATCGCCGCCGGTTTTGGTTAGCGGAGCGAGGCATCGGACATGATGCTCATGCGTTGTCGCGACGCCGTCCAAGCTCGGACCTCATTTTCTTGAATGCGTATTTGGTGAAGCGGTCTATCTTCTCCTGATCCAGCGCCTGCTTCTGCCAAACGGTCTTGCCATACCAACCGGTCGCAAACTCCTTGACGATCCTCGATGCCTCGAAGGTGTGTTGAGCTAATGCGTGTTGAAAGGCCACTCGTTGCGCATCATCTGCGAACCGTTTGCCTTGTCCCGTGTGGTTGGCCAGTTCGCGGCTGAGATAATAGTCAAGCGACCGATATGACAGCCGGGCGAAGAAATCACGGGCGAGTTCCGCGAACCGATCTCCGGACGAATATTTTCCAAGAGCCGCGCGAATCTCCTGTGTCGTCGGTTCAAAGAGTGTTGGTAACTGGTCGCGCAATTGGACCGAGAGCGTTTCAAGAAATGCTGTTTTTGCGAGTTCGCCTGCATCCGATGAGGCACCGGTTTTGAAGCTCTGTTGGTCAATTACCAGCTCAAGGCCGGAGAGCAATCCTGCCACCGAGGTCAGCGGGTTTTCACCCACGCCGAGTCCAGCCAATGCATCCTCGAAACCCGGCGCTCGGGCCATCAAAGGTAATCGTACAAGTAGGGCGCTGATAAATTGAAATCGGGGGTCGTCGCTGGCACGTGAAAGATCGAGTTCTGACGCCCAGGCCGCCGCCTCGGCTATCGCGTCAATCGGCGCATCAGAATCAATTAAATCAACGACATCTCGCCACTTTTTTGACTGTGGCAATGTGCCGAGCCGAATATGGCCCATGACGTTCTCCCTGTGGTCTCAACGCTGACGCAACCTATGGAAGAAATCAAACAAAAAGGAGGTCGCTAAGCTTACCCAATGCTTACCCATACAAGGGCGACAAAAATAAAATAAGCTTTAAATATTTGAAATAATTGGCGATCCCGCGAGGACTCGAACCCCGAACCTGCTGATTAGAAGTCAGCTGCTCTATCCAGTTGAGCTACGGGACCGCTGGCTTTGGTTTAGCCGCGTCACAGGCCAAGATCAAAGGCTAATCGGCAAATGGGTCGTTGGGATATGTCACGCCAGCAAGATAGAGACCTTGCGGGGGGCAGACCGGGCCGCAGGCCGCGCGGTCACAGGCTTTTAAAGCCGTTCTTATGTCGTCTGGCACCCATGCGCTTCGACCTACACGTTCCAAGGTGCCAACGATGCTCCGGACCTGGTTGTGCAGGAACGACCGGGCGCGCAGGTGGAAATGTATTTCCGGCCCACTCAATCCCTCCTGCCATTCGATTCTAATCTCATCCAGTGTTTTTACCGGGCTTTTGGCCTGGCAGATGCTGGACCGAAAGGTGGTGAAATCGTGATTGCCGATGAGATGTGCCGCACCTGCACGCATGGCGTCGACATCCAGATCATAGGCCACTTGCCACACCAGCCCGGCATCATGGGTCGCCGGCGCGCGGCGCATCAAAAGCCGAAAGAGATACTGCCGCTCTACGGCTGAAAACCTTGCGTGCCAATCTTCATCCGTTTGCGCGCAGTCCAGGATTGCCACGGGAAGCGGCTTGAGGTGGTGATTGAGCGCTTCAGACAGGCGAAAAGGATCCCAGTCCTTTTCCAGATCGCACTGTGCCACTTGTGCCAACCCATGCACGCCCGCATCGGTCCGTCCTGCTGCGGCAATGGTGTGCGCGCCCGGTTCCAGCTTGGCCAGAGCGGCCTCAATGGCGCCTTGTACCGATGGCTGGTCGGCTTGTCTTTGCCACCCGGCAAAAGGCGCGCCATTGTATTCAACTTTCAGGGCATAACGTGGCATGGCGGGCTTGTAGCCTGCGTATTGGGTTATGCACAATCCCTCGTCATGCGGCCTGTTCTTCCGATACGTTTTTGCGTGAAAATTCCCCGCTGACTTCCCTCTGGCAAGCAGAGCGGCGCACGCTTATCTTGAGGCCAAAGGGGGCAGTCATTGGTGATCACCACATTAGCAGATGGGCTGACACGCGGCATTGAGAGCGTGTCGGACACCGTATCAGGCGTGTTTCGAGAGCCGGTTATTCGCCTTGGTGTCACCGGGCTGAGCCGGGCTGGTAAAACTGTGTTCATCACCTCGCTTGTGGCGAATATGATGGATCGCGGGCGCATGCCTGGCCTCTTGGCCGCAGCGGATGGCCGGATCACGGCGGCCTATCTGCAACCACAGCCAAACGACACTTTGCCACGTTTTGACTATGAAACCCATCTGGGCGCTTTGACAGCAGAGAACCCGCATTGGCCCGAAAGCACGCGGGCCATTTCAGAGCTGCGCCTCTCCTTGCGCGTACGACCATCGGGCCTTCTGGGTGGCCTGCAGGGGCCTCGCACGGTGCATGTGGATATTGTCGACTATCCGGGTGAATGGCTTTTGGATCTGGGGTTGCTGGACAAAAGCTTTGCAGAGTGGTCGGAGGAAACCCTGTCGCGGATCGACGCGCGGTCCGAAGCGGCCGGGTATCTTGAGACGATGCGTGCGCAGGATGCGGCTGCCCTACTGGACGAAACGGTGGCGCAAAGGCTGGCCAAAAGTTACACCGACTACCTTGCGCAGGCGCGCGCAGCCGGGTTGTCGGATTGCACACCGGGGCGGTTCCTTCTGCCGGGTGATTTGGCTGGCTCGCCCGTGTTGACGTTTGCCCCATTGCCGCAGCCCTCCAAGCCTGGGCGTAAATCCCTCTGGCGCGAGTTTGAGCGGCGGTTTGAGGCTTACAAAAGCCGCATCGTCAAACCGTTCTTTCGGGATCATTTTGCCCGAATTGACCGGCAGATTGTGCTGGTTGACGCGTTGGGCGCCGTGCATTCCGGCCCACAAGCGGTGGAGGATATGCGTCGCGCGATGCGGGATATTCTGAAGGCATTTCGTCCGGGGACCAATGCATTCCTCAGCCGAATTTTCATGGGCCGCAGAGTTGAGAAAATCCTCTTTGCTGCGACGAAAGCCGATCATCTGCATCATTCACAGCATGCGCAACTCACGGCCCTGATAGAGGCGCTATTAAGAGATGCACGCGACCGGGCCGCGTTTGCCGGGGCAGAAACATCTGCGCTGGCACTCGCCTCAATCCGGGCCACAACGGAGGAAACGCGCACGCATAAAGGTGAGACACTCAACTGCGTTCGCGGCACGCTTTTGACCCAAAGTGGCAAGCGCGGAAAACAGGCGGCTTTTTTCCTGGGGCTTTGCCGGAAGATCCCGGCAAGATCCTTACTCCGGCGCGCGACGGGGCTGAGCGCTGGCTTGAGGAACAGTACGAAGTGATGAAATTTGCGCCTGCGCCTCTGACGCTCAAGCCGGGCGAGGGTCCGCCGCATATCCGGCTTGATCGCGCGGCACAGTTTTTGGTCGGAGATCGGCTATGACGCCTCAGGTCGCGCAAATCTGGCAGGTACCTTCGCTCTTGCGCATTCTTTGGGCGCATCACCAATCCGACGGGCTTCGAGACGTGTGGGTGATGCTCAAAGTGACAGCGCGTGGCTGGGTGCGGGTGATAGAAGACGCCAAGGGGCCAGTTGGCTTTGCCATGCGGGACGATGCCCGGCTTCATGCGCTTTATGTTCACCCGCGCGGGCAGGGGGCTGGTGTGGGGCGAGCTTTGCTGATGGATGCGCAATCCGATACGAGCGCGATTGACCTTTGGGTGCGCCAAACCAACAGGTCTGCGCGGCGGTTCTATAGCCGTCACGGCTTTGCCGAAAAGCTCCGCGCGGGGCCTCAGGGGGCACATATTCTGATGGTCTGGCCGCCGGAACGAAGGAGCATGCCATGAATAAAGGTCCGGTTTTGATTGATCTGGAGGATGAGGCGCAGGCACCCAATCCGACCGAAGTTCCGCCTGTGCCTGATGTGACAACGGATATCGCACCCGAAGGGCGTGCGATGCGAACCATGGCCACACTTGCAAGTCGACGCCCATCGCGTCTGGCGCGGCTGTTTTGGGGATTGCTTCTGACGCTTTTGGGTGCAGTGGTTTCAATTGCCGCATGGAATTTTGTCACCGGGCTTATCGCGCAGAACCCTGTGTTGGGGTATGCGGTAACAGGCCTTGTTGCGGCCTTTGCATTGGTCTGTTTTGTGCTTGTTTTACGCGAGCTTGCCGCGTTTTCGCGTTTGTCTCGTATGGATCGTCTCCACCGCCGGGCTGAAACGGCTCTGACCACATCCGACCTCAGTGAAGCGCGGGGTGTTCTACGCGATCTAAACCGGCTCTATGCGGGGCGAGAGGACGTGCGCTGGGGGCAGGATCGGGTCCGTGCGTTAGAGCAGGATCAGTTGGATGCTTCCGGATTATTGGGGCTGGCAGAAACCGAAATTCTGAAGCCGCTCGATCTGGCCGCAAGCCGTGAGATCGAAGCGGCTGCCCGGCAGGTGGCGACAGTCACGGCCATCGTGCCACTGGCCTTTGCGGATGTCATTGCCGCTCTTACCGCGAACCTTCGGATGATCCGACGCATTGCAGAAGTTTATGGTGGACGATCGGGCACATTGGGCAGCTGGCGTCTGGCACGGGCGGTGATGACGCATTTGGTGGCGACCGGGGCTGTGGCGATTGGCGATGACATGATCGGATCCATAGCCGGAGGAGGGGTGCTGTCCAAGCTGTCGCGCCGCTTTGGAGAGGGGATTGTGAACGGCGCGCTTACAGCGCGGGTTGGCGTGGCCGCGATGGAGGTGTGCCGACCCATACCGTTTGCCACGGTCAAAAGGCCTTCGGTGACGCGGTTGGTGCAAAGAGCACTCACTGGCCTCTTCAGTAAAACCTAAGCCTTTGGCGAAAAAACAGTTTTTCCCAGGTTTGGAATGCCGTCCGGTAAGGTGTCACGTTCCACAACACCGGCGCGCAGGGTCTGCCCAATGCGATGCGTCAGGGCAGACCAGGCTGCGGCTTGATCAGGTGTCAGTTCCGCTTTGAGCACGCTGTCAAAGAGCGCCAGCCAGGTGGAAAACATACCCGGCTGAACATTCCCTGCGTTCACATGCGCGGCGAGTGCATTGCCCTCGTATCCACGTTCATGCAGGATTGTACCGGCCCAGAAGTCGGCCACCTTGGACTCATGCGCGTCCCAATCCTCGACATGTTTGGCAAAAACAGGCCCCAACCCGGGATGGGCACGACAGGCCTCGTAAAAGGCGGCCACAACACGCTCTATTTCGGGACGTGTGATGTCAAATCGGGGGGCAGGGCGGTGGTCATGGCAGAAGTTTGGCGCGTGAGAGCGGTGTTTGCAACGTTCTGTACGCGAATCATGGTTAACGCACTGATTTTGAGCGGAAAACTCATGTCGGTATGACATCGGTATCACGTCGGTATTGCGTCGGTGCCGATGACGGTGTGAGGGCGGTTTAACAGACCGCGCGGTGGGGTTACTCGTCGTAAAGCCGGTTTTCTTCATTGTTGCGCAAATGGGCGTGCATGTCGTCATAGTCCACGTCGAGATTGCCATGGGCGATGAGCGCTTCGGCATAGGTGGGCAGGCCCTCGGGCTTGGGATGGGCGTCGGATTGCCAGAGGCGGGAGCGGATCACTGATTTGCCACAGTGATAGAACGCTTCTTCGACGGTGACGATGACGGCGAAGTCAGGGATACGGCCTTTAATGGCGCATTGTTCGCGCACCTCCATGTCGCGCACCACCACGGCGCTGCCATTCACGCGCACCACTTCGGTGCGGTGCGGGACAAAGAAGACAAGGCCGATGCGGCCGGTCTCAAAGAGGTTCTGAAACCCGTCATAGCGGTGATTGCCGGGACGGTCAGGGATCGCGAGCGTTTTGCGGTCGAGCACCTTCACAAAGCCCGCCGGGTCGCCTTTGGGCGAGACATCCATGTTGCCGGACTTGTCCACCGTGGCCATGGTCAGAAAGGTCGAATGTTCGATCCAGACACGGATATGATCATCCACATGGTCGATGAATTTGCCCGTCTGGCTGTCGTAGGGGCGGCGCATGTCGGCGTAGATCTGATCGATTGAGGTGAGGACGTCTTTGGGCTGGTACATGGGTCTTCTTTGCGAGAGGGTTGGGTCACGCACAGTCTGACCGAAGAGGGGACTTATGTACAAACTGTATTACGCCACTGGCAGCGCCTCTATGGGGGTGCGGGTCGTTCTGGAAGAGATCGGCGTGCCCTACGAGCTTTTGGAAAGCACGATTGACCGGTCTCTGCCGCGTCCCAAGGGGCAGTTGGCGGTGAACCCAAATGGCTGGGTGCCGGTGCTGCTTTGGGACGAGGGTGCGATGTATGAAGCGGCGGCGATCACGGTGTTTTTGTGCGACAGGCATCCAGAGGCGGGATTGGCCCCGGCAATGGATGCGCCTGAGCGGGCGCTTTATTTGCAAACCCTCGTCTATTTTTCCAACACAGTGCAGACCGCCTATCAGCAGACATATTACCCGGACCGGTTTGTGGATGATCCCGCCGATGAGCCAAAGGCCGTGCAGCGCGGCGCGCGGCGTTTGCGCGAAAGCTGGCAGGTGGTTGAGGATCAGATTGGTGATGGTGATTGGGTTCTTGGCGCGCGGTTCAGCGCGGCGGATATCTATCTCTATATGCTGACCACGTGGCTGAGTGCGGAGAAAGGGCATCCTGAATTGCGTGAGTTTCCCAATGTGGCGCGGATCGCAGGTGCTGTGGCCGAGCGGGAGAGTGTTAGGGAGGTTTATGGGGCGTAGTGTCATCCCCGACCTGATCGGGGATCTTTTGGTCAAGAGATCCTCGGGTCAAGCCCGAGGATGACGGGGTGGTTTAATTTACCTCACCAAAGGCACTGCTTACATATAGATCAGTGTTTAACGGCTAGGAGGTCCCGGCTCGGAGGTCGGGACTGCGTTATATCATCCCCCGCATTCATTCTTGCCCCCACCTGCGCCCCTGCCTATAACCGCGGCCATGATGTATGCACGTGCCATCATTATTCGAATTATATGCCCGGCGCTCTGAGACCATTGAGCCGCCGGGACAAGGCGTTTGGACGCTCGCGCCGCCCCCTGATTTTCTAAGACACCTGACGATGAAAAGGACGCATCCGATGTGCGCCGACACGACTGATACGACACTGGACTACAAAGAGACACTGAACCTGCCGCAGACCGAGTTTCCGATGCGCGCAGGCCTGCCCAAGCGCGAGCCGGAGTGGCTTGAGCGGTGGAATAAGATGCGTATCTACACGCGCCTGCGCGACAAGGCGGAGGGGCGTGAGCCGTTCACGCTGCATGATGGGCCGCCCTATGCCAACGGGCATCTGCATATCGGGCATGCGCTCAATAAGATCCTGAAGGATATGGTGGTGCGGTCCCAGCAGATGATGGGGCGCGATGCGCGCTATATCCCCGGCTGGGATTGCCACGGGCTTCCGATCGAGTGGAAGATCGAAGAGCAATACCGCGCCAAAGGGCAGAACAAGGATCAGGTTGATGTGGTCGATTTCCGACAGGAATGTCGGAAATTTGCCGAAGGCTGGATCGATATTCAGCGCGAAGAGTTCAAGCGGCTGGGTGTGACGGGCCGTTGGTCGAAACCTTATGTGACGATGGAGTACCGATCCGAGCGGATCATCGCGGAGGAATTCCAGAAATTCCTGATGAACGGTACGCTTTACCAGGGGTCAAAGCCCGTGATGTGGTCACCGATTGAGCAGACGGCCTTGGCCGAGGCGGAGGTGGAGTATCACGACAAGGAGAGCTTTACGGTTTGGGTGAAGTTTAGGGTTCAGGGCAAGGAAACTAGGTCTAGTGCTGGGTCGCGCCTCGCTGTTCGAAAGGTCGCTGATGATCTTCAGGGTGGATTTGTGGTCATCTGGACGACGACCCCCTGGACGATCCCCTCTAACAAGGCCGTTGTTTATGGATCCGAGATTTCCTATGGCCTGTATGAGGTGACTGAAACGCCCGAGGAATGTTGGGCCGATGTGGGCGACAAGTTCATCCTTGCAGATAAACTGGCGGGTGATGTCATGGCGCGTGCTCGTCTGGAAGAGGGGCAGTGGGCCCGTGTTCGGGAGGTGACGGCTGAAGAGTTGTCGGGCCTGTCGCTGGCACACCCCCTCGCCGGGGCCACAGGTTCCAATGGCGAATGGGACGATCCTCGCGACTTCCGCGCGGCTGACTTTGTGACCGATGAGGAGGGCACCGGGTTTGTTCATTGCGCCCCATCCCACGGGATGGAGGAGTATGAGCTTTACCGTGATCTGGGCATGCTGGAGCAGGTGATCACCTATAACGTCATGGATGACGGATCGTTCCGGGCTGATCTGCCGTTCTTTGGAGGGACCTATATCCTCAGCCGCAAGGGCAAAGAGGGGGATGCCAATACCGCCGTCATCAACAAGCTGGTTGAGGTGGGTGGTCTGCTGGCACGCGGCAAGATCAAGCATTCCTATCCGCATTCCTGGCGCTCGAAAGCGCCGATCATCTATCGCAACACGCCGCAGTGGTTTGCCGCCGTGGATAAGGTTGTTGGCGATGGGCAGGATGAGTACGGCACGACGATCCGGGAGCGGGCGCTGAAATCGATTGACGAGCTGGTGCAGTGGACGCCACAGACGGGGCGCAACCGGCTTTATTCGATGATAGAGGTGCGGCCAGATTGGGTGCTTTCGCGCCAAAGGGCCTGGGGTGTGCCGCTGACCTGCTTCACCAAGAAGGGCGCATTGCCGACGGATGACGACTATCTACTCCGCGATGACGCGGTGAATGCGCGTGTTTTGGAGGCGTTCGAGAAAGAGGGCGCGGATGCCTGGTACAAACCCGGCGCGAAAGAGCGCTTTCTGGGCAATGACTATAACCCGGATGACTGGGACAAGGTCGATGACATTCTCGATGTCTGGTTTGACTCTGGATCCACCCATGCCTTTGTGCTGCGCGACCGGGAGGATGGGTCAGAGGATGGGCTGGCGGATTTGTATCTGGAAGGCACCGACCAGCATCGTGGGTGGTTTCACTCCTCGATGCTACAGGCCTGTGGAACCATCGGGCGTGCGCCGTATCGTGGGGTTCTGACGCACGGGTTCACGCTGGACGAGAAGGGCAACAAGATGTCCAAATCCCTGGGCAATACGATTGTGCCCGAGGAGGTTGTGAAGCAGTACGGCGCGGATATCCTACGGCTTTGGGTGGCGCAGACGGATTACACCAATGATCAGCGGATCGGGCCGGAAATCCTGAAAGGGACCGCCGACAGCTATCGGCGTTTGCGCAACACGATGCGGTTTATGCTCGGGGCGCTGAGCCATTTCGGCGAGAGTGATCGCGTTGAGCCGTCGGAGATGCCGGAATTGGAGCGTTGGGTGTTGCACCGTCTCGCGGAGCTCGATCACCGGGTGCGAACGGGCTATTCGGCTTATGATTTCCAAGGGGTGTTTCAGGCACTGTTCAACTTCTGCACCGTAGAACTCAGCGCGTTTTACTTCGATATCCGCAAGGATGTGCTCTATTGCGATGGCGACACGGCAGAGCGGCGCGCGGCGCGCACGGTGATGGACATCCTGTTCCACCGGCTGACCACCTGGCTTGCGCCGGTGCTGGTCTTTACCATGGAAGAGGTCTGGCTGGAGCGGTTCCCAGGCGAGGAGAGTTCCGTGCATCTGGAGGACATTCCCGAAACGCCGAAAGACTGGCTCGATGAGCCGCTGGCGGCGAAATGGGCCGAGATCCGGCGCGCGCGGCGCGTGGTGACGGCGGCTTTGGAGGTGCAGCGGACCGACAAGGTGATTGGTGCCTCGCTGGAGGCCGCGCCTACGGTGCATGTGCGCGATGAGGCGCTGCTGGAGGTGCTGAAATCTGTGGCGTTCGAGGATATCTGCATCACGTCGGCGGTCTCGCTGACCGGTGATCCCAGCCCGGCTGAGGCGTTCCGCCTGCCGGAAGTGGATGGTGTCACGGTGGTGTTCCAAAAGGCCGAGGGCGAGAAATGTCAGCGGTGTTGGAAGATACTGCCGGATGTGGGCAGCCACGCGCATCCGGGGACCTGCGGGCGGTGCAATAGCGCGTTGGGATGAAACGGGTGGGTGGGGTGAAACCCCACCCTACGGCATATGCCATGACGGATGACGACATTGCGGATGTCTTGATGGATCTTGCGCGTGAGCGTGGGGTTCATAAGACGTTATGCCCGTCAGAGGCCGCGCGGCGGCTGGCGTTGGACTGGCGGCCTCTGATGCCGCGTATTCGGCAGGTTGCTGCGGCATTACCGCTGCACGTGACGCAAAAAGGTGAAGAGATCGACATATCGACGGCCAAAGGGGCAATTCGTCTGTCGCTTGGGCCTCAAGATCTGGCGTGATGCCTGTTTTCTGGCGAGAGCAAACCGGTTAGCCTGGCTGCATAGAAAGAGAAGAGACGCTGCTATGCCCCCGATCCAGACGATTTCCACCGGGTTTGTCGTGGCGATGGTGGGGTTTTTCAGTTCATTTCCCATTCTGCTTCAAGGCATCACCGCCGTGGGGGCCAGCCCGGATCAGGCGGCGTCGGGATTGATGGCGGCGGCGCTGTCGATGGGTCTTGCGGGGGTATTCCTCAGCCTGGTGCATCGCATCCCGGCCTCGGTGGCCTGGTCCACGCCGGGGGCGGCGTTTCTGGCGGTGACTGCGCCGGTTGAGGCGGGGTTTGCCGGGGCCGTCGCCGGGTTCGTTGTTGCCGGTGCTTTGACCGTGATTTCAGGACTTTGGCGACCCTTGGGGCGGTTGGCCGAGGCAATACCTACGCCGTTGGCACAAGCCATGCTGGCGGGTGTTCTTTTGTCCATTGTCATTCTGCCGGTGACATCGGTGATTGAGGACCCAACGGTTGTGGTGCCGATTTTGATCACCTGGTTCGTTCTGGGACGGATAAACAAGCTGTTGGCGGTGCCGGGTGCGGTGGCTGTGGCGGGGTTGAGCGTGGTGATCCACGGTGATCTTTCTGCCTATGATCCGGCCTCAATTGTGCCGAACCCCGTCTTGGTGATGCCAGAGTTTTCGATTGCGGCGGTGTTGGGGATTGGCGTGCCGCTTTACATCGTGACGATGGCCACGCAGAACATCCCGGGCCTCGCGGTGATGCGGAGCTTTGGCTATGCGCCGGGTTCGCGGCCGCTTCTCAGTACGGTGGGGGCATTCAGCGCAGTCTCTGGGCCCTTTGGTGCGCCAGCCACATGTCTCGCGGCGATTACGGCGGCGATGTGTGCCAGTGAAGACAGCCATCCGGACAAGGAACAACGGTTCTGGTCTGCGGTTGTGGCAGGAGCGATCTACTGTGGGTTGGGTCTGTTTGCGGGCGCGATCACAGCCTTTGCCGCATTGGCCCCATCGGTGGTGTTGCCAACAATTGCCGGGTTGGCTTTGCTGGGCGTGTTCGTAGGGTCGATGACGTCAGCTTTGGCAGATGATACCTGTCGCGAAGCATCTGTGATCACATTTGTGATCACAGCTTCCGGGGTGACGGTTTTGGGCCTTGGAGGTGCTGTCTGGGGGCTATTGGTTGGCGGCGCGGTTTATTTGGTGCAGCGCCGATTGGACACGCGCAACATCACATAACAGCGTGCTTTTGGGCGGCGTTCGGATTCGGGTATTTTTGACAAGAAAGAAGCCAAGCGCTGGCGCTTTATGCCGTCCAGGTCGGATGGAAGCGGTTGCCGGCAGAGAGGGTGAAAATCTCGTACCCGTCTGACGTGACGCCAATCGAGTGCTCGAACTGTGCCGAGAGTGATTTGTCGCGGGTCACGGCCGTCCAGTCATCTGCGAGGATTTTTGTCTCGGGCCGACCGAGGTTGACCATGGGTTCGATGGTGAAGAACATGCCTTCTTCCAGAACAAACCCCGCGCCAGCGCGACCATAATGCAGCACGTTTGGTGGGGCGTGGAACACCCGGCCCAGCCCGTGACCGCAGAAATCGCGCACCACGCTCATGCGGTGGCCTTCGACGTAAGATTGGATGGCGTGGCCGATATCCCCGAAGGTGTTGCCGGGTTTGACCGCTTCGATGCCTTTCATCAGGGAATCGTGGGTCACCTGAATGAGGCGTTCGATTTTGCGGCTGCGGCGGCCTGCGACATACATGCGGGATGTGTCGCCATACCAGCCGTCGACAATGACGGTGACATCAATGTTCAGGATATCGCCGTCTTTGAGCTTTTTATCACCGGGAATACCATGGCAGACCACGTGGTTGACGCTGATGCAGCTGGCGTGTTTGTAGCCCTTATAGCCAATGGTGGCGGATTTGGCGCCCGCCTCATCGACCATTGCCTCAATGAGACGATCCAGTTCACCGGTGGTTTGCCCGACAAAGACATGATCGGCAATTTCATCGAGAATTTTTGAGGCCAGTGCACCTGCTTTGTGCATGCCAGCGAAGTCCGCG
This sequence comes from Roseovarius sp. W115, assembly GCF_032842945.2. Classification (NCBI taxonomy): domain Bacteria; kingdom Pseudomonadati; phylum Pseudomonadota; class Alphaproteobacteria; order Rhodobacterales; family Roseobacteraceae; genus Roseovarius; species Roseovarius rhodophyticola. Next base: position 2,385,224 of record NZ_CP146606.1, read on the forward strand.
GCCTCGTGGATGCGGATACCGTCACGTGTCAGTCTGCCGCGGTGTTGTTCGTTCAAGGGGATGTCCTCGGCTCGTTCCATGGGGCTTATCTAGGCCGAATAGCTTCAAAGGGCCAGTGTTTGAGGGTCGCAGACCGGTAACTTCTTCCCAATCTCAATACTATGAGGCGTGATTTGAGTGTGATAGGCGAGGATTTCAACCCCGTTTGCTGTAGCTGTTTGTAGGGCGCTCGCATAGGTGGGATCAATATCCGCGGCCACGCTGACCTCTGTGCAATCGGTACGTTGCACAAGGTAGAAGAGCAGGGCGCGATGGCCGGATTGGGCCATTTGGGCCAGTTCAGTCAGGTGTTTGGCGCCGCGGGCCGTGACGCTATCGGGAAATTCGGCGAGGCCTGGCTGGCGCATGAGGGTGACGGATTTCACTTCGACATAGGCGTCGGGCAGGTTTAGGGCGCGCAGAAGGAAATCAATGCGGCTCTTGGTGCCGTATTTCTGCTCGGGTAGCACAGTGTCATAGGCCGATAATTCAGGGATAGTTTGGGTCATCAGGGCGGCTTTGAGAGCGCGGTTCGGCAGGCTGGTGTCGACGCCGGTAAAATGGCCGTTTTCGTGATCGACGAGCCGCCAGCCGTATTTCAGCTTTTTCTTGGGATCCTCATTGGGTTCGACCCAAATCCTGGTGCCGGGCTTCGCCAAGCCCATCATGGAGCCGGGGTTGGCGCAATGGGCGGTGACCTCGCGGCCATCTTCAAGCCGGATGTCGGCGAGAAACCTTTTGTAGCGGCGAATGAGCGTGGCGGGTTCAAGAGGGGTTTGAAAGCGCATGGGAGCAGGCCTATACCGGGCTGTGATATGACACAAGGTACCCTGCACAATGCCAAATCCTACTGCTGCCATGCTGGTGATCGGAGATGAAATCCTGTCGGGTCGGACGAAGGATGCGAATATGCATCATTTGGCCTGTGCGTTGACGGAGCATGGGATCGACTTGTGCGAGGTGCGGGTGATTTCCGACGATGGCGGTGCAATCCAGACGGCGGTAAATGAGCTGCGCGCATCATTTAGCCATGTGTTTACATCTGGCGGGATTGGGCCGACGCATGATGACATCACGGCAGACAATGTGGCGCGCGCCTTTGGTGCGAAGATTGATGTGCGTGAGGATGCGCGGGCGATCCTGCAGGCGCATTATGACCGGCAGGATCTGGAATTGAACGAAGCGCGGTTGCGCATGGCGCGGATTCCAGACGGCGCGGTGCTGATCGACAACCCGGTGAGTGGTGCGCCGGGGTTCAGTCTTGAGAATGTGCATGTCATGGCGGGCGTGCCGAAGATTTTCCAGGCCATGTTGGCCGGCCTTTTGCCGACGCTTACAGGTGGTGCGCCAGTATTGTCAGCAGCGCTTGATGTGATGCGGGGGGAAGGGGATATTGCCGGGCCCTTGGGGGATTTGGCCGACAGGTATTCCGCACTTAGCTTTGGTTCTTACCCGTTTCAACGCGATGGTCTGTTTGGCTCAAACGTTGTCATCCGTGGGCAGGACAAGGCGTCGATTGATCAGGCAATGGACGAGCTTAAAGAGCTTTTTGCGTCATGACCGGGTTGCCTGATGTTCAGACGCTATATGAGGTGACAGAACACACCTGGCCGTCCGCGGCGGTACAAGATGCAGGTGCATGGACCTTGCGAGACGGTCAGGGAGGCGGCAAGCGAGTCTCGGCGGCAACAGCGCGCAGGTCAGTTTCACAAGCCGATCTACACCTTGCTGAGACTGCAATGAAGGCCCTTGGTCAGACACCCTTGTTTATGATCCGCGAAGGGGAAGAGGCGCTGGATCAGATCCTGGAAGATGCAGGTTACGCCATTATTGATCCGGTCAATCTATATGTGTGCGATATAGAACGCCTTACCATGGACCGCCCGCCCAAGGTCACCGCCTTTGACATCTGGCCACCCTTGGCCATTCAGGCAGACATCTGGGACGCGGGCGGTATCGGCGCGGCGCGGCGAGAGGTGATGGCGCGCGTGAACGGGCCCAAAACTGCGCTTTTTGGGCGTGAAAGCAGCCGTCCGGCGGCAACCGGTTTTGTTGCAATACACAAGAGTATTGCCATGATCCATGCGCTTGAGGTGTTGGAGCCACATCGAGGACGTCGCATGGGCACGCATCTGACCCGCCATGCGGCTTTCTGGGCCGCCGATCAGGGAGCCACGTATCTGGCGGTACTCTGCACCAAGGCCAATCAGGGTGCCAATGCGCTCTACTCTTCCCTCGGCATGACGGTTGTGGGACAGTATCATTACCGTATCAAAGAAGGCTGACGTCTCGTGAACACTGATCCCACTGCGCTTGACCTGCCTATGGTCGACCCGCTTCCCGACGACACGCAGAAATATTTTGATATCTGCCAGGACAAATTGGGTATGATTCCCAATGTCCTGAAGGCCTATGCCTTTGACATTGAAAAGCTCAATACCTTCACGGCGATGTATAATGATCTGATGCTGGGCGACAGCGGATTGAGCAAGCTGGAGCGCGAGATGATCGCGGTGGTGGTGAGTTCCATAAACCGCTGCTGGTATTGCCAGGTTGCGCATGGCGCTGCGGTTCGGGCGTTGTCGGGCCAGCCGGAGCTGGGCGAGGCCATGGTCATGAACTGGCGCGCCGCTGATCTTGATGATCGTCAAACGGCGATGCTGGCATTTGCAGAGAAGATCACGAAAGCGTCTGCCGAGACCACGGAAGCGGATCGTCAGGCGTTGCGCGATGCGGGGTTCAGTGACCGGGATATCTGGGACATTGCGTCGGTGGTTGGGTTCTTCAACATGACCAACCGGGTGGCCAGCGCCACCGGCATGCAGCCCAATTCAGACTATCATGCGCAGGCGCGCTGAGGTTCTTATGTGGCGTGCCTTTGCTTCTTTGAGTTTGATGATTGTGCTGATGGGCGGGATCGCTCATGCTTTCGAACTTGAACTGCCGCCAAGCGCGAATTTGAACCGGGAAATCGATCAGCCTACAACAAGTTATCTGGTGCCAACCGGTCCTTTTGACGGCAAACGTATTCCGTCAGTGGAGGTTGAAGGTGTGGTGACGAAACAAGCCTGGCAATTCAGTGCACCTGGGCTGACTTCGCTTCAGATCATGCGACCTTTGCGGGATCAGATCATTGCAGCTGGCTATGAGGTGATCCTGGATTGCGCGGGACAGGAATGCGGCGGGTTTGACTTTCGCTATCAGATTGGCGTTTTACCTGCGCCTGACATGTTCGTTGACCTTTTCAACTACCGGTTTTTGGTGGGTGCGTCCGACATGGGTGAGCCAAATGCCAGTTATCTCATGCTTCTTGTCAGTCGGGTCGGGGCGGTTGGATATTTGCAGGTTACGCGCGTGTCGCAAACCGGCGACAGCGCCCCAAGTCTGAGTGTCTCGGCTGGAGCTGCTGCGGCCAGTTTACCCAATGCAGGTGAGAGTGAGGGGCTTGTTGCACGGCTGGAATCTCTTGGGCATGTGGTTTTGGCAGATCTTGAGTTTGACACCGGATCAGGCTCATTGGGTCCGGGCCCTTATGCGTCGCTGACAACGTTGGCAGAGTTTTTGACAAAGGACACCACCCGCCGCGTGGCGCTTGTTGGACATACAGATACGGTCGGTGGGCTGGCGCCTAACCGCGCGCTTTCAAAACGTCGAGCTGAGGCGGTGCGTGATCGGTTGGTGCAGGAGTATTCGGTGTCACCCGAGCAGCTAGAGGCCGATGGGGCAGCCTATCTTGCACCTGTGGCAAGCAACCTGACACCGGAGGGGCGCGAAGCCAATCGCCGCGTTGAAGCGGTGCTTTTGAACACGGAGTAGAGGACTTGTCGCAAGGATATGTCACAACGCCATTGGGCCATGTGCGCGTCACTTGCGAGAATGGGGCCGTGACGCGGGTGCGTTGGGGGCAGGTTCCGCCAAAGATTGATGATCAAGAACCAGACCCGGTATTGGCGGATGCATTGGCCCAGATTGAGGCCTACTTTGCAGGGGAATTGACTGCGTTCACCGTGCCGGTTGAGGTGGTTGGCTCTGCGTTTCAAAAGCAGGTTTGCAACGCCATGCAGGGCATTCCTTTTGGTGAAACCCGCACCTACGGCGATCTGGCCAAGCTGTGCGAGGCCCCGGCGCAGGCTATCGGTGCGGCCTGTGGGGGCAATCCGATTCCGATTATCATTCCCTGTCACAGGGTGTTGGGTGCCAACAACCTGGGTGGATTTTCAGGCTCCGGCGGAATCGAAGATAAGGTGTGGCTGTTGCGCCATGAGGGTGCGGCAGGTCTTTTGATCTAGCCGCGTTTACGCTCGGGGATGATCTGTTGTGCGATGCCCGCGAGTGTGAGGTAGACGCTGGTCACAATCAGCCCCCAATGTGCCCAGCTTTCAGGGTGAAAGTCGACCCAGGCGGCCCATCCGGCAAAAAAGGTCCAGGCCAGCGCCATGGGTAGGGTGAGAGTCCGCCAGCGGGCGGTGCGTACCGGGTGCACGAATTTGAACGGGATGAACATGGCGATGGCCAAGAGCGCCACGAGCGTGAGGGACACCCAGAAGTTCGGTTCAATCGCGAAGAGCACAAGCACCAGCATGTTCCAGCACCCGGGAAAGCCGGAGAAAGAATTGTCTTTTGTTTTCATGCGTGTATCTGCAAAATACATAGCGCTGGCAAAAGTGATGACAATTATGGCGAACCATCCCGTCCATCCGGGCAAGAGGCCTGATTTGAATAGCGCAAAGGCGGGGATAAAGACGTAGGTCAGGTAGTCGATGATCAGATCAAGCAGAACACCATCGAACTGTGGCGCATTGCTCTTTACATGGTATTTCCGCGCCAGCGGGCCGTCGATGCCGTCCACCAGAAAAGCGACGACAAGCCAGAGAAACATCAGGCTCCACTTTTCGTCAACAGCGGCCAGCATGGCCAGCATGGCGAACACGGCACCTGTAGCTGTCAGCAGGTGCACACCAAGTGCTTTGAGTTGGGTCGTCATGTGACTGTCATGGGCCATCGTGGCAAGCGATGCAAATGCAAAACCGCGCCGTGGCGACCGGCGCGGTTCAATGTTGTCTTAATGTCTGTTCAGCTCATTGGCTGACGCGGTATTCTTCGACCGGGTAGGCCAATGCATCCTGGCTTTCCCAAGCGATATGGCAGTCATGGCAAAAGCTCTGTTTGACTTTCATCGGTTTGCCATTGGGCTGAATTCCCCCATAGAGCCAGCCTTTGGTATCGGGTGCTTCATCAAGGCCAACTTTGGTCATTAGAAAGAGTGGACCAGGCCGAGCTTTTTGCTTCTTGATAGAGATAGAAATACTTTCTTTTGCCAGAACCGAACCCACCGGCATTTCAACGCCTTCGTCCTCGAATTTGAGATATTGCTCGGCGGCGACATCATTGGCGTATGTGAAAAGCACCCGCTTGCCGTGCGCACCGGCAACAGCGCCGAGTGTCTGCGTTGGTGTCCAGTTGCGGTACTCAGCTGCGATTGCGTCGCCCTGAGAGGCATAGCCTTCAGCCATTTGTGCGCCGAGGCATTCGTAGAGTGCGGTAACATGATCATCTGTAAGGTCAAAAGAGTCTTCGACGGTGATGGCGGCGCAGTCTTCAGCGCTGGCGGCGCCGGCAAAAGACATGAATGCTGCGGCGATAGCTAGCTTGCGGATCATTGGGGAGCTCCTTCAATTCCTGCCTTATTGGCAATAAATCCTCGCGCACCCTGTCACACACTGCGTTCCATGAGCCAATCAGAACTCCTCACGTTTGCTTGAGGTTTGTGACCATACAAACGCCACTCAGAAACCAGCCGCCGTTCTCACTTCGCTCTGGGATGGGTCTTGGCATAAACCTCCATCAATCGGGACGTATCCACCGCCGTATAGGCTTGCGTCGTGGAAAGTGAAGCATGGCCCAGAAGTTCCTGAATGGCGCGCAGGTCGCCGCCTGCGTTGAGCAGATGCGTGGCAAAGCTGTGGCGCATGGCATGGGGTGTTGCGGTTGACGGCAATCCCAGCTGCATGCGCACACGCGCCATGGTCTGTTGCAAAGTGCGTGGGTTCAGCGGCCCGCCTCGGGCACCGCGAAAAATCGGCTGCTCGGGCTCCATGGGGTAGGGGCAGGCAGCGACGTAACGCTCGACCGCCTCGCGTGCGGGCGCGATGACGGGCACAACACGTTCTTTACCGCCTTTGCCTTTGATGCGCAGCGCCTCTCCCAGCGGTAGGTCAGACCCCAGAAGGCCAAGCGCCTCGGAGATGCGCAAACCGCAGCCATAGAGCAGGGTGACAACTGCCTCGTCGCGCTTTCCGATCCAAGGTTGCGTGGTTTGAAACGACAGTGTGTCGATCACATCCTGCGCCGCACCGGGGCTGAGTGGGCGCGGCAGTTTGCGCTGATATTTGGGAGACCGGGCCGAAAGCACGGCAGTTGGTTCAATTCCTTCACGCTCGCTGAGCCAGCGGAAAAAGCTTTTGACCGCCGAGAGTTTGCGCGCCAGCGAACGCGGACCCACGTCGTCCCCTCGAGTAAACGCCATCCAGGCGCGCATGTCTGTGACGCTGATACGCTCCAACGCCCGCAAACCTTGGGTTTCGCCCTTGTGTTCTGTGATAAACGTCAGAAAGTCACTTACATCGCGGCCATAGGCATCCAGTGTGGTTTGCGGCGCACCGCGCAACGATTTTTGAAAGGCCAGCCAATCCTGCAGCGCGTCGCGGGCTGCGGGCGAAGTCATGACAGCCAGCGGCGCATCGCTCTTTCAAAGATACCTGCGAAGAAGGACAAAAGATCGGTGCCTTGTTGCGGGTTGAACTGATGCGGATCCTCTGCGCCCATGACCAGAAGGCCGGGCAGACGATTTTCGCCGAAATCCAGAAGCAGGCAGGCCTCTGAACGCATGAATTCCGCCTCTGGGCCGTAGACCCGCGGGTCGCCACGCTGAATTTGGCGCAAGGTGACCTGCCGGACGGGGTGGCCCTGTTCCACAGCAAGATATTGCTCGATGAAACCGGGGGTCTCGACCGAGAGAACATCGCCAAGTCGCTTGACCGCCGGGTCATCATCATTTTGGACAGACTCCAGCACCAGCTTGATGCAATCGACCCGCAGAATCGTGGCCACATCGCCGCCGAGATCCTTCAGGAAGTTTTCAAACTCAACCGGATCCAGCATACGCAGAATGGCGCGATGCACCTGATTGGTGCCTGCGAGATTTTCATATGCTGCGGCGATCACGCTGCGATGGGTGTCTTCCAACCGCTCCAGCCGCGCCTCAAGCCGGTCCATGGCGATGCCGCGCAGATCGACAATGTTGTTGCCCATTGCCCGCTCATTCGCAGCGATGAGTGCACGCATAAGGTCTTGATCTTCAAGAATTACATTCGGCTGCGCGATGATCTTCTCGCGCAGAACTTCGGTCATTTCAGGCTGACTGCTCACGTTACGCCCCATTTTTTTGTTGTGCTCTCTTTAGCAGAGCGGGACCCCGTGACGCTAGTTTTATCTGTCGAGGTTTTTACCTGTTGCGGGTTTGCACGATTTGTTGTGAGCAAGGTTTGGTTTTGCCCGCTATTCACGCCTCTTTCCGCAAATGTTGGCGCATGGTGCCCGTGTTGCTTTCTAAATTCACGATGCATATCGTCTACTTACTTGGTCAGATTGGAAACAACATGAACAAATTGCAGGCCACGTCGGCATCCATCCAAGACAAACCGGTGCGTTGGGGTGTCAACGCTCAGACAGGTGTTTTGACCGATGTACTGCTTGGTAAGCCGGATCATTTTCGCTGGGTTGCTCTGAACTCGATCTCCGCAGTGACCTTGGCGAATATGGAGGAAATGGGCCATCGCTTTGACAAGCAAAAAGCCATGAAGCAACACCGGCAAATGGTGGAGATCTATGCGCGCAATGGTGTGAATGTACATTTTGCGGAAGCCGACGCGGGGCTTCCATCTTCTGTTTTCACCCGTGACTCGAGCTTCATGACGCCCTGGGGTGCGGTCATCACATCTATCCAGACGCCTCCGCGTCGCCGGGATTATGCGGTCGCCAGCGAGTTTTACCACAAAGCAGGTATCCCAATTTGGAAATGGGTAACGGCCGGGCATTTTGAGGGTGGGGATTTTTGCATTTTGAAACCAGGTGTCGCCCTGCTGGGCTGGTCAGGGGATCGATCGACGAAGGAAGGTGCCGAGCAAGTCGCAGGCTGGCTTCGTGAACAGGATTGGGAGGTTTTGGTCGCGCCTATTCCACCACAGTTTGTGCATGTGGACGCGGTCGTTGTAATGCTCGAAAGAGGGTTGGCTTTGGTGTGCGAAGATGCGCTGCAACCCTACACGCTTGACTATATCAAAGAGACGCACGGCATTGAGACCATCCCGGTTGCCTACTCAGATTGTGTAAAGCTGGGTGGCAATTTGGTTAGCCTTGGTAACAAGCGTGTCTTGTCAATGAGCCACAATGTGAATGTCAACAAACAGCTGGAAGATCGCGGCTTTCACGTTGACGCGGTTGAGTACGACATGTTTGCGTTAGGTGGCGGCGGGGTTCACTGCTCATGTCATGAGCTTTACCGAGAGCCCGATTGACGCAGAAAGCAAATTTGCCGGTGCACGCCTGCAGTGTTCGCGCACCGAACGCTCCCTAATCAATCACTCGGTCCGTCAAACGATCTTGATATTCGCGCTGGCCGCATCTTTCAAAAACGCATCCAAACCTTTATCCGTCAGCGGGTGCAGCGCCATTTTCTTGATCACATCGGGGGGGCGGTCATCACATCCGCACCAATCAGGGCGGATTGGGTGGCGTGGTTCACGGTGCGGATGGAGGCGGCGAGGATTTGGGTTTCATACCCGTAATTGTCATAGATCGTGCGGATGTCGGCGATGAGGTCCATGCCGTCGAGGTTGATGTCGTCGAGCCGTCCGATGAAGGGGCTGATGAAGGTGGCTCCGGCTTTCGCGGCCAGAAGCGCCTGATTGGCCGAGAAACACAGCGTCACATTGACCATGTTGCCTTCGTTCGTCAGCACATTGCACGCCTTCAGCCCATCCCAGGTGAGCGGCACCTTGACGGCGATGTTGTCGGCGATCTTGGCCAGTTTGCGCCCCTCTGCGATCATTGCGTCAGCCTCGGTGGCCACCACTTCGGCACTTACAGGGCCATCGACCATGTCGGCGATCTCTTTGGTGACTTCGAGAATATCGCGCCCGGATTTCATGATCAGTGAGGGGTTTGTGGTCACCCCATCGACCATGCCCAGCTCATTGAGTTCGGCAATGGCATCGACTTCGGCGGTATCTACGAAAAATTTCATCTCAAGCGGCCCTTTTGGTGCGGGTTGGGGTTTTTCTCTTTTGGCTTTACCTCATAGAGTGGACGCCCGAAACCCCCTGTCCTGGACGTGATCCGGGACCTCCTAGCCAAGGGCCTCCTGTGACGTCTCCTTCGCCCAGCTTTTTTGATACCGGCGCGCTTGTCTCTGTTCTGACGACGCAGCCTTTGGGACGTCCGCTTGATTACAAAGCGCCTGAAGGTGGCTGTCATCTGGGCAGCTTTGTCGAGGTGCCGCTTGGGCCGCGCAAGGTTTTGGGCGTGGTCTGGGGCACCGGGCAGGGGGACTATGATCTTTCGAAAGTGCGCTCGGTGATCCGTGTGTTGGATGTGGCACCCATGCGGGAAGACATGCAGAGCTTTCTCAAACGCGCGGCGGATTATACGCTGACGCCTTTGCCTGCGATGTTGCGGCTGGCCACGCGCGCACCGGGTCTCAGCAACCCGCCCTCGATGCAAAAAGTGTATAGGCTGGGAGACCGCGCGCCGGAGCGCGAGACCAAGGCGCGTAGAAAGGCGTTGGAGGCGCTGCGCGAATACGGAGGCTTGGCGTTTACGCTCAAGGAGTTGAGCGATCTGGCCGGTGTAACGTCTTCTGTCGTGAAGGGCCTTGTGAAACAGGGGGCTGTCCTGGAGGAAGACACGCCGCGTGATGCGCCTTATCCGCCGTTGGATCCGGATCGCGGAAGCGCTGCGCTGACGCCTGATCAGACTGCCGCGGCACAGGCTTTGATCTCGGGTGTGTGCGGCGCGCGTTTTCAGGCAACGTTGTTACGGGGTGTGACCGGATCGGGAAAAACAGAAGTCTATCTGGAAGCCGTGGCCGAGACCTTGCGCTGCAAACGGCAGGCATTGGTTATGTTGCCAGAGATTGCCCTTACGGCGGAGTTTATTGACCGGGTCGAGGCGCGGTTTGGTGTGCGGCCCGCCGAATGGCATTCGGGCGTGACCATGACCGAACGCCGCCGCATCTGGAAGATGGTGGGGCAAGGGCAGTGCCAGATGGTTGTCGGTGCGCGCTCGGCGCTATTTCTGCCGTTTCAAGATCTTGGCCTCATTGTTGTCGATGAAGAGCATGATACGTCCTACAAGCAGGAAGACGGGGTGCTCTACAATGCGCGTGACATGGCTGTGCTGCGCGGAAGCCTATGTGATGCGCAGGTGGTGCTGGCCTCGGCCACGCCCAGCCTCGAGAGCTGGTCCAATGCCGAGGCGGGGAAATACACGCGGCTTGATCTTGATACGCGGTTTGGTGAGGCGGTCATGCCCGAGCTCGGCGCGATTGATATGCGCACGGAACGCCTACCCGCCAGCCGGTGGATTTCACCTACATTGCAAAAGGCGGTCGAAGCACGGGTACAGGCGGGCGAACAGGCGCTTTTGTTTTTGAACAGAAGGGGTTACGCGCCGGTCACGATCTGTCGAGCCTGCGGTCATCAGGTGGGCTGCGATCATTGCGATGCGCGGATGGTGGAGCATCGCTTTCTCAAACGGTTGATGTGCCACCAATGTGGAGAGACCAAGCCGATGCCGTCCGTGTGCCCCTCCTGCGAGGCCGAAGATCGGCTGGCGGCTGTGGGGCCGGGTGTGGAACGATTGACCGAAGAAACGCAGGCGCTCTTTCCCGAGGCGCGGGTGGTAACGCTCAGTTCGGATATGTTCGGCTCGGCGCGGGCGCTCAAAGCGCAGATTGCCGAGATTGCCGAAGGTGGGGCAGATATTATCGTTGGAACTCAGCTGGTTGCGAAGGGTCATAACTTTCCCAACCTCACGCTTGTTGGCGTGATCGATGCCGATCTGGGCTTGCAGGGCTCTGATTTGCGCGCGGCGGAGCGGACGTTTCAGCTGATGCGGCAGGTGGCCGGGCGTGCAGGGCGCGCGGAAAAGCCCGGTCAGGCGCTGTTGCAGACGTTCCAGCCAGAGCATCCGGTGATCCGGGCGATCCTGTCGGGAGATGAAGAGGGGTTCTGGCGCGCCGAGGCGGCAGAGCGCAATCAGGCAGGCGTGCCGCCCTTTGGGCGTATGGCGGGGATTATCCTGTCTTCGACCGATATGCAGGAAGCCTTTGATATCGGCAATTTGCTCGCGCGCAATGACGGCGCCATTCGCGCAGCAGGGGGGCAGGTTTTTGGCCCGGCGCCCGCACCCATTGCACGGGTGCGAGGACGGCACCGCGTGCGGCTTTTGGTCAAAGCGCCCAAAGGGGCGGCGTTACAGCCCGCGCTGGCGAAATGGGTGGCGCCGGTCAAGGGATCAGCCCAGTTCCGGCTGGCCGTGGATATTGATCCACAGAGTTTTTATTGAAGTGGGGTGGGGTGTTTTGCGGAGAATGTGTTCAACGCCCCCAAGGCGCGAACTCAAGGGGCAAAGCCCTGCCGCGCCAGCGCCGGACCGACCCGATGGGCCGGCGCTTTGTTCACGTAAGCGCGTGGCATGTATGAAGGATGTGCTTGGCTGGCATAAACCGCCGAGGCTCGGATGGAGGCTGCGCCGTCCCCCGGTCCGGCGCTGTCGCGGCTTGGTGTAAATTCACTTCGACCTCGACGCGTACATAGGACAGCTTTGCCAATGACTTTTGCGATTTTCGCACACCTGCTCTGCGTCCTGACCCATGGTCAAAACCGGGCAATGGGCGTAAGGCTGTCTCATGAGCACCACCTTTCCCCTTGATGATGCGCACCTGTTGCCGAAATGGCGGCGGCCTGTTGTGTTGCTCTTTCTCATGGCGGCGGCGATGCCTTTGGCGTTTTCCACCTGGATGGCGCTCATCAACAACTTTGTCATTGAGGCCGCGGATTTTGACGGTTCGGACATCGGCTGGCTGCATACGGTGCGCGAAATCCCGGGGTTCTTCGCCATTGGTGTGATTGCCATCATCATATTTATGCGCGAGCAGACGCTGGCACTGATCTCTTTGGTTCTCTTGGGTGTGGCCACGGCCATTACCGCGTGGTTTCCGACCATGGGCGGGATCCTGACGATCACGATGCTCAGCTCGATCGGCTTTCATTACTACGAGACGGTGAACCAGTCGCTTCAGCTTCAATGGCTGCCCAAACACCGTGCGCCGCAGATGCTGGGCTGGCTGGTCTCGGCGGGGTCTGCTGCGACGCTGGTGGCCTATGTGCTGATTGTCATGACCTGGGA